>JACKPL010000005.1 GCA_024233545.1 bacterium
ATGGATACTTCCATGGGGTTGACTCCGCTTGAAGGATTAGTAATGGGCACTCGTAGCGGTGATATCGACCCATCGATCATCACGTTTGTTATGGCTCAGGAAGACCTTGGATTGTACGAAGCAAATGCGATGCTGAATAAGCATAGCGGATTATTGGGTATCTCAGGCGTTTCAAACGATATGAAAGACCTGCTGGATGTTGCGGATAGTAATGAACGCGCTCAATTGGCAATTGATGTGTTTTGCTATCGATTGAAGAAATATATTGCCGCGTATGCCGGTGTGCTTGGCGGCGTCGATGCGCTTGTGTTTACCGGAGGAATCGGAGAAAATGCGACAAAAATCCGTGAATTGAGTTGCGAAGGATTGTCCTTCATGAATATTGAATTGGATTCAAAGAAAAATGCTTCGTCCAAACCTTGTACCGATTTGAGCACTGGAAAAGGGGTAAAGATTTTTTGTATTCCAACTAACGAAGAATTAGTTATTGCACGTGAAACTAAAAGAATAGTAGGAGATATATAATGAGCATTATCGATGAAATTCGCAGTAAAGCAAAACGCGTATATAAAACCATTGTTTTGCCTGAACCGCATGATCCGCGCGTACTTGAAGCCGCCCAAATTCTCTGTGCTGAAAAGATAGCCAAAGTGATTTTAATCGGCGAATCGGCGGAAATAATAAAAAAAGCTACTGAATTAGGGTTCAAAATTGATGGCGCCGAAATTCTTTCGGTTAACGATAAACGCTACAAAGCTTCTTTTGCTCAAAAATATTACGAGCTTCGCAAACATAAAGGGGTAACACCGGAACAAGCAGGGCAAGACATGCAGATTCCCATGTATTTTGCCGCAATGTTGGTAAAAGAAGGAATTGCCGATGCATATGTTGCCGGTTCCATGGCAACCACTGCCGATACTTTACGCCCTGCGATGCAGATCATAAAAACAGCTCCGGGAATAAAAACCGTATCCAGCTATTTTCTTATGGTGGTACCGGACAAAAAGTTCGGCGTTAACGGTTCAATCATTTTTGCCGATTGTGCTGTTGTTCCCGATCCTGATGCAGAACAACTGGCAGAAATTGCCGTATGTTCGGCGATAAGCTGTAAAAAACTTCTTGGCGTTGAACCGCGTGTTGCAATGTTATCATTTTCTACTAAGGGAAGCGCTGAACATCCTTTAATTGATAAAGTCCGTGCCGCAACCGAATTGGTTAAGAAAAATTATCCTTCAATTATTGTAGACGGCGAAGTCCAATGCGATGCGGCAATTATTCCCGGCGTAGCACAGAAAAAAGCCCCCGGGTCTCCGCTTGAAGGCAAAGCAAATGTACTCGTATTTCCTGACCTTAATTCGGGCAATATTTGCTACAAAGCCGTTCAGCGGTTTGCCGGTGCGGAAGCCATCGGGCCGGTTGTACAGGGTTTAGCAAAGCCGGTGAATGATTTATCGCGCGGATGCAGTGTGGATGATATCGTTAGTACGGTATCAATCACTGCGTTGCTCTGCGGAGAATAGTTTTTATTGATGGATGCTGAAAAGAAATTCTTAAGTTCTGCCCAGGCGTTGGTGGAAGACTACAAAAAGCGTTGTGACGTAATTGAAATTCGGTTTGAGTCTTCATACCGTACATATATTCAGTTTCAAGGTAAAAAACTCAATGCGCTTACTGAAAAAAAGGAAGTTGGCGCAAATGTGCGAGTTTATTTCCGCGGAGGATGGGGGTTCGTTTCGTTCAATGATTTAGGGCGGCTGGAAGAATTTGTTGATGACGCGTATCGGCAGGCAGTCATTATCGCATCGCATCGAAAAGATTCATATGTCCCTATTCCGTCTCTTGAACCGGCGTGTTATGAATTGGCAGATGGTATCTTACATGATCCGAGAAGCATCTCTCTTCGTGAGAAATGTGCACAACTCGAGAATTACAACAATCGTGCCCTTGCATTCCATAATTCCATAACATCGTCCCGTTCAACATACTTTGACCATACGGCTGTCCGTGTTTTGATAACGTCTGATGGTGTATTTGCGCGAGTTGTTCAGGCTGATATCGGTGGAGCAGTGATTCCTATCGGTACAAGTGGTTCTGTTACTCAGCAGTATGCGGCAGGGTTTGGCGGTTCAAATGATTATCGGCAATTTCTCAATCTCGAAAAACAAATAGATGATACATGCCAAACCGTAGTGGATTTATTGAATGCACCCAAAATGCGTGCCGGAACGTATCCGGTGATTTGCGATCCGGTTATGGGCGGAGTTTTTGTTCATGAGGCTTTTGGACACCTTAGTGAATCTGATTCTCTAATCGAAAATAAAAAATTGCAGGAAATTATGCAGTTTGGGCGCACATTCGGTTCCGAAAAATTAAACGTATATGATTCAGGGCTGGTAAAGGGTGCGAGGGGATATCTTCCCGTTGATGACGAAGGAGTGCAGGCGACTAAGCAGTACCTCATTAAAAAAGGTAAATTATGCGGCAGGCTTCATACGCGCGAAACAGCCGCTCGGTTGGGTGAAAAACCTACTGGCAATGCTCGGGCGATGTCGTACCAATTTCCACCCATTTGTCGTATGAGAGATACAGTAATTCAATCAGGAAATGATACATTCGATGATGTCATCAAAGATATCGATTACGGCCTTTATGCTGTTGGAAGCAAAGGCGGGCAAACAAACGGTGAAATGTTCACGTTTACTGCATCGAAAGGATATATGATTCGCAATGGGCAGATTGCCGAACTTGTTCGCGATGTGACATTAACCGGCAACGTATTTACTACGCTTGCCAATATCGATGCAGTGTGCGATGACCAGCAGATACATGATACCGGCGGCGGATGCGGCAAAGGCGAGCAGTTCCCATTGCCGGTAAGCCATGAATCACCTCATATTCGAATTAAAAACGCAACAGTTGGCGGTGAATAGCATGAATCGTTTCCCATGGGAGTGCTATACTTTTTTATCAGAATCCACGATTGTGGGGTTTAAAAATGCACAGGTAGATTCCGTTGACCGCCGTCAAGTGAGCGCTTCCGCAACACGGGTAAAAAAAGATAACCGCATCGGTTTTTTTGTTCAGTCCGGCGATACAGGAAATACTCTTGATGAGACGCTTCCAAAAGCGCTAGAACTTGCGGAAAACGGGGCGGAATACTGCGCTGAGTTTGCTGTCCCGGCACACTGCAGTTCGGTATCGGTCTATGACAATTCAATAAAAAACATGAGTGTAGAACATCTCATGCAAATAGCGGAAAGAAGTTTCGAACCGATAAAAACAGCGTGTTCCGATGCCCTTATCGATGCGGCGGTTTGCAAAACTGTTGAGGATGTGAGCATCCGTAACAGTAATGGGTTGGAGATCAATTACCTCCGGTCGGTGTTCAATTTTTTTGTGGGTATTGAAATTATTGAAGGTACTTCTTTTTTTTATCTCGGCGACTCCCTTTCGAGGACAAGTTTTCTTGAATCCGATTTTGAGCGCGTCATTCAGCGTATCACTCATAAATTATCGTTAGCACGTACAGAAACGGTTTTGCCTACGGGAAAGTATCCGGTCATTTTTACACCCCGTGCCGCGCTGTCTATTTTGTTTATTATTCAAAACGCGCTCAACGGGCATACATTCTATCGGGGAACGTCGCCTTTAAGAGGCAAAATCGGACAATCTATTTGCGATGAAAAAATATCAATCAGCGATGACCCAACGCGCATTGAAAGCCCTTTTTCTGCTCTGTGTGATGATGAGGGCGTCCCTTCGCAAAATAAAGTTCTTATAAGAAAAGGCGTTTTGGAATCCATTTTAACCGATTTGGAAAGCGCCGCCCGTTTGAATATGCATCCTTCGGGAAATGCTATCCGGTCGAAAGGTTTTTTCTATCCGGCGAAGGATTATGCGTCATTGCCGGCTCCTGCGCCGACAAATTGGCGTGTTGCTTCCGGAAACACAGGGTATGCCGATTTGATAGCAGGCATCAAAAACGGCGTATTGATCGATCAGGTACTCGGATTGCATACAGGAAATCTCCTGAATGGTGATTTTTCGGTAAATATTTCTTCGGGGTATCATATAAAGAACGGCAAAATATCAGGGCGAATAAAAGATGCGCTTATTGCCGCAAATGTGTATACTATGCTTGCTGAACGGCTGGTAGAATGTTCGCGAGAAACAGAAGAAATTGATGTTTCAGGCATACATTCTGTGCCGTATCTCATGTTTAAAGATATGAGTATTGCGTGCGGCTAACTTCAAAGGTGAAAGGTTTTCTGAGTATGGATATGGAAACATTGGTTTCACTCTGCAAACGACGCGGTTTCATTTTTCAAAGCAGTGAAATTTACGGTGGCATGAGCGGTTGTTGGGATTATGGCCCGATAGGTGTTGAAATGAAACGCAATATCAAAGATTTATGGTGGAAAGATGTCGTTCAGATGCATGATAATGTGGTGGGTATGGATGGAAGCATCATCATGAATCCGCGTATTTGGGAAGCGTCGGGGCATGTGGCGAATTTCAAAGACCCTATGGTTGACTGTAAAAAATGTAAACGGCGGTTCAGGGCAGACCATTTGGATGACGATTGTTGTCCGGAGTGTGGAGGCGAACTCACCGATCCCCGCGATTTTAACCTGATGTTTAAAACATATGTCGGTGCAGTGGAAGATGATGCATCCGTTGCATATTTGCGTCCTGAAACGGCTCAGGCAATTTTTGCTCAGTTCTTGACTGTGCAGAACGTATCTCGTCAAAGAATCCCCTTTGGCATTGCTCAGATGGGGAAAAGTTTCCGTAATGAAGTAACTCCGCGCAATTTTATTTTCCGGTCGCGAGAATTTGAACAGATGGAATTAGAGTTTTTTGTCGAAGAAGGCACAGACGAAGAATGGAATGAATATTGGGTAAGCCGTCGTATAGCATGGTACCATGCTATGGGCATAAAACCCAAACGCCTTCGTGTCAGGCCGCATGAAAAAGACGAACTTGCTCATTACGCCAAATCATGTGTCGATATCGAATACGAATTTCCCTTCGGTTGGCAAGAACTTGAAGGGATTGCAAATAGAAGCGATTTTGATTTGCGCCAGCATCAGGAATTTAGCGGAAAGAAACTGGTTTATCGCGATGAACTGTCTCAGAAAGAGTTTATTCCGTGGGTTATTGAAACATCCGCAGGTGTTGACCGTATCCTGTTGACTCTTTTAGCAGATGCGTATGCCGAAGAAGAAGTTCAAGGCGAAAAAAGGGTTGTTTTGCGGTTTACTCCTCAGGTGGCGCCTATTAAAGCGGCAATATTTCCGTTGTCGAAAAAACCTGCTCTCCAAGACCTTGCACAGAAAGTTGAAAAAAGCCTTCGTGAACATACCACTACTTTTTATGATGAGATTGGAAGTATTGGAAAGCGCTATCGCCGCCAAGATGAAATCGGCACTCCTTTTTGTATTACCATCGATTTCGAAAGTCTTGAAGATAACGCAGGGACGGTGCGGTTCAGAGATTCTATGAGGCAGGAACGTATTTCTCTTGATAATATGGTCGGTTATATTGCCGAACAAGTGAAGAATGCTACAACCTAGTTTTCTGCGTTAAACTTCAAATAGAGTAACCGCAGTTCTTTTGAGGAAGGGTTGCTTTGGATTCCTTGTTTTATAACAGCCTCAAAAGCTGAGCGGTTACCGCTTTTTACGGCGTAGGAATAGAATTGTTTATAACCTTCTATCCAAGAGTGATTTTTATTTATTCCGCTGGAGAGCGTTTCCAGTGCTTTTGCCGAATCGTTCTGCTTCATATAGTATGATGCCAAGGCACTGTATGCCGGCGTAAAGTGAGGGTCGCTTTCAATGGCTTTTGTGTACGAGGACAATTCCATCTCTTTTTTATTCAGCTCTTTATAGATAATAGCGTTGTTGAAATGCGCTATGGCACAATAGGGGTCGCGCTTTAGAATTTCTGCATTGACTGACAGTGCATTGCCAAAACGTTTTTCATCGATATAGATTACCGCGAGGTTCATATATGGGGCAAGATATGCTTCATTGAGGGCAATAGCTCGCCTGTATGCTTTTTCTGCTTTGTTCAACCGATTGGTGTCTTGAAATATTTTCCCTAAAGAATACAGCACTACTGGGCTGTTGGGCGTTGTTTTATATGTTGCTTTCCATAATGAAAAATCAGTTTTCCAATCCGCAGTCCTGTCTATTGAGAGTACTATCAATAACGAAAAGAGTGCAAGGCATCCTATGCGTGGTATGCGATGAGTTTTTTCAGGAACGTTCCGGTAGATACAAAAAACATAGGCGAAATATCCGGCGCATATAAAAGATAATCCGAGTGATGGTATGTAGATATACCGTTCTGCAAAGGGAAATTTCAACGGAATAATTCCAGAGACCGGCAGTAACCCTAACATAAACCAGCCTAATCCCAAAGAATATATATATTTTTTTCTCATAGTATATAAGCATAGCATACAAAGTGAAATGCTTATGACGATACAGAAAAGAAGAGCCGAAAAAGAATGGGGAAAAGTTTCTTTTAAAGGATGAATAATCGATAAATATACTGGTAAAAAGTACGTTTTAATATAATCAGGAAAATATGTAAAAAGACCAAACCACTGGGAAAATGAATTGAACTTGTTGAGGTCAGAGGCAGAGAGGTTAGCAAGAACGGTGAAACGTATCAGGGTAAATATGAGTGTCAAAACAATCAATTCGACCGCAATGCAATATAAAACAGAAGTTTTAGGACGGATCGGAGTGAAAAAAGTATCGGAAGAATAAAAAGGGGTAAAAATAATGCTGTTTCTTTTGATAATAAAGCACAGAGAAACATTATACATGCTAAACCGTTCCATCCTAAATTCTGCAAAGTATCAGATGAGGAAAGAACCTTCAAAATCGAAATCAATGTTCCAAGAAGAAAAAAACAACAAAGCATATCTTCTGCAAAAGAAACAGATACAACGGTTTCTGATAAAGCGGGATGCACCGCATGAAGTAATCCCGTGAAGAGCGCAATATGCCGGGAAGCAAGTTTGGCGGTCAAAGCCATGGTCATTATCGAGCACAAAATATGCAATATCAGGTTAATTACATGGTATCCGATAGGGTTCTGTTCAAAGATAGAGAATTCGATAAAATTAAGCAGAGTGATTAAAGGGCGGTAGCTTGCTTCATGGGAAATCTCAAAATAGCGGGGAGTAAATAAATATTTCAATAAAACAGGGTTCTTTAAAGAAGGATTTTCAAGTATGGAATAATGGTCGTCGAACGTAAAATCGTTATACAGAGAAAGTCCGTATGCCAACAGCGCTCCTCCGGCAATCAGCAAATAGGGAATGAGTTTTTAAAAGTGCTGGCAGTGCATTTCATAAGATATTCGTAAGTAAAATCCTGATCTTTTGTTTAGTATAATAATAATGGTTTTGTTAGTATGGCACGGAATCTCTTTTAAACTATGAAAATGTCGTTTGTTTTATATATGAATTGCATGAGCTGTCGATTGACTGAAACGATCAAATAGTGTATCATTTATATACGAAGGAATAATAAAAGATACTCAAAAATTATCACTTTCTTTGAGGTACTTCCGAATGTTTCGATACAAAACTTTTCTTCTTTTGGTTTGTGCGCCGTTTGTTTTTATTAGTCGTCCTCTCAAAGCAGTAGAATTTAAAGTCCCTGAAAAATATGGTATTGTTAAGGAATCATTTGAATCCGATTCTGAATATAATGTCTATTTTATACAGGATGCCCACTGTAACGAAGAAGCACAAATCAATATATATAACCTCCTGAATTATCTGGTTTCCACCCAGCACATAGATTTGATAACCATGGAAGGTGCGGCAGGTGTAATTGATCCGGTAGATTTGCGGTCGTTCCCCTATGATGATGCAAAGCAGATTGTATCTAATTATTTCTAAAAACGGAAGGATAAATGGCGTTGAATACTATGCTGTCAATCAACCTAACCCAGTATTGGTTGCCGGGGTTGAGACGCCGGAGTTGTACCAACAAAATTATAGTTATTTCAAGACGTTTTTCCGAAACCCCGAGCAGGATTTTTAGTCAATTTCGCAAAGACCTGATGAGAATAAAACAAGCGGTTTATAACCCTGCACAACTTCAACTCGAGAAGCTAGAAGCTTCTTTCCGAAAATCAGATTGCGTTGTTTGATTATTTAGTTCAGTTGATTTCCATGGGAAATCGCAGGATATTCGGCGAAAGATTTGAACAGCTTATCAAATGCGAGAAAATGTTTGCTATTGAAAAGTCACTGGATTTGCTGCAAGTAGAAAAAGAGCGGGCAGTTATAATCAGACAATTAAGCGAAGTAATGGGAAAAGAAGAAATGGAGGCGTTTCTTCAGTCAAATTTGCGTTTTCGCCTTAATAAAATATCTTATCTTGATTACATAAACTATCTCTTTGATTTAGCGGAAGAGAAAGATCGAGTATCAAAACCTCTCAGTTTGATTGTGTATTATGATTATTTAATTTTACATCAGTCGATTCGCCATGCCGATGTTTTCCCTGAGATACATGTATTGACCAGTGAATTGTTCAATTCGCTTATGACATCTGATGACCAGAAAAAGATAAGAGATATCGCTTTGCAATCAGAAATGCTTGAGAAAGCGTTTCTGCTTCAGCTTACTGCTGAGGAATGGAACGAACTCATTGAACAGAAATTGTTCTATTCTGATCAACTGACATTGGAATTTCTTAGCCGTTATGCAGTTAAACTGAATTCCGACGAGGAACAACGCGCACGGTTAGACAAATTCTTCCAAAAAGTTGCAAAGTTTTATGAGACAGCACATAAACGTGATAATGCAATGGTGACTAATTTACTTGCAAGAATGCAGGACAATAAAGCCAAAAATGCGGTGATCGTCGCTGGCGGGTATCATGCATCCGGCGTTGCGCGTTTATTAAAAGAGCAAGGGATAAATTACTTTCTCCTTGGCGTAAATCTGACAAAAGAGCAACACGAAAACCACTATACTTCAATTATGACGGGCTATATGTCCAATATTGAACAGTATTTTGCCGGTAAATGGAACACTTTGGCGGTTGCTTCGTGGCTGGATGCAAATCCGATTATTGAAGATAGCGCAGTATCTTCTTTTAAGGATGTATTCAAATCACTGCTCATTTCAACATTAGCGTGGCAGTTAACAGGATATGATGCCGCTTCAGTGAGTGAGTTGAACCAGCAAATATTAAATGCTGTGCATACACAATTAAACCGTACTGCTGATAATTTAGGATATGACGTACAGGTTATTGAATTATCCCGCATTCAGAACCAAGTGTATGTCCGGTTGAATGTCAGAGGGAAAGAGGTAATTTATAGTTTATTTGCTGATCCTGCCGACGTGGATTTGTCGGTAATTGCTTCGGAATCGCTTCAGGTGACAAGCATTATTTCACAGTTGCCTTTGTTAGGGGGGGAAGTTGTTGCCTTATCACCCGTTGCATATACGAACCTTCTTAATAGGACTAACTATAAAGTATTGATATCGGAATTAAAACCCGGCGATATTGTTCGGTCGCTGTTGGTTAATCCGTTATCTTCACATATACTCGAACTTTATGCACTGAATATCGTGCATAATAGAAAATTCAGTGATTTCCCTGAAATAACAGACCAAGTGTACAAGGTGCTTGTTTCAAAAGGAATCAACGAAGAAAAAGATGCGGTTCGCGAAGCATTGCGAACATTTATAGAAAAATCAAAGTATTTCGATTTGATTGCTGAAAGAGATGGTATTTGGAAAGTCAATGAACACTCTTTATATGCGGCTCAAATGGCAGAACAGCTTTATGGAAGCTCTGAAGGAGACCTTATTGAGTTTATAGCCCCCCCATCGAGTATTCCTGAAATCGGTGATGGGAAAGTAGAGTTTTTGTTTGCCGACGATTCTATACCGCTTGATGTTTTAAAAAAGGTTTTTTCATTGCTCAGCCTCCAAAATGGGCTTGGGCAGTATCCATTGGGTGGGCATGAAGGTGTAAATTACTTTGCGCATTTCTTCAGATTGTCTGATGATGCAATCGTTCTCGTTATCAATAGAGGAGAACGTCCGTTGCAATATCAAAATGTCGAATCGCTGTATCGTTCTTTGCTTGGTGAAACTACGTTCCAATTCGAACCTCAGACAGCGGTACGGATCAATCTCGGACAGAAAATTCAGAACATTCAGCGTGTTTGGTTTCAGCGTATTGGCGGCGAGAATGAAACTATTGGAGAAACAGTTAAACTCAATTATTCTGATCCGGAAACATTAGACTACGCTATTGAATATTTAAACCGTATACAAAAGCGCCACGGCTTCACAATTACCGAGTTAAACGGTTCTTTTCAATCCGAAGATGAAACGTTAAATTTTATTTTTGAAACCATTTTTGAGCACCGTAGAGGGGTTAATCGCATTAGAGACCAATATCATGAATTTTTGCATATTCTTGATGCTTATACCTATGCCGCTTCAAAGGGGATGACGAGAACCCAGAAAATCCTCAGCGAGAAAGTAGTTGATATTCTTCGAGGAAAAATTCCTCGGTATGCAGGGTTAAAAGATGTGTTGGATGGCACGAACGCTATCAGCGGAATTACTCTTGATGACGAGACCGCCGATCTGATTTATCATATTTATTTACATCACATCAATTATAGCCCCACAAATATTGATTTGAACAGCATTGATCCGCGAATTTTGTCGCGCCTTATTCAGAAAACATATCGTGAAGATCAACCGATTCCTGTCGGCTCTGCGCAAGAAAGGTTATTGGAAGGCTTGCGAGGAGGGCAATATCTTGCCAAAACTGATTTTTCACCCCTTGAAACAGAATCGGATAAAGATGTAGTCTACGAAATTTTTTCCGATGTCGATGGAATGAATAAAATGTTTCGAAAGGCAGGCTTATTATTCAGTAATACCCACCGAATCCGTGTCTCAAGATCACGTTTGGGCGGGCATATTTCTGATTATAAAGTTGCGGTATATGACCATCAGGGTAGTGTAACAAACATTCGCCTGCGCGTTACGGCAAATAAATTTTCTGCTAAATTGCTTATTGCAAATGTAGAGAATATGCTTGGAGCAGGAAAAGAATTTCGTGAAATTATTCCGGAGATATACCATTACGGGCAAACACAGCAAAGCGGCTTTTATTTTGCAGAACATATTGAGGGTGTATTGGGAGACCATATTCTGACTCATAGTGAAGAATACACCGAGGGGCAAAAATTGGTGAGAAAATATGAATCGGTAAAGATTTGGATGAAATATTGGAATTTGAAATTGTTTCCTATTCCCGATGGTTTCGACAGAGAAGGCGTCATAGAACGTGCTCGAATCTCAACACCGGTAAGCCTTGAGGCAGTCGTGTTTCCAAGTGATAAATCTCAAATGCCGAAACTTCGTGCCATCGGAATGCAGCCGCCAAGTGAAGAGTCTTTTTTAGACTTATTATTTTCGGTAAATATCGGTATGGGGTTAGTACGCAAAGACCAAATTCGTTTATTAAGTTCGGCGGTGTTATCCACGTTTGGGTATGACCGGACAATAGAACTTCTACAACAAGCGCTTTCTCAGGCAAAAGATTATGAATCCGATCATCCCAGCCTCGCTGAAAGGCCGAATGATATTTCTACAAGTAAACTAGTGCAAATGGTATTGTACCTGAGAAGTATCCGCAACATGATGAAGCGTGATACCGTACGAAGATATATTGATATCGCTTACGATGGCGATACCATTAGAGCATTTGATGATTTTACACGTGTCTCATTCGAACAGGATATTCCGCTTGATGAGTTGCTTGGCGGAAAATTTGCAAAATGGAAAAGTAGGCTTCCTACTATCAATGAAGCAAGTAGTTTATTGCGTCAAACCCGTCCTTCGGTACTCACTATTTCTGGCGGAACCGGCGGGAACAGCTTGATCAATACGGTTAAAGAAACAATGGGCGGCAATATGGCAAATATTGTAACTACATTTGATGCAGGAGGGCAATCATATATTTGGCAAAATATACTTGGGCCGTTGGTTGGATATGTGCCTTCAAAGGGTGATACAACCAACCTTATAACAGCATACTTATCGGATGGAATGCAGGATTTGCTTGCAAAACGCCTGCCTGCCGATTATGAAGGGGATACTCTTACGCCCGTTATCAATGACCTCATTATGCCCACACTCAATAAATACCCCGAATTACGCAATACCCCGGAACTACTCATCGATTTTATTGACACCATTAAATTAGTTGATGAATTTTTAGCAGAAGTTAATAGGTATTTGCCGGAAGGCAGAAAAGTAAATCTTAAAAAAGCAAGTTTGAAAAATCTGATTGATGAAGCACTTTATTATTTTGTAGGGGCATATGATTTTGATACTCGGTTCTTTGACGCTCAAAAAGCAGAAATAGCCATCTTGTTAGAACATAAATTATTTAATGTCGATCGAGGAATTGTTGTGCCGGTATCAAAAGATAGAGGAACGCTTGTTGCTTATTTAAAACAAAATGTACCTCAAGGACAGGGAGCGTTAAATCAGCAGGAAATACAAAGAATGAAAGAAGGGTTAGGAGAAGACACCGGATTGCGGATGAACAGAATTTCTGAAGACGGAATGACAATCTATGGTGAAGATTTTATCGGAGAAGGCGCAAAGATTATCACAGGGTTGGGATCGCGAATCGACTATTTAAGTGTTGTCCAGCACCCTGACCAACCGGATTCAAAACCTGTGATTGCGCCAAATGCCGTCGATGCGCTTAATTATCCCTCTTTAGACCTCATTTTGTTCGGGCCTGGAAGTTTGTATACCAGCCTGCTTGCTAATTTCACGGTTAAAGAGGTAGTCGAAGGGTTGGTGGCGCGCGGGAAAAAACAGGAAATAAAGTATCCTGACGGCAGAGTAGCTGTAATAGAATCAGCAAAGCGAGTTATCATTCTAAACCCTCGTTATGCCGCAGAAGATTCCGGTATGTTGGTACGGGAAATGATGTTGACTATCGAACGTACTGCTCAAGCCGCAACGGGCAATCCGAATTTACGGTTTGAAGATATGTTCGATGCCATCGTTGTGAATGACCCTTCTCAAGCACCGGAAAATGTACAAGACTACATTCGAAATCATCAGTTGGATGTTATACAGCCTACTCAGGAAGACAAAGAGTTTTTCTTTAACCGAGGCGTAGAGTTCTATACGTATAACCTTATCGATATACAGTTACGGGCATCACGGACGCCGGGATTTGAACTGACGTATGATGAAAGACTCATATATTCCCCTGAAAAACTCAGTATGGTTGTCCGTACGCTGCAAACCGATAGCCGGTTACGGAAAATGGAGGATTTAAAAAATATTGGCGTTGGCGATGGGCATCACAGCCCTCATGATTTATTACGGGTAAAAGAGATTATTCGCAAAGCTTCTCTTAAAGGGTCACCGGGAGCAGTGAAACGAATCAATCGTGAAAAACGCCTTTTTATCCAACGAGGGGTTGACTATCTTGTGAAAAAAGCCCATATTCTTGAGCGGTTGATTGCGAGTGAGCAAGATACTATCAAGCGTAATCAGATGAATAGTGATCTTTCCGTGATGCGTCAAACAATCGAACTGATTCAGTCCGGAGACGTCCCCTTGTTTTCCATTAAACCGGTCGATAATTCGCGAGGTATCTTTATCGATGATATTACTCGATACCAGTTTGCCACTTACATAGAAGCTTCAGAAAAAAACATTCAACGCGGTATATATTTTTCAACAGGGCTTATTGATCTCATCGAAGAAAATATGCAAGTTGAAAAGCGCGCTTTAAACGAAGGCGATACGGTAACTGCAGAAA
This sequence comes from bacterium, assembly GCA_024233545.1. Lineage (GTDB taxonomy): Bacteria > Auribacterota > Auribacteria > Auribacterales > Auribacteraceae > JACKPL01. The sequence continues at coordinate 13,869 of JACKPL010000005.1, forward strand.
AATTTGCTGAAATAGCAGATTCTTTAGCGGCAGAAGCATTATTTATTCAATTTTCAGAATGGATGATCTATCAAAAAGAAAGCGATGCTTTTCGCGTCGCGGCCGTTCACGATGAAATGAAAAAAATTGCACAAAACCATATCAGTATTGAACCCGATACTACCGGCGGCTTGTTGTATTCAAAAATATCTGCGGTGGTAAAAAGCGAATTGTATAGCCGGTATTTCACCGATATGGAAACAATGCTGAACATTCCGCCGGAATTATCGCGGAAAAGTAAAATTACGCTTATCAATGGTAAAATCTTAAAAGCATCAAGGGCACAGACAATCCGCAACACGTTTACTGATACACTGATTGGACTCCCTGCTTTACTGCTTCAACAAGTTAAACAACTCTATGTTTTCGGTCCCATTGTTGAAGATGTGGTGAGTGACGAAGAAGTTCTCGAAATCATTCGAAATGCAGGGTACCCTACCTTTTATGATCTTATGGTAGCAACTGCTGAGAGTATTTCACAATCGGAAGAAAATTTTCGGCGCGAAATAACTCCACAACTCTTAGAAAAGTGGCTTCAACAATTTCAAACGCTTGATACGTTGTTTGCACTGCTGAAATACAAAATTGATTTACAAAAACAAACTCTCACGGGGGATCAGCGTGCCCGATACAGTAATATGAAAGAACTAATTTCAAATATGAGCAATAATATTAAACCGTTAAACGATTTGCTGACTGAACTGCAAGCTGATCCGGAACTGCTTGAAATATTAAATGTCACTCGAGTTATTCGTATTTCTCATATGCGCGATTATGTTGAAGAGTTACGGACAAGAACGCATCATGTTGATGAGAAACACGAGGGTTACGAAGAAATTAGCGAAGCGGTAATTAATCGGAGAGCTGAATTAAATGCAATGAATATAGATAATCTATCTCAGGCAATTGAAGAAGATTTTATAAGAAATGTTGAAGAAAATTTATATGCGTTACGCCGTGATGTGGAACAGTTTTTTACTTTGCTTTCATTACTAAAACCTTCGTTCCCCCGTGTTAAAGGGCCAAATTATAGAGAACTTCCCGAAGACGCTACACCGGCAGAACGAATAGTTGCAGGTGCTTTTGCGGCTATTGACACTTTGCGTCCTTACCGAGAACTAAATGATTACGGTAAGGCAGTGAATTTCGGCGCTACGTTTTTAACACCGGAAAAACTACGAAGCATTTCATCTCTTTTTCTCATTTCGCACCCAGATACAAATGTGCGTAACCTTTTGCATGATATGAATGATTTATTCATGGAAATTGAGTCGAATTATGCCAAAGTCAAAGATTTCATCGTTCAGTACCGCAAGAATTATCCCGATGCTCTAAACCGCTTTGAACGTGATCTCCGCGCAAAAGGTGATTTGCCGCCCGGCAACATAGGACTAGGCGATGGACATACTGTCGAAGACCCTGAGCGAATAAGAGAAATCATAGCAACGGCCGAACTAAGCGTATTATCGGATAACGATCTCTTAATCAACGGCGTAAAACAGCATTTGCGGTATCGCGCAGACCTTGCCCTTATACTGAGCCAGCGTCAAACAAATATGGGTGAGCGCCGCCAGTGGCAGCGTATTAGCGATTTCCTGAATATGATTTACTCACATATCGAAAACGGTGTCCTTGATCCTAATTCAAGAGCTGGGCGGGCAAAGTATATACCGTTTACATTTTATAGCGTTGCGCCAGCGGACGGCAATCCAGCATTATATATTGATTCGATGTCCCAATTCCAATTCGCGACGGTCATTGATAGTGATGTGTATTTCTCAAAAGGATTGATTGACAGAATACAGTTTTATATAAATAGAGGACAAACTCAGCGTGCTGTCAATATGCTTACTGAAGCCATAGTGCATGAGTTAGGCGAATACTTTTTCAAAGGACAGCAAGGCGATGAATTTGATTCAGGCAAAGTTCATGCGAGCATGAAATGGCTTGGATATGTCGTTAACCAGCCGTCGCCCCTCTTTCGCCTTGACGAAAAAGCGGAAACCGTTTTATTTACGGAATTACGTTCTATAGTCGGGCATTATTTAAACGATGCTATTACTGATGTAACTATTTTACCGCCGTTTAACTATCCAAGTGATAATGCCGTTCTTCGTGCCGAACTTCAGAATAATGTTGTAAACGGAACAATGGATATTTCTGCATTTCTTGATGTTATGGTTTCCCATTTCCAACCGGCTATGCAACTTGGCGCTCCTGATGCATTGGTGTATAACAATACCTACTATCATCCTGGAGAAGTGTACGGTTTTATTGGTGAAGCCGAACTGCTTCCTGACGGCTCACGCAATACACATCACGTTCAAGTCGGCGAAACAATCATAAAATTAACTAATGCTTCCGATCTGCACAAAGAAAAAGCTAATCAGGCAATTAAAATGTTACTTACTCATGAAAATTACCGTTCTTTTGTCGATGCGTTAAGCCCGCATAAACTCGAAGATTTAATATACGATATAATCCGTATAATTACCGGAGATGATGACCCTTATAAAGCCTTAAAAAGTACCTATAATGATTTAGGAGTTGAGAACCTGCCGGTTATGGAACAGATTATAGCTTCTGCTCAGCACGATGAATCGACTCAACAACTGCGTTCTGCGGTATTGGTTGCTATTGCTGGCAATGCCCTTGATTTTGCAGATTTGAGCGTCGACAAAGAATTAACCGAAAAAGGATTTTCGTTTTCCGATGCAATCACCGATATACTTCAGCCGGGACAAGTTTTCGGTATAGACCATTTCAACCAACTAGCGGAACGGCTAGCAGAAAAGCCTCAGCAGAAAATATTGTACTCAATTGATAATGCCGGAGAGATTGCAACCGATTTGCCGCTTCTGAAACGATTATTATTGCTTGGGCATACTATTTCATTAGTCAGCAGATGGAAACACACTGTAAACGATGTCAGTTTTTCTGATGCTCAACAGTTTTTCAACCGGCCGGATGTACAAGCATATATGACCGATTCGAACGGTGTTTCTCTGTTAGTTCCCGATCGATTTTCTATTATCCACAGCGGTTCTAATGTGACCGGTACTGATTTACGCTACGCTACAGCAGAATTTATTCAAGCATGGAATCAAGCCGACATTCGGTTGTTTAAAGGACAGGGTAATTATGAAACACTTCATTCGTCTCCTCTGAAACGGGATGTGTTTTTTCTTGTTAAAGTGAAAAATCCTTTGGCAACTTCAAACAGGTTTGCTAAGGGCGAAGTCCTTATCGAACATAAAATACCCAATCCGGTGATACTTGACTACATAATAGGAAATATCGAAGCAGTTGAGTCAGCGTTAATTCCAAGAGCTGATGCGGAGGGAAGAAAACAGATAGAAGAATTTATTGTTTTTTATATTGATGCCATATCAAAAAGAATTGCTGAATGGACAATTACTAATGAACAGGATAAAATTTCGCACATGCTGTCTGAAGCTCAACATCTTTTGCAAAAGGCACAAAGTATACCGGATATCAATATCGGTTTGCTCGCAAAAGTCCACCGTGTTCTTCGGACGAACACCCCTTTAGAAGATATCATCCTCCAACTCACTGAAACAAACACTGTAAATGTTGCTGTTTCAGAGGATGCTTTAAAAAAAGAAATTGTCCTTATCGATTTTGATGCTGTTCCTGAAGCAAATTTACAGAATACCATAACGATGCTCACGAGTTTGTTTGAAGAGCGTTCTCGTGAACAGATATCAAGAGTTCGGTGGATTGTTTATTCTAATCGACATTCAACGAACCATATGATGCAGGAAATTTTGCGCAGAAGGTTTATAACCGATGCAATGAATATTATTTTCATTGATACAACCAGTGTTCAGGTTCATGCAGGGAAAACAGCATCATTTGTGCCGAGCACAGATTTTATCGGTGATGTCATACAAACGGTTCGCGGACGGTTTCCTAATGATGCACTCGATAACAATTCGTTTAAATTACTTACTAATAAACTGCGTTCGGCTGTTTTCGCGGCGCAATTAGGCGGATATACTGTTTTATTGCCCGAACGAGATTCGTTTAGCAGTATTCATGATTTTACTTCGGCAATAGTAAGTATCGATTCACTTATTTACGGAGGCCGTTTGCCAAATTTAATGGTAAGAGATGTTCACGGAAATACTGTTACTAATGTACAATCATTAATGAGCGGTAACCTTTTAACCGGAGATATTCTTGCAGGGAAAGTAATCGGATTCCAGCCGGAACAACCACAGCCGGTTAAACTGCGCCAAATCGAGCTCAGGCGTTCTTTGGATGAAGCGATTTAATGAGGAGACTGCACATAATTCTCCATTGTTTCTTTTCCTTTTAGTGAATTAGATGTAATTTTTTTTCTGATGATGTGTTTAATAAGTTAAGAGAGTATACCAAAAGACAGCTTTTTTATGCTTATAAGCTCAATTAAGTTGTCTGAATTTGATTTTCTGTCCGATTGATTTGAAATAATTTGAAAAGCATGGTACAATCAGTATATGAATCAAATAATTTAAATAACCACGGAGAAGAAACTTATGAACAGATTAGTAGTTAATTTACTTACTGCTATTGTTGTGATTTCTATTGGAACTGCGGTGTATGCAAATACCGAAATCGATGAAAATTTCGATGGAGGCAGTGTGAGTTTTATTGATGATACTAACGGAACGTTCCAAACAGTCAATAGTTTTGGAAATAATTTTGGAATGTTCGAATTGAGTTATACGGGAAGCGGTGAAGCTTTGTGGTCATCTCTTATTTTTTCAGGCAGAGAAATCAGTGCAGATACTACTTTTTTTAGTTTTGATTATAAATTCGAATTTGAATTCAATTCTCCTTCTTCAGGCCCGCATGCAGGTAAAACCCTAAGTAACGTGCTGATTGAAGGCGCTGATTATTTACGTATTTCTTTTTTAGGTGACTTTGACTATGAACTATTTAAAAGTTCATTTGACCCCAACAACATTAACAATCAGATAGTAGAATCTCCTGCGGCAGTAGCGTATGGATTTTCATTGCCTATCGTAGAGTCTCCCAGCGTCTTTTTGCCGGGATTTACTCATATTGAAATCGATTTGACTGATTTTATCACAAGTGAAAATCTCTTTGGTGAAACCTTAGATATATATGTCGAAATTATCAATGGAAATGAATATTTTGATTTTATAAATACTAATAATTTACTGACGCTCGATGAATTTAATACTTTCAGTTCGGTGGATAATCTTTATTTTGGCCCACAATTCTCTACCGTGCCGGAACCTTCAGCCGTTGCGTTAAGTATGTTGGGAATACTCTATATGTTCAGGAAAATCCGTAAGCGTTCTAACTAATGTTTTATAAACATTCAGAATTTTTAAGCCGGCATTGTGGCCGGCTTTTTTTATGGTTCATCTGCTGATGTTATAACGCCCGTCATAGGTACAAACCTTACAGGCAGGCATTCTGTCTTAACCATTCCAGCCTGTATTTTTTTATAGAGTACTAGTTGTTGGTTTTCATCAACAGTTCCAAGCGGCATAATAAGCCGTCCATTAAGTGTGAGCTGGTCAATAAGCAATTGGGGGATTTTTGGCACTGCGGCGGTAATAATAATGCAGTCGAAAGGTGCAAACTCCGGCCAGCCGTAATATCCATCACCTTGTTTTTGAAAAATTGATCCGTAATTAAGCTGAGTGAAGATATACTGAGCATGGGTAAAAAGTAAAGGAATTATTTCGATTGTGTACACAGATTGTACAAGTTTTGCAAGAATAGCAGTTTGATAGCCTGAGCCAGTGCCTATCTCAAGTATTTTTTCTATTCCTTTAAGCTCGAGGAGTTGTGTCATCAAAGCAACAATATAGGGTTGTGATATTGTTTGTCCATAACCTATGGAAATGGGGCGGTCATCATAGGAATGTGCTAAAGAGTGTTCGGGTACAAACAAATGTCGAGGAACAGCCGCCATTGCTTGAAGCACACGTGTATCCTTTATATCACGGGCAACAAGGTGTTTTTCTATCATTTCGCTCCGTTTTTCTTGATATTTATCAGAATCGCCTTGAGCGTAAGAATATAAAAAAACACATAATATACCTAAAGAATAAAAACTAATAAGAACTATGAAACCCATGCCATATCTGTTTTTATCGTTTCAGTTCGTTATAAAGTTGAAGATTCAATGCCAATTTCAGAAGCGAATTTTTGAATATTAAAACCGAACTTTTGTGCTATGCGTAACAATGTTTTAATACATTCGAGGCTCGTTTTGAAATTTCGCTCCGGCTCAAGATACACAATGATATCGGAGAGGAGTTTATAGAGCATATTTTGAATGTGGAAAAAATCGAGTTTTAAATTCATTTCATAGGCGAGGCTGATGAATTCAAGGGTACTTTTAGTCAATTCAAGATCAAGTTTTTGTGAAAGGTCATGAAGTTTTGAAAGGATGATTTCATTGAAATCTTTCTCTATAAAAGCAGGTTTAATATGGAGCCCTAAACGTTTGCCGTATCCAAATAGATTGCGGACATTTTGGTAATCGCCGGAAACCTTCGCAATAGAACTTTTTTGGCGCAACGCTTTTAAGTCTTTGTTAATAAGGTTAGTGAGCCAATATCCGCAAATTTCCTTGAGTACATTAGGAAGGTCGAGATCATATAAAGAGAGTGTTTCGAGCAGATCGATATTTTTTTCATAGATTGTTTGAAATGTTTTATCAAGCCGTTGCATTTCTTCTTTCAGTGCAAGTTCGATGAGTCTATTCCTGTCATCGCCAATGAGGTCTTTTAATCCAAAAAACTTGTTTGATGCCATCTCGGCAATCTCTGCTTCGACAGTAGTCAGAGGTGAAACATTGAATTCGAGGTTTACATCGGAGGGGAGGATATAGCATCGAATATTTTTATACGAAGGAATAAAAAGATAATAGATATAATCGTGAGTATCAAATGTTCTGTTGTTTGTCAGTTTTACCATTCCTTTAAATACACTTGTTGGAGCCTCAATTTTCTTTTCGTATAAGATAGAATGAACGGCATAATGGAATATGTGCCTATCTTGATCTTCTTTGAGAATATAATTTTGTATGGCATAATTACCTATAATGATTTCTTCTCGAAGAATGCACGGTTTTACGTATTTTTCAAATACTTTGCGTGCATTTTTAAGTTCAGCAATATTCGATTCCGCTTTTTCAAGAAGTCCGAAGAATTGCTGTTCTATGGAATGAGATGAAAATTCTTGAATAATTTCTATTGCGCGTGCGGCATATTTCAGGTTTTGAACAGGTTCAAGCCCTGATACATCAGCAAAGAACCATGCACAACTAGTAAAAGTGAGTTGAGAAAAATAAAATGCCTCAAGCAATTTAAACACTTGTACTTCATATTCTTTTGTAGCAGGGTTGAGAAGATGTCTCTTAAGAAAATCGTCTTTTGTTTCGGGATGCAGTAAGACAGAAAGGTAGTCATTACGGAGCGATTGTAAATTATGGACATGATTCTTAAGATGCTGGTCGTGAAGCGCTTCTATTTCCCTGCGCAGAAACTCGAAACTTTCGCGCAACGGGCCGCGCCATTTTTGATTCCAGCCGTATTGTCCGCCATCGGAACAAGTACAATCACGGTACCAGCGCCCTACACCGTGAGCGCAACTCCACGCGGTTCCTTCATTTTTGGGCCCGCTTTTAAGTTCGACTTCAAATAATGGGGGGCATATCTCCAGATAGCGGCCGAAATTAGTAATATTGAGTCCTCTATTAGGTATTTCTCTGTTGATAAGAGCGGCAAAACACATGTCTCCATATTTTTCATGATGCCCATATGATTCTCCATCGGTAGCAACGATCGCCGCTTGTGGAGAGGTTAACCAATGATCAAATACGTCTTGGATTTTATCAGCAAACCTCACCGAATCGGTAAGAAGGTGCTCGAACCCTACGGATGACGATAAATGCGGATGGTAAAAAAACACATCGATATATTTGTCGTTAACTAATGTACCTTTTTCGTCCTTGTTAAAAATACGATAAGGTACTCGGGTATCGATATTTCCGGTACTGACGTCTATCCATGTATTGCTGTTAAACCCCTTGATACGCTGTGCCTGATACGGTGAGAGGATGAGAAATTTAAAATCATATTCAAGAAGTATCCGAATTGTTTTGAGGTCAATTGCGGTTTCTGCAAGCCAAATGGACTCTGGTTTTCGGTTAAAATGGAATTCAAAATCAGTTATTGCCCATTCAATTTGTGTCCGTTTATCGTCATCACTTGCAAGCGGCATGATGACATGATTGAAAACCTGCGCTATAGCGTTGCCGTGCCCATGATTGCTGATTAAGCTTTCGTGGTCTGCTTCGATTATTTTTTTATATGTCTCGGGAACATTTTTTCTGATCCAGTGCATAAGCGTAGGACCGAAATTAAAACTAAAGTATTTATAATTATTACTGATGGAGTTTAATAAACCCTGTTCGTTAAGAATACGTGATGCCGCATTTGGAGTGTAGCATTCCGCTGTGATTCGTTCATTCCAGTTATGGAATGGGCGTGCAGAATCTTGCCGTTCAATTTCATCCGTCCATGGGTTTTCTCGGGGCGGTTGGTAGAAATGCCCATGAACAATGACAAATTTATTCTTCATTTTTTCATTTTCCTTGTTGTGTATCTGTCCGATGATGTCTTTGAGAATCAAAAAGTGTTCCACATGCAAAAGATTTTAAGAAAATAATTCTTTATTTGGCATTTTGTTGCACTTTTACTTGAAAATGATATACTGCTTATGATTATCCTTCAAGCAATAAAAATAAAAAAACTATTGAAATTTAAAGGCAGTGTATGTCGCAGAAAGTATTTAAAAGCGGTATCGTGAGCATATCGGGAAATCCCAATGTGGGTAAATCAACACTATTGAATCGTATAATTGGACAAAAATTGTCCATAGTTTCACATAAGCCGCAAACAACACGCGGCATATTCAGAGGAATTTACAATAGTAATGGAATTCAAATTGTATTTGTCGATAATCCCGGTTTCTTAAACCCCAGAAATAAACTCGATCAGTTTATGATGAAGCAAGCGTGTGCGAGTATCGAAACGGCTGATGTCGTCTTTTTAGTTGTGGAACCGCATTTGCCTGATGAAAACAATCTTAAAGATGTGCTTAAACCAATCATAGAATATGATTGCCCCGTGATTTTGGTAATCAATAAGATTGACAGGATTAAAGATAAGAATGAATTGCTAATAATAATCGAGGCATATCACCGATTGTATGAATTTAAAGAAATTGTGCCGATAAGCGCCCTCAAGGATGAAAATGTACAGCGTCTGCTCAGTTGTACTGCCGCACTATTGCCTGAAGGCGAGCCGTTGTTTCCAACTGATATCGTTTCTAACCAGTATGAACGATATTTTGTTGCAGAATTAATTAGAGAGAAAGTGTTTCATAACACGCATCAGGAAATTCCATATTCGGTTGCGGTAAGCATTGACCAGTTTAAAGAAAGAGAACAAGGCAAATGGTATATTCGAGCAACGCTGGTTGTAGAAAAAGATAATCATAAAGGTATGGTTATTGGCAAACAGGGTGCAATGATAAAAAAAATCGGGCAATCTGCTCGGAAAGATATTGAAACACTTCTCGAAGCAGAGTGTTTCCTTGACCTATTTGTAAAAGTGATACCCGATTGGAAAACCAATGATAAAAAATTACGCGAATTGGGCTATTTTATTCAATAACAATGCATAGAATGATTGCGATGAATCTATCAAAACGATTTATTACCTTTATTTGCTTAGCGGTAACGATTGTTTTAAATAACGGATTGTCTTTTGCTGAAAAAGTGAGGCCTTCTGTTTTGGCCGGATCATGGTATAGCGCTGATTCTGCTTTTTTACGAAACCAGATAACCAGTTTTTTATCCGATGCGAATCCTGTCGAACTGCCGGCACAATCATTCTATGGTCTGATTGTGCCTCATGCCGGCCTTCGCTTTTCCGGTCCAACGGGGGCTTGGGCGTATAAGGTTGTGGAGAAAGAACAATTTAAACGTGTTATGATTTTGGCGCCAAGCCATCATATTCCTTTCAGGGGGGCATCTATCCCCGATGTTGATTTTTATGAAACACCGTTTGGCAGGATACCGCTCGATAGCGATATGTGCGCAATGCTTAAAAAACATGATTTAATTCATACTGTACCGTCAGCCCATAGTGCAGAACACGCTATTGAAATTCAACTCCCGTTTGTCCAGCATTTATTTCCGAATGCGATGCTTGTACCCGTTTTGATTGGAGAACTGGTTGACGGCGATTACTATGCTCTAGCCGCGGTTTTGAAACAGGCGGTCGATGGTCAAACGCTTGTTATTGTCAGCTCAGATTTTACTCATTACGGCAAACGTTTTTCATATATACCATTTACATCAGCGATTGAAAAAAAAATACGGGAGCTTGACGATGGTGCTATTAAACAAATAGTGAATAAAAATTTTCTTGGTTTTCAAAAATACCGTAAAGAAACAGAGATTACTATTTGTGGCGGAAACCCGATTGCGGTTTTTTTGAATATGATTCCCGAAAGTGTTTATGTCGAACAGCTTGCATATATGACATCAGGGCGCCTGACGGGTGATTTTTCTAACAGTGTCAGCTATGTAGCAGTCGTTTTTTATGAACCTTTGAAACAAGAAAGTACCGATAGTGAATCAGCAAAACAATAGCTATTCTCCTATGCAATGTGATTTGGCAATCATCAATGCGCGGATTATTACCGGCGATTGTTCACCGGCATTTGATGGGATGGTTGGTGTTTCGAAAGGGCGAATTTGTTATGTCGGTACGGTACAGCCCTATTCTTGCGATACCGTGATTGATGCTCAAGGGAAAATCCTTTCTCCGGGATTTATCGATATCCACGGGCACTCTGATTTTACCATATTGTTATATCCGGATGCTGAGTCCAAAGTTGCGCAAGGTGTCACTACCGAATTTATTGGCAATTGCGGGCTATCGGCGGCTCCGTTATATGGAGATGCATGGAAACGATGGCATTCACGGTGGTAGAAAAAAAAACTTACAGTAGATTGGCATGATCCAGAGGAATATTTTAGGCGCTTAGAACAGAGAAAAAGCAACATAAATATTGCTCCTCTGTTGGGGCATGGAAATCTCCGCGCGGCAATAAAAAGTTATAATGGGCAATCGTTATCAAATGATGAAAAAAGAGAGTTTGCTCTTTTGACGGAAAATTCTGTCAATTGTGGATTTTGGGGAATTTCACTAGGGCTTGCATACCCTCCCGGTATTTTTTCAGATGAATCGGAACTTGCAATTCTTTTTAAATTGGCGCATGAAAAAAACATTCCTATTACGGTGCATATGCGTAATGAAGGTGATACTGTCGAGGAGAGCGTCGATGAAATGCTTGAGCTTGCTCAGCAATATGGAACGCAACTTCAAATTTCCCATCTTAAAGCTTATGGCAGTAAGAACTGGGGAAAAATAAAGCGCATCATTGAAAAAATTGACTTCTGCAGAGAGCAAAAAAAACTCGATGTTTGTTTTGACCGTTATCCATACACGGCGTTTAATACAGATCTCGATTTTATATTGCCTCAAGAAATTTTTGATGGAGGGCATGCGCATGCTCTTTCGAAGCTTCGTGAACCGTCGTTTCGGGCAATGTTAGCAAAACAGCTTGCCGTTCAGTATACTTTAGATGATGCATCCAATATAGTAATTTCATCAATTCGTTCAGATAAACAGGGACTGGTCGGCAAACGCCTGACAGATATATTCAGTCCAGACGATCCGAATTTTTGGCACAGTGTCGTTGCTTTGATAGATGAAGTAGAATTTGAAGCGGAAGCAACGTTTGTTTTGATGCATGAATACAATCTTCCAATCATTTTTGCTCACCCCTGTGCAATTGTTGCTTCAGATAGTTCCGTTCGCCCGTATAATGATTCAGGAAACCCGCACCCGCGTACTTATGGAACATTTCCTCGTTTTCTCGAGATGGTTTTACGCCATAATCTTATGCCTGTAGAAGAAGCAGTTTATAAAATCACCGGATTACCGGCAAAAAAGTTTGGATTGGAGGACCGAGGCATAATCAAAGAACACTATTATGCTGATTTAGTATTGTGGAATCCGCATACCATTGCTGATATGTCATCGTATGAGAATTCAAAAATAAAGCCGCAGGGAATTTATGCTGTTTGGGTAAATGGACATATGGTTTATAAGGAAGGAAATGTATTTAAAGAATTGAGTGGAAAACTATTATTGAAGCATCAGAGAGGTGCTGATTGAAGTATTTCATTCAATCAATTTTTTTATTATCGGCCTTGCTGGCAGTGAACGGGTGTAATTTTAATAACCGTCCGTATGATACCTTGATGTTGCGCCTCAAGGAAGATATTTCTACCACTGACCCAGCGTATATTGTGGATGTAGATGGGAGTAATATTGCGGCATATCTATACAATGGATTGGTAAAACTGGACAAATCCATGCAGATTGTGCCCGATATAGCAGAACGATGGGAGATTTCTAATGATGGTTTGTCATATCGGTTTTTCATTCGTACGGATGTCAAGTTCACCACAGGAGAATATTGTACAGCGGAACATATAAAGCGTTCTTTTATGCGCATTCTGGATCCGCTTATCTGTTCTCCGCGATCATGGATTTTTGAACAAGTCGACGGCGCTTCAGATTATATCAGAGGATTAACTGGCGAAGTAACGGGATTTATGGTTATTTCGCCGCATATCTTTCAGATACAACTTAAAGAACCGTTTGCTCCTTTCTTGTCATTACTAACAATGCCGAATGCTTTTGTTGGGATTCCGGCAAACACTGCACCTGCTTATATTATCGGAACAGGGCCGTTTTATATTGAAAAATGGATTCGGGGCGATAAATTGTTGTTACGCCAGAATCCTTCATATTTCGAAGGCGCTCCTCATATTGAGCATATCCTTATAAGGGTTATACCGGAAGATTTCACCGCTATTACCGAATTTGAAACCGGTATGCTTGATATCATGGATATACCATCTGCTGAATTCGAGTATTTCACTCGTAACACCTTATGGAAAGATTCGGTACATAGTGTTGAATTGCTTAATACTTACTATTTAGGATTTAATTGTCAGAAAGAACCGTGCTCTGATGTTCAGTTTCGAAGGACTGTTGCCTCAGGGATATCTACCGATAAAATCATTCAGTACTATTTTCAAAATCGAGTCGAAAAAGCAGTTTCTCCGGTGCCTTCCGCATTGCTTAAGCCATATGGTATTGAAGTAAATAATTTCAATGTGGATACGAGCGGTACTGACACTAATATGCCGCCCATAACGTTAACTTTTAATAGTAATAGTGAAATGCAAGCTATCGCAGAACTAATCCAATATGATTTGGCTAATATCGGCATCGATATTACGCTGGAAGCCCTCGAATGGACTGCGTTCAAAGAAAAAGTAAGTGCCGGCAATGCGGACATCTTTCTCCTATCATGGTGGGCAGATTATCCGGATATAGAAAATTTTCTCTATCCTGTATTTCATTCTTCAAATTGGGGGAGTGCAGGAAATAGAGCTCGGTATAAGAATAACGAATTTGATGCCGCCGTAACTCAAGCACGTTCAGTTTCTGGTCATGAGATGCAAAGTAAATTGTATCAGCACGCGCTAGATATTATCATGCAAGATATGCCGTGGCGTGTGTTGTGGCATAAGAAAAAATTTGTAGTATGCCAGCCATGGGTGAAAGGGTTTTCCCTCTCTCCAATTTCTTGGATTGATAAAGGAGCAACACTTTTTTTGGAGAAAAAATAATGAGAAGGTACCTTCTTAAAAAGGCAGGAGAAATTGTTCCCGTCCTCATTGGAGTTACTGTAATCGCTTTTCTACTATTAAAATTTGCACCGGGTGATCCATTGTATGCAATCATAGGAGAACGTATCAGCAAAGATCGATTTGAACAGCTGAAGTTAAATGAATCAAATTCACCGAGTTCATTTATAAAACAATATGGAATGTATGCCGCTGGGATTATTAAAGGTAACTTCGGCGTATCATATATTACTCGCCAACCTGTAATGAAAGAATATGTCAAGCGGTTCCCCAATACTTTTCGATTAGCGGTAATCAGCGTTGCATTTGCTATAATTACCGGCATTGCAGTCGGAATTATAGCATCGGTTGCAAAGTGTCAATGGATACGAATAGTGTTTGCATTTTTTGCTACTGCTGGTATTTCCACCCCTGTTTTCTGGTTTGGATTGCTGTTGATTTTCATATTTTCCCGTATGTTGCATGTAGTACCAGCATCGGGTATGGGAGATGGAAAAATGATCTATATCGTTTTGCCGGCTGTGACATTGGGAAGCAGGTCAGCGGCTTACATTGCGAGAATGACGCAGTCATGCATGGATGATATTATGCACAGCGCTTATATCAATGCTGTTCGAGCAAGAGGCATCCGTCCGTTGCCGGTTGTCTTAAAGCATGCTTTAAAAAACGCTCTTATCCCAATAATAACTCTCATAGGATTAGATTTCGGCAGTTACTTAAATGGTTCCGTCTTGACTGAAACTATTTTTGGATGGAATGGTGTCGGAAGATACCTTGTATATGCTATTACACAAAGGGATTATCCGGTCATTATGGGAGGAGTTGTATTAGGTGCCGCGTTCTTTATTGTGATTAATATTGTAATCGATATTTGTTATGTGTATGTTGACCCGAGGATAGAATTGAAATGAAATTACAACAAATTGGTTTATGTGCCGCAATTGTTGGGATTGTTTTTTTCGGCAGTATTGCATGTGTTTCCCTTTGGTGGACGCCTTGCGACCCGCTTAAGCCTCAACTTACTCAAATCAATCATCTTCCATCACCGACACATTTATTCGGAACAGATGATAGAGGGCGCGATATTTTGAGCCGCATAATGCTTGGTGCACGTTATTCGTTGTCAATTAGTGTGATCTCAACAATAGGGGCTTTGGTTGTAGGGTGTGTTTTGGGTTTTATTGGCGGTTACTATGGTGGAGCGGCTGATTCAATGATTAGTTTTTTTATCACCATGACTCTTGCGTTCCCATCGTTATTGCTTGCTATTGGAGTTTCATCGGTGATGAATCCGGGGTATTGGGCGATATTATTTACTTTAATCATTATTAGTTGGGCTGGGTTTGCAAAACTAATGCGTGCTGAAACCCTCAAGATGAAAAATGCTGACCATGTAACTGCTTCGCGTGCAATGGGAGCCAGTGGATTCTATATATTCCTCCGCCATATGGCGCCGCTATCTTCAGGGGTAATTATTACTGCATTTTCTTTACAGCTTGGTGTGGCAATTCTTGCAGAAAGTTCGCTGAGTTTTCTTGGGTTCGGTATTCAACCGCCTCTTCCGACATGGGGCAATATGATAAGCCAAGGGCGCGATTATTTCCGGTCTGCTCCGTGGATATCTCTTATTCCCGGGATTATGATTACTATGCTGATTATATGTTTCAACGTATTTGGTGAAACATATAATCAGCTGTACAAAAACCGTTTTATGAAACGGCGTTGATGAGATGTTATTCGGATTTTACGGGAATTTGTAGCAGTTGTCCCGGCTTGATTATATCGGAAATGCTCTCCATATGATTTGCTTCTGCTATTGCTTCCATCGTTATGCCATAATTTTGAGCAATGCTCCACAGGTTTTCACCGGATTTTACCATATGAGAAACATAACCGTTATGTTCCTGTGCAGTGAATTGACTCGATGTTGCTGTTGTCTCCGAGGATGTTCTTTCTGTGGATATTGATTCCTGTTGAGTCTCTTGTCCGTATAACCCTTTTTCTATCATCCGAATTCGTTTAACGATGCGTTGATTTTCTTTCAAAACCTCGTCGAGAATCACTTTAAGTTTGTCATCAACGCCTGCTTCTTTCTTTTTAAGCTCGTCTGAAAATTCATTCATCCGTGTATTAACAGAATTATTTAACTGATTTTCAAGGGCTTTGATATCAGATTGAGTCTGTGCAAGAGAACGATCATAATCTTGAGAAAGCTTAATAAGCATTGTGCTTAATTCTTCAAAGCGGTTTTCAAGAGTAAGGTTGTGATCGTTCAGTCGGGAAATTTCATTCTGCGTATATGTTTCGCGTTGTTCAAATTCCTGTTGGGTGATACATCCGCTAAACGCAACAGGAATTAAAAGAATTAAAAACAGGCGTTTCACACAAATCTCCTTTGTTACTTCTCGAATCGAAATAAACAATTTTGAATTAGGAATAAATTTCTATCTCACTGTTTATTGAGATACTTTAAATTCGCCTCGCCGATTCTGTGCCCATGCAAATTCATCATGTGTTGAATTTGCTGGACGTTCTTCGCCATAGCTGATTGTTGATATCCGTGCCGCGCTTACTCCTTGATCGGAGAGGAATTTTCGTATACTCAAAGCGCGCCGTTCGCCAAGCGCAAGGTTATATTCATTTGAGCCGCGCTCGTCACAGTGTCCTTCTACACGCAAAAGAACTGCAGGGTGTGAACTAAGCCATTCGCTAAGGCTTATCAACTGAGTTTCCATGTCTTTACGCACGTCGGATCGATCATAATCAAACAAAACGGGTTGAAATATTGCGCTGAATTCAGCTGGGGGTTCTATAAACGTTCCAGCGGGAATAGTTGTCAATGGAATGTCTCCTTTGACCATTTTGTTTTTTGCACAGCCGCTGAAGCAAATCGCTGCTGTAAGTATAAAACTCAGTGTTAGTGTGTGTCGCATTTGCATGTTTACTACTCCTTTATGTTGGGTTTTTTATGGTAAATGGGATATTTTTGCCACGAAGATGACGAATATGAACCGTTACCGGTCGTAAGGCGGAACGGCTGTTGGTCGCGAACATCCATAAAATATATATCCGATCTGTAGTCTTGTGTCAATGTATATGATATATGAATTCCGTCTGGTGCCCATGATGGGTCTTCTTCTGATGCAAGGGTTGCAGTGAGCCTTTTTGTGTTGCCTGAAGAAACATCAACCATGCACAGCTCTGAGTTCTTGCCGTATAATGAAGTATAAATAAGAATGGTAGAGCCGTGTGTCGGGTTCCAATCCGGCGAAGCGTTATAGTTCCCGTGATAGGTAATTCTCTTCGGAGTTTCATCATACAGTGAAATGGTATAAATTTGCGGTGTGCCGCTACGGTCTGATACGAATGCCAGTTGTGTGCTGTCGGGCGACCAGCATGGCGATGAGTCGACGCTTTCGTGATAGGTGATTCGACGAATAATTTCTCCCGATGTACCCAAAATATATATTTCAGGATTGCCGCTTACGCTTAAGGTTGCCGCAATCATTGTACCGTCAGGTGAAGGTACAGGAAATGCATTTAAACCGGGCTGATGCGAAACAACAGCAAGCGTATTGGCATTGAAATCTTGAAAAAAGATGAAAGGATAATCACGTTTATAACTTACGAAAAATAACCCTTGTGTATGCGATGCCCATTCCGGGTTTAAATTGAGAGAATCACCGAAAGTAATCTGTTTTCTATTATATCCGTCGTAGTCTGAGCATAAAATATTTTTCGCCGCGCCTGTTTGTTCTACATAGGATATTTGCGACAATGCAATTGATGGTATAGCGCCTGAAAAATGTTCAATAAAGGCGGCTGTTAATTGGTGAAATAGAAAACGATCGTTATTTCCATAAAACGGAATGCTTATCTTTACAAGTTGTTTTCTTAATGCAATATCGTAGCAAAATAATTCTATTGAACCGGAATTACCGTTTAATGAATACATGCACGTTAAAACAAGTTCTGTGCCTTTATTAAGCCAATAATCATATGAAATTTCGTAAGGGGTAACAGGCGTGTTATCAGGGTTCGGAAATACTGCTTTATCCGGCCATATTTCGAAATACCCTGCGTGAGACAAATCGAACAGAAGCAGTTCGTTGAATACTTTTTCGAATTCTAACGATCGTATTGAAGCGTTTAGCGCCGGGGATGTAGGTAAAATTGTCAGACGTATTTTTCGGTCAATTTTCTTTGAGATCGTTATTTCAACACCGCTAGAAAAAAGAGAACTATTCATACAAATTGCCAGTATAAGAAAAGTAAAGAAAACACTTTTTTTCATTTAGTTTTCCGGATCAAAGTTAATAGTTATGTCTAAAAAATCATCGGATAAATCTTTGGGAAATGCAGGAAAAGGCTGAGCATTTATAATAGCATCCTTGACTGAAGTGTTCAACAATAAATTTTCAGATTGGTGAAGAAATTGTATGTCTTTAATTGTGCCGTTTCGTTCTACTTTAATATTTACGCGAACAATAGTATTTGTATCTGAACTTTTCACAGAGCCCGGAATAATCCATTGCGCGTATACTCTGCTTTTAATCAGTTGAACATAATATAGAAGGGTATCTTCCTTTGATGTGGGCGCATGTTGAGGCAATGATTGTTGTTTAGGGGATGGGGCTAACGGTTTTTTTTTTCAATGGTATCCCACTTTTTTATGATATTCTCTTTCAAATCCGAACGCAATGGCTCGGGAGGAGGTGTAAGAGCAGGTTTTTTTGCAGGAACCTCAGCGGGCTGAGCAAGATTGTCTTTGGGTGATGCTTGCTCAGGTTCCGGTGTAAAAAGTTCCACTTCCTTTATTACAATGTTTTTTTTGGGAGCTAACCGCCAGAAGTGTATCGTTATGATTGCACCGCAAATGACAACAATATGAAATACCAGCGAAATGAATAGAAACTTACGTTGTTTAAAGATAGAATAAAGCGTCATTTTCTTACTGTTTCAACCTTTGTAGCTAATCCAAGTTTTGCTATACCTGACTTTTGAATTACATCAAGGACTTTAACGATCAGTTCATAGGGCAAATCCTTATCGGCGCGCAGAACGACAGGCTTATCCGGTAAAGTTAGAGCCATATTCGATAGGTCAAGTTCAAGCCCGTGTAATGAAGTTACAATGTTTCCAATGTATATTTTTTTATCTTTAGCAATGCTGATGGTAATCGGTTTTTCTTTTGCCATTGGTTTTGCTTCTGTGGAAGGAAGTTTAACAGTTATACCTTGTTCCATCATAGGTGCTATCATGATAAAAATAATGAGTATTACCATTGTTACATCGACTAAAGACGTAATATTGATCTCGGTTAAAGGAGGAGTATGAATATATTGGTCAACTTCTGAATTCATCTATTCAAATAATCCTTTTTCGATAAGCGATAGAAATTCGGACATGAAATTTTCCATATCGAGTAATAAATTTTTTATCGTATTAAGTAAGTAATTATACCCTACTGCAGAAGGGATTGCCACAAATAGGCCTAAAACTGTTGTGACCAGAGCTTGGGAAATGCCGGGTGAAACTACTTCGATGCTTGCAGAGCCCATAATGCCCATTTCGTTAAATGCGATTAAAAGGCCGTATACGGTGCCGAGCAAACCAAGCAAAGGGCTTGCATTAGCGGAGGTTGCAAGTATAATCATGTTTTTTCCAAGCCGTTGAGATTCTTGCGCAATAGTCCGTTTAAGAGAATTTTCAATATCGCGAATGTGGGTTGTTTGTATCGGGATTTGCGATGTTTTGCGAAATTGTGCATATTCTTTTATGCCGTTGATATAAAGTTTTTTTAATAATGAATCGTCTCCGTGCTGTGCAATTTTTTCAGCGTTTTGGGATAAGTGTAAATGAAAATAAGCAAGAAATTTTGTTCCGTCATCTTTCAGTTTTTTAAAAAGGATAAATTTTTCAATGATAATTGTCCATGCGGAGATAGAAAGAAGCAGAAGGATAATCATTATCCCTTGAGATACAAAACCCGATTCAAAAAAAGCATTGAAGAGAGGATGGTTCATATATACGAAATGGTGTCCTTTAAATGGGTAAAATAATACCCTGATTGTCGAAAATAACTGACAATCAGGGTATCAAATAGAAGTCTAAGCTGTCAATAGAGACAAAAAGAATTAGTTTTTCTTTCGCTCTTCATAAATTTTCTGCCCTATTTCGTAGGGCACTTCCGAATACCGTTCAAAATGCATGGTATAATTCGCTCGCCCTTGTGTCATTGAGCGTAAAACAGTTGCATAACCAAACATTTCCGAGAGAGGTACTTCAGCCTCTATTACTTGAGCGCCGGCTTTCATTTCCATTGCAAGAACCTTACCGCGCCTTGAGCAGATATTGCCTACAATATCACCTAAATATTCTTCAGGTGTTGTTACTTCAAGAGACATTATTGGTTCAAGAAGAACAGGATTAGCTTTAAGAAATGCTTTTTGAAACCCGTCGCGTGCGGCTATTTTAAATGCCATTTCTGATGAGTCAACCGCATGGTAACTTCCATCAATAAGCCGAACTTTAACATCAACAACGGGAAATCCTGCATAAACACCTTCATGCATTTTTTCGATGATCCCTTTTTCAATGGCTGGAATATATTCTTTCGGAATACGGCCGCCGACAATTTCATTGATAAATTCAAAACCATGCCCCGGGTCAGCTGGAATAACTTCCATGACTACGTGTCCGTATTGCCCCTTCCCGCCGGTTTGTTTAGCGTGTTTATGATCGATCATTTGCGATGATGTGATCGTTTCCCTATAGGCTACCTGTGGGTTGCCGACGTTCGTTTCAACATTGAATTCCCGCTTTAGGCGGTCTATGATGATTTCAAGATGAAGTTCACCCATTCCTGAGATGACTAAATCTTTGGTTTCGTGGTCTACTTTTACTGTAAAGGTTGGGTCTTCTTCAGCTAATTTTACAAGTCCGTTGGTTAATTTATCCTGATCGGTCGTTTTAGTTACGCTGACTTTTATTGACATTACCGGAGCAGGAAATTCAATAGCTTCAAGGATGATAGGTTTGTTTTCATCACAGAGCGTATCTCCAGTGTAGGTGTCTTTGAGCCCGATTCCTACGGCAATATCGCCGGCAAAAATGCACTCTTGGTTTTCCTGTTTATTGGCGTGCATAAGCAAAATGCGTCCCATTCGTTCTTTAGTATCGCGCGTACTGTTGTAGATGTAACTTCCTGCTTCTAATTTTCCGGAATAGACGCGAAAGTATACTAATTTGCCCATATGTTTGTCTGCGGCAATCTTAAAAGCAAGGGCGGAAAACGGTTCATTGTCATCAACTTTACGTTCGATTGTTTGATCGGAATTAAGCTCTGTGCCGTGCACTGATCCAATGTCGCTTGGAGAGGGGAGAAAGTTCACTACAGCATCCAATAATCGCTGAACGCCTTTATTTTTAAAGGCCGAACCACACAGTACGGGAATCATTTTGTTTTCTATGGTGCTTTGTCGAATAACTTTAATAAGTTCAGCTTCAGTTATTTCTTCGCCGTTAAGATATTTTTCAAGAAGATGGTCGTCGACTTCGGCAACTTTTTCTATCATAAGCTGTCGATATTTTAGTGCGGTTTCTTCGATTTCGGCAGGAATTTGTTCGATATGAAAATTGCGGCCGAATGATTGATCGTCATATATAACGGCATTCATGTTTATAAGGTCGACTATTCCGTGAAAGTTGTCTTCTTTTCCGATAGGAATTTGAATAGGGACAGGGTTTGTTTCAAGGCGGGTTTCCATCATTTTTAAAACTTCAAAAAAATTGGCTCCGATACGGTCCATTTTGTTGACAAACGCTAATTTGGGAACGTTGTACTTATCAGATTGGCGCCAAACTGTTTCTGATTGCGGCTCAACCCCGCCGACTGCGCAGAAAACCGCGATAGCGCCGTCAAGTACGCGCAGGCTTCGCTCGACTTCAACGGTAAAATCAACGTGTCCGGGGGTGTCTATGATATTGATCCGGTGATCTTTCCAAAAACACGTTGTGGCGGCGGACGTTATGGTTATTCCGCGCTCTTGTTCTTGTGCCATCCAATCCATTGTTGCTTCGCCGTAGTGGACTTCGCCAAGTTTATATAATTTTCCGGTGTAGTACAAAATACGTTCAGTCAGAGTTGTTTTTCCTGCGTCAATATGTGCCATTATACCAATATTGCGTACGTTAGTTAGCGGGGTGATTCTTTTCATTATTATTTCTCCTTTGATAAAGTAAGCCGTTTGCATCTGCTAAAGATTACTGCCATCCAACCGTATAAGACAAATTAGAAAATCATTAACAGGGCATAAATTATACTTTTTTCTATGTAAAAGTAAAGAAATATTTATTATAATAGATTATTACTTCAAATAAGAAAGTAGGAGATAGAATAGTTCCGAATCGCAATGAAAAAAAATAATGAGTATCAGCAGAATCTGAAAAAGCTTAAATCCATTGTACGGTGCGGGCAAATATTGCCGTGCCGAATAATCAAAAGGCTTAATGACCGTGAAGTTGTAATTGCAATTCATGCGTTGGAGATAAAAGCATATACCAATATTGATTTTGAAAAGGATGATAAAGCATTTCTTCGTATCGACCAAATCGGAACTCAAATGCGTTTCAAGCTTCTTGATGAAAAAACTCTCTCTAATAATCAAAATTATGGTGTTGATTATACTATTTAAGTTTATCTCTGAGCATGTGTTCGAGAGGGCTGTCGAGATTTTTGAGTTTGGTGATTTGATTTGCTACGTTATCCATGTCGTTCATTGCTAAATAGGTAATGCCTTTTTCATAGTATATTTGAGCATCGTTAGGGGTTATTTCCGCGAGCTGTTCAAAGGTTTTGATTGATAAATCATAGTCCTTGGTGATCCGATAAAGAACACCGAGATGATACAATGCATCCCTATAAAGGTCGGATTTATCAGGTTCAGTGACCTTTACGATGAATTCCAGTTCCTTTCTTGCGGGATCAATTTGACCGGACAGGTATAAATTTATGCTCAATAGGAGGTGCGATTCCATAAAATTAGGCTTGATAGAAAGAGATTTACGCGCAAATTCAACCCCTTGGTTATAATCTTCGGTTAATCGGTAACAATCCGCAAGGTTGTAGAAAATATAGAAATCATTTGGCGTAATTTCCGCAGCATACTTTATCTCGTCAATTGCGCTTTTTACTTGTCCCAGTCTTTTATATGCCATTCCAAGGTAAAAACGTGCTTTGATGTGCTCGGGCTCTAATTTCAAAGATTTTTTAAATAACTTTATCGATTCATTGAACCTCTGGTTGTTATAGTGTTCAATACCCGATTTGAAATAATCCTCGCCCGATTTCCCGCAACCTTGTATAAAAAAGACACATAGTAAAAGAATTTTCGCGATTTTTTTTAAAGCCACTTTTACCCCCTAATAGTACTGAAGATTATTCATGGTTTTGCTAAGCTGAGCGCTGAATCTTTACAGTAACATAATTTTTTGAAAAAATCTTCCTGAATATGAAGATTTGCATTATAGTAATATCTTTTATGAAAAAACAGAAAATAATTCATTTAAATTTCAACATAAAAGGTTTCCGCAAATGATTTACGACAAAAAAACTGGTTTTGAAGTAGGCGATCCCAACGAAAAGATATTTCCTCATGGAGTTAAATTTACTCGGGAAGAAAAAGATAATTTGCTCGAGACAAGCATCTTGTCTGTTTCGGGATGGCGCAGGGTTTTTGCGGCTGACGGTGATGAAGAGAGTACTAATCCCAATGTATCACCGATAGATAAAATCCTTGTTGGCGGTGCGGCGCGCATTTATGCCGAATATCTCGCGACGCTCGTACCATCAGGGAAAAAACCATTGATTGCTGTTGGGATTGATTCTCGTCACACCGGCCCGCAAATTGCATCGGTGATTATCCGCGGGCTTATGGCATATGGCTGTGATGTGTCTTATATTTTTATCGCCGCGGCGCCGGAAATTATGTCGTATACTAAAACCAGCGATGAAATTGACGGTTTTATGTATGTGTCAGGAAGCCATAACCCTATTGGGCACAATGGCTTAAAATTTGGAGTCAGTGATGGGGCGGTGCTAGGAGCAGATGCGGCTCGCCCGATGATTGCACGCTTTAAAGAAATGCTTTATAACGATGCGTGGGTTCAAGAATTGATCACGGCAATTGAATCGGTTCCGGTATCGGCCATTGCCGCAATTTACGAAAAAATTGAAAAGCGAAAACAAGGCGCTTTAAACTGTTATACTGCCTTCACAGACTATGTTATAACTGGCATTCCCGCCGGCAGTGAACAAAAAAATTTTTTGCAGGATTTAAAAGATAATATCGCCCAAGTCGGTGTCGGTGTCTTGGCGGAATTTAACGGTTCAGCCCGCACTGTATCGATTGATTCCGATTATTTAAAAAAGTATGGTATTGAGACAACTGTACTCAACGATACGCCGCGTCAAATAGTCCACCGTATTGTTCCTGAAGGGAAAAGCCTTGATTTAGCCCGCAATGAACTAGAAAAAATTGCCCGCAAAGATACACGCTACCGTTTTTCTTATGTTCCTGATTGTGACGGAGATCGGGGTAATATCGTTACACTCGATTCGAAGGGGAATTCATCGGTTTTGGTTGCGCAAGAAGTATTTGCGTTGAGCGTCGTTTCGGAATTATCGTATTTGGTATATTCTGGTAAACTGACATTCGATGCCACTGGTAAACCTCTCCAAAAAACTGCAGTTGTTGTTAATTGTCCGACATCTAATAGAATAGAAGAAATAGCACGAGCATTTGGCGCTGAGGTTTTTCGCTCAGAGGTAGGGGAGGCAAATGTTGTCAGCCTTGCCCAAAAGAAACAAAAAGAAGGTTACCTTGTGCGTATAGTCGGCGAAGGCAGTAACGGAGGCAATATTACATTGCCGAGCACTGTGCGCGATCCGATCAATACTATTTTTGCATTTATTAAAATGCTGGTTATTCGAAGCGGCAAAAACAAGCCGGGGCTATTTGAAATATGGTGTAAACGGTCTGGGCAAATGAACTGTTATAAAGAGAAAGCGGAATTGCATGATGTTGTCGCAACGCTTCCGCAGTATGTTACAACCAGCGCATACGAAGATAGAGCATTGGTGAAAATTAACCATAAAGACCACGCTGTGCTCAAACAAAATTATGAAGCTATCTTTCAGGAACAATGGAATCAGAAAAAATCTTTTCTTAAGGAGAAACTGGGTATTGTCCGGTACGAAGTAATCAATTATGAGGGGATAGAAACCCGCATAGGGTTGGGATCGAAATTTCGTACGGGTTTACAGCAGGGCGGATTTAAAGTAGCCTTTTTAGATGAAAATAATATCCAGCAGGCGTTCATTTGGATGCGTGGTTCGGGGACAGAGCCGGTATTTCGAGTAATGGCTGACGTTAAGGGGAACAAACCCGAAATGGAAGAAGCATTATTGCAGTGGCATAGAACACTGGTTAATTCTGCGGATAAATAGACAATTATTCGGAATAACTGTTCTCAAGTACTAATTTTCCTTTAAGAAAGATATCGGTAATGTGTAATTCCCTGTCGAGAATAATCAGGTCGGCATCGTTTCCTTCCTGAATAGATCCGATAAAGTTTTGCAGGCCAAGAACACATGCCGGAGTTGTTGATACAGCATGAAGCGCGTTCAGAAAAGAAATTTGACCGAAAGACAACAGATTCTGAAACGACTCTATCATTGTCAAACCTGTTCCGGCAAGTTGCCCTTCTGCAGAAGTTACTCTGCCGTCACGATAATAAACCGTACCGAAATTACCGAGCGGATATTCGCCGTCCGGCATACCCGCTGACCGGTTGGCATCTGTTATCAAGCATATGTTGTGGTGTCCTTTAAGTCGCACAAGCATTTGAATAATAAGAGGATGAAGATGAATGCCGTCGCAGATTACCTGAACTGACAACCGGTCATCCATCAATGCCGCTCCAAGCCCGCCGGGATGGCGATGGTGCAAAGGAACCATAGCATTAAAGACATGGGTTGTATGTTTGAGCCCAAGGTTTATTGCTTTGCGTACTGTTTCATAGTCTGCCCCGCTGTGTCCAAATGATGCAATAATCCCGTTTTGCGAACACCAGTTTATAATATCTAATGCTCCATCGAGCTCTGGAGCAATCGTAATCATTCTTATTGTATTCTCTGAAATTTCAACGAGCTCCTTGAGTTCATTGAGACTTGGTTTTCGAAAAGCGTCAGCAGGAAACATCCCTCTGAATTGCGGATTAAGAAAGGGGCCTTCGAGGTGTATTCCTAATACCGATTCATGGAATTCCAGCATGCGGGACAGTGTTTTTACTTGGTTTTTTAGTTCGTTAATTGAACTGCCGGAAAGTGTGGTAAGCAACAAACCTGTTGAACCATTTTTGAGATGAAAATTCACCATCTTGCTTAGTTCGTCGGTAGATTCATTGGTAACATCTACGTTGTATCCGCCATGGACGTGCAGGTCGATAAAGCCCGGTATAACGACGCCGCCTTTTGCGTCAATACGGTTAATATTAGTAGCGAGGTTTAAATCATGCGTGTTATATGATGAGGGAAAAATACGCTCAATCCGAGAGCCTTTTATCAATACTAACCCATTTTCTACTATATCATGTGAGGTGTATACATCACAATTATGTATAAGATAATTCATAACAGTTGTTGTACCTGTGAAAAAGTTATTTTATGCCGAATCCGTCAGGATCGAAAAATGCCATTTGAACGCTGCTTACAGCATCCTCACGAATAGAGTAAGGAGGCATTTTAGGTTTCTGCGTTTCACACCAATGGTTGAGTTTCAAGATTAGCGCGAAAGTACAAATAATAAGAAGTATTTTTATCATATTTTTCAGCGAGAGGTATATAATTATTATTTTACATTAGTTATATCGGCATACTGTAGTGTACAATTTATTAAATTTGTTCGTTGTGGGGAACAAAAATAAAAGTATGGAATACCATGAATTTAATCGATGAATTTCATTACATGAATTACAATAGGTATCTTAGAAAACAGTTTGGCGGCAGAGTGTTTCGAATTTCGCTTGATGCGGGGTTTAGATGCCCTAAACAAGCACAATGCACGTATTGTGACGATGAAGGTTCCGGCAACGGGGCGCTGAAGAAAAACATTTCTTTACGTGAACAGATGGAACGGGGAATGCAAGCATACCGTACTTTTTATAAAGCCGAAAAGTTTATCGCATACTTCCAGTCGTACACTAATACTCTTATGCCGATTGATAAATTGAAACAGCTTTACGATACTCCTTTATTCGATGACACCATTATCGGGCTTGATATCGCAACACGGCCGGATTGCATTGATGAATCTAAAATCGATCTTATTGCGCGTTATACCGATCGGTATATTGTTTGGATAGAATATGGACTGCAATCAGCGCATAACCGTACTCTTGAACGGGTAAAAAGAGGGCATACCGTCGAACAAACCGTTGACGCTATTGCAATGACAAAAAACAAGGGAATCAAAATCGGACTGCATGTTATTCTTGGATTGCCCGGTGAAACCTATGACGATATGATGGCAACGGCTGATTTTGTTGCTCGTTTAGATATTGACGGCATCAAAATTCATATGCTCCACATTGTCCGAGGAAGTGCAATGGAACAGGAATATTCCCGTGGGGAAATCACATTGTTTGAAAGAAACGAATACGTAAAAACCGTATGTGATTTTCTTGAACGCCTGCCGAAGAATATGTTTATCCAACGCCTTACCGGCGAACGCACAAGCGACAAGTTAGTTGCGCCGCTATGGTGTATGCAGAAAGCGCCCGTAATTCAAGCAATAAATAATGAGCTCATCAACCGCAAGTCATATCAGGGAAGGTTATTTGGTTGAATTTCTTATAGGTAAACGATTTAAACGTATAGGTTTTTATTTGCCGCTCTGATCGTCCGAAGATCATCCTCGTGGAAAGAATATTATAAAATTGTTTTATCACGTCTTCTTCTGCGTTTTTTTATCGATTTCTCTTTTTCATATTTTCTACGGTCTAGTTTCTTTTTTTTGGATGGAATTGGTTCATTATTTGGATCGGATGAATATTCTGCGGGTTTTGCTTTTTGTGCTTTTGGTTGTTTGATTCCCGCTTCAAATTTTTTTAGTTGTGCTGTTTCGTATTGGGTTAATTTTAGTTCCATGTCAAAAAGATCGGCTATGAAGCTGGTGTGATGTTGCTCAACCAATGCTTCGCCTCGCAGTTTTATCTGCCGCATATTAACTAACCCTTCGGTTAGGTGAGGAGGAATAGCGTGAGCGCCGAAGAACGCTCCGCTTAAGCATCCGGCGAGAGCCGCGTGGGTATCGGTATCGCCTCCGCGATTGACAGCGTTATACACTGATGCTTCATAATTGCTGAGATTGAGACAAAACGTTTTTATTGCTAACGGGACAAGCGTCAATGCATACGGAACGGTAATTTTATGGAGCGGATATGATGAGAAATGCGATGCGTAGTCAAAAATACACTGTTCAATTTTTTGTTCGTCTTTTGTTCTTAATGCACTGATAAAAAGCGGGATAAAGTTACGTACGGCGGTTAGTCCGTCGGCGTGACTTTGCGTTAAAAGAAACCGGAAGTGCGATGCAAGGTATCTCTCAGCGTTTTCACATGCGTATTCACATTTTGATAGGATGGAAGGAATATCCGGATGAGAATCCGATGAGGAGCCGAGCAGTTCGTACAGAAAAAAACCATATAATACTGCCGCTATAATTCCTATAGGGTCTTTATGGGTAATAAGTGCTGATTCAATTATTTTTGGAGTTATAAGATGGGGTGAATTATAGTAATAAATGATGATGGGCGCTATACGAACACTTGCCATACATCCGGCAGTTTCGCCGAATGAGCGATCCCATGGGACAGCGTTTATTAAATCAGTCATAGAGCGTCTGAAAAAAACACTGCTTCCTCTAAAAACACCGAACGCATATTCGCATTCGACAGAACAGAGCGTTTTGAATTGTGCGCTTAACGTTTCAGGCGTAATTGTATGGTGGGTAAGCAACGTATCGCACACTGCGAGCATCTGCTGAGTGTCATCAGTGTAGAAACCTTGAGCTCGAAATGTTTTTATTCCTTTGCGAACAAATTGCTTGAGATCGATATAGCCGGTTACTTTTTTGAATAATGTTGTAATCTGGCCGGGTTTCATCCCTTCAAGCGGTGCGCCCAATGCATCGCCGACGGCAAGCCCGAGGAGAGCTCCACAGCTTTTATCGATGAAAAAACTATTATCCATGCCGCTCATTTTCCAATAATGAATCTTACTCCCAAACATAGTATAAGAAAAAGTGGTGGGAGAGTGTAGGATAATTTTAACGCGATAGCGGTTTGCTGGTAAAACGATAGATTCTGCTCTTTACGGACGGGTCTTCTGGAATTACCGTTGTATTATTGCCGTCATCAGTCCATGTAATTGATGTGCCGGTACCTAACCGATACGGGCCTGCCTGATTCCAGAGGTTGGTGTCGAATGAGAGAGAATCCGTGTAATAGATGCGGTATTCGCGGTCTGGGGAAGTTGTAAGCGCTATCTTTGTTGTGTTATTTGAGGTATCAACGGCAAATGTATCAGGCGCTAGCGGATTTGTTCCTTGTGAGAATTCCAAGCTATTATTATATGAGTCGTTGTCTGGGTCTTGTGTCCCATTGAACAAAACAATAGAGCTGAAATGAGTAATTTCCCATGAGTCTTCAAGTGTGTCATTGTCTGTATCAGTATACATGAACTGCTGAATAGTTGAGATGGATTCATTGCCGGATAAGTCACGTGATTTCACGGCGTAATTGTATACTATGTTAGGTACAACATCAGGTATGACGATATGCGCGTCGCGTGAAAACCAGCCTGCGTATCCAGTGTCTTCAATTGAATCATTATCGGTAAAATAATCTACGGAATGTTCTGTCGGCTCATCAGATTCCCAAGAGATTGCATATGTGAAGAATCCGCTTGGATGTGAGGTTATGTTAGATATGAAAGGCGGAGTAGTATCGGGTATAGGCGGTGTTTTATAAGGATTATAGAGTGGGTCTCCGATTAGTATCATTCTCCAACGGAGCGTGTTTGCCGACGCCCAATATGATTCGATGAGCGGAAACCCTCTCAGCAGGCGGTCGTACATTATGCCACCGACAGGAAATGCAAATGTATACGGTTCGGCAATTGAGCCGTATGATGCGGTGGCGCCGCGAGAGATCATATGAATTCCCCAGTTATTGTCTCCTGTATTTTGTACTGAATAAAAACTTGCTGAATCAAGGTGTCCCGCAATCGAGCCCGGCCGGAGATATCCGTTAAAAACTTCTTTAAAATTCCAGTATGAATACCAGCCGTAATAATATTGTGTGCTCATGCAGGTATTATCAGCGAAGAGAGCGCTTGCAGTGTTATGTTCATAGCGTAAATTCATTTGTTTGAGCGGAAGAATTGACGTTGCGATATACCGCTCGGCTTGAGAATAGAACCCATTGTATAAATCGTTGGTTAAATTACGGTTATCAATCCACATTATACCATTATTGAGCAAATTTGAGTGATTTTCGGCATATACCGCATTATCAATAAGTGATTTAATGACCGATACCGTTGGACCGTCAAGGCGCGCAGTCAGTACAAAACCGTTATCGGAAGAAAAACGTTTTTGAGACATAAAATAAGTGTGGGGCGATGACGCAATCGTATTTTGAGGAGGAAGCTCATCTTGTATTTCATTATATAAATCTGCCAGCAGAGTATCAACGGAACGAAATTCTACCCAGACCGGAATATCTTTACAAAGCACTATGTAATGAATTATTTCGGTGAGTTCATTATCAGTAATGAACTGCAAAACAGGAGTATGTAAATTAGATTTATAGAGCGATCGGGACAGTTTAAATGTTGTTGGCAAATCAACATATAGAATATGTGAATCGGGTATATTTCGCACCGTTTTGTAATATTCTCCAATTTCGATTGAGTCACTGCTGTTCTGGTTGACGATGACAAGGATTCGCTCTGAATCGGGAAGCCCCTTTATCCCTTCAGCTGTTTGTGACTTAGAACCTTCGTTTCCGGCAGTATCAAATGCGCTTACAGAGTAAGTATAGGCGACGCCTTCCGTGCCGGTCGTATCTTCGAACGAGTTTAATAAACCGATTGTGCTTAATAATTGCTGAGAACCATTTAGAGTGCGGTAAATTTTGTATCCTGCTAAATCGGGAATTGTAACAGGAGCCCATTTAAGAAGTACGCGGTCATTACAATTATGTATTCTTAACCACTGAGGAATATGCGGGATTGTATTGTCTGCGGATAGTACTTCTGCGCTCAAAATTCCTGTACTTTCATTGCCGTTTTCATCGCGTGCTCTTATTTCATATTGAAGTGTGGCGCCAGCGTTGTCTGCTTGGTCGATATGTGAGGCAAGATAGGCAAGTTCGCATATTTTAAGAGAGTTCCGATAAATAGTGTATCCGGTTGTGTCTGATGAGGGGCTGTGATCCCACGACAATTCTATGCGCAAGAAATCCTTTGCTGTTGCAGTAAATCCGGACGGCGGGACGGGAGCGGTGTTGTCTGCGGAAGTGTGTGTTGATCCAGTGACAATATTTGATAAACCGGACATATTGCTTTGTTCATCAAGAGTTTTAAGTGCAAAATAGTACAAAGTAGTTGCTGTGAGACGGTCAAAGCCGATCGATTCATAAGAACCGGTTGATAATGGTGTGTTAGCCAATTCTCGATAGGGTATTTCGGCTAGGTTTTCTTCTGAAAAAGGTGTTGGAGAATAATACACACGGTATGCGTGTGCTTGTCCGGTTGAACCGTCATCTCCCGGTGCAGTGAACAACAAAGTAACTGATTCTGCACCTGAGCTTGATGATTCAAGGTCAATCACCGGGCGCGGAGCCATGGCGTCTGTTTTTCCCTGCCAATTAAGCCCTGCGCGTACAATTTTATTGGCAGAATTAGTAAGAAATGATGCTGAACCTGTACCGTCGGCGTTTTGAGTTTTTACATGAAAGTAGAGGTAAGTCTGCTGATTTATAACTTGGTCAATTCGCAAAATGAAAGCCAATTTTGTGTCATCAGGCGACCATACTGGAAAATATTCGTAATTGGGTGTGTTGCCGGTAATGTTTAATAATCCCGTTCCGTTTGCATTGATGGTATAGATTTCATTGCTGTTTGCGGAAGATAAGAATGCATGGAACGCGATTTTCTGCCCTGTATGGGAGTAGCGCGGGTATCGTTCTGCAAGCGTATTTGTCGTGATACGGCTGACTGCAAGCGTTGTAAGATTGATTGAAGCGATTTCATCAGAACCGAATTTATTAGTAACAAAAATGACATGTTGCATATCCGGAGAAAAATATGGAAACCGGTTATTGTATCCATCGGCAAGTAGGGCTTTTTCATTTCCGCCGTCGATATCAACGAGATATATGCTGTTTGCATTGGCAGATTTCTTGATATATGCAACGGTTTTTTCGTCTGGAGATACAGAAAACCCTTGTTCTTGTTCAGCATGGTTATCAATAATGCGATACGTGGTGTGAGTAAAAAGATGTTTTTTTATGATAGCTTTTTTCTCGGCAAAAACGATCCATTCTCTATCGGTTGTAATATATGGTGATGGAGATGAGGAATAAAAAATGTCGTCAATGCCTTCGGAGAGATGAATTTCTTGTTCTAAACTGCTTTGGGCGGCAGTTCCGTTTGTTTCAATGATCCATGGATTAAAGAAAAAAATAAAATCGCTGAACCGGTAAAACGAAATGATGCCATTGTAGCGCGGGGTAGAAGAAATAACTGCTGAAGCCGAGCCGCTTTCGTATCCGTCATATGTTTTTACGTAATAATAATAAGTGGTGTTATTTGTGAGAGGAGTATCGAGGAATACCTCGTTCATAGTTGATGATACAAGTGAGAATCCCGTATCATTGTCTGTTGAACGGAATATTTCGTAGGATATGGCGCCGGCAACCGGTGTCCAAACAAGCTCGATTTTACCATTGCCGGGTGTTGCTGTAAGGAGTTCAGGATGTTCTAAACTGTGTAATTCACCACAAAAAAAGGCATAGAACAAAAGAAGTGCTGTTACAAAAGTATTTTTATTCATAAGCATTATGCAGTCGAAAATAACTAATTCTCATCAATTCAAGAGCCTTTAAAAAATGAAAATTGCAATTGTTAGGAAACAAAGTTGCACGGTACTCTCATATAGCGAAAATAAATTGCTGTACAAACTTCTTTGGTTGTAATTACTAACCCTTATTGGTTAATTCTTCAGGGTTATCCATAACTATAAACTATTTTTTCTCTATTTAATTACACTATTTTATCTCATGCAAATCTTTTTATGCATTATCTTAAAACTACGGCATATAGTATATTACAATTATTTTATCGGATAACCATTCAGTGCTGGTATGTAAATTTATAAAGAAAGAAGAAAGCCGGCCTGTGTTTCCAAAGAATAGAAAATCATGTTAATGTAGCGTTTCCTTTAACTATTTGATATAATGATTTTATCAGAAATTCAATACGATAGCTATAAATAAACAGCGGCTTTATTCATGGGGGATATCAATAAAGTGAGGAAATTAGGAAATAAACCGTGGGGGCCTGTACGACGCATAATTTCGTTATGTCTTATTGAACTCCTCTGTTTCCAACACACTCTATTTGCAACCGATTCCGAAAAGGCGCTTATTCGTGCTTCAGTACCTGAAAGTTATGGTGCAATCAAGGGGTTCCACACAGCGAATGAAGATGAAAAATGGATAATTCATATTCAGGATGCTCATTGCAATTATGATGCTCAGCATAATATACAAAGGATTCTTCAGCGCCTTTCGCAGAAGAAAATGCTGGATGTCATTTTCGTAGAAGGGGCTGAGGGCAAAATAGACACGTTGCCTTTAAAAAGTTATCCTGATGTTGCTACACGGGATGCCGTGTCAGAATTTTTAGTAAAAAACGCAGATATTTCAGGAGTTGAATATTTTGGGATTGTAAAGAATGAGCGAGATATTCCCATTACCGGCTCAGAAACGGGAGATATTTACTTAAAAAACCTTGCGGTAATGCGAAATGTGCTTAATGCCAGAGAAAAATATATCTTTGCGTTCGATAGGTTGAAAGAGTTTATAACGTCTGCAAAGCGTGAAGTTGTCTCTGATGAAAATAATCGGTTTATAAACAAAAAAAACGCTTTTCATGAAAAAGAGCTTGAGTTACATGAATACCTTTTGTACCTTTCCGCAAAAATTCCGCTTCAGCCGGAAAAGCGTCCTATGTGTTCTTTATTCCTTGAAATTTGCTCTTTTTATGAATCTTTCGATGCTGATTCTTTAAGAAGCGCAACAGAACATTTGCTTACCGAATTATCTCAATTCTTAGATAGGGATAAACTTGCAGAGCTGTTCAGATTTAATCTTCAATATAAGCTCCATGAAATGCCGTCTGATGAATTTTATGAATATTTATTAAAAGTTTGCGAAATGTCCGAAATTGATTTAGCTCCCTATTCATTGGTTCGGGAATATGAAAAAATTTTAAAGAAAACTGCGGAAATCGATAATTCCATATTATCGAAAGAAATTGAGGGTTGGGAGAACGAGGTGGTAGAAAAGTATTTTGCATCAGTTGCTGAAAAGAGCCTTTATGCTTTTGAAATGCGCGTAATTGAACTTCAAAACTTTTTTGCTTTGACGGTATCGCGTGAATCCGCCCAGCGTATTTCATCGGATTTCAGCAGGTATTCCCCAGAATCATTTAAAATGCTCATAAATGCAGTTGATCCGCAACGAGCCGAAGATTTGATGCCGAATATCGAATATCTGTCAAGAAATTTAGAAAACGTTAACGCCTTTTATGCACTTGCCCAGCAACGCGATAAGGAACTCGTACAAAATACCATTAAAGAGATGGATTCCAATGGGTATCGGTATGGCGCCTTGGTGACCGGAGGTTTTCATACTGACGGGATAAAAGAGATATTGAGTGCCCAGGGTGCTAATTATGCAGTTGTTGTTCCTAAAATAACAAACATAACCGATTCCGATGTGTATTTTTCTGCTATTCTCCACAAAAAATCTTCTTTGGAGGCTTTCATTGAAAGCGCTCTAAACTCAATGGCGGACGCGTCATGGTTAGCGGAAAAGCCGCTTGGGTTCGATACATCGCGCCAACAGATTAAACTCGCTAAAGCGGTGTCGCTTGCTCTTGCTCAATCAGCTGATCAAATCGCGCTCCGAAGGCCGGACCAGACAGGCGGAGCGGTGATTGCAGAACTGAATTCGTTGTTGGCTGGATTTGATTCTCGCGGTATAAAAATACTCGATTTTAGGCGCCTTGACGATACCCGTTTTTATATGGTGTTAATTAACGGCAAAGAAATTTTCTATTATTTTAAAGACAAGGCAGGTGCAGGAGCCCCTCTCAGCGAACGTGTCGGAGAAGATTTGGCGTCTATTGTTGAACAAAACATTCAACTGAAAGAAGGCGTTCAAATTGCGGCGTTAAAGAGAGAAATTGTAGAAAAAGCAGGGGTGTATTTCGATCAATTGGAATACTATTTGCAAGCAGAAAAGCAATTTGCGTTGCTTTCTCAAGACACTGAATTGAGGCGCATAAAAAATGCTGTTCTCGATTATGGTTTTCTAGAAAAAGAATTTGAATTGCCTAATCTTGTTAAAAATTTGCGTGACACCCACGGTATATTATCCGATTTCCAACAAATCAAAGAAGCAATAAGCGATTTGCTGAAAAACGGAGAGCTGAATATAACCTTTGAGGCGGATAAAGTTTCGTTTTCTTTATCAAACATTGTCAGATTGGCGTATTTTCTGCAAACCATGCCGGCCGCTGACGGAAATAGTACAAAAGCGCTTGATGTATCCAATCTTAGCCCTGAATTTCAAGATATATTTACTCAGAAACCGAATCCGATAAACCGCATCCTTATCGAACCGCATTTGCCTGTGGAGGCGGTGTTGGAATTACTTAAGCCAATAGAAGACGGCATAGGAAGTTCTGCATGGCAATATCGCCATACAGATGGCAGTATTTATGAAGCGAGGTTTCTTGAATATTACAATTCTCAAACCGATACTAATGTAAGAACTTTGCGAATTATCGGCCTTAATCAAGCAGGAAATAAACAGGTTCAAGGCACAGAATCTTCAGGTATCGTATTCGAAACCGATCCTTTATTATTGCTGGCTAATCCTGTAACGTTTGTCCCATCAGAAAATATTTTGACGTTTTCTATCCAGAACAATGAGTATGTATTTACTTTATATGAAGTAGGGAATGCATCAAAACCTGACGCAGTTATTTATCAAACTCGAATACCCAACGATGAGTTTGCGGAAAAAAATATTGCTCAGGCAATCAGCGATCTTAAAAATAAATATCAGCTTTATTTTCAAGTTGATGGAATGTATATTATATCCAGTGAAAGAATACAGTTTGTCGGATTTGAACAGCCCGATACAGCGATACTCGATACCATTTTGCCCGATAGGCGAATTGCAGAACTGTTATCTTTTGAAATGGAGCAGTTGCAAAATACAGTTGCCGCGTCAACCAGTTTTGATGAGATAGATGATTTGTTAACGATTGCCGATAGTACCATGTTATACGAAGAAGAATCAAGAATACTCGCGCGTTTAAAGCAAGAGCCCAGTGTATATGTTTTGCGTTTAATCGCCGGTTCCACGCCGAATCCTCTTGTACTTAAAGTTCTTGCCGGTTCCGAATTATATACGAGCCCTGATTCATCGGTAAAACGAAATACGGGAAAAGATGTTCTCATTCAAAAAGTTCTTGGCGAAGTAATGAAAAACAAACACACCCCTTCCGATGTATTAGGGACATTATTGCGCGACCCGTTTTTTCAAGCGTATTTACTGAAAGACCCTGCGGTGAATGTAGGCGTGTTTATTAACCATGATAATTTTTCTGAAGATTTTGTAAAGCCGTTGCTTGCACTTCTTGATCGACATGTTGAGCGCCCTTCAGCAGGAAGCAGAGTACAGGGGTTTTCAATACCTGTTGAAGTGATCAATAAGATCAAGATACAGCTTATACAATTAGGGCGTATCGACCGGATTCATCTAATGGAGTTTATGCTTACCGATCAGCCCTTTGATGTTCGTATGGCGGTTGCGTTGAGCGATTCTCCGCATCTCTTAGCACAAGACCCCGATGAAAAGATTCAAGTTGCGGTTGCGTCTAATCCGCAAACATAT
Source organism: bacterium (assembly GCA_024233545.1). GTDB lineage: Bacteria > Auribacterota > Auribacteria > Auribacterales > Auribacteraceae > JACKPL01. The sequence goes on from JACKPL010000005.1 coordinate 51,082, forward strand.
TTACCCATTTTGCATGCGTATGCTTTGCAGGGAGTTAGTGAGGCAATACATTTAGCGCTTGCTTCTAATCCGGTCATCGACAAAGAAATTGTAGAAAAACTCATTCAGCAGGCAGACGAAGCAATCGGTTATACTCCTGCTTTGGGCGAAACGGCAGAGCTGAAGCCGTCGCAATTGCATATAACTATTGCACAAACACTTGCCAATGGTGATCTGGTTAATTTTAGGAACAATGGAAATGACATAACCGATTTGCTTAAAAATCTTGTGAGGAGATTTGGCAATGAACTTGATGTGATTGTCGCACAAGCGAAAAACCCTTTGCGGGAAGATTTACTGGATTTGCTGGCTTCTCAAAGCAAAGAGATACAAGTTTTAGTGGCGAAACGCTCTGATATCGCGCCTGAACCAGGTAAAATATCGCCGCTGGTACTGAAATTATGGCAAACCAAAGATGTCGATGTCCGCCACCAGTTGCTTTTGAATCCGGCGGTGGCATTGTCGCCTCAAATCTATCCTTCTTTTGTTGCCGAAAGCAGGAAACCGGGATATGAAAACGGATGGAAAACACGGTTGGCTATTGCCCTCAAGGAAAATTTACCTGAAAACCTTGTGGTCGATCTTGCTCAAGATTCAAACATACGAGTGCGTGCCGCAATCGCCACTCGGCAGGATTTGGGAAAGTACGAGGGTTTGTTTGATCAATTATCTTCAGACAGCCAGCCTCCGTATGTTCGCTCAAAGATAGCACAAAATCCTTCTGCTCCGATTAGTATATTGAAACGGTTATTCAGCGATGATTCATTGCGTGCTGAAGGGTTGTACGGCAACCAAGGAAAACCGCTCGAAGGGTTTGACGAAGTTGATGAAAATGGAAAAATGTTTGTAACCCGTCTTCAAGAGGAACAATATTCAATTGCCGATTTAGTGGCGCTCAATCCGCGTATTTTGGAAGAACGAGGAGAAAAAACATTATTGGGACGCGTTATTCAAACGCCTCAATATTTGGAAGAAGTCCTTAAAATGATCAGAAAAGAAACCGACCGTGCTTTTCAAGAATATAAAGACGGCGAAGTGGATCGTGCTTATCGAAGGCTCCAGCAAATTGACGGAACTCAATTTGGATTATACGGCACATTGTTTCAATTGGGTGTAATCGCCCATGAAAAGAAACGCGATCAGAGGGCTCGAGAGTATTTTCAGCGTTCTCGCGATGAAATGAACAACATCATGGCAATTGCCGCCTTAGAATATCTTGATAAACCGGAGCAGTACCTCATCAATGGTGCACTGCCTCAGCATTTTTTGCAATCAAGCATAGCTGTCAGGACAGTTTTGCAGAATTTTCATAATGCACAACAGGTCACCCAAGGCGATTTTTTCTCCATAGATGAATTTCTGAGATTCGTTTATGAACCTGTGCCCATTAAACCGAAAACGGGAATCAGATATATTACTCGGCCGGTGAACCGGGCAGAATATTTTGAGGATGCCCGTACTAAACATATTCTTGCTTTAGCGGTATATGCTTTACGCGATGTAATGGGAAATGGTTTTATACAGTTTCCCGATGCATTACACGTGTTACAGGAACTTCTCGAACGGATTGATGACCCAGACACCATAGCGGCTAATTGGCCTCAACTGCGCAAAAGTTTCTGGGAATCAGTGGTATCACGGACTAACCTTTCCGAGGAAATAAAAGCCGATCTTCTCACCAATCCCCATGCTCAAGTAGAGTTTTACTTGCGGGGAGGCGCTCGCGGTTTGATTAAATATCAAGAGTATGTTGAGTTTCGCGATAGAATCTTAATGGATAATGTCCCTTCGTTTTTGCGTGATGATGTTGCCCGGACAGCATGGCTTGAATTGATCAATTTAACCGGAGATATGCTGTTGAGCGAACCATCATATTTCCGACGCCTTATATTACTGGAACAAGGAGGGTATTACCGTACCGGCGACAATGCGTTGCTTGTAAGCCTTTCCCTAAGCGGCGGTTTTTTTGAGTACGGCGCTGGCGATGTGAATCGGATTGTCCGTTCTGAAAGCGCTCATTTGCTTTCAAAAAACATGTACCATAACCTGAAAAAAAATGAAACGGTTGATGAGTTTCAAGATAGGACAGCCGGTTTTAAATTTCCTGCCCAGTTGGCAGACCCTAAACGGGTTGGCGACGCAACCCAAACGTATCGTTCACACGATAATGCCCTTATAGAACTGTATGATTTGGTAATGGCTATTCCGGAACTGAACGACTTGGAAGTCCGTTTAAAATCATTTAAAGGTACAAATCTTATTGAAGATTATGCAGTGCGAAATGCGCTCGAGGGGCTGAAACATAGAGTGAACGATCCGTTAGCCAAACGGTTAATTGGAGAAGCGGTATTTTATATGCTTCAAAATGATGAAGGGCTTGCATTTCTGGATGAAAAACTGTCAACGCTGATTGAATCTATTAAACACTATAAGCAGACATTAACTACGTTTAATTGGGATACGCGCGCATTCTTTGAAGGCGGTATTTTGATTTCTACATTTAACCGGCCGTTTCCCATTCTTGCACCGCCTCTTGATGTCATCGTCGGAACTGCCGCCGTAAAGAAAATGGAAAATCGCGTTAATGACCCTCATTACAGTGGTGAATGGCTTCATTATTTATTCCGCATGCGCATCCGCGAGTTATTGCGAAGCGGAGAATTATTGCCGGAGGATATGAAAAGGTTTCATGATACCGCTTCAATATTCCTGTCTTCCGTGACGCGCAACGGTGAATTATTCGATATAATGGACGCAATAAAACTAGATATTGATAACAACCGAAGCGCAAGCGCAACATACAAGTTGATAGCGCTTACTAATCCAGACCAAAAACTTGGTTTGCCGGCAGAATTGATTAAACAGCTTGATGCTGTCCGTGTTTCTTTTGTTAGCGCTATGAATATCAATGCCGGGCAATTGAAAAAAATTGCCGCTGATGGTTTTCTTGAAAAATATATCGGTTCAAAACATGAGCTGTATGAACGTTTAAATCATTACGTGAACAATGTGCGTGCTCTTTTAAGTTCCGATATTCCGATTGCTGTTGCATCGCATCGTGCTTCGGCAAGCATTGCGAAAATAATAGAGATTTTGTCGCGCACGAATCAGACAGAATTACTGCGTGAATTCGAACAGGTTTTCAATCCGGTTGCCCCTGAAAAAGCAAAGGAATTATCCCGTTTGCTCGATGCCTTTTATACACAAACAAAGCAGTACCGTTCTAATGCCGCTTTTACCATTCCGGCAATTGTGAATCTGATTCGTTCTCTTTCTCCTCAGAGTGTTTTTCAAGCGATAGAAACACGGCAAGTACATCGATCTGAGCCTGAAAAACGGGTGTTAAGCGAGGCCGGCAGGATTCTCTCCGACAGTCTTTTCTTATCAGGGGAAATCAATTTTGCCCGATTTGCCGAATTCGCCCGAGATTTCTATACAACACAGTATTCTGCACTTTTGGGGGAAGGACGGCAAATTGCAACAACTGGCGCAACTGCCCAGAATCCCGGATTGCTTGCGACGTTAAAGAATGCTTTGTTCCCATTCCTTGAAAGTAAAGGTGTAGACTTATTAAAGTTGGTTAAAAGTATGCAGCCGCCCGGAAATGCGGTGCAGAGCCCATGGTATGTAGGCGTTTTTGTCGCTTCTATGTTTTTCGGCGTAAAATCAGTTGCACTTATGATATTGGCATATGCGGGCGTTATTGGTGCCGGCGCATTGCTTTTCTGGGCTGGACGAAATATTATTAAAAAGATTCAGCGTAAAACTGATAATACTAGAGATGTTGAGCCTGAAACAGTTTTGCCTGCTGTCCCTCTCTTCTTCGGTGTTGAGGAAACGATTGGGAACATTTTGCCTGAGCCTCTGCGAACGCCGGCAATTTCTGGTTCTGCCGCTCTGGTGATTGATTATGATTCTCTTTTGAATAGTTATGACAGCCGTGCCGGCCTGCAGAAAGTACGCGATGACCTTTATGCTTACCTCGGTAAGCCGGATGCCAAAATAGTGGTGGTGTCGAAAGGTAAATCACGAGAAGAAATCAGGGCTGAATTAGAGTTTGCTTTTATCAATCCGGATGGAATTGAAATACTGTCCAAAGATGACATTGCCGGAGTTGCCGGGTTGAACCCTGATTTTAATTTACTCGATTTTCTGCGCCGCTCATATGCAGGAGATTTTAATCAGTACGTTTTGCTTACCTCAACGGATTCTTCTTTTGCTACTGATATCGCGTGGCGTGATGCGCCAAAATTTTCCTTTGATTCCCAATCGTTTGCTTATAACCCATACGCCTATTTTTCGGTATTGACGTTTTTAATGGGTTTCAAGAATTTGCCGGGAGATGTTGTAATCCGTTCGATTTCTTCTGACAGCCGTTATTACCAATGGTTTTTAGAAAAAAAAGAAGCGGGTCAAAATATTACTTTGAACGATCTTGTTACCCATATTCAGCTTGCATTGGGCAGAAACCCTTCAGTGCATGATATCAATGGCATTACATTTGGATCGCCATTGTCTTTATCGGATTCCTTTACAAAGGAGCCTGCGGCACAGCGTTTCGTTTTGCCGTCCCGCGTGTTAGAAAGTTCTCTTTGAGCCGGTTCTACATCTCTCTTGCATTTAATATGTACAAATAATAAAGTATGAAATAAACAAGTGAGGCAAATGGTACGGATAATAGCGGGAGAATTTAAAGGATTCAAACTGAAAGTGCCGGGAACCACTAATAAAATCCGTCCAACCTCTGACCGTGTGAAGGAAGCAGTGTTTTCCATGATCGGCGAGAGAATTAACGGTGCGGTAGTACTCGACCTTTTTTGCGGTTCTGGAAACCTTGGATTGGAAGCGGTAAGCCGTGGTGCGGAATCATGTTGTTTTATTGAACAAAACGCAGTGTGTGTCGAGTATCTCAAACAAAACATTGCTCATCTGCACTGCGAGCATAATACAACGGTATTAAGAGGAGAATGCGGCAGATTATTGCATTCAGAGCGCCTGCTTAACCAGCAGTACAACATTGTTTTTGCCGATCCCCCGTATAGTGAAACATACCGCTGGTTTTCATCTAAAAAAGAGGGGATAAATATATTGAATATTTTAATTGAGCGTGATAAATTAACGTTCCCAGCGCTTTTTATATTAGAACATATGAGTGGGTTTTCTATACCCGAACCATTGCTTTGCTGTAGTGTAATGCGAAAAAAAAAGTATGGTTCTACGGGTATAACTATTTTGGATTATAATCCTGTTTGAGGAACATATGAGCGAGCATACTTTGGCAATTTATCCGGGCAGTTTCGACCCAATAACCTATGGGCACCTTGATATTATTCAACGCGCCTCGGCGGTTTTTCCAAGGCTGATCGTTGCCGTTCTGCATAATCCGCATAAAAAAAGTTTGTTCAGTTTTGACGAGCGTATACTGTTGATTAGAGAAGTACTCGGACACATGCCGAATGTGAAAATTGATGGGTTTGAAGGATTATTGGCTGATTATGTCCGTTCGACCAACGCGAAAATAATTGTCAGGGGCCTGAGGGCGATATCGGATTTCGAATATGAATTTCAAATGGCTCTCACAAATAAAAAAATTTGTCCTGATGTAGAAACGGTGTTTATGATGTCAGGCGAACAATATTCCTATATCAGTTCGCGGTTGATTAAAGAAATATCGATGTTAGGCGGAGATGCATCGTATTTTGTTCCGGGCCCTGTCAATAGAGAATTGCTGAAGAAATTGCGGAAATAAACCTTAACCTGAGAAAACGATATGAATCGCTTACCAAATAAATTACTGTTGCCGGTTGATCAAATTACTCCTCAAGGAAAGGTTTTTACCGAGGAATTATCTGCGAAGATAGTATCTGACAAAACGGTTGTTTTTAAAGACCCTATTTCGGTTTCTTTAACAGCACGCACTGCCGGCGACGGCTTTTTTATCGAGGGGCATATATCGGCGTGTGCAATACTGCTTTGTGACGGTTGCCTCGAGATGATTGAATACCCAGTCAAAAAAGACGATTTTTCTGCGTATATTAAAAAAACTAATGCGGAGAATATTGACTTGACAGAAAATATTCGAGAAGATATCATACTCACTTTACCTTTAAAATGCACATATAAACCGGATAATCCGGAGTGTTGTGCTTTGTGTGGAAAGAGAAGCCAAACGAGTTTAAAGCATGATAACTCGCGGCTTAATCGTCAGCTTGATGATTTAGATACATTTTTAAAGTGAAAAATAGACACTGTTAAATAAAGGGAATCACGATGGCTAATCCAAAAAAACGAATGTCGAAAATGCGGCGCAATACAAGGCGTTCCCATGATAGTCTTGTTTTGGGAACTATTGCAACTTGCGCAAATTGCGGTGCTTCAAAACTTCCTCATCGCGTCTGTTCCGAATGCGGTTTTTATTCGGGCAAAATGGTTATTGAGGTCGAAAAAGGAGTATAAATGTTCATATGAAGATCGCCGTAGATGCAATGGGTGGCGATTATGCTCCGGAATCGATTGTTCTCGGCGTTCTCGAAGCCATTCGTGAGTTTAAGCCGAATTTCGATATACTTCTTGTCGGCGACGAAACCCGTCTTGCTGATATCCTCGCTGTTAATGGCGCCGCAAACGAGCCGCGAATAAAAATAATCCACGCGTCTCAAGTAGTGGGAATGGATGAATCGCCCGGAATTAGCCTTAAGAAGAAGCGAAATTCTTCCATAGCGGTTTCTGCTAGTTTAGCAAAAGACGGCGAAGCGGATGCTATTGTTAGTGCAGGCAATACCGGTGCCGTTGTTGCCGCAACAAAATTGAGGTTGCGGTTTTTACGAGGTGTTATCAGGCCTGCGATCGCTACTCCGATTCCATCGCGAAAAGGTGTTTCGGTATTATTAGACGCAGGGGCAAACGTAGATTCCAAACCATATAACCTTCTGCAATTTGCCGGAATGGGATCGGTATATTCGAAATACATTTTCGGCAAGGAAAACCCTACCGTTGCGGTTTTAAGCATTGGCGAAGAAGAATCCAAAGGAAATGAATTATCAAAAGAAACGTTCAAACTTCTCAAAAAATCGCCCTTGCATTTTATCGGAAATATAGAAGGGAGAGATGTTTTCAGCGGAAAAGCAGATGTTATTATTGCTGATGGTTTTGTCGGCAATATTGTGCTTAAAGCTCTCGAAGGAACACACAGTACCTTTAAAGACCTTCTTAAAAGCGAGATTCAACGAAATATCTTGTCAAAAATTGCAGGGTTATTATTGTACCCAGCTTTGAAAAGCATATCGAAAAAAGCAGATTATGAAGAATACGGAGGCGCCCCGCTTTTAGGTGTCGATGGAATCTGTATCATATGTCATGGTTCTTCTTCACCGAAAGCGATAAAAAACGCTGTCAAAGTCGCCCACAAACTAGGCGAGTATAAAGTAAATCAACATATTGAAGAAATAATGGAACAACTAGAGGCTATTAAACCTGCTTTATGCGCAGTTGAATAGCCTGAAACCGAAAGGCGTTTGCGGTGAAACAGTTTAGTTCAATAAAAATTGCTGGTACAGGTTCATTCTTGCCCGACAAGATAGTAACAAATGCTGACCTTGAGAAAATTGTCGATACTTCCGATGAATGGATTGTAACACGTTCAGGGATTAAAGAACGGCGGATTGCGGAGAATGGCGTAACGACCTCGTATATGTCTTCTAAAGCGGCTTTGCGCGCTATCGATGCCGCCGGTTTAAAGCCGAGCGATATCCAAATGATCATTGTTGCAACAGTGACTCCGGATCATCTTTTCCCTGCGACAGCGTGTCTGGTTCAAGAGGCGATCGGGGCTAACAATGCCGCGGCGTTTGATTTATCTGCCGCTTGTTCGGGATTTGTTTCTGCATTAAGCGTTGGTTCTTCTTTTATTGAGTCCGGTTTATATGACAATGTATTGATTATCGGTGCTGATACCTTATCGAAAATAACCGATTGGCAGGACAGGTCAACCTGTGTATTGTTTGGAGATGGTGCGGGGGCAACGGTTCTTAGGCGCTCAGATAAAGGAAGCAGGATTCTTTACCAAACCATGGGTTCGGACGGCTCAGGTTCTGATTTATTGGTTGTCCCTGCTGGAGGGTCTGGAATGCCTGCTTCAGAGGAAACAGTTAAAAATCGCGACCATTTCATCAAAATGAAAGGTAACGAATTGTTTAAATGGGCAGTCAAAAAGATGAAAGATTTGATTTCCGATGCCATTGAAGCAACAAATATCAGTGTCGATGATATTAAATATATTGTTCCCCATCAAGTTAACATCCGTATTATCAGTGCCGCGCTAAAACGGCTTGAAATACCTCTTGAAAAAGTGGAGATCAATCTTGATAAATACGGCAATACTTCTTCAGCGTCAGTTCCCATTGCTTTGGACGAATTAGTACGGCGTAATGTAATTAAAAAGGGCGATAAAGTTCTTATGGTCGCTTTCGGAAGCGGGTTGACTTGGGCTACGTTTCTTATCGAATGGTAAGTCTCGCTAGCATGATTAAAGAGAATTGATGTGAGGTGAAAATGAAAAAGTTTGCAGTGATTTTTCCCGGGCAAGGTGCCCAATATATTGGTATGGGAAAAGGTCTTTTTGAACATAAATTTGCTGTTGAAGTTATGAAAAAGGCAAACGATATTCTTGGTTTTGACCTAAAAAAACTATGTTTGGAAGGTCCGTTAGAGCTATTAACTCAAACTGATAACAGCCAAGTAGCATTGTATACGTGCGGGTATATTGCATATCGTCTTTTGATGGAGCAATTGCCTACAGGGTGTACACCGGTAGTTACCGCTGGGTTGAGCTTAGGTGAGTTTACCGCATTAGCGGCGGCGGAGGTCTATTCGTTTGAAGATGGGTTGCGGTTGGTGAGAAAAAGAGGAACCCTCATGCAACAAGCATGTATAGATAATCCGGGCACCATGGCAAGTATTATGGGTGCAGAACGCGATGCTGTCGACGTATGGGTGGAAGAAGCCAAACAGAAAAAACATATTATTGCAACAGCAAATTTGAATTGTCCCGGACAAGTAGTAATTTCTGGAACAGTAGAAGGCGTGGCATTTGTTGCTGAATGTGCGGAAAAAAATGGATTTAAAGCCGTGCCGTTGAATGTAAGCGGGGCTTTTCATTCTCCGCTTATGGAATCTGCACGAAAAGGGCTTGCTGAAGCAATTACTCTGATAGATTTTAGCGACCCAATCCTGCCGGTTTTTTCCAATTGCGATGCGATTCTTAAAAGCCACGCGCAAGAAATTAAAAAAGCTTTGGTTGACCAGATGGTCAATTCAGTATTATGGCAGAGTATTATTGAACAGATAAGCGCAATGGATGTCAGTTTGTTTATTGAATTAGGGTGTGGCAAAGTACTGAAAGGGTTGTTGCGCAGGATAGACCGGTCTGCAGAGTGTATAAGCGTTGAGGCCGTGGAAGATATATCGAATCTTACATCGGTTTTATTTCAGAAAGTTTCCTGAAAGGGAGGAGAAAACGTGATCAATTTAACTGGTAAAAATGCGTTAATAACCGGCGGTGCTCGCGGTATTGGAAAAACTATCGCAGAAACATTGGCACAACATGGAGCCCGAGTGATTTTATGCGATATTGATGAGTCGATCGGAAAAGGAACTATTGATGAATTTTCAAAAAAGAAATATCAATCGGATTTTTTTCAGGTAGACGTTTCAAGTTTTGAGAGTGTATCTGATACTGTAGCAAAAATTCTTGACAAGTATAATGTTATTGATATACTTGTGAACAACGCAGGCATAACCCGCGACCAGCTGTTGCTGAAAATGACTGAATCCGAATGGGATCAGGTCATATCGGTGAACCTAAAAGGAACGTTTAATTTTTGTAAAGCATTATATCGGCACATGATGAAGAACAGAGGCGGGAAAATTATAAACATCGCTTCTATCATCGGTTTAATCGGAAATGCAGGACAAGCAAATTATGCGGCTTCAAAAGCGGGAGTAATCGGTTTTACAAAATCTATAGCTCGGGAATTGGGCCCTCGCGGCGTATGCGTTAATGCAATTGCTCCGGGGTTTATCCAAACAGCGATGACCGATGTTCTTAAAGATGAAGTAAAAGAAAAAATGCTTGCACAGATACCTCTTGGAACGTTTGGAGCTACAGCTGATGTTGCAAATGCGGTTTTGTTCTTGTCTTCTGAGTTATCCAGCTATATAACTGGTCATGTTTTGAATGTAAGCGGCGGAATGGTAATGTAATTGATGATAGTGTTGTTTGATCAAAAGTATCACAATAAAACCATATACAAACAAAAATAAGGGGAGGAAGCTAATGTCAGCTGATATCGAAAAAAAAGTAAAAGAAATTATTGTTGAACAACTTGGGGTTAATGCTGATGAAGTTACCTCAGATGCCTCGTTTGTTGAAGATTTAGGCGCGGATTCTTTGGATCAGGTCGAACTTGTTATGGCGCTTGAAGAAGAGTTTAAAGCAGAAATCCCAGACGAAGCGGCAGAAAAATTAAAAACCGTTGCAGATGCTGTAGAATACATCAGTAAACATATCTCCCAAGCAAAGTAAAATTCCATAGAGCAAATAAGTTATAGAGTAATTTAAATCGTATTGCACTATTGTATGGTGCAATACGATTTTCAACAATAGAGAGTTGTAAAAGGGTTGCGATGAGAAAAGATTATTCACCTCGCAGGGTTGTAATAACAGGTTTGGGTGTTGTATCCCCTGTGGGAAATTGCGTCGACGATTTTTGGAATGCGCTTGTCAACGGAAAAAGCGGCGTTGGATATATCACGAAATTCGATACATCTGGTTATTCAACACGCATTGGCGCAGAGGTTAAAAATTTTGATCCTTCTGTACGCATTTCTAAAAAAGACTTGAAACGTATGGATGACTTTGTGAGGTATGCGGCGTATGCTTCTTTTGAGGCTGTGGAAGATTCAGGATTAGACTTGTCTTCTATGGATCCATTTTCAATTGGAGTAATTGTCGGATCGGGTATTGGCGGCTTGACAGTTCTCGAAGAACAGCACAAGGTACTTCTTGAAAAAGGTCCATCACGTGTTTCACCGCTCTTTATCCCCATGCTTATTACAAACATGGCTTCGGGACATATATCAATCCTTTTCAATGCAAGCGGACCGAATTTATGTGTTGCAACAGCCTGCTCAACCGCAACCCACTCAATTGGCGAATCATATCGGCATATTGCGTTAGGTGAAGCCGATGTGATGATAGCCGGCGGAACGGAGGGTGCTACTACTCCTATGGGGCTTGCAGGGTTCTGCTCAATAAAAGCCCTTTCTCAACGGAATGATGAGCCGCAAAGAGCAAGCAGGCCATTTGACGCCGAGCGTGATGGGTTTGTCATGGGCGAAGGCGCCGGAGTTGTCATTCTTGAAGAATACGAACATGCAAAAAAACGCGGAGCGCGCATTTACTGCGAGGTTCTTGGGTACGGCTGTACCGGCGACGCATACCATATGACTGCGCCTGCTCCCGGCGGGATAGGCGCTCAGAGATGTATGACGATGGCATTACAGAATGCAGGGCTGAATCCTGAAGATATTGATTATATAAATGCTCACGGAACTTCAACACCTTTAAATGACAAAGGTGAAACAGAAGCTATTAAACAAGTCTTTAAATCGCATGTTGCAAAATTGCCGGTCAGTTCTAATAAATCAATGATAGGGCATTTACTTGGAGCGGCTGGAGGTGTTGAGTTAATTGCATGTGCGAAAACCATCGAAAATGGTATTATACCGCCAACCATCAATCTTGATAACCCTGATCCGGATTGCGATTTGGATTATGTGCCCCATGTAGCGCGCGAATGCAGGGTGAAGAAAGTTATGTCGAATTCGTTTGGTTTTGGCGGTACTAACGCGTCATTGGTTGTAGCGAGTGTATAATATTCTACCGTTTGAAACTCTATAATCTGTTCATAATTCATGAATTCCACTGAAAAAAAATCGCGGCAGGCCATGACCCGGTCCGCGGGCGTATTTGGGTCAGTAACGATGTTAAGCAGAGTTCTCGGTTTGCTGAGAGATGTGCTGTCTGCAGGGTTATTTGGCACTACGCAAGTGTGGGATGCATTTGTAACAGCGTTCACTATTCCTAATATGTTTCGCATGATGTTGGGCGAAGGCGCTTTATCGGGGGCTTTTGTGCCTATATTCACCCGATACCTTCATTCTTCTTCCGAACAACAGGCATGGTCGTTTGCCAACAAAATTATTTCTCTTCTTTCCGTTGTATTGATTGGGATTATTGTTATTGGATGGGGAATACTTGCGGTTATGTATCATATGGCATTGCCGGAGCGAATTCACTTAATTGTGTTATTGTCGATCATTCTTCTTCCGTATTTATTTTTTATATGCAATGTTGGCTTGCTTATGGGGATTCTCAATACATTTCACCATTTTTTCATTGGTGCATTTTGTCCGGTAATTTTGAATGCAACATTAATTTTTTTAATGATACTCTATATTCCGTTCTCACATTTGACTGAACTGCAGAAAATATATATTCTTTCAGTAGGAGTGGTTCTTGGCGGTGCACTGCAATTCTTTTCTCATTGGATAGTTGCCAGTAAAAAGGGATTGCGATTTACGTTTTCCATCGATATTCATGATAAAGGCGTTGCAAAAGTATGGCGCCTTATGCTTCCTGCTGTTATGGCATTATCAGTTACTCAAATCAATTTGGTAGTGGATAGAGTATTGGCATTGTTTATTGGCGAAGGTGCGGCATCAGCATTGTATTACAGCAATCGGATAATCCAGCTTCCCATTGGTGTTTTCGGAGTAGCTTTAGCAACAACATCATTTCCATTGATGGCACATTATTCAGCAGTTAACGATATGCCGTTATTTAAAAAAACGATATCTCATGTAATTCAATTGATGCTTTTTATTTCTCTGCCTGCTACCTGTGGGCTTCTAGTTTTGAGTTACCCTTTAATACGTATGATTTTTGAGCATTCTCAGTTTGATGCGGATTCAACGTCAAAAACGGCATTCGCACTCATTTTTTACAGTATCGGGTTGTGTTCGTATTGTTGTAACAAAGTTATTATCAGGGGATTTTATTCACTACAAGATACCAGAACCCCCGTGCGTGTGGGTGTTATAACGCTGATTATCAATGTTGTATTCAATGTTGTTTTAATGTATCCGTTAAAACAGGGCGGTCTTGCATTGTCAACGTCAATCGCATCGTTTGTCGGTACAGCGCTATTAGTTTTTGGAATGAATAAAAAAATCGGAGTTTTTTATAACACTGATTTTTGGATCAGTATCCGCCGGATTCTCTTTGCGTCGTTCATTATGATGGCGGCAGTCTATGTCAGTTATCGCTATTTGTATTTGGTTTTATCTGCCACGCTATGGAATAATATTCTTATTCTCGGGATTCCATTATGTATTGGAATAACGGTTTATATGGCACTGATGTATTTTCTTAAGTCCCAAGAATTGTTCGACATACTCGAATTGATTGGAATACATCGTTCCGTCAATTAACCAACAGGACAGTTTCGCATTGCAAAATTTTGAGCACCACAGTACTATTATAGAGTAAATGATGCATATATGAGTTCATTGATGAGAAAGGATAAAGAATGATTGGATGGATATTAAAAAAAATAGTTGGTTCAAGCAATGAACGTTATATAAAAAAATTACAGCCGGTTATCGAACAAATAAACGAGTTTGAACAAGCATATCAAGCTCTGTCCGATGAGCAGTTGCAAGCAAAAACCATTGAATTTAAAGAACGAATCGCTTCCGGTGAAACGCTTGATGATATTATGCCTGAAGCGTTTGCAGTTGTAAAAAATGCTTGCCGTCGATTAGTCGGACGGTCTTGGGCAGTATGTAATCACGAATTAACGTGGGATATGGTGCCGTACGATGTGCAAATTATCGGCGGTATCGCTCTACATAGAGGAAATATTGCCGAGATGGCAACCGGCGAAGGAAAAACACTCGTTGCAACCATGCCGCTTTATTTGAATGCATTAAGCGGCAAAGGCGCTCATCTCGTGACCGTTAATGACTATCTTGCGCGCCGTGACAGCCAATGGATGGGGGGTGTCTTTACCTTTCTTGGCTTAACTGTCGGATGTTTGCAAAATGACATGGAACGATCGGAAAGAAAAAGGCAATATACATGTGATATAACCTATGGTACAAATTCGGAATTCGGGTTCGATTACCTTCGCGATAATGGTGCGTATTCTATTGAGGAACAGGTACAGCGTGATTATAACTATGCCATTATTGACGAAGTTGACTCAATATTGATAGACGAGGCGAGAACGCCGTTAATTATTTCAGGGCCGACCAGTGTATCAACATATAAATTTTCAAATCTTAAATCGCTCGTAGAAACATTATTTCGTAAACAGCAGATGTTGTGCAGTAAATTGCTCGGCGATGCAAAGCAGTTGCATGAGAGCGGCGGGCCGCATGAAGAAATAGGCAGAAAAGTATTGCAGGTTTTGCGGGGTACTCCAAAAAATCGACAATTGCTTCGTATGATCGAAGACCCGGCTGTACGAAAAATCCTTGACAAAGCAGAATTGGAAATGCTCAATAAGGAACGTAAACAAGAACTGCATGACCTTATGGAAGAATTGTTTTTTGTTATTGATGAGAAAGGGCATGCCGTCGACCTGACAGAAAAAGGGCGTGAATCAATATCTCCCAATAATCCTGAAGAATATATTATACCCGATATCATAACCCTTTCACAAGAAATTGACGAAAAATCGGATTTGAACGAGCTCGACAAGGAGATGGAAAAACGGGCAATTCAAAAAAGATACGAAGAATCAAACGAAAAAATACATAATTTGTCTCAATTGTTAAGAGCATATTCTCTGTTTGAAAAAGATGTCGATTATGTTGTTCAAGACAATAGGGTTATGATTGTCGATGAGTTTACCGGGCGCCTTATGCCCGGAAGACGGTTCAGCGACGGCCTGCATCAAGCGCTGGAAGCCAAAGAAGGGGTCAAGATCGAACGAGAAACGCAAACCTTTGCAACAATTACCATCCAAAATTATTTTCGCATGTATAAAAAACTTGCAGGGATGACCGGCACTGCCGAGACGGAGGCAGGCGAATTTAAGCAGATTTATAACCTGAGCGTAATTGTTATTCCCACCAACGAGCCTATTCGCCGCCGCGATATGGATGATGTCATCTATAAAACCCGCCGCGAGAAATTCAATGCGATTGTTGACGCAATAGTAGAATGTTACAAACGTGGGCAACCCGTTCTCGTCGGTACTATTTCTGTTGAAACATCCGAACTATTGAGCAGAATGTTGCGTTTGAAAAAAATGCCTCATCAAGTATTGAATGCCAAATACCATGAAAAAGAAGCGGAAATTGTCGCACAGGCTGGGCAAGCCGGCGCCATTACGATTGCCACGAACATGGCTGGGCGCGGCACAGATATTAAATTAGGCGGAGATGTGATAAAAATTGACCCTCGCACTGAAGAAAATACGCTCAAAATGCGGAGTAAATCTCTGGATAACAAAGGGTTTATGGAAATGTTCGGGGGACTCCACATTATCGGCACAGAACGCCATGAAAGCAGAAGGATCGATAGGCAGTTGCGCGGACGTGCCGGAAGGCAGGGTGACCCCGGGTCATCACGCTTTTATATTTCCCTTGAAGATGATTTAATGCGTCTCTTCGGCTCTGATCGAATCGCCTCGGTTATGGAAAAGATCGGGCTGGAAGAAGGGCAGGAATTAGCACACCCCTTATTGAACCGTTCCATAGAAACTGCTCAAAAACGCGTTGAACAACGTAATTTTTCCATTAGAAAACATACGTTGAATTATGACGATGTAATGAATAAACAGCGTGAAGTTGTCTATGGGTACCGTAATCAAATTTTGCGCGGCGAAGAAGTTAAAGATATGATTCTTGGGATGCTTTCAGAAGTCATAGGACAGAAAATAGATGAGTTCTTGCCGTCAAGTTCCGGTAAAAATGATTGGGATTTAACCGGTTTTGAAATATGGTGGCGTGAAACGTTTCTTTATCCGCTCAATAAAAGCAAAGTTGAATCATGCGAGTCGGTAGAGGATGTGAGAGACTATCTCATGGAATGGGCGACGGCTCATTATAACGCAAAAGAATCGTTTGAAACACCGGAAAAAATGAGAAAACTCGAACAGATCATTGCTTTGCAAACAATCGACCGTTTATGGATAGAACATTTATATGGCATGGATAATTTGCGGCATGATATCGGTTATCGGAGTTACGGGCAGAAAGACCCGTTGATAGAATACAAACACGAAAGTTTTGAATTGTTTTCCATCTTAATGAGCGATATACGCCGCGAGATAGTAAATACTATATTTAAAGCTTCATTTGTTCCTCCTGAGAAATCACATAATATACTTGATGACTTAGACGAGCATTTTAATCCTCAGCCTGAATCGGCATTTGGCGGTCATCCTCAATCGCAAAGTGCTGAGGAACCTCCTATGGCAATGGCAATGGCACAATCCGCATCAAAAAAACGCACTCCGTTTCGGCGCGATATGCCTAAAGTCGGCAGGAACGACCAGTGCCCGTGTGGCAGCGGTAAAAAATATAAGCAGTGCCATGGACGGTCATAATACGTCAATGGCACCTGGATGGATACACCGGCAATTACCTCTTTTAGTACTCATTTTCAGCGCACTAATGCTGGTGTGTGTGTTCCCACCCTTAGAATGGCTGTTTTTAGTCTGGTTTGTGTTGGTTCCGCTTTTATGGTATACGGACACGGTATCAATAAAAAAGGCGTTCCTATTAAGTTATCTTTATGGGGTGGTCTTTTTTGCAGGTTTGTTGTATTGGGTTGTTTATGTTACTGTTCCCGGCGCTGTGGTATTGGTGCTCTATTTGGCAGTCTATTTTCCCTTTTTTATTCTCTCAATTCGTTTTATTCGTAATATACTTTGTATACCGTATCTGGTATCTGCCCCATTGGTGTTTTGTTTTACCGAATATTTACGGTCGATAGTAATGACTGGTTTGCCGTGGGATAATATAGGGTATGCGTTCGCAACGGATTTGCCGTTTATACAAATAATAGAATTTACCGGTACAGCAGGGCTCTCTTTTTTAGCGGTATGCGGGAATGTGCTTATATACAGCCTTCTTTGCAAAGCCGCTTGGTGTAAACGAAAATATGGTTGCTGGTATATCAAGTTCAAAGAATATGCAGTACTTCTTATTGGCTGTTTCGTTTTCTTACTGTTCGTAATAGGCATACGAATGTGGGGAATGAACAGGCTGGAATATATTGATTCGCTTCAATCAACTGCCAGCCTTAGAATTGCTCTTATTCAAGCGAATATTGCTCAAATGGAAAAATGGGATGCTCGTTTTAAGGCGGGAATCTTAAAAAAATATGATGCATTGACGCGCCAAGCCGCCGTACACAACCCTGATATTATTATTTGGCCGGAAAGCAGTTTGCCGGGATTTTTCCGTTATGATGAAAACTCCACATACACCGTTTTCAGTTTACTTGCTGATTTAAAAATTCCAATGGTTTTCGGAGGAAATAGGGTAGAATATATTGATGACAGGGTGTTCTATTATAACAGCGCGTATTATGCTGTACCTGACAACGATTCAGTAAGAACGTACGATAAAATTCATCTTGTTCCTTATGGCGAATATATTCCCCAGAAAAAAGTTCTTACGCAATTAGTGCCCCGTTTAGAATCAGTTGTGCCGTTTGAAGATTTTACTCCCGGAAAAAGTGTTGAACTTTTCGTAATTAACGACGTTTCGTTTGGTGTTTCAATTTGTTATGAAGATATTTTTCCTGACCTCATACGAAAAATCCCTCTTGCTGGCGCTCAGTTTATTGTGAATATAACAAATGATGCATGGTACTTGCATTCGAGTGCTCCGTTTCAGCATTTCGGCATGAGCGTGTTCAGGGCGATAGAAAACCGTAAACCGCTTATACGGTGTGCCAATACGGGAATAACAGGATGGGTAACTCCGGCAGGGGAAACCGATTTATTCTATGGATCACGCGGATCGGTTATTTTCGATGAAGGATACAAAATAATAAATGTTCCGATATATGATGGGCCTGCTACGTTTTATACAAAACATGGAGAATGGTTTCTTTATCTGTGTTCTATGATTTCAGGTATACTTTTATGTCTATCTTGTGTATATTATGTGGCAAAAACTATGTTGAGAATAAATGAGGTCAAGTATGTACGAAGAAATTAGCCAAAGCTTACACGACAAACAAGAACGCTTAGAACTGTTACGGAGGTATCTTTGACATATCCCGTATGGAAAAAGAACTCACGGAACTTGAACAGAAAATGTCTGCGTCAACCTTTTGGAACGACCGCGAAACAGCGCAGGAGATAATTGACAAAGTACGGCAGTTGCGTACATGGGTTGACCCTTTTAGAACAGTCGGTAAGTTATGCGGCGATATTAAAAGTTTGCTTGAATTGGTTGCGGTAGAAAACGATCATAGTATTCTTGAGGAAATCCAGAAGGAAATGGATGTTCTTGAACATGAAATTGAAAAACTTGAGTTCAAGAAAATGCTGGGAGGCCCTCATGATACCAATAATGCCATAGTTATGATCCATTCCGGCGCTGGCGGTACAGAAGCATGTGATTGGGTATCGATGCTCTATCGCATGTATACTCGATGGATTGAACGAAGGGATTTTAAATTGACCGTATTAGATTATCTCGAAGGCGAAGAAGCAGGCATTAAGAGTGTCACTGTTCTCGTTGCCGGCGAATATGCGTTCGGGTACCTTAAAGCGGAAAAAGGAGTCCATCGGCTTGTTCGTATTTCACCATTCGATTCGAACAGCCGGCGGCATACGTCGTTTGCGTCGGTCGATGTTATTCCCGAAATTGATAATGAAATCGAAATTGAAATCAATGAAAAAGATTTGCGTATAGATACCTACCGTTCAACCGGTGCAGGAGGCCAGCATGTGAACGTTACTGATTCCGCGGTACGTATTACCCATATTCCAAGCGGAATAGTTGTACAGTGCCAGAATGAACGTTCTCAGCATAAGAATAAGAGTTTTGCCATGAAAATTCTTCGCGCGCGCCTGTACGAGCTGGAAGAACAAGAACGGGAAAAAGAATTGCAACAACAATATGGAGCTAAAGATGACATTGCATGGGGCAGTCAGATCCGTTCCTATGTGATGCATCCTTATTCAATGGTAAAAGATTTGAGGACCAGAGTCGAAACCAGTAATGTCACTGCAGTTATGGACGGCGATATCGATATGTTCATCGAAGCTTTTCTGAAAATGAGCAAACTTCATGAACCGGGCAAATAAAGAAAACTGTACCGGCATACTGGAAAATTTGATATAGTGGTACTCCGATTATTGCAAAATAGTAGAAACCACAAAAAGAAAGACCATTACAATGTCCGAAGACAAAGGGATATTATTTGAGCAAAAGTTGAAGAACCTCGACGCCCTTATCGAGTTAGGCGTCAATCCTTATGGCGCGCGTTTTGAAGTAGGCGGTTCTATAGCTTCAGTGAAAAATAATTTTGCTGACGGTATGAAAGTAACCATTGCGGGAAGGATTATGGCATATCGAGGCCATGGTAAAAGCATTTTTTTCGATATCAAAGACAGCACCGAAAAAATGCAGGCGTATATTCAGAATAAAACTGTTGGGGAAGAACAATTTGCAGTTTTCAGCAATATTGAAATCGGCGATATTATCGGTTTGACGGGAGAAACGTTTACCACGCGAATGGGCGAACCGACAATAAAGGTTGAATCATTTACTCTTTTGAGCAAATCTCTCCAGCCGCTTCCGGAAAAGTGGCATGGGCTCAAAGATGTTGAAACACGCTATCGGCAACGGTATGTCGATTTGATTGTGAATGACGATGTCAGAAATACGTTTAAACTCAGAAGTAAAATCATCCAGAGCATCAGGTCGTTTTTTATTGATAAAGGATTTCTTGAAGTTGAAACACCCATGATGCACCATATCCCTGGCGGCGCTACAGCGCGCCCTTTTGCAACATACCACAATGCGCTCGGTATACCGCTTTTTCTGCGCATTGCTCCGGAGCTCTTTCTTAAACGCCTGCTGGTAGGCGGTTTCGAACGTGTTTTTGAACTGAATAGAAATTTCCGCAACGAAGGAATATCCCGCAGGCATAATCCCGAGTTTACTATGCTTGAAGTCTATCAAGCTTATGCCGATTATGAAGTGATGATGGAATTGACAGAAAATCTGTTCGTGTCACTTGCTCAGGAGGTATGGGGAAGCACAAAACATGTAATGAGCGACGGTGTTGAAATTGATTTGACTCTGCCATGGAAAAGAATCTCTTTAAAGGACGCTGTGGTAGAAGCGTGCGGTATAGATTTTACGACTGTGGCGGATCCGGTTAAAGCGGCAATCGATGCGAAACTCCCCGTTAAACACGATATGACGCGTGATGAAATACTCTGTGAGGCTTTTGAAGAACTCGTGGAACCGAAACTGTATAATCCGACATTTGTCGTCCATTTCCCCTCGAGTGTATCACCGCTTGCGAAATCCCTTGACTCAGACCCGAATGTCACTGCGCGGTTTGAATTGATCGTTCGCGGACAGGAACTTGCGAATGCTTATTCAGAGTTGAATGATCCATTGGAACAACGCAAGCGCCTGCAAAAACAACTCGAGTCCGCTGAAGACTCTAAACAGTTGGACGAAGATTTTATCAGGGCGTTGGAATACGGCATGCCGCCGGCAGGCGGGCTAGGCATTGGCATCGACCGGCTTGTTATGTTATTGACCGATTCCGATTCAATCAGGGATGTCATATTATTTCCGCAACTCAAACCAGAGCTGTCATAGCGCACCGTGTTTTTATAATGATGAAATGGTTTCAGTATGAATTATTTATTTCCTTACGGTATTTAAATTCCAAACGGCGGGAAAAATTCGTTCCTTTTATTACCTTGTGTTCTTTGCTGGGTATTGCAATATCGGTGTTGACGCTCATAGTTGTTATTGGTGTTATGGCTGGTTTTGAACGTGATTTAAAAACGAAAATGATCAGCATGAATTCTCCTTTAACGATCGAAAATTCAATGGATGCCGGCATACAGCAGTATAACCGCATTATCTCCGAAGTGGAAACAATTGAGCATGTAACTGCCGCCGCGCCGTTTGTGATAGGCGAAGCTTTACTGCGCGTAGCGAGCGGAACAAAAGGCATTATTCTTAAAGGGATAGATTTCCACAAAGAAAACCGTGTTACCAACCTTGAAAAATTCCTCAAACGCGGTGAATATCAAATTACTGAAAAAGAAGTTTTAATAGGGCAAGAACTTGCATACCGGTATGCTTTGGGGATAAATGATGTTGTAATACTGAACTTACCGATGCGTTCTGCAACATCATTCGGATTGATTCCGCGCGAGTTGAAATGTACCGTAAAAGGGATATTCTCTTCAGGGTTATACGATTTTGACATGAACTTTGTCTTTATGCCTCTTGATACGTATCAAAAATTTCTTGGCGGGCCTGATTCAGTATCTGGCATAAGCGTTGGGTTGGATGATTTTGACAGGGCATTTGTCGTTAAAGATAAGATTAGAGCCAAAATTGGGTATCCGTATTATCCTCGTACATGGTTTGAACGAAATGAAAATTTATTCCGCGCTATCCGCACTGAAAAAGTCGTGATGTTTATTATTTTGGTTATTGCTATTGTGATTGCCGCATTTAATATTTCCAGTACACTTGTCATGACCGTAATGGAAAAAACCCGCGATATCGGCATATTTAAATCGCTTGGTGCAACGAAACTCAGCATTATGAAAATTTTTATTTTTCAAGGAGTTATGGTCGGTATTATCGGTACAGTTATTGGTGTTGTATCCGGCCATGCATTGCTCGATAACCTTGAATTGGTTGCCGAATTTATTACTAAAATATCTGGTTTTGAGGTATTTCCCAAAGACATATACTTGTTTGATAAAATACCGGCATATATTTCAACGATGGATACCATGATTATTGCTATATCTTCGGTACTGATTAGTGTTATCGCATCGGTGTATCCTGCATGGAAGGCATCAATTTTAAAACCTGTCGAGGCATTACGATATGAGTAATATTGATAAAACTGCTGTTCGGAATCCTCAATTGGCGCCTCAGGCAATGCTGGAAGTGCAAAATATATGGAAAACATATAGAATGGGAAAAAAATCGCTGGATGTATTAAAAGACATATCACTGGTAATTCATAAAGGCGAGTTTATAAGTATATCCGGGCCGTCAGGCGCGGGGAAAAGTACATTACTGCATATTCTCGGGCTTTTGGATGAACCTTCACGGGGGGTATATTCTTTTAATGGCGAACATATCCACTCTGTGAACAATAGGAAAAAAGCGGTTATTCGCAATAAGTCCATAGGGTTTATATTTCAGTTTTTTTATCTTTTACCGGAATTTACCGCGTTCGAGAATGTTATGATGCCGGCTCTTATTGCTAAATCGGGCGGTTCCGCAAAAGAAATTGAGCAGAGGGCGGGTGATCTATTAACAAAAGTAGGGTTAGGCCAGCGTTTGAAGCATCGTCCGCAAGAATTATCAGGCGGAGAACAACAGCGCGTTGCGATTGCCCGCGCGCTTATAAATCAACCGGATGTCATACTTGCTGACGAACCTACGGGAAACCTTGATACTGAAACCGGAAGAGAGATACAGGATTTATTGCAATTACTGCATCACGAATTGTCCTTAACTGTTGTTGTAGTAACTCACAATGACCATCTTGCGAGTATTTGTCCGCGGCATGTAACCATGTTTGATGGACATTTGAAGACTGTGTAGACGCCTCTTGAGTGACGTATTTCGGCATAGCATTGTCAGCTAAGAAATAAAAAACGATAAATAAATGCATAAATTGTGTATACAGGTATAAAATATGATATCACTCCGAAATGTAAATAATTATACTTCAGTAGCCTGTCTCGATGCATAATTTTTCGGCAAATATGTATAAAAATTGCCTCTTTATTGGAGAGAAATGAATCATGTTGTGTGAAATTTGCAAAAAATGTGAAGCAACCATTCATTATACTGAAATTGTTCATAATCAAATGATAAAAATGCATATCTGCGAAGAATGTGCAAAATCAAAGGGAATTGGTATTCAATCGCCTTTTTCTATATCCGACCTTTTGTCAGGCCTTGCCGAAGTCGACCAACATGTTGAAAAAGCACATGATCCAGTTTGCAAAGGATGCGGTCTCAGCTTTTCTCATTTCCGGCAGACAGGCAGATTAGGTTGCAGTGAATGTTACGCCACGTTTAAGGTGCCTCTCGAATCACTGCTTAAAACTATTCACAAAGCGGCGCACCATACAGGGAAAAAATATGCCAAAGACATCCTTAATGTTCCGGAAAAAGCAATTGAAGAAGAAATCAATCTGTTAAACATTCAACTGCAAAATGCCGTTGAAAAAGAACAGTATGAACATGCGGCACAGTTAAGAGATCAAATAAAAGCGTTGAAAACAAAAATTGGATTGCCATAATGGATCTCAATAAACTATTAAAGCAAAAAAACGAATGGTTGTCTGGAATCGGCCCTGATAGCGATATCGTGATAAGTTCACGGGTACGTTTAGCACGCAACTTGCAAAAAATGCCGTTTCCGCATCGAGATACGACTCAAGATAATATTGAGATAATGCATGCGATTTGCGCAGTTATAAAAAAATCGCGGTTCTTTAACAAAGGAACAATACTATTTTTAGATTCATGTTCCGATTTAGATAAACAGCTTCTGCTCGAACGGCATTTGATTAGTAAAGAACTTCTTCTGACGCGGGCAGGAAGCGCTGTAGCAATTGACGAATCACTTGGTTTATCAATAATGATAAATGAAGAAGACCATTTACGGCTCCAAATACTGAAATCAGGATTTCAGCTCAAAGAATGTTGGGAAATACTCGATGCAGTTGACACAGAAATTGGCAATAAACTCGATTATGCCTATACGCCTGTCTTTGGATATCTTACGTCGTGCCCGACAAATGTTGGTACCGGCATGCGGGCGTCTGTTATGCTTCATTTGCCCGGATTGGTGATGATGGATTTGATCAATAAAGTAATGCATGCGGTAATAAAACTCGGCATGACTGTGCGCGGTTTTTACGGAGAAGGTTCAGAGTTTCTCGGCAACCTGTTTCAAATTTCAAATCAGGTAACACTTGGCAAAGATGAAAATGAAATTCTGTCCAATATCAAGAAAGTATTAGATTTAGTCGTTGAACATGAACGAAATTCACGTTTGATGATGCAAAGTAAAAACGAAGAGAAATTACGCGATCAAATCGGCAGGGCATACGGCATTTTAGCAAACGCTCATCTTATATCTTCAAAAGAAACATTGGGGTTATTATCTGCTTTACGCATGGGCATTGACCTCAAATATGTAAAAAACATTAATAAAAGGTGTATCAATGAATTGTATATTGCAACTCAGCCGGCGCATCTGCAGAAACAAACAGGAAAATTACTCGAACCGGAACGGCGCGATGCGATTCGTGCTGAGCTGATTCGTAACTATTTACATAATGATGCACAAAAAAATAAACCTTAATTTCTAATAACTGACTCACATAAGGGGATGACGCTATGTTCGATAGGTTCACTAACAGAGCCAAACAAGTGATAATTTTAGCGAGAAAAGAGGCAGACCGGTTTAATCACAATTATATCGGCACTGAACATTTATTGCTTGGTTTAATCAAACTTGGGCAAGGGGTTGCGGTTGATGTCCTGCGTGCTATGGGCGTCGATTTCGAAACGATCAGGATGGAAGTCGAAAAAGCAGTCGGCACAGGGCCGGAAAATAAAGCGATTGGCGATGTGCCTCTTACGTTGCGGGCAAAAAAAGTTATTGAGCTCGCAGTGGAAGAAGCGAAAAATCTTAACCATACCTACATAGGCACAGAACACCTCTTGCTTGGGTTGCTCAAAGAAGGCGAAGGTGTTGCCGCACGAATTCTTAAAAATCTTAATGTCGATATCGAGAAAGCGCGTGCTGAAATACGCAAAGAACTGGAAACCGGACTCTCAAAGACGATTGAGGAAGAATCATCGCATAGTGCAGGTTCTGAAAAAGTTGATAAAACTCCCGCTCTTACTGCATTCGGCAGGGATTTGACTGAACTGGCTCGCGAAGGGAAACTTGATCCCATTATCGGGAGAAAAGAAGAAGAAGAGCGAGTCATTCAAGTACTCTGCAGGCGCCGCAAAAATAATCCGGTGTTATTGGGAGAAGCAGGCGTTGGAAAAACTGCAATTGTCGAAGGGCTTGCACAGGAAATCATTGCGGGAAATGTGCCTGAAATATTGCGCGACAAACGGTTAATTACCCTCGATTTGGCATTGATGATTGCCGGAACTAAATATCGCGGACAGTTCGAAGAGCGTATTAAAGCGGTGATGGATGAAATTAGAAAATCAAAGAATATTCTTTTATTTATTGACGAACTCCATACTATTGTCGGCGCCGGTGCCGCTGAAGGGGCAATTGATGCTTCTAATATTCTAAAACCGGCATTATCTCGCGGGGAAGTGCAGTGTATTGGTGCAACAACACTTGACGAATACCGCAAATACATCGAGAAAGATGCGGCATTGGAGCGGCGGTTCCAGACAATACATGTTGATGCGCCAAATGTTGAGCAAACCATAAAAATCCTTCAAGGGCTCAAAAGCAAATATGAAGACCACCATAAAGTAAAATATACTGATGAAGCCATAGAAGCGGCGGCGTCTTTATCGGAACGGTATATCAGCGGCCGGTTCTTGCCCGACAAGGCAATCGACCTTATGGATGAAGCAGGCGCGAAAGCGCGCATTTCGGCAATGACTCGTCCTATTGATGTAAAAGCGTTGGAGTATGAAAGCGAAAAACTGCGCAAACAAAAAGAAGAAGCAATTAAAGGGCAGGATTTTGAGAAAGCCGCAAAACTGCGCGATAAAGAACGGGAAGCGAGAGAACGGTTGGATAAAGTATTGTCCGGTTGGAAAGAGACTCAGCAAGAAGAAGAACAAATTATTTCTGCCGAAGATATTGCCCAGATCATTTCAAAGTGGACTGGCGTACCGGTTTCAACTCTCGAAGAAGATGAAACAAGGCGTTTATTGAAAATGGAAGAGGAAATCCACAAAATACTCATCGGGCAAGATGAAGCGGTTGTTGCGGTATCCAAAGCAATCCGCCGTTCACGTGCTGACTTGAAAGACCCGCGCCGCCCAATCGGTTCGTTTATCTTTCTCGGACCGACAGGTGTCGGAAAAACATTGCTTGTCAAAGCGTTGGCAGAGGTAATGTTTGGCACGCGCGATGCGGTCATACAGCTCGATATGTCTGAGTATATGGAAAAATTCGCTGTTTCCCGCTTGACTGGTTCTCCTCCGGGATATGTCGGGTACGAAGAAGGCGGACAGTTGACCGAACAAGTGCGGAGAAAACCATATTCGGTGATCTTATTTGATGAGGTTGAAAAAGCGCATCCTGATGTAATGCATATCATGTTGCAGGTTTTAGAAGAAGGCAAACTGACTGACAGCCTCGGCAGAACAGTCGATTTTAGAAATACTCTTATTATCATGACATCTAACGCTGGCGCCGATTTGATTAAAAAAGATACCACCGTTGGTTTTCAGGTTAACCCTGCTCAATCGTCAATCGATTATGATAACATGAAATCTAAAATTATGGGTGAAGTGAAAAAGATTTTCAAACCCGAATTTCTTAATCGTATCGATGACCTCATTGTCTTCCATTCCCTTGGAAAAGAAGAAATTAAGCAGATTGTCGAACTCGAAATGAATCGTGTTATACAACGCGTTGCCGCTAAAAATGTGCATATCAGCCTTGACGTCAAAGCGAAAGATTTTCTCTGCGATAAAGGATACGACCCGAAATTAGGTGCGCGTCCCTTGAAACGTGCAATTGAGAAATATGTCGAGGACCCGTTATCGGAAGAAATACTTCGCGGACACATTTTGCGTGGGCAAAAAGTAATTATTACTCTGCAGAAAGATGTAGAAGCCCTTGAATTTAAGGTTGAGGATGATGAATCACAGAAAAATCAGAAAAAAGATACATCAAAAGAAGAAAAGACTGTAAAAAAATAAAATTATTTTTTTCTTAAGATTATACGGAGTTATTTGAAAAGAACCTTCTGCTCATAGATGTGGAATCGGCGATTTGCATGTGGGTTGTGAATGTGATATAATTTATATGGTAGAGTGTTTCATTGTTACATTACGCTTCATAGAAAAGACTGTTTTAGCGGGGGGTGGTGAACAATGGCATTGTTTGTTCGAGCAAAGCAGATTATATCTTTTAAAGAGCGAATAATAATTTGTATCTTTACAGGTTTTTTTTTAATTTCTCTTTCTATTCTTATACTCCTATTAAATACTACTGCCGCACATACGAGAATTCATTATATCTGTAGCATTGGTGTCTTCTTTTCGGGAAGCATTATATCATTTCAAACGGGAAGATTTGTTGTTAGGTACAAAATACTTTTTGGGCCTGGACAAGAAATCTCCAAAATTCTAAAACAAGTAAAATGCGGCGATTATTGTCGCCGAGTGTCTCGATTTGAAAATGAACTTCATTTTGAACACATAGCGGTAACACTCAATACAATGCTTGATCACATCGAACGATTCAAAAAAGCGGTAGTTCATCAAGCATCGCAATTATGCAAAGACAATAGAATACTAAAAGAGCATAATGCTGAACTGGAGGATTTTCTTAAAATAATCACTCATGATTTAAAATCTCCATTATGTACCATTGAGATGCTGTGTGATGCTCTTATGGAACAGGAGGCGATAAAAAAGAGTGAATATCTGGATAATGTACGGATATTAGAGGAAAATGTTGCTCATTTGAGAAAACTAGTGGATGATCTGCTTGAATATTCTTTAATAGGTTCTCATGATGAGAATCATCAGACGGTTGATGTTACGGCGCTTGTCGGTGAGTTGTTCGAAACTTTTTCTCCTCAAGTCCAGCAGATTGGGGCGAAAATATATATTGCAGAACCGCTTCCGCCGCTCCATGGCAGTTATGTGCAAATAACGCATGTCTTTTCCAATCTTATCACAAATGCCTTAAAATACCGATCGGAAAAGCCTTTGGAAATAAGCATCACGGGCGAGAAAAACAATGAATATGTCCACTACACTGTTCGTGACAATGGAAGTGGTATTATGCCTGAGATATGCGGAAAGATATTTGCCGTCTGTTTTAGAGGAAATGTTAATGCTTTCCCTCAAGGAACAGGTGTTGGGCTGTCGATAGTCAAAAAAATTGTAAAAAACCATGGCGGGCGTGTTTGGGCGGAATCCAAAGGGCATAATCAAGGTGCCGCTTTTCATATGTTATTTCCAAATGGCGATAGAAAGTGAATTATTCTTATTTCGTCAGGTAGTGCTATTCAAAAACGGTAATTTTATTGACATTCTCTAGCGCTTTACACTACAGTGATACAAAACTTTACCTCAAAAGCTAAGTATACAAAAATGGTTTTAAAATATCGGTTTTATATGGTGCGTTTTATTTCAATTGCAGTTTTTTTCTTTGTGTTTTTGAGCATTGTCCCGTATGTTTTTGTTCCGTGTGCTTTAGCCCAATCTGAAACTTCTTTAGACAACGATTCCATAAAAAGCGTTGCAGTGGTATATCTTCACGGAGAAGTTGATTACGCTTTGGCTCGGTTTACTGAACGAAGCATAGCATACGCAAAAGAAAATAATGCCGAAGCGATCATTTTTGATATAGATACCTTTGGCGGAAGAGTCGATTCTGCATTAGAAATATCTCGCGCTATTACAGACTTAACAACCATTCAGACTATTGCATATGTTACCGTAAAGGCAATATCGGCTGGTGCGTTAATTGCCTTGTCTTGTAACAAGATCGTTATGCGGAGCGGAACAACAATAGGGGATTGTGCGCCGATAGCAATAACCCAAGAAGGCCCTCAGATGCTTGGCGAAAAATTCCAGTCGCCGTTGCGTGCCGAATTTCGCAAACTTGCCGAACGGAACGGTTATCCTGTTGCGCTTGCGGAGTCAATGGTATCCAGTGATATTGAAGTGGTTAAAGTCGCCTATGTCGATGGGTATTATGAGTATATGACTCGAAAACAATTTGAAGAGTTTACCGCCGAGGAAAACAAAAGAGTATATAAAGCCGTTACTTTAGTAGATGAAGAAGAACTCTTAACTATTCATGACCAAGAAGCTCTGGAATTCGGGTTTGCTTCGAAAGTAGTGGATAACGAAGAGGAGTTATTTGACTATTTTCATTTTAATTCTCACCGCGTTGTGCGAGTAAAATTTCTTTGGTCTGAACAACTCGTCAGGTTTCTTGATCGGATTGCGCCAATTCTTATGCTGATCGGAATGCTGGCGTTATATACGGAATTTAAAGTACCGGGGTTCGGATTGCCCGGTATAGTTGGTTTGGCTTGTTTTGCGTTGTTGTTTGGGAGTAAATATCTTATCGGATTGGCAAGTTATCTTGAAATTATACTTTTTTGCGTAGGAATTATTTTAATTCTTTTGGAAATATTTGTTATTCCCGGTTTCGGTATAACTGGTATTGCCGGATTTATATGTATTATTCTCAGTTTTTACTTGTCGTCTCAGTCGTTTGTGATCCCGCGGATGCCATGGGAAATAGCAATCGCAAAGAATTGGATGACACAATTCAGCGTAACCTTGCTTTCATTTTTTCTTATTTCTTTTTTTCTTGCGAAGTATTTGCCTCATTCTTTTTTTGCGAAACGAGTAATGTTACAGACAACATTATCCCGTGAAGCAGGAATTAGTGCATTATCAAAAGATTATACAGCGTATCTTGGCAAAGAGGGTGTGGCGGTATCAATGTTGCGCCCTTCGGGCAGAGCTCAAATCGCAAAAGATGTAGTAACAGTAGTATCAGATTGCGGGTTTATCGAATCCGGAACGCCCCTTATTGTTATTCGTGTCGAAGGCACAAAAATCTATGTCCAGAAAAGTACAGGAGAGAACGTGCTGTCGTGAGTTATTTTTTATTTTTCCTCATATGCGGGTTAGCGTTGATATTTATAGAAATTTTTGTTCCCGGCGGTATCATCGGTTTGGCAGGTTGTTTGTTTCTTCTTATTTCATCGTATTACTGCCTGAAAATTTTCGGTTATAAGATAGCGGTGTATTATTCCATCGGCTTGGTGTTTTTTGTATTATTGTTTGTTATGGCATCTATGCATTTTGTCCGGTTTATTCCATTTAGGAAAAAATTATTTCTTTATTCGGATAAGAATGATATTCGTTTTGAGCAAACCGAACTGCTTAATCTCAAGGGTAAACAAGGGGTTGCATATACGGTGTTGCGTCCCTGCGGCAAGATCATGGTGGATGGAAAACGATACGATGCGCAAGCATGCGGCGTATTTATTGAGAAAAATAAAGGAATAGAAATTATCGCTGTAGAAAATAATCACATTTTAGTAAGAGAAAAACAAATAGGAGGGTAAACATGCATCTTTTATTGATTGGTATTTCATTAGTAATTTGTATTATGATTTTTTCTATTATTATTAAGTACTTGAATCTTTGGATTCAGGCGTTGGCGTCTGGCGTGCCCATCGGTATTCCGACATTATTTATGATGCAGTTGCGCAAAGTGAACCCTCGGGTAATTGTAACAGCACAAATTATGGCGGCAAAAGCAGGAATCAATATATCAACCAATCTTTTAGAGGCACATTTTCTTGCCGGCGGCAATGTACATAATGTTATACGTGCTCTAATAGCCGCAGATAAAGCGAATATTGCATTGAATTTTGCAAAAGCCGCGGCAATCGACCTTGCTGGTAGAGATGTATTAGAAGCGGTAAAGACAAGCGTTAATCCGAAGGTTATCAATTGCCCGAAACCGTCTGATGGGCGCGATACGATAGATGCAGTAGCCAAAGACGGCATACAGCTCAAAGCAAAGGCTCGCGTAACAGTTCGCACGAACATTGAAGCCCTTATCGGCGGTGCTACTGAAGATACGGTCATTGCCCGTGTAGGGGAAGGGATAGTAACTTCTATCGGTTCTTCCAACTCGCATAAAGATGTATTGGAAAATCCCGATATCATTTCGAAAAATGTTTTAGCACGCGGTTTGGATACAGGTACGGCATACGAAATTTTATCCATCGACATAGCAGATATCGATGTCGGTGAAAATATCGGCGCCAAACTTCAGGCTGAACAGGCACAAGCAGATATGCGCATTGCGCAGGCAAAAGCAGAAGAACGCCGTGCAATGGCGGTTGCGGCTGAACAAGAGAACCTTGCAACAATTCAGGAAATGAAAGCGCGGGTTGTCGAAGCAGAAGCAAAAATTCCTCTTGCCATTGCCGATGCTTTCAATAAAGGAAATCTCGGCGTTATGGATTATTACTCGATGAAAAATATTATGGCGGATACCGAAATGCGGTCGAGCATAGCGCGTCCTGAACAAAAAGACAAAAGCAAATAATACGGTGATATTGTGGAACGTTTTATAGGGCTTTTTATCTTTTTTATCATTTTTGCCATAGGAAAATATTTCGAATCTGTCCAAAAACAAAAGGAACAGGCTCAACGTAAACAGCGCAAGGAACAAGATGCGCTCAGGATGCGTTCTTCGAGTGCGCCTGTCGATACCGATATCCGGACAACTGTCGCCGAAAAAAAAACTGCCCCGCCTGACTATAAAGCTTCACAAAATGAAGTTGAAGAGTTTCTGCGCAGTATAGGGTTAGCAATACCCAAACCATCAATGCCTGAAAAGGCGCCTGAGAGTGCGGCTCCGCTTAAAAATAAATCCGATGTTGTTACTCCCAGCAAACAGAGGAATGTTAAACGGAGAGAAGATTTGTTCATTCCGGATGTTGCCCACAATGTTCATGATATATTGCCGGTGGAAAAAATTTCAAAATATGCTGTTTTGTTGAGTAACAGAGAGCATATCAGACAGGCATTTGTCATGAGTGAGATTTTAAGGCCGCCTTGTGCATTGCGTCGGATTGGAAGAAAGACAATGGAGAAATAAATATCAATGTTGGCAAAAGTTTTTTCCGCATCCGTTATGGGAATTGATGCATATCCGGTAGAAATAGAGGTTGATGTTGCCAGAGGGTTGCCGACAGTGATTGTTGTTGGGTTGCCTGATGCGGCAGTGCGTGAAAGCAGGGAACGAGTCAAATCAGCTATTCAGAATTGCGGGTTTAAACATCCGGTCAGGAGAGTAACGATTAGCCTTGCGCCTGCTGATACAAAAAAAGAAGGGCCGGGTTTCGACCTCCCTATAGCGCTCGGAATTCTTGCGGCGAGCGAACAGCTTAAACCGGAAAACCTAAACGATTATTATATTTGCGGCGAACTTGCTTTGGATGGGGCGGTACGTCCTATAAAAGGTGTTCTTCCCATGGCAATCTATGCGCGCCAGAACGGAAAAAAAGGATTTATTGTTCCGTGTTCCAATGCATCTGAAGCGTCAGTGGTAAGCGATCTGCCTGTATATCCGGTTACATGTTTAAGTCAGGCAATAGATTTTATAAATGGCGATTCTGCAATTGTGCCGCATCGTATAAATCCTGAGGAGATGTTTAAAGAATCACACGAACATCAGGTAGATTTTTCCGATGTTCGCGGGCAGGAAAATACAAAAAGAGCGATCGAGATTGCGGCGGCTGGCGGTCATAATGTCATTATGATCGGTCCACCCGGTTCGGGTAAAACAATGTTGGCGCGCCGTATTCCGACCATTTTACCACCCATGACGCTGGATGAATCTTTGGAAACAACAAAGATACATAGCATAATGGGATTGATTTCGTCGGGACAATCACTCATAACAACTCGTCCTTTTCGGTCACCGCATCATACAATTTCAAATTCAGGGCTTATTGGCGGCGGTACGTTTCCTCGGCCCGGCGATGTATCGCTTGCTCATAATGGCGTGTTGTTTCTTGACGAATTAGCGGAATTTAACCGGCAAGTACTTGAGGTACTGCGGCAACCTCTTGAGGATGGCGAAGTAACTATTTCTCGTGCGGCAGGTTCTGTAAAATATCCGGCGCGGTTTATGTTGATTGCGGCGATGAACCCTTCACCAAGCGGCTATGAGTATGATCCGCGCCAGCCGAACAGTTGTTCTCCGGCGCAAGTTCAAAAATATATGTCGAAAATATCCGGTCCATTGCTTGACCGCATCGATATTCATCTCGAAGTAGCTCAGGTGCACTATAAAGATTTATCAAGTAAACAAAATGGCGAACCGTCTGCCGCGATTCGTGAGCGAGTAATAAAGGCACGCAAAATTCAAAATGAACGGTTCAGGCGGAGCAAGTTTTTCTGCAATGCTCACATGACAACATCCGCAGTAAAAAAATATTGTGAGTTGTCACATGATAGCCAATCTATTCTGAATAATGCTATGGAACAGCTTGGCTTGAGCGCTCGAGCATATCATCGAATATTAAAACTTGCTCGTACTATTGCCGATCTTGCGTCATCCGCAGATATACAAACTCCTCATATTCTTGAGGCAATCCAATATCGTTCATTAGACCGGACGCGTTTTTTTGCTTAAAACTATACCATCCCCAAAACAGCGTGTTTAAAATCCGTTTTGAAAGGGATTTGATGGAAAATAAAATACGTTTAAGCCAACAGCCTGGTATACAGCTTGTTACGGGAAATGCCGGTTCTGGTAAAACAAAATTTCTCCTTGATTCCATTTCTGAATCAATAGAATCAGGAACTGTTTTAAGTGATTCTATCATGTTTATTCCTTGTAAAGCGGCTCAGTTGCAAATCATTAAAGAAAGATGTGCCGTTCGTCTCCCTGCGTCTGCTGTCAACCAGCTTAAAATATGGAATTTTGTTGACCTCGCTCGCAGAATTGTAAAATCCAATCCAATTTTATCTGGATGCCGGCACGATATGCTGTATGCGGACCGATTTCAAAAAGCGCGTCATGTTATCATGCGTAAGGTATTGGAAAAATGCATGTTGCCCTCACATCTCGAACCGTGGAAAACGCCAGGCAACATAGTTAGAAACCTTGTACATATTGTTAAATTTGAGCAAACGATGAATCCGTTAAAACGGGAGATGCTGGAACCGTGGATTGCACAGGTGCTTGATGAATATGAAAAAGTTTGCCGTCATGCCGGCATTATTTTTCAAGAGGATTTGATTCACGAAGCAGTCAGGATACTCAAAACGCATCCACATGCTGTTGTTTTACCTCAGATTCAGCATATTGTAGTCGATGATTTTCAGGAGATCAATTATGCGTGTTATGAATTATTGTGTTCGGTGCTGTGGTGTTTGAAGCAGAGAAGCGTGCTGGATTCGGCACTCTTTTCGGCAAATGTATCTTTTGCAGTGCATAAATACCGTGGTGCATCCACCACGTTTATTCAAGAGGCGATAAAAGAGTTTACTATTTCCAAAAATAATATCATAGAATTAAGTAATACGAAAAATACGCTCCGCTCTGTTGTCCATGAGCAGTTGTTATCCGAAGAGCGAAGTATCCAACATCCGCAACAGCAATTTCTTTTCACCGATGAGAAACCGATATGGTGCATTGAAACTCCTCAATTTCTTGATCAGATATATTTCTGTGCAAAAAAAATCAAAGCATTGATTGGTGATGATGTAGTACCGGGAAAAATAGGAGTTGTCGTTGAAGAAAGCTCTTCTGATGCATCTTTGTGCAGAAGCGTCTTTGATTCCCTTGCTATTCCGTGTGAGTTTGAAAAGGGAATTCCGCTGTGCTTATCGGCAACGTTTGGATTTTTAAAATTATGTGCGCAAATAGCCGGAGGGCGGCAGAGTGACGATACTTTGTTGCGGCGTTTTTTGTCGGCGAACGTTTTTGGTTTAAGCGGTTTAGAAAGCAGTCGTATTACAGATGAGTCTCGTCGAAGAAATATACCGTTGCGATGGGGAATTATTCGATATGCGGAATTCATACTGGAGTCGGATAAGCGCAACCGGTTGCTTAATGTACTGTTTTATCTTATGAACACTTCAAGCGATATGTTGTCGAAATTTTTTATTGAAATTGTAAATCGTTCTGAATTAACCGATTTTCTTCTCACGCAGGATTTATCCGAGATGGACGTTATGAGAAAAATAACAGATGCGGCAGAATTTTTTGATAAGTTGTATGCTCGGCTCCATGATGGAGTTTTGCCTTTAGTTCATCAGTTTGAGGATTTTGAGAAATGGTGCCTTCCTGAATATATAAAAAGTAAAAGAAGCAACAAGGAATTTGCGGTACAAATTCTTACGCTATTCGGATGTGATTCATGCGAATTGGACTACTTTTTTGTTCTGGGGTGTGATGAAAAACGGTATCCTGACAGTTATCGTTCGTTTGTGCCGGCGTTGCTAAGAAATAGTGAATCTGCTTTATTAAATAAAGAATTATTTGAGTTATCGGATAGAACCCTTTTGATAAATGCTTTGAACCGGACGTCAAAACAAGCGTTTTTACTTTTTTCACGCGATAACGGAGAACCATCCCCGCTCATTGACCTTTTAAAACAACATCCGTTCGTGAAAGAAGTAACTGAAGAAACTCTTTTTGGCACATACACTAATGATGAAAATATACTTACTCTTGGAGATGCGGCGCTTTGGCTGGATAATCAGTTGGAAAATATGAACAGTAACGATAGGGTTCGATTTGGCAAAGTATGCGATAGTATTTTCCCTGACATTCTGCAAAAGATACCCAAGTTTGATGGAGAACAAGAAAGGTTTTCCCTGTCTCCGCATTATACCTTTTCCGCTTCCGGTATAAATTCTTTTTTGGAATGTCCGAGAAGATTCTTTTTTAGCAAAGTTATGAAAATAGACCGCGAAGAAATTTCTATGGGAGCGGCCTTCGGGCAAATCGTTCATAGAGTGCTTGAAATTTTTCATACTCTCTATCCACAGTGGACAAGTAAAGATGAATTTAACAAAAAAAACAATGAAAGTGTTCTGTATCGGATTCTTCAAAGGGAACTTGCTTGCGAGGAAGAACTTAACAAATTCAACCGGATACTCTTGGGATATGAAATTTTTGAGTGTCTGAAAAGATATAATGATTTCCTCGAATCCCAAATACCTTTTATTATTCAGTCACGTGAAAGGCGTGTATTCTTTTTACTCGACGCAATACCGTTTTCTCTTTCAATCGACCGTATTGACTCGAAACTGTTTAATCAGCAGAAAGTGCGGATTGTCGATTATAAAACGGAAGAATTGACCCGTCTCAAGAGGGCGGATACGTTACGAAAAGAATTTCTCGGTTTATCTGAATTGAACTTTAAAGGGACAAAAAACTGTCAGCTTCCTTTATATTATTTTGCGGCGCAAAACGCATTAAACCTAGAGCCTGATGCTTTGAGTATCTTTTACCTTCGAACACATCCGGAAAACAAGCCGTCATTGTGTCATAATGTAACTCTTTATGTAAATGGAACATTGCCGCAGGAAACAATAACCGGAGAAGATTTACAAGCTGTCAGAGAAGACATCGGTAAGATTGTTAATCTCATTAGAGCAGGATATTTCCCTCTTCCTCACGGTTCGAGCTGTTACACTTGTTTCTCGCCAATGCTTTGTAATGCAAGGGAAACAGGCAATGCATCCGAATGAATCACAACAAGCCATTATCAATGCACCGGTTTATCAACCGCTTCTTATTACCGCAGGTGCGGGTACCGGTAAAACCGAGACAATCATCAGGCGATACGGTTCTCTAATTACTCAGCATAACCTTAAATGCGAACATATTCTATTGCTGACGTTCACCAATAAAGCCGCGAATGAAATGAAAGAGCGTTTAGTTAGGAATGGTATGCTGTCTTTTTTGGAGAAAAATACTGCGTGGGTTCATACATTTCACGCTTTTTGCTCAAGGTTGTTAAAAGAAGAAGCGCCCTACATAAATATTTCATCTGATTTCGAACCGCTTGCGCAGTCCGAACAAACGATACTCTTTCAACAGGTGTATGCAGAATTTTTAGCATTGGAAGGAGATTTTTCTGAATTTGGAAATGTGGTAAAGCATCTTTCTCTCAAAGATATGAAGAACTTTGAGCAGAAATGCTTAATTACCATCGAAAAATTACGCGACAACGTTATTTTTCCCGACGAATACCGTACTCTTTGTGCAGATACTGATAATCAAAAAGCATATGCATTAAAAAAAATTATCGGAACTTTGTATAAGCGGTTTGATGCGATGATGGCAGAAAACAGCTGTAAAGATTTTTCAAAATTGATTGCTGACGTTATCCGCCTTTTAAGAGAAAATCAAGCAGTGCGTGAAAAATATAAAAATAAATTTCACTATATTATGGTTGACGAATTTCAAGACACTAATCATGCGCAGTATCAGCTGTTGCGCCTTCTTGCGCAATCCCAGTGTGCAAACCTGACGCTTGTCGGTGATAAGCGTCAGGCAATATACCAATGGAGGGGCGCTGATCCCGGCAATATTGATGATTTCGAAAAATCGATCAATACCATTTCTCTCAAAAGTATGACAATCAATTATCGGTCGTGTCCTTCTATTGTAAAATATGCAAACAGATTTCTTGACGGTTCTCCATATGCGCATATGGAAGATATTTCTTCTTATTTACCGTATGATACCGTTTCAGAACCGGTCATTACTTTATTTGAGCATGATGTGAGTGAAGCAGAATATGCGGCGTCTGAAATTGCCGCATTGTTAAAAAAAGGATATGTTCCGTCAGATATTGTTTTGTTGTTCCGTACGGTAAAGAATCGCGCGAAGCTATTTGAAAAAGCATTGGCTCATCGAGGAATACCGTTTTATACGAGCGGCAGTAACATCTTTTTCGATCGGAGTGAAATTCATGACTTAATTGCTTATTTTAAACTTATTGTTAATCCGTTTGATAAAAATGCCCTTATCAGGATATTATTGCGTCCACCGTATGGTTTGTCTGATGCACAGCTATATGCTTTGCAAAAGGAAAGCGAGAAGAACTCAAGTTCTTTTTTCGAAGCGGTGAGTATGAAAAAAGAATTGGCGCATTTATCAAAATCGATTCTTGATTTATATGGCAGTGCTGAAGCGTTATCGTTGCCTGATGTATATTTTGCGGTATGCAAACATACACGGTTTCTCTTCGGTGCATATATGGATAAATCGCAATCCATAAATGTTCGCGAAAGTTTAAGCAGGATGGTTGCTTTGCTTCAGAGGTTTTCCACAAAAAATCAAGGGCATGGAATGGCTGAGTTCCTTGATTATTTTGCCTATGCATTGCACAGTGAACAGGATTCTGAAGAATTAGAACTGCTTCAGGCAAGCAATTGTGTGCGCCTCATGACGCTTCATCGTGCTAAAGGGCTTGAGTTCCCTTGTGTTTTTTTATCGGACATTAAAATTCCGGCGTTTTCTTCGTTAAACTCCGATTTCAAACGGCGCATTGCTACCGAACAATCGTTCTTATTCGATAAAACGTTTGAACATGTGCATTTTAAAGGAATGGAAGGATACGACAAGCTTAAAGAAGAACTGGTCGCTGAACAAATAAACGAGTCGATACGATTGTATTATGTCGGCATTACCAGAGCGAGGGACCGATTATATATCACCGGAAAAGATGTGGATGCGTTTCGCGCGCCCCTTATAACATCGCCTGATATTCAATGGAAAGAAACATTTGAGATACCTGAAGTTTATTCTGAGCCGCCGAATAGTAAAAACGAAGCAATCGAGGAAATAATTTCCCAAGCATATCGGATTAAGTGCCGGATTGCTTCTGGGGAAAAAACTCCGGTGCGTGTGCCGGTAATTCGGTTTTCCTGTTCATCTCTCCAAGAGCTGGAGAAGAATCCGTATGAATACTATCTGCGGCATATCCTCCATGTACCGGTAATTGTAGAAAATATGCCGAAAACAGGAAACAATATACAGTGGAAAGAATTAGGAACGCTCATTCATGAAACAATAGAAGAATTCCATGCCGCTTCACGCCAGACTACTTTACTGCAGATTGCGTTTGAAAAATCACGCGATAACGTAGTGCTTAAAAAGTATCGCAATCTTATTGAAGAACCGCTCAAATATTACGAGACACTCGAATATTCTACTCATAATGCGGCTGGATTTTATGCGGAATTTCCTTTTACAGTCACTTACGAAACGCCTGAAGTTTCGATTGAACTTAACGGACAAATTGATCGATTGTACATCCAGAATGAACATTGTAAAATACTCGATTTTAAAACAGGTTTCTTAGGTTCTCGTGATGATTATATTCTTCAGATGGCATCATACGCGTTTGCATGCAGTAGATTGTTTCCTGTGAAAACCATAGAAACTGAACTCATATTTCTTCACCAAAAACAGCGGGAGACGATTACATTCTCTATTGGAGAGCTGGAACACTATAAACAGCGGATTGTTCAATGCGCAAAAAAAATAATGAATAAGGATTTCAAACATGATTCGACTATTCATTTACATTCAGCTAATGCGCTGGAATACGGAAAAGAACATAGTGGCGTCGCTTTTCAGAATCAAGAATCCTATTATCGGCATTTCTATGAACTGCTTATCACTGAACAGTCTGCTGTGCGGAATGCAAACTCAGCAGAAGATATCCGCCCGCTCATGTTTAACGCAGTTGCATCAACGGATAATGTATCGGGAAAGGCACAGGTAGAGTTTAATACCGAAACGTATTTTCTCAAAGTGAGACACGGCGATTCATTGCATTTGTATACCAGCGATGGAAATACCGTTGATGCAGAATTAGTACATGTGGGGCATCATTCCATAACCGTTATACCGGATAAGACACTCGATTGGAACAGTGTAACCGGCTTTAAAGAACGGCAGGACGAATTACCCTATGAACGAATGAAGGATAATCTACTTACTTTTATACAGCGTGAAATTCCTCTCAAACGGTATTTATTGAACGATAAACCGGAAGAAATTTCTAAAGACGGTAAAAAGAAAAAAATTGTATCTGCTTCTCTTGATGAATATCAATATTCAGCAGTCCAAGGTGCAGTAATCAATAATGATATATTTATTGTTCACGGGCCGCCGG
The DNA here is from genome assembly GCA_024233545.1 of bacterium. GTDB lineage: Bacteria > Auribacterota > Auribacteria > Auribacterales > Auribacteraceae > JACKPL01. The sequence continues at coordinate 91,380 of JACKPL010000005.1, forward strand.
GTACTGGTAAAACAGTTACAATTGCTCATATGGTAAAAGAACTGGTAAACGATGGAAAACGAGTTATGCTTTCTGCTCTTACAAACCGGGCAGTCGATGCAATTCTTAGAAAAATCGTTGAGCTTAATACAAACGGGAGGTTTATCGAGGAAAGCGAAATAGCGCGTATTGGTCGTTCTTCTATGGTGGAGCCGGCATTCCATAGGATGATGCTTGGCGAAAATATGTCTACACATTGTATTGCCGCCTTGATACAGAACAAAAAAATTGTTTTACTGACTGCGGCGAGTATCCGCCCTGCGTTGTTTTGGGAAGAGTTTGATGTAGGGATTGTCGATGAAGCAAGCCAAATGCTCGAACCATTTACACTTGGTGTTGCGAATCACGTAAAAGCCCTGATTTTAGTCGGTGATAACCAACAGCTTCCTCCTATTATCACCGATGCTGAAACGGCAAAAAATGGGTTGCGGGTCAGTTTATTCGAACGGTTGAAACAACAGTATCAGAATTACTGTTCATCACGAGTAGTTATGCTGAAAAATCAATATCGAATGAATAAAAAATTGATGGAGTTCCCATCGAAAACATTTTATGACGGCGAATTGCATATTGGCAATGAGCGGATTTCAAATGCAGAGTATGACTTAAATATCCATGCGGTTGCTCACAAGCCGGTTTGGATACAAAAAGCGCTTATTCCAAATAATGTACTGGTATTTCTTAATATCAAACATCCGCTCAATTCCACAGAACTGTTTACAAATGTTGCGTATATATGTGATTTGATTGTCCATGGTTTTAGTGTGTGCGGCGTAGATTTTTCGGACATCGGTATAATATCGCCGTACCGCAATGAAGTGGCTCTATTGCGCAAATCCTTGCCGTATGATACCCTTGTTATCGATACGGTGGATAGGTTTCAAGGCTCGGATAGAAAAGTTATCATCCTTTCGTGTGCGCAAAAAGAAGGAGAAGCCGCACAATTGCTAATCGACCCGAATCGATTGAACGTTGCCTTGACACGCGCTAAAACAAAAATGATTATTGTCGGTTCTCTGCCGTTTAAAGGAGAGAAAAATCTGCTGTTGGAAAAATTTATTACATATATTAAACAAAATGGTATAATTATTGATTGTGAATAAAAAAGTTACCGTATTCTCTAATTTATTTACTTAAGTGCAAACCCAGATTGCGGTAACAACAGAAGATTTGAAAGTGTAATCAGAGAAATGGTTATACAAAAAAAATAAGAGTTTCCCGTTCAATCTAGCGAGCGGAAAACTATAAATGGTGGTTTAAATGAAAAAATTTTTTGCACAAAAAAAATTACTTGCCATATTAAAAACCCGGCAACTTTCACCTTCAATAAAGTATGAAATAAAACAGCTCATTAGAAATGCTCGTATGGATCGCCAGACAATTATTGATACGGTGTATCAAGCGATTGAATTTTGGGATGAGTTACGTGAATATGAGAATTCTACCGCTCTTGAGAAGTATTTTCTTTCAAATATTAAATTTGAAGAATCTTCAGTGCCAGTGCCGCAGAAAGAAGAAGAGCTGGAGAGCGGTTCGGATGAATCGTTTGAACCCGATACTCATTCGTTTCCCGATGATGTTCAGAGAGTAAACCTTGTTACAGAAGCGGCAGATGAAAACGAAACATTTTTTGACGATGATGTTTACTATTCAGGATTATTTAAAAAAACCGATGTGCGAAGGTTTAAAGATTATTTAGTGTTGGGTGAAGACGAATATGACAACAAACGAAATAAAGTTTTATTTCGTGTCTGTTTTCTCTTTTCACTGCCTATCAGTGTTGCGGCGGTTTTTATAATCGATGTTATCCTGCAATTGTTTTCTGTTCATCTAAACCAATTATATTATATCCCTGTGATAGCTCTCGTTGCTATAGGGTTGGCATTTATTGAATACATTATACTTGAACCGCGCGACCTTACATGGACATATGATAGAGTGATTACCTACATGTATACACTTTCGGTGGTTTATCTATGCATTATTTTATGCGGAGGGGTTGTTGCGTACACGTTCTGGAGGGGCGGGCAAAACAATACCGAGAAAAAATTTTATTTCAGGACGGATAATTTTGAGGAATATGTAAAACTGCACCCTGAACAGCCTGAAGGGCATATGAAATTAGCGTTTGCATATATGAGCAACGATGAACATAAGAAAGCCCTTGATGAAATTAATGTCGCATTGACACTAGACCCGAATATCGACGAAGCAGTTGACCTTGAGCGGGCAATTGTCGGGATTTATATTATCAATAAAGAATCCGTCATCCATTTTTCCAACGGGATGCTCTATAAATTCATAAATCAAGATGCTTCAGCTCTTGCCGAATTTCAGGAATCGGTAAAATTATATCAAGGGTTCGGCGCGGCGCATTTTTATCTTGGCGTTATTTATTTTTCGCGCCGTGATTATCAAAAAGCATGGGAACATGCTACACGAGCCCGCGATCTCGAATATGAACGGGCGAAAGAACTCATCTTTGAACTTCAAAAATATTTTCAACTGCCGCCGATGTAATATAAGGACATGAATAAATAATAGTGGTATCAGGCGTCGGCAGTAGTGTCGGAAAAAAGTTTTTTCATATCAAGAAGCAGGATTAACCGGTTTGCAATATGGGCTATGCCGAAGAATAAGTGTGCATTCGCATTAGTGCTAGACAATGGTAGGTCGTCGACGGTATCTTTACTAATGTGTATTACTTCAGATACAGAATCTACAATCAGCCCGTTCAGTTTGTTTTGTACGTCAACAACGATGATGAGTTGATTATCTGCATTGTTGGTGGAACATGAATCTATACGCATTGCGAGATCGATTACAGGAATTATCGAACCTCTCAGGTTAATCAAACCTTTAATATATGCGGCGGCTCGAGGAACATACATGATAGAACCGCGTTCTATTATCTCCCGCACATGTGAGATTGGGATACCATATTCCTCTGTTCCCAATGAAAAAATGACAATATCTAAATCTGCAATGGTGTGAGACGGCATATCCTCTGTCCTTGTTTATTCACTATACTATTCGGCAGGATGGTGCTTAAGATGAATAAAAATGCTCTATCCACAATGATTTAAATATGATGATATCGAAAAAATGGTCTTGAGTTGCCTCAAGGTATTCCTGTTCAAGATGAGAAAAGCAGGATGTCACGAATTTCTTTAGGAAGATGTCGTTTATAGGGTAGATTGCCTCACTGAAGGCATTGATTGCATTGGTGCTTATGAGTTCAATGGAATAATTGGATTGAGGGAAATCCGGTGAAAAAATCGTATCAAGAAAGATTTTTACAGTATTGAAATTAAGCGGTTTAACAGCCCATTGCCCTGTGAAGGTTTTATGTGCGTATCCCGTGAGAAAGAGCGTCGCGTAAGTCTTGTTTATTCCTTCATCAAGAAGTGAAGACGATGTGGAATAATCGGGAAACCGCAAACCGAGCCGATTGACTATCAGATCATGAATAAAAAGAGCATATTGTATCGATTCTTCGGTGCGTTTTAGTTCAGCAATCGTTTTAAAATCACTGTACTGAGAGAGCGATTCGGTATTTCCCGTATAAAATTGGGGTTTAGCTTTGGTGATGCCGACAAGTATTTCATGGAGCGGTGAACCGAACCCTAAAAAAGAATTGTTCATTGTTGTATAAACCATATTGAGCCGCGCTTTATAAGAACTTTGCAATGCGGCGATTTTGCTCCATCCTATTGAAAACAAATGTTCAAACCAATATGACTTTAGAATTGCCTCGCCTGATTCAAGTTTTTTTTCGGCAAGTGTTTCAAGCCCAATATTAGCAATACCGACAGCTTTAAATACTTTATTCTTAAATGAGGAGTGGTCGGAAAGGGCAAATTGGTCTGCGACGAGAATTTTATTCGCAAGATGTGCAATACTTAAACTGAATTCTTCCAAAAACGAAGAATCATGTATTTGTTCGAGGACGGTTTTAATATAGAGCGTATTATTTGTGCCGAGGCGAATGGGATAAAAACTTTTTAATGACGAATCATGATTTTTAGAAAGAACAGTACCTTTTTTAGGAAGCGATTCAATTTCTTTATCGGATATAAATCGGTAAATTTCCGAAGCATCATCCAATTCGGGAATGCCTTTATCAGCGAGTCGCCGTTGGGTGGAATGATAAGTTTCGTATTCGAGTTCGGTGTCTAGCCCCCAAATAATGTTTTCCATAATCATGGCGTAATAATGAGTATCATGAGCAATGAGTGTTCGAAGGAGCTTTCTCATTGTTGCTTCTGTGCCTTTATGCGGGAAAAAACAAAAATAAACACCATCCAATGTGAAATCGGGGAGCCCCTCTATCGATTCTCCATAATCATCGGTTCCTTCATGCGGCTTATGTACGGCAACAAATTGTTTGAGTGTTAAAATCAAAAGTTCGAAATCAAATGTTTTGAACCACTGAATAATTTTTTTTGAGCCGCTTCGTGAAAGAACGTTTAACCAACGTGCAATTTTTTTGAGCTCAAGTTTATCAGTGTGCCACCATTCAATGTCAAAAATGAAATGCGTTTGTTCGGGTGATGAGTATTTAAATAAAGGAAACGAGTGCTTTATGCCGCTTTCTTTAATTGTCCAATATAATTCTTCTTCCGAAATATGCCGGATAATTTTTTTTGGTGAAGGGAATAATGAAAGCATTTTCATTCGGTTTTTGGGGTCGGTTGTGAGAAATAATTGCAGTTGCTTCTCGTATGACAGCGAATTGATATAGCGAACTGCAGAAGCTCGTTTAGCTGTTAGCAAGCGGTTGCTTATTGTTGTAAGGTGTTCTATGGAGAATGTATTCTTTTTTCCCATTGCGAATCTCAGAAGTGGTGGTTTGGTAAAAACGCAAATAGTGTATCACAGATAAGCTCATTTTGAAATGGATATGTTATTTAGAAAAATTATAAAATCAGATGTGCAATACTTCTTTCGAACAATGAAAAATCATCTGAAGAGAAAAGCGGATTGTCCAATGCGGAAAAGTTCTCTTCAGCTTGTTTCCGGTTTCTTGTGCCGATCAATGCACATGTTAGCTCCGGTTGGGAAATAGTCCATTCGATACACAATTGTGCAAGAGAACATTTTTTTTGTGCGGCAAAAGAAGAAAGTATTTCGACAATTTTTAAATTGCGGTCAAACTGTTCGCCTTTGAATGCCGGATCGCTGTAGCGGCTGTCGGTTTTATTAAATACCGAACGATGTGTGAATTTTCCAGTGAGAAGCCCTTTGCATAATGTGCCGTAAGCCAAGACAGACAGATTGTTTTTTGTGCAGAAAGGAAAAAGCGTATGTTTGTTTTGCTGTTCGAGGAGATTGAAAGGCATTTGAATGCTTTGAAGATGATAGTGTTTTATAATCTTTTCAATGCGGTTTACCGAATAGTTGCATACACCGAATGAACGAATTTTCCCTTCTTTTTGTAGTCTGGACAGAGTCGACATTGTTTCAATAAGCGAAGTATTGTCATCAGGCCAGTGTACTTGATAGATGTCGATATAATCGGTATTCAAGCGGCGTAACGATTGGTCTATTTCAGCGAGAATTCTTGCCCGCGAACAATTTTTGCGAATCCGGTGTTTTTCGTCCCATTCCAATCCGAATTTTGTTGCGATGAGTACAGCATCCCTTTTGCCATATTGTTTAAGTGTAGCACCGATAATTTCTTCTGCCCTGCCGAATCCGTAGATAGGAGCGGTATCAATTAAGTTTACGCCGTGGTCGAATGCGCACAGAAGCGCTTCTTGCGAATCGCGGTCGGATGTGCCGCCCCACATCCATCCTCCCATAACCCACGTTCCTATTCCGAGCGGCGAAACCAAAAACGGAGGGTTATGTAATGTACGGTACTGCATAGCGTCTGCATTCTTTTTTTAATTGCATGGTTTGACTATTCATTGTTTGCAAGTGTTAAGGTTAAAATTGTTTGTGCTCCGCCTTCAAAAAGAGCGTGTGAAGCATAGTATAATGTACTTCCTGTCGATCGTACATCATCAAGCAGAATAATGTTTTTCCCTGAAATATTTCCTTTTTTTGAGAGATAGAATATATCCTTTAAATTTAATAAACGGTGTGAACGGTCTAATGATGTTTGTGAAAAACGATGGTTTTTTCTACGAAGGATGGTGGTATTAGCCGGAATACCAAAGTGTTGTGCTATATATTTTGCAATCAATTCTATCTGATTGAAACCGCGTTCTCGTAACTTTGCCGGTGCAAGGGGAACGGGTATTATGCATTCATAGCCGGTCTTAAAGAGAATCTTTTGTATAGATAAAAACGCTACCATATATTTTCCGAGTAAATCTGCCAAAAACATATTACGCTGATATTTATAAAGATGAAGTAAGTTCTTAAGGGTGCCGTCGTATTTTCCGGCATACATAAACCGCAGTGGCGGCGTAGGTTTATTCCGGCAGTCCGGGCATTTGTATGGTGCAGGAGAAGTGTCGTTGGCGGGTTTCCCGCATATCGAACATGATAGCTGAAGTGCACTAAATAATTCAGCATATGTCGTTTGATTGAGGTGAGTTAACGGAAAAGCGGATAGATAGTCGCCGCTTATCTGACAGCGATGAGGGAAAAATACATTGATTGTTTCATGGAAAAATTGAGATATGTCAATCATGGCGTTATTGTGTAATATCATCCTAAACAGATTTTTTGTTTTGATTACGATTTCATCTAGTATAGAATATTACTTGTTTCATGCGATAAACGGAATTGTTTTATTATATTTTCATATTTCAAAGGAAGACGAAGGAGACAACTCAGTGAGCCACAGGCAGTATGATCCACAGCAAATAGAAACTAAATGGCAGGATTACTGGGAAAACCATAAGGCATTTACTGTTGATTTGAATTCAGATAAGGAAAAATATTATGTTCTTGCAATGTTTCCTTATCCTTCAGGTACTCTGCATATGGGGCATGTAATAAATTATACGATAAGCGACGTGATTGTGCGCTTTAATATGATGCAGGGAAAAGAAGTGCTGTCTCCCATAGGATGGGATTCTTTCGGGCTTCCTGCAGAAAATGCCGCCATTAAGAACGGTATTCATCCCGAGGATAATACTCGAGCGAATATCGATAAAATGCGCATTCAAATGAAACGCGCCGGCTGGGGATTTGATTGGTCTCGTGAAATCGCAACCAGCCATCCTGAATATTATAAATGGACACAATGGTTGTTTTTACAATTCTTTAAACATGGATTGGTAGAACAAAAAAGGGCGCCGGTAAATTGGTGTCCGCATGATCAGACAACACTTGCGAATGAGCAGGTGATTGACGGCTGTTGCGAACGGTGTGGAACGCCGGTCATTCAACGCGATCTGGAACAGTGGTTTTTCAAAATGAGCAATTTCGGGCAAAAACTGCTCGACAACCATTCAAAACTCCCTCAGTGGCCTGAGCGCGTTATTAAAATGCAGCAGGAATGGATTGGACGGTCGGAGGGCGCTTTAATTTATTTTACAATAGCCGAAACCGGAGATACTCTGCCGATTTTTACTACACGCCCCGATACAATATTCGGCGTAACATATTTAGTTCTTGCACCGGAACACCCTCTTATCGAAAAACTGCTCAAAGGGACTTCTCAGGAAGAAGACGTTATGAGCAAAGTGCAGAAAATGCGTGCTCTCGGTACATCGGCGAAAGAACGAGTCGGACTTGAGAAAGAAGGAGTCTCAACAGGGTTCTCTGTCATCAATCCGCTCAATGGCGATAAGGTTCCATTGTGGGTTGCAAATTTTGCTTTGATGTCCTATGGCACTGGCGCCGTAATGTCAGTTCCGGCTCATGACCAGCGGGATTTTGAGTTTTCCAAAAAATACGGGTTGCCCATAAAGGTAGTTATTCAACCGCGTGAGCAGTCACTCGACTCTCGTACAATGAGCGGAGCATTTGTGGATGATGGAATACAGGTTAATTCCGGCCAGTTTGACGGCATGCAGAATAAGGAAGCAATGGGTGCAATCATCAACTGGATTGAACAGAAAAAATGCGGTAAGCGCACGATAAATTACAGTTTACGGGACTGGCTGTTGTCGCGCCAACGGTATTGGGGGTTCCCTATCCCTATAATTCACTGTGAACAGTGTGGAAAAAGTGCCTGTGCCGGATGAACAATTACCGTTACGTTTGCCTCGAGACGTCGCATTTAAACCGACTGGTGAAAGCCCGCTTCTCGGTTGTAAAACATTTATGAATGTCAAGTGCCCGAAATGCGGTAATCCTGCCCGCAGAGACCCCGATACGATGGATACCTTTGTGGATTCTTCATGGTATATGTTTCGGTACATTTCTCCGCGATGCAAAGATGAGGTTTTCAATAAAGATGACGTTCACAAATGGGCTCCGATAGATTTTTATGTAGGAGGCATAGAACACGCTACAATGCACCTCATCTATACGCGATTTTTTACCATGGTCATGAATCAGCTTGGATTATTGAATTTCGACGAGCCGGCGGTTCGTCTTTTTTGTCAAGGCATGGTATGTAAAATGGCATATTTTTGTCCCGAATTAAAATGGGTGCAAGAGGAGGATGTCAAAGACGGCATTTGTGTCAAGTCAGGAAAAAAAGTAGTTGCGGAAGTCGCAAAAATGAGCAAAACCAAGCTGAATACCGTAAGCCCCGATGACATTATTAACCGATATGGAGCCGATACGATGCGGTTTTATATGCTCGCCGATACACCGCCGGATAGAGACCAGATATGGGACGATAAAGGCGTATTAGCCGCACATCGGTTTTTGCGGCGGTTATGGGATTTAGTAATTGTTAAAGCAGAAGAAATCTCCCGTAATAATACTGGCGATCCTCAGCACGATAAACGATTGTTAAAAGTTATGCATAATACAATTAAGAATGCGACCAATGACTTTTCGGTAACACTGCAATTCAATACAGCAATAGCGCGGGTTTATGAATTGGTGAATGCGGCAAAAGCTTCCGAGAATGTATCGGCATCAGCATTACGGCATGCGATTGAAACGATCTTGAAATTGCTGAATCCGATAATCCCTCATATTTGTGAAGAATTATGGCAGATTCTCGGCAATACGGCATCTTTGTTACGTGAACCTTGGCCTCTTCATGATGAATCAGCGCTCATTGATGATGAAATAACTATTGTTATCCAAGTGAACAGTAAATTGCGTTCTAAACTTGAGGTGCCGGCAAATATCTCTCAGGAAGAAATCGAACGGCTGGCGCTTGCCGATGAGAAGATACAGTCATATATTGACGGAAAACAAATACTTAAAAAAATAGTTGTTCCGAATAAATTAGTTAATATTGTCGTGAAGTAATTGAAGGGAATATGGTTAATTTTACTTCTGCCGAGAAAATTCTGTTCTGTATACTCATAGGCAATTTTATTGCCGGCCTTATTGTACAGGATTATTATACTTTCATCGGAATGAGCCCGGCTGGGAATGTGCAGTCTCGTGAAAACGCATCGCATCACACTATTACAGAACGGGAAAAAATCTCTGTTTTGATAAAACAAAGTGCAGAAAAGAGAAGCGCAATTTCTTCCGATTGTATTTTCCAGCAAGAATAATATTATTTTATCCTGAACTAAAGAGGCAGGATGATTTACGGATATGTTCGTGGCACATAGTTTTTAATCAGTAACGCGGAGAATGCCGATATGATGATCAATAAAAAAAACACATGGGGACAAAAACTAATACGGACGGTAACCTCAGTATTTCCTGTTGATAAACAGAGGAAAGGGGATTGCAATCGGTGTGGAGAATGCTGTAATTTGCCTACACGGTGCCCTTTTTTAGGATATGACCATGAAGGGTTAGCCATTTGTAAAGCATATAAATACCGTCCCTTGAATTGTCGTAAATATCCGAGGAGTTCCGATGAACAAATATGTCCTTCTTGTTCATATTTCTTTACTGATGAGAATAGGAAAGCGGTGAAATGATACATTGCCCGAAATGTTCTTCACAGCAAGTTGGGGGTTCGGTTTGTATTCGTTGTGGGTTTAAATTTCGCGAACAAGATTTAAGAAGCCAAAGTGAGCAAGCGCTTATCAAAGAAAAATCTGTGGAAACTGCGGATGTTAAACCGATTTCCGATCCTGCTGTTAATGAGCATCCTGAACAAGAATCAGTTAAACGAAAAAAGAAATTTATTTTGCCTCCGCCGCCTGAGCGTGTCAAACGCAAACAGCTTGAACGGGCAAAATTCAGAAGAAGCGGTTTCGGAAAATTCCTTTTCTGGTTGTACAACATTATTGCTCGAGGTATTGAGTCGGTACTTTTCTCAGGTGTATTCCATGGAGGCATTTGGTTGTTAATCGAATTAGGAAATTTTTTTGGCGGAATGGTTGCTCCGGAAAATAGAGTCGCTTTTGATCTTATGACTATCTATCAATGGGAATATGTAGTTTTTGCGGTAATCACGATTTTTACTTATCGCCGGAGATGGGGATTGTAAAAGTTTACCGTGTATAACGATGTGTTTTTTTTGAGAGATGATAGCGTTTTGTCGATAGAATAATCAATAAACCTGCAATAAATCCTCCTATATGAGCCCACCACGCAACTCCGCCGTAGAGTGAAGCAGTGCCAAGGCTGAATGTCCCATTAAAAAATTGGATAATAAACCAAAATCCAAGAAAAAAGTATGCTGACACTTCAAACACTTCTACAAATAGAAATATGGGTAAAATAACCAGTACTCTCGCATGGGGATATAAGATAATGTAAGCGCCCATTATTCCGGCAATGGCGCCGCTTGCTCCAATGGTTGGTATGTGTGAGTTAAGATTGGTCAGTAAATGGAATAATCCTGAAAGTACTCCGCAAACTATGTAAAAAACAAGATATTTTCCATGTCCGAGAAAATCTTCAACGTTGTCGCCGAATATGTAGAGTGTCCACATATTGCCAATAATATGTATCCAACCGCCATGGAGGAACATTGAGGTAAAAAAGGGTATAAGCTGTTCAATAAAAATATAATGTTGCGCAATCTCTCTGTTTGAGTAGCGGGTTGGAACTATTCCGAATTGCAAGAAAAAATTTCCCAGCTGATCGCCGGCAACAAAATGTTTCCGCATAATGAGTTCAAGAATGAATATGAATATGTTAATTCCGATAATCGAATATGTTACATAGGGAATTTTCGACGATGGATTGTTATCGCGAATTGGTATCAAAGATACACCTCCTTAAATTGTTATTTATACGTTATATACCTTTTCCCATGATAAATAAATAAATAATCTAACAAAGTGAGAGAACTTTCTGCTTCGGTGTGTGTTTATAATCAGGATATTTGGACAATAGTAACACCTAAACCGCCTTCGCCTTGCTGTCCATTACGGAAATTTTTTATATGCTGGGAGCTATTCAGGTATTCATGAACCGCTTTTTTTAGTTTGCCCGTACCAAGTCCGTGAATGATGGTACACGTTTGAAAACCTGATAAGATAACATTGCTCAAATGTTTTTCAAGTATGGGTAGTGCATCATCTACGGTTAGTCCACGGATATCGAGGGTTGGGTTGATAGATACTGAATTTGAATGTGAAATATGAACTGGATGAGAATGGGCGGGTTCTTTTTTGTTTTTCTGAGATTTTAAAAGTGAAAGATTGTCAAGCGACGCTTCTATCCGGCTGTTTTCGGTCAGAATATACGCTTTTCGTGACTGATGGTTAATGGAGGTTATTTCACCATCAAGCATAAGTGGTGTTACAGTAACGGTGTCTCCAACTTTAAAATTATACGGTTTGGTATGTTGTTTGTCGAAAGCGTCTTCTTGTTCAGCGCGAATTTCTTGACGTTCTTGAGCTATTGAGCGATGGAACGATTCCCATCGTTGGCGGCATTTCTTGATCTCTTTTGTGTCGGCATGGTTTAGAGCTGACAGCGCATTTTCAAATTCATGCTTGATGAGCTTTATTGTATCATCCATTTCCCGCAGTTTTGTTGTGAGCTGAGCATTTTTTTCCTGTTCAAATGTTTTGAGTTTGTCTTTATAGCGGCGGGAGATTATTTGAAAGGCTTCTTTTTGTTCTGAATATTCTTTTTTTAGTCCGTTCAGCATAACTCGTTCGTTATGAAGTGTGCGAATGAGAGTATCGAGCGAATCCGGTGTATCGCCGAGTATCGAACGTGCTTCATTGACAATTGTATGGGGAATGCCTAAAGCGCTTGCAATGTGTAAAGCATTACTTGAACCGGGTATATCCATCACTAAATGATACGTAGGCAGATTGTTTTTTTCATCAAACAGGAGCGATGCATTATGTACTCCTGCAGTATTAGATGCATATTGCTTGAGCTGGAATAAATGAGTGTTTGCTACCACAAATTTGTTTTGTTTCAGGAATGAGTTTAATACTGCCATTGCCAAAGCGGCGCCTTCAGAAGGGTCGGTTCCGGTACCGAATTCATCGATGAGAATAAGAGAGTGAGGCGGTGTGGATTCAAGAATATATTTGATGCGAACAATATGTGATGAGAAAGTGCTCATATCGTTTTCTAGGCTTTGCTCGTCTCCTATGTCAGCGAAAATCCCTGAGAAAACCGGAAAGCGCGATGTTTCGCCGACGGGAACAGGGAACCCCGTTTGTACCATAAGGGATAACAGCCCAATAGTTTTGAGCGCTACGGTTTTGCCTCCCATATTAGGGCCCGATACAATGAGCGCTCGGCAGTCATCATGTAAAGCAACCGAAAGCGGTACCGATTGATTGCCTATGCGAGAGAGTAACAGGGGGTGGTACCCATCTTTTATATCGAGTGACCAGTCGTCTGAAATGTGCGGATATGTCATACCATATTTGTTTCCGAACCGGGCGGCGGCGAGAAGCTCTTCGAAAAGGGTGAGCGGCTGTAGCATAGACTGTAAATCGTCTCTGCTTTGGCATATTAAGTTGCTGATAAAACGCTTAATACGTATGAGCTCGTTGCGCTCGTCAAATTTGAGAGAACGGAGCCGGTTGCCTAAAGGAATGATTGCTGTCGGCTCGATAAACGAGGTTGCTCCGGATAACGATTTATCATGGATAACTCCTTCAATTGCTCCGCGGTGTTCGGATTTCACAAACAAGACATACCTTCCTTCCCGTAAGGTAATTTGTTCGTTATAGAAACAGCCGGTTTTCCGCTTCTTCTCAATAATGCTTGAAAGAGCAGTAGTAATTTCACGCCGAATTTTTTTAATATCAGACCTGATTTTTTGAAGATTTTGCGATGCGTTATCTTTGATTTTTCCATCGTCATTATAAATGCAGTAAATCGTTTTCTCCAATTTTTGAGGTATCGGCAGGTGTTCAAAAAGTGATAAAAGAGCTGTACAATTAGTATTCTTTATAAACTGTTTAATGTGCCGAGCTCCTTTAAGGCACTGTCCGATTAAAAGGATAGATTCGGAATCGAGCATTAAACCGCTAATATGCAATTTTTCAAGTATGGGAGAGATGTCAGGAGTCCCTTCGCCGGAAATGCATGAGTGAGCGGCAAGCAATCCGGATAATTCCACACTGAGCCTTTGTCTGTATACAATTTCTTCCTTTTTTGTGCTTGGGGTTGCTTGAAGGAGAGCATTTTTACCAAGACATGATTGGGTATATTGACACAGTAGTTTTTTTACTTCATCAAATTCAAGTAAATACAAAGTATGGTTATCCATAGAAAATTCCTGTCGTTAGGAAAAAAAAGCAAAAGCGTATTTTACATACTATGAGATATATCATATACATTTTTTATTGACGAACAAGAAATAATGTGTACAATAATGCTACTTATCAATTTAAAGACTAAAAAACTAGATTTGGGAGAGCAATGCTGTATGCCTAATATAAAATCAGCAATTAAGCGGATGCGTTCTAACGAAACGAAACGACAGAGAAACCTTGATCTTCGTTCTGAAGTAAAAACAGCAATTAAAAAAGTTCGAACAGCAGTCGAGAAAAATGAACTTGAAACAGCAAAATTGCTTCTCCAAGATGCTTATGCCAGCCTTGACAAAGCCGCAAAGAAAAATGTTATTCATGCAAATAATGCTAGCCGAAGAAAAGCACGGATAGCGCAACAGTTACAAAAAGCGCTTTCGAAAGCCTAAATAGCAATTTACTAAATAATATTTTTGTTCTGTATAGAAATTTTTTTTATAAGGCAACTGACCAAAAAAGTTGTTCTATAAGAAAATTTTTGTTAATTCCTGTGCTCTTCATATTCCTATCAAGATTAAATAATGCGGTATATATATTTTTAAGTTGTTGAAGATCGTATATCTTAAGCTGAGATACGAAATTATCCTGATGAAAGGGAAGGATTTTTAAATCGGAACAAATTTTGGTTATAGAAATTCCATGCATTAAGGCTTTCTTTGCTGTGTATAATCTATGGAACTGCCATTTCAAAAGACCAAAAAGCCGTTCTGGCGGTTCTTGTTGTTCATTTAACATATGGATAAGCATATGAAGTGATAATTTCACATTTTTCTTTGCAAGATAATCTACCATTTTGAAATTATTTACAATGCTTGAATTGCCGATCATGTCGGCAACATCTTTTACGGAGATTGGTTTATCTCCAACGAACAAGGAAAGTTTTTCAAGTTCAGAATGAAGCATATGTAAGTTGTTCCCAATCAACTCACTCAGTAGCGCTGTTCCTTCTTCATCAATGGAAAGGTTATATGTATGGCGTAGCTCATGGCGAATCACGTTTGGTATTTCATAGGGCTTAGGCTGATCAAAGTGCTGAAGAAACCCTTTTTTTGACGCGATAGTACAAAACTTTAAGCGCTTGTCGATTTTCTCTGCACTGATAACGAGTATGGTAAATTCTGCCGGGTCGTTAAAATACGACTCATACGACTCATACGCATCTTTTGGAGTACTGTCAAAATTTTTCACAATGATCAATTGCTTTGAGGTAAAAAATGGGTATGTCGATGCATGGCTGAGAATGGTACTAAAATGGGTTGTTTGTGCATCAAGCAGTATGTATTCGTTGGTTTCCACACTATCTTCGAAACGTTTTTTTATGAGTGAAATTGCTCGGTCGGTGAAAAATATTTCCTGGCTTGATATTAGATAGACAGGCAGAAGTTGGGAATGAGATAACTCTTGAACAAACTGGGAAAATTTCATGGTTGTTTCTCATTAAGATTCAGGTACGTTCCATCGATCGAGGATTTTATACACAACATCCCGTCCTAATTTTTCCATCAATTGAGGAATAATTGCGTATTCTCCTTCGGGTTGATTCGGTTCAATGAAGAAACTGGTATCGACAACAACCGCTTGAGTATAAAAAGGAGGTTCCGATTCAATAACGGTGAATGTTTCTTCGTCATACGATATTTGTGAGTGGTAGAGACGGATTTCTGCGGTAAGCGCAACACTTGATTCCTCTAAGAAATCAGCATCGCTTAATCGTGCCGCTGTTCGTGTGATAGCAATAAGCGCCACATAAAGATAGGTATCCGCGTCTTCAGGATTAGAGACAACGGTAAGAAATTCGCCGCGTTTTTGCAATTCTCGAATTATTGAGTTTGTTGCAGGCATCTCGAGTCCGGGGCGCCGTGTATGATTGCGTACTGTATAACAGTAAATTTTTTTCACATTTTTGTCTGTTCCAACCAAACCGAGCTGGTAACCGCATCCGTACAATATGGATGAGCATAATGTAACAATAAGTAAAAAATTCAATGGTTTATTCACGTTTAGTTTACCTTTATTGGAACTGTAATTCTTCTGCATCTTTTGGGGTACGAATCCGCTCTTCTTCACCATATAAAATAGGCCACCAGTGTTTATACCATTTTTCTTTTGTCATGTTGTTATAAGGAATAACTACTTTTTTCTCTTGGAGTGCTTCACGCCTGAGTTGTTCTATAATATCCGGCGTATCATTATCTTTACTTGCTTGAGTTGTTTCTATATCTGATGAAATATCGTCAGATATTTTTTGTATTTGTTTTTTCTGAAATGGGTTAAATATAAATAGTTTACTCACATTATTGGAGAGTATTTGAGTTATCGGGCGGTTTTCTTTGCTGAGAGCTAGCTGAGTAATATCAGCCTCTTGATACTGCTGTTCGTCAGATAGCAACTTTGCGTATTCGGCGCCGAGCAACCGAGATTTTGCAAAAAGGGATTGTTTTCGGTCTTCTAACCAATCACGGTTTTGTTCCAATGCTTCTTTAGCGGCGACGAGTTCACTGCCTAATTTTGCAATGATTTTTTCATTTCGCGCTATCTTTTTATGGATTTTTTTGATTTTTGATTCTTGCGTTGAAATAAGGTTTTCTATTTTAATTTCTTCTTGTTCTTTTTTGTCTCTAAATTTAAAAGCGTCTTCAATTTCAGCATCTTCGTCATATTCTCTTCGTTCAAAACCGGGAAGTCTCGACTGTATTGAAAGCGCTAATTTTGCTATTTTTTCGAAAAATGTATCATATTTATCCACTTTATATGTTTCAATATTTTTTTTGAGTTCTGTTATATCTTCGGTGGTTGCGCTACGAAGTTGCTCAAGGATCGCTTCTTCTTGAGGAATTTGTGCTTTGAGGCGCTGAGTATCTTTCTGCATATCGACGATACGTATTTCTTTCAAAATAACATTTTCTTCCATATCAAAGAGGGATTCTCCTTCTTTGTAGTGTGCTTTTGCAAGAGGCAACATTTTTTTGATAATAGTGAATTGATGCCTTTCAGATGGTGACAAAGGATCAGGTTGCCAGAATTCCCAAAAGTTTCTTTGGTCTCGGGCGCGTAAGCGATGATAATGTGCAACAATGTCGAAGTATATTCTTCGTACTTCTTTAAAGGGCAGTTCCAGCTTGACCAGAGTTTCAATGAAATTTCGTTTTGCTCGGACTTTTTCTCCAAAAAAAGTGTTTTTAAATGTTTTATCGACATCGTCGTAGTAAATCAGTGTTGCGTCATAATGGGCATTTTTTTCATAATATTCCCCTATTAAGTATACACTTTCCGCGAGTTTGAGATTGGATTGTTCTATAAGCATATAAGCCTCCCCGGCATATCTTCCGTAAGGAAACTCTGTAATATATCGATTGAGCATTTGAAGCGATTTTTCTATAGAGTATTGGTCATATTCCGGTCCTTTTCCTAGGTTAAAATATGCTTTTCCTATTGTAAACACAGTATCGTCCAAATATTTGCTGTCGGGGTATTCTTCTAACACGACCTTGAGTTCATGAACTGCTTCTTCATACCGGTGCATGAGCAAATAGGCATATCCGAGCCGAAATTGAGCTTTCGCGGCGGTTTCGCTAAACGGAGCGTTTTTAACGATCTGTTGAAAAATCTCTAGCGCTTTTTCGCTTGAAGGGGAAAGAAAAGCAATTCCCAAAAGTGGGCGTTCTGCTATGAGGAGAAAGTAATTTGCAATTCGGTATTGCCTGTCAAGCAAATCTGCTGTATCAGTGTAAAGAGGGTATTCATCGATAATGTGTTGATAAGCCTTGTATGCTTTATAAAATTCTCCGATTTCCTCATAGAGCAAACCTTCGTGGTATTTGGCTTCTGCCGCATCGGGAGCGTGAGGGTTTGCATCAGCATAGTTGTTATAGATGCTGGCGGCTTTTTTAGGGTCACTTTTTTCCAGTGTGCGGGCTGATTCCATGGTAGGCACGGCCTTTACTGCAAAAGCATCAGAGCATATCCATAAAGTTACGGATAGGATGCCGGATAAGAATAATTTGTAGTGCTGTATATTCACAATGAAAATATCCGCTTTTAGAAATGAATTTTTCAGTTGAAAATTATTACAAAGGGAATCAGTATTCTATGTGATAGAAATTTGTATCGTCAAGTAAATAATAGCTCTCAGCGCAATATTAGAATAAATACCCGCAATTGTATCGTCAAGTACAATGCCTGCGCCACCATGAATTGTATCCTGTATATATCGTGCCGGCTGGAATTTAAAAATATCAAAGAACCGATTTAAGACAAATCCTGCCGTAAGCGTTAGCCATGAAAGAGGAATTAAGAAAAAAGTAAGAAACGCGCTGACGGCTTCGTCAATGACAATTTCTGAAGAGTCTTTCTTATTGAAAATTTTTTCGGCATGATTTGCAATCGGGATTGCGGCAACGGTGAGGATAATACACACGATCAAATACGTAATTTTACCGGACAGTGGAGTGGTATCAATCCAGTGATGGAATAGCCATACCAGAATAATTCCAACTATCGTACCGCATGTGCCGGGCGCAATTGGAGAATAACCAACAAAACCACAGGTTGATAAGAACTTAATGATAAAATTTTTCATACGTCACTTTTAATGAGTGTCCAACTTTTCCGTAAATATGAAAATCCTGAAACAAGAGTCATTATAACAGTAATAACGAGAACACTGTTAATATAAAAAACATAAAACTTTTCGAGTCCGGCAGGCAGAGCAATGAATGAAAATGATCTATTAAGTTCTAAGTATGAAAGATATACTAAGATGCTAATAATCGCAGTAACTTGACTAATTGTTTTATGTTTTCCGAGCACGTCTGCGGGAATGATTGTTCCTTTGCTTGCGGCAAGGAGCCTCAGTCCTGTTATGCAGAATTCCCGTCCGATAATTATAATCACAATCACTGATGATAGAGAAATCTCAGGAATTTCAATGAAGGCAATGAAGGCAGACGTCATAAGTATTTTATCAACAAGCGGGTCCATTAAGCGCCCGAAATCGGATTCAATCTGCAAACGGCGAGCGAGTTTGCCGTCAATCCAGTCGGTTAAGCATGCAAGAATAAAAATTATTAAAGATATCGATTTTGTATATGGAAGCCCGGAAAGCAGTAAAGCAATAAACAAAACGGTTCCCAGTAGCCGGCATAATGTCAATTTATTAGCGATATTCATCTTATATCCAATATTCTTAAATTGTGCGTAATCGTTTTATGGTGTGCGTTATTCAACAAGAATATCACGCGGTTTACTTCCTCGATGAGGCCCGACAATACCGTTTGCTTCCATCATGTCAATAAGGCGTGCCGCACGGGCGTAACCGACGCGTAATTTACGTTGCAAAATTGATGACGATGCCTGTCCTGAAAGTTTAACTATATCTACTGCTTGTTCATAAAGTTCGTCGTCCATTTCGTCCGAAATAGGTGAAAAAAGTTCTTCTTGTTCTAAAATGTCAAACGGTTCGGTTTCTTCATCGGTTTGGTCATGGATGTAATCAACTACGCGGTGGATTTCTTTGTCGCTGACATATGCGCCTTGTCCGCGAATAAGCTTTGATGTGCCGGGCGGGAGAAACAAAAAGTCGCCGTTTCCTAAGAGTGCCTCAGCGCCATTCGCATCCAGTACTGTACGCGAATCTACTTTTGAGGATACTTTAAAGGAAATGCGGACAGGAAAATTTGCTTTGATTACTCCGGTTATAACATTTACCGAAGGGCGTTGGGTAGCAAGAATGAGATGGATGCCGACAGCACGGCTCAGTTGCGCAAGCCGCGCGATGGCGTCTTCAATATCATCTTGAGCAACCATCATAAGATCGGCTAATTCGTCGAGGATAACAACAATATAAGGCATATAGCCGTCTTCAAAGTGTTTTTCATTGAAAAAGCGCAACCGTTTTTCATCAGGCAAGGCATTGAATGCTTTTATATTCCGTACGCCTGCATCAGAAAGAATTTGGTAACGCTGGTCCATTTCTCGAACTACCCAGTTTAATCCGCCGGATACTTTTTTAGCGTCAGTGATAACAGGCGAGAGTAAATGAGGCAATTTATTATAGAGCGTCAGTTCAACTTTTTTGGGATCAACCATTAAAAATTTTAAGCGGGCGGGCGATGCATGATAGAGAAGGCTCATGATGAATGAATTGATGCATACACTCTTCCCAGAACCTGTTGCGCCGGCAATCAGCAAATGCGGAGCGGCATTCAAATCGGTAATGATAGGTTTTCCAGCTATATCTTTACCAAGGACAAGGGGGAGAATAAGTTTATTGTTGATAAATTCTTTTGAACAAAGAATATCGCGCAACGTTACTAACGTTTTAACTTCATTTGGAACTTCAATCCCAATTGCCGATTTGCCCGGAATTGGTGCAATAATACGTATGTGAGGTGTTTTCATTGCTAATGCAATATCATCGGTTAGAGTCGTTATGCGTTGGACTTTTGTGCCGGGTGAAAGAGTTAATTCGTAGCGTGTAATGACCGGGCCGCGGGTAATATCGGATATTGTTACCTCAATACCAAATTCTGCAAGCGTTTTTTGCAAGGTCATTGCACATTGTTTCAATGAATCTTCAATGGCAGATTCTTTTGGCTGTTTAACTTGTTCAAGCAATTCAATCGGAGGGATTTCATATTCTGTGCCGGAGTCTTTTATTTTTGTGGGTTTAAAATCGTCGGATTCGTCACGATGCCGCACGATATTTGGTTCAGGCGGTGGTGATAAATGTGCCGGTTTTGAAAGCGGTTCGGAAATCGGAGGATGTTGTGGATTTAAAATTGCCGGTTCTTGAACTGCGGCTTTTTTTGTTGTTGTTCTTGGTTGTCTTGCGTTATCGTCTCGAGCGGTTCTCATGTATTCAATCCATGCGTCAATGGCAGAAAACACTGTTTTGAAAAGTAAAATAATTCGTTCGAAAAACCATTTTATATATTTAAACGGCCTGCCCTCGGAGATAAACAATAGAGAGAGAAAAAACAGAAATGCGAAAATAACTCTTGAACCGTATATTCCCAAATAAGTAAGAGCAAATTTGTCCGTTATAAAAAATCCTACAATTCCTCCTGCATACGGTGTTGGGTTCATCTTAAAAATAGAAGGGGGAATCGTTTCCTGATATAACATAAGGAGTATGCTTGCGGAAATAAGAGACGTAATAAATAGAATCGTTTTTAGATAAAATCGGATCCATCCGAAGGCAAAGCCGACAAAAAAAGACCGTATTGCCCATGTAGCGAGAAAAAAAGGAATTACAAACGAGGCAAATCCTACTGAATAGTAGAGTTTCTGCGCAGTCCAAGCTCCGATTATGCCGAAAAAATTACTGGGTGGTTGAAGGGTACCGAGAGTGGTATAGCCAGTTAGGTCTGCTTTATTGCATGTGAAAAGGCTGAGAAAAAAAAATACAGCACCGAACAAAAGAGCTGATGCCCATACTTCTTTTAAAGAGTTAAAGGCATCAGCATAAGGATTTTTTGAACTGTGTGTGTCTTTATGAATATTCTTGGGCATCAGTATGCAAAGGTCCCACACCACACATTATGCTTAATTATAGGGTTTAGAACGTTTGTCGTTGCGTATAGGAAATCCAGACCGTTGAGAATGTGGCTTTGAGCCGCGTGAAGAATGGTGCCCTCCGTGAGAATTCTGCGATCCTTCACGTGGTGTACGTTCTGTTCGCTCACTGCGTTCTGCGCGTTCAATCGGCTTACCGTCGATCAGCAATTCAAGGTTTATTCTATCACGGTCATCAATTTCATATACTCTCACGCTTATTTGGTCACCGATCGATAAAACATCGCTTGGATGGTTTATGCGAGTTGGGGAAAGCCGTGAGATATGGATCAACCCTTCTTTACCGGGGAGTATTTCTACAAATGCCCCAAAATCGACAAGGTTTTTCACTGTGCCGGTGTATGTTTCACCCACTTCAACCTCAGCAGTGAGAAGTTTTATATAATTTGCCGCCTCATTAACGCCGGACTGATTAACCGATGAAACGGTAACTATCCCGTCATCGTTTATATCAATGGAAACTTGATAGTCTTCAATAATCTTTTTGATGTTTTTGCCGCCGGGGCCAATAACCAAACCAATTTTCGATTGATCTATTTCAAAAGACAGAATACTTGGGGCGTATGCAGACAATTCATTTCGCGGTTGAGCTAACGTGTGCGCCATGACATTGAGAATGTGCAAACGTCCTTCCCGCGCCTGATAGAGAGCATCTTTAAAGATTTCACGCGTTATCCCATCAACTTTAAGGTCAAGTTGAAAAGCGGTGACACCATCTTTGGTTCCGGCTACTTTAAAATCCATGTCTCCGCATGCATCTTCCGAACCAAGAATGTCAGAAATGACAACGAGTGCATTTTCTCCGGAAACTAATCCCATTGCAATTCCAGCAACAGGGGATTTAATAGGTACGCCAGCATCCATCAGCGCTAAGCTTCCACCGCAGACCGAAGCCATTGAAGATGAGCCGTTTGATTCAAGTATATCTGAATTTACCCGTATAACATACGGAAAAACATCAGCTGTCGGTAAAACAGCAGTTAAGGCGCGTTCAGCAAGGATACCGTGTCCAATTTCACGTCGTCCCGGGCCGCGAACAGGTTTACATTCACCAACGCTAAATGGCGGAAAACTATAATGGAGCATAAAATTTTTAACTTCTTCCCCGGAAAGCGTTTCTAGCCGTTGCCCTTCGCTTGGGTTGCCAAGCGTGATGCTCACCAATGCTTGTGTCTCGCCGCGGGTAAATAATGCAGAACCGTGGGTTCTCGGAAGGAATCCGACATCGCAGGTAATAGAACGTATATCTTTAGGGCCTCTGCCGTCTGCTCGGAGCTTTTCAGTAAGAATTAACGAACGCACAGTTTCTTTTTCAATTTTTGCAAATGCTTCGGATATTTGTTCTTTTTTATCTTCGAATTGTTCGGATAACTTTTCAATTACTTGGTCTTGGAGCGCATTTAAGGCATTCTTCCTGTTGTGTTTTCCTTTGACCAAGACTGCATCCTTAATTGCAGGCGCAACGATTGCTTTAACCGCGGAATAAATTTCTTTATCGAGGGTAATAAGCGTTACGTCACGTGTCGGTTTGCCGCATAAATTTTTCAGTTCTTCCTGAATGGCAACAAGTTTTTTTATTTCTCTATGAGCATTGTCAAGAGCATCTAGCAGTAAATCTTCTGATACTTCATTTGCTCTGCCTTCAACCATTATGATGCTATCAGCAGTACCGGCAATAACGAGGTCTATCTCGGATTTTTCAATCTGTGAGCTGGTAGGATTTATGACGAAAGAGTTCTCAATATAACCAATTCGAACAGCACCGATTGGCTTGAGAATAGGTATGTCTGAAATATAAAGAGCCGCAGAAGCTCCAATCATCGCAAGTATATCGGGGTCGTTTTCTCCATCAGCTGATAAGACGGAGAGCATTACCTGTGTTTCGTATACAAAACCATCAGGGGAAAAGTGGGCGAATAGGCCTATCTATCAAGCGGCAGGTTAATATTTCTTTTTCTGTCGGACGCCCTTCCCGTTTAATATATCCACCGGGAATTCTTCCTGCTGACGAAGTCCTTTCGCGGTAATCCACGGTCAAAGGGAAAAAATTAGCGCCTTCCTGTAATTTTGTATCGGCAACGGCGGTAGCGAGGATTATTGTGTCTCCGCAACGTACGGTAACGGCTCCGTCAGCCTGCTTTGCTAATTTACCGGTTTCGATACTAAAATTTTTGTCGCCTATACTTGTTTCTACTGAAAATACATTTTCTTCTTCGGTTTTCTTAAATACCATTTCTGCTCCTTGCAGGTTATCTAGGTAAAATTTATGGGTAAACTAATACAATGATTTTATGCCGTTTTATGTGTGCTGCATTTACCTTCTTTTTATTGTGAAAAGGAGTAGTTCGTCGCAGAAATTTTTACCGAGTGATTTATGAAATTACTTACGCAGATTGAGTTTGCCAATCAAATCCACATAGCGGTCAAAATTAGTTTTCTTTAAATAATCAAGCAAACGCCTCCGATGTCCGACTTTAATAAGAAGGCTACGTCGGGAATGATGGTCTTTTTTGAATATTTTCAAGTGTTCGGTAAGTGCGTTAACTTGTTTTGTGAGTAAAGCAACCTGAACTTCAACCGAACCTGTATCTGTCTCATGCCGTTTGAATTCCTGCTTAATCTGATCTTTTTCCTCTTTCGTTAAAGCCATTAAAACTAACTCCTCTGTTGAAAATTTTTTCACAATTATATAATAGTGTGCTTTTTTTTACAATAGAAATAAATTTTTATTTCTGCTGGCTGGTATATATCCCCGTAAAAAATTTACGCGCTTCGATTTCATCAGCATGAATTTGGTTAACGAGTGATTGTGCATCGGGAAACTGCTTATCTTCACGCAGTTTTTTTATAAAAATGATTTCTATTTGTTTATCATAAATATCTTGGTCGAAATCGAAAATATATGTTTCTACAGATTGTTTGATTGATCGTTCTTTATTGAATGTGGGGCGGTTGCCGATGTTGGCAAGCCCTTGATAACAAATTTCATCAATGATTATTTCGCATATATATACGCCGCCGGGAGGAATAATCTCTTCTTTTGGATCGATATTGGCTGTCGGGTAACCAATTTTTCGTCCCATGTTATGGCCTTTAATAACAGTACCAAGTAAAGAGAAGCGCCTTCCAAGCAGTTTTTCTGCAGTTTCAAAATCTCCATCGGAGATAAATTTAAGGATGTTTGAAGATGAAAGAGGAATAGTATCAACCATCAGCGAATCATGCACGATTGTTTTAAAACCGGCTGTTTTTCCGGCATTAACCAATTCGTTTGCAGTTCCTTGACGTTTGAATCCAAAGCGGAAGTCGTGCGAAATGCATAATTCTTTAATTTCAAAGTTTTTTGTAAGTTCTATAATAAATTGTTCTGAGGTAACTTGCGAGAATTTTCTGTCAAATGGGATTACTACATAGTAATCGGGATTGAACGAACGGATAATTCGCTCTTTATGGTCTTTGGAGCAAAGCAGGTTATGTGATGCACCGGGCGCGAAAATAAATTTTGGGTGTGGGTCAAAGGTAATTACAACGCTGGTGCCGCCATTTGCTTTGGCATTGTTTATTACCGTTTGTATGCGCTTTTGGTGCCCAAGGTGGATACCGTCGAACGTTCCTATAGTAATATAAGCGTTTAGTATTTTTTCACTGAGATTAAATGTGTGTATCGTTTTCATTATATCAATCGCTCACTTGTTTAAATTTACACAGCAGTTTTTTCGTTATCGGTAATGACATGAGAAAATATTTCTTCTCTGCTCATTCTGCGCAGTTCACTAATGGAGAGCGCATTGCGCAAATGAAACATACCTGACGCAGTGCGCATCAAAGATGACAAATATGCGCTACAACCAAGCGCATCTCCAATATCCGAACACAGTTTTCGAACATAGGTGCCTTTTGAGCAAAGTATTTTAAAACAAATTAAAGGAAAATCATAGGATAAAATACTCAAATGATGAATATACCGTTCTCGCGGTTCAAGATCAATGCTAATGCCTTGTTTTGCTAGTTTATATGAACGTACCCCTTTTTTTTTTTTTTTTTATATAAGCGGCGGAGTTTGTTGAATTGTTCCAAGAAACGATTCAAAAACACCGGTAATAACTTTTCGGCTGATTGGCGCAACAGGCGTATGGCGGGTAATAGTTCCCGTCCCATCGTGGGTAAATGTATCGTACCCGAGCGCCATAACGGCGAGGTATTCTTTAGCATCATCCTCATAAAAACGTATTTTTTTTGTGGATGCTCCTAAAAAATGCACAAGCAGTCCTGTTGCGATTGGATCAAGTGTGCCTGCATGCCCGATTTTTTTTATTTTGAGCCTGAGCCGGAGAAAATTAACGACATCGTGAGATGTCCATTCTATGGGTTTGTCAACAAGCAGTATGCCGTTCATTATCTGATTTTAAGTTTCATCATGGTCTTGTTTTTTTTCCAATTCCAATTTTCTCAGCACTTCCTGAACATGTATGCTGTGGTCGATGACATCATCATAGATAAACCTTAATTTCGGCATATAACGCAGGCGAATGCGAGAACCGAGTATTTTTTGGATATATCCTGCCGACTTATTTAACGTGTCGATGGTTTTTTCTTTGTCAGCCTCACCAAGAATACTGACAAAAATTTTGCCGGACTGCAAATTTTTGCTGATATCCGCATGCAAAACGGTGATGAACCCTAGGAGCTGATTGTGAAAGTGGTTTTGAATAATTATACCCACTTCTTCTTTAACCAGTGAGTTTATTCGTTCCATTCGTTCGTTCATGTACTTCTCTTTTGCTAAGCAAGAATTTCTATCATATAGTCTACCAATTCTACCGGATGAAACTGCTCGATATATTTTATTGCTTCATCTAAAACTTGATCGACATATTTTTTATCGGTTCCTACTAACACTATTGCAAGCAGTGTGTTGTTCCATAAATCATGTCCATCAATTTCTGCTATAGAGACGTTGAATTTATTTCTTATTTTAGCTTTGATACTGCGCAAAACCATCCGTTTGTCTTTTAAAGAGTGGCTGTCTGGGATGAGTAATTCGACTTGCATCAGAGCTATTTTCATCGCTCACTTATGCTTGCTAGAGAGTTTGAGCTACACGTTCAATGGTGTAGAATTCGAAAATATCGCCGATTTCTATGTCATTAAAATTTTCTATTTTTATGCCGCATTCCATACCGGCTTTAACTTCTTTCACTTCATCTTTAAAACGTTTTAAAGATGCAATTTTGCCTTCGAATAATACTTCGTTTTCACGGATCACGCGGATTTTCGATTTCTTCGAAGCCTTTCCTTCATTTACATAACAACCTGCAATAACGCCGATTTTTGATATGCTGAATGTTTCTCGCACCTCTGCCGCGCCTGAATATGATTCGAGCACTTTATCGCCGAGCATACCTTGCATTGCCATACGGACATTGTCGATAGCTTCGTAAATTATAGCAAATGTTTTGATTTGAACATTTTCCTTCTTTGAAATATCCCGGGCGCGCTTATCGATTTTTGTACAGAATCCAATAATGACTGCGCCGGAAGCGGATGCCAGTGTTACATCCGATTCATTGATATCGCCTACGCCCATATGAATGACAGAAACGGAAACTTTTTCTGTGCTGAGGTCTTCGAGCGATTGGCGCAAAGCCTCGACGGATCCATGGACATCACCTTTAATGATAAGCTTAAGCTCATGAGTTTCTTCCGATTCTATTTTTTTGTATAATTCCTCAAGAGTCGTAGGTTTATTTGCCGATTCAAGAAGCCTTCTTCGCTCTTCCGACTGCCTCTCTTGAGCTATGCGTTTTGCTTCTTTTTCAGTGGGCATGATTTTTAAAATTGCTCCGGCATCGGGCACACCGTCCAGCCCGAGCACTTCAACAGGGGTTGCTGGGCCTGCGTGTGCTATATTTTGTCCACGGTCATTGAGCATCGCTTTTACTTTTCCATGAAATGAATCGCATATAATCGGATCGCCTATCTTAAGCGTTCCTGCGGTAATCAAGACCGATACAGTTGGCCCTCTGCCGCGAGTCATTTTTGATTCAATAACGATTCCTTTGCATGGTGCATCAGGTGATGCTTTGAGTTCCATCATTTCAGATTGAATCAAGATCATCTCAATAAGGTGGTCAACGCCTTCGCCCGTGATTGCGGATACTTTACAGCAGATGGTATCACCGCCCCAATCTTCTGTCATAAGGTTGATCTCAGATAATTGGCGGAACACTTTTTCCGGGTCTGCGTTCGGTTTGTCAATTTTATTTAAAGCGACGATAATCGGTACTTTCGCGGCTCGGGCATGGTTGATGGCTTCGCGTGTCTGTTCCATAATTCCATCGTCGGCCGCTACAACTAAAATAGCAATATCGGTGACATTTGCTCCCCGTGAGCGCATTGCGGTAAATGCCTTATGGCCGGGTGTGTCAATAATAACAATCCGTTTTTTATTAAAAGTAATTTCGTAAGCGCCTATGTGCTGAGTGATACTGCCTGCTTCGCCAGCGGCCACCTTGGTTTTTCGAATATAGTCAATGAGAGACGTTTTGCCATGGTCAACATGCCCCATAAATGTAACGACAGGGGCTTTTTCCACCAGAGTGCCTGTAGGGTCGTCTTCCTCAGGAATAATTTTTTCAATGACTGTGGTTTGTTCAGGTTCTTTATGATGGATTTCAATGCCGAGTTCGTGAGCAAGAATGGCGGCAGTTTCATAGTCAATAAATTGGTTTTGGGTTACCATCAATCCAAGATTCATGAGGGTGCTTATTATTTTTGATACCGGCTGTGCAACAAGGTCGGAAAGTTCTTTAACCTGAATTTCATGGGCGACGAATATTTCTTTTACCGTTACGTCAGTTGTATCGGATGAATCTAGAGGAGGCAACGGGTCTTGTTTTTTTTCTTTTTTTCTTTTTTTGCGGTATTTAATAGCTTTTTCATCAACATACATTTCTAATGCTTCGTCATCGTCAATATCTTCAGAGATGACGTCATTTGATGTTGGAGACGGAAGAGCATCATGTTCCGGTGCATTGCTTTCCAGAAAATGCTGTTTAAAAAGTTGAGCGGCGTCATCGTCAATAGCGCTCATATGGCTCTTAACGGATAGCCCTTCGCTCACGAGAAGCGGGATGAGGTCTTTGCTGAAACATTAAGTTCTTTAGCTAATTCATGTACGCGCATATTTTTCCTTGAAAACGTGTTTATTCTTTCTGCAATTCTTTGCTTTTTTGAGCAAGGATCGAATCGAGTTTTGTTTTTGATTGCTCCTTACGAACATACGTTTGTATCGACTCAAGGATTTGCGGAGCTGTCTTCTCGCCAATTCCCTTAAGGTTTTTTAGCGACTCAATATCGAGCGTTTGAAGTGTGTGAAGGGTATTATATCCTGCCTCAATAAGTGTTTCAAATATTTTCGGTTTTATACCGGGGATCGTAGGCAGTTTGTCGTTTTCGTCCGTATACTGTGTTGTTAGAAGTTCTTCACCTTTTTTCTTGATATCAATATGCCAGCCGGTTAGGCGGGCTGTCAGGCGGGCATTTTGCCCCTTTTTGCCGATTGCAAGAGAAAATTGGTCTGCTTCAACGAGCACGACCATGCTTTTGTGCTCTTTATCAAGTTTGATAGTAGCTACTTTAGCTGGGCTTAAAGCATTTTCAACAAATTGTGAAATATTGTCGCTATACCGTACAATATCTATCTTTTCACCGTTGAGTTCGTGGACGATATTTTTTACGCGTTCTCCCCGCAACCCGACGCATGCGCCGACGCTGTCAACTTTTTCGAGTGATGATTCAACTGCGATTTTTGTTCGAAACCCCGCTTCCCGCGATACTGCTTTAATACGAACAGTTCCCTCGGCTATTTCAGGGACTTCAAGTTCAAACAACTTTTGTACGAGAGAAGGGTGGGTTCGGGAAAGGATAATTTCCGGTCCTCGTGCCGCATTTCGGACGTCGAGAATGAGAAACCGCATGCGGAATCCGTTTATATAGTTTTCATTTTGAGATTGTTCTCGCGGCAAAAGAAGTGCTTCTGTCCTGCCAATGTCAACAATCACTGTATTTCGCTCGGTTCTCCTGATTATTCCGGTGATTATCTCACCGATTTTGTCTTTAAATTCGTTGAAGACAATTTCTCGTTCTGCTTCGCGAATTTTCTGAATAATCACTTGTTTTGCGGTTTGTGCGGCAATGCGCCCGAAATTTTCAGGGGTAATTTCTTTGTATATTTTAGTGCCGATTTTTGCCTTGCTGTCGATAGTTTTAGCTTCCGATAATGTCATTTCTTCTTGAGGGTTAGTAACTTCTTTAACAACATCGAAGATAGCGTAAACCACTATTTCGCCAGTTTCGCCATTGATTTTTACCGTAACATTTTCGCCCTTGCCCAATCGCTTTTTTGAGGCGGATAATAAAGAAGATTCTATTGCTTCGATAAGTATTTTTCGATCTATGTGCTTTTCTCGCTCGAGGTGTTCTAAAACAGCAAGCAATTCGCCATTCATGTTTTGCGGCTCCTTCTATTAAAACAAAAGAGTGGGCATATCCCCACTCCTGGTTCAACACGCGTTCCTAGATAAAATCAGGATAGAAAAGATTGTAGTAAAGTGCCGGGGCTTTGTCAAGACGTTTATTTAAACGAACACTTAGCTTATTCCCATTCGATAGTTCCCGGCGGTTTATGCGTGATATCGTAGAACACTGCATCAATAAACCCGTAAGACATAATTTTCTGAGCGAGCAAAAGGGTTTTCTCAAACGGAATACGGGCAAAACTTGCGGTCATAAAATCACGAGTGAGCACTGGACGAAGCACGATGCATTCTTTAGCGCCGTCTGAGGTAAGAGGCAAAAGAACAACCGGCATTTGCCAAATCACTTTCATAAGGTTTTCGTTATGAAGAAAATCCATCACATCTGCATCAATTTTGCGGAGTTTATCGAGACGGCTATGGGTCAAATATGATTTTTTTAGTGATAATTTCGGTAATGACCCGGGTGTAATAAGCATTACGACTCTATTGATATCATGATATTTATTTGTGATATACGTAGACGTTTTTTCCAGAATACCCCATTCCTGTGTCCCTGAGACCACCGCGGTATGCGCGTATGACCGAGAATCACCTTGGACGCCGACACTTTTAATGGGAAGAAAACCGATTGAAATTGCATGGTCTTCACACAGTTGTTTGGTTGCGGCATCAAAAGGGATATGCGCTTTATCGGGAACACCATTCGAACAGAGCGCTCTGACACCTAAACCGGGGCCGGGGAATGGATGGCGCCATACGGTTTCTTCCGGCAGTCCGAGTTCAATGCCGAGTTCTCGTACTTCATCTTTATAGAGGTGTGATAAAGGCTCAATCACCAACCCTTTTTCTATCAGGTCATGGATGAGGTCTACTCTGTTGTGATGCGTTTTTATCAGTGCGGCGTTTTTCGTTCCGCCCGATTCGATCGTATCGGGATAAATGGTTCCTTGTCCAAGGAGCCATTCGTGGTGGTTAAGTCCCATTTTTTTTAGTATCTCATTCGAGACATCAATAAATGTATTGCCAATAATTTTACGCTTTTCTTCAGGATCGATAATTTCTTTCAAACGGGAAAGAAACACATCGGAACAGTTTTCAATATACAGATTGGTATAGTTGTGTTGTTCAATTAGTTGACGGACATTTTCCGAATCATAAAGGCGGGAGAGTCCGTTATCAATAAATACACCCCGAACATGTTCTTTGCCAAGAACTTGATTAAGAAGGGTAAACGCAACGGTCGAATCAACCCCTCCTGAGACGAGCATGAATACTTTACGCCCCTTGACTTTCTCGTTCAATTCATTTTTTATCGATGAGATATAGCCTTTCATTGTCCAGTCTCTTTTGCATTGGCAAATGGAGATGAAATTTTCAAGAATTTTCATGCCGTTAGTTGTATGAGTAACTTCAGGATGAAATTGAAATCCGAATAATTTTTTGTCAGGGTTGCTTATCGCGGCATACGGGCAGTCATCGGTTTTTCCGATCACTATAAATCCTTCTGGCAATTTTTTTACAGAATCGCCGTGGCTCATCCATACTTGTTCTTTGTTTGAGAGATGTTTGAAAAGTGAATCATGTGTTAAAACAGTGAGTTGCGCGACGCCATATTCCTTATATCCCTGTTCTACAATGCCTCCTGAGGCATGAACCAAAAGCTGGTGCCCGAAGCATAATCCGAGAATAGGTATGCCGAGTTCGAGTAACTCTTTTTGCAATTGCGGCGCATTGTTGTCGTAAACACTCATTGGGCCGCCGGATAAAATTATCCCTTTTGCTTGGGCAAGTTCGGCTATGGGGTCATCCGGATGTTTGATTTCGGATAGTACATTAAGGCGCCGTATCCGGTTAGTAATTAAATGGGTGTATTGCCCGCCAAAATCTATAACAAAAATTTTATCCATTATTTATATTTCCTACTGAATGTGAAAAAAATGGTTTTTGAGAAAAGAATTGTATACTCGAGAGAAAAATAATGGAATCAAAAAAATAAGAATTTAATATTTTAGTTCGATAAACAGAGCGACAAGTTCGGGATCAAAATGACAGCCTGCTTTGCGCTTTATTTCTTCAAGAGCGAATGCATGTTCCAATGGAGTATGATAAGGGCGGACAGTTGTCATTGTGTCGTAAGCGTCAGCTAAGTGAATTATACGCGCTCCAAGCGTAATAGCGTGTCCGGTAAGATGGTGCGGATATCCTGACCCGTCAAAATTTTCATGGTGCTGTAGCACAGTATTTGCAATGTAAGTATCAAAAGGAAGGTGGGTTACAATGTTGTACCCTATAATCGGGTGTTGTTGCATTATTGCCATTTCTACTTGAGTAAGCATGCTGGGTTTGTTCAAGATAGATTCGCTGATACCGATTTTTCCTATGTCGTGCAGGAGTGCGGCAATTTCGATATATGCTGTTTCATCTCCCGATAACCCAAGTGCCGATGCCATTTCTTTGCTGATTATCGCAACGCGTTCCGAGTGTCCGTGAGTAAGCGGGTCTTTAGCTTCAACTGCTTCGGAGAGCGCTTTAACCGAAGAAATAAGCGTTGTCGATAATGTAGAATTGATCTGTTCGGTATCCTTAACTTGTGTTGAAAGCCGTTGTTCCAGCAAATGGTTTTCCATGTTTAACTGGGAATTTTCCATACGGAGAAGTTTTGACATTTTATGAGCATAAAATGTTGAGCTGAATGTTTCAATCGATTCAATAATCATATCGACTAATTCGAGCGCCTGAGACTTTTTTTCAAATACACGAAAAATCTCTGCATGATTGATAATCTCTATGATATCAACATTTTTATTGTCCCCGATTAAAAGTATGCGCATGGTTTTAGGCCAAAGCTGTTTAATTTGCCGGAAAAATTGTATGTTGAGCGTATTTGAATATAACTCGCTATCGCCGACGACGACAGAACATGTTTTCTGAGATAAAATACGGATTGCGTCTTCGAAGGATTCAGTAAATGCCGGTTCGGTGTTAAGCTTCTTCTGAATGGCGCGGAAAACTTTATTTTTAAAATGAGTATCGGCGGTAACAATTAAGATTGTGTTCACAGTATTCCTCTCGATGCAATGCTGTCTGATATCTAAAAATGATATCGGCATTCTATGAGAGGCTGTTTAATAAAAAGATACAAACAGTCATATAACTATTTTATAATTAAATACATATGAAGTTTGTTATTCATTCTCATGAGGCATTGTGTCATTATCTTTCAATGAAGAGTTAATTGCCGCGTTTACTTTGTCTCGGTATTCAAGATAAAGCGGATGTTCAGGATTCAGTTTGAGCGCCCTGTCAATTCGTTCCGTCGCCGAAGAAAAATCTTGAGTGCGAAAATCAAGTAGTCCGATGCTGAAATGAGCGTCAGCGTGATTTGGTTTAATGGCAACAACATATTCATACAGTTCACGTGCTTTTTGCAGTTCGTTAATCCGCTCGTAACAGAGCCCGAGCTGAAAAAGTGTTTCGGTATCGGGGCGGATTTCTAAGGCTTTTTCAAATGAATGTATTGCTTCATTTGTAAAACCGGCGCCCATGTATGCTGTTCCAAGTTGGTGCCAATGAGAAAAACTCGAAGGTTCAAGCTCGGTTGCTCTTTTAAGGACAACTGCCGCATCGGAGTATTGTTTGAGATGCAAATAGATTTGGCTCAAATAATGATATATTTTAATATTGTCTGTTTTAAGAGTCAGATATTTCTCAAACATTAAAGCGGCATATGGGTATTCGCCGTTGCGGAATGCCTCGAAAGCCCGAGAATAATAATCCGATAAAAGCCGGTCACGTTCTTCAGGAGATAATTCGGGAACTTGTGCAGGCATAGAATCGTTTGAGAGCTCTATAACTGCATCTGCGGCAGTGGATGAGTCATTTGAGATTATCGAAATGGCGTCCGAAGATTCATTGTCTTCAGCTGAAAAAACTAAAAAGTTTATACCAAAATAAAATACGATTATTGTACAGGCAAGATAAATGATTTTCTTCATTGCATATCTCCTTTAATTCCTTCGAGTAGTTTTTCAAATGACGAACGATGCCCGCGCATGAGTTCAAAATAGTTGTTTTCCTCTTTGTTTTTAGGGTTGAACGGTTCGATAGCGAGCACCGACCCGTAATCAAAAGAAGAAAACCAAAAATGCCATGCGGCAATATCTTTTGTGTGAGTAAAAAGATAAATATATGCTATTGATTGTTCAATTTGCATTGTATTGATGTGCAATGCATCTGTTTTATAGAACGATACAAAATCGGAAAAAGCGTTAAGTGTTTCCGCAAATTGGATAAGTGTTCTTTCCGTTAAAATTTCTTGGAGATTGTGGAAAAGTTTTCTCTCTTCCGCAGATAATGATTCGCTTCGGTTTTCTAATATCTTGCCAACTGATCGCAGTTGAACATAATCGCGATAACTTAAAGTATCGTCCAGCAAATTGAGGACAGATTGGTTCAATTGCCGGCACTCGTTAAAAAAACGGTTTTGAGAAGACGGCATAAGAAGGTTTTCCATCGTTGAAAAAGCATCGGCGAGTTCTTTGCAGAAAACGGGTGTCCTGCATTCTCTGCTCCATGCAAGCAAATATAAGAATCGGTTATATGACGGGTATTTGCCGGTAAAATCAATAGTAAGGCGCACAAGAATTTTTTGCATGGCATTATACGTTTCTAAAGTGATATTGTCAGCGTAAATATTTTCAATAAAGAAGCGTGAATCGTCAATGGTCATGAGATGTGTTGTGTTAATGAGCTCATTGTTAAACTGTTCCTTTTGGTATTCAATATCTTCATCCGAAAACCGTAATGATTTCATCGAATCATTATCACATACTGCAGTACGATAGCGTAAAAGGTGAGGATAGTCATTTAAAGCAAGCGGTGCTATTTGATCAGCCAAAATAAAAAACTCAGATAATGTATCTTCGAGGGCATCTGCCGGTTGATAAAGTTTTTCAGAGAGCCTTTGAATTTCAATCAGGCGAGGAGAACAATATTCCTGCTGATAGTCATAAAGCAATTTTTTTAGCGAAGAAGAAAAAGAATAGAGCGATGATTTTTTTTGCAGAAAAATCTGATAAGCCGTATCGCATTTTTTGATTGTTTCCGAATCCCATTGTATTTCGTGCAAAAGCTTGTCCCATGACTGTGTGATTTTGAATAAACCATCCTTATCGGAGTTTGTTATGACAAGAAGCGATTGTGATTTATCGGGCGAAAATGTATGCGGTAGAGCCCATCGGCCGGCATTAGTTTGCAATGAAAAAAACGTTGTTTCTACGGAATTGTATGGAATATCAGCAACGATAAGAAAAAACAAAGGGTATGACGAGTAAGAATTAGAAAGGGTTTTCGGGAGATACTTTTCTGAATACAAATGGTTTTCGGGATAAAAATAAGGCGCTTTGTCGCCGGTAGAAAAGGCAAAAGGAAGAACAGTAGTTAGTGTGGTATAAAACGCAATTGCATATAGAAAAACAAGAAAACTTTTATTTTTCATAGGAAAATCCTGTTCTGAATAAGCTGAATCAGGCGGTTTCGTATCTTTTTTGTCCCTTCGCCTTCAAAAGTGTTAATAAATTCTTCCGTATGGATTACAGGTTTGAAGGATATGGTTATCGGTTTTTTTTTAAAAATAGTTGGACGGTATAAATTGCGTGTTCCTTCAATACGAACAGGCAAAATTGGTTTGCGAGAATGCATGGCAAGCAGTGCAACACCCGTTTGCATTTGTACTTCTTGCCCGCTCTTATTTATTTTACCTTCAGGGAAAATGCCGACAATGGTATCTTGCTTAAGATATTTTATTGCGGTTTCGAGTGTTTTTTTCTCAATTGATTCTGTGTCAATGGGAATCGCGAGCCAGCGGCGCATGAAAAAATTAGATAGAGGATGTTTGAAAAAACGCTTGAAGGCTAAGAATCGTATCGGGCGTTTTACATATTTAGCAACGATAAACGGATCAAAGTAACTCGTGTGGTTTGCGGTGAGAATATAGCCCGTTACATGAGGCGGTTCTTCAAGGCCGTCTATTTTAACTTTGAAAAAAAGTTTCGAATATATCCAACAGAGAGTAATAGCCGTTTTGTACAAAAAAAGCATGTTCCCATCCCAAGCCGTTTAAAGGTGAAGTTTATTCTGTAGGATACCTTATTGTGGAGCGATTCGACAATCTTTAATGAGATGCTAGCCCGAAATCTTTGAAGTTTCAACAGGTTTTGGCGGAATGATTAAGATTTGTCCGGGCTTGATTGCTGTGTCTTGCAATTGGAACCTGTTTGCTTCCCAGAGGGTTCTCCAATAGATACTGCTCCCGTAAAACTTTTCTGCAATATCCGGCAATGTGTCACCTTCTGCTACATAGTATTTATGAAAAGCATCGGATGTGACCTGTGAATTCATTTCAGGTGGTTCTAGAAAAGAGTTGGATTTAAATGAGGAGGAAGAAGATGGTGTGTGAATATTGTTCACTGATAATTCGCTCTGTCTCAGTTGCGCAGATTCTATTTCTTGGTTAAGTTGGCTGATAATAGATTCTTTTGTGCGTAAATCATTATTCAATGTTTCGATAGTGGTTTCGGCGTGTTCGAGCCGTTTCTGCAGTTCGTTGTAATCGTCGTTTTTTTTGTTTATTTTTCTGTTCAGTTGTTCGGTTTCACTCGATAGGCTTTTAATTTTTTTTTGCAGTTGATCGATTGTTTTGCTACTAACATCGGTATCAGGCGTAACATGAGTGGCAGAAAGTATTGCCATCCATTTTTTAACCATTTCCTTTTTCTCCGTATCAGGGGAGAGCTTGAGAAATTGCCCGTAATATTTTTGTGCTTTGTCGTGGTCCATAACAGCGCTGTCGCAAATCAAGGCGGCATACAAATAAATTTCCGGATTATCAGCAGTTAGAAGAGATGCTTGCTCGAACAGTTTTAGTGACTCTGCATATTTTCCTGCATTGTATGCATCGAGGGCTTTTTGAAAAATTATGTGATGCTGTTTTGAATCAGTGTGCGGCGTATCTGTGCACCCAATGATCGAAAATAGAATGGTAAACATACCAAGACTGTGTGCCACAAGGTGTTTCGACAATTGAAATATTCTTGAGATAAAAACTATCCTGCTGGTGTAAAGTTTTTTTGTATCCAATGGATAATCCGAAAATCTAAAAGTTTCTGCGGTTTGTTATGAGTTCTCACATGAGGAAACAGTTATCTATAAACAGTGTTTAATCTGTTTTCGGTTTCAGGAGATAATTTTTTAAAATCCTGTCGATTTCCTCAAAATTATATGGTTTTCCAATATATTCGGAAGCGCCAAGCCGCTTCATTTCGTATGCCGTTTCATTTCGTTTGTAAGCCGACATCATTATAACCGGCACGGTGTTGCCCATAATTTTCAGCCGCTCTAAAATGTCTTTTCCCGTATGGGGGCTCATCCGGTAGTCGAGAAAGATAAGATCAAATAAAAACTGATTCAACAAGTCGAGCACACCCTGAAGGTCTACTGCAATGTGGGAAGTAATTTTAAGAGACTCAAAATAGTTTTGAAGCATCAGCGCAACATTCTTATCGTCGTCAACGATTAAAATTTTTTTATCTTTCATGTCATAACACCTTATTCGAAGAATGAAGCGACAGTATCAATTAAACGTTTAACTTTGAACGGCTTGGTTAAATAAGCGCTGGCGCCGAGTTCAAGCCCCCTCTTAATATCCTCTTCGCTACTTAATGCGGAGAGAAAAATAACGGGGATATCTTTTGTGTCAGGGTTCCTTTTGAAAACATCACAAAACCAGTATCCCGAAAAAACCGGCATCATAACATCCAATATGATGAGGTCGATGCGGTTATTTTGCAAAATTTCCACTGCCTTGATGCCGTCAGGTGCCCAGATAACCGTATACCCTGCGTTCTGCAGAGCGGTTGTTGTAAGTTTTGCTACATCTTTATCATCTTCAGTGAGCAGAATAGTTCTTGGCATGATATATTGTCCCTGCATTATATTGCTAAAAAGAATTCTATTTTTTTGACCAGTTCAGGCCCTTTAAACGGTTTTGTTAAATAATCATCTGCTTTTACCGAATGAATTTTGCTTATTTCTTCTGTGCCTGAATATGCGGTGATTGCTATAATGGGAATATCAGCGGTTGTTTTATCGCTTTTAAGGCGGCGGCAAATTTCAAATCCGTCAAGATCAGGCATAACCATATCCAATACAATCAGGTCGGGCATCCAGCGAGCGATTACAAAACCGGCATCAAAACCATTTGTGACTGTTGTTACCTCAAAATTGCTTTTTTCCAATAACGCTTTCAATGTCTCCAAAATTACTGCGTCATCGTCGACAACAAGAATTTTCCGCGAATTGGATGCATCGCTGTCAATGATAACCGGAATATTAAATTTTTTTAAAAACGTGATCAAATCTTCTTTCTTAACGCGCCGGTGGCCGCCGGGTGTTTTATACGCAGTGAGTTTCCCTTCTTCAATCCAATTTATTACGGTAGTTGGATAAACGTCGCATAATTTACTAATCTGAAATGTGGTGTATGTTTTATCACCCATTCTCTCCCTTTCTCTGTGCAGAATACAAATAATTTACACGACGCTCTTTCTTTTCCTAAAAGCCCCCGAAAGAAAACGTCTTATATAATGCATCTTAATAAATAGAGTATCCTATATTCAGCCGTATGTGTCAACAGGGAAAGTGAATGGAACCGTTCAAAATAAACGGTACATTTATGGATGTTCCAGAATACTTTTTTATTGGGGAATGATCGGTTATATTAAACGCGAACCGCTAAACCGTCATACGCAAGCTGAATATACTCGGGTAGCGGAAAGTCAATATTGCCATGATCAACATCATGGCTGATATGAGTTAAATAAGCGGTTTTGGGTTTTAGAGCTTCAATGACACGCACTGCTTCCTCAATAGAATAATGCGCAACGTGAGGCGTATAACGAAGTCCGTTGAGCACAAGCAGTTCTACGCCTTCTAAAAGTGCCATGCTTGCATCAGGAATAAAACTGCAATCGGTTATATATGCAAGAGAGCCTATCCTAAATCCGAGAATAGGTAATTTACCATGGTAAACGGGTATGGGAATTATTGTTCTGTCATATAATATAAAAGGTTTGTGAACAGTGATAATTTCAATTTGTGGTATGCCTCCGTCTGACAAAGGAGGCGGTTTGAATATGTAATCAAAATTACGGTAAATCATATCAGTTGTTTTTTGCGGGGCAAAACAGGGTATTTTGGTATTTTGTATTCGGTTGAATATACGTATATCGTCCAATCCGAATAAATGGTCAGCGTGATGATGTGTAAATAAGATTGCGTCTAGCCGTGAAATGTTTCCATTGAGCATTTGTGTTCGTAAATCAGGTGAAGTATCGATAAGGATATTTTTCCCGTTGTAACGAACTAAGGCTGAACATCGCAACCGCTTATTTTCGTTCAATTGAGATGTGCATACAGAACACTTACACCCGACAACGGGTATGCCGTACGATGTACCCGTGCCGAGAAACAGTAATTCAACGTCAGGCATTTAAACTCAATCCATACCGAGCCATTGAGCAATAATGGGAGCATATTTTACGGTAAGCCCAGCCGCAACGACACTGACCATGCTCATCAGTTTAATGAGAATATTCAACGAAGGCCCTGATGTGTCTTTAAACGGATCGCCTACGGTATCGCCGACAACGCTTGCTTTATGAGGTTCCGAACCTTTACCGCCTAATATGCCGCTTTCAATATATTTTTTTGCATTATCCCATGCCCCGCCGGAATTATTCAGCATGACAGCGAGTACAAATCCTGTGGTTAGGCCGCCGGCAAGGAGCCCCATAATTCCTGCTACATTAAGAAGCAATCCTATAATAACGGGAACAAAAATGGCGATCATTGAGGGCAGAATCATTTCTTTCTGAGCACCGGCAGTGGATATACCAACGCATGACGCATAATCAGGTTTTTGTGTTCCTTTCATAATGCCCGGCATTTCTTTAAATTGGCGCCGGACTTCATGAACCATTTTGCTTGCCGCTCTTCCAACGGCTTGTATCGTAAGGGCGCAGAATACAAATGCCATCATTGCTCCAATAAACATACCGATCAAGACTTTCGGATTCATGAGTGTAATATCGTAATAGAGCATGAAGTCATGTAGTGTGGCAAGTTTGTTGCCCGTTACTTGTGCCGCGTGGCGAGTAACCGCAAGTAATTGTCCGGCATATTCGATTGTCTGTTGGCCTGCGCGTTCCAGCCCAATTCTGATTTCCTCAATATACGCCGCAAGCAGAGCAAGTGCGGTAAGTGCGGCTGATCCGATAGCAAACCCTTTTCCCGTAGCGGCAGTGGTATTGCCGAGGGAATCAAGCGCATCTGTTCGTTTGCGGACTTTTTCCCCTAAACCGCTCATCTCAGCATTGCCGCCCGCATTATCTGCAATTGGGCCGTATGCATCAGTTGCAAGGGTAATTCCTAATGTAGAAAGCATGCCCACTGATGCGATGCTTATGCCATACAATCCCATGCTCGGATCGGAAAAACCTCCGGCAAATGCATAACTGAGAATCATTCCCAGTCCTATGGTTATAACCGGAATACCTGTAGAAAGCATTCCGAGCGCAACACCGCCAATAATCAAAGTTGCCGGACCGGTTTGTGATTGGTCTGCAAGCTGTTTTGTCGGATTGAAATCGGATGATGTGTAATATTCGGTGGATTGCCCGATTATTATTCCTGCAATAAGGCCGGTAATAATTGAAAAAAAGACATTCCAGTTTTCCGGCAGGAAAAACCGTACGCAGAAAAACGATGAAACAATAATCAGTACAGAACTAATAATCACACCCGATAGCAAAGAGTGAAGCAAATCTTTTTGTGTCGCATCTTCTTTCGTTCGCACCATATAAATGCCTATTATGGAAAATAGAACGCCGAGCCCTGCAATAATCATAGGAAGAACAACAGCGTTGAGCCGGCTTGTTCCACTAAATGCCGCGGCACCTAAGGCGGCAGTAGCGAGAATCGACCCGCAATACGATTCGTATAAATCAGCGCCCATACCGGCAACATCGCCGACGTTGTCTCCCACGTTATCAGCAATAGTTGCGGGATTGCGCGG
Organism: bacterium; assembly: GCA_024233545.1. Taxonomy (GTDB): domain Bacteria; phylum Auribacterota; class Auribacteria; order Auribacterales; family Auribacteraceae; genus JACKPL01. The sequence goes on from JACKPL010000005.1 coordinate 132,398, forward strand.
GTCGTCTTCCGGTATGCCTGCTTCGACTTTTCCAACCAGATCGGCGCCGACATCAGCCGCTTTTGTAAAAATACCGCCGCCGACACGGGCAAATAATGCTTGCGAAGACGCCCCCATTCCGAAACAGAGCATTGTTACCGTTATTTCTGTTAAAGTATATGTATGCCCGAGTACCGGCGCTAATTTATAGAGTAAAAGAAACCACAAGCAGATATCAAGTAATCCTAATCCAACAACAACCAATCCCATTACAGCTCCGGATCGAAACGCAACCTGAAGCCCTTGATTTAACGAAATAGAAGCTCCCTGGGCCGTCCGTGACGAAGCATTTGTTGCAGTTCTCATTCCGAGAAATCCGGCAAGCCCGGAGAAAAAACCGCCGGTTATAAACGCAAAAGGAACCATTTTTGACTGAACATTCAATACAAACGACATGATAATAAACATGATAAATGCGATCACGAAAAAGATAAACACTACTTTATACTGTTGGCGTAAGTAAGCTTTTGCACCTTCGCGTACATGTTGAGCAATTTCTTTCATAGTCTCGTTGCCTTCGCTTTTGCTCATCATTTCCTTGTAAAAAAGGTATGCAAAAACGAGGGCGAGAATAGAGCAGACAGGAGCAATCCACCACATCATCGGTATTTGTGGAGATGGCGCCGATTCCGATGCGTAGAGATAAGTAGGCATCATTAAAAGATTAAACACTATGAAGAAAAGTTTTTTCATTCGGTTTGCCCTTTCCTTGGAGGTTATGTATTCATTTATTATTCGAATGAGTGTGTTAAAGATGATGAAATGCTAGAGATTCTAGGTGGCTTCTTTTATGTTGTCAAGTTAAATTCAATAATAATATGTTTCTATACAGATGGGTTTTATAAAAATTCAAAAGGAGGTTCTCAGCTAAAAATCCGGCACGGCTACTCACTAGCCGATGTTTGTTATAAATTGAATATCTTTTTACTAATAAGTACAGTTTTTTAAGCAGAGGCGCCATAGTAGAGAGGCTAAAATAAAATTTTGTTAAGCTAACAGAATCTTGACGAAATTTATATTCCTGTGTTAAAGTTACTACCCCTAACTTTAATTTGCGAGCAAGACACAAAAAAACAGAACATATGCAATCGGAGTGAACAATGATTCCACGCTATTCCCTTCCGGAAATGGAAAAAATCTGGTCGGAAGACACCAAATTTGCAACGTGGCTCAAGATAGAAATTCTTGCGTGCGAAAAACAATCGGAAATGGGGTTGATACCTGCAGAAGACCTCAAAAATATTCAGGATAAAGCGCAGTTTAACATACCGCGCATTCTTGAGATCGAAGAAGAAACCCATCACGACGTCATAGCATTTTTAACCTGTGTTGCAGAATACGTCGGCCCATCATCCCGTTTCATACATATGGGTTTAACATCGTCGGATGTTCTCGATACGTCATTAGCGGTGCAATTAACTGCGGCAACCGATTTGATACTCAGCAAAGCGCAAGCATTGGTTAAATCCGTTAGCGCTCAAGCCCTTAAACATAAAATGGTTCCCATGATAGGGCGTTCTCACGGGATCCATGCGGAACCTATTACATTCGGGTTAAAATTAGCGTTGATGAAAGATGAGCTCTGCCGCGGAATCGAACGGCTTGAAATGGCGCGGGCGCATATTGCTGTCGGTAAACTGTCGGGAGCGGTAGGAACGCATGCACACATTGATCCGTCTGTTGAGGAATATGTTTGTAAAAAATTGGGATTAGCTCCAGCGGTATTGTCAACGCAAATTATCCAGCGGGACCGTCATGCCTTTTATATGGCTTGCCTTGCGTGCCTTGCTTCAACATTAGGCAAATATGCTGAAGAAATCCGTAATCTTCAGCATACTGAAATTCGCGAGGTCGAAGAACCGTTTGCCAAAGGGCAGAAAGGTTCTTCCGCAATGCCTCACAAACGCAACCCCATTATTTGCGAACGCATAAGCGGGTTAGCGCGCCTGATCCGAGGCAATGCGCTGGCGGCGATGGAAAATGTGTCGTTATGGCATGAGCGCGATATCAGCCATTCTTCGGTTGAGCGAGTCATTCTGCCGGACAGTACTTTAGCGGTGTATTATATGCTTCATAAATTCATCTATGTCATAGACGGATTACAGGTGTACCCTGAGAATATGCTGAAAAACCTTAATTTGATGCGCGGGCTTGTTCATTCGCAAAAAGTTTTGCTTGAACTCGTGAATAACGGCATTACTCGTGAAGACGCATATAAACTTGTGCAAAAAAATGCCATGCGGGTATGGGAAGAAGGTGGAGAATTTATGGATTATCTGCTCGCAGACAACAAAATTACTGCAAAAATGACGCCGCAGAAAATCCGTGATTGTTTTAATCTTGAAAACCACTTTAAACATGTCGATTCAACCTTCAATAAGTTAGGAATAAAATAACTCGGCGTTTCAATCGCAATAAAGGAATTTTACGATGAAATTCAAAGCAGCAGTTGTCGTTACCTTAAAAGAGAGTGTTCTCGATCCACAGGGAGTAACCATTAAAGAAGCTCTGCATCATATGCGGTATAACCAAATAGAGAGCGTTCGGCTTGGCAAATTCGTCGAAATATCTCTGGATGCTTCTTCTGCGGAAAACGCGGAAAAATTGGTGCATGAAACGTGCAGAAAGCTTCTAGTCAATCAGGTAATTGAAACATATAAACTGCAGGCATTATCTCCTGTTTCTCAAAAGGAGGCTTAGGCATGATGCGGTTTGGCGTAGTTGTTTTTCCGGGGTCAAATTGCGATTACGACTGTTACTTCGCTATCAAACAATGGGTGAGCAGTTCCGTAGAGTTTATCTGGCATAAATCTACGCGCCTCAATACATATGACTGTATTGTCTTGCCCGGTGGTTTCTCGTATGGAGATTACCTTCGAACCGGTGCGATTGCGCGGTTTTCGCCGGTAATGGACAATGTCATAAAATATGCGGAAAACGGCGGGTTGGTTATCGGCATATGCAATGGATTCCAGATTTTGCTTGAGAGCGGTTTGCTTCCCGGCGCAATGCTGAGGAACACCAGTTTACGGTTTGTGTGCAAATATATAACACTCAGAACCGTCACAACCAGAACCCCGTTTACCGCTTCTCTTAAAAAAGGCGAAGTGTTATCAGTGCCCATAGCACATAATGAGGGGAATTATTATATTGATGAAAAAGGGTTGGAAGAACTGCAAAAAAACAGCCAGATCGTTTTCCAGTATTGCGATGCGGATGGAGCGGTTTCCGATTCATCAAATCCCAATGGATCGCTGTTAAATATTGCAGGGATATGCAGTAAGCGCGGCAATATACTGGGAATGATGCCTCACCCTGAACGGTGTTGTGATCCGTTGTTGGGTTCAATAGACGGGCTGAAAATTTTTCAATCAATTACAGAATCATTTAAGAAGATGCAAACAGCGTAGAGCGAATAGGTATCCTAATGGAAAAAATAGTAATTACACCGCAAATTGTTGAAGAACATGGTTTAACGCCTGAAGAATACGGGCATATTCTTACAATTCTCAACAGAGAACCCACAATTACCGAGTTGGGTGTGTTTTCTGTTATGTGGTCAGAGCATTGCAGTTATAAGAATTCGAGGTTTTGGCTGAAAAAGTTTCCTACTACCGGCCCGGCGGTCATGGTCAAAGCGGGCGATGAAAATGCCGGCATAATTGACATCGGCGACGGTTTGGCTGTTTCGTTCAAGATAGAATCACACAATCATCCCTCTGCAGTAGAACCCTTCCAAGGCGCGGCAACGGGAATAGGGGGCATTATTCGCGATATTTTTACTATGGGCGCGCGCCCTGTAGCCTTGATGAATTCTCTCCGGTTTGGAAAATTGAACGAGCCGAATGTGAAACGGTTGTTTGACGGTGTAGTTCGGGGAATTGCCCATTATGGAAATTGTATCGGTATTCCCACTGTCGGCGGCGAAGTATATTTTGACCCGACATATCAGGGAAACCCGCTGGTCAATGTGTTTTGTCTCGGCATTTTAAAGCACGAAGACATTACTCTCGGAAGAGCCGAAGGAGTCGGAAACAGCGTTTATTACCTTGGCGCGACAACCGGGCGCGACGGGATACACGGCGCTACATTTGCCTCAGTTGAATTGACTGAAGAATCCGAAGAACGCAAATCGTCAGTGCAAGTAGGCGATCCTTTCATGGAAAAACTGCTCCTTGAAGCCTGCCTTGAACTGCTCCAGACTGATGCGGTTGTGGGTATTCAGGATATGGGCGCCGCCGGATTAACGTGTTCAACCTGCGAGACGGCATCACGGGGCAATTCAGGAATAAAAATAGAACTTGATTATGTGCCTCAGCGTGAAACCCACATGACGCCATACGAAATTCTGCTGTCGGAATCTCAGGAACGAATGTTGGTTATTGTGAAAAAAGGGAAAGAACAAGAAGTTGAGGATATATTCGAAAAATGGGATTTGCATGCGTCAAAAATCGGCGAGGTTACCGATGACGGCATAATGCGTGTTTTCTTTAAAGGCGAACAGGTAGTCGAAATTCCCGCAAAAGCGATTGCAGAGGACGCACCCTTATATCAGCGTTCTTATAAAGAACCTGCATATTATAAAAAACTTAAAGCCCTCGATCTGGATGCCGTCAAAGAGCCGAATGATTATAATACAGTACTGCAGAAGTTGTTGGCAGACCCCACAATTGCAGACAAACATTGGGTATACGAACAGTACGATCATATGGTTATTACCAATACTGCCGTATTGCCCGGAAAAGCAGATGCGGCGGTTATACGCCTCAAGGAAACAGATAAATTGCTGTCAATGACCACTGATTGCAACGGCAGGTATTGTTACCTTGACCCGTATATTGGCGGCATGATTGCCGTCGCGGAAGCCGCCCGCAATATTGTCTGTACCGGAGCAGTGCCTTTGGGGATAACGGATTGTTTGAATTTTGGTAATCCGATGAAGGAAGAAATATTTTGGCAGTTCAAGAATTGTGTGCTTGGCATATCCGATGCCTGTAAGTCATTTGGAATACCGGTAACCGGCGGCAATGTTAGTTTTTATAACGAAAACCCTGATGGAGCAGTTGATCCTACGCCTGTTATCGGAATGGTTGGGTTAATTCAAAACAGCGATTATGTAACTACCGCAGGATTCAAACAAATAGGCGATGAAATCTTTTTGATCGGTCCTATCCAAAGCAATATAGGCGGAAGCGAATACCTTTCGATAATACATTCAATTAAAGGTGGAGCGCTTCCGGAGTTTGACGTAGAATTGGAAAAGCGAGTCCAGAGCTGTTGTTTAGAACTCATACGCCAGCGAAGCATTAAATCAGCGCACGACTGTTCTGAAGGCGGGTTAGTTGTCGCTGTTGCGGAATCTTGCATTCTCGGTAGCGGACAAAAATTAAAGCTTGGGGTTTCCATCGTTCTTGAAAATATCTCAGGCAGAATAGATGGCATTTTGTTTGGTGAACGCCAATCGCGCATTGTCGTATCTGCGGCGCCGAAAATGGCGGATGCTCTTATCAAAGCAGGCAAAAAACATAATGTTCCGGTAACACGTTTGGGTGTTGTAACCCAAGAAACGATAAGTTGGACGGTAAATGGAAAAAAAGTAATCGATCAGCCTGTTAAAGAGAGTGCGCAAAACTGGAAGGGCGAGATTGAAAGAATGTTGTCATGAACATAAGGGATTCGGTCACTATGAGAGATGATAAACCTCGGGAAGCATGCGGAGTATTTGGAATATTCGGGCACCCTGACGCGGCATTATTAACCCATCTCGGATTATATGCCCTTCAACATCGCGGGCAAGAAAGCGCTGGAATCGTTTCGGGTGATAACGGGCATTTCTACGTACATAAAAATATGGGGCTGGTGAGCGAGGTTTTTAACGAAAAAAACCTTAAAGCCCTTAAAGGAAACCGTGCTATAGGGCATGTCCGTTATTCGACTACCGGTTCGAGCCTTTTAACCAATGCACAGCCAATCGTTATAGATTATTATCACGGTACTATTGCGATAGGGCACAACGGCAACCTTACCAACGCTGACGAATTGCGCAATCGCCTTGAATCCATGGGGTCAATATTCCAAACGACCACCGATAGCGAAGTTATCCTGCATCTTCTTGCTAAGCCGTCGTTTACGGATGGTTTAGAACGCCTCCATTATGTCCTTTCACAAATTCAGGGAGCATATTCGCTGGTTTTGATGACAGAAACCGATGTGATCGGTATCCGCGACCCTCACGGCTTACGGCCTCTCTGTTTAGGAAAACTTGATGACGCATATATTTTGTCGTCGGAATCATGTGCTCTTGATTTAATCGGCGCAAAACTTATTCGGGATGTCGAGCCGGGAGAAATTGTTATACTCAATCAAAACGGGATAACGTCACACAAACCGTTACCGAAAGAACGTTCCCGTTTCTGTATTTTTGAGTACGTGTACTTTGCTCGTCCCGATAGCATAATAAATGGGCAGACCGTTCATACAGTGCGAGAAAAAATGGGAAAAAACCTTGCGGTCGAACATCCTATTGATGCTGATTTGGTTATTTCCGTGCCGGATTCAGGCAATGCCGCCGCAATGGGATTTGCTGAGCAGTCTGGCATTAAATATGAGATGGGGTTTATTCGCAATCACTATGTTGGGAGAACATTTCTTAAACCGAGTCAGGTGATCCGCAATTTCAGTACAAAAATAAAACTTAACCCATTGCACGAAGTAATAAGAAATAAACGGGTTGTTGTTGTAGACGATTCCATTGTGCGCGGTACAACAAGCCGCTCGCGCATCACCAGTTTGCGTGATGCCGGTGCGAAAGAGATTCATATGCGGATCAGTTGCCCTCCTCATAAATATCCCTGCTATTACGGCATTGATTTTCCCACAACGACAGAGTTGATTGCTTCGAAAAAAACTGTTGAGGAAATCGCAAAATATATCGGAGCGGATTCATTAGGCTACCTCAGCGAACAAGGTTTACTTAATTCCGTAGGGGGCAAAGACGAGTACTGTATGGCGTGTTATACGGGCGATTATAGTATCAGCCCGCCAGAAAATGCCCGCAAAGAAATTCTTGAAAAAAATCATACTATTATTCTGTAACATACAGACAAAAAAGAGGTTATATGGCAGGTTCTGAAAAAAAAATTACGTACAGAGATGCCGGCGTTAATATTGATGAAGGCATGAAAGTTGTCGATAAAATCAAAGCGCGGATGAAAGGGGTTGTGTCATCCTCGGTTTTATCGGGTATCGGCGGATTCGGCGGGATTGTGGATATTTCGCATACAGGCGTAGCCCATCCGGTTTTGGTATCAAGCATCGACGGAGTCGGAACAAAAACAAAAATCGCCGCGGCATACGGTAAATATAACGGTATCGGTAAAGATATTGTCGGACATTGTGTCAACGATATCGCCGTACAGGGTGCCCGCCCCTTATTTTTTCTCGATTATATCGGCGTTGCGTCTCTTGATTCGGAACAAGTCGATCATATTATTGCGGGTATTATTGAAGCATGTCGCGATGAAGAGTGTATTCTCATTGGCGGCGAAACAGCAGAAATGCCCGGCGTCTATTGCGATAATGAGTTTGATCTGGTCGGATGCATTGTCGGCATTATGGAAAAAGGCCGGATTATTACCGGAAAAAATATTTCTGAAGGAAATGTGATTATCGGATTGCCGTCGGCGGGTATTCATACAAATGGATTTTCAATGGTGAGAAAAGTGCTTCTTGACAGCGGCGCTTTCTCTTTGACCGATACTCCCTCAGAATTGACACAACCGCTCGGCGATGAACTTCTTATCCCTCATCGATGCTACGGAAAAATTATTCGGGAATTATGCGATTCGATTGCGGTCAAAGGTATGGCTCACATTACGGGCGGCGGTTTGATCGACAACATTCCCCGTATATTGCCCGACGGGCTTGATGCTGTTATCGATTCATCTTCATGGAATGTACTCCCTGTATTTTCACTTATCCAAAATACCGGGCAAATTGACCCTCTTGAGATGTACAGAGTATTTAATATGGGAATCGGGCTAACTATTATTGTTGATAAAAAAGATGTTGAAAAAGTATGTTTGTGCGCTGAACATTTCAAACCGGTTGTTATCGGAGAGATCGCAAAAGGGGAGCGGCAGGTAAAAATTATATAGAGTCATTCCAGCGCACACTATGGAATTTGCTAAAGAATGGAGTTTTGATCGTTATGGGAAAAATAAAGCGGGCAGTAATCAGCGTTTCCGATAAAACCGGGGTCATTGATTTTGCCAAAGCATTGCACAGTATGGGAATAGAACTCATTTCAACCGGCGGGACGGCTCAATCTCTCAAAGATGCAGGGTTGCCGGTCACATTAGTCTCTCATTATACCGGTTCACCGGAGATTCTCGATGGGCGAGTGAAAACGCTCCACCCTAAAATTCATGCCGGTTTGCTTGCCGTTCGTGATAATAAAGAACATCAGGAAGAATTATCGAAACTTAATATTCATCTTATTGATATGGTTGTCGTAAACCTTTATCCCTTCTATGAAACAGTGATGAAAGTAGGGATTTCTCAAGAAGAAATTATCGAAAATATTGATATTGGCGGGCCGACAATGCTTAGAGCCGCCGCAAAGAATTATCGGTCGGTAGCATGTGTATCGAATCCGCAACGATATGATACGATTATTGCAGAAATGCAGAAAAACAACGGCGGTTTATCCCTTGAAACCAAAGAACAGCTTGCGTTTGAAGTCTTTTCTCATACCGCTTCATATGATGCGGTAATAGCGTATTATTTCTCTACGATCAGGAAAAAAGACGCTTCCATTTTCCCGCAAAATATTACATTGCCGTTGGAAAAGATTCAAGATTTGCGGTATGGTGAAAACCCTCATCAAAAATCTGCATTATATAAATTAACCATTGACGGAAGAACTCATCTTACAAAAGCTGAACAACTGCAAGGGAAAGAATTATCGTTTAATAATATAGTTGATCTTGATTCTGCGTTTAAGCTTGTATCGGAATTTACTGAACCTGCGGCGGTTATAGTCAAACATAATAATCCCTGTGGTGTTGCGCAAGCACAGTCGCTTGTCGATGCCTACAAGCGCGCGTATGCGCCCGATCCGGTATCGGCATTTGGAAGCATTCAGGCATATAATCGAAACGTTGACGGAGACCTTGCTCGAGAGGTAAGTTCGCTGTTTGTCGAAGCAATTATTGCGCCTGACTATTCAGATGAAGCACTGGACATTTTTCGAAAAAAGAAAAATCTCCGCATTTTGAAATATCCGGTGAATACTGTTACGCCGATTCTTAACTTTACTTTCGATGTCAAGCGTGTCGACGGAGGAGCGCTTATTCAGGATGCTGATGTTCAACTAGTTTCACGGGAAAATCTTGTTTGTGTTACTAAACGCCAGCCGACACCTGACCAGATCGAAAGCCTCCTTTTTGCGTGGAAAATCGCCAAACATGTTAAATCGAATACTATTGTGTTTGTAAAAGATACTGAAACAGTCGGTATCGGAGCGGGGCAGATGAGCAGGATTGATGCTACAAAACTGGCGGCGCAAAAAGCATATAAACCGTTGAAAAACATTGTGATGGCATCCGATGCGTTTTTTCCGTTTCGCGATAATATCGATGAAGCCGCTCGATACGGTGTTGAAGCAATTATACAACCCGGCGGGTCCGTGCGTGACCAAGAAGTAATTGATGCGTGCAATGAGTTTAATATTGCAATGGTTGTAACGGGAATGCGTCATTTCAGACATTAAAATTAAAAGGAGCGAGCAAGTGAATGTTTTAGTGATTGGCGGCGGCGGCAGAGAACACGCGCTGGTGTGGAAACTAAGTAAGAGCCCTCTTGTGACAAAACTGTATTGCGCCCCGGGCAACGGCGGTATTGCTCAGATAGCTGAATGCTGTTCGCTGAATGCCGATGATTGTGCAGGTTTACTGAAATTCGCAAAAGAGAAAAAAATCCAGTTTGTCGTTGTTGGCCCTGAAGTTCCTCTTACTAAGGGAATTGTCGATTTATTTATCGAAAACAATATACCGGCTATAGGCCCGTCGCGTGTTGCGGCTCAGCTTGAAGGAAGTAAAATTTTTGCAAAAGATATTATGAAGAAAGCCGGTGTTTCAACGGGTTTTTATGAAACGTTCACTACAAGCAAAGATGCCTTAAAATACCTTGAAGGAAAGACCCTTCCCATCGTTGTTAAAGCTGATGGATTAGCGGCAGGAAAAGGTGTTACAGTTGCCGCGACAATTGCTGAAGCAGAAGAAGCAGTAAAATTGATTCTCGATGATAAAATATTCGGTTCAGCGGGAAATCAACTAATCATCGAGGAGTTTCTCGCGGGAGAAGAAGCGTCGATGTTTGCGTTAACCGATGGAACAAATGTGCTCCCGCTCGTTTCTTCACAAGACCATAAGCGCGCATTTGACGGCGATACCGGCCCTAATACTGGAGGTATGGGCGCATATAGTCCCGCGCCTGTCGTTACTCCTCAACTTGAAAAGGAAGTTACGGAAACAATTTTTAAACCGATCATCAAAACGATGAAAGAACAAGGAATGCCTTTTAAAGGTATCCTTTATGCAGGGTTGATGATACAGAACGGAAAAGCGAAAGTTCTGGAGTTTAATGTGCGGTTTGGCGATCCCGAAGCACAAGTCTTATTGCCGCGATTAAAGACAGGCCTTATGGAAATTTTTATCGCTCTCTATGAAGAGCGCCTTGATAAAATTCGCCTTGAATGGACGTCAGAAGCGGCTGTTACTGTCGTACTTGCATCAGGCGGGTATCCGGGAAAATATGAAAAATCAAAAATTATTCATGGATTGGATTTATTCAAAACCGATGAAACTGCAATACTTTTTCATGCAGGAACAAAGCAGAGTAATGGTGTATATAGTACAGATGGCGGCAGGGTTCTAAATGTTACTGCATTGGGAAAAGATATAAAAACCGCTCAAGAAAATGCATATAAAGCAGTTAAGAAAATTCATTTCGATAAAATGCATTATCGGAGAGATATAGCAGATAAAGCGCTAAAGAGAACAATGAAGGAGGTATAATGAGGCCAGAAAAAACGTCTCCGCTGGTGGGAATTCTTATGGGCAGTAAATCTGATCTGCCGATTCTCCAGTTAACGATTGATAAATTATTTGAGTTAGGCATACCGTGTGAAGTGAAGGTCATGTCAGCGCATCGTACGCCTGAAGCGGCTTCAGAATACATTAAGCAGGCGGAATCTCGCGGATTAAAAGTCATTATTGCGGCGGCTGGAGGCGCGGCGCATCTTGCAGGATTCCTTGCAGGACAAACAATACTGCCGGTGATCGGAATTCCGATCGATGCTACATCGTTGGGCGGTTTAGATGCCCTTTTATCCACTGTGCAGATGCCTCCCGGTGTCCCTGTTGCTACAGTTGCAATTGGAAAATTCGGAGCGGTCAACGCGGCGGTTCTTGCCGCTCAAATTATTGCTCTCGGTGATGTGAAGCTCAATAACCGCTTAAAACAGATGAAAAAAGAAATGGCACAGAAGGTAATTGATGCGTGTGACGAATTAAACCGTGAGATCGGAATATAGTACTATGCCGGATGTTTATGCTGTCGACCCTCAGTGTCCTGACCGCACAATTATTGCTAAAGCCGCCCACATAGTAAAAAATGGCGGCCTGGTAATATTTCCTACCGAAACGGTATATGGTATTGGCGCTTTGTACGGAGATATGCAGGCAAAACAGAAATTGTTTACTGCAAAAAAACGCCCTTTGGATAAACCGATAACCATACATATCTCGCATCTAAAATACATTGAACAAGTTGGATGTTCTATTCCTGATTGTGCGCGGCGGTACATTGCGGATTATTGGCCGGGCCCGGTCACTTTGCTCTTGCCAATGCATACAGGAAACGGTAAACTTGGCTTTCGTTTACCCGACCACCCCGTTGCGTTGGCGTTAATTGATGCGTCCGGAGGTTTGATGCTTGCGACAAGTGCGAATAAAAGCGGCGGGAAAAGCCCTGTTACTGCACAGGAAGCGCAAGAGCAACTTGGCGATAATGCCGATGCAATCATTGATGCGGGACAAACTGGTTATTTAGGCGATTCAATCATTGTCGATTGTTCGGCTGAACAGCCGGTTGTAATCAGAGAAGGGGTTATAAACCAGAGTAAATTTGTTTTATAACGTCTCCATGCACGCGAACCTTTTCAGGAGATGACATGGAAAAAAAAATATTATTTGTTTGTACCGGCAATATATGCCGAAGCCCAATGGCGGAAGGTATTTTTAAGAAACTTGCTTTAGTGCGCCCTGATTTGGTGTGCCGGTCAGCGGGAATAATTGCGTATAATGGGTTTCCTGCCAGTCCTAATGGGGTTGCTGTTGCGAAAAAGTATGGTGTTGATTTATCATACCACTTATCCCAATTGTTGAGCAGAGAACTGCTTGATGATTCGGATTACGTATTTGTTATGACAGAAGAACATATGAGGGCATTGACTGAAACATTTCCCGAGTATATGTATAAAGTTTTTTTGCTGAAACATTTTGCTGAAGACAGCGAATCGTGGTCTAATCCGAATATTGACGATCCTATCGGAGGGTCGGAACATGAATATGAGCGCTGTTATCTCGAACTTGAAGATGCAATCAAAAAGATAGTGAGCAAATTATGAAAATCAGTGTTGGCAGTGATCATAGAGGCTATTGGTTGAAAGAAAAACTTAAAGAAATATTATTGGAAAACGGACATATTGTTGACGATGTCGGCTGTGAAAAAGCTGAGTCGTGCGATTATCCTGAATTTGCTCAAAAAGTAGCGGGAAAGGTTTCTGATAATACATCAGACCGCGGCATATTGATTTGCGGGTCGGGCATTGGAATGTCTATAGCGGCGAACCGTTTTGTCAATGTTCGTGCCGCTTTGTGTTACAACGAAGAAGCGGCTCAATTAAGCCGAGCGCATAATGATTCGAATGTTCTTGTTTTGGGAGCGAACTTTGTAGCGCCTGAGAAAGCAGGCAAAATATTGCAGGCATGGTTAGATACAGTATTTGAACAAGGGCGCCATCAAAAAAGATTGAACTTAATAGATAATAAATAATTTTGAAATTGCTGTATGGGAGGAATGAACTTGGAACCACTGAAATATGTAGATGCAGATGTGGCGCACGCTATAGAAAAAGAAGTTGAACGGCAGACATTTACGCTAGAATTGATCGCATCGGAGAATTTTGTAAGCCGTGCTGTGCTGGAAGCCCAAGGGTCGGTTCTAACCAATAAATACGCTGAAGGATATCCCGGAAAACGATGGTATAACGGATGTGAGTATGTTGATATAGTTGAATCAAAGGCCATAGAACGGGCAAAACAGCTTTTTGGCGCCGAACATGTCAATGTTCAGCCTCACTCAGGGTCTCAAGCAAATACCGCGGTGTATTGCGCTGTGCTTCAACCGGGGGATACAATACTGGCGATGGACCTTGCTCATGGCGGACACCTGACCCACGGACATAAATTAAATTTTTCTGGATTGTTCTACAACATCGTTTCTTACGGTGTAAAAAGAGATACTGAACAGATTGATTACAGTCAAGTAGAAAAATTAGCAAAAGAACATAAACCGAAATTGATAGTTGCCGGTGCAAGTGCATATCCCCGCTTTATTGATTTTAAACGCTTTCGTGAGATTGCCGATTCTGTAGGAGCATTAGTCATGGTCGATATGGCTCATATTGCAGGACTCATTGCCGGCGGGGTGCATCCTAATCCTGTTCCTTATGCGGAATTTGTGACAACTACAACCCATAAAACCTTGCGTGGCCCTCGCGCTGGAATGATTCTCTGTCAGGAAAAATTCGCAAAAGATATTGATGTGCGTGTTTTTCCGGGATTGCAAGGAGGGCCTTTGATGCATGTCATAGCCGCCAAAGCGGTTGCATTTAAAGAAGCATTACAGCCGGAATTCAAATTATATGCTCAGCAAGTGGTGAAGAATGCAAAAGTTCTTGCACGAGTCCTTGAATCCAACGGATGCCGTATCGTATCAGGCGGCACAGATAATCATATCGTATTGCTTGATGTATCGTCAGTAGGTTTGACGGGAAAGATTGTTGCTTCCGCACTGGAAGAGGCGGGTGTAACAGTCAATAAAAATCTTATTCCCTATGATGAAAAAAGCCCGTTTGTAACCAGCGGGGTTCGGCTTGGCACAGCCGCATTGACCACTCGAGGCATGAAAGAAACCGAAATGGAGCAGGTCGGAAAACTTATCAGTACTGTTCTTAAGAATATTGAGAATGAATCTGCGTTAAAAACCGTACGCAAAGAAGTCTATGCTTTGTGTGAAAGATTTGTAATGTATCAACAGCCAATTGGAACTCTTTAAAAAAACTAAAACGCAAGGGAAACGCATGAAAAAAGCGTTAATTACAGGAATAACAGGACAAGACGGCTCATATTTAGCAGAAAATTTACTGTCTAAAGGATACGAAGTTCATGGCATGGTAAGGCGTTCAAGTACAGAAACTTTCATGCGTATTGAACACATTAGAGAAAAAATTCATATACATCAGGCGGATTTGCTCGATCAGTTATCACTACTGAACCTTATTGAAGAGATTCGCCCTTGTGAATTATATAATTTAGCGGCGCAGTCATTTGTACCGACATCATGGGTTCAGCCGTTTTTAACCGCAGAATTTACTGCGGTCGGAGTAACGCGCATTCTTGAAGCAGTTCGCTTGGTCGATAAAAAAATACGCGTCTATCAAGCGTCTAGCAGTGAAATGTTTGGTAAAGTAAAGGAAATACCTCAAACAGAGGATACTCCGTTTTATCCACGCAGTCCGTATGGAGTGGCAAAAGTGTATGGGCATTGGATAACAATAAATTATCGCGAAAGTTATGGGCTTTTTGCATGTTCAGGGATATTATTTAATCATGAATCCCCCCGAAGAGGGAAAGAATTCGTTACACGGAAAATAACCGATGGAGTGGCACGCATTAAAGCTGGGTTACAGGATAAACTGTATCTCGGAAACCTTGAAGCAAAACGCGATTGGGGATATGCCGGCGACTATGTCGAGGCGATGTGGCTTATGCTCCAGCAGGATGCTCCGGACGATTATGTCATTGCTACAGGGGAAACTCATTCCGTAAAAGAATTTTGCGAGATAGCTTTTGATAGAGCCGGCCTTGATTGGGAAAAATATGTGGAAATTGATCCCCAGTTTTTTCGTCCGGCAGAAGTCGATTGTCTCGTCGGCAATGCAGAAAAAGCGCAAAAAAAACTCGGATGGAAAAGAAAAGTGGCATTTAAAGAATTAGTCCATCTCATGGTTGACGCAGATTTAAAAAGGTATCAAGTATGAAAAAAGCCCTTGTGACCGGAATATGCGGGTTTGTTGGACAGTATCTTGCTCATGCATTGCTTGAACGAGGATATCAAGTCTATGGAGTTTACCATCAGGAATCCGACCTCAACGCATATCCTGAAGAAATCTTTAATGATATAACTTTTTTTCAATGCGATATTGCTCATAAAGGGAGCGTAACCTCGATTATTTCATACCTTGATTTAGATGTCATTTTTCATCTTGCCGGAATTACATTTATTCCTATGGCGGAAGCTGACCTTGAGACAGCGTTTCAAGTGAATGTATTCGGAACGGAAAATATCCTCAATGCTATTAAACATAAAAAGGGATGTAAATTTGTTTATATCAGTTCGAGTGAGGTTTATGCTCCGCAACCTCCGGATAAAATGCCTTATACTGAGGAACATCCTATTGCGCCATCAAATATTTATGGGATAACGAAACATTCATCTGAAATGATGTGTGCTGTACATGCGCGGAAATGGGCAACGCCGTATTTGGTGTTTCGTCCGTTCAATCATATCGGACCGCGGCAAAATAAATTATTTGTTGCGTCTGACTTTGCTTGTCAGATTGCCATGATTGAAAAGGGCTTAAAAAAGCCGGAACTATCAGTTGGCAACATTGATACAATGCGTGATTTTTCAGATGTGAGAGATGTTGTTCAAGGGTATGTCATTGCATCGGAGAAAATAGACCGGAATGAAACATATAATATTTGTTCCGGTAACGCATGTAGAATTGAAGATTTGTTAAAACAACTAATAGAACTGTCACATGTGCCGATAAAATTATCAGTTAACCCTTCAAAATTTCGGAAAACTGAAAACCCTGTTATACAGGGCAGTTACGCAAAACTGAATAGAGATGCAGGATGGGAACCGAAAATTCCTTTAAGGCAATCTCTCAAGGATATCTTAGATTATTGGAGATCAACTGTATAAAACAGTTGAATAACGTTCTATGGAACTCTGGGTTGCGGTAATTTTAGGCATTGTTCAAGGGCTTACTGAATTTCTTCCTATCAGCAGTTCAGCTCACCTTGCGATACTGCAAAAAATATTTCCCGTACAAGACAATTTGGAAATGTTTTTCGATTTGACTATCCATATGGGTACCCTGTTTGCAGTTACGGTATTCTATTTTGAAGACATCCGAAAAATTGCTCATTCCATTATGATACGACCGTCGGGCTGGAATAAAGCATTTGAAACAGATTTTAATTTTCGATTGGCATATTATATTATGCTTAGTACACTTTTTACTGGTGTTGCAGGACTTTTATTCCGTGACCTTGTTGAACAAGCATTTAGAAATGTTCATCTTGTGGCTTATGCGCTAATGTGTACCGGCTTGTTGTTGTTGATTGTGGAGAGAAAAAGCAAAAAATCCCGCCATTTTGATGCTTTCTCATGGCGTGATGCGCTTATTATAGGTGTTTTCCAAACATGGGCATTATTCCCTGGAATTTCGCGGTCAGGAACGACTATTGCATGTGCCATGATGCTCGGTTTTGCAAAGTCAGATTCGGCACGGTACTCTTTTCTTCTTTCAATACCCGCAATTATCGGTGCTTTTAGCCTGCAATTGTTAGAAATGCTGAATATGGGGATTGAATTGGCTTGGCTTAAACCGTTGGCGGTTGGTTTTATATGTTCGCTTTTTTTCGGATATTTAGCGATTAAATTGATTCTCTTAGTACTTCGAGGAAACAAGTTATTTTGTTTTTCGATATATTGTTGGGTTTTATCTTTGATAGTTCTTCTCTTTTTATAAAGATACACAATAAAAAAACCTTCCACTCGAACTGAATGGAAGGTTTTTAATTTATGGAGGATAGCGGGTTCGAACCGCTGACCCCAACGCTGCCAGCGTTGTGCTCTCCCAGCTGAGCTAATCCCCCTTATGAAAACTTATCGTAATAAACTTTGCTTACATCCATGCCAAGCTTAGTTAACACAGAAATACAGGCATCGATCATTCCGGGGCTTCCGCATAAATATGCTTCAGCTTGTGGAGCGTTTTTAACACTGCGTTCTACCGCGTGGGTTACAAACCCTTTTTCCCCGATATATCCGTTTTGCGGCGTTGCAACAACGGGAACGATCTTAAATTTAAGCGATGATTCAAATTCCTTTTTGAGCTCGTCAATGAGGAATAAATCGCGTTCGGTATTGCCTCCGAAAAAGTAGACAGCTTCTCGGGAATTTTTTGTATTTTTCATATGGTGAAGTATGCATTTGATGGGAGCCATACCGGAACCGCCAGCGATGAAGAGAATAGGTGCGCTAGTATCGGCGAGCCTGAATTCTCCATAAGGCCCATTTAGTTTTACAGTATCGCCAACTTTTAAGTGTTCAAAACAATATGTAGTACATATCCCGTCGGGTACTAACCTTATAATAAGCTCAATATAACCTTTATCAGCGGGATCGGATGAAATGGAATATGCACGGTAAACTTCTTCGGAACCATTTATTGACGGTGCAAATAGCTGAACATACTGTCCGGGGACGTATTCTATTGTTTGAGGGTTTTCCAGCTTGAATCGAAATTGCTTTATATCATAAGTTAAATCTTTTATATCAGCACAAGTGCAGATATATTCTTTTACTGACAATAATTCTTCTGGAATAAAAATATCGATATTATTTCTTACTTTGACTTGACATGATAGGCGGATCGAATTTTCAAGCTCCTTTTTATCTAAATATGGTTCTTCAGTAGGCAACAAAGGACCTGCGCCTTCAATAACTTTAACTTTGCAGTATCCGCATGTCCCTTTTCCACCGCATGCGCTCGGTATGAAAATTTTTTGCTGGACAAGCGCTTCAAGCAATGGAATACCGCCATTGATATTGAATTGAGTGTCCTTGTTTAAAGTTATAGTACATTCGCCATAATTTGCTATAAATTTGTCTGCGAGAACTATAATTCCGGCAAGCAATGCACCAAATGCGCTAATTATAGTAACTGATAATAAAGTTGTCAGCATGGTGAACTTATATTCCCTTGCTTTTGATGTTATTGTCCTTGTAATACGCCGGTAAACCCAATAAATGCGAGCGCCATCATTCCGGCTATAATTAATGTTATTCCAGGCCCTTGCAACCCCTTAGGGATTTTGTTAATAACAAGCCGTTTCCTAATGCCTGCCATCGACACAATTGCCAGCATCCAACCGACACCGCTTCCGAACCCGTAAGCAACAGAACCCACTAAGGAATAATCTCGTATGACCATAAAAAGAGAAGCGCCGAGTATTGCACAGTTGACTGTAATAAGAGGTAAAAATATACCGAGATTGGTATAGAGCAAAGGAGAATAGCGTTCAAGTACCATTTCTACAAACTGCACAAAAGCCGCAATGGTAATAATAAACATGATAAACCTGAAAAACTCAAGCTGGAACGGTATTAAAATATAATGATACGTCAACCAATTAAGGAGACAGGTAAATGTTAAAACAAATACCACAGCCATGCCCAAACCAAATGCTGTTTTTACTTCTTTAGAAACTGCAATAAACGGGCACATCCCCAGAAAATAACTCAAAAGAATATTGCCGGTAAAAATTGATGAAAAACAAATGATAACTATATTGATAAATTCATTGCTATTGGTCATTTTTTGTCGTCCTCTTCATCCTTTTGAAATGTCCTGAACATCCAAATCACAAGTGCGAGAGTAAAAAAAGCACCCGGCGGCATGACCATAATAATCCATTTATCCCAATGCGAAGAAAAGAAAGGCATAGGTATCCCAAGGATTGAGCCCATGCCGATCAGCTCACGTATTATTGAAATAATCAGTAATATACATGAATATCCGACGCCCATAAAGAACCCGTCAATAGCGGATGGGATAGCGGGGTATTTACCTGCATAAGCTTCGCATCGCCCCATAATAATACAATTAGTAATAATGAGTCCGACGTATGGGCCGAGGCTGGTGCTCATTTCCGGCCAATATGCTTTAAGGAAAATGTCTACCAAAATTACATAGAATGCAATCACAAGTGTTTGAACCATCATGCGTATCCGGCGGGGAGTAGAGTTCCTCATCAGTGAAATAGTGAGCGAACTAAGTGTTGTTGTAAAAGTGAGCGCGGTACACATAACGATTGTATTTAACACAAGGTTTGTAACAGCTAATGTACTGCAAATTCCCAGAACTTGCCGGAATATCGGATTATCTTTCCAAATGCCTTGGAGAATTATCTCTTGAGATTCATTCTTTGTTGTTGCAACTGCCATGCAAGATATCTCCTGTTAAATGGCTGACATAGCGTTACGCCAGTCAGTCAGTTGTTGGCTTAAAAATTTATTGAGCCGAGTGCTTGTTTGTGTGGCTCCAGTAACCGCTTGTACTTCAGAAGCATTAAGTATTGAACCGACCGGCTTGATTTGAAATGCGATTCCTGTTTCTGCAAGTATTTTTCCAATAAATTGTTTTCTAAAAGGTTCTTGAGCAATTTCAGCACCTAACCCGGGCGTTTCCGATTGCCGGTAAAAATAGATTCCGGTGATGGTTGTTTTGTCGGAAGCTATACCGACTACGCCGTATATCGTATCCCAGAATCCTTTTCCAGAAATAGGGAGTGCATACCCTTTGATGGCGTTTCCTTCCCGATAAACATATGCCCCAGCCGATTTATCGTTCGGGGGAGCAATTTTTTCAAGGTACAGTGCATGAAGCGCTATTGATGTTACATCTTTTTCTATAGTAATCGGCAAGGATTTTAAAACGGCAAATTCAAAATTTAATTGTTGGTTTGCTTCAACGCGCTCTTTAGTTGCACTAGATAAACCAATGAGAATTATGCTGAATAAAAATGTCACTACAAACATATATGCAATGGGGTACCACGGCTTATCTTTCATGCGATGACACCTTCGGTATTTTGCTTTTTGAGTTTCTTCTGTTTTTGAGTTTCGGTAATGGCATAATCGATAATTGGCGCAAACATATTTCCGATCAGTATGGCAAACATAAATCCATTATAAAAGACTGAATAATTAGTCATTATTGTGGCAAACAAGGCAATCATAATACCATAGATTATTCGTCCGGTGTCGGTTTTGGGAGCGCTGATCGGATCAGTAGCCATGAAGAATGCGCCGAACAGAAAACCGCTTCCGCATACCATGCGCACGCCATCAGGTACAGACGGGTTGCCTAATAAAGAAAGGATTTGATTGAAAACAAAATATGATGCAATGAGAGAAATAATGATCTTGCGATTTGCAGTGTTGGTGTAGTATAGATATATTCCCCCAATGAGAATGAGTAAAACGCTTGTTACTCCCATAGCGCCCGGAATACGCCCTAGAAGCAAATCGGAGAAAGAAGGGACAGCGTGATCAAACTTTAACACTGCCATTGGCGTAGCGGATGTAATAAATTCGCTGGAGGATGCAGTTGTCCACTGGGCCAAAGCGCCCCATATCCCTCGTGCCGGTTCTGCCCATTGCGACGTCATCGGTAATGGGAAGCATACGTAAGAAAAACAGCGGGCGGCAATAGCCGGATTGAAAATGTTTTTCCCGAATCCGCCGAACACTTCTTTGATAAGCGCGATGGCGAAAACCATGCCGATAACAACAATATGCAAAGGAATTGTCGGGGGGAGTGTTAACGAATAGAGTATGCCGGTTACCAGAACCGATTCGGTTGCCGATTCACCTCGTTTTTTGCAGAAAAAAAGTTCTGTGAGAAATCCTGATAAACAGGCAACAGCAAGAACTAACAAAGAACGCCACCCGAAGAAATAGACCGAACCTGCAATGCATGGTGCTGTTGCAATCATCACTTTCCGCATGATGGTCTGCTTTTTTAGTAAAGGCACAACACTTTTTTTATCGGTCATTCTTAATAAATCCTATTATTAAAATAACTATAACACTTTTAAAGTTATTTTGTGTGGCACAGCATAGTTATTAGGGTAAATTGAGATAATAATGAATAAGAATATCAACCATCAATAAAGAATTCAATCATAGTCATATTCTTTAA
Source organism: bacterium (assembly GCA_024233545.1). Taxonomy (GTDB): domain Bacteria; phylum Auribacterota; class Auribacteria; order Auribacterales; family Auribacteraceae; genus JACKPL01. Next base: position 153,846 of record JACKPL010000005.1, read on the forward strand.
TTTGTCAATATCAAAATTCCTGAATTGCCTTTAAAAAATAAAAAATTACTATTCTTGATAGTTGAATGGATATCTGTTTTTTATGCAGTTTTGCAGATATATGAAAAAAGTTTGGCGGCGGCGATACTAAAACCGGTTTTATAGCACTGTGTTTACCGCTTGTTTTAATGAACGATATTCTATTTACACTTTGAATTGGGATACGAGTTTTTCAAGTATTTCCGCATGGCCTGCCATTTCTTCCGAAGCGGCGGCTAATTCTTCTGCGGTGGATGCAGACATTTCAGTAATTGACGCCGTGTGTTCCATTGATGAAGCTTGTTCGGTGGTTGCTGTAGATATAGCGTGAATGTTTTCTGTTACTTTTTCAATTTCTTGAACGATTTGAGTGAGGTCATTTCCGGTAGACTGGGTAAGCTGGACGCCTTCTTCAACTTTCAAAGAACTGTATTTAATTAAATCTTCAATGTCTTTTGCCGATTTTGAACTGCGTTCAGCTAATTTTCTTACTTCGTCGGCAACGACGGCGAACCCTTGCCCATATTGTCCTGCCCGAGCGGCTTCTATTGCGGCATTGAGCGCTAGCAAGTTTGTTTGTTCCGCGATATCGGTAATGAGGTTGATCATTTCGGTTACTTGTGCTGAGCTTTTTTCTATTTCGGTCATGGCTTCAATTGTTTTAGTCATATCGGATTCTATAGTTTTAATTCGAGCCGATGTTTGCTGGGCCGATTGGTTAGCAGAAGATGAATAGGATGCATTTTCTTGAACGGAGCTAGAGAGTTCTTCAAACGTTGCCGCCTGCTGGGTAGCTCCTTCTGCAAGTTGCTGGGAGCCTGATGATATTTCTTTACTTGCAACATTTAGTTGCTGAGTAGTGTCGATGACTTGTTTAATCAGTGTGGAAACTTTATTTTGCATGGCATTGAGAGAATTAACTAATGTGCCGACTTCATCGTGCTGGTCTAACGTTAGTGTTGTGGTTAAATTCCCTTCACCCATTTGTTCGGCAAACTTCACGCATTGTTTTAAAGGATTAGTCAGGTTTTGTGAAAATTTTATTGTAACAATACATCCAATTATGATTGCTAAAAAAGAAAAGACATATAATGCGAATTGTGTTTTTCTTAATGATGCCATGAAATCTTCTATATAACTGCTACTTGCAATAATCCAGTCATTTTCCTTAATGTATGCATATGCGAGAACCTTATCTTTGCCATCCCATGTGTATTTAAGATACCCTTGTTTATTTTTGCATAGTTCCTGAATAAATGGAAAATGACTGATATTTTTTCCTGTGTCGGTAGGATGTTGGATCAATGTGCCTTGGGAATTGATTATAAACATATAGCCCTGTGTTCCGATTTTTTCAGAAGCGATCTCTGCCTTCATATCCTGATTTATATTTTCTATGATATTCATAGCAACAAGATCGTGAAAATATGCGGATATTCCTACGATCCACTTTAATGTGGGGATGTGAACTAATGCCGCAATTTTTTCATATGCTTGTGTTTCTCCGGCATTCATCCATGGATATATTTCATAATCGATTTTTGAGTCGGAAAGGACTTTGCCTTTTTGTATCATATCTTGGATGAAAAGGCGCCCGTTTGCGTCTTTCACCATGCTAATATCTTTGCCGTCGGCAGACCGGTTTTTGCTTACAATGTATTTTCCATCATATGAGAGTACAAAAATATAACCGGTTTTACCGACAGAAAAACTGGAGAGCACGTCTTTTAAGCTTTCCGAATCGCCTTTCCATGTTGAACATAAGTTGTATATAATAGAGGCTTGTTGGGATACGATCGTTTTCGCTTGTTCTTTAGCGTGTTCAATTTCTTGATTCGCTCTATTTAGACGAAATTCTAATGTTTTTTTGTACTGGTTAATTTGAGTGACTAGTTTTTCCTCGATTTCCTTATAGATAGCTTTTTGTGTAAATGAAAAGGTTAGATAAGAAAATAAACAACATGTTATGACGGTTATGATAATTAAAGATAAAGTAATAACAAGAAGTTTCGTTTTGATTTGCCAGTTTTTTAATTGTTTCATTTTTTACATCCTTTATATTTTTTTCTTGATATGAATTTATTAGTTTTACTTACTATTACCTTTTCGGTTAATTATTTTGGATGCTTTAATTTTAATGTGGTATAGAAGTGTTGTTATTGTTTCTCAAAGATAAGTGTTGTTATTTTGAAATAAAAAACGGTTAAAGTAATATAATGTTGATTTATTTATTAAATTATATTATCTATAGTTAGAGTGTTGTCTTGAATTGTTGAGGAGGCAGTTATTTAGGCGTTTATGGAGGATTAAATGGAGTTTGATGATATATTAAAAAAAAGAATGGTTGAACTCGAGCAGTTATTGCGTAAGATTATCGAAGATTCCGATAAGTTTACCGAGATACGGGATGTGCTGGAAAAGAACGGTTACAATGCGGTGTTGTGCCTCATGACTCTTGTTTTCCGTCAAGGCGAAAGTTTCCTTTATGACGAAGATTTTTTTGAGGAAGAAATCGATGAAAAACTTGAAACAGAGTTTTTTGAATCGCTTTGCGAAAGCGATAAATCGTTCCTTAAAGGTATTCAGGATCATTTAGATTACTAAAATTATTATATATCTCTACATTTTTAGCTTTTTATACGGGTTTATCCCCTTAGAAAAACCGCTATATTCTACTAAAAAGCGAGGCGTTCATGAACGACCAGTTTTCTTCATCTCAAAAGGTCTTGGAACTCGTTAAAACAGTAACGCAAAGCATAAACAGGGAATTTACCTGCGAAGAAATACTGCATCATTTGATTGATATTACTAAACATAGAATGCATGTACAAATGATAGCGGTTGTTTTATTTGATGAGAAAAGCGGTTATTTGCGGATCAAGGCATCGCGCGGGCTGAGCCAGAATTTTATGACTAAGTTTGAACGCAACGATGAGGTTGAACAAGTCGGCAAACTGATTCATGGCGGCGAAAGCATTCTTATCAATGCTATTGACAAGGCTTCTTCATCGTATGCGGATTTAAAGTTGGAAAATGACTACAATTCAGTCATGGCGGCTCGCGTAACATTCCACGCACAGGCTTTAGGATATATTATATGCCAGCGGCATACCGATGCTGGTTTTGAACAAAACGAACTTCTTTTTTTAGAAATTATTTCACAGCTTATCGCAACAGCCCTCATAAATCATCGTCTCAGCGACGAGAATAAAGCGTTGACCGTTATCGACAAAGAAACGGAATTATACACATTTAAATTTTTCTGCGACCGCTTGAATATAGAATTCGAGCGCGCAAAAATGGCACATCAAGATATAACCATTCTACTGATCGATATTGACCACTTCAAAGTATTCTGCCGGTCGTATGGAGATGAACAGTCCATTGAACTGCTTCGAAAATTAGTGGAGATCACAAGGCATCATCTGGCCGGTTTGGATTTGATTAGCCGCTATGGGCGCGACCAGATTACCATTGCTTTAATCAATAAAGATGAAAATTGTGCAAGCGCTATAGCTCAGGATATTTGCGATGCGTTTTCAATGATGCATTTTTGCGGTACTACTGCCTCGGTTTCTATCGGAGTGTACCATTGTCCGCCTGACAGAGAAAATGATATCACTGCTATTTACAACAATCTCGGCATGACATTGTTCGATGCCCGGTACCATGGCGGCAACCGAGTATGCAAATGGAGTACGTGTATTTATGGCGATACCCGATGATATAAAGCGGGCGGAACAAGCGGCGGCTGAGGGGTATCTTTATGAAGCGCGGGAATTTTTTTCAAACCTGCTTTCCACTACCGATGACCCAGTCTACGAAAGAATTGCGGAAAACCGCTTAGGTGAGATAGACCGGCGCATACGCGATGCCCGGCAAACGGCATATTTTGAAATGTCTTCGGAAGAAGACAAAAATGTTTTTTTATGTTGCCTTCGCATTGTCTACCAATCCTCAGATATAGCGGGTGTTATCAACGATATTTTTTATAATTCCCATAAGAAAAACTATTCCCATTCATCATCAATTCAGGTGTATCAAAAGGGAGCACAGCACGTTGAGGTTGAATTAACCGGCTGTGGAAAAGACGAACGGTGTGAATGGTGCCGGCTTTTCCGTAAAAATGTAATTTATTATATTGGGAAAAAAAATGTGCTCAGAAAAGGTCGTTGTCCTTTGGGAATTTCTGAAGAATAGCTTTATTCTTTATCGAGTACGTAACTAATCTTACTGATGAGTTCTTCAATATCGAACGGCTTAAAAATGACGCCTTGAATATCATTTTGTTCAATGGAAGAATCGCTGATTGCGTGGGATGACCCTGAAACGATAATAACTTTTGTGTCCGGTCGAATTGAACGCATTATTTTTATTGTTTCTGCCCCATCGATGCCCGGCATCATCAAGTCCATTAGAACAAGGTCGAATCGTGTGTGATTGAATAATTTAAGAGCATTCTCGCCGTTTTCTGCGGCAATTAACGTATAACCTTCGACTGAAAGGATATCACAGAGCGCATTGCGCAGGTATTCTTCATCGTCTACGATTAAAATGTTTGCAGACCGTTTGTATTTTCGAATCGGCTCTGTTTTGGCGGCTCGTTCTTTTTCGTGGAGTATTTTTTGAATGTTATTGGTTGGAGATGCCTTATATCGTTTCGGAAGCCTAATTGTAAATGTCGTTCCTTTATTTTCAATACTGTCGACTGTCAATGTTCCCTGATGGTTTTCTATAATGCCGAGCGAAACGGACAACCCTAAGCCGGTTCCCGGCAATTTTGATTTTCCATATGCTCCTTTTGTACTGAAAAACGGTTGAAATATCTTGTCGAAGTTTTCCTTTTTTATTCCTATTCCGTTATCAATAACATCTACTTGAATATAGTCTTCAGTTTCTGAAGAGGAAATTATTATTTTAGGATCGTCGTTTCTATTTTCGAGGGCATGTTTCGCATTGACAAGCAGGTTTAGCAGTACTTGTTCAATCTGCCCTATATCATATATGTTAGATGAAATGGAGCGGTTAAGGTCGGGGATGACGGTAATATTTGATTTCTTGAATTCAGTTTCGAGCAAGAGCAGTACTTCCTCAATGGTTTCATTGATGTTAGCTAGCTCGCGTTGCGGTTCGATACGCCGAGCAAAACTCAGGAGGCTTTTAGTTATTTTTGTCGCTCTGTTTGAAGAAAGCAGAACCGCATCGATAAGTTTGTTGAAATTTTTTTCGGTAAAATGTTGTTGGGCAAATTCAGCATACGCTTTAATAATGCCGATAATATTGTTAAATTCATGTGCAATACCACTGCACAGTTCACCGATGCCAGCCATTTTTTCCGATTGAATCAATTTAGTATTGATTTTTTTTAGTTCATCGTATGCAGAGTTTATTTCTTCGGTCCGCTCGCGGACTTTTTGTTCAAGTTGTTCGTTAAATGACTGCATTTGCTGGCGGAGCTGTTTCTGTTCGATGATATCGCGGGAGACAACAAGCATGCCGACCGGCGAGCCGTCCATGTTAAGAATAGGCGTCGCGCTTAATAAGTGCGGTTTCCATTGGGTTTGTGCGTCTCTAATGTGGTATTCTAGGTTCATTATCTTTTCAGAATGAGAAAATAACCGAGCCATTTTTTCACGGACAATGTGGATGTCGTTTACATGAACGTAATCCAGAAAACAAGTATTGAGGCTTTCTTGTTTTGAATACCCGAGCATTTTATTCCATTGCGAACTAAGGAATGTAAAGTTATAGTTGGTGTCGCAGGTAAAAACGAGCACTTCAAGGTGTTCAAGTAAAAAACGGTACTTATTTTCGGAATCAAAAATTTCGTTGATGCGCTGGTATATAATCCGTCGCAAGGAATGGTCGGGAATGAGCCGGTTGTTTTTAGGCGTGTTGATATCACGCATTATTTCTTGTAACATATGATTGCTGGTATCATCCATCACATCATATTTAAAAATAACTTCATTAGCATGGTTGGTCAGAAACATATATTTATCGCTGGACTGCATGATCTCGTGTATATAGTTCTGCAGGAATTCGGGAGAAATATCTTGGGTACGAAATTTTTCTTCGTCAGGTTCTGCGGAGGTAAACCTCATATTTTCGGGAAGCAGGTCAAGGATGTAATTGGTGAAAAGCTGTTTATTATCAGGATTTGATCTTGGTTTCATGGATATTGCCGGAAAAGTTTAAGCATTGAAACGCTAACGAATGATTACAATTATAAAGATGCGGATAAAATATACAATGAAAATTACATAAAAAATGATTGCGTCCGTATCCGTTTCTTCATTATGCTAACCAAAAGCCAACAGACAGGAATGTTTATGAACCGGAAGCGCAAACCGCTTAAAGAACGTATCGAAATACTTTATGAAGACCAAGATGTCATCGTTGTAAACAAAGCGTCGGGAATTATGTCTCAACCGATGAAAGATGAAGAAGGGGATTCTGTTGTTGAACTTATTCGGTATTATTGGAAAACACGGGGTAAAAAATCAGGGTTTATCGGTGTTGTCCATCGCCTTGACAAAGAAACCTCGGGCGTGATGGTGCTTGCCCGCAACAAAGTTGCTCATCGGTTGCTGTCGGTTCAGTTTAAGAACCACAGCGTTTATAAAAGGTATCTGGCAGTTGTTGACGGTGTGCCCAAATGCCGCAGAAAACAACTTATCGGTTACCAAACACGCGATTTTACCGGCAAACGGGCTGTTTCTCTTGACCCTGAAAAAGGGAAACAAATGGTCACGCGTTATGTTGTGGTTGAGTCTATCGGCAATAGATCATTATTGGAATTGGTGATTGAAACAGGGCGTACCCATCAAATTCGTTTACAGCTTGCGAAATTAGGATGCCCTGTACTGGGAGAGATAGTCTATTCTAAGGATAAAAAGAGAGTTCAAGGGTTCGAACGGTGCGCGTTGCATTCTTCTCGGCTCGTATTTCAACATCCTGCTACGGGGAAAAAAGTAACATTCGATGCGCCTCTTCCTGAAGACATGCAGAAATTGATTATGCCGGAAAAACCGAAAAAAGAAGAGATGCCGTGAACATTTTTCTCATTGGGCCGACGTATCCATATCGCGGGGGGATAGCTCATTACACTACATTGCTGTATGAACATTTAATGCGTGTTCATTCAGTGTCATTTGTTTCATACAAACGCCAGTATCCTGCTTTTTTATATCCCGGCAAAAGCGATATCGATCCGGACTTGGCAAAAAAGACAATGCCCGAAGTAGAGCGAATTCTCGATTCAGTCAATCCGGTTTCATGGATTAAAACCGCTTTAAAAGTTATTCGGAATAAACCGGATTTACTCATTTTGCCATGGTGGGTAGCATTTTGGACTCCTCAATACCTTTGCATCCTCACTTTGGTAAAGGTATTCAGGAGAAAAACACCAGTGCTGTTTATCTGTCATAATGTTGTTGAGCACGAATCAAATTGGATAAAAAGATTCTGTACGCGGTTAGTCCTTTCATTCGGCAGTTGTTTTATTGTCCATGCGAAAGAAGAAGAACTCACTTTGCGCAGTTTGCTTGAAGCTCCTTTAATCAAACGCACATACATTCCATTAAACGAATTGTTCACAGAATTTCCCGCAGAATTGCAGGAAAAAGCGAGAGCAGAAATCGGCATTGAAAACAAAAAAGTAATCTTGTTCTTCGGATTTGTGCGCCCGTATAAAGGGCTGAGGTATTTACTTGAGGCTTTGCCGGCAGTTGCGGCAGGAATGCCGGATATTATACTGCTCATTGTCGGAGAATTCTGGACAGACCGGCAGGAATATTTTGAACTTATCGAGAAATATCGATTGAGCAATCGGCTTAAAATTATTGATCGGTATATTGCTCATGACGATGTGCCGAAATACTTTTCAGCGGCGGATTTTGTGGTTAGCCCCTATGTCTCTGCTACCGGCAGTGCGATTGTTCAGACAGCGTTCGGACTAGGGAAACCGGTTGTCGCTACAAATGTAGGAAGTTTGCCGGAACTCATTGAACATGAAAAAACCGGTTTGATTGTTGAGCCGCACAATAGCAAAGCTCTTGCCGAAGCAATTATTAGAATGTATCAGGACGGCATGTACAAAAAGTGCGCCGAGAAAGTTCTTATTGAACGTAAAAAATTCTCATGGGAACGTTATGTCAAGTCAATCGAAGAATTATATGAGTCAACGCATTGTGCAAAGAGACGGCAATGATAATCAAACACGCAAAACGATTCTTATCGAGCACTAGTTCTCCGCGCCAAACGGTAATAAAGAATTCCGCATGGCTGTTTGCCGCAGAGGGAGTCGCAAAAACACTGCGTATTGTGCTTACAATATGTATTGCGCGGTACCTTGGCCCATCAGTATACGGTGAATATAGTTTTGCGTATTCATTTGGGCTTCTTTTTGTTATTTTTGCGGATTTCGGGTTCAATAAACTGTTTATTCGCGAAGTGTCGCGGCAAAAAGAACAGGTAAAAAAATTTTTAGACAATATCAGTGCGGTAAAACTGCTTCTTTCAGTCATTACCTATGTTTTGATTGTGATTGTCATACATTTGCTTGGAAAACCCCTCTCGACCCGGCGGCTTGTATATCTTGCATCAATATGGATAATTATGAGTAGTTTCACTGTTTTCTTTCAATCGGTATTTCAAGCATTTGAACAGATGCAGTATGATGCGCTAATACGAATCATACAGCCTGCAGGATTCTTAATGATGGCGCTCATTGTTATATGGCAGGATTGCGGCGTTGTGGCGCTTGTTAGCGTCGATATTGTGGCGGGAATCATCACTTTTGCATCTGTAGTCATGGTGGTTACAAAAAAATTTGTCCGGTTTGGAATTGAGTTTGATGTAGGATTTATAAAGAATGTTCTTTGCGAAGCATGGCCTTTTGCCATTATGGTTATTTGCGGGACAATTTATTTTTCCATAGATATAATGTTATTATCGTATTTCAAAGACGATTACAGCGTTGGGATTTATTCGGCATGCGTAGATATATACAAAGCGGCGGTTATTCCATCCGCAATTGTTTGTACCGCCTTGTTTCCGCGGTTATCGATCAAGGCACATATCGGTGGAGAGGGGTATACTAAAATTTTAAAAAAATTGGTTATTCTGCAGGTTCTTTTAGGTTCGTTGATTGCCATAATGATATGTATTTTCGCACATCATGCGATTATGATACTGTATGGTAAAGGATTCGAAGAATCGATAGGATATCTGCGGGTTATACTGGTATTAGTGCCGATACGGTATTTGAACTTTATTGTGGGTGACTCACTATCGGCATTGAACATTCAGCGTAAGAGGATGTGGGCTATATTCATCTGCATGGTATTTAATTTTACGACGAACCTCTATTTCATCCCGTTATATGGCATTGCAGGAGCAATCGGTACAACCATAGCTACTGAATGCCTCCTTGCCGGGCAATATTGGTTTTATACTTTGAAAACAGTGCAAAGAAAAAGGATTGTTTAATTGTGGAAGAGAAGAAACTATTGTCAGAATTTATCTTCGATCAGAATACTGGAGTACACATTCCTCCTGCCGTAAATGCGGCTGAATTAATGGCGCAATTTAAATATGCAGATTGGAGTGAGAGCTATATAGAAAAATCTCTTGATCTGAGCAATGATGTAAGCTATGACTCTGACGAACTGATGAATAAAGTTAGAGATTGGCCTTCATACTATCACTTAGGTATTGGGCGCGCGAATCATTTGCGTGCTTTACGGTTAAATAACAATGCAAAAGTATTGGAAGTCGGCTCGGGATGCGGAGCAATAACACGGTATCTTGCCGAAAAATTTACTGCGGTTGATGCGCTTGAAGGAAGTTTTCTTCGTGCAAAAATTACGCGCAAAAGATGTAGGGGATTAAATAATGTCAGAGTATTTTGTGCAAATATTGATGCGGTGTCATGCATCGGCTCTTATGATATTATCATTATGAACGGAGTACTGGAATACGCACCTCTTTATATTAAAGGCGATTCTCCGCGAAATTCGTGCAAACAACTTTTGAATATTGTTAAAGAATCTCTTAAACAACAGGGAGTGGTAATTACTTCAATAGAAAATCAAATCGGATTTAAATATTTTAGCGGGTGTGTTGAAGACCATACCGGAAAGGTTTATGATGGTATACACGGTTATCCTGAAGAAAACACTCCCGTAACATTTTCAAGAAAAGAACTTGTAGCTCTTTTTCAAGAAGGTGGATTTTTACATTCAGATTTTTATTATTGTTTTCCTGATTATAAATTTGCCGCAACAATTCTCACCGATAACGGAGATTCACAGGAGTACTTTTTACATAATTGGATAGAGACGCCATTCCCTCACTTTCATTTCCAGCGCAAGCATTCATTTAATGAACCTTTGGTTTTGCGTACACTGTCCCAAGCAGGCTTGTTGAAGGATTTTGCTAATTCATTCATTGTTGTTTCGAGAAAAATAGACTCAAATGAATATTATGTTCCTCCTAATTGGATTGCCAGCTGTTTTTCATTAACAAGCAGAAGAAAAGAATTGAGGTGCCGGACAACATTATATAACGAACCGAAACTTTTTATTAAAAAAGAACGTTTGAACGGTAATCCTGACGCTTTAACTCTCCGTTATTCGGATACCGTACTGCATCATAAAATTGGCGAATCTAAATGGATCGCCGGAGAGCTGATGTCTTTTGAAGTATATGAGGCGTTGTTTAAAAAAAATTACAAAAAATACCTAATACAAATACTTACGAATTATGTTGATGAACTCAAAAGAAAGTTTTCAACCGATAAAACCGATAAAGAAGGTTTCGATCTTTTAACAGGAAATTCCATCGATTATATTCTTGCCAATTTAATCAAATCCGATACAAGATTAACCGGCATAGATGATGAATGGAGGTTAGAAGAAAATGTTCCTATTGATTTTATTCTTTGCAGAAGCTTGATTATATCTTTGCGAAAACAAGGATATTGGCTTAAAAATAAAGTACTTTGTTTGTTGTGGTTAGAATTTATGCTTATACGTGTACTAATGCCGCAGTATTCTTTAAAGCGTCATTTTTTTAATTTGTTGCGTGAAAAGAAATTTCAGAAAGTTGTACGGGGAAATATCACAAAACCTCCTCTGAAAATGGGAATAGTGAAAATTGTAATGTATAAATTCCGTGTGTTATGTTCAATGCTTTTGCGTAAAAAATAATTTTAGATAGGTTGATGTGAGTTTGAACTTTTTATCGCAGTTTGCGAATTCTTTCTAATGACCATGTATTGTCTATCCCGTCGGAAAATCCTTTAGTTACAACGTAGAACAGTTTGAAGGGGTTCAGCGTTTTATACACATGAATACCCGCAATAAGCTGGAAAAAATAGTGAATCGGCAGTACGAGCACTGAAAGCAGAGGGAAATGTTTCATCACAAAAAGCGCAGTGTTTCGGCAGATATAATAGTGTTTAAGTAACGGTTGTGAACTCTTTGAATGTTTGTGATATACAATTGCATCGTGTATTACCCGCAGGACATATTTGCGCCTTTTTGCGCGGTATGAAAGGTCAAGGTCTTCGCAGTAGGTAAAAAAATTACGGTCAAACCCGCCGATATCGTCAAACACTGACCGATGGGCATAAATACAACATCCGTTAAGGTAATACGGTGTGATATCTTCTGTAATCTGTTCAGGCAGTTTCCCTTTATTGAAATTTCTCGACAATCCGGTCAAAAGATTCCATTTTCCACCCGTGCACTGAACCTTTCCCGAATAATGAAATGCGATAAGCGGATTCAGAAGCCAGCGCGGGTGTTGTTCGCATACTGCGCGGAGCCGCTGTATTGTCCCGCTTGGCACAATAGTATCGTTATTGAGCAACATAATGAATTTACATTCCGGATCAGCAAGCGATTTTGCTATACCAAGGTTATTGCCTCGACAAAACCCTTTGTTTTCTGTCAGAGGCATATACCGGACTGGAAAGGGAAAAGAAGTCAGTTCCTGTTTGGAAAACTGCTCATCTGAAGAGTTGTTGATGAGAATGACTTTTATGTTGGCCAGCGATTTGTCTGCCGCGAGAGACTGCAGGCATTCCATGGTATCGGGTTTCCCGTTGTAATTGAGGATAATTATGTTTGTAAAACAATATTCGCTACTCATTTGTACACGTTCCCTTATAAAAAAGGTTATGGGAATCCCCAATCGTAGTATAAATCAAAATCAGTGTATGGAAAACTCAAATTTTATAATTTTAATCTGCAAACAAAAAATGTGTTTGCCGTCTGCTAAAGTAAAAAGGAAAACGATGTGCCATGCAATCACACCTTCTTTTTTTATTTATTGACAAAATAATTGTATTAGTGGATACTTGTTCACCTTATTATTGCGTAGTTTTAATGACACTTTGATCTGAAAAGAGAAAAAATGCCGACTAAAAAGATTGAACGTGGTATTAGTTATTTTGGCATTCGGTTTCCCGATCATGCTTATCGCGACTTAGAGGCTATACGGCAAGCGGGATGCACGTATGTGGTGCATACATTGTCTGAAGAAGACATCCAGTTCAATCTGAGCAATATGGAAAAAATTGTAGTAAAAACCAAAGATTTGGGATTACAGGCGCACCTTGATCCGTGGGGTGTTGCGGGCATATTCGGCGGTGAAACGTTTTCACGGTATGTAGCCCTGAAACCTGAAGTACAGCAGGTTGCCAGCGACGGCAAACGCCGCCCTTTAGCGTGTATCAATCATCCCGATTTATGGAACCTTATGTATTCGTGGATAAATGCGGCTGTTGATATCGGCGCGGATGTTATCTTTTGGGACGAACCGCACTTCTTCGTTCCCGGCTGGCTTGATGATACGAGCCCAAAAGATGTGTGGGGGTGCCGGTGCAGTATATGTCAGCAAAAATTTCGTGTGATGTTCAATGAACCAATGCCGCACGAAGAGACAGCTGATGTTCTGGCTTTTAAAAAAGCGTCGCTGTTAGAGTTCCTTGGCGCAATGTTTCGTTATACCAACAGGAAAAATACAAAAAATACTTTGTGTTTGCTTCCAGACGAAAAATTGCGTGATTCGGGTTTTTGGGAACCATTTGTTGCATTGCCTCATCTCGATGGGTTCGGTACTGATCCCTATTGGATTAGAAAGAAACAATCTGAGCCGGATTTCAATTTGGCTCAATATATACGCCCCTTCTGTGTGAAAGTACGGCAACTTGCCGGCAAATACGGAATACGCGGTCATATCTGGGTACAAAATTTTTCCATTCCGAACGGATGGGAAAACGACATAGCCGATGTTATCGATATTATCTTATCCGAAGGGATTAAAGATATAAGCGCATGGTCGTATTACGGAACAAAAGGGATGGGCATTTTAACCAGTTCCTGTCCTGAAACAGTATGGAAAACTTTGAGTGGTAAATATCTTGAAATAGAGAACAATAAAGCAGTGATTTGCTAATCTAACACAAAAAAGAAGGATACTACACAATGAAACAGTATGGGTATTTCAGTGATGACCGTCGGGAATATATTATTACCGACCCAAATACGCCGCGGCCGTGGTTTAACTATCTATTCAACAGAATCTATCATGCGCTTCTTTCACATACCGGCGGCGGTTTCAGTTATTATAAAGACCCTAAGACCAACAGAATTTTGCGGTATGAGCATTTGCATACCGATCGTTCTGGCCGGTATTTGTACGTTCGCGACAACAATTCCGGAGAATATTGGTCAGCTAACTGGCAACCGATGCGCAAACCGTACGAATCGTATAAATGCACTCATGGGTTAGGCTACAGCACAATCTCTACACAAACAAGCGGAATAGCCACGGATATAACGTATTTTGTCGCACATACCGATCCCGTTGAATTTCAAATTATCAAAGTGAAAAATAATTCCAACCAGACGCGTACTCTTTCGCTATTCCCGTTTGTAGAATTTGTTTCGGGCAATATCGAGATGGAACTGGTATACCGAACGATCATATGCCTCTATAATTATGCTGATTTTGATAAGGACTTAAACTGCATAATCGCTCGCAAAGAAAAGTATCATCATACCCAAAAGGACATGGGGATGTCATTTTTCGCTGTGGGAGGCAATATCAGCGGATTCGAATGCAATAAAGACAAATTCTACGGCAGATACAGAGACCTTCAAGACCCTATCATGGTCCAGCAAGGCAAACTGTCCAGCACCGATGTGCAGGGCGAGGATATGGTCGGCGTTTTTCAGAAAGATGTTACACTCAAACCCGGCGAAGAACTTGAATTTTACGTTGCGCTCGGATATGAAATCGAGCATAAAAAAGTCAAAGCATTGTTGAAAAAATACTCTTCTCTCGAAGCGGTCGCTAAAGAACTTGATAAGGTGAAAAAATATTTTCTTGAAGCGGTTGAGCGTATATCAGTTAAGACTCCTAACGAAAACTTTAATACTATGACGAATATTTGGGGCAAATATCAGCTTTACGCAATAACGTGCTGGCGAGGAACGTCCCAATATCATGGCGGAGAAGGCGGATTAGGGTATCGCGATACTGCTCAAGATATCGAAGGTTTATTGTCTGTTCAGATGGATTTGGCTATGGAAAAACTTGAAAAAATTCTCTACTGGCAGTATAGCAGTGGACATGCAGTATCAGGATTTTCATATGTCGAAGGTTCATGGGACAAAGATTCTGACGGATTAACGATGAAATCTGACGTTGCCGTTTGGTTAGTCTATACCGTAGTGTCTTATATCAAAGAAACGGGCGACCTCGATTTCCTCAAAAAAATCTATCCGTTCCACGATGGTGGAGAGGCAACAGTCTATGAGCACATCGTGCGGGCAGTGCGATTTCTTTTCAGAGAACGGGGAAGCCATGGGCTCCCTTACATCCGCAAGTGTGATTGGAATGATGCATACGACCATCTCGGAATAAGAAAACAAGGCGAAAGCGTATGGTTGGCAATGGCGCTTGCACGAGCATGCAAACAGCTTGTTTCACTGGCACAGCATATCCGCGATGAAAATATTGAAAAAGAAATGAAAGAAAAATATGCCGTATTGATTGAGATAATCAATAAAGTCGGCTGGGATGGCAAATGGTACCTTGCCGCGTATAACGATTTCGGCAAAAAAATCGGTTCGAAGGTTGATAAAGAAGGAAATGCGCCTTTGAATAGTCAAACATGGGCAATTCTCAGCAGTGTTGTTCCGGACGACCGGTTACCGGATATCCTCGACCAGATAGACAATTATCTTGATACCGCATATGGCCCTGCGTTGTTTCTTCCTGCATTTACAGGGTTTGACGAAACCATCGGAAGAGTCTGTTCCTTTGCACCCGGAACCAAAGAAAACGCCGCGGTCTTTTCACACGCCTGCGCTTTTAAGATCGTAGCGGATTGTGAAATCGGGCGCGCCGAAAAGGCTATCGAAACATTCAATAAACTGTGTCCTATGTCGCCTGCAAAACAAGATCATGACAAATACAAAGTTGAGCCGTATGTATGGGCAGAATATATCATAGGCCCAAACAATAAATATAATTTCGGCGAAGGAACCTTTACGTGGAATACCGGTACAACGCCATGGATGTTTATTGCCGCTACGGAATGGATTCTCGGTGCTCGCCGTGATTTCGGCGGATTAAGAATCGATCCGTGCATCCCTGCTGACTGGAAAGAATGCTCAATTAAACGGCCTTTCCGTGGAGCTACTTACGAAATTGAGATCAAAAATCCCAATGGAGTAAATAAAGGCGTAAAAGAGCTTATCGTCGATGGTGTAAAAATTGATGGAACCTTAATCAAACCTCATGGCGATGGGAAAGTTCATAAAGTTTCCGTTGTTATGGGATAATAATGCATTACTAGAAAAATGAAAAAAATCTCCAGCCGTAAATTTTTTAGGAACGGCTGGAGATTTTTTTTGTCTATTTACTAAAAGGCAATTAAGGTATTTGTACAATTATATGTAATCTTATTTTTATTGCAAAATCTATTGTGAGAAGTGTTATAGTCCATCTAACGTGTGAGGGAGGGGCGATAGCTCCGCAATATATGATGAAATTTTTCTTTTTACATTCGTCAGAATAGTAAAATACAACATTTCAATCAGTATAAATGAGTGAGTAGATGAAGAAAATTTTTTATGGGTATTGGTGAATTCTGCTTATAATCGTTTTGACTGCGGTTCATCACTTTGAATTGCAGGCGAAGACAGTGTTTTGCATGATGCAATTGAGAAGGATAACAGCGATGTGCTTGAACCGGATAACAACAGCGCACATGATATGCCGCAAGTATCTCCACAACAATCTTCAAAAAGTTGCTGCCGGTTATCATTGATAATTTCGATAAAGGTTCTACCGAAGGGCTTTTTTCTGAACGAGTAACAAGTTTAGGTGCGTTTCAAGGCACGTGGGCAAAACGCCCTTCATGGAGCCTAATTACAAAAACTGAGGAAGAACGTCTCGGTAATCGAGGTAAAGCGCTGAAAATGGAATGGAAATTCAAAGGGGGGTGGTGCGGCTGGTATACTTTGCTCGATGGGCTTGATGCATCAGAATATAATTCGATTACCTTTTGGGTAAAAGGGCGAGATGGCGGCGAACGTTTTGATATCGGCTTGGCAGATAGTAAGATGCAGGAGATGGAAATAGATGCGAAGTATGCAGGGACTGTCAGTTTTTTCCTTGAAGGAGGTATAACTCGCGAGTGGCAGAAAGTTAAAGTCCCTTTAGCCCGTTTAGGAGCAGATGTTGACATAACATCTTTAGGGTCGCTTGTATTTTGGTGCAGGTACGATAGTCCGGGTGATAATTCCGTAGTTTATATAGACGACTTGATGTTCGAAAATGATCCTGATGTTGAAGCGATGGAAGAATATAATATGCCTCGGGCTGAGTTTGATCCTGAACATCCTCGTTCAATGTGGGTGTGGAAAATTGATCCGGTTGTCAATTTGCGTGCACGGCAGGATTTATTCGATCTCTGTTCAAGGACTGCAATTCGCACATGTTATGTTTATTTCGGCGATTTTGATCAGGATGATGATCCGGAGTATACAAAAAAGCTGGAAGAATTCCTTCAGCAAGCTCATGCAAACCATCTACATATTGAAATTTTAACCGGTAATCCGACATGGTGTCTAAAAGAGAATCATCACTATGCCATTGAATGGATGAAGTCGTTCCTTGAATATAACAAGCGGCGCCCTCCGGAACAGCGCATCGACGGATGTTCGTTTGACGTAGAACCGTACCTTGCGGGTGAATGGAATACTCGTCGAGACGAAGTTAAGGCTGAATACCTTGACCTTCTACAAAAATTAAGAACGCTCATTGACAGCTATGAAGGACAGCATTTCGAACTTGGTGGAGCGATACCGTTCTTTTATGAATCCGAAGGTGATTTTGAGGAGAACATGCTGAAATACCTTGACTATTCGGGGTTAATGGTATACTACGATTCGCCGCGCAAAGTGATTGATAAATCATATTATCACGTTAACCTTGCCGCCAAGGTAAATAAGAAAATGTATATTGGAGTAGAAACTCAAGACCTTATTACCATGAATCAAGGGCCTCGTTCAAATACCTTTTATGAAGAAGGCTGGGAAGAAATGGAGCGCGCAATAAAACAGATTGAAGATGAATTCCGAAGCAGTCCGGGATATGGCGGTATTGCAATGCATTGTTATTATTCCTATAAGCTCCTCCAACGCGGCAGAAATACGCCGGTAAAAATGCGGGCAGAACCTGAAGAACTCCCGCGGTTTATTTCCGGTTATCAGGAAAAGGGCGTCGAAATCGATGGCGAACTGGACGATTGGATTCTGGATAACCCAATTATTTTAGCCAATAAAGATCAAGTTCAATATGGCAGAGGTGCTTGGGTTGATCGGCGCGATTATAGTCTCAAAGCGTATGCAATGTGGGATAAATTCAATTTATATTTTGCATTTGATGTGACTGATAATGCCCTTGTTCAAAATAAAACACAGCAGGATATGTGGGAAGGCGACCATATAGAATTCTGGCTGGATTTGGATTTAATGATGGATTATAACGAAGCGATGAACAGCAATGACGATTACCAATTTGGGTTTAGCCCCGGCAACTTCGATTCTCTACCGCCGGAAGTATTTATTTTTACTCCGGAACTTGATCCGAATGAATATGTAAAGTTTACTGAAATCGGCGCAAAAAAAACAGATCACGGGTATATTGTTGAGGTGCGAATTGATTTGCAAATGTTCAAAAATATTAAAGTGAAAGACGTAAAACGTATTTTACCGGAAGATATGACGGCTTTCGGCACAAACCGAGCCATTTACGATTCGGATTCAAATTATGATGAAATAAACCAATATAAAGTCCACCAAGGAATGCTGATCGGGTTTTCTATTGATGGAAGCGACTGTGATGATGTAAATGCACCTCAAAAATTATTGATCTCAACTGCCAGTCCAAAAAGAATTTGGGGCGATCCGACAACATTCAATGTACTCTATTTATATAGTGAGAAGAACCTTGATGAATAACCAACTATTAAAACAGGTAACAGCTAAAGTTTCAGCCGGACTAGTATTTGGCTGTTTCGTTTATTTCTTCTTTACTTTGATGCTTGCCGCACGCGACTGGGACAATGTATTCGATTTGCCGGATTTGCCGGAAAATACGGTAATGTTTGACCATGAGAAAATTTTTGCGTATAGAGGGCGCATCGGCTATTTTGTGCTTCCTCCGTCAAAAATGGGTATCTATTTTGACTCCAAAGTTAATTACCAACGGCCGGAAGAAGAAGAAACATCCGAAAAAGATAATGACGCAATGCATAAAACCGGTTTGGATTACTTCGGCGGCGAAGCGATTGCCGATAAGGAAATCTGGCATGACCAAGAATCAATTAAAGTGATTTTCGACCGTAAAAACGTCGGGCTTTCTTTTTGCGGCGCTTATATTATGATACTCGGCGACTTGTCATCATATGGCACAATGACGTTTATGATTAAAGGGCAAGACGGTGGCGAATCATTTCAGATTGGCGTCAATGATGCAATATCGAATAAGCGTGAAGATGCCGTCTTTATCGGTTCTATCAACAGGTTTCTTCCCGGCGGAATAACCCGCGATTGGCAAATGGTTAAAATCAATTTAACTGAATTTTATGGTCCGGATTTAAGCCAGATAATGAGTTTTGTACTCGATTTTAATGAGGAATCTAAAGGCACTTTTTGTTTTGATGATTTACGGTTTTATAAAGATGCTCTCTATTCGCCTTGGGAAAATATATATAAAACAGGCTATTTATTATTAGATAATTTCGATTATAATTATCTCAATTTATTAGGGCGGAAAGCGAATGTTTATAAAAAATTACCGTCATATTGTAAGCATACTCTCGATCCGGATGTGTTTTATGGGGAACAAGGCAAGTCGTTAAGATTAGACTTTAATAAGGGCGGGACGGGATGGACTGGTTATTTTACATTGCTGAACCAGATTGATGGCGAATGGTTTGATTTATCGGGATTTGATCGCGTCACGTTTATGGTGAAAGGAAAAAAAGGGGGAGAAACATTCGAAATTGGAATGGCTGATAAAAATTGGGTTACCATTGGCGATTCACTCAAAGCAGGGCCGATCGAAAAATATTTACCCAATGGTGTTACTCAAGAATGGCAGGAGGTTGCGATCAAATTGACTGATTTCGGATTGCTTGATTTTAGTGAAATGGGGTCGTTTGTAATAAATTTTCATAAAAAAAGTGAAGGGGCTATTTGGATCGATGACCTCAAGTTTTATCTCAAACAAGAAGAAGAAGAAGAACCGGAATGGTAATATAAATTGCGTAATTTAAATATGGAGGACGTAAACCCTATGAAAAAAATCCTTAACATTTTAACCGGCAGTTTAGTTTGTTTATGTGCTATATCGGTATATGCACAGGAAGAATCATCAGTTGAGCCCCGTTTAATTGATAACTTTGAAAAACAAGGCAATACATTCGGCGGCCGTTCCAGTACTTATATGCAGGCACCTTCTGCAGTTTTAGCTGTGAGATCGGAAGAAATTTTCCATTCTGATAAACGGTCTCTGGAACTCAAATATAAAAAAGCCGCTGAAGGCGGCCCTTATGGAAAAGGCGGATGGTGCGGATACTATACGGTTATTAAAGACGGCCCGCGCAAATATTATGATGCATCAGCCTATATGTATTTAACATTCTGGGTTAAAGGCGAAAAGGGCGAAGAAAATTTTAAAATCGGTGTTGCCGATGAAGTTTGGGACCAAAGAGAAGATTCAATGAAGTCCGAACAAATAGGCGCGTACCTTGAAGCCGGAAAAATAACAACTGAATGGCAAAAAGCAAAAATACCGTTAGAAGATTTCTGGGTTGATACAAAAAAACTTGCTTCGCTTGCAATTTGCTTTGAATCGGAGTGTTTCCCTTCAGGCGGCGGCAAAGGAACAATATATATTGATGATTTGCAGTTTGAATAATAAGAAATTACCGAGATTCTTAATGCATAAACAAATAAAAATCATTCTAGGTTTTGTCGTTGTATTACTATGGAATTCTTCCGTACAATGTCAACCCATGCAAGGGATATATGATGAAGCTATGGAGTTCGGCCAACCAGAAACTGCTCAGGCGGATCGTTTGGTCATTGATGATTTTGAAGAACCCTCAAAGTTGAATCTTCTCCATGGAATGACTAACGTATACCTGATGGCGCCTTCGCGTGTGATGATGTCTACAGCAGTTGACGAGCGTGATTCAACAAAAACTGTTGTACTCAAACTTAAATTTCAACGGTTTGGCGAAGGCGGCCCTTATGGAAAAGGCGGTTGGTGCGGCTATTACTCTGCTGTAAAAGAAATGCTCAAAACTGGAACAAAGTATTTTGATGCAACAAATTATACGTATTTGACGTTATGGGTTCGCGGAGAAATAGGCGGAGAAAATTTTATTCTCGGTATGTCTGATAAGCATTGGGATAAAGCAGGAGATACGGTAAAAAGCAATCAGATAATCGCTTATCTTCCCGAAAAAAAAATTACTACCAAATGGCAACAGGCGCGAGTGCCTCTCTCCGATTTTATGCTTGATTTAAGTAAACTTGCATCTATTGCCATTAGCTTTGAACGCGAATGTTTCCCTGACGGCATTGGCGATGGAGTAGTGTATATTGACGATATTGCTTTTGAGTAACCTTTCTTTATTCCATATAATCATCAACTGTTGACCGGAGTAAAATTTTCCATGTCCAACTCTTTCAGAGAACTGCTTGCCCAGCGAGACCGTATTATAATTTTCGATGGAGCAATGGGAACATATTTATATGTTAAAGGTGTAAATATTCATGTCAATTATGATCAATTGAATATTACAGCTCCTGATTTGATTAAAAGTATTCATGAAGAATATATTAAAGCTGGTGCAGAAGTTATATCTACGAATACGTTTGGTGCCAATCGCTTTAAACTAGGGAACGATAGCATTGGAGAGCAGCTTGAGCAAATAATACGGTCAGGTGTCCGCATTGCACGGGCGGCGGCTGAAAAAACCGGTACGTTTGTCGAAGGCGAAATTGGGCCGATTGGAAAACTTATCGAACCTTTGGGACCGATTTCAAGAAATGAAGCACGCACTATTTTTACTGAGCAAGTAAAAATATTAACAGATGAAGGCGTTGACCTTATCGCTCTCGAAACATTTTCCGATTTGCGCGAGCTGGAGCTTGCTATAGAGTGTATCCAGTCCATATGCGATGTGCCCATCGTAGCTCAGTTATCACTTACGGAAGATTGTACTACCGTTTTAGGGGTTACTCCTGAGCAGTTAGCTGAACTTGGACGCCGTAAAAATATCGATGTTATCGGATTTAATTGTTCTGTCGGGCCGCATCATCTTCTCGCGGCTGTTGAACGATTAAAAACATATTCCGATCAGATTATTGCTGTCCAGCCTAATTCAGGCAATCCCAAAATCATTGAAGGAAGAAGTATGTATTTGTGTACTCCGGAGTATTTTGCATCTTATGCTCGCAGATATATGCTGAATAATGTGCGCATTATTGGCGGATGTTGTGGAATTCATCCCGAGCATATTAAATTGTTGCGGGATGCGGTTAAATCGGTTGCTCTCGGCTTTGTTCATGATGATAGCAGTACAAAATCGACTATTGAAATTGTTGCTGATGCGAAAAAAGCTCCGGGTATTGAACCTGTACCGATTGAGAAACGTTCTCATCTTGCAAAACGGTTGAAAGAAGGAGCATTTGTAGCGAGTGTTGAGATTACGCCTCCGCCCGGATGTGATGCGACAAAAGTTGTGGATAAAGCGCAGTTTTTGAAAGAACATGGCGTTGATGCGATCAATATTCCTGACGGTCCGCGGGCAAGTGCGCGTATGTGCCCTCAAATGCTTGCCGTCATACTTGAAACCAGCATCAAGATGGAGACTATTATTCATTATTGTTGTAGAGACCGGAATGTTATCGGGATGCAAGCCGACTTGCTGGGTGCTTCTGCCGCTGGGATTAACAATATCTTAGCAATAACCGGCGATCCGCCGAAACTCGGTCATTATCCGTATGCGACAGCCGTGTTTGATGTCGATTCCATTGGGTTAACTGATTTAATCAATCGGCTTAACCATGGGTTAGACCTTGCAGGAAATGAAATGAAAAATGCCACTAAATACTTTGCAGGAGTGGGAGTTAATCCAGTTGCTCCGAATTATGATTTGGAACTTAAACGGTTTTATAAAAAAATTGAAGCGGGCGCTGAATTTGCCATTACACAACCGGTATTTGATCCTGAAAGGATGCTGAAATTTTTGGATGATATCAAGGATGTTACTATACCGATACTTGCAGGTATTTGGCCGCTTGCAAGTTACCGGAATGCTGATTTCCTCAATTCAGAGATACCTGAAGTTTCAATTCCTGATTATATCATGGAGAGAATGAAAAAAGTAACCGATAAAGACGAGGCCAGCCTTGAAGGTGTAGCGATCGCACGTGAGACCATCGAAATGATTAAAGGACGTATACGGGGAATTCAAGTAAGCGCGCCTTTTGGAAGAGTAGACCTTGCAATGAAAGTGATTGAAGGGTTCATCACCCCGGACCCCGAATATCAAAAAGTCAATCGTATTTTATACTAAGTGTAGTTTTAAATTTTTATAAACAAAAAGAGCAGAGTTTTATTATATACTCTGCTCTTTTTGCTTTAATGAACCGTAGGATTCTCTCAGTTGCTGGCGCGTAATTCTTCAGCGACTGTGACCATATTCTTCAATGCGGGAATAGTTTCTTCATACCCGCGTGTTTTTAAGCCGCAATCGGGGTTAATCCAGCATAACCCTTTATCGATAACATGTATTGAACGTTTAGCGATTTGCGTCATTTCTTCTTTTTTAGGGATTCTGGGTGAATGGATATCGTAAACGCCGACTCCTATGCCATGGTTGTAATTAAACTTCTCGAATGCTTCAAGAATTTCTCCTTTGCTTCGAGAAGCTTCGATCGAGATTACATCTGAATCCATATTAAGAATGTGTTCAATGATTTCATTAAATTCAGAATAGCACATATGAGTATGTATTTGTGTGCTCTCCTTGACCGTATTATTCGTGAGACGGAAGGATTCTACTGCCCAGCGTAAATATGCTTGCTGTTTGCTTTTCTTCAGCGGAAGCCCTTCGCGAAAAGCAGGTTCGTCAATCTGAATGATTTTAATACCGGCCTTTTCAAGGTCAATGACTTCTTTTTTCAGAGCGAGCGCTACTTGAAAAGCAACGTCTTTTTTCTGTATGTCGTTCCGGTAAAACGACCAGTTCACTATAGTGACAGGGCCGGTCAACATTCCTTTCATTGGTTTATCGGTAAGCGATTGGGCATAAACAGTTTCATTGACTGTCATTTGCTCAGGGCGCGATACATCGCCGTAAATGATCGGGGGGCGCACACAGCGGGAACCGTACGATTGTACCCATCCATTTTTCGTAAACGCGAACCCATCCATTTTCTCGCCGAAAAACTCGACCATATCGGTTCGTTCAAATTCTCCGTGTACGAGCACATCGATCCCGATCTCTTCTTGAAGTTTCACTACTTCTTGTATACTTTTGTTAATGAAGGATTCATATTCGTCAATGGAAATTTTACCGTTCCGATATGCCGCCCGGGTTTTGCGGACTTCGGCTGTTTGCGGGAAACTGCCGATGGTAGTTGTGGGGAACAGAGGCAGACTGAGTTCTTTAAGCTGTTTTGAGTAACGAGATGCGAACGGGTGTTTGCGCTGTATATTATTCGGGTCAATTTCCGCCATTTCTTTTTGGACTGACTGGTTAGCGAATAATGCACGGATTTTTTCAAGGTTTTGAGTAGGAATAGGAGCATTGTTGACGATAATTGCCTGAATTGTTTTGAGCTCTTCTATCCGTTCGCTGGCAAACGAAAGCAACGCTATAACATTATTGTCAAGATGCCCTTTTTCCGGTTCAAGCGACCATGGCAAATGAAAGAGGGGCGCCGCATGGGTAAGGATTATTGAATCTTTGCCGACGCAGGAAATAATCTCTTTAACCAACGGGATAACATTTTTATATTCTGTTTTCCATGGGTTTCTACCGGATATAATACCGGCAATCAGGATTTTGCCTTTCGGAAAGCCGTGGGCTTTGAGGCTTTTTAAATTTTCGTCATTAACGACAAAATCAAGCCCGATACCTGCAACGGGGAGTTCATTGACTATCTTTTTATAGTGCGACAAACTTTCATAGTAAGTGTTAACAAAAACTTTTAATGAAGTAAGCCCTTGCGTAACAATAGTATATGCATCAATAAGTATGGATATGTTTTTTTCACTCTGTTCGAGAACGAGGGAAGGTTCATCGAGTTGAATGTGGGTGACGCCAGCTTTTTCCAAATTTTTGAGCAATTGATTATAAACTTTAGCAAGAGATTTAACCAATGATTCAAATTGCGGGCTTTCATCAGCTTTGACTGTTTCATTGCCGATTATTTTACTCAGTGATATATAAGTAAACGGCCCGACAAAAACAGGGTTCGGGTTATTGCCGAGAATACTTTTGGCAAATGTATATGCATCTTCCTGAGCGTTTTTTGCTAAAGAGAATGTTCCCGTTAGTTCGGGAACGATGTAATGGTAGTTTGTGTCAAACCATTTTGTCATTTCGCAGGCAATTGCATCATCAGTGCCGCGAGCCATAGCATAATAAAGTTTCAGCGGGTCAGCGATATTTTTAAACCGGTCGGGAATAACACCAAACATTATGGATAAATCCAGCATGAAGTCGTATCCTGAAAAGTCGCCGGATGAAATAATGTCGATTCCAGCGTTTTTGCATGTCTCTAAACGCATACGGTTTACCGTGTTATATTCGGAGCGCAAATCGCTTCCAGTAATTTCGCCGCTCCAATATTTTTCCATTGTTTTTTTAAGTTCTCTATTCGGCCCCATTTTCGGGAAGCCATAAACAGATGTTTTCATGGACATTGCTTTCCTCCAAAACCTATTAGTGGGTGTTCAACAATTCAAAGGGCGAATGATATGATATTTCAATAAAGTTTGCATCAAAAAAATTATTTTTTAATGGTATCGGTATTGAAATTTTGCTAAAAAAACGTTTTTAAAATTAATTTGAAAAAATCTATTCATTTGACATTTTCTCAACTCAAGTGATATATTCTTCGGAATAATTTGACAAACTGGAATTTCGTAAACTCTATGAAGATTGGTTCGCATGGCGAGAAAGGGTCAAATGACATATGCCTGTGCAGATTGCAAAACCGACATTAACCCAAGTTGGAGCAATCAAAGCTCTGCTGGATTTTTTTGCTCTCCAGAATGCGGTGCTTCCCCGGTCAGTCTTAGATATTTGCGAAAAGATTCAAATGTTCTGGGTTGCTGTTCGCAATGATGTTGTTGTCGGTTGCGTTGGATTACAGTTTTATCCCGATTATTTTGCCGAAATACAATCATTGGCGGTTGATTCGTCTTGTCAAGGGCAAGGTATTGGGAGTTCTCTTGTAAATAAATGTATAATCGATGCAAAAAAGTATGGCGCAAAGAGGTTATTTGCGCTAACAAATATACCGCGTTATTTCGAACAATTTGAATTTAAAAAAATAGAAAAATCAAGCCTTCCGCAGAAAATATGGAAGGAAACCATTAATTTTGAATTGAGGCAGAACCCTGAACACTCTGCTATCGATTTGATTCTAGAATAAAAAACATACCGTGAATTTCATAGCGATAAATACACAGGAGGAACAGAATGTCGAAAACATATAAAATTGCCGTAATTGGTGGTGACGGAACAGGCCCTGAAGTAATCCGCGAAGGATTGAAAGTTATTAACGCAGTAAGCAAAGTATCGGGTTTTAAATACGAAACAATCAATTTTCCCTGCGGTGGCGAACGTTACCTTAAAACCGGCGACATTATAACCGATACGGAATTAAAAGACCTACGTAAAGCCGATGCGATTTATCTCGGCGCAATCGGGCATCCTGATGTTAAACCCGGCATTCTTGAACACGGTATTCTCTTGCGCCTTAGGTTTGAGCTTGATCAGTATATCAATCTGCGGCCGGTGAAATTATATCCTAATGTCTATACGCCTTTACGCGACAAAGGCCCGGACGAAATTGATTTTGTAGTGGTGCGTGAAAACACTGAAGGGCTTTATGTTGGCAATGGCGGTTTTTTTAAGAAAGGGACGCCTGACGAAGTAGCTACACAATTGATGATAAATACCCGTAAAGGCGTTGAGAGATGCATCCGGTATGCTTTTGAATTTACACGCAAACGCAATCAGGAAAAGAAATTGACCTTATGCGCAAAAACAAATGTTTTGACCTATGCTCATGATTTGTGGTGGCGCGCTTTTAATGAAGTAGGAGAAGAATACTCTGATATAAAACGGGATTATGCCCATGTTGATGCAACATGCATGTGGATGGTGAAAAATCCTGAATGGTTTGATGTGATCGTGACTACTAATATGTTCGGCGACATCATTACCGACCTTGGAGCAATGATTCAAGGCGGCATGGGGATCGCCGCGGGCGGCAATATTAACCCTGAAGGCGTGTCGATGTTTGAGCCGATCGGAGGTTCCGCGCCCAAGTATACAGGGCAAGGAGTGATCAATCCGCTTGCCGCGATATCAGCCGGTCAAATGATGCTTGAAACTCTCGGAGAAACCAATGCCGCCCAGCGAATTGAAAAAGCAGTCATTGCCGTGTTGCAAAAACACCTGAAGAGTTTATCAGCAGGCAAAATGGGATATTCTACTTCAGAAGTCGGCGATCTTGTGGCAAAATATGCAGTCGAATAGAATGTTATGCAATAACTAACTAAACAGGATGAGAAACGTGGCAGAAAATCATCTCTCATACGATAGTGCGGCGCGCATTGTCAACGGCTTTGACGACAAACATATACTTGTCATCGGTGATGTTATGCTTGATGAATATGTTTGGGGATCGGTCGATCGTATTTCCCCTGAAGCGCCGGTTCCGGTTGTGGAAGCGCGGAGGCGTTCGTTCATGCCGGGCGGTGCGGCAAACGTTGCTTTTGCTCTTGCCGATTTGGGCGTAAAGGTTTCTTTAGTCGGCGGAATCGGAGGCGATGAAAGCGGTAAAAAACTCAAAACTATACTGAATTCCAAAGGTGTAGATACTACAGGCGTTTTCCCTCTACAAGGGCGCCGGACTACATTAAAAACACGCATTATTGGGCATAACCAGCAAATTGTCCGTATAGATTGGGAAGATTCTCATGATATCGAAGATAAGTTTGTTGCTAAAATTTGCCGATTTGTCCAAAAAATTAAACACACTTTACACGGGATTGTTTTTGAAGATTATGGCAAAGGGGTTATCACACAAAACCTAATAAACCGGGTTATGGAATTGCTTCAAGGAACAAAAATATTCACTACGTTTGATCCCAAACGCGGACATTACTTACAACTAAACGGCATTACCGTTGCTACGCCAAACCACTTTGAGGCTTTTGATGCTGTAAAGAAAAAAGTATCGTTGATCAATGAGGATATCGAACGAGTAGGTGAAGAATTGCGCAAACAATGGGGTGTTCAGGCGGTTCTAATTACGTTAGGAGAGAACGGTATGTCGCTGTTCGAAGCGGATAAGCCGGTATACAAAATATCGACTGTTGCGCGTGAGGTTTATGATGTGTCAGGTGCGGGCGATACAGTAATCGCGTCGTTTACGGCCGCATTGACTGCCGGAGCAACATTACGTGAAGCGGCAATGGTTTCGAACTATGCGGCGGGTATTGTTGTAGGAAAAGTAGGAACCGCATCAGTATCGCGTCAGGAAATTCTTGATGTCATACCATCAAAAAGAAATGGATAAATTATGAGAAAGGCGCTTTTTCTTGACCGCGACGACACAATCATTCGTGATCCCGGTTATTTATCGCGCGTTGAACAAATAGAATTTTTTCCCGGTGTGTTACCGCGTATTGCGGCATTGAGAAAAAAGGGTTTTGCTGTATTTATTGTAACTAACCAGTCAGGCATTGGGCGCGGATACTTTTCTGAAGAACGCCTCGAAGAGATACATACCGCTCTTCTCGATCAAATGGCACGGCAAGGAGCTTTGGTTGATGCAATCAATTATTGCCCCCTTTTGCCGGAGGATGCATCAAACCGGCGCAAACCTAAGCCGACTATGATTTTCGAATTAGCCAAGGAATTCGATATAGACCTTCCTCAATCCTATTTCGTTGGAGATAAAGCAGTGGACATTATAGCCGGCCAGTCAGCCGGATGTAAAACGGTTCTCATTGCGCATAAACGGAATATTACAGAAATACCCGGCCTTGAATCATGCCCGCTTCCCGATTATATTGCGCTAACACCTGAAGAAGCATTGCTGTATGTCTTGAACGATTCGGATAGTAAAGGAGAAAATCATAATGAATAAAAAAATGCGTGTCTGTGCTATAATACCTGCACGGTATGCGTCTGTCCGGTTGCCTGCCAAGCCTCTGGCAGACATTAAAGGAAAGCCAATGGTTCAGCATGTATACGAGCGTGCGTGCCGGGCAAAACTTGTTGATAAAGTTATTGTCGCAACAGATGATAACAGAATTGCCGATGCGGTTTTATCGTTTGGAGGTGATGCCGTTTTAACTTCTCCGGAACATTCAACCGGTACAGACCGTATCGCAGAAGCGGCCAGCCTTTTTGATTGCGAATATGCGCTTAATGTTCAAGGTGACGAGCCATTGATCGAACCAGCGCTCATAGATAAAATGGTCGAAGCGCTTCTTCACGACAGTTCTGTGGTTATGGCAACACCGATAACACCGATGAAAAATCCTCATGAAATCGAAAATCCGAATGTGGTGAAAGTTGTGACTGATTTGAATGGCAATGCCATATATTTTTCACGGAGCCCAATTCCGTTCGTTCGTGATAAATCGGAAGAAAATACTATTCAAATGTATAAACACATAGGTCTCTATGGATATAGGAAAGATTTTTTGCTACAATTGGTTAAATGGCCGCAATCATCGCTTGAAAAAGCTGAAAAATTGGAACAATTGCGTGTCCTTGAAAATGGTTATCCTATAAAAACAGTAGTCGGCGACTATGATGGAATAAGTGTGGATACTCCTAATGATCTTATGGAGGTACTTAAACGAATATGAAAAAACATATTTTTGTTACCGGCGGCGTTGTTTCTTCACTAGGCAAAGGGTTGACTGCGGCGTCAATAGGAAAACTTTTGGAAAGCAGGGGATTGCGGGTTACGTTACAAAAATTTGATCCCTACATAAATGTTGATCCGGGAACAATGAGCCCCTTCCAGCACGGTGAAGTATTTGTTACTGACGACGGCGCTGAAACAGACTTGGACCTTGGGCATTATGAGCGGTTTACGTCGGCGGTTCTATCTCAGAAAAACAATGTTACCACAGGGCAAATATATGAAACGGTTATAAAAAACGAGCGGTTGGGACGGTATCTTGGCAAGACCGTACAGGTGATTCCTCATATTACCAATGAAATCAAACGCCGGATAAATGTTTTTTCTGAAGATGAAAACATTGATGTTGTGTTAACGGAAATCGGCGGTACTGTCGGTGATATAGAAAGTTTGCCGTTTCTTGAAGCCATACGGCAGTTTCGGCTTGATGTGGGCAGGGATAATTCGCTCTACATCCATCTGACGCTTGTACCGTATATTCGTGCCGCAGGAGAAATGAAAACAAAACCGACTCAGCATAGCGTTGAAAAACTGCGCAGTATTGGTATCCAGCCGGATATCCTCATATGCCGAACCGAAAAAGAACTTACCGAAGAACTGCGCAGAAAAATTTCTTTATTCTGCAATATTCCCGTTGAAGCAGTTTTTGAAGAGCGCGATGTGGATCACACAGTCTATGAATTGCCGCTAATGTTCAAAAATGCTAAGATGGATGATATTATACTCAATTATTTACATACCTCTGCTCCGAGGGAATCCGACCTTACCGAATGGGGGCGGATTGTTGACACCATTATCAATGCAAAGGATAGTGTAAAAATTGGAGTTGTTGGAAAATATATCGATCTCCAAGATGCGTACAAAAGTATTTATGAAGCGATCGACCATGCCGGTATTTATCATGGGCATAAAGTCGATATTGTGCGCGTTGATGCAGAGGAATTGAATCAAAATACGATCAAAGAAAAATTAAAAGAACTGAAAGGAATTTTAGTTCCAGGTGGGTTCGGCGATCGAGGAATAAACGGCAAAATTGAAGCTATTCAATATGCGAGGGAAAATAATGTTCCCTTTCTCGGTATATGTATGGGGTTACAATGTGCGGTAATCGAATTTGCAAGGAATGTACTCGGATTGCAAAATGCTTCAAGCACTGAATTTGACCAAGATGCTGAATATCCTGTAATTTGTTTAATGGAAGAACAGCAAAATATTACAAAACTAGGCGGTACAATGCGGCTTGGTGCTTATAGTTGTATGGTTGACCAGAATAGTAAAGCGTATGGTGTGTATCAGTCCGGCGTTATATCAGAACGCCATCGCCATCGGTATGAATTCAATAACAAATACCGGAAGCAGTTTATCGAAAAAGGCGCTGTTTTTTCAGGTGTCAATCGGGAACATAACCTTGTCGAAATTTTTGAACTGCACGGGCATCCGTGGTTTGTTTCCTGTCAATTTCATCCGGAATTTAAATCAAAACCGGATAAATCACATCCACTGTTTAACGGGTTTATAGCCGCCGCAATCGATATGCAGAAATCTTCAGATAGGAATCTTGTTTCATGCGGGAAGTAATGGTTGGAAGTGTTCCTTTTGGAGAATCGTTCCCGCTCGTTTTAATCGCCGGCCCATGTGTGCTGGAACCGGGTGCATTGCCGTTTGAAACGGCGGCTTTTCTCAAGGAGTTGACAGATCGTTTATCGATGCCATTTATTTTTAAAGCATCGTATGATAAGGCAAATAGGTCGTCTCACGAAGCATACCGAGGGCCGGGTATCGAAAAAGGCTTAAAAATCCTAGCAGAGATTAAAGAAAAATACAAAGTGCCCATTTTAACCGATGTTCATACTGTTGAAGAAGTTATGAGGGCTAAAGAAATAGTTGATGTTATCCAGATTCCTGCATTTCTGTGCCGTCAAACGGATTTAATACTTTCTGCGGCATCTTCAGGGAAAGTAGTCAATATCAAAAAGGGACAATTTCTTGCGCCGCTCGATATCCGTAATATACTAAATAAGTGTTTAAGTGCCGGAAATAATCAAATAATTATTACTGAACGCGGCACAACATTCGGTTATAATAATCTCGTAAGCGATATGCGGGCGTTGCCGATTATTCGGTCTTTAGGAGTGCCGGTAGTATTTGATGCGACCCATAGTGTTCAATTACCGGGCGGAGCGGGAACAAGCTCTGCAGGCGAACGCCAGTTTGTTGAGTATTTGTCCCGAGCGGCAGTTGCGGCGGGATGTGACGGCGTATTTTTTGAATGCCATCCCAATCCGTCGAAAGCCTTGTGTGATGGGCAAAATGCGTT
This sequence comes from bacterium, assembly GCA_024233545.1. GTDB lineage: Bacteria > Auribacterota > Auribacteria > Auribacterales > Auribacteraceae > JACKPL01. Next base: position 185,973 of record JACKPL010000005.1, read on the forward strand.
ACGGCTCGATATGCTTGAACCGTTATTACGGCAATTGATGGCGATCGACACAGTTGTGAAAAAAATTACCTAATACCTGAAAAGGGAGAATCGATAATGCCTCAGGCGCGAGAAATTGACGTGGCGGAAATAGCCAAGGATGTTATTCGGGCACAAGCACAGGCGGTTGCTGAGCTTGAAAACCGTATCGGCGATAATTTTCGGCAGGCAGTGGATTTGCTGTATAAATGCAAAGGGCGGATAATTGTTACCGGAATGGGCAAACCCGGTTTGATCGGCAAGAAGATTTCCGCAACGCTTGCCAGCACTGGAAGCCCTGCAATGACGCTCCATCCGGCAGAAGCACATCACGGCGATTTGGGAATTGTACAAGCTGATGATATTATCATTGCGCTTTCTAACAGCGGTGAAACACAGGAATTGACTTTTTTACTGCCTATTATAAAGAAAATCGGAGCGAAACTTATATCCCTTGTCGGCAATACACAATCAACTTTAGCGAAATATAGCGATGTGGTTTTAGATGTTAGCGTAGCTCAGGAAGCGTGTTCTTTGGGAATTGTCCCAACATCCAGCACAACAGCCGCGTTAGTAATGGGCGATGCGCTTGCGGTAAGCTTATATGAAAGAAAAGGATTTAAGTTAGAAGATTTTGCATTCTTTCATCCGGGGGGAACGCTGGGAAAACGATTGTTGCTTAAAGTAAGCGATGTGATGCGAACAGGCAAAAATAATCCGATTGTTTCCGAGGAAATGCTGGTCAAAGATGTACTCATAAACATTACCCATGCACGTGCCGGCGCCGCGATTATGGTTGATTCAAATGGAAGAATAACCGGCATTTTTACTGATGGCGATTTGCGCCGTGCCCTTGATAAAGATGAACAAGTCATTCATAAGCCAGTAAAATTATTTATGACGCGCAACCCGAAAAGTGTCGTTCCCGACATGCTTGCTGTTGAAGCGGTAAAAATTTTAAAAGAAAAGAAAATTGATGAACTTGCTGTTGTAGATGAATCGTTCCGTCCAGTCGGTTTGCTTGATGAAGGCGATGTGCTTGGTTTATAGTGAACCGTTTAATGCCGGAAGAGTCGAAAATATATTGTTATAAATCAAACGGCGTGTACAATAAACTAAATGAAGAAACATATATAAAATCTCAAATCAATTGTGATAATTAGTATAAGGATAGAGTAAAAGGCATGCGAATTAACTTGCGGGCGATAGTATGCGGAGGGTTCTTTTTAAGTTTGTGTGTGTCTCAGCTTTATGCTGATCCGCAAACGGAACAGGCAATTCCTGTAGGGAAAGTGGAAGATGGCGTATCGATTTTCGATCACGATTCCTCTGGAAAAAGAATCTGGGAACTCCACGGGAGTTCTGCAAATTTTCTCGATGACGGCTATATTGAAATTATGGATGTGACGGTAGTTTTTTATGGCAATGAAGTAGAAGACAACCCAATCACGCTTGAATCGCCTTCTGCTCAAGTCAACCAAACTGAAAAAAAAGTCCGCACAGATCAGCCGATAAAAATAACGGCAAATGATATTATTGTTTCGGGTAAAGGACTTGATGGAAACATGGAAAACAGTTGTGTCCAAATTCGGACAAATGTAATTGTTGTCTTACACGGCAAAAATAAAAATATGTTTTTTCCCGATTTAGAAACCGAACTTGATGAAAATCAAAATAAGTTATAACGTCAAATCAGGAAAAGGGAGAGAGAATGAAATTTCTGTCGCTGATAGTAATAGTCGGAGCGTTTATTTTTTGTAGTTCTTTGAATCCTTTATTGGGAAAAGAGGGCATTTCAAAAAATAATGTTGAAATGGATAATACCGCAGAACAAACAACGATTACCTGCGATGGCCCACTTGACGTCGATTTTCCTAATAATATTGCAGTCTTTCATGACAATGTTGTTATCGAAAATCAGCGAGGCAGGGTAAAAGCGGATTTAATGAAGGTTTTCTTCAACGAAACCGATCGGTCGGTATCGCTTGTAGAAGCGACGGGAAATGTTATTATCAATATTGACAATAAAGTTGCCCGAAGCAATAAAGCTGAATACAAGGTGCCTGAAGGAATACTCGAGTTAACCGGCGATCCGCGTATTCAGGAAGATAAAAATGTTTATGCCGCTGAAAAAATAACCATTTTTCAAAAAAACGGACAGACTGAAATGAAATTGGAACCCAAAGCAAAGTTATTGTTATACTGGGAAGAAACTGACAATTCTGGATTATTTTTCTAAGGAATAGATACTGTTATGGAATTGCTTAGAACTGAAAACCTTGTAAAAATATACAAGAGAAGAAAAGTAGTAAATGGCGTTAATATATCGGTAAAGCAGGGGGAAATCGTTGGGTTGCTCGGACCGAATGGTGCAGGCAAAACAACTACTTTTTACATGATTGTCGGCTTAATTAAACCAAACGAAGGCAAAGTAATTTTTGACAAAGAAGATATTTCCGCTATACCTATGAGCCATCGGGCGAGAAGAGGTATTAGCTACCTGTCTCAGGAACCTTCTATTTTTCGCAAACTTACCGTTGAAGAAAATATTCTTGCTATCCTTGAGACATTGCCGATCTCGCGCAAAGAGCGGATGTCCCGTCTTGAATCTCTTTTATTAGAGTTGAGCATCGATCATCTTGCAAAAAACAAGGCGTATACTTTATCAGGCGGAGAGCGAAGGCGGCTTGAGATAACACGGGCGCTGGTAACGTCGCCGTCGTTTATTCTCCTTGACGAGCCTTTTTCTGGTGTCGACCCGATAGCGGTAAGTGATGTACAGCAAATTATTACCAAATTGCGAGAAAAAGGGTTGGGAATTTTACTGACTGACCATAATGTCAGAGAAACATTGGCTATTACCGACAGAACATATCTGATCTATGAAGGCAGGGTACTTAAAGACGGCAGTGCGGAATACCTGATGAATGATAAGGAAGCGCGGCAACTTTACCTTGGCGAACGTTTTACAATGTAGCGTTTTTGAACCGTAGCCTTGGAAAACCGCGAATTATTTCATTGACAAAATTCATAAAATGGTGTAAACAAAATAAGCTTTTATTGATTAGTTTTATCGTGTGTAAATGCAACAACAATGTAACGCAAAGGGAGGAAACAGTGAACATTTACGTCACTGGCAGAAGTACTCAAGTTACTGATGAAATGAAGAACTATTTGCAGGAAAAAATCGGGCGAGTTGAAAAATATAGTCTAAAAGAATGCGACATTCATGCAACGTTGGATGTTCAAAAATATAGGTATATTGCCGAAATTAACGTGAAATCGCCGTTTTCAAATATTCATTGCAAAGAAGAAGAAGCAGATATGTTCGCCGCTATCGATAATGTTATTGATAAAATAGAACGGCAAATGCGCCGTACCAAAGAACGGGTTCAGAATCACAAAAAAACAATCAATGATGTGCCTGCCGATATGACTGCCGGTTCGGAAGAAATCTTAGTTGAGGATTTTCATCTTTCAACGATTTCTCTATCGGAAGCAATAAAAAAACTTGAAAACGACCATGAGCATTTTTTTGTTTTTAAAAATCCCGAGACACGCAAAGTAGATTTTATTCATAAAATAAAAGATAATGAATATGAATTGTATGAACTATCCAATTCTGCCGTTTCCTCAAAAGATCACGTAACTTTATTATCCAAAGTTATCAATACTCGCCAGAATAGCATATCAGGTGTAACGGTGGAAATTGTAGAACGAGAAGATTTGCAAGTGGATATTTTATCGGTTGCCCATGCTTCAAAAAAACTGCAGAGTGTTGGGTTAGAGTTTCTTGTTTTTTCCGAACAGGATTCGGGCAAAGTCGGTGTGATCTTTTACCGAGAAGATGGTAGAATCGGACTTATCAAACCGCAATTCTAGATTAGGCGCTCTAATCATCACCGTGTAGTGCTCTTATGAAAAAAAAAGGTATTTGTGTTTTAGATTTTTACAATGGCCTTAAAGACCAGTTGAGGCTTAGTATTCTTGGCGGAAAACAAGGCCTTGAAAATCGTTTATCCGTTGCTGAATTAAATCGGCCGGGATTGGCAATCACCGGGTTTTTCGACTATTTTGCTCATAAACGGATTCAGGTTTTTGGAAAAGCAGAAATGTCGTATTTGCGTTCTTTAATGCGCGAAGAGCGGTTTGAGCGGCTTAAGCAAATTTTTTTGCAGAAAGTTCCATGCATTATCATTGCCCGTAAATTGACTGTCCCCCAAGAGTTGATACAACTTGCGGACGAGCATAAAACACCGCTATTACGATCGCCTTACATGACGATGAAATTGATTAACCACGGCACTATGTTTTTGGCTGATGAATTTGCACCGTCTATGATAATAAACGCAGATCATATTGAAGTGTATGGTGTCGGTGTATTGATATTGGGAAAAAGCGGCGTAGGAAAAAGTGAAACTGCTCTCGGTTTGATTAACAGAGGACATCGGTTAATTAGCGATGATGTGGTTGTACTGAAATTAGTTGAATCAAATTTTGTTGTCGGAGAAGGGCAGAGTATTACTCAGCATTTTATGGAATTGCGGGGGATAGGGTTAATAAATGTCCAGCAACTTTTTGGCGTTGGAAGCGTCAAAGTAAGAAAAAAAGTTGAGCTTGTAATAACACTTGAAATCTGGGATCCTAATAAAGAATATGAACGGCTTGGCATAGAAAACCAATACTACACATTGCTCGGAACAAAAATACCTCATTTTATTTTACCGGTTAAGCCGGGCCGTGATGTAGTTACTTTGGTAGAAGTTGCGGCTCTTAATTTTCGCTTAAAAAAGATGGGCATCAATCCGGTAGAAGAATTAGATAAAAAACTCATGGCTGAAATGCAGAAAGAAGCAATGGAAAGAAAATGACCGATAAAGCTGAATGCCGAGTGGTAATTAAAAATAAAAATGGCATTCATGCCAGGCCTGCCGCAATGTTTGTTCAACAGGCGAATAAATTCGAATCGGATATTTTTATTGTTAAAGATTCGGTTGAAGTTAATGGTAAAAGTATTATCGGTATCATGACACTTGCCGCAAGCTACGGAACAAAACTAAAGTTGCGTGCTTCAGGCCCTGATGCTAAAGAAGCGATAACATCGTTAACAAAATTGTTTAATGAAAAATTTGGCGAACAATAAAGGTACTATGACAACACGGCCTCCTCGAAAATCACGATCGAAAAAATCTGATTCAAAAACCTTAGAAGAAGTCTATTATGGCATTCCTGTATCTCCCGGGTTTGTTATTGGAAAAGCGTTTAAACTCGATAGTGATGTCTCCTCGGAAATTCCTAACTATTCCATTTCACCCAAACAAGTTCCTTTAGAAATTGCACGGTTCGAAGCGGCTTTGACAAAAACACGCAAACAGATTAAAGAAATACAAAATAAAATAGCTGTAGCGATGGGTACCGAACATGCAGAAATTTTTAATGCGCACCTTTTGGTCATAGAAGACAGGGTTCTTATCGAAGAAGTCATTAAAAATGTTCAGGAAAAATTAGTTAATGTTGAAATCATATTCATCGAAGTATCAAATAAATATGCACAGATTTTTGATAAAATTGATGACGAATACCTTCGTGAACGCTCAAGCGATATTAAAGATGTCAGCCGCCGTATAATTCAAAATCTAATGGGTAAAGAGAGTAAAGACTTGAGCCAGCTTGACAGCGAAGTAATTGTTGTTTCATATGATATTGCGCCCTCTGAAACCGCAACAATGCATAAAGAAAAAGTCGCCGGTTTTGCTACCGATATTGGGAGCCGTACTTCTCATACCGCAATCATGGCGCGGACACTTGAGATTCCTGCAGTAGTCGGCTTGCATGATGTAAGCAAGAAAATAAAATCGGATGCAACTATTATTGTTGACGGTAACCGTGGTTTAGTTATTGTAAACCCATCAAAAAAGACACTCGAACGGTACGGAAAAGAAAAAACTCGGCTTGATGTGTACGAAGAAGAACTTGCGCAACTGCGTGATTTGCCCGCAGAAACACAGGACGGGTACCGTATTAAAATAGCCGCAAATATTGAAATGGCGGAAGATGTACCCTCAGTCATTTCTCATGGTGCGGAAGAAATAGGGTTATACCGGACAGAATTCTTTTACATGAATCGCCGCGATCTGCCTACAGAAGATGAACACTATGAAGCATATTTTACCGTTGCAAAAAAAATGTATCCGAAACCTGTGGTTATCAGGACATTGGACATCGGCGGTGATAAATTCATTTCTCAACTCGATGTTCCTCAAGATATGAACCCTTTTCTCGGATGGCGCGCAATACGTTTCTGTCTTGCTCAGCCGGAAATTTTTAAGGTTCAACTGCGGGCTATTTTACGTGCAAGCGCTCTCGGAAATTTAAAAATGATGTACCCGATGATTTCGGGTATTGGGGAAATCCGCCATGCAAACAGGCTTCTTGAAGAGGTAAAGCAGGATTGTATAAAGCATGGTATTTCGTTTGATAAATCTATGGAAGTCGGGGCAATGATTGAAGTGCCTTCTGCGGCAATTACCGCTGACCTTCTTGCGAAAGAAGTCGATTTTTTCAGTATTGGTACGAACGATCTTATCCAATATTCGATGGCGGTAGATAGAGTAAATGAAAAAATAGCGTATTTATATAAACCGACACACCCTGCAGTTTTGCGTTTGATTCGTTCTATAGTAGATGCAGGGCACAAACATAATATTTGGGTTGGCGTATGCGGCGAAATGGCAAGCGAACCTGCTTTGGCATTGCTTCTCATGGGGTTGGGCGTTGATGAGCTGAGTTGCAGTTCTGTGGCAATACCGGAACTCAAAAAAGTATTTAGGTCTATGCGCTATACGGATATTGAAAATTTGTTGAACATTGTTATGGAAATGAATGATCCCGACGAAATTCACTATACCGCTCAGAAATTGGTAAACGAATACGTACCAACCTTGATGCATTTTTAATTTTTACTAAAGGAGTTTTAATGAAAGCAATAATTATGGCGGCGGGATATGCCACACGCTTATATCCTCTCACAGAAAATAAGGCGAAACCGTTGTTGCCTATTGCCGGAAAACCGATCATCGAGTATATCATAGATAAGCTTGAAGTGTTTGATGCAATTGATGCGATTTATGTTGTTACTAATCAGAAATTTCACCGGCAATTTGAAGAATGGGCGCATGTATACTCATATAAAAAGCCGATTGAAATTATCAACGACGGAACATTGTCGAATGATGATCGCCTCGGCGCTATCGGAGATATGAATTTTGTAATCAAACAAAAAAAAATCGATGACGACCTCATTGTAGTAGCAGGCGACAATATATTCGATTTTTCGCTTGAAGCCCTGAAACAGTTTTCTAAAAACAAAAATTTGGTTATATGTGCATATAATGTTGGTGACATCAAGCTTGCGTCTCGTTATGGAATAGTAAGTGTTAATCAAAATGCTCAGGTCACATCATTTGTTGAAAAACCGGCACAGCCACCATCAACCCTTGCCGCTTTGGGAATTTATTTATTTAAACGCGGTGCCGTGTCTCTGATTAAACGCTATATTGATGAAGGAAATAATCAGGACGCTCCCGGTTTTTTTGTGCAGTGGGTCTATAAAGTAGAAGATGTCTATGCATATGTCTTTAACGGACAATGGTTTGATATAGGGGATTTGGAAAGTTATAATCATGCAGATGCTATCTATCGTTCGCTTTGATGGCGAAATAGAAATTAAGGAGACATTATGAGTTACAAAAAATTATTTACTTCAGAATCGGTAACAATGGGGCATCCCGACAAAATGGCTGATCAGGTGTCGGATGCAATTTTAGATGCAATCCTCAAACAGGATAAATATGCGCGAGTAGCATGTGAAACCTTGCTGACAACCGGATTAGTGCTTATATCTGGTGAAATTACCACTACAGCAATTGTTGATTATGCTGAAATTGCTCGCCAAACAGTGAAAGAAATAGGGTATGATGATGCGGCGAAGGGGTTTGATTGCAGTACGTGCGCAGTGTTGGTCAGTGTTCATCAGCAGTCGCCGGATATTTCTCAGGGGGTGTCCGAAGGGCAAGGATTGTACGCCGACCAAGGAGCTGGTGATCAGGGGTTAATGTTTGGATATGCTTGTAAAGAATCTTCGGAATTCATGCCGCTTCCCATTAGCCTTGCACATAAATTGGTCGAGCGTCTTGCCGAAGTCCGCGAAAAAGGCATAATTGGATATTTGCGGCCGGACGGCAAATCTCAGGTCACTATTGAATATGACGGCGTTACTCCAGTAAGAGTTCATACTGTTGTTATTTCTTCCCAGCATGCGGCTGATGTTTCCTATGAAACCATCAAAAAAGATATTATTGAAAAGGTTATTAAAGCTGTTATTCCCGCCAATCTTCTCGATTCCAATACCGTATATCATATTAACCCTACGGGTAAATTTGTAGTGGGAGGCCCTATGGGCGATACAGGGCTTACAGGCCGCAAGATTATCGTCGATACTTACGGAGGAAAAGGAAGCCATGGAGGCGGTGCGTTTTCCGGCAAAGACCCCTCAAAAGTTGATAGAAGTGCAACATACATGGCCCGTTACATAGCCAAAAACATTGTTGCCGCAGATTTAGCGGATGAATGTGAAGTCCAGTTGTCATACGCAATTGGTGTTGCAGACCCGATATCGGTTTTGGTCGATACCTTTGGCACAAATGTTATTCCAGAAGAAAACATTGCTGAAATAGTTAAAAAAGTATTTCCGCTTCGTCCTAAAGGAATTATTGATGAGCTTCAACTGCTTCGTCCAATTTATAAAGAAACTGCGCGGCATGGGCATTTCGGCCGAAGAGAAGACCTTTTTAAATGGGAACAAACGGATAAAGTTGAAATATTGCGCAAAGAAGCTGGACTTGTCAGTGCGCGTGCATAAAAAATAGTAGCAAGCATGTAAATAAATAAGGAGGAGAAGTATCATCATGAGTCAAAAACCGACTGCAGGATCATCGTATGATGTAAAGGACCTGAGTCTTGCTGATAAAGGGAAAAAACGCATCGAATGGGCACATAACGATATGCCGGTTTTACAAGCGGTCAAAAAACGGTTTGAAAAAGAAAAACCGTTACAAGGGCTGAGAATGTCCGCATGCCTGCATGTAACAGCTGAAACGGCAAATCTTGTCCGCACATTGAAAGCTGGCGGCGCTGACGTTGTTTTGTGTGCCTCGAATCCGCTTTCTACACAAGATGACGTTGCGGCGTCTTTAGTTAAAGATTATGATATCCCAGTATTTGCAATCACTGGTGCAGATAATAAAACATATTATCGGCACCTTCATTGTGCATTACAGCATAAACCGAATATCACGATGGATGACGGCGCTGATCTAATATCTGTTCTTCATTCTGAATATAAAGACCAAATCCCCAATATTATCGGAAGTATGGAAGAAACCACAACCGGTGTTATTCGACTCAAAGCAATGGAAAAAGACGGAGCGCTGAAGTTGCCGGTTATTGCAGTAAACGATGCCGCTACAAAAAATCTGTTTGACAATCGGTATGGCACCGGTCAATCAACATTAGACGGTATTATTCGGGCAACTGATCTCTTGATTGCTGGTAAAACGATTGTTGTGCTTGGATATGGCTGGTGCGGACGCGGATTTGCATTGCGGGCTCGCGGGATGGGCGGGAATGTTGTGGTTACGGAAATAGATCCGATAAAAGCGCTTGAAGCAGTTATGGATGGCTTTAGAGTTATGCCAATGGAAGAAGCGGCGAAAATCGGTGATCTTTTCTGTACGTTGACAGGAAATATCCACGTTATTCGAGCTGAACATTTTGCTTTGATGAAAAATGGCGCAATTGTATGCAATTCGGGACATTTTAATGTTGAAATCGATATCCCGGGACTAGAAGATATTGCAATACGACAAAATAAGCAAGTCCGTAATTTTGTTGATGCATATACTCTGCCGAGCGGTAATACCGTTTATCTTTTAGGAGAAGGGCGGTTAATCAATCTTGCCGCCGCAGAAGGGCATCCGGCGAGCGTTATGGATATGAGTTTTGCTACTCAGGCTTTGGCGACCGAATTTTGCTTGCAAAATAAAGGAAAATTAGGGAACAAAGTTTATTATGTACCACAGGAAATTGAAAATTGGGTAGCGACTCTTAAACTGAAGTCCATGGGTATCGGCATAGATGAGTTAACGGCAGAGCAGAAAGAATACCTAAATTCATGGACTATGGGAACATGATCATATCTTAAAATATATAAAAAAAAGCTCAGGTTCATTTTGAATCTGAGCTTTTTTTTTAAAGAAATGCTGGGAGCGGGACTTGAACCCGCACGGGATATGCTCCCACTAGGCCCTCAACCTAGCGCGTATACCAATTCCGCCATCCCAGCAATAAAATTGGCAATTCAATAAAAATTGTGTCGTATTCTACGGTAAAATGAGGTGTTTGTAAATATTTTTCCTCAGAAATAATGGAAAAGACGGTTATTCGTGTTTCAAACGGGGGTCAAGCGCGTCACGCAGTCCTTCTCCTGCGAGGTTAAATGCGGTAACGGTAATAAAAATTGCCATTCCGGGAAAAATTGTCAGCCACCATGTTCCTTGTATATCGTTGCGTCCATTATTGAGTAAATCACCCCAGCTTGCGGTTGGTTGCGGAACGCCAAATCCCAAAAAAGAAAGCGCAGATTCGGTGAGAATTGCTCCTGCAATGCCAAAAGAAACAGATACCAAAACAGGTCCCAGCCCGTTGGGAAGAATATGAGTAAAAATAGTGCGCAGGTGGTGTGCTCCAAGTGCTTTTGCGGCTATGACAAAGTCTTGTTTTACTAATTTTAAAAACTCGCCTCTGCATAAACGGGCAATACCAGTCCATCCGGTAATGCCAATAACAACCATGATATTTATTATACTTGGACGAAGAAATGCGAGAACGGTGAGTATTAGAAAAAAAACGGGAAAACAAATCACTATTTCAACAATTCTTGAAAAAAGAATATCTACCCATCCGCGAAAGTACCCTGCCAACGAACCAATTATAATGCCGATTCCCAGACATATACCAACGGCAATAAATCCCACGGACATAGAAATGCGTGTGCCCCATATCATTCGGCATAATACATCTCTTCCATTGGTATCTGTTCCAAAGAAGTGATAATTGTGAGTTCGGTTTTTCACAGGAATTAGCCATGTCGGTTTGCTGTGTGCTTCTGAAATAATATTTTCGTTTTCTCCGTAGGGAACAGGGGCAAAAATAACAAAACATCCATCGTCCGTATCTGAACAGAGAGCTTTATAGTCGGTAGGGTCAAAAACAGGGGGATATACAATGCGGAATATTGTAGCGATAATCAGTGCAGTGAAGATAAAGAGCATGGTATGTTTCATGATCTTACGATGATATGTTTTTTGCCGCAAAGTAAACTTCAATAAAAAGAGAAGAAAAAGAAGAGGATATAAAATCATGAAAAAAATCTGAATACTTGTTAAATTTCTAAAAGCAGGGAACTTGACAATGCGCTTTAATGGCGGTTCTTTTAAAATAAATTGTTCCTCGAAATCACTGAGCATATGGGCAAATGTATTTATGCTAAGAAGAGAATCTTGTGCTAGAAAACGGTGTTTATAATCGTCAAGAAGCTTCTTATATTGAGGTGAAAGATGTTGCTTAAGCGATGAAAAATCTGAGTGAATGTATCCAAGCCGTTTCGTTTGAGTGTCAATCACATTATTTTCTGCATAATTTTTTTGGTAAATTGTGAGATTAGACAACAATGCGTAAAACGTATCTTCATAATCATCAACAAACGTTGCTCTGATAAGCAAAGGACGGTTGTTTGCCAGTATCGGTGCGTAGATGGCAACAAAGAAAAGAAAAGCAATAATACAGACACCCGCTACTGACAGTTTATTTTTCTTAAACTGTTTCAATGATAGATCGAAAAAAGTTGGTGAATATATAGTATTTTCCGTCATTTTTCAAAACTTATCCGTGGGTCGACACAAACGTAAAGAACATCGGTAATCAATATGCCTAAAAGTGTTAAAAATGCTGAGAAAAAAGCTATTGCATTGATAATAGGGTAATCTCTGTTTAAAATTGCATCAAACGAAAGTTTGCCCATCCCCTCAATAGAAAAAATTTCTTCGATAATCACACTTCCTCCAAGGGTAGCTGGCAAAAGGAATGCAAGCAGTGTTACCGTTGGAATAAGCGCGTTACGGAGAGCGTGTTTAAAAATGACGCTGTTTTCTTTTAAGCCTTTTGCTCGAGCAGTGCGGATAAAATCTTGCCTAATGATGTCAAGCATGCCAACGCGCATTTGACGCGATACATAAGCAAAACTTCCGTATGTTAAACAGGTGATAGGTAAAATAAGATGCCATATCCAATCAAAAAACCATTGTATGAACGGCAACATTTCAGCGCCGGAAGAATGGAGGTATCTGCTGGGAAATATGTGAGGGAAATCACCGCCGGTTGTAAGGAGTATCAGCATGTTGGCAATCCAAAAGCTTGGCAGTGAGTATAATATAAAAAGGAGAAGAGTAATAATCTTATCAGAGGCTGTATATTGATGCGTAGCTGAAAACACACCAAGGGGTATTGCGATAATATACGTGAGAAAAATAGATATTAAACTAAGTTGTAATGAAATAGGCAGGCGTTCTTTAATCAATTTTGTAACAGGCATATGGTATGCATATGAATCCCCAAAGTCGAATTTTAATACCATGCCTATCCATTGCCCGAACTGAGTAGCGCTGAATATGCGCATCAACCGCTCGGATGTACTGAAAAAAGTATATTTATGTTTTTCCCGTTTCCACCAAGATTGCCACTTATTTAATACTGCTGTTTTTTGATCGGCGTGCATACTGCTTTCAATATGCCATGGTTTACGGAGAATTTCCGCAAGAAGGGAATAGAGTCTGTCGCCTTGCTCAGCACCGAATTCCTCAGCGGCCTCCATTATTAGAGCAACCGAAGCAGTGCCTGATTCAACAAGTTGGTCATGAGCATCTTCTTGTGCGCTGAGGGATGAACTGAAAAGATTTTGAATCATCTTTTTTCCCCAAGATTCATTATAAATATGGCAAGTTGCGGAAAAATAAGTATGCCAAAAGGTTAGTTTTTCACTATTTGTTAGAGTATGGGCAAATGCTAAACCGCTGAGTTTTTCTATGAGGGCAAAGAGCGTATCAGAATGATTTTGATTTATTGGGTTATCGAGGTATTCTGTAATAAAGGGAAATATAACGGTTCCAGCGTTTACAATGGCAGTTTCTGCTTCTTGCCTTTCAGAGTCATTGCCAGCGGAGATATAACGTTTAATAAGAGAAAAAGTATATGTACGCACATTATCATGGCGGAAATTAAAGAGAAGAGGTTGATCGAATCCGTATAATTGGCGTGTTTCTTCAATGAGCTGACGAGAAAGTTGCTGATTGCCTTGTCCGCTCATTTGCAATCCCTGAAGTTTTAAGGATGCTGGGTCGCCGGGCGCAAGCCGTGTTACACAGAAGGTGATTAACACTATGCCGAACAGCGTGAAACACATTAAAATTAAACGTTTTACTATATATTCTTTCATTCAGGTTTCGCTTCAGGGTTTTCTTGAGGAATATACCATTCTGTCAAATTGTAGCCGGGACGTGTTGAATAAAATTTGACGTTCCGGAAGTTTTTGTTATAAAAAACGAGCGTTTTAAAGCAAAATAAAAAAGTATAGGGTTGTTCATTATAAAGAATGTGATGCATTTCTCGATAGAGTGACCACCGTTCTATTGGATCAAACGTTTCGCGGGCATTTTCAAGTATGCGGTCAACTGCCGGATTGTTGTAGCCGACGTAATTTGAACCTCGATTTTCTTTTTGCGATGAGTGCCAAATCTGGTAAGGGTCATCATCGATGCCGGTACCCCATGCGAATCGTACGGCGTCAAATTTTCTGTCAGATACGGTCTCGCTGAATATTGTCCAGTCGATTTTTCTTATAATCATTTTGATGCCTGCTTTTTCAATGCTTTCTTTAATGATATCGGCTATTTTTTGGTGATAATCGCGTGCGTTATGAATAAGATATTCAAATTCGAATGGTATGCCGTCTTTATCGATTACACCGTCACCGTCATGGTCGACCCATCCTGCTTTTCTAAGGAGTTGTTTTGCTTTTTTTAAAGAATGGCCAAGAGGTGTAAGGGAGTGGTCATAAATCGGTCCGTCAATGAAAAACGGGCCGGTTACTTCTTCTACAAGCCCTTGGTGGATTTCCCTTGCAATTGTTTCGCGAGGTATGAGGTGTGTCATTGCTGTGCGTACGTTAGGGTCCTTAAAATAAGGCGTATCTGC
>JACKPL010000006.1 GCA_024233545.1 bacterium
TTTTTCGATCGCTGTATTCTCATTCGCCTATCATCCACTCAGACCGATTATACAGCACAATACTATGGGCACTGGGGCATATCGGTATATTTCCCCAATCACTTGATTCATTGGGGTTTACGGTTTCCTCAATGTTTCCGTTTTACCGTGAATGCCTTTTTTTTCCAATCCCGCTTGATTTTGCAACGCTGTACCCTGATGCCCATCTAATCAGCGGTTCTTGCCCTTTATTCGTCAGCGATGATATTTTTTGGGAAACCAAACCGGCAAAAAACAGAGAGTTCCTACAAACGGATTGTTTTATCGCTGACTCAAACCACCCTATCCATACAACAGCTCCATTATGGCATACTCAGATGTACAAAAATGCATCGTGTTTGCGGTTCAAACATGATGCGGGGCTTTATTTTCTTGCCCGATTTGAAACGGATAATGATAAAATGTTATTCGAAACAGCTCTACATTTTCTTAAAGATGACGGCATTGGAAAAAATAAAAGCATTGGATACGGTCAATTCGACTTTGAAGAATTCTCGCTCCCATCTGAAATACGGCAAAATGACCGCATTATATTGCTATCAACCTATTATCCTTCACATCATGATATCCGCAATAACCTTATGCATGATTCCAGTATTGCTTTTCTTACATTTAGCAAATCACCTTTTTTTCTCGAAAAAGAAGCAAAAACTTTACTGTTTCTAAAAGAAGGTTCTGTTTTCAAAATAAAACCGCTCAACTCATCGGACAGCATAATAAAATTATTTAACCAAAACAAAAAATATGCAACTGAAACCGCCATTTATCGAATAGGAAAAGCTTTCTTTGTATAAAACTATGTCTACCGCAACCCATAAAATACACCAAAGGTACAAAGTTTCCATAGTTTCACCGCTCCATATCGGAGCAATTCATGCCCTGCACGAAAGTATTCATTTTAAGTATTCTGAACCAAATACATTGATCTATAATAATGAACCTTATGTCCCCAACTTAACATTACCGCTATCCACAAATACGATACCAGAACCAGCCCTTCCATGGGATATCAGCGGCATTACACCCTTATATACCGTTCAAGGGAAATTATATGGAAACAAAATAGACCTTTTCACAAAAGACGCGTGGGGAAACCCTGTAATTCCCGGCAACACGCTCAAAGGTTTTTTCAATTCCGCTTGTGCTTGGTTGAAACGTTCGGTCAAGACATCTCAGCAAACAATGCCCGTTTCTCCTTTTTCATACAGCGATATACCATTTTCAAAATCTGCATTGGAACTATCAGATGTTAAATTACTTAATTTAATATCCGAAAAAAAATTCGGCTGGAAAAAATTCGGATTTAATCCTGTCTCTCAGCCTACTCCTAAAACAGCGTCATCATACTATCTTGAAACTCTCAAAACCGGAGAATTCAGTATCGGGACAATAACGTTTTTATCGCAAGATGACGGAACGGAATTGTTAGGCGCCTTTGAACAAACCCTCAACTCGTTTTCTGCAAACATTGCTGAACATGAAAAGGTTTTTTACAATGCCTGTTCAATGAAAGAACTTGAACAATTCTATTCATCTCTAACTTCAAAAATTCCGTCTACTCGTAATGGTTTTTTTATCTGTATTGGAAAAGGTACGGGCTGGAGCACCATAACCGGCTCTTTGTATACTCCCGATGAAACCGCAAAACTGCGCATTCAGTACAACTTAGGAAAAGTTGTTTCACAATGTCCCAATGCTGACTGCGGCACGCCATTAAAAATTGATAAATTTAACCCTCACAAACTATTTTGTGTCTCATGCAAAAAAAGTTTTTCTCGAGAAGCGGTAAAACTAAATTTTTTTTCGGTTTTTCCAAAAACCCGAAAAATAGCCGTAAAAGATGAGAAAACATTTTTCCCTCTTGGATGGCTTAAATTCGAACGGACAGAAAGTTTTGAACTATCTTCCGACCCACAAACACATTCCATAACAATTGCTCTGCGCGAAAGGCGCTCTAAAGTGATTCGCACGCCTTTTCTTACACCCGAAGAATACCCTGCTGAAAAAGGACAATCATCTCATTACAAGAAAAAAATAAAAATTCCGGACCGCGGCAACTTTCCTACGGAATACAATATGTTTCTTAAGCAAGTTGCTCAATTAGAGTTTGTGCTTTCTATTAAAGGCGATACGATTCAAGATTCTATAACGACGCTTCAAATTATTCCTAATGAACAGGTTGATGAAATCATCCTTCATTTTTCCCGGCAGGAGAAAGGGATTGAACTAACAATTAAAATCGGCGCCATCAACAGCGCACAGAAAAACTTTGCCGTAAACAGAATCTGGGAAATACTTGATTCGCTTCAACAAAATAAAAGTTCTGATAATTAAAACGCCGCTATTAGTTAGGTTGATATGCTTCTAAGGGACGTATTACACCGGAGGAGTTTCTTTGTTGAGGAATCGTAAACGAGAATTCGCTTCCTTCGCCTTCTTTGCTTTTCACATGAATGGAGCCGCCATGTTTTTCCACAATTGTCTTGCATATTGCAAGCCCTAAACCGACGCCGTTTTTATTTTCATCGGAGGGGGTTGTTACAAATTTGTCAAAAATACGGGGCAATATAGCCCGAGGTATGCCTCGCCCACTGTCAATAACGCTCACCGCAAGGTTATTGCCATGGTCGATTGTTACGCGAACATGAATAGTTCCGCCTGATGGGGTATATTTTGCCGCATTGGAAATAAGATTGGTTAACACTTCATCAATTTTTTCCTTATCGAACACCCATGTATCAACTTCTTTATCGATATCGATTGAAATTTTTAATGACCGTGCTCTGTACATCATTGAACAATCACGGATATATTCTTCGAAAAACGCGCGGACATCAACAATTTCGCAACACAGAATCGGCGAATTCCCTTGCGTTTTAAAGGAATGAAGCAAATTGTTAAGAAGAGTAACCATTTTTTTACTTTGCCGATAAATAATATCTGCAAACTTTGTATTATTTGCCGGAACAAGGTTTTCACGCATCATTGAACTCGCTTCCATAACCGGCATAATGATATTTTTCAAGTCGTGAGAACAGATTGACAAAAACTCGTCTTTAATTGAATGGAGTTCTTCGAGTTTTTCTTTTTTCTCATTAAGCAAATCATGCAGTACTTTAACACGAAGCATTGCTTGGACACGAGCTATAACTTCTATCATTTCATATGGTTTTGTCACATAATCGTCAGCGCCGCAATTTAATCCTTTAACGATGCTCTCAACATCGTTGCGAGCAGTGATTGCAATAATAGGAACGAATGTATCCTGAGTTCTCTCTTTTATTATTGTGCACAATTCATACCCATCAATATCAGGCAGCATTATGTCAAGAAGGATAATATCCGGCTGAGATTTATCGAGCAACTTCAATGCTTCTCTTCCCGAAACAGCAGTTACACATATAAAACCGTTAGGAATTAACCCTAATTGAAGCATTTCTATCGTTTGCCTATCATCCTCAACAATCAAAACTGTTTGAGAATTATTTCTGATTTTCATCTGCCAACACCATACTCAGTCAGTTTGTTTAAAATTTCAACAATGCTTAATTTGTTAAATGTACATATCCCGTATCAAAAAGATAATTAACGAAATCAATAATTGCAGAATCATCATCGGAAACCGATACTAACGCATCCATAATTTCATACAATGTTGTTTTCATACTGTGTCCCCCTTTTGAAAATATTTTTGTTTCACAAATGTTTTAAGCACATACCGTGCCACTTTCTAAAAGCATTTTGAACGCACTTGTACGGGTACGGAACAGCAAGAATGTAAAACGACACTGCAGGTGTATACTTCTTTTACATGTTTAAAATGGTGAAGAATGATTTATCGTGGAGTAGCAAAATGAGCAATAAAAGGGAATTTAATATCAGAAAAGCCAAGGCGCTCATAAGAAATGATTACTTTTTGATTAAAAGAACATTCAATGTTCTTTGCTTTTTAAATGAAACATGAATCAAAACAATATTTTTTTCCAATATGTGTGCGATATAATTGAATGTGACCAAAGGCTCAGTCGTCTTTGACATATTGTGCCGCAAAAGGTCTAAATCATTATGATAATCTCCTGCGGCAGAAAACTGAGGATGGTCACTGCAAACCACATCATACATTTTCTCTAATTTATCATATGTGCCTAATAATAATCCTACATTTTCCCCATCGACATGAATTTTTAAGTTCATCAGTTGTTCAAGGGAACGGTTTTTTATTTCCACCTCGGCTGTAAGAAGCGGCCTTTTCATATTCCATTCAAGAGAAAAATTTTCATCTTCTAAAATATGATATGCGGCACTCAAACATTCAAGCGAATAGGTTGCTTTTGCCAAACAAACCAGTTCTTCAATCAATTCAACGAGCAGTTCATCAGGGAGGCGCTTTATTTCACCAACACTGATACCGTTATAAAAATTAAAGGCGAAAACCCGCTTAAAATTTTCAACAACAGCAGGCAAAACTTGCGAGAAATCAATATCGAGAAAAAACTCTCTTTTCTTACTTAAATAGTATTTTAATACAAGATTATCCAGCAATGCCGGTTCCGTCCCAGTTAGGTTTGAACGGCATATCATTGCGACGCACATCAGCAAATCAAGCAGAGTACGGGCTTTTGCCGGCGTCATTCCGCCTTTTTGAATAAGGCGGCTTTCCCATTTTTTCAGCCACGCGGCAACATTCGACCCAATTTCCATCACATTCTTTAACCGCAAAGAAGGGAAAAGCTGATTGATTATCATTGAACGCTGAACAGCTTCTAAAGAAGCAATATCACAGGTAAAATAATGAATTGGTATTTCATCAGGATAATAGTAAAAATAATTTTTTGAAATTGACGAAATCCATATAATTTTTATGTTGCTGTCTTTTATTTTCTCATAGACCGCAAGCAATGCCATTCGGATAGAAAAACTCATATTGACTTTTTTTTCGTCTAATTCTTTCGGCGATATGATTTGATCCTCATCTAAAAGAAGAGCCACCATACTTTCTTTATTCGGGAGGAAAAGACGCGCGCCATAGTACATCTCATGGCCGATCTCAATAGAAAATGGAATATAATCATTTTTATTCCAAGGGTCCCATCCCAATAGATTGATTAACTTTTCAAAAAAAGTGTTAAAGACAAAATCTCTTTTAATGCCCGCCGCATAGCGGTAATATTTATAATACTCATTCAAAAGAGTTGTTATTTGTGGTAATAATGTGGCAGAATCCAACTTCAATCGTCAATACCTATATTGATAAGCACTATTTTTTTATTGTATTTTATGATACAGTATACATCATTGTAAATCTCAAATTAAGAGAATTTTAAAGCGTGAAAATGAATTATTTGTATCCTCGTATCGTCGGCAAAATCAATGATGACCACAGCTTATATATTGATGTAAAAAATATACCGGGGAAAAACCAAGCAGTGTTGATCGATTGCGGCAATAATTCCACACTTGCAGTAAAAGATTTTATCAAAATATCGACGGTACTCATATCTCACGCACACATCGACCATCTAATCGGATTTGACAACCTTATACGCATGAATCTGCGTGAAGAAAAACGTATCCGCATCATAGGGCCTGCACCGCTTTCAACACTTCTTCACCACCGCCTCCGAGGATATACGTGGAACCTCGTTAGCGGCTCGAAATTTGAACTCGAAATCTGGGATATTTTTCCTCGTATAATAAAAAAATTTTTACTGCGGTGCTGTGAAAAATTTGCAAAAAAACATTTTTTAGAAAAAATTTCATCGCACAACCCGTTGTTTTCAAACAAATGGTATGAATGTTCATATATTATTCTCGAGCACGGTATTCCCTCCATCGGCTATTCGCTCAAAGAACATGATCAGATGAAGGTAGATAAAAACCAACTATCCGCTTTAATGCTTCCCGAAGGAAAATGGATACAAAAACTTAAAACCGGCGATTTTTCTTCTGGCGAATCCATTATCATTGACGGCACAACATGGAATTTTAAAAATCTTCACGAACATCTTATAACTATTTCTCCCGGTTTTAAGGTGTGCTATATAACTGATACGATTTGTAATAAACGCCTTCATAAACAGATCGTCCGCTTTATACAGGGTGCTCATCAGTTTTATTGCGAATCTTCTTTTCTGAATAAAGATGCCGCCCTTGCAGAAAAGTATTATCACCTTACCGCAGAACAAGTCGGCCACCTCGCAAAGGATGCACACGTTGAACGCCTGTACCTTATACATTTTTCGCAAAGGTATACATCACCTGACGTTCTTCTTGCTGAGGCTAAAAAAGTATTTTCTAACACGTCATTTCCTCATGTTCCCCGGCATTCCCGTATTACGCGAAAAGTATAAACAACAAAACAGATGATTTCTTGCCATTACCAAAGTGATTCCGAAAAAAAACAGTAATATAAATGGTATGAGAATTGTATTAAATAAACGGAAGTAGTGTGTCTGTGTTTAAAAATCATTTATTATTCAAACCGGCAAAGGATGAATAAGAGTGTTTTCTTTCCCAAAAATGTTATGTCATGCATTGTTTTATATGCTGGCTTGGGCAGTACTCTGTACATTTCCATCTAGCCGGTTAAACGGTGATGATCTCAATCGTGTGTTTAATGAAAACGACACGCGCAGAGGATTTATCATAACATTTAAAGAACCTCCTCTTGCTCAATTGAAACGTTCATCGCGTTCTACAAAGAAACACACACAACTCTCGAAACTGCTCAGAATGCGAAAAGATTCATACCAATCGGTACATATACAATGCAGAGAAACACTTCGCGCTTATCGTGAAAAAAAGAACTGCAATGAGAAAATACCGCACCGTCAAAAACATTTTTATTACCTTATTAACGGTATAACGGCAGACCTTTCTCAAGAAGAACTCATTGAGATGAAAAAATTGCCGTATATTGATACTATTTACCCCGATATGCCGATTTCGCTTCTTTTGACGGAAAGCATACCGATCATCAATGCCGATTCTTTTTCGCAATCAAGCGGCGCAACTGGAACCGGAATCGTAGTCGCAGTGATTGATACCGGCATAGATTATCTTCATCCTGACTTAGGCGGCGGAATTGGTGCGTCGTTTAAAGTGGCAGGCGGATACGATTTTGTTAATGACGACGATGATCCCATGGACGACAATGGGCACGGCACACATGTCAGCGGAATCATTGCCGCCAACGGCACATTAAAGGGCGTAGCCCCGGATGCCCGCCTTCTTGCGTACAAAGTGCTCAATACCGCTGGAAACGGCGTTTCATCCGATATTATTGCCGCACTCGAACGAGCCGCAGACCCCGATGACAATCCCGCAACAGACGATGCCGCCGATGTAGTTAACATCAGCATCGGCGGGTTCGGGCATCCTGACGATGCCGTATCGCTTGCCGTCGACAATGCTGTCGCTGAAGGAATTGTCTGCGTTGTTGCCGCCGGCAACGAAAGCGATTACTTTTCTATCACAACTCCCGGGGCTTCGCGAGATGCAATTACCGTAGGAGCCGCAAGTAAAACACTGGAAATAGCCCCATTCAGTTCACGCGGGCCGACCAATCAATTATTTCTTCCGAAACCGGATATTCTTGCGCCGGGTGTATCAATCAACTCGACTATTCAGGACGGCAAATACGGTTTTAAATCAGGCACCTCTATGGCAACTCCGCACGTTGCAGGAGCAACAGCGCTTCTTCTCCAAGCATATCCGCACCTAACTCCTCAAGAGATAAAAAACCTGCTCCGCGAAACCGCTGTATCTATCGGAAAAGATTCACTCACACAAGGAAGCGGTATTATTGATTTAGGCAAAACCATACCTCTATCATTGCTTATTTCTCCTTCAGTAATCTTTCTCGGAACGGTTGATGATAATGTCGCACTATGGCAGGCTAATGCGTCTCTTTCTCTAAAAAACATGTCCGGTGCTTCGACATCAGCCACTCTTACATGGACATCTTCTCTCGCATCAGGCATTGATGTGGATTTCCCAGAAGAAATTGGATTAGACACTGATGAAACCGTATCTTTTTCTGTGGACATTTCCGTCAACACTACTCAGGTGGAATCTTTAGTAGAACCACCTTATATATACGAAGGATATCTGAATATCACCAACCCTCAACAACAAACGTATCGAGTTCAGTTCATATTTCAAAAGGAACAGCCTGACCCGTTTGAACCGAATAATTTCTTTTCCCAAGCCTCAGCAATTACTTTATCTGCCAAACGCACTATTGTGCAAGATAACGGCCGTACTAAAATCGACCCTTCAAGCGGGGAAGCGTCTACACCTGATTTCGACTGGTTTTCTTTTAGCGCAGATGCGGGGGATACAATTTCACTCGATATCAATGCCCAAGATATATCTTCCCCCTTAAACGCTAAAATCACTCTTTACGATTCCGCATTAAACCAACTGTTTACTAACGATACCTTTCACTCGCATGTTGACCCTCAAATTCGCGATTTTACCCTTACTACGGCGGGAACACATTATATTAAAGTAGAAGGTTCAAATAATACCCTCGGAGCGTACCATCTTAACACACATAAAACACCGGAAACAATTGAATGGCTCACCGATATTTCCGGAGTCAACCAAATTGACCTTTTTAAAAACGGCATGCGTACTCTTCTCACCTATTCAACCAAAATCGATGTATTGGATAATTACAATGCCGGCCTTCAGCTTATGCAAATACAAAATCTCTCAGTTCTTAAAACTGCTTCTTCCATGTCTGCATCAACATTTGCGGTATTGGAAAACAAATCCGGTTCGCGCACTGTATCAGTGTACGATGACAGTTCGGCAACCCCCATCTGGAAACATACGTTTAGCCCCGATTATTCTCCGTCCGATATTGTTGTTTCAGCAAACGGATCGGTTATTGCGGTATATTCTGTCGATGCTTTGCAACAAAATATTATTATTCATACCTTTAACCATACTTCAAATTTTCCGCAACTCGTATTTACTCAGCCTTCATTTGACATTCAGAATAACGGTTTTGAAATTTCTGCAAGCGGCGGACTCGTTTTATTTAGTGATGCAAACAAAACATATATTCTCGATACCGCCTCAAAAAAACTTAGATGGGCAGGCCCGTCAGTTGACCGGGCATTGCATATGAGTTCAGATGGGACATACCTTGCCGGTTCAGCCAGCTCATTCATATTCAGGTTATACAAATGGAACGGCACAACCTATCTGAAAGAATGGGATTTTAACCCGGGAAATGGACAAAAGATTTTCCGATCTGCCATCTCCGCAACAGGCGACATTCTCGTTATGGGACAGCGGCTTCAAACCGGATATTCTGCCGGATTAGAAGACGAGGGGCTTCACTTCTATTTTTTTAACCGCATCTCAAATGTGCCCCTGTACGAATACCGCATCATCAAAAATTTACTCGATGTGCCAAAAGACGATCTGTTCGGAATTAAACTGCCCAATGCTATTGACGAAATACTCATTTCTCCCAACGGGAAAGAAATAGTCGCGGCAACATGGGGGGCAGACCCTCAACAAGCAGAATTGCTCATATTTTCACCTGAATACCCTGTGCCATTGGCAGACTACTTTTCACACGGTTCTATTAACGACGCCGCATTAAACAATAATTCCTTAAATTTCCTCTCCGCCGGAAAACATAATTTCCATTTTTTTCGAACCGGAATAGACCAGCAGATCATTACTTTGAATACTGCCGAATATACTCCTCTTATACCTCCATTTATAAAAAACGCTACCGCTGAACCGCTCTTTGCTGAACTCTCAGAACCCATTGTCATAAGCGCTCAAGTAACTGACAGTGACGGCATCAGTGTCGTAACCGCAGAGATATCCGAACAAAACGGATTTGTGCTTGATACTGTTATTTTGCATGACAACGGCATACTACCCGATAGCAGTGCCGGAGATTCTCTTTACACCGCATCGTGGATACCGTTGGACGGTAATCCTCACACCTATTATATCCGTATCAGCGCTCACGATATACATAATGCCACCGCATATGCTGAGCCGATTGCAGTAACATCTTATCCGACGCCTGTCATATCTGCCTTGTCAGTACAACTCGATAATGACTCCTCACTGCATCCCGGTGCTCAATCTTTCGTATCATTCACTTTAAAAAATACTGGCGATAATGACAGCGGAACACTCGAATTCAGTATTTTTATTCAAGACCCTCACATTGAATCTTACACAAGAACACCGATACCACTCGCTTCTCTTTCTCCGTTAGAAGAAGTAAATACACCATATGAGAAAATTGCAATCACTCCCACCTATACTTCACCCAGCGAACATTACATTACCATTCACTGTACCGTCACCAGTATTGACGGCACACAGTGGACACAGCAGATTCCTCTGCTGATTACCGATACAGCACCGCCATACGCACAAAATATTCAGGTAACACCACATATACTGGCACAAGGCGCTCCGATAACAGTCACAGCAAACCTTTTGGACGGTTCAGGTGTTTCAGGCGCAAAAATTCACATATTCGATACTGATAACGACGCATCGCCTGTTATCGTTTTGCCTCTTTTCGATGACGGACAGCATTCCGACCAATTTGCATCAGACCTGCTTTTCGGTACCTCTTGGATAACCAGCAATATACCACGCGATTATAGAATCGACTTAGAATTACGCGATACAGCAAACAATACAATCATGATTGAAAATGCGGCAACATTTACGACAAAACCGTATATCAGCCAAAATCCCGTTCTTCTTGTTGACGACACCAAAAATGAACAAGAAATACTCAGCATATATCAATCCGATCTCATGGCAATCGGACATAATTATGATATATGGTCAACAGAAAATGACGGAGAAATTATTTCCAGTATCTTATCACAATATACACAAGGCATAGTGTTATGGATTATCGGAGAAACTTCCGGTCTAAATCATTTATCACCCGCCGAACAAACTGCCCTAATTGCCTATTTGCAAAATGGAGGCAATTTGATCATTACCGGACAACGGCTTAGCTATTACTTAAGTATTTACGGGCTCAAAAATAATGTCTTGATGAATGACTATTTAGCCGCCGATTTTGTTTTTAAAGACACAAATGCAACTCATCTTATCGGCGTTGATGAAAATGCTTTGAGCGCTGGAACGGCATTTACTCTGCACAATCAACTGTACACAGGAGAAATCGATCCCGTTTCAGAAGGAACAATCCTGCTGAAATACGATACAGACATTGGTGCAGGAATAACATTTTCTTCGCAAGCCGCCGCTATTCAACATTCAACCGACATCTATCGGGCATTCTTTTTTGACTTTGATTTTTCAGGGTTGCAAAGCGCTAATGGCCGGCAAACGCTTCTTGAACGAATGATCAACTTCTCAACCGCGCCAAAATTTGCAAATATCGCCGCACTTCCTCCAGTCTCAATGCCGGAATCAATGGTTACGCTGTCGGTATCGGTATTCGATCCTGACGGATTGCTCTCTGTTTCGGCAACCATTGAAGACTCAAATACCGTAAGCATCGCAACCGTACCGCTTTATGATGACGGGACACACGGCGACCTTATACCAAACGATTCACTCTATACTGCATACTGGCAAACACCCGCAACAGCAGATGATTTTTCTGTGTCATTCACTGCGACAGACACATCCAATAATACTGCTCAGTCTGTATCGCCGGCACACTTTACGACTCATTCCGCACCGTTTATCGAGATAGAAACGATTATACCGTTTTCCAATAGCCGCTTTGCTCCTGCAGAATTAGTTTTTTTTGATATATCCGTACAAAACAGCGGTACGCTTACATCAACCGCTCTAACTGCCGCCCTTACCGTTTCCGACCCGTATGTAGAATATGCAGGCGTGATAAACGGACAGATAAGTTCGCTCCTGCCTTCCGCCTCATATACATCACAAAACGGCTCTTTTTATCTTAAACTTTCTCCGGTTACGCCGCACAATCATATCATAACATTAACATTGCAGTTCACCGATACAAGCAACAGCAAATACATCGACACTGCTCTACTTACCGTAGCAGATACGACCGCTCCACTAATAACAGCATTTCACCTATCGAGCCGGCAGGTTTTGCCAAACGAACAAATCGGATTCAGTGCAACTGTTCTAGACGGCGAACCTATTGCAATGTTTGAACTTACCATTCGCGACGAACAGAATAAAATAATTTCCGTACTTTCACTGTTCGATGACGGACAGCATGCTGACTCACTGCCTAATGATTTTTTCTTTGCCGCACATTTCACAACCCCGCCAGAACCGCATACGTATTCCATTGAGGCCGTAATACGAGACGTTTTCGGCAATGAATCGGTCGTTATGCCAATCGAAATGTTTACAACAATCCAATTTATACCGCGCAATGAAATACTTCTTATCGATGATACCGCTTCTTTTAACGACAACCTGCTGTGGTTTACCGACTATTTTATCGAAAAGCAGATTCCTTTCGATCTTTGGAAAACCAGTGTACGCGGTTCCATACCAACTACCATACTCACTGCATACTCACAGGGTACTGCTGTTTGGCATACCGGCACTGGCACTGCGCAATCTTTTTCCATAGATGAACTGGAGAATATTCAAGGTTATCTGAATACTGGAGGAAATATCCTTTTATCCGGCGAAAAAAACGCATTTCATATTGCCGGAATATACGGACAAGGATTCCTTAACACTTTTTTTCACATAAATCATATTCAAAATGATATTTCCGTCTCTTCGCTTCTAGGTGTTGCCTCTGATCCCATATCAGATACTATGGCACTGTCATTGCACCCTAACAGTGTTTCAGGCGAAATAGCCGCATTGCCGCCTGCAACGCCACTATTTTACTACGACCAATCGGCTGGTTCTGGCAATATACTTGATGCGGGTATTGCCGCAGTTTCAGTGGACACTGGAATTTTTAAAACAGTATTTCTTGATTTTTCATGGGATACTATTACTTCCGACCCGAAACGAAAAGAATTGCTGAATAAAATTTTTCTTTGGTTCGGCAACAATCAAACGCCCTATCTCAATGAACTCACAATTGAACCGGTTAGCGTTTCAACGGAAGAAACGGTTCTGATCAAAGCATCATTGCTCAACCAAAGCGAGATTCAAACTGTTTTTGCGCATATACAAACGCTCGATAATATAATCGCCGCACAACTTTTATTATTCGATGATGCTACCCACGGCGACATAATACCGCTCGATGGGATTTTTTCCCGGTCGTATTTAACTCTGCCCATCCCCCAAAATTATTATATCGATGTTATATTTAAACGCACAGATCAATCAGAATTAACCTATGACAATGCATATTATTTCACAACCAAAGCAGAACCAACCTTGCATTTCAGCGGATATATGTATGAAAATAACAGTGTGCTTCAGCCCGGCAACATAACATCCATCGGATTAAAAATAAAGAATGACGGCCTTGCATCTTCGAGTGCGGTTCAATGTTCGGTGGAACTCAATGATGAATTCATTCAGTTTTACCAAACATCTCCTATACAATTCGGCACAATTCCATCGGGGACCGAAAGCGCTGATTCAGAGTTCAGTTTCTTTATTTCCCTTTCTCACAATACTCCTGACAATTATTCTTTTAACGGCCATGTTTTTATTACCGATAGCTCAGGATACACCGTAGTTGATAGAATTTTCTTTACATCAACTGATTCTCAAGGGCCTGCAATCGATACTGTCGAGGTTTTGCCAAAACAAACTTCGCCGGGCAGTACTGTCACTATTGCCGCTTCGCTTACTGACGGTTCAGGAATCGCTTCTGTTACCGCTCGATTATTCGATTTCGACAACTCTCTCATTGATGAGCTGGCTCTTGAACAAGAAAATGAGTCGGCACGCTATTCTGCTTCATGGACTGTTGAAGCAACACCGCGCAACTACATGATACAAATTGTAGCAAAAGATACGTTAAACAATGAAATGCTGTCTACCACTGCAACGTGGTTTACCTCAATTGCGTTTAGCAAACGCAACCCTCTACTTCTTGTTATTCCGCAATCATCAATACCTAATGAGCATCCCTACCATACACATTTAAACCTTTTAGGAATTGGGCATGATATATGGGATGAAGGACTGCGCGGCACATTGACAAATGAAGCCGCATCATTATACACCGGTGAAACAATTATCATACCCCGCAATACATCAAACAGCTCATCATTCTCAACCGCATTGCAATCAACTCTTGCCCAACATCTCGATAATGACGGGCGCCTAATCCTCTCCGGTTCGTCTTTAGTAAGCTCGCTTACTGTACATGGAACGCAGTCAAACTCTTTTCTCGAAACCTATTTTCATACCGGATACCTATCCTCACAAATCAATGTGCCTGACGTTGAGGGAATCGCACCCTATTTTTTTGAGAACGATACATTTTCACTCGACGGAAATCCCGCCGGAGAAATTTCCGTATCCGAACCGGCTGAACCGATTTTGCGCATCGACCCTCTTGCTAATCCGGAGCATGTCATTCAAGACGGTTTTATCGGATGCGCAGTAAGTGGAACTGGTAACGGCTACCGTGCTCTACTGTACAATTTTGCATTCGAATCAATCGAATTTGCAGAGAAAAAAACACTTTTCCTCTCTAAAAGCATTGCATTCCTAACAGAGAATATGCCCGGTATATATATTAGTGATTTTACTGTCGATCCGGTTATTTCTTCACCGGGCAGTACCTTTGATTTTCAAGGTATTGTATCGGATCATAGTTCTGTCTCTACAGCATCGATACACATCAAAGATTCAACCGGGGCCATCATCGACACTCTACAGCTCTATGATGACGGAGCTCACAATGACGGCTCTGCCGGCGACGGCGTTTTCGGTGCTCAGTGGACATCCAATGTTACCCCCGATTTTTTCACCGCTGATATCAGCATTATTCAATTAAACACTATGTCTTATTATTACAACAGCCTTCTCACGTTCACTACACAGACAGTGCCATGGCTAAAATTTGACCATGTAACTATTGCATCGCCCGCCTACTTCAGGTCAAGCGCTCCGAATTTTTTCGACATCTATTTGATCAATACCGGTTCAGCTCCGGCAAACGATGTAAAAGCTTCTATTTCAACTGATAACCCCTATGTATCTTCACTCAGTGCAACTACGTTCTCGTATGGAACCATTGTTCCTTCTGCAGTAAAAAAAGAAAATGGCGCTAAATACTCTCTTTCCGTTCATCCATTAACGCCTCATGGTACACTAATATCGCTATCCCTTAACATTGCAGAAAACGGGAGTCTCGCCTTTCAAGATAGTTTTACTATAGTTATTACTGACACTGCTCCGCCGGACGTATCGAACTTAATAATGATTCCAACCACTCCTTCCGTAAACGATACCGTTTCAATAAGTACATATATCAAGGATGGAACCGGCATTCAAACTGCCGAAGTTCATCTGACAAACCTTTCAGGCACATTTGAACATATCGTTCAGCTGTTCGATGACGGCCTGCATAACGATGTTTCAGAAAATGACGGCATTTATGGGGCTTCTCTAGCGATTCCTTCTCTGCCGGATGAATTTAAACTGAGTATTTTTGTAGAAGATACGCTTGCGAATACTGATACATCTGCTGAAATGCTGTATTTTTCAACCAAACCGTTTAGCCGAAAAAACACGATACTTCTTATCGACCAACAACCTCAAGACCCGCTTATTCTGACTGCTTTTGAAAAAAGCCTTCAGCAAAACGGCTATGGATATGACGCATGGAAAACAACTATTCACGGCACTGTTACACTCTCTATTTTGGAACTCTATGCCGATGGAATTGTTGTTTGGAATTCGGCATCAATTGATGAAATAATACAGCAATCCATCCAATTATATTTACAGCAGAACGGCTGTATTATTATTTCAGGAACTAACTTTGTCGGAAACTTATCGGAAAACGGATTTACAGTGAATGAATTGCTCGAATCGTATTTCCAAGTCCGTTTTATTGATGATGTTTCAACGGTGCTTGAATCACACGGACTGCAAAATGATCCTCTGGGAAACGGGCTGAACATCTCCTTTTTAACTCCCTCAGCAAGCGAAATAGAACCTTTCGGCAATGCTAATGCATTTTTACAATTAGAATCCGATGTATCCATTCTATCCGAAGGTATAATTGCCTCCTATGTATCAAACGGTTATCAATCCATTCTTCTTAATTTTGCATTTGATGCCATCACCTTTTCAAGCCAACAGAATGCTCTTGTGTCAGCTATGCTCAATTGGATCGGCCGTGATACGGGGCCCCGCTTGATATTTTGTACTGCTTCCCCTTCAGCAGTAACCCCATTTGAACCGGTAACACTCAGCGCCGAACTTGACGATCCTGCCGGAATAAGCAGTGTAACACTAGAAATATTCGATAATTCCGGCACTGTTCTTTCCGCATTTGATTTATTTGATGATGCGACTCACGGCGATGTACTTGCCGGTGATTCCATTTTTACAAACTCTTATACTCCTCAAATAAATAATACTGAATATACTGTTTGCCTTACCGCCTTGAATATGAATGGAACTGCTTCGTATTTTATCGATTGCGCAGAATTTTTCACCATTCCTAAACCTATTTTCGAATTCGTTTCTTATACACTTCAAGGCTCCGATCATATTCCGCCCGGCATTACAACATTTTTCGGCATATCAATTAAAAACAGCGGTACTATTGCCGCGCATAACGTTTCCGTATCGCTTTCGATTTCCGATCCTTTTCTGGATACGGTTTCGACTATACCGGTATCATTTGGAAGTATAAATCCTCAGGCAACCATATCGAGCGCGGTAAACAGCTTTCATATCAAACCAGCATATTCATGCCCCGACACTCATCAATTTGCCACAGTCATAACCATATCGGATAATACCGGCATTCTATCGGCAGATACATTTTTTCTTCCCATAGACGACACGACTCCTCCCTATCTGAACGGATTGGATTTTTCAAGTCAATTTGTCTATTCCGGAAATCAAATAAGAATTCAAGCAGAACTTGAAGAAGGAACCGGCATTGCCGCGGTAAATGCTGTAATCAGTTCCGACGACGGAACCTATTCGGTAGTTCTTGAGCTGTATGATGATGGTACAAACTCCGATGAAAAAAAAGGTGATGGGATATATACGGTCCTGTTCACTACACCATATACACCGCACGACTTCTCTGTGGAAATTTATGCCGAAGACTTAAAAAATAATGCGGCAATTTATCAAAACAGTGAGAAGATAACAACGAAAGAATTCATTTCACAAAATCGCGTCCTGCTCATTGATGACGACGGCGACATCGTCAATGGAGAATCTGCATACACCGCCATGCTTAACGCCGCAGGAATAGGCTACGATTACTGGAATGCCGGCTTGCGCGGATATCCTGACCAAACACTTTTTAATCACTATGTCCATGGATGTGTTGTGCTGTTTACCGGCTTTAACGATTCAGCTGGCCGCATTTCGTTATCTGAGCAAATCGAACTTATCGCCTATCTTGACCATGGCGGTTCTCTGATACTGAGCGGCAGTAATAACAGTTATTTGCTCACTAATTTCGGCAGTACATCCAATATATTGCTCAATAACTATTTACATGCCCAATTCCAGCAAATTTCTCCCAACCTCACTGAAATATCAGGCGTAAGCGGCGAACCTATTACCGACTCTTTTACTGCTCAACTTACCGCAGGAAATGCTGGGGAAACCGATCCTGTTATTCCCGGGACACCAATTCTTCAGTATTCCGGCACTGCCACTCCCTATGTTCAATCAACAGGGACCGCCGCAATAAAAACGGATTCCGACACATATAAAACACTTTTTTTTGATTTTCAAATTGAGCATATTGCAAACACTACTGCACGAAATTTATTATTCGAAAAAAGTATACGATGGTGTCTCGGCCCACACATAACAAACCCGTCTTTATCGGCCGGATGGATTTTGCCCGGAAACTCGATTGATATCTTCTGTTCCGTGTCTGATTCTTTGCCCATTTCACTTGTTACCGCCGAAATCGAATCACCTGATGAAACAACGATCGATACCATTCAACTTAACGACGAAGGCATTGGAAACGACGCAGTAAACGGAGACGGCATATTCAGCGGAACATATATGACAAGTACGTCACCTGCAAAATTTATCATCGATTTTTATGCAGAAAACAGCATCAATAATTATTCACGGCTCAATAATGCATTATCGTTCACGACTCAATCCGTTCCGTATTTATCTGTTCAATCCATTGATCTTGCGGAAGGCAGTAATTTTGTGAGTAATAAAAAGAATTATTTCGATATAACACTCTATAATGAAGGTATTGTTTCAGGACAATCAACTACTGTTACATTATTGGCAGGCGACCCGTTCATTGCATCATTCGAAACCGCTCCCGTCCTTTATGGAACAGTAGCACCGCTGTCTGCATCGCACAAAACACCAACAGCCTTTTTTCTTGAAACCTCGGTTTTTACACCGCATAACCGCACAGTCGATATTACGGTAACGCTTAACACTTCCGCTGGACTTACGTCATATTCATATCAGAATAATTTAACAATAAGCATCATTGATAATGATGCACCACAGGTTATTCAGCAAGAGTTCGATCCGGTAAACCCTTCTGTAAATTCTCTCATTGAACTGAGGTGCAGTATTGCGGAAGGAACAACAATAACCTCGGTTACCGCGCATATTAAAACAGCAAACGGATCGCCGATCGTATCGCTGGCGCTTTTTGATGACGGAATACATGCAGACGGTGAAATTGATGATTATATCTTCGGTACAACATGGATTACACCATCAACTCCTGATAACTTTGTAATAGATATTGAAACATCCGACTCGCTATTCAACTCGCAGTTATTCGCCAACCGTCTTTTTTTCACAACAATTCCGTTCTCTCCGGCCTCAGACATACTGCTGATTAACGCTGATTTCGATAATGAACAAAGTATCAATCTTATGATTGAAAGCCTCGATAATACCGGTATACCATTCGACCTATGGGATATGAAATTTCGACAGCGCATCACAGAACCTCTATTATCCGATTATCAGTATGGAACAGTTATTATTCATTGCGGTGAAAATGGCATAACATACTTTAAGAACAGTGATTATGAAGCAATCCGAATTTACCTTGCAAACGCAGGAAACCTTTTTATAGCCGGCGAGCTCATCAGCATTACGGCTGAAAACAGCATTGAGGCACATTACTTCCTAAACAAAACCCTTTTTGCTTTTTCTGTCCAGCATGATACTGGTAGTACCGTCTTGAATGCCGCCCTTCCCAATTCTCTCGGGATGCCGCCTACTCTTTCACTTGCAGATGCACAGACAAATGGAGAAGTAGACGTTCTGCCGCCGGCTTACCCTCTCTATTCCTATGACACTCTTGCAGGCAGTGGACAAACACTTTCCAGCGGCACCGGTGCATTTTATGTCGATACCTCAAATTCACGAATCATCGTCTGTGATTTTCGGTTCGGCAATATTGATTCCTCCATTTCGCGCAACGTTCTGGTAAAGTCTTCTGTAGCGTGGTTGATTGACCATGATAACGACGGAACAACCGATCCGTGGGAAATCGGCCATTTCGGTTCGATTGAAGCGTTCCACGGACATGACGACCCTGACAACGACGGATTAGACAATCAAGGCGAACAATCTTTCGGTACTAACCCCCTCTCTCCCGATAGCGACTCTGATGGATTTTCCGACCTATCGGAAAAAATTGCCGGCACCGACCCGCTTAACCCGTTATCTTTCTTTGCGATAACTTCCTTTGAATTAGACAATAACGGCGCCACCATTACATGGGATAGCGTTTCAGGTAAAACATACGCTGTTTTTTATTCAACCATATTTCCTCAATCGTTCGCAGACTACGTACCTATTGGATTTATTGAAGCAACCTCAGAGACAACCTCATATCTTGATACCGGTACCCTGCCGGAACGGCCTATTCCGACATCCTTAGATTCAGGTTGGTATCTGGTTGTTGTTGTAGAAAACTGACGGCTACTCTGATTTTATAACCATCATTCTTCCTTACGTTTATAAAAGTAATACCCCATTATCTCCTGATCGAGCGTGTAATGAGTATTTATGAGTGCAAGAGACGGTCGAGTAAATCGGTCGAGTAAATCGGTCGAGTGTTTTGAATGAAAGTTTATCGAGCGGCGAAAGGAAACGCGGGCTTGAAAAAGGCTTTCAAATGCCATAGTAACCGTTTTGCTTCAAAAGCATATATATTATTACTAACAAGATGGTTAAAAAATTCACCTCTTGTAATTGCTGAAAACAGAATAAACAGGATAACACCAGCAATTGCGTTATGAGATATATCATAAATAAAGAACCAATAATCGAAAACACGGAAATTACCATCCTCGTAAGATAGGGATTTCCTATGCCAAACAGTTTATTCAAAAGAATGTTTAAGAAAAAAATATCGGTGGATAATTTCCGACAACAAGCGGATATGACTCGAACCCTTTATATAAATTCCAGTCTTCTAAAAGATAAGTCATATGAAGACAAATTCCCTCACTTGCTTCAACAGGATAAGGGAATCTGCACACCTTGTAAGCGCGTAACAACAAGAAACTACCGCATACTACTGCAATCGCAACAAGAATACCGAAACAAACAGCATGTAAAGAACACCGAAAACGAATTTCCATTGAGCGTCCTTAAAATTCGAATAAACACGGCAAAAAATGCTGTTCTCCAACAGGTGAAACATCACAAAACAAGGTAGTGTTTAAAATAACAACACTTTTCCGTTGTTTCACAAATTATCTCATAAGAATATATTACACAGAGACTAATAAACTTTTTTCACTTGATCGGCTGAAAACATCAAGCAGTTGAAAAAAAAATGTTTCTGGTATTGAATATGCTTATTAAGCGTAGTCAAACGATTGTGATTCATTGCACACAACACAAGGAGAGTGTACATGTCAAATATAAACAGTGTCAATAACCATGAGTATCTTGAAAACTCGAATGTGGTAAAACGGAATTTACAGGAACAGCACAATCAAAAAGAACAAAAAGAAGCAATTGTCAAAGATGCGCTCGACGAAAACCTAAAAAATGCGATTGCAAAAGAAAACATTTCAGCAACCGGCATAAGCATCGAAACAGCCGAACAAGCATCGCAAGTGCTTGCAGAAATTTTACTTAAAATTTCATCGAATCCTGACGCACCAAAGCTAAATGCAAAACTTGATGCATACCGGGTTAATGCATTGATTAACTCATAATAAATAGAGTCGTTCAAACCAGATCCAGCTCAATGCACCGAAAGCCCTGGCATATTGCTAGGGCTTTCAGCTTTTTGCTATCAATTCTTCTGCGATTTGAACACTGTTTAATGCCGCCCCTTTAAGCAAATTATCACTGACTATCCAGAGATTCAACCCATGCGGCACAGTATCATCTTTTCGTATCCTGCCGACAAATGTTTCAAATCGGCCGACACACATATTCGGCATAGGATATACTTCATTATCGATATCATCCATAACTACAACATTAGGCGTTGCCGCAAGAAGTTTTCTTGCATCATCAACAGTAATTTCCCGCTCCAATTCAATGTTTACAGACTCACTGTGGCCGCGCAATACCGGTACTCGCACACATGTTGCTGTTACTTTTATTGAATGATCCCCCATGATTTTTTTCGTTTCTTTCATCATTTTTACTTCTTCGTTGGTATATTTGCCGTCTTCTATACCGCCCGATTGAGGAATACGAGGAAGCATGTTAAACGCAATTTGATGAGGAAATACCTTGCGGTTATATTCTTTTTTCTCTAATAATGCTTTAGTTTCTTCTTCAAGTTCGATGATCGCTTTCATGCCTGCACCGGAAACCGCCTGATAGGTCGACACCACCACCCGTTTAATTTTAC
Organism: bacterium; assembly: GCA_024233545.1. Taxonomy (GTDB): domain Bacteria; phylum Auribacterota; class Auribacteria; order Auribacterales; family Auribacteraceae; genus JACKPL01. The sequence goes on from JACKPL010000006.1 coordinate 22,028, forward strand.
CTGCATCATGTAGGGGTTTCAGAATATGAACCATCTGAATTGTTGAACAATTCGGGTTTGCAATGATTCCCTTATGCTTGCATATATCATGCGGATTCACCTCCGGAACAACCAGCGGCACATCATTTTCCATGCGGAAAGCGCTTGTATTATCTACTACAACAGCACCGGATTTTACTGCACAAGGAGCAAATTTCTTACTAATGCTACCTCCCGCACTAAATAACGCGATATCGATGCCTTCAAAAGAATTTTCTTTCAATTCTTCAACAACAAGCTCTCTTCCGGCAAACAACAATTTTTTGCCGGCTGAACGAGCTGAAGCAAGAAGCCTTACCTCTCCATAAGGAAATTTACGCCGTTCCAAAGTAGACATCATTTCTTGTCCGACAGCGCCAGTGGCACCAACAATTGCAACCGAATATTTTTTGCTCATTTCTTTTCACCTTTTCTAAATTTTTGTAACCTTATGTTAGTAAAATATTTGCTATAGAGTACTCTTTGATATGTGACATTGAAATATGAATAGCAGAATACTCAGAATTTCTAAAAAAGCCATCAATTTGTCCCGACAATATCATACAAGGCGCCCCCAGAGTGCCGTGTTCAATCGAAACGGACATATAATCATACCATTTATCCCATTTCATTGCATGAAAGAAGGCGCATTTAGCCGCAAACCTGCATCCTAAATGCTGTGCCCAATTCGATTTCTGTAAGGAGTATTCCAGCTCATACTGAGTAAATAAACGCACTAAACCTTTTTCAGCGAATTTTTGGCGGAACAATTCAATCCGCTTATTTTGAATGATAGATATACCACTACTTACCGACATTATCCAGCATTATCTTTCTTGCTCTTTGTTTTAGAACCGTTTCGCACACAGAAGCCGCTTGTTGAACACTGATTTTTTCCATACATGCAGGCTGTTTGCATCGCCGCGGATTTCTGCAGACACATCCATTTTCATATATCGTCTTATTGTTTATACCATACGGGCCTGTTTTTTCAGGGTCGGTGGGGCCGAAAAGAGCAACTATCGGCACATCAACCGCAACTCCCACATGCATAGGCCCTGAATCATTTGTGATGAATAAGTGTACTTTTCGCAATAGCACGCCAAGCGACGGCAACGTAGTTATCCCTGCGGCATTAACCGCTTTGTTCCGCATACCTTTTATAATACTTTCTACATAGTCTTTTTCTGAAGGAGCTCCGACAAAAACAATTCGCCCATTAAACTTTTCTATAAGAATATCTGATAACTGCCCAAATTTTTCTGCCGGCCAGCGCTTCGAAGCCCAACGCGCATTTGGATTTACAGCAATCACCAGCTCAGAAGTACTAAGACTGTTCTTCGATAAAAAATCCGTGATCATGTTTACGTCTTCTTCGAGGAATTTCAGCGGAAATTTCACCGGTTGTCCTGATGGTATTCCCAAAAGACTTCCAATCATTTTATACCGGTCAACAGCATGCCGCTTTTTATCATGGACACGTATACGTTCGGTATAAAAAAAACTGCTCCCCTCCCGAGCATCGCTCAAGCCAATTCTGATAACAGAACCTGATAAATACGACGTTACGCCGCTCCGCAACAGGCCTTGCAAATCGATAATAATGTCAAACTGTGCCGCGCGGATTTTTTTTACTAATTGCCAATATTCTCGGCAAGTTGTAATGACATTGCGTTTTTTTCCCCATTTATGCCGGTCAAAAAGGTATAAGCTTTCAATAAGAGGATGATTTTCTAACAAAGGGGCATATTCTTTATTTATCAGCCATGAAACTTTTAGAGAAGGAAACTTCATCTTAAGTTCATGCAATAAAGGGAGCGCATGAATAATGTCGCCAAGCGAACTTGGCTTAATAATTAAGATTCTTTCACTTCCGTTTAATTTCATTTTGTCCTTCAATCCGCATTGATTTTGGAAATCCATTTAAATGTGCCGCAACCAAGAAAAACGCTAACCTGCATTTATACACTATTTTCTCCCATCTGCACAATGTAAACAAACAGGCTAAACTATAAAAAAATGCCTCCATTATACACCTTACAAACAACACGGAATACAAAACCGTAAAAGAAAAAACAGAATATACTTTTTTAAAAAAGATATAGCGAGAATTATAATATTCCAGCCTACTTTTAATTGGCTGTTTATTGGCAGATTTGCCTTGGAGATGAATGATTTTTGCATCAGGATGGTACACAATGCGGTACCCAGCTTTTCTAATCCGCAGGCACCATTCCGTTTCTTCCATAAAAAAGAAAAAATCTTCATCAAGCATTCCGGCGGAGTCAATACATTTTCTGCGCACCATCATACACGCGCCAATAATAGATTCTACATTTTGAGGCATTGTAAAAATCACTTTTTTGCTGGGATACCGCTTCGGGAAAAGCATGCGCAGTATGCTTTTATTCGTCAACTCAGACAATAACGTCGGATAATTGTCAAACGAATGTTGCCGCTGAAGATTTTCATGATATAATTGTCCGCCGCATACGCCGGCATCAGGATTATTGTTCATATACGTAACAAGAACATCAATGGCATTCGGTTCGAGGCGCGCATCTGAATTAAGCAGTACAATAAACGATCCTTTTGCTATTCGTATTCCTTGATTCACGGCCCGCGCAAAACCTCGGTTTTCTGAATTCTCGATAAGGATAACTTTGGAAAATTCACTTTTAACCATCGCAACGCTTTGGTCTTTTGAACCGTTATCGATAACAATAACTTCAAACTCATATCCTTTAATCGTTTTTGCAATATGCTCGAGACACATCCGCAGAAGGCTTTCAGTATTCCAATTGATAATAATTATAGATATATCCACCTTGAGCTCCTGATCAATAGGCATTTTTATGCGAGAAAAAGGTCATCAGCAATATTTTAATATCAAGCATGAATGACCAATTTTCAATATAAAACAGATCGTATTTAACCCGTTCTTCCAAAGATGTATTGCCGCGCAACCCATTTACTTGAGCCCAGCCGGTAATTCCCGATTTAACTCGATGCCGGCTCATGTAATGCGGAATATTATGTTTAAATTTATTCACAAAAAACGGTCTCTCAGGGCGCGGGCCGACAAGGCTCATGTCACTGCGCAAAACATTGAATAATTGGGGAAGTTCATCAAGATTTGTTTTACGAAGAAAAGTTCCGATCCGAGTACGGCGGTCGTCCTCCTTGTTTGCCCAAACCGGGCCGGTATGCTGTTCTGCATCTATGTGCATGGTTCTAAACTTAAACATGAAAAATTTTTTTCCGTCGATTCCTACTCGTTTCTGCAGGTACAAAACAGGCCCTTTTGAATCCAACTTAATACAAATTGCAATAATGATTAGAAAAGGAGCGAAAACAACCAAACCCGATACCGCCCCAATGACATCAAATATGCGCTTAATAAAATACCACCACGTCAATAGCTTAGGTTCTTTCAACGTAACAAACGGCATCCCTTCAATTTCTTGTATAGTAACTTTGCTGATCATGATTTCAAACATATCGGGCATAACATTGAATTTAACTATTTCCCGTTCGCATTGGGTAATAATATCTAAAACGCGGGAATGAATAGATGAAGGAAGCGCAATCATAACTTCATCCACCGCATATTTGCGTATTATTCGAGCAATTTCATGTGTTGTCCCAAGAATATTTTTTATATAGGGAAACTTTTCGTTGATTCCCTCTTCTTTTACGCTCAAAAAACCGACAGGGCGAAAGCCGAGCGATAATTTTGAACTGATTACCTCGAAATACTTCCACGCATTTTCTCCGCAACCGACAATAACGACATTACGTAAAAGTAATCCATGCCTGCGCAAAGAGACTTGTAATGTCCTAACCATTATTTTTTCCAATCCGAGTATGATAGGCAACACTGTAAACGTAATGCCAAAAACTCCGCGGGAAAATTCGAAATTTCTATATAAGAAGCTTGCCGACATTACCATCATGCTCCTATTGCCAATTCTTTTAGAAGTTCGGTAATTTCGCCAATGTGAAACGGATCGATTTTGGTTTATATATACCCAGTCTTTCAAACACCAAAATAAATAATATTACCAGCGGCCCGAGAATTTTTACATATTCAACTAATGGCGGAATCCCTTTCGGCACAGGAAAAATCGTATGAAAACGAATAGCGTATGCCGCCAAGAATGCGGCAGAAATACCGATTATATCCAGCATAATAAGAAGGAGCGAAAAGAAAGTATGTTCATACTTTTTGAATAGCTGTTTCATGGAACACTAACCCCATTTTCGTCCAAAATTGAATGATAATACTCTAAGATTTTCGCAAAAATGAGTGTATTGTCGTAACATTGTATGGATTTATTTGCTTCTTGAGCACAAGTATGGGAATCGATTTCATATAAGAACTTTTCCGCACAAGCCGCCATACCGTCGACATCAAACGGCATATCAACAAGTTCGCCCGTTATTCCCTGCCGGATGATATTGCTTGCTCCGCAGAAGCGAGTGGTAATAACCGGAAGCCCGCACGCCAAAGCTTCCGGTACGACTAAACCGAACGGATCATAAAACGTCGGTAGTACTAACACATCCGCGGCACCGTAATACTGTTCCATTCCTTCAGTTTGTGAAATAAACACGCAATAGTTGTCTACGCCATACCGACGGGCATATCGCTGAAATTTTTTATAATTACCGCTTCCAATAATTACCGCCGCAATATCAGTGCGACGGGTTGATATTTTACGGAGAACCAAAAGGAAATAGCGCAATCCTTTCAGCCTGAAATTATTACCGACAAACAACATGACTTTTTTATTTGCCAATCCATATGCTTGCCGTATTGCCGTACGGTGAAGAGTACGTACATTAAGTGAAAACCTCTTGCAATCTATACCGTTTTCAATAACCGTAATGGCGGACGGCGGAATATCGTAAAGCGTTCTGAGATCATCTGCAACCCGTTGGGATATTGCAAGTATTCGAGGGAGTTTTTTCTTCCTTAACTGCAATGATTCCACTATAAAAAACAAAAGCAGTTTAGCATCTAATAATCGGGCAACAGCATAAATCCACCGAACATATTTTTTTTCGGAAATCGATAAGCAGTTTTGCTTGAACCAAGCCCTATGCGAACCGCCATGAGGCTGAAATACATTCATAGTAAGATTCTTGCCCAACACATGCACAATATCGAACTGGTACCGGTTAATTGAACGAGACGAATTAACGATGAACAACAGGGATTTTAACCAGCGAAACCACGATAACACAGGAATTTTATGAAAATGAAAATGCGGATTCTCTACAGTATTATCTCCATCCATTGCAAACACATGGACAGTATGCCCATGCTGTAAAAGATACACAACCAAATTGAGCAAATAGCGTTCGGCTCCGCCTCTATGAGGCATAAAATGATCGATATTAAACGCTATGTTTAACTTTCTCTTCTGCATGTGGTATTTCATCCCATGAATGAATATTTTTTCTGCGGAGAACTTTGGGAATATGAGCATAAATTTTTTGAGTTTTCAGGTCAATTTTTTTCATACATTTTCTCTGTGCCGCAGTAAGTTTTGATACGGAAAAATACTCGTGGAGGAAAGCTATCTTATCTCTGACAGAAACTGTTGGAAATTGCGCGCTGAAATTCAGTTGGGCAAGGTCTTTAACAAACCATCGCCGCTTTATAAGCTTTAGATGCTGTATCCGCTGAAGGTCAATCAAAAAAACAGTATTCGTACAAAGCTTATTCTCTCCATCTTTTTTTATTAAGATGTGTCCCGTATAAAAATCCTTGTGGCAGTATCCTGCTGTATGGAGTGAACGAGCAAAAAAAGCAATTGTTTTAATAAGCGCCGTTTTCATGCGAATATCGGTTATTTTTGATTCCTGAAGCGCAACATCGAGTGGAATATTATTTTCTAATTCCGCAGTGATTATAAAAGAACTTACTCCCGCTTTTGAATATCCCCAAGCAACAGGAATCGGCACATTGATATACAGCTTTTTACAGAGCAGATGGCTATTCCACTCATTACGGGCATAAGAAATGATTTTTTTACAGAAAATCTTTTTTTTACAGGCGTATGTTTTTTTATAAAAAAAGCCTGCCTAGTATTTTTATTTCTTAATACGAACCGCTGTACTGTTCTTCCCGGATTATCAGTAAATTTTCTTTTTCAGTCTGATAATTAAAGAGTTCATTGTATGATAGCAAGTTATGAGCTTCAAAATACGGGTAATACTCTTCGTTAACATACACCGCTGTATTGCTGTCGCCGCTTTGCCGAATAAGAATGCCTCGTTCCGTTGAGCGCCTTTTTTTCAGCCTCTCGATTCTCTTTGCCAACAGATTATTCCACCTCTGAGTAATAGCACGACCACTCATATAGGAATGAACAAGCGCCCCGATTTCAGCAGGGCTTAAGAGCGATTCCAATGTAAATAATAAAGCCGCCAAATCACGAATTTTATCTGTATTAGAAAGCCGTTTCTTTTGCCGCATTCTATGTAAATCGATAAGAGAAACGGTTATCTTCTCTAAAAGCAAATCCCCCTTATTGATAAATAAATGCTTTGTATAAAGATCAGGAAATGAAATATGTTTTTCGTGCAGGGCTTTGATAAGATTTCCCAGCGTACGAGGAACATTCTGCCTTATTGTATCGTTCAATGTTTCATACAGTTGATCAAGCGGTTCACTTTGAGGAATTTCTTCTGAGATAAAGAAAGATTGTTTTATTATTCCCCATTTTTTATGTTCGCCATATGCAACACATGGTATGGTTAAAAAACCTTCTTTGACAAGAATTTGCGCATTATCCCATTCGGTTTTGGCTTCGGATTTCGGATATCCCCACTCAAATATAGAATACACGTTCTCTCGTAATGTGTTCGCATAAAAGCGTTTCAAATAAAATATTCTATCGGTTCCACATGACGGATCATATAATGTAAACTTAATTACAGACCGTTTTCGATTCTTATCAACAATCTCTCCTTTATCAAAGGAAAAATATCCTGAAAAGATTTCAAGCCATTTTGAGCGAACAATAGAATATAGTTATTTTTATTTCACATTTGAACACAGAATTTACTCCACTTTTAAGAAACGGCGGATGACGTTCTTTTTATCCGGAACATTTTTAAACGCTAAAATGCAAAACCGCATCAGTTCCCTTTTCGTAAACGTATTTGGTGTATCAAGGCGAAGATACGATTTTTTAAGATGCCTCAACATACCTTCCATTTTTTTGGACTGATTCATATTTGACATAACAATTGAATCAAGGTCGATGATGCAAAAAGAGAATGTTCCGTTATCATATCGCACCAAGATATTTTTCAATTGAAAATCGCCATGATATACGGTTGACTCAGTAATTTTACGGCACAATGAAGCACATTCATTTATAAACTCACGATGATTAAATCGAGTTTGAGTAAGCAAAAATTTGTCAACCGGCATTGAATGAGCATAATACATCATTCCCAAATAATTTTCATACAATAATCTCCGCACACGCTTTTCAAAGTAAAAAACCGGTTGAGGCACGGGCACTTTTTGTAAAACAAGATGCCAGCCAAACATCCATGTCCGGCGTCCTCGAGATGTACGGAGCATATTTTTTAAAGGATTAAACCAACGCTTAACTTTAAATTTTTTTATTACAACCATTTCATTATTAAGTTTGAAATTGCCTACCGCAGTGGTATTGGAGTTTTTGTAGAACGAATCGCTGTTTTGAAAAAGCCGCTCTATAATAGAAATCGGGTCAGAACCAATCCACACATCCTGAAAGCGCTTAACATATACACCGGATACGCCATAATTTTTGAAAACTTCAAAATCATTGTTAGAATAAATACACCGCTTGGTTCGCCTGCGCAACCAGCGGCGAAATATTCGGTTCTGCCGGCGTACCATCGTTTCAGATTTAATATTTTTAACACCTGCATTGCGCAGAACATTTAGGTAAAAATCATTCCAGCCGGCTTCGGAGAAATCATTTCTAGCATAATAACTAGGATAAAGTGTCATTAGATTTTTAAGAATTTTTTTTTTTTTTTAATGACGAAAAAACCTAATTTTTGCTACATCTACAAAAAGAAAGCTATCGGTATCTTTTATCCATAGAATATTTCCAAAATGAAGATCATTGTGAAAAAAACCTTCCAAATAGCATTTCGCAAGAAATAAGGCAAGTGATGACAATATCTTAGAATCATAATTCAATCCATGCTCACTTATATATTCAGATAAAACAATGGTGCGCGGTATCTGTTTTGTAACAAGCACAAGAGCTTTCCTTGAATGGTACAGGATTGTATCAAAGCCAACCAAAGGAGGCAGTGGCGCTCCGCGATCGAGTAGTTTTTTGTGATGAACATATTCTAGTATTCGCTTAATGTAGGCGGTAAATTTTAGCAGGCAGTTGTTCGGCAGATAATAAAGTTTAATATAATACGTTTCTTTATCTTTATGCATGAACCGGTAAACTTCCCGATTTGAAGTTTGCCGGATTATTTGTCCGGAATTATGTAATAAAAATGCATTAAGAATTGTTTTTACGGCACTGTTTGATAAATGCTTCATTCGACACTCTTCGATGTTGAAAAAAAATCTTTCCCGTATTTTTTCTCCAGCAGTTTATTTGCAATTTCAATGACTTGCGTCGGCTTGAGGGCTTTCATACATTGATGATTCAGCGGACATATTCTTTGATGACACGGCCCGCAAACAGGAATTTTCCCTAATACAAACTGGTATGGATCATGATTCTCCGTCCACTTTGGATTCGTCGAACCGATAAGAACAACCGACGGGACACCAAACGCCGACGCAAAATGGCGAGGGCCGGTATCATTAGTAACCAGTAAATTCAATCTTTTATATACTGCTTTAGCGCCGCCTAACGATAGTTTGTCGCTAGTTGAAATAACTGCCGGTTGTTTCATCAAACCGGCAATGTCGTTTGCTATTTGTTCTTCATTCGGGCCCGCAAAAATTATTACCTTGGCCCGTTCGAATGAAGAATAATAATCTCCCACTGCCGCATAATAAGCCGGACTCCAAAATTTTGAAGCCCCGAACGCGCCCCCGGGATTCAATCCAACTAATTTATCTGATGGCAGAACTCCCATGTGCTGTAATCGAGCATCCGCTTCAGAATCCTCGTGCGTCGACACATACAATTTCATATCCAACGACGGCGGCATAATATTTAAAAATTCAGCCAGCTTATTATAATACGGAATCATTGGGCCAGGTATATACACACCATTTTTTATATTCGGCGTCGGCCCTTCGGTTAAAAACAATCCGCGCCCTTCACGTTTGTATCCTAACCGCAGAGAAATCCCTGCACACCAAACTTCAAAAGCAGACTGAAACGAGTTTACCAACAAAACGGCCGTGTCATAATTGCCTTTCCGCATATAACGGATATGTTTGATAACCTGTGCTATTTTTCCTACGAAAGAAAGTTTTTTTTGCTTATTTTCGATAACAAAGAACTCATTGCACCACGGCGAACCTGAATATACTTGCCGTACATAATTACGCAACATATACGTAATGTGCGCATCTGGAAAAGCGTTCCGCAAAGCGTCTAGAAACGGCGTAGCCATTACAACATCGCCTACCCAGTTAGGGCATCGTACAAGTATTCTCATCGGATTTTTTCGCATCACAAAAAGTGCAGTCCTGTTATCTGTGCATTTAAATAATGTAACAACAAGGAAACATTGTAAAGGGAACAGAATGATTTTGTCAATTGATGTGAAATTATAATGTACCCATAACTTTTGAAAATATCGAATAACTTGTTTCATCAAATAGGCAAAAAATGACTTTTTTAATGACATGCGTGTTTTTCAAATACAGTGCCGCAGTATGCAGCATTACCTGTGCACACCGCTCCACCGGATAACCAAAAATCCCTGTGCTGATTGCAGGAAAAGCGATAGAAGAAAGCTTTTTTCTTCAGCAATCTTCAGAGAATGTAAAGTTGCATTTCTGAGTTTTTCGTCTTCATCCCCCTCTCCCATTCGAGGCCCAACTGCATGTATGACAAAATCTGCCGGAAGATCGCCGGCAGTGGTAATTACGGCCGTGCCGACAGGGGTTCCGCCAATCTTATTACATTCCATTTGTATTGACATTCCTCCTTTTTTACGAATTTCTCCGGCAACACCGCCTCCGAGTTGAAGAAACTGATTTGCCGGATTCACGATTGCATTAACCGATAATTCCGTAATATCACCTTTAATCAATTCAATAAGTATATCATTTATAAAGTGTTTCATAGTTTTTCCCTTTTTCAGGTTATTTGCTGTATTGTTGTGGATTTTTTTCTATAATTATCGTAACTGATACGATTCATTTTTACAATTTACATTACATATATCATGTCGTATAATTCAGAAAACAATGTTAGGCAATCTATTACTCTAGTATATATAATGAAAATATCCGATATTACTGAGACAACGATCAATGAAGAAATTGAGTTATTTAAACGCCTCATTTCTTCTCATATATTTACCTTAATGTCAAATTTTCTTCCTGTATCTTCAGTAGACTTTTTTAAACAGCAACTGCAACAATACAATTACGACTCGTTCATTAAAGCAATTCTGAATAAGATTTTTCTTTTTGCACGAGGAGAAATAACTCTCTCCAATCGAGATGAAGAAACTCTCATGCAACAAGCCTGCGACACTATTTGCTCAATAATGTGGAGTAGCCCAGCTTCGGCCGCTCACTGCACAATCAACTGGACTGAATGGGTAAAAACACCGTTAGGTTTTGCAATTAAAGCATGCTATGCCCGCGTCAAAGATACGCTGACTTGTGAAGAACTCGGCATACTGCTTGGATACAGCAGGCAAGAAATTTCCCGCAGAGCAAAGCACAACCTTCTTCCTCATAAGAAGGTTGGCGGCAGTTATGTTTTTTTCAAAAAAGAACTAATCAAAAAAGACATTCTGCCCGCATAACCCCCAGTTGCTCCGCTCCTTATAAAATGCCATATCGATCAAAACTGGCTTTCCAACAATTTTCTTCGGCAAGTTTATGCATTATCTCTTTAAACCGGTGAGGAAACAACTGAGTGAACATAGCTGAATCCAGCCATTTACACATAACAAATTGTAAAATCAACGCATGGTCAAATGCTAATCGGGGCAAATGTTCGCAAGAAAACCATTGAGCATCAGTTGCATCGGAACCAAATATATGGGTTTGTGGAAATGACTGATACCCGCTATACACTATGGTAATTGTCCTCCCTCTCGGATCACGGCCGGGTGTTCCGATCGCCCCCATCTGGAAAAGGTTGGTACATGTAACGCCTGTTTCTTCCTCTAGTTCACGATGTGCGGCCGCATGCAACTCTTCTTCCGGCTCTACAAATCCTCCGGGGAATGCCCACATATTGCAACACGGTTCGTTTTTGCGTTTTATCAGCAGTATGCTCGGATTTTCATCAATCATACCAAATAGAGCACTATCAACCGTAACCATAGGGCGTGGGTAAGGATAACAATATTCGGCAACCATCGTATTATTTTGTCCCTCATCAATGAATTATCTACATTAAGTACAATAATTTCGTAATTACACAAAGGAGCTTGCACTACACACAAAAAGATTCTAGAATATCCGTTTATTGTATCACACTAAAATAAGGAAATCAAACAACCGTGGCACGACAGATTAGCGAAAACCAAAGGAAATATATCCTCCTTCATAAACACAAAAAAACAGCGGAAGAACTGGCAAAACACTTAAATATTGATGCAAAAAGCATTCAAGAAATTATAGATTCCGAACAACAAGTGCAATCCGCATCAAGAATAGAGTCAGCCGATTTTAATGTTTCTTTTCATCCTGCGTTAAAATATTCTCTGCTCATTATAGGTTTTTTATTGCTTTTTGTCTTTGGATATATGTATCGGATGCGCCCTGTATTTATACAAGATTCATTCATGCTTGATTACGACTATGGGTTTCATCTCCGCATGACTGAAGAAGTGCTGAAACACGGCCGGATGCCCGATATCGATCCGCTTGCATGGTACCCTGAAGGTAAACCGGTTAGAGAACTGCTCCCGCCTATTTTATATTATCTTGGCGCAGGGTTTTACAAAATATACGAACACTTTTCCACCGGTTCGGTTCAAGATTCGATTGTGCTTTTTTATGCACTGTTATGTTCATTGACAATGATTCCCGTTTTTATGATCGTAAAAGTCCTTGAAAAGAAACAGTACATTGCTTTCATCGGCGCGGCTCTCGCCGCGTTGATGCCTGCCCATTTATCGAGAACACTGTGTACACGCTACCGCTATGAAGGGCCGGGAGTTATTTTTCTCCTTATCAACATGTTCTTTTTCATTAAAGCAATAGAAGAAAACGACAAGAAAAAATTTTATATCTACAGTATAACGGCAACTATCTTCATGATGCTTGCTATCGGGACATGGCGTGTTTCACTTCTTTTCCCAACGTTATATTGTGTAACATTGGTACTGTTGATTATTCTTCGGCGTACCGATGCGCGTTTTCTCGGCGCATTTACTATTCAAAGCGCCGGAGTTGTACTATGTTTCATAGGATACACCTTTCTCCGCTCTCAAAATTATATTTTTACTTTTAATGCACAGCTAATAATCGGACTGGGAATCGCGGCGGCATGCACAAAATGGTGGAAAAAATCAGGGTTCACTCCCATCGAACCGCTTTTATTGCTGATACCGGTATGTATGCTGATTTTTATTCCCATGCTTAACTTGGCATCGGGATACGAATCATTTGTGAAAATCCTCACATTAAAAATTAAATACAGTATTCAGAAATTCAAAGTCACCGGTATTGAAAATATTCTATTTATGAACACTGCTGAATTGACTTCGGTTCCTCCCATGCGCTTGTTTGAATGGGATATGTGTTCATGGTCTGCTGTTTTAATTTTCTATTATCCCATTACCTTATTCTTTTTTCGTAATAAAAAAGAAAAAACACCTTTGGGAGAAATACTCATAGCTGTATTTTTTGTTACTCTTGTTTTCTTGACAGTGCTTTTTTACCGCAATAAAGTACTGCTTGCACTTTTCGTAGGAATTGCAGGAGCTATCTCTGTTAATAACACGATCGAGTTTTTCAAACAATTTTCATACAGAAAAGTAGCTTGTCTTGCTACAATTCTTTTTGCAGGCGTTATTGTCTTAGCTACCGGCTTGAATACCCATCGGTATATAATGAAACTGCATGTGCAAATGCGTTCATACCTTGATATTACCTTGAAGAAATTCGCAGAACTCAATTCTGAAAAATTACCTTCATTATGTTATTGGAGTTACGGGTATGCCGTGCAGGCGTATGTTGGGTGCCCAACATTCCTTGACGGACTGCTTGAAAGCCCTCGGGTACATGAACGTTTGGTCGAAAAAAGCACCCTTCTCTTACAAAATGATGAGTATGAATTTTACAAATTCTGTAGAAAATATGACATGCACTACTTTGTGGTAGACAAATTCGCATCGCGAACACAACTGTATGTCCTCTACGCGGAACTACCATACCTTTCCCTATTTGATCCGGAAGGAAAACCAACGGAAAAAGGTAAAGAAACGATACGGGCTCGCTTGTGTTTTTATCCGCAAACGCTCAATAAGTTCCAATTGTTATATACAAACCCTCGGTTCAATATATACAAGATATTATAATGGCTATTACCGGATAATAAATTTCAGTCCGCCGTAGTCATATAATGGTTTGCCATTCAGCGGCTTACTCTTTTTGCCATGTGATGAGATAAACTCCGTTATGCGTTCGCCGTCGGGGTGAAGAGAAATATCTCCGCAAAAATACACAGTATCGCCGCCATCCCATCCCGATGCTCCACCAATAAACCCATAAGAATAGCCCGTCAAAGATATTCCGCCCGAACGAATTTTCAATACCGCACAGCCATGAGCCGTTGCAGTTTGTGCAATTCCTTCATCAGCAGTGATTAAGGCAGTTTCGCTTATCGCAAGTGTTGAACATGCAGTATATCCTTGAGAAACATTTATACAGGCATACCCATTTTTTTTTGCCCATTCAAGAAGAATACTATCGGTATTATGAAGCAAATGAAATAATCTGTTGCCAAGCACTAATGCATTATATGGAATATCATTAGGATACGATGGATTTAGTGCAGTAGCTCCTACTAATACCGTATCGAATACTATCGTTAAGTGTCCTTGAATCGCCTGATACAACTCGGGACATGCAACAATGGTACTGTTATTCAGCACACAACAACACATATCAGGATGCGATGCAATCTGCGCCGGCAATGAAGAAACACCAGGAATAGAAACGATTTCCCATCCATCTTCTTTTAAAACATTCTGCATTTCGCAAGGCAAAAGAACACTGCATAAAACATATTTCATAGGTTAAGAGTTTCTCTTTGGCAATCGGCAATTGTTTTGGTCAAATAATGACTCCTGAACTTTTGTCTATCGAATACTTCAGTGAGGCTTTTCGATTGCGCAACCACAGAATTTTCAGAAAGCCATTTAACAGCGATGATTTTTGTTTCATTCAGTAAAGACACAAGGTTTTGCTTTTGGAATCCAATAACATGCGATACTACACGATCCGACACGGTTAATCGCTCAATTTTGCCTGTCTGTTCCCGGATATGTTCAATAAATGCCCCCCATATATGCGAATTAACCATGCTTTTAAAAGAAGGATGGTACGGCCCTGATATGATTGCCTTTGTGTCAGCCGGAGGATGTAATCCTACGCGTAATATCCGAACGCCATGGTGTTCAAAAAATTCCACCATAAACCGCGCTCTCTTAATAGCTTCATCAAGAGAAAGAGTGCTATATCCTTTCAGGTTGGCAAGGGCTGTCCCCTCCATAATCAAAGTGGGATATACACGCACCATATCCGGTTTTAGCTGAATAGACGTTTGTACGGTATGAATCAGGCGGTGCCAGTTATCACCGGGCAATCCAATCATAAACTGGTGGCCGAGAACAAATCCGCGTTTTCTAATCATCTTAGACGCAACGGCAACCTGCGAAGCAGTGTATCCGCGTTTTGCTTGTTTAAGTACTGAGTCATGAAGCGATTGGACACCTAACTCAATTTGAGTTACCCCCCAATCTTTGATTGCAGATAAGATGTCATAGCTGATGTAATCAGGTTTAGTCGATATGCGAATACCCTGAATAATACCGCGCTCATAAAAACGTTTGGCTGTTACAAGCAACTGTTCCTGTTGCTCAAGAGGCAAACCGGTAAACGTCCCGCCATAAAAGGCAACTAAAACATCTTTCGCTCGATCGCCGATTGTTGCCAAATACGATTCGATGCGTCCGGCAACTTCCTGTGGAGAAGGCATTTCTTCGTCAGTACCTGTAATCTTATTCTGATTACAATAAATACACTGAAAGGGGCATCCTGCCTGCGGTAGGAAAATTGGGATAACAAAATGCTCTTTAGCCATGTATTTCTCGCCGAACAGATGAGTTAATTTCCGTCATTATCAGATTGCTCATCTGTCGAAGGAGGATAAATTGTTGCCAGCAAGCTTTTTGACATATATTTGCGAGCGGCGTTCATCACATCATCTACGGTAACTTTTTCAATTAGAGACGGATAACTGTCATCATAATCATACCCTAACCCAATCAATTCATTGAGAGCCGCTGAATATGACTGAGCGGCAGGTGTTTCCAAATTCATTTTGTGCATTGTGATGCACATGTTTTTAGCAAGCTCCAATTCTTCCTGCGAAATCGCTTCATTTTGAATTCTATTGACGGTTTCCCTGATAATATCATGAACTTCCTGATAATTTTCTTGTGTCGTCTGGCTCATGATTGCGAAAAATCCCCCATCTATGCCAAATCGAGGAAACGCATGAACAAAATAAACCAAACTTTTATCATTACCCCGCAAACTTTCCTGAAGCCATCCGCTAGGATACTGAATGCCTGAAATAACGGCATCGACTATATCCATTGCCGGCTTATCGGGATCAAAAAGCGTCATTCCGGGAAATCCCAACAGAAGAGAAACCGAATATTTATCGCTGACTTTTTCCACAACCATATCATCGGATACAATATTTTGCCCAACTTCAGTTTGAAGCTCAAGTTGAGGAAGCGGCTGTTCGGAAAGAGCGCCAAACAACTCTTGAATTTTCTGTTTCATCATATTTTCGTCAAAACTGCCATATACTGCTAATACCATATTATTTGGTACATACAAAGCCTTATGATGCGTAGCTAAATCGTCGCGAGTAAACGCGGCAACCGATTCAGCAGTGCCAAGTTCATCATTTTTATAGGGATGATCGCTAAAATAATGCTGTTTAAAAAAAGAAAATAATTCGCTTTCCCATTGTTCGTTCTTTTTATCGATGGCAAGCAGAGTATCTTCACGTTGTTTTTCCAGTTCATCTTCAGGAAATGACGGGTTTTTAATAATATCCGCAAGAATTTCTAACCCGATATATCCATCTTCAGAAAGCATTGAACAGAGGGCATATTGTGCATTCTGCCCGGAACCGCTTGAAAGTTTACCTCCTCGGTCTTCAATAATTCGCGATATTTCCTGTTTTGATTTGCTCGAAGTCCCGCGCATTAACATATTAGCGGTAAAGGAACTGATTCCTTCTTTACCGGATGTTTCATATCGCAAACCGCCATTTAAAAACAACCGAAAATCAACAAGCGGATATTCCGGCACCGATTTGAATATGACTTTCATGCCGTTATTCAACTGAAATTTATGTGCGGGCAAATCGCCTGTTTTCTGCTTAGTATGCGTATTAACGATATTTTCGTTTATGGGGGGCTTAATAATCGCTGTTGTCTGTTGATAATCCTTGAAATAGTTCTGCGCAACTCGCTTAATATCAGCAAAAGTAACATTTTGAATATTTTCAACATATTGATCGGCAAAGTGCGGAGAACCGGAAACGAGATATGAATAAGTCAGGTTCTCAGCAATATCTGAAACCCTTTGATTGCTAAATATATGATCAGCAATTATTTTCTTTTTTGCCCTATCGAGTTCTTCTTGCGTAACACCATCAGTTCTGATTTGTTCAATAAGCCGCTTGATTGCACCGATTGCAGGTTTAATTTTATCATATTCGAGAGTTGCGGAAAAAATAAAGCTTCCTCGTTCATACGGTGGAGTCCAACTTAATGCGCTAACCGATAATGCCAACTGCTCATCATCTTTGAGGGCTTTATACAATCGTGAGGTTCTTCCACTGCCGAGAATAATGGCGAGAACATCCAATGGGTACAAATCATTATCCATGAGTGATACAGTAGGAAACCCTATTTTCATTGACGGAACACGAGCCGCAGGATGAATTTGCTCTGCCCATCGCGGAATCAATTGTTCTTCCTCGCGCAACAATGGAATTTGAAGCGTATAAGTAGGATGAAAATTTTTTGTAAGTTCAATCAAATCTCGTAGCACTTGTTCGCCTGAAATGTTGCCGACAACAGTAAACACAATATTTTGCGGTTGATACCGTTTTTTGTAATATGCTAACAAATCTTGTCGTGTAAGAGATTTGAATAAGGTTTCATATCCGATAACCGGATATTTAAGCGGGCTTGCGGCAAACGCCGTGCTCGAAAAGAGATACCACAATTGGCGGTCCGGATTATTTTGCCCTAATTTAAATTCTTGAAGAATAACCGGTTTCTCCCGATCAATTTCTGACTGTTCAAAGGTACATTGTGTAATATAGGAGAACAGCAGTTCGGCGGCAGTTTTCCATTTCTCAGGAGTAGTGTTGATAAAGTACATCGTTTTATCATACGATGTGCTCGCATTCGATGCACCTCCCAATTCCTTGAGGATTTCCTGATTCTCTTTTTCGGAACGGATTGATGTTGTTCCTCCAGACACCACATGCTCAAGATAATGTGATATCCCCGCTCCTAAAAATTCTTCTTCATTAACAGAACCGGAATTAACCGTAATTTTGCATGTTACGACAGGTGAATAATCAATTTCTTTGACTAATAGAGTCAAACCTGTCTTCAAAATAACAAAATATTCCCCGTCATATGACGGCAAAATTCTTTCGATTCGTTCCATAGTTTCTCCAATTAAATTTATTTGCGGCACTTTCATTTCTTGAGTTTTTTGATCTTCAAAGCCGGATACAGGCTCTCCGAAAACCTTAGTCACAAAAAACAATATCACACATAGTATAGTTTTATAAGATTTCTTATAAAAAAATAATGTTGTTTTGCTCATTCAATCTCTTCTTTCATTCTTCTTTTGCACTTTGTGAACAAGATACGATTACTTACCGGAAATCAGTTTTCCTAACCCTCCAAAAATATCGCCGCCGGCACGTGTTTCCTCTTTCCGCATATACGGTTTAGCCGCCGCAACAATACGGTCTGCCATACGAGAGAACGGCAAAGTTTGTAAAAATACTTCGCCTTCACCAGACAAGACGGCAAAAAACAAACCTTCTCCGCCGAACAGCGCGGTTTTGATCCCTCCAACGAATTGTATGTTATATTCGATATTTTCAGTAAATGCAACAAGGCAACCGGTATCGACATGGAGTACGTCGCCCTTTTTCAGTGTTTTTTTTATCAATGTTCCACCCGCATGAATAAATGCAAACCCATTACCGGATAAACGTTGCAGGATAAACCCTTCACCGCCAAAGAAACCGGCTCCTAAGCGGCGGGTAAACGCAATATTTATATCCACACCATAAGCAGAACATAAATACGCATCTTTCTGACACAACACAGCCCCTTGGCTCAAGTCTACCGGTATAATCTTTCCCGGATATGGAGCACTGAAAGCAACTTCTCCTCGTTCTGCTCCCGTATATTTGAATGCGGTAACAAAGAACGATTCGCCTGTTACCATCCTTTTAAGCCCTTTAAAAATGCCCCCATGAGTTCCGGTATCCATTTCAACATCTTGAGATTTGTACATCAATGCGCCGGCTTCTGCGGTAACTGCTTCTGCAGGATCAAGATAAATGATGACTGCCTGCATATCGTCACCGATAATAGTATAGTCTATTTGATGAGCCATTGTATTAGTATCTCCTCTCTTATAAAAAATATATGTGTAGAATACTACATAATCATTTAATGGTATATCGGTTTTTTCTAATTAAGACCACACTAACAATAATAGTGTTCATTGTTTTATTTGAGTTTTTTAATAATTTCCTTTTTTATTTATGCGTGTATGGCTATAATGCTTTTGCGATATGAACAAAGGAGTACGCCGTGAGCACAATTTTCGACAAAATAATTGCAGGTGAAATTCCTTGTAAAAAAGTCTATGAAGACAATGATATACTTGCATTTCATGATATTGCGCCAAAAGCGCCGGTACATATTTTAATTATCCCTAAAAAATCGATACCCGGCGTTCCCTCGCTTCAGCAAGAAGACGATGCGTTGATGGGGCGCATGATACGTATAGCCAACCAAATTGCCGATACGTTCTCGCTGGAAAACGGATACCGTTTGGTAATTAACTCAGGGACGGACGGCGGTCAATCAGTCGACCATCTTCATTTCCACCTATTAGGCGGACGGTCTTTAACGTGGCCGCCCGGTTGATCTTACTGAGACTCTTTCAGTAAATTATGCAGATTTTTATAATCAGGGTTGAGACGGGATACCGAAAAAAAATAGTCCCTTGCAACTTGCTTTTTGCCTTGGTTCAGCCAATAAATTCCAAGATTATACGGAGCATCAATATAATCGGGGTTTAGTACGATGATTTTCTCCCACAAGTTCCTTGCCTGTTCGTAGTTGTTTTGTGATGCATAACAAATCGCAAGCAAATTAAGCGCTCTTTCTTCAGATGCATTTTCTGATAAAATAAATTTGAGCTGTTCTATGGCGGATTCTACAGCATTAAGTTGAAAATAGGTTGCCGCCAACTCGTATCGCGCCTTCTCCGGAAACCTATTGTTAATAAGAGCTTTCTTGAACCATTCCACAGATTCATGGTGCCGCTGAAGTTCGCGCGTTACAATACCAAGGTTATAGAGCGTTAGAGGGTCTTTCGGATTTATTTTATATGCCCGCATATACCATCGATATGCTTGTTCGGCTTGCTTAGCTTGTGTATATAAAGTACCGAGCCTATTACATTCAATAACACTATTCCATTTTTTGGGCCCGAAAACATTAAGAGGGATACCAGCTAAAAGAAGAATGCCGCACATAATTAGTACCGCTTTGTTTTTCTTTTTTACTATAAGAAAAATAAGGTAAAAAAACGCATACCCCGCAAAAACAGCCGACAGAAAAACAGACGGTACGCGGTACCGAGATGTAACAAAAAAGAGAATTATCGATGCGCCATATAAAATATATGCAAGCGCTAAGAGCATAGACACACGCCGCTTTCTCAGCATGCAAAGTATCATTCCCACTACGGCAAACGGCATAAACATACCATATGAAATAAACGGAAACGGCAGTATCCGCTGATATGTTCGAAGAAAATAAATATTTATATTATCCGGACGTTCATAGCTGTGAAAAAAATAAAATGTTTTAAGGATCAGTAATCGTATAAACTTCCCCGGATAACTACGAATAAATATACACGCCCGATGAAACCAATAGCGAGACGACATTTCCAAGTTCATTTTCCTGCCTGTACGACGCTCCGCTTCGAGCCGAAAATCTTCGTGCTCGGTGAATGGGCTCGGGCGGACAAACTCCGGTTGAGTATTTCCTCCATTTGCATTCGGGTTATTTCCGACATAAAAAGCTTCTCCCCAATGAGATGTCGTTAAAACCCATTTTCCTCCCACATGAAAATTATGCAGTGCGAACGGAAAAAGAATCAACGCCGCTCCTACACCATAGATTGCCGCATATCCAAGCCGCTGACGAAACGCGCCATCTTTACTCCACACTAACAGCCATAACGGTATCGCCGTTATAATGAGCGATCCCCTCGCCGCATATGCGAGTCCAAACACTATGCCTACGAGTAGCCATAACCACACCGGCTTTCGTGATTTACGCTCCGCAGTAATCCAGATACCTGCAGTATGAAGGAAAAGCGATAACGTTGCTATCACCAACGACCCTTCATAAAATACGACGACTGGATATAATAACAATACCGTACATGCCGCAACACCGACAAACCGAGAAAACCATCGCATACCTATCCGGTACACAAAGAAGCATGTCAATAACCCCATGCAATGCTGAATACACCGCACAACGGTAAAACTCGTACCAAAAATACGATATATGACTGCCAAAAAATATGGATATAATGGATTGCCAAGAAAAACTGTATCGTCCAGCCAGCCATTCTTCAACAACCGTAATGCCCACCGATGATAATATTCCGGATCAAGGCAAACTTGCGTAAAGTACGGCGTTTTTGATAATTGCATTTGATAGACTATACGCATTAGTATACCGAATAGAAACGCTCCGAATAGTATACTATTAAGTACTTTTCGTGGTAAAAATGTGCGTGTGTGGCTCATACCATTTTAAATTTTCAGTAACAGTTTTCTTGTTTTACGGAATCCTAAGTTCAACGCAACGCCTGCAATTCCATCGGCAGTTTCCGTCTGTTTTAAAGTTTTATCCTTAATTATACATCTTTTCAGTGAAATAGAGCATAAAGTTTTTCC
The DNA here is from genome assembly GCA_024233545.1 of bacterium. Classification (GTDB taxonomy): domain Bacteria; phylum Auribacterota; class Auribacteria; order Auribacterales; family Auribacteraceae; genus JACKPL01. Next base: position 43,735 of record JACKPL010000006.1, read on the forward strand.
CACTACATACCCATACTGATAAAATAACGCCATAAAAAACACTCAGAATATAAAGTTGATTATTTTTTTAGGTTACATATATACTCTCTTATGCCGTATATATCACAAATAACGATCATACAGTAAGGTTATGTAACATATGAAAAAATATACAGCTTTATTTATTATGGAACACATCCTTTTATTGAGTATTACAGCTGGTCTCCTGATACATACTGCCTCAACAAAGTCAACGCTTTTAAAAACAGAAAAAAACGCTGAATATCTTTCGCAACAAATCACTTTACTAAAACAAGAGCAAAAAGAATTTACATTGTTTAAATATTTATTAAACATTGAAAGAGCAACCGAAAAAATACGAGCGCTTTATGCTCATACTCCTATTGAATATAAATTCATTTCCAAACATGAATTAACACAATTCCTCAGTAAAAAATTTGAACAAGTATATCCGGAAGAGACGTTTAAAGATATTGAAAGGAGTATGAAAACCATCGGGCTAATTGACGACACCGTTAATCTAAAAGCTGTCTTACTCGCTCTCTACCAAGAGCAAATAGCGGCATTTTACGACTACCACGAAAAAAAGCTCTATTACGTTAAGAATAGCTTTTTTACCCCTAATAACAAAAAAATGTTTATTTCTCACGAAATTGTGCATGCTCTTCAAGATCAAAATTTTGACCTCGTAACGCTCGGAATCGAAGATAAAACCAACGACGATAGTGTTTCCGCGCTCTCTGCTCTCTGTGAAGGAGATGCAATGTATTGCATGAGCGAATATTATAAATCTAACATTAACGCAGGGCTGGTATTAGATTTAGTATCAGGAATTTTTGCTTTGTATAAACAAGAACAATTTGCAAACGCACCTCCTTTCATTAAAGAGAACATGCTTTTCCCTTATGAATATGGAACAATATTCGTATCATACTTCTATCAAGAAGGGAACACAGAAAGTGTCGACAATCTCTTTCGCAACCCTCCTAAATCAACAGAACAGATTCTTCACCCTGAAAAATACAGTGCGGGCGAAACTCCGCTTTTCCCTCTGTTTTCTGATTATGCAAATGCTTTTAACGATCATAATCTTCGGATAATGAATACCAATGTGCTCGGCGAATTCTCGCTTGGGCTTTTGCTCAAACAATATATGCCGGAACCTATCGCTTTAAACGCGGCGGAAGGATGGGGTTCCGACCATTTTATTGTCTTCGAAGACCAAGAATCCAAGGAAACAGGGTTCATCTTAATTTCTTTATGGGATTCACAAAAAGATGCTGAGGAATTCTTTGACGCTTATTCAACATGGGCAAAACGCAAACATAACATTGCTAACCAAGCCACCGCTCAGGATCAAAATACATTTGATGTAGTAGTTCAGCTTACTCACGAAACAAATGAGAAGAAACGCCTCAAATTGTACCGCTCTCAATCCTTCTGCTGTATTATTTATGCATCCGGCCGCCATTTACCATTTCTCGAAGAGATTGCCGATACTGCAAAATTGAACTTCAGTTCTTCAGACTAAACAATCTTTTTACAATTTTATTGACAATTCATCATAAAAACATATAATGTTTCGTTACTTAATATAATAAATGAAATTTAAGCGGAGGTAAAAATGTTTGCAATAATCGAATGTTACGGAAAACAATACAAAATTCAAGAAGGCGATACCATTCTCGTCGATTTGTTTGAAGCCCCGAAAGACAATAAAGTCGTTTTCGATAAAGTGCTTTTGCTCGGACAAGATGATAAAATTACTGTTGGCAAACCAACGGTTAAAAATGCAAGCGTATCCGCCGAATATCTTTCGATGGAAAAAGGAAAAAAACTTGAAGTTTTTAAGATGAAAAGGCGCAAAAGCTGTCATTTCCAAAAAGGGCATCGACAGAAATATTCTGCAGTAAAAATTGTGAAGATACTTACGGGAACATCTTCAAACTAAATATAATGTAATTATAGTATAGATAAGGGAGATTTCAGAATGGCTCATAAAAAAGGTATGGGAAGTTCAAGAAACGGCCGAGACAGCAACTCTAAGCGTCTTGGCGTGAAACGATTTGGCGGCGAACTTGTTACCAGCGGCAGCATAATCGTCCGCCAGCGAGGAACAAAATATCATCCCGGCAAAAACGTTAAACGAGGTAAGGATGACACTCTGTTCGCTGTTGTTGACGGCATTGTGTCTTTCGACAAGCCACGGATTATCAGCGTTCATCCGGTTAATCAATAAAAGGTTTTTGTTGATACCTCATGTTCACCGATAGAGTTACCGTTTATCTCAAAGCCGGTAAAGGAGGTAATGGTTGTGTAAGTTTCAGGAGAGAAAAATTCGTGCCTCGCGGCGGGCCTGATGGGGGCAATGGCGGCAATGGCGGCGATATATATTTCCAAGCTGATCCTAATCTAACAACATTGACCGATTTTTATTACCAGCCACATATTAAAGCTCAGTCCGGCGCCCAAGGGAAAAGCGCCAACAGAACCGGTCGCAGTGGAAAAGACCTAACCATAAGGGTACCTCTGGGCACAATAGCGATTGATGTAGAAACCAATATTGTTCTCCATGATTTTACTGATGCAGATGAAAAAGTATTAGTTGCGCGTAGCGGTCGCGGCGGAAGAGGCAACGCGTCTCTTGCAACAAGTTTCAACCGCCTTCCCCGAGAAGCCGGCGAAGGACAACCCGGAGAAGAACTGACACTGCTTCTTGAACTCAAACTTATTGCTGACATCGGTCTTGTCGGTTTTCCTAATGCTGGTAAATCAACACTGGTAAGCCATATTTCTTCAGCTAAGCCTAAGATCGCGCCATATCCGTTTACAACGCTCTCCCCTGTATTAGGGACAGTAAAATATGATGTCTTTAAAGAGTTTATTGTTGCCGATATACCCGGTATACTCGAGGGCGCGCATAAAAATGTCGGGCTTGGACACGAATTCCTCAGACATATTGAACGGACAAAAATCCTTGTATTCGTTATCGATATGGGAACGCCGAAAGCCGAACATGCAGTGCATGATTACCATGTTCTTGAAGAGGAACTCCGTCTTCATAAGCCCGATTTAATCACAAAACCGCGCATAGTAGCGGCGAATAAAATGGACATTCCCGATTTTGAAAGCCGCTTTGAACACTTTTTAAAAAGCGGTGTACATAACCCGAATCTCGTATTTCCAATCTCAGCCGCCACGGGAAAAGGGTTGGAGCAATTAAGAATCGGTATGATAAAAATGGTCGAAGAATTAAGGGAAAAACAGTGAGAACCCTACTCAAAAAAGCTCAACGCATTGTTATTAAACTCGGCACAGGTTTACTTACTGACGATAACGGTTTACTTGATACTTCCGTTATCAATAAACTGGTTCCGCAAATCGCATTGCTTATGCACGAAGGCAAACAAATCATTTTAGTAAGTTCGGGCGCTATTGGCTGTGGATTTCAATTTTTAAATTTAGACAAACGCCCTTCAACGCTTCCGCTCCTGCAGGCGTCAGCGTCCGTTGGACAAGCAAAATTGATGAATGTTTACGATAAGTTGTTCAGCAAGAAAAATATTACAATTGCTCAAATCTTACTTACTCGTGAAGATTTAAAAACACGTAAACGGCACTTGAATATTAAGAATACACTTAATTGCCTCATTAACAGAAAAGCATTGCCGATTATCAACGAAAACGATACAGTATCCATCGATGAAATTCGATTTGGCGACAACGACTTGTTATCGGCTCTCGTTGCAAATTTGCTCCAAGCAGACCTCCTGATCAACCTGACAAATGTCGACGGCGTCCGCAAAAAATCCGCTGATGGGAAAAGCCTTGAGAAAGACATTATACCATCTGTTAAAGGAGTCCCTTCTTCTCTGCTTACTCATACAATCGCGGAAAAATCCGCATTAGGTAGCGGCGGCATGGATGCAAAACTGAAAGCCGCACGAATCATTACAACCGCAGGCGAATGTATGGTTATCGCAAACGGCCGGACAAAAAATATTTTACTGCGCATCTGTAACGGCGAAGACATCGGAACGCTTTTTATCCCCTCGCAAACACGCATGGAAAGCAGAAAACGATGGATTGCTTTTTTTCATGGGACTCGGGGAACTATTGTTATTGACCAAGGTGCTCAAGACGCCCTTTTGTGTAACGGCAAAAGTTTACTGCCCAGTGGTATTGTTTCGATCGAAGGGAAATTTGCTATCGGCGATAGTGTCGCCCTAATCGGTTTAGACAGAAAAGAAATCGGCATCGGGCTAGTCAATTTTTCTAGCGATGAAATACATAAAATCCGCGGATGCCACAGTTCGGAAATTGAAAAAATTCTCGGTTACCGTTCATACAGCGCAGTAATACATAGAGACAATTTTGTAACAACACGTACCCTTTCATAAGAAAGGAAATACACACTATGGAATCTTCATCTATTAAAAATTATATTTTAGATAGCGCCAAAAATGCTCGCCAGTCGGCACTGGCTCTATCATGTATGTCGACGGAAGAAAAAAACCGTGCATTACAGGCAATGATTATTCACCTAAACTCCCGCCGAACCGAAATTCAGCGCGAAAATAAAATCGATTTGGAAAACGGCAGGATAAACGGCCTGAGTGCCGCAATGATTGACCGCCTCACATTAAACGATGCACGAATAGATGCTATGATTCAATCACTCAAAGAACTGATTCTACTCAAAGACCCCGTCGGAACTTGTCTCTCTGAATGGACACGCCCAAATGGAATGACCATAAAAAAAATACGGGTTCCCATCGGCGTAATCGGGATAATTTATGAATCTCGCCCAAATGTTACTGTCGACGCGGCGTCATTATGCTTAAAAACCGGAAACGCGACCATACTTCGAGGTGGTAAAGAATCTATTCACTCTAACCGTGCTTTAGCAAAAATTTTGCAAGATGCCCTTATTGAAGCAGAATTGCCCAAAAATGCGATACAACTTATATCCACAACTGACCGCCAAGCAGTGGGAGAACTCTTGCAATTGAATGAATATATCGATCTTATTATTCCGCGCGGCGGAGAAAGTCTCATTAGGCGCGTTGCACGCGAATCGACTATACCCGTCATTAAACATTATAAAGGTGTATGCCATCTTTATGCAGACAAAGAACTCAATCCGAAACAAGCGGTATCGGTAATTCTTAATTCGAAAGTCCAGCGCCCCGGTGTCTGTAACGCACTTGAAACATTACTCGTTCATGAATCACTTAAAGAAACATTTCTTAAAGAAATATGCATAAAACTCATCGAATCAGGAGTCGAAATACGAGGCGATGACGCGACATGCCGCGTATGCCCTCAAGCTATCTCAGCAACCGAGGATGATTGGTTCGCCGAATACCTTGATATGATTATCGCAGTCAAAACGGTCAAAAACGTAAAAGATGCGATTGCCCATATCGAGAAATACGGCTCACGGCATTCAGACGGAATATTGACGACCAATCAAACAACCGCAAACATATTTCTCCAAGCAGTTGATTCTGCAGTAGTGTACCATAACGTCTCAACACGGTTCACTGACGGAGGACAATTCGGTATGGGCGCTGAAATTGGTGTCAGCACCGATAAACTTCACGCTAGAGGGCCGATGGGGCTCGAAGAACTAACAAGCTATAAATACATTGTAACCGGTAACGGGCAAATTAGAGAATAAGACAATGAATCAGCGTATCGGTATATACGGAGGCACATTCAATCCAATTCACTTAGGGCATTTGATAGTAGCAGAAGACGTGCTTATCCAAAAAAAACTTGATAAAATTATTTTTGTCCCGAATGCGCATCCGCCTCACAAAGAAGCAACGTATCTTCTTCCACCTGAACAACGGTTTGAAATGGTCAAACTCGCGCTTGACGACAGCGATTTTTTTGAACTAAGCGATATCGAAATGGTTAAAGATGGATACTCATACACAAGCAATACCATGTCTTACTTCGCAACGCGGTTCCCGGGCGATACTCTTTTTTTCATTATAGGCGCTGACAGTCTTTTCGAGATACACCTTTGGAAAAACATTGAACAACTCATTTCACATTTTTCATTTATCATTGCCCGAAGAAGAGGCTCATCATTGACAGCTGAAAACATAAATCGAATACCTCTTTCAGCCAATCTTAAAGGGAAACTCATGGAAGGAGTCGTTCATACCCCTTTCATTGAAATATCCGGCACAATGATTCGAAACAGGCGCGCCGAAGGCAAATCTATTCGTTACCTTGTCCCCGACCGTGTACGCCGATACATTATCAATAATAAATTGTTTGAAAAAGGAGGGCTTGACCATAGACCCGCTTACGATTGCCAAAAAATCAGTTGAAATCGCTTTAGATAAAAAATGTATTGAACCGCGCATCCTTGATTTGCGTGATATTTCTTCAATATGTGACTATTTTGTCATTTGTAGCGGTTCTTCCGACCGCCACGTAAAAGCAATAGTTAATGCGTTAGACGTTGATATGAAAAAAGCCGGTATTTTAAAAATACGGAAAGAAACCGATGAAGGCTATACATGGTGTATCATTGATTACGGATCAGTTATCACCCATATTTTCAATGAAAAAACACGAGCATATTACCGCCTAGAAAAGCTATGGGGAGATGCGCCCGAGGTACCTCTATGAATACCATTATCACTCAATTGAACGACGCAGTCAAAAATGCCTTGCGAAACATCGCTGATGCTCTATCAGTGCAATTCGATGATACCCCTATTTCTGACTTTATAGAAATGCCGAAAGATAAAAACCATGGCGATTTTGCGACTACTGCACCTCTCAAACTCGCGAAACTATTCAAAAAAGCCCCTCGCGATATTGCCGCACTCCTTTGCGATCGTATCAAATCAGATGCCTCTCTAGCAAAAATACTAAAAAAAATTGAAATTGCCGGCCCAGGATTTATTAACTTTTCGCTTTTAGATTCTACCGTACATGACATTCTTCAGTCGATTCTGCATCAAGGACAAAATTATTCTCGTAATTCCAGCCTGCTCGGACAAAAGATTCTGCTCGAATTTGTAAGTGCCAATCCAACAGGGCCGCTTAATGCAGTCAGCGCCCGAGCCGCCGCCGTGGGCGATGTGCTTGCTTCTCTTCTTCATCGATGCGCCGCTGATGTACACAGAGAATTTTATGTCAATGACTTCGGCAATCAAGTAAACCTTCTCGGCAAATCGCTCAAAGCCCGTTGCCTTCAATTACTCAATCATTCTGCCGACATTCCCGCAGAAGGATACCATGGAGAATACCTTATTGACATGGCAAAAGACCTTATCCTTAAATACGGGCATGCGACAACCGATAAATCGGAAGATTTTTTTGCTGATTATGCCATTGCAACAAATGTAGCTCATCAAAAACGGGATTTGACAAATTATCGAGTAGCTTTCGATGAATGGTTCTCAGAAAAAACTATTCACCAAAACAATTTATTGGAACAAAACATTTCTGCGCTCAAAAAATCAAACCATCTCTATGAAAAAGAGGAAAAATTATGGTTCCGTTCTACTGATTTCGGCGATGAATTAGACAGAGTTGTTGTGCGCGATAACGGTATTCCAACGTATTTTATGGCTGACATTGCCTATCATCAGAATAAATATGAACGGGGTTATACCCGCTTAATTGATATTTGGGGACCGGATCATCACGGTTATATTCCTCGGCTTTCCGGAGCAATCCAAGCGCTTGGGCACCCAAAAGAAAGTTTTACCGTATTGATTGTCCAACAAGTCAATCTGGTGAAAGACGGCGTTCCGGTTAAAATGTCAAAACGCGCAGGAAAATTTGTTTTAATGGACGATGTAATTAGCGAAGTCGGCACTGATGCCGCCCGATTTTTTTTCGTTATGCGCTCAACTGATTCTCCTTTGGATTTTGATCTTGAACTTGCGAAAAAACAAACTGCAGACAATCCTTGTTTCTATGTTCAATATGCCCACGCGAGAATCCATAGCATCTATGATAAAGCGCGCGAACAATGTATTGATATTTCCAATTTAAATCCTTCAGACGCCAACCTCGCATTGCTTACTGACCCTACAGAACTTGAACTGATAAAAAAAATGGGGCAATTTCCGAGTATTATCGAATTATGCGGCAAACTTTTAGAGATACATCATCTTCCCTATTATCTCTACGATCTTGCATCATTATTTCATTTATACTTTAATTTAGGAAAAGAGCAACCGCATCTGAGAATTATTGGAGAAAACACCGAACTGACAAAATCTCGGCTAGCTCTCATTTCCGCATTAAAAAATATTATTCAAGACGGCTTGGCGCTCCTTGGTGTTTCAGCGCCAACATCAATGTAAAAAGTGTTTAGTGGTGTTCGAATTCCTCTCTCATCTTTTTCGATGCGCCTTTTGCATTGTGTTCTTGACGCCGCAGGTTTTATCATGTAATAGTATGATTTGTTATTTTCAAGCCTGTTTGATGTATGTGATTTATTATGAATATCTTTTGTCCATTCTACCATCATTTCAAAGACACCCTCTTTTGTAAACTCAAATGCAATCGTGAACTTATCTGCGCACCGTTTCAAACGTTACAACAAGAAAAAGGGCGTGAGATACGATGGAACTTATTCCAATACATGCAGAAATTTCCTGAGAAGAAATATAAAGTATTTTTAATGCCAAAACCTGAAGGGAGAACCATTATGAAAAACTATGTTTGTATTAAAGAAAATCAGATTGATATTCTCAGTGAAGAACAAATTACTGAAAAAGTAAAAGCAGGAGAATTCTACAAAGAATAATAAGAAACAGGAAGAGAAATGGAATTAGTAATAAAACTGATTGCAAAATCACAGGTAAAAAAACCGAAGAAACCTGTTGTTCCAAAAAAAGAACAGAACTAAAACGAAAATAAAATACCGCTCCATTCTGTTTCTGACTTAAACGACCGCTCAATAAGCCCTCGTTTATTAAATGCATCTCTCACTGACGGCAGTTTTTGATTGAGTATGCCCGTCAACGCCAACAAACCGGATGGCGCAAGTGCGGAAATTATTTTATCGGCACCGGCTATCAACACCTCTGCATAAATGTTGACCAAAACCATATCATAGCGGCACGGAGGGATATATTTCGATAAGTCTATGCATGAAAATGTTATACATTCTGCCGTTCCATTGAGCATGGATAAATTATGAGCATAAGCCACAGCTTGGGGATCATTGTCAAACCCATCAACATGCCGCGCCCCTAATTTTGCGGCGGCAATCGATAAAATTCCAGAACCACACCCCATATCAACAACACTTTCATAGCATCCTGCATAGTCATCCAATAGTTCAAGACAATACCGTGTTGTAGGATGCAGCCCTGTGCCGAAAGCCATACCGGGTTCGATTGTTACAATCCTCTTCTCTGCCGCTAAAAGAGGGTCTGGTTCCCAAACCGGTTTGATAAATAACTTCTTTCCAATGGAAAATGAATAAAAATTCCTGCGCCAATAAATTTTCCAATCTTCTTCCTGCATCGTTGAAACATCCACGCGGAGTATACACTGTTCAAATCCTAATTCCATCAAATCATTACAGCATCTATTCAGTTCTGATGATATCTCATGAACATTGGGCAAAAAGCTGAAATACGCCTTAAAACAAACATTAGAAGAATCGGGTAACTGTTCTACGACCCATCCGATATGATTCCATTTATCCAAAAGAGCTCCAATAGGATCTTCATATTCTTCAGGTAATGAAAATGACAGAATAGTTAACTCATGCGTATTTTTCATTATGTGCGCTCTTATGGTATCGTATATACCGTTTCAGGTTTATTGAACAATATCGCATCAACTGCTTCCTTTCCTTGCATAACGGAATGATCCATATTAGCGACTTCATATTTCCACCCGCCAAACCGCCCGCGAGAATATATATTATTTTTCATTAAAAAAGGCTGTACCGCATGCAATATCTCATCCCGATCACACGAAGGGACAGGATATGCCTTAGGTATTGTGCGATGATACAAACTGGCAATTTTAGTCTCAATATCATCCTGATTTAAAAACCCGCATTTTACAAAAGCCGAGAGCGACCGTTGGATTTCTTCATCTGCATCAGGTTGCGTTCCATAAGGATAACTGATTTCACCCATTAGAGAAAAATGGTTCTCATCGGGTACGTTAAACGGCGAATAATTTGAGAAAAACGTAACTCTATACCATGGATACTCCGGTTCGGGGAAATAAATCCAATTGAGTTTTCTTGCATCCTTGCGGGCAACCCCCACACCGATAATCAACACCGTATTAGATACAAGTTTCTTTGCTTTTTCGCGAATTGATTCATTAGCAACACCATTTAACAATACGCCGGCAAATTCATCAAGCGGAATACTGTTAATCAAGTAATCATAAGTATCTATGTTGCCGTTTGTGAAATAAACAGTCTTTTCTTTAATATCGATTTTTGATACTTCAGAGTTTAAGACCAATTTATCAGCTATCAGTTTCTGAACCGGAAGATAAATCGCCTGGGTACCGCCGTGCTGAGGAAATTTAAACGAGTGATTTGGCCCCCATGAACTATCATCCCGCTGAAGAATAACCGCTGATAAAACCTTTTTTAATTCGATAACACTGACTCGCTCTGCTATCCAATTATAATCCATATGCTTTAGGTCAACCGACCAAACCTTTTGATTGTATGGATACATAAAATGGTTTGCAAGCCCTTTACCAAACTGCGATTCGATCCATTCTTTGAAATTTTTCGGTGAACTTTTATCAGGCCGGTCAATAAGTCCTTGTATTATTTCCCAAATAATTTCCGGTTTTAAATAACGAATGTTGTTTTGCACAGGATATGGAACAAGAGTATCCATCATGTATGCATACGCATTTCGCATATGAGAAAAATGGTTATCCGCACAGGAAAAATCAAACAGCGAATCAAAATAATCGAAATGAGAAAAAACGACATGACCGCCGTTATCCCATGTAAACCCGTTCCGGTCGACATAACTTGCTGATAAACCGCCTACATACGAATTCTTTTCGTACACCGCCCAATTGTTATAACCAAGGGTTGATAGATAAAATGCCGCGCCACAACCGGTTGGTCCAGCGCCTAAAATAAGAATACGGGGATTTTTCAGAGACATAGTTTATAACGTTTTATAAATGAATCCTTTTTGAAGCGCTTCTTCCTTAGAATATGCGCTTTTTAAATCTATCAGAATGGGAAACTTATGCATTTTAGACTTAAGTTGTTCTAACGTTATGGACTTAAAAGGCGCATGGGCGTTAATGAGTAAAACACAATCATAGGACTTTATTTTTTCAAAAGGGAGATTGATAACCTCTTCAGTCTCTCCTTTAACTATCTCTTCAGGCAATAGAGGGTCACAGCCAATTACGTTTATAGAGAATTCACGGAGATACCGCACGACATCAAATGCACGGCTGTTTCTTTTATCCGGAACATTCTCTTTAAATGTTAATCCCATAATGAGCACTGTAGTATTTTTCAGCACATGCCCAGCTTTATTCAGTTCCTTCAGCACCATTTCCGCAACAAATTTTGACATTCCGTCATTCGTATCTCGTCCTGCAAGAATAACTTTCGGATGTATACCGACTTGCAGAGCAAGATAAGTCATGTAAAATGGGTCAACACCAATACAATGACCGCCGACTAATCCCGGATGATACCGATGAAAATTCCATTTGGTACATGCCGCATCAATAACATCTCGGGTACATATTCCAATTTTCTCGAATATAATTGCCAGTTCATTCATCAAAGCGATATTGAGATCGCGCTGGATGTTTTCTATAACTTTCGCCGCTTCAGCCGTTTTAATTGTTTTAACGGGATATACCCCTGCGGCAATTATGCTTCCATACACAGTGGAAACACAATCGAGGGTTTCTTTATCCATGCCTGAAACGATTTTTATAATTTTCTCCAGCGAATGCTCTTTATCACCGGGATTGATTCGTTCGGGGCTGTAACCGATCTTAAAATCCCTGCCGCATTTCATGCCCGATTCCTTCTCAAGTATGGGTACGCAAACATCTTCTGTCACACCGGGATAAACCGTGCTTTCATACACTACTATCGAGCCGCGTTTCATAAATTTACCCACAAGAGAAGAAGCGCTTTTGACAGCGGCCAAGTCGGGAATTTTTGCTTCATTTACAGGCGTCGGAACCGCAACAATTATAAAATCTGAACCGCCGATCATTTGCGGATCGCACGTAAATTCAATATCTGCCGCCTTGAGTTCCTGTTCGCTCGTTTCATTTGTTAAATCCTTGCCGGAACGCAGGGCCTCTATTCTTGATGCATTTATATCGAAACCAATGATTTTTCCTTTCTTCCCAAACGCAACCGCAAGGGGTAAACCAACATATCCCAATCCGACAACACAAATTTTCCTCTGCATGGACAATATCTCCTACATACTTTGCCGAAAAACGTTTTTGGGTCGAGTCACTCCCATTTTCCCAATCGTCTTTATACAGAAAAACTTTAGACGCGTCCACTTCTTTTATATATTCCTAAATAAATAATTTATAATTCATACTGTGCATCAAAATACACTGATAATTTTTCTTTGAATTACAATAGGTGTTTGGTAAGATACCGAAAACTTCAAGAGGAGTCAACTTCATGAAAAATATTCTGGTAACAGGCGGCGCAGGGTTTATCGGTTCTAATTTTATTCATTACCTCTTGGGTATATCATCCGATTATTCCATTATAAACGTTGATTGTTTGACGTACGCCGGCAATTTGGAAAATCTTAGTGCAGTTGAACACCACCCTCAATACCGTTTTATAAAATCAAACATCAACAATGCAGAACTGATTGAACACATCATACGTTCTTATTCGATCGATACCATTGTAAACTTTGCCGCCGAATCACATGTCGATAGAAGTATTGAAGGACCGGAAATTTTCGTTACGACAAATGTTCAGGGCACTCTCACATTACTTGAGGCGGCACGAAAACATTCAATAAAAAAATTCCTCCAAGTTTCTACCGATGAAGTATACGGTTCTCTAGGAAAAGAAGGCAAATTTACCGAAGACCTCCCTTTGCGTCCAAACAGTCCATACTCTGCAAGTAAAGCAAGCGCTGATCTTTTAGTGAGAGCATATGGCAAAACATACGGATTTCCGGTGTTAATTACTCGCTGTTCAAATAACTACGGACCTTACCAATTCCCTGAAAAATTGATTCCTCTCATGATTAAAAATGCATTAGCCAACAAAAAACTGCCCGTTTACGGCAACGGTAAAAACGTTCGAGACTGGATTCATGTGCTTGACCATGCAAGTGCACTCTATACGGTTTTACTCCAAGGCAAGATTGGCGAAGTGTATAATGTGGGGGGCAATAATGAATGGGAAAACATCATGATCGTAAAAGAAATTCTGCGGCTATTAAATAAACCGGAATCGCTTATTGAATTTGTTAAAGACCGTCCCGGACATGATTTTAGATATTCAATCGACAATACAAAAATAAAAAACGATTTGGGATGGGCACCCGCATATACTTTTGAATCAGGCCTAAAAAATACCATTGATTGGTATCTCTCAAATGAGCAGTGGGTTGCTCACTGTACAAGCGGCGATTACCAAACGTACTACGAAAAAATGTACGGCAACCGTGCTCTGTAATTCGTACTATTCTTCCTGTGTGACTAAACTATAATAAAGGGTCTCAAGCCGATTGGTGATTTTGTCCCAGTCAAAGTTTTCGGTGATATACTCGACTGATTTGCGGCTTGCTTCTCTTACTTCCTTACTATGAGTAAGCAAATAATCCATTTTCTCCGATAAGTCATTTACGTCTTTATTCTTGAAGGAGAATCCAAATTCCAATTTTCCTTCCGGTGCAATAATTTCCATATTTTCAGGTATATCACTTGCTAAAACGCATCGTTCATAAGTCAATGCTTCAAGAATGACTAAAGGCAATCCTTCCATCTCTGACGGCAAAACAAAAAAATAGGCATTTGAGAATAATTCTTCTAATTCTTCACCGTGCAGAAAACCTGTAAAAAGGATTCGCGGATCATTTCCGGCAGATTCTTTAAGTGTCTTAACATAATGAGTTGTATAACTTGACCCGCCAACGATAACAAGTTTTTTATCTGTATTCAGCTTTTTAAAAGCATCTATCAAATAATGGCATCCCTTTTCAGGCACTAGCCGGCTTACAAAAATGATATACGACTCTTTATCTAATCCATATTTCGTATTGATAATTCGGGGAGAGCGGCAAACGCGCATTGTGTTGCCATTGGGAATATAGAGGATATCGGCATTGTATTTCTGGTCGTAATACTTCTTCAGTGTACGAGATACCGCTATAGTTCGATTGGGAAAATAATATGACGTTTTCTCGCCAATTCTCAAACAATACGATGCAAATTTATTCCATTTTGAGCGCATCCAATCTAATCCATGAACCGTGACAACTGTTTTTGAACCAAATAACCTCGGAAAAAAAGATAACAAAGATGGCCCTAAAGCATGAAAATGCACTATGTCATAGCGCCGCCACAATACATAAAATGTGGCAATAATACAATGGACTATTGCATCTAGATGCTTAGAATGAATGGTTGGGAATATCTTTATATTTGTACCGCCAAGGTCGATTTTCCCTTTTATTTCTTCGTATTTATTCTCCTTCATATAGTATGACCGTGCATAAACAGTAACTTCGTGCCCTTTGCGCGCTAACCGTGTAGAAATTTCTTCTACATGCCGTTCTACGCCGCCATAGATTGCCGGTATTCCTTTTTGTCCAATCATTGCTATTCGGAGTTTTTTTTTGTGCATTAAATATACCTTTTAACGCGCAATCTTGCTTTATTATATAACAACATTATACTTAATCATAACATACTTTGCTAATATAAATAAGTGGATTCAGTAGGAATATGGTTTTAAGGCTTTTGATTCAAAAGCTTTTCCAATTTTCTATATTCAGATATAAATACTGCGTGGTGAGGTTCTAGAGCGATAGCGTCTTTTACTGCCTTATATGCCGACTCGAATTGCTTATTTCGTTTTAGCAAGAGAGCTTTTTTGAACAAAAAGTCGCTTTCATATGGATTGTAGCGCAACGCGATATCATATAACTTAATGGCATCACCAGCATTCTCTTTGCGGAAAAGGGATTTAGCATTAAGAATATCTCCAAGATTCGCATACACTTCAGGGTTGATAGGATCAAGATGTGCCGAAGTAAGAAAGTTTTTCTCAGCTTTATCCCATAAAACAGCATCTTTTAACAATTCTCCTTTATGAAAATTCAATTCGGCTAAGAACAATTTGCTTCCATGAACAAACCCAATTCCTCCAGCAGTAATAAAAATTACCGCTACCAAAGCGCGTAAAAATAAATTGCGATTTATCTCAATAAACCGTATGAATTGGTCTTGTTCACTTTCAAAATTACGTGAACTGACGATAATTATTCCGGCAACAACCATAAGAAGGAGAGCATTTGAATATATCTGATTATTAAAATCGAATACTGCATGAACCATCACGGCAACTAATGTAGAGAGAGAACAAATTAAAATTACTTGTTGGTCTCTGCGATCAAAAAACAGAGGTATTTTTCTTACTTGAATGAATAACATGCCACAGAAAAGCAATACTAGGATTAATCCAAAGGCACCTAAATCATGAATTGTATTCAAATAATCATTGTGTGTATAAGTCACCTTTCGAACCAATTCTCTGTAACGCACAGAAGGGTACAACCATCTAAATGAACTGGGGCCATGCCCCCAAAGCGGGGCTTTTTTAATCAAAGAAACTGTATCTTTCCAGATATTTAAACGACAAGCGGCACTTCCCTCTGTCGGCGTTATGGATAGCACGCGATCTTGGACAGGTTTGACAAATATTGCAATAAGCGTTAAACTTAATGCAACAACAATTATCGGTAAAATCCAGCTATTGCCTCGATGGTCATCGCGCAATAATGCAAGAATAATAAAACAAATAAAAGCCGCTACTCCTCCTAACCATCCTCCTCTTGAAAAGGTCAGTATCCATCCGGATAACATAACAATAAATGCATATCCAATAAAGAGACGAGCGCCCATAACCAGATGAGACAATAAACATATCCCTAATGCAAAAGGGAAAATCAATTCCAGATATCCAGCTAAATGATTCGGACAGACAAACGTCCCACTTGCGCGATTCTCGTATTGCACCGGCTTTTCGCGAACCAAAACACCTGCAAATGTTTGAGCTTGTTCGCCATCAACTGTTTGTACAAGTTCTTGTCTCAACCCAACGCCATATACAATTTTCGTCTTCTTAAAATAATGGATAAGCCCCAGTGAAGCCAGCACAACTCCGACCAACATGAGGGCAAGCAAAACAGTATACACATATTTTTTTCTATAAAAATTATTGATAAAAATAATGAACAACAATCCGTAATCGATTGTTTTAATCAGTTCGATCCGAGCATAGTAAAGAATATCGGATTGATAAACATGAAATATAAGATACGCCGTAAACAAAAGTATCGGGATGTAAATAGGCGTTTTCAACAGCTTCACGTTACGAGCCGCAACCATTTTTATTCCCCATAAAACAGTCAATACAATAATGCCTAAATGGAAGATATAGAGATGCAGTGTACTGACACCGCCAAAAGAAAGGGGCGATAGAACAAGAATCAACAATAAGATAATCATCATTATCCTATTGCATGTTCGTTCTATATGAGACTCTACTCGCATTTTCATAGTATGTATATACTTTGAATTGGTTCATTCATGGCGCACTTAAAAAGCGCTTTGA
The DNA here is from genome assembly GCA_024233545.1 of bacterium. Lineage (GTDB taxonomy): Bacteria > Auribacterota > Auribacteria > Auribacterales > Auribacteraceae > JACKPL01. The sequence continues at coordinate 60,581 of JACKPL010000006.1, forward strand.
GGGACATTGACTACATCGCCCGGCTGTAATATGACGTCTTCACCTGTATCGCCAGTTTTTATAATGCGTTCAACATTAACTTTAATTGTTTGTTTCTGATTGCCAATTGTTCTTATAACAGCAACTTTATTTTCAGCCGCATAATCGGTAAAACCGCCTGCTTGGGTTATTGCGGTAAGCACTGTTACTGTTCCCTGCATGGGATATGCGCCCGGAAGCTTGACTTCTCCTAAAACATAATAACGCCGAGATAAAACGGCAACTGTTATATAGGGGTTTTTTAAATAATCCTGAGAATATAAATCGATTAGTTTACGTTCGATTTCCGTTATTGTTAACCCTGCTACTTTTACCGGGCCAATAAGAGGCATAAGCAATGTTCCATCGGGGGTTACTTCAGCGGATTCTTGGTTAAGGTCTAAATGCCGGTAGAATTTTATGGTTAAAATATCTTTCGGCTTTACGGTATATCCGAATGGCTGGCCTTCTTCGGTCTCTTGAGCATACAGAAAACCGCTTATTACAGCAAACATCAAAAGAATACCCAAACACTTATATACCCGACTCACCATTAGCGGATGTCTCCTTACGTAGTTATCTCTCTATACGGTACTTTTAATTTTTTGTTCCACAGACCCGCCTGTTGAATCGGGCGGCTCATTCTTTCTCTCTGCAGAAGACTCTTCATACCCTCTGCTCTGATAATATCGATAATTATGGCGATAATAAAAAAAGTCTTCGCGTTTCAAATTTACTTCGTTAAGTATGGCGCCGATTAAATTCCCTTCAGCGTTTTCAATCGCTTTTACTGCTCGGTATGCCACTTCTTTTGGAAACTTCCGATACCCAAGAACCAATAAAACGGCATCAACCTCGCTTGCCATAATAGAACTATCGCTTATTCCCATAATTGGCGGAGAATCAAAGAATATCAAATCAAAGTTTTCTTTTAATTCTTCTATCATTGACTGTACATTTTTTATTTCAAAAAACGTATTAAGGTCAACATGCCCTTTCCCGCACGGCAGATAGCTGAGGTTATCAACTTCTGTTGTACGTATGACGTCGGAATACGATAGATTATTCGACATCACATCAATAATACCTCGTTCGGGCGGATTGATTTCAAGCATGCGATAGACACTTGGTCGGCGTAAATCCGACTCAACTATTAAAACCCGGTCTCCTGCTTGAGCGGCTGTTATCGCAAGGTTAACTAAGGTTGTTGTTTTTCCTTCGCCGACTCCACCGCTCGTAATCATTATGGTTTTAATCTTCTTTTTCTGCCGCGCAAAATCAATGTTAGTGCGCAATATTCGGTATGCTTCATAATTGGCAGAAAAAGGGCCTTCTTTAGTTAAAAGTTCAACTTTTTGCGGTATTACACCCAAAATTGGAAGTTGGAGGTATTGTTCAACATCGTTAATTGTTTTTACTGAAATATCAAGATACTCAATAAAGAATGCTAATCCTAAACCTATAATAAGCCCTGTCAATATGCTCAACGCTATATTTAATGGTTTGTTAGGTTTCGCAAAGGCGCCTTCAAGAGCAGGCACAGCTTTTTCAATAATTTCAACACTGGTAATTGGTAAACTTTCGACAACATCCTGCTCTTTAAGATTTTGCTGTAAGAGCATATACATTTGTTTATTCGTTTCAACTTCCCGTTCAAGTCGGATATAGTCGAGTTCTTTGTCATCAAGGTCTTTGAGTTCATCCTTTGCCTGCTCTAAAACTTTAAAAAGCGTCTCTTCTCTGACTTTTGCAACTTCATATTCTGTTTGCAGACCATTCATAATGCCTTGAATTTCTGCCGCTAACTTGTCTTTTGATTCTTGAACGCGCGATTTCCCTTCAAGAATGAGCGGATGTTTATCTAAATATTGTTCTTGCAAAGCAGATAACTCAATTTGAGCATTTGCTAAAGTATCTTTTAATGATGTTAAATTAGGATAATGTTCGGTTACTACAATCGCATGGAGTTTTTCTTCATCGGACAACTTCTGCAACTCTTGGATCAAAACTTCTTTCTGCAACCGCTCGGTTTTCGCTTTAAGGTAATCAGCATTGAATTCTGCTAATTGCTGTTTATCGATATTAAATCCTTGTACAAAACTTAGATTTTTCTCTTTTTTATTTCTTCGAGCGCTATTTCCGATTCGTTCAGTTTCTCGCGGGTTTTATGTAATTCATCGCGCAATTTCTCAACTGCATCGCTTACTTCCTTTTTTCTTACGCTCAGACGCTGTTCTTGATATGCTTCAGCTATTGCGTTAGCAATATCAGCCGCCAAAAAACGGTTTTTATTATAAACGATAACTTCAAGTATATTCGTGTTGCGGTATTGCTGAACTTCTATGTTTTCCCGTAACAATTCCAATGTCTTTTCAAGCTCGAGCAATTCTCCTTCCCTACCTGATAATTTGGTTTGAAGGTCTAATTGCTGAATAACTTCTTTGAGGACAGTCTTACTCTGAATAATTTCATATTGTGTTTGATAATAATACGGATCATATGTTTCAAACACTTGCTGGTTATTGAAAATATTGATTTCAGGACGTTGCTTTTCTACAAGTAAACGAGTCGAAGACATATAAACGGGTGTTTGTACAAACGTCCACACCGTTGTGGTCATAACGATAATAAAAAATGCAGCAAATACGACATCTTTACGTTTTTTAATAATTTTCCAGTAATCTAAAAAATGTAATTCTTTTACATTATCTTTGATGTTTATTTGCATTTTTTACTCCGTTGATATTCCTTGATTACAAACATGGCATAGACTGAAAATACAGGTTTCATATTTATTTTTATCGTCATTTATTCAGTATAAGTTTATGCTTTTATTCTTTTACACAAAACCTAGATACAAAACCCGCAAAAATTTCTATTTTATACTAAACCATACTGCCTGAAGCATGCCTGCTTCATTCCGAATCGTTTTAGATCATGAAGAATAAACATTGCACAATTAAAATATTGCGTTTACACCAGTAAAATATTCATTTCTTTGATATGTTGAACCGGTAAAATCAGAATCGCTATCAGTACGGCGGTATCCCAATTCATAAAATAACCATGGAGTTACCTGATAACTCACCACAGCTCCCATTCTAAAAACTTTAGTTGAAGGGTGGTCAAGCAACGGCAGTTTCACTAATAAACCACCGTCTTCCGTAGTTGTGAACAAGGTACCTAAATAATTTTCATCTATATACAAGAAACTCAAGTCTACAGTTACTTTCGGCAATATTCTATACGAAACTTGCAACGAATACGATTCCACATCGGCATCGGTAAAGGAAGTTTGTTCTGTTGTTGTGGTAAGGAGCGAGTATCCTAAGGTAATAACGGCATTTCTAAAATAATTTGTTGTGAGGCGAGCGGTCACAAACGGGTTATGTCCCACATCGGTTTGGCCAACTTTAATAGGGCCGATCGCTGAACCCGCTGGAATTCCCGGGCCAGGGTAAAGCGGCACAAGGCCGATATCCAATCCTGTTGTACGTGTCGGCGATTCATGAAACCTAAAGTCTACCCCGCCGGTAGCATCAACCGTAAAATATTTGCCGAACCGATAGTTTATGCCGCCAAATATAATATGCGAATCGTAATCAGCATTAGCCCGCTTATCATATGATTTATCAGCGAACGTATAGCCGCTAAGCAAAACAGTATTTTTATTTAAGACATATGCTGATTCGAGCCCAATTCTATTCTCAGTTGCATCAAACGTTGAGGAACCGGCGCTTGTTTTGAAATCAAGGTCATTTAACATATACCGTCCGGTCAAGTAAAAAAACTTTGTTACGTCATATTTTACCGCCGTTTCAAATTCATTTCTGGTATATGTTCCATCACTGCGTATTACTGTTGAATGACGTTTAATAACGCCCTGTTGCTGGTAGGTAAATGCATGTTGGACATCGAGAGAAAGCCTTTGTGAAAAATTATGTTTCAATCGTAGATCAAGGTCATGGGCATTATCTTCATTATCATTTGGCCTGGCAGAAAAATAGGCGAAACTATATTTGTAATCGATACCGATAAAAGTTTGAGAAAAAGGCAACCGGATCGAAACACGCGGTTCAGTATAAAAAACAGGGCTTTTAATAATTTGATCGCCTGCCAATCCTGTTGCTGACCTTCCGCGCTGAGCCGAGACGTTGTCATTGTATGATGCTCGCAGGCGTATAGACGGCGTAAAAAATTTTCCGCGCTGCCGTTGAGGAATCAAATTGTCGAACGCGGCAAACACTTGTTCGCTCATACCCGCTATTACTCCTAGTGCGAGTAATAAAGAAGCATATTTGTGCAATGATTTTAATCTCATTTGTCCACCCCTTCTTTGATATGTTAAATACACGTTAGATGCTACTTGATTTCTATTTAATTGTCAAGTTACTCATATATCCTGCTTATTAGCGATGTATTTTCCAACATAATACCGGAATTCGTTTTGTTATATCGCCCAAGCCATGGCAAATAAGCAAGATGTGTTCCTAATATAACATAGAGCATTCATCACGCCCTCTGAATTATGTTCACCTAATATTGCCTATATTCATCATTAACGATATGAGGAAACAAATCAACAACAAATTGTTTGAGGACACCCAGTGTTGCATCTTTATTGTTCGGAGAAACCGTTGCAGAAACCCGTAAAAAAGCCCAACGATAATTGCGTCCTTTTACGCATCGATCATACCCCATAAGAAGCACGCGCTTAAAATGTGACGACGTAATCCTATTATTGCCCATAAACCAATACAAAACAACATCGGAACTCGTATTATTGTTTTTTACATAATTGACGTCAAGCCGAGTTGCTTTCAGCGCGGTTATAGGGTGTTCAATATCAATCATCGCAGTTGTTTTATCCTGAATGCTCCATCCTTGTGACGGATAGCACACTTCAGGCCGATGTATACTGCGCCGGTCTTTACCACTAAAGACTACAACTAAAAAAACTTCACCGACACCGGCTTTCCGATAGATTTTTTTTACAAACAACGTATCTTCCGGCAAAAAATTTTTCTCTACATCCGATACCGGTATATCTGTGCCGGACCATCCGTTCATTTCCGCCGGAAAATCCTCGGGCAACAATTCCGAAGTTTGAATATCTTCTATCTTTCCAAAGAATTGTATACCCACATACGACAGGCATAATAAAATTATTACGATAATAAAATGCTTCGTTTCCATGACAAAAGTTTTCCCAACCCGGTAAGAGTCATTAACGCAAAAGTAAACAGAAAAAAACCGGAAAAAGAGTGAAAAAAGCCAAGCGCCGCATCAGCACCAAAGGTCACCGCAATCAATCCGAGAAAAACTATGCGAAATACATTAGCAAGCATGGCAATTGGTATAGCGGCAATAATCAGTACCGCTCGCTTCCAATTTTGTCGCTGAGTGATATACGCAAATGCACAACCCAATGCGGTAAGGGACACCAAGGATTTAAGCCCACTGCACGGAGCCGCAACATCAAAAGAAAAAATACCGATCATTTCAATCTGCGTCCCTGCCCGTGCAATATGGAACCCAAGCATCGATAATATCACTCCCGCCCACTGTGATGCAACAATTCTTAGTGGAACGCCAATCATACCGTCAAGAAACTCCATCGGGACCATAAACATCAAGTAACCAACAGGATATACCAAATTGATAAAAAATTCTTTCCCTAAAAAATAAAGTATCATTCCGTATACCATAAGAACAAACGCAAAAATTGATATTCTATGCAAATCGCCTTTTTGAGCGAAGAAATGCAGTATAAGTGAAACAATAATCAGTATAAGCCCAGCTTTACTCGGCATCGGAGAGATAGAACATAGCTTTTCACGTTTTGCCCAAATCATATATGCTACGACAATTGGAACAAACGGACCGGGTGTATAACTCGAATCCAAACGTTCTTTCCACTCACCAATCATATAAGAAAAAGGGTTAAAAAAACCGCGAAACAGACTGCGCATAAAACAAAAAGGTATACATAATCTTTTCTCAATTGAGCGGCAGGAAATTTTTTTGTCACTTGCGTTAATCCTCGTATGTCGCTACAAAACCACTCTTATTTCAATGCATCTTTATTTACACAAAACACATCGCCTTGAGTATAACTCTTCATATCATACCACTCAAAAATATTATTTTCCGGAGCTTTTCTGTATCGTATAAGGTAAGAATAGAATTTAAGCCAAATTTTATCTTCATCTTGAGGATAGCGCAAGACCATTGGCGAAAAATAACATCCTTGAATCTGTCCGAATTTTTCCGTAATATTATTAAAATCTTCCGTTCCCCATGGCAACCAAATTGAAGTAATATTGCCATACCACGCAATAGCCCACGGCACATCTGATATAAGAACCGAACGAGGTTTTAACGATCTGGCGGCGGTAATTATGTCATCTTCCCAATATTTTTTGGGCGACCGGTACATATCTTCCTGAAACAGTTTTGGAACATACGCAAATAAAGTAGGAACACAATTCATAGCAACAAATATCAAAATGACAGCTATCCTCATGAAAGGGTCTAGCTTTTTTCTGCTCAACAGCTCATAGAAGAGTTCTACCGCAAACATAATCATAAGAGGCACAAATGGGAATATTACGTTTGCGCCCGGCCAAAAATAGGCCGACACAGCGAGCTGTATAACCAACAGAAGCATAATCAGCCATTTGATTCTGTTTTGTTTATTTTTACCATTGATTGCAAAAAGCGATACTATGAAGAAACCGAACAGAAAATTATTTGTTATGCTCAGCAACTCCGCATAATGATTTTTAATTCCCATGCAGAATTTTCGCAACATAAAGAAAAAGTCCAGTTCCCTATTAAATACTTGTTCAACATAAGAACGCCAGAACAAGTTGCCGGGAATAACCTCAGTAAACATCTTAAATTTATACCATTCTAAAGTGAAAAAGGGATTTCCCGTTATACGGTAGTTGCGCAATAGCCATGGAAAAATAACGACAAGAAAAGTCACGAGAAACATTACTGCATGAATCAATTTATATCGTTTCGCTTTAATAAAAATGTAAAAAAGAACAGGAAAAACACATAACGAAAAACTATAGCGGGTTAAATAGCACAATCCCAATATAGCGCCAATAAGCACCGGCTTAAAAATATTTGATCCTTCATAGTAGAAAAGCGCTAATACAAGTGACAGCAAAAGAGTTGTCAACAACATATCGGGCAATGCAGACACACTGTTTTTAAGAACGATAATGTTCGTAACATAAAAAAACAATGCCAAATATGCTACGTTTCTTCCCACAAGCTTGAATGCAAGCCACGAAAACAAAGGCACACTGAGCAGAAAAAACAACCCCGAACCGAATATAATCACTTTTCTGTCTATCTCACCTAATAATTGTCCCGGCTTATCAAATAATTTTAGAAATGTTCCGAGTATTATCGGGTACAAAGGCGGGCTTGTCAGTTCGGGATGATTCTCGTAATGAGGGAAAAAGCGCAAACTTACCGGACGAATAAATTTTGTAGTTATTCCTTCTCCGCGACTAAAATTACGGGCAATCTGAGCGTAATCGATTGCATCGATTTGATTGAGGCGAATAGGATAACTGGTTAATAAGGCGAAACTGATGAAAAACAGAACTAGCGATACAGTCATCCATATAGTAATTTTGATCGCTTTAGGGCTGAATTTATCAACGCCTACGACAAAATCTTGAACCTTCTTTTCAATTGGTTCCGCCATATACTACTCCTTTTTTTACTTGATCGAATAATGATATAGAAAAAAATATGACACTATCATTTAATATAATTTATTTTTTGTAAAGGTAAAAATCTTTCATCCATAAGCCGTAAGCTCATTTTAACAGGCTTTTTGTAAGAAGGATAGAAAACCACTAAAAAGTAATGAACGCCTTTGGTTAAGTAAAGAGTATGGTTAAGTATGTTTCCCGTATCGCTATGGACGGCTATTTCCTTTTTGTCACAATATATTTTGGCAAAACTTTGACTAACATATCGAATATTTATTGTTTGATCTTCTTCGGAATCCACCGCAAAATATGCTCCCCATATATCGTCGTCCGAATCACTGTTAATGTTGAGTTCCAATTGATTGGAAAGGGAGTCTTTTTCTAGTATTTTCCATTGAAAAGAACTGTTATTATACGAAACCAAATCCTTTTCGGTTGATTGGATGATTGCATCAACAACATCTTTCTCACTTGTTTTTTTCGCATCTTTGAACGGACCGGCAACTTTCCATACAGGGGGAAAACACTTTCTCTGACGGATTTCACTCATCACACTCATCCAAAAACTATAATAATAAGTATTTTTCTGCAGTAAATGCCCAATGTTCTCAAATTCCTTTTCATAATAGTACGACAGCGCCTCTTCATTTTTATACAAATCGGCCTTAATTTTCAGAGCGTTAGGGTAATCAGAAACCCATGCAAAAATGAGTTCCTGCATATTATTCTTATACATTTGGATGCCTAAAATGTTCTCAAGAAATACAAAATCATATATTTTACGCAGTAACCGCTGTGATATTTCGAAATAAAAAAGGTTATCATTTACCTGTTTAACCGCGGAAAGATATTCGCGCAGTATATTTTTGGCATTATTGAATTCAAGGCCGGAAAATGCAGTTTGAGCATCTTTCATGGTTTGATAAAATGCCTGGTCGCTATCATGAACTTGAAACCGCGCATAATATAAAGGATCGCCGATATACATCAATTTCCATGGGCGATTATACTGCATCTGAAGGGTTTCTTTTTGCTGTGCGGCATGAGCGAAAAATGCCCCGTTCACCCATTTTTGCACAACATGTTCTGCACGGTTAAACGAAGCCGCATACGGTTCGGAAATAGCGCCGTAATAAATAAATGCGCCGTTGCGTAAAAACCTCCCCGCAATAGTATTCTCATCGAATGGTTTAGCGGCAGAAGAACTATGGGCAAAGAAAACCACAGCAGGCACAGATTCAGGAATATCTTCAACTTTACCGCCGCTCCAGCCATCAGGATTTCCTGATGCATTAACAAAAATCAAATCATATGGGTTGAGATTGCCTGTTGCCGCACGCCATTTCTTTAGATCATCATAAAAAATAACACAGGGAATATAGGGCCGCAAGAGCCAACAGCCGACAGCCAAAGACCGTCCCCATTGCCGAGGCCATTTATCGAAAAACAGTGCACGGGAAGTACTAAGGAAGATACTGCACATTGCCTGATAGACCGCTAAGCCCAGTCCCATATCCATCAGCCGCCCTGTATACGCAAAACATTGCGATGAATTAAGCTCTTCACGATTGATAGCGTCATCCAATGCAAAACCACCGCCGTAGCTATAAGGCATATCCAAGGCAATGGTAATAGCATCAATACCTTCTCCGATTCCCATATAGGGAAATCCCCATTTATCTAGTATAGAAATGACATCATCGCGTACTTGCTCCATCGTTTTCTGAGAATATCCTAAAAAAGGACGAGACGGCGGTTGATAAAAATCCAGTATTTGATGGTGGTGCGCGGCAAGCGCAACGGCGGCGGGCCACTCTGGAGATTGCAAATTGGTTACAACCAAACCCTTCGGTGAAATATTGTTGTCATTATAAAATGTTCTGAGCTCTCCTTGCAATCCTTTGCGGTACTCTCTGCTTAAATCATGTTCGCACTGCGCGGCAATAATTGTTTGATATATCATTTTTTCAGTTGGAATGCCGACAGAACGGTTCTCAAGATAGAGCACCTCATTTTCTCCGTTATTATATACCGAAGCGAATTTCTCCACATATTTTGATTTTCCAATGAATATCGGAAACTTTTCAGACGGCGTCCATTGGCTAAGGTAAAACAAGTACGTAGCAGGGTCAGGCACTACGAGTATTTTTTTCTTTTTTACATCATACTCAGGCGTTGGCGCCTCAAAACTTTTAGCACAATTGATATAGAACATTACCGGGCAAAATATTAAGCTGTAAAAAATAATATAACTAAAAAATTTTTTCATACAGGTACTTTAGTAGCCTTGTGCATTTTCATAGCTGTGTTTTTATTCCGCTCGGCTTGCGACAAATCGGGTTAAATCTTGAAGGAACCGGCTTCTTTCTCCGAAATATTCAAGTTTGCTGATTGCATGTTCAATTGCATCGGCAAGCTTCTGTCTCGAACACTCAAGCCCATAGAGCGCAGGAAAAGTTGCTTTATGTAATTTAGTATCCTGCCCTACATTTTTCCCCAGCAACTCTTTCGAGCCCACAACATCGAGGATATCATCTTGAATCTGAAAAGCAAGCCCCAACGATTTCGCAAAAGAGGTCAATTTTTCAAGTTCTTTTGGAGTCGCTTTGCCGCAGATAGCGCCCAATCGAACAGAAGCAACAATTAATTTTCCCGTTTTATGCTCATGAATATATTCCACCGTATCACATGAAACATCTTGATTTTCCGAAAGGATATCCATGAGTTGCCCGGCAATCAATCCTTTCCCTCCCGAAGCGTTCACTACTTCTTTAACCAGAATCGCCATTTCTGCGGAATCCGGCCATTGTGAAATTAAACCGAACGCTTCTGTCAAGAAGCAATCGCCCGCCAAAACGGCATACGCTTCACCGAACTTCTTGTGGCATGTCGGCACACCTCGCCTGAAATCATCGTTATCCATACAGGGCAAATCGTCATGCACTAAAGAATATGTATGTATATATTCCAAAGCACATGCAACGGGCAAAATGCTTGCAATTTCCCTCTTGAACAACTCGTATACTGACACGCACAGTACAGGGCGCAACCGTTTGCCGCCCGCAAGCAAACTGTAGCGCATCGCTTCGTAAATATCCGGAGACGTGCTCATTTGAGCATCTAAATATTTAATAAGGTATCGGTTTATCTGTTCTTTGAAAGCATCAAATTGTTTTTGAAAATGTTGGTATTGCATCTGCGCACTAAATAAACTCCATCTTCAGGTTTAATGAACATTTTTATTTCAGAATAATCTGTAATAGACAGAATCGCAACTTTTTTAATGAAGATTATGCAATTCTACGATATAAAGTAAATTTCACACATTAATTTATTGCCTTATTTTAAAAAATTTTCATTGAATTTTATAATATGTTATGTAATATAGGTGCAATATTCAACTTACGGCAGTGATTTTTAAATAAATTCAACTAATTATATATAAAATAGAGCATTCCATTTTTGAGGAGATTTTATCAATGATTGCCCTGAAAGATTCTACATTGGAAATTTGTACGGAACCGAAAACAAACATTAGTGATTTACCTTTTTTCCCCGAAAAAACAATTTTCGACACGCCATTTGAAGTTTACAGCAAATCCGGAGAAGAGGACGAAGACGATGACGGCTTAGACGAAAATTTCGACGACGAGGACTTGGAAGAAGACTTAGACGAGGATTTGGACGAAGAAGACGAAGAAGACGAAGAAGACTTAGATATTGACCTTGATGACGATTTCGGTGATGACCTGATTGACGATGACCTCAACGACGATTTTGGCGATGATTTTTCACACGATGAAGAATATATCGATGATTTCGATGCGGATTATGATGAATACGCTGATGAAGATGAAGAATATGATGATTTTGATGATGACGAATTCGATGACTTCGAAGAAGAACATGATGACGAAACCGAAGATGAAGCTGAAACAGAAGATGAAGAAGAAGACGATGATGAAGAAGAAGACGATTATGACGATTTCGACGACGAAGACGACTACGACGAAAGTGATTACGATGATTCAAACCCATTCGATGAATATGACGATGAAGAATTTAATTGATATCAGTATAACCGATTTGACAATGGAGAACGAGTATGCCGTCTAAAAAAGAACACAGCATAACGTTATTTCTTTCCCAAGTACTTCCATCATTGAAATGCCCGAAAAAAATTGGAATTGTGCTGAGCGGCATCATCTGTTCTGCAATAATCAAAACTCTATTCACTACTATTATTTCGAAAGTAGATTTAATTAACTATTTTATCATTGTCGTAGGCAATTATCTTGCATCGATCCCGCTCTTCTTCTCACTCGCGGCCGTATCATATTTATTTATTGAAGAGTTTCATAATAAACGTACGCTTTCGATTAAACAAGCAGTACAACATATGCTTACTAAATTGCCGTTGCTCGCTTCTTCACTGCTCCTCATAGCTGGGGGGTATTTTATTTTATATCTTTTCTCATATGTAATAGCATTATTTGTAAAAATACCATATCTTGGAGAACTTTTGTGGCCGATTATGTTTTTCCCATCGTTTGTCATCGCGGCATTCAATATCGGTTTTATTGTACTGCTGATCGTTCTTATCCACTTCTTTCCGGTATTTTTTCAAATGGATAATAAAGACACCCATATCCTTAAGCGCCTATATAATACCTTGTGCCAAGCCCCCGTTGAATGGGCGGCTTTGCTTGCCTGCACAACCGGTATAGGAGTTGTTGTCTTTGCGGCACATTATTTTATTACTGTCTCACAAAATTACTTTTCTTTAATTATGCTCGGCGAAAAATTTTTGAAGTTTATTGTTGCTATTCCTGCATATCCGGGGAATTTACTCCATCCATGGCTCAATGAAATCCTTCCTATGGATTACGTCGCGGAACTCTCTGCTACTTATTATGTAGGTTCTTTTCTCTGGGCATTTGCAATGCACCTTGTGATTTGCGTCCTTCTTGCGGCCGTGCTTACTCTATGGACATTATCCGGTTCCCTGTTTATATGCAGTAAAAATTCAGCGCCAAAAGAATAATCGTTTATTATTCTTTATTTAAACACGCCATGAGTATAAAAATTGCTATTCTGGGAAGCAATAGTTCTGCGTAATGCATTAAAAACTACCAATTACAAATACTATGAGAACAATAATTCAGCGAGTTAAAAACGCATCGGTAAGCGTTAATGGAACCATTATTTCAAAGATAGAAAAAGGGTTATTGATTTTTCTTGGCATCACACATTCCGATACGATTGAAGACAGCGGCTATTTGGTAAATAAAATTATCAACTTGCGTATTTTTGAAGATGAAAACGGGAAAATGAATAAGTCGATAACTGATTGCGGTTACTCTGCATTAGTCATTTCTCAGTTTACTCTTTACGGCGACTGCCGTAAAGGGAGACGCCCCAGCTTTACTGATGCGATGAACCCTCAGTGCGCTGTAAAGCTCTACGAAAATTTTATCCGGCAAATCGAACTCCACGGCATCAATGTACAGAAAGGCGAATTCGGTGCACATATGGATGTCTCTTTAATCAATGATGGGCCGGTAACATTTATACTTGAAAGTAACGTATCATGAAGACAACGATATTTCTTCTCTTCTTCAGTATAATGGCACCGTTTCAATTAACCGCCGAGATTAGAACTGTTTCTTTATCGCAATATGCAATTCGGGTTTCCGGCGATATTCCGCAACTTTGCAGTAAAGCGGCCTTCATTTGCGATGAATACATGGAATTCTTAAAAAACACACTCGGCAAAGAAGCATTATTACATCTAAAATACCCTTTGAGTATCCATCTCCTATCGCCGTCTGATTCAAAAACAAACACTCATTTCAAAACTCAAAAAACACTTGTTGTCCAGACACATACTGAGGATTGGATCCGTTTACTTACCAAACACATTGGCATATATTATTTAAATGCATCATATGAACTACCTGCATCGCAGGAAACCAAAATTCCGCTTTTCCTCCCGAATGGGCTGAGCGAACTCTATTGGCGCCAGAAAAATGTTTTGCAAAATGTCTCAGCCTACTCTTCTCTATCCGAAGGGATTTGTATTCCTTATGATATAATTTTATCAGCAACAAACGAATTTGAGCCCCCCCTTATGCCTCTATTCGAGGTTCAATCATTATTTGTCATTCAATGTTTAATTGCACATCCATCACCTGCTGAAAATATAAAAAAATATATTACGGCGTTTCAAAACGATTCCAATACTGCCATCAGTTTTCTTCTAAAAACAGTAGGATTTTCTTCCATTTCTCAATTGCAGGAAACTATTTCGCGCCGTATTACGGATAATATGTTTCCCTTTCGTTTAGCGGCATCGCTTGATACTTCATCGGAAAAAGAAGTCGAAAAGTTTCTTGATGGAATTTTAACATTCAGTTTTCCTAACCCAAACGAGAAACGACATAATTCAATTTTTAGATTGGAGAATCAGGGCTCAAGCCGTATAATAGTTAAAGCAAATGATGTAAAGCTTTATGATCTTCCCTATATTGCGCCATCTCAAATTGAGGGAAAGATTATTATATTGAAAATGCTGTTGGAATCATGCACCGATCCATGGAACACAAGGATCAGTTATTATATAGAAGCGTTTAACAATCTCAAAGCAGGCAATTTCGAACAATACTATGACTATTTATATCAGGCATCAAAATAAATCCTATGAATGAATCTCCCCTTATTCTCTTAACAAACGACGATGGAATACACTCGGCGGGCATTAAAGCTCTTCACGAATCTTTAGCAAAGATAGCACAAGTAGTTGTCGTTGCGCCTCTTAAACAACATAGCGCTACAGGGCAGTCGATTACCGTATTTACCCCTTTGAAAATAACCGAATTTCATCATGATTCACACGGAACAATGTATGGGGTGCGGGGAACTCCTACTGATTGCGTGAAAATTGCTATTAAAACAGTACTCCCAAGAAAACCCGACATCGTAATGTCCGGTATCAACCGTGGCGAAAATACGGGATATAACATAATTTATTCCGGTACTGTCGCCGCGGCGCGCGAAGGAGCTATGCTCGGCATTCCATCAGCGGCGATTTCCTTAGCTTCTCCCCGGTACGACGACTTCTCGCTCTCTGCCCATTTTGGAACTATCATAGCAAAACATCTTTTAACAAACACGCTCCCTCTATATACCTTACTGAATATCAATATTCCGGCATTACCTTCAGATCAGGTCAAAGAAGTCAGAATAACACGGCAGGGATATACTACACATCATGAATTTTACGAAGAAACAAAAGACCATTCAGGAACAAAACACTATTGGCTGGCAGGGAAAAAACATGAAAACGGCATCCATGACGACCCATCATTCGATACAACAGCAATTAAACATAATGCCATTTCGGTAACACCATTGCATTATCAACAAACAAACGACGCTTTTTTAAATACTCTAAATTCATGGAATATTGAATTTTAACTAAAATCAATTTATAACGATTAAAAGGTATTATCTTATGCTTCGTTCATACATTTTCTGGGGTTTATCAATCGCCATCGGTATTTACATTATCAAAACCATTGTTGAAATGTTTACTCAAAAAGACACCGTTGCGCCTGCAGAAGAAGAGGAAATACCTTCCGATTTGCTTGAAGCGTATGAATCATACCCTTCAGAATCAGAAACAACTTTACCCTCCACTGAACATGACAACACTATCACTGCACCCGACCCAGCGGCTCATTTTGTAAAAGTTTTTGTTACACCCACTGGGGCCCAAGCTGAAATTTTAATCCTAAAACTTCAGGAATCGGGTATCGAATCATATATTGAAGAAACCGGCACATCAATTTTGCCTTTCGGCGACAATGAAATGGATAGTAAAACGATTCTTGTCAAAGATAAAGATGAGCCGCAAGCAAAGAAGATTATAAAAAATTTTCTTAAAGAATCCAACTAACTTAAGCTGAACTTGAAGGACACATGATGCGGCTGGCGGCTATTGATTTCGGCACAAATTCACTGCGTTTATTGATTGCCGATGTTACGCAGTACCTCATCAATCCGCATATCACCGATTTTTCGTTCTGCCCGGATTAACCAGCTTGGACACGCTTTGCATGCCGACAAAATAATTTCTTCAGAATCAATTGCACAATCACAAGAAATACTTTCGGAATACCTGCGCTATATCGCATTGCATAACTGCATAACGTTAACTGCCGTTGCAACTAGCGTTTTTCGCGACTCATTAAATGGAAGTGAAACGAAAGAACTATTCGAAAAACAGATCAATATACCAATTACTATTCTGACAGGCGCTCAAGAAGCACGCCTCTTTTTTGAAGGCATTTGTGTCAATCGATCCATTGACCCAAAATTAGTATATGGTTGTTTTGATATTGGCGGCGGTAGTACAGAATGTATCGTCTCTCATGGTAAAACCATCGTCCAATGCACGAGCCTTCCAATCGGATGCCTTCGTTCAAAACACGGGTTTCTCCACAAGAATCCCCCTTCCATTGATGAAATTTCCCTTCTTACCCGCCATATTCATGATATAATAAAGAAAAACATCGTTATCGCGCAACCTGTCTCTTCATCGTTCGCATTTGGCGGCACTATCACATGCCTCGCACGAATAATCTGCAAAAAAAGCGCTGAAGAAACTGAAAATATCATCCTTACTAAGGAACAGTTATTGACAACATGCAAACATTTTTCTTTGCTTTCGGACACTGAAATTGGTATCACATTCGGCGCATTTCTTGACAAAGGGAGAGAAACCGTTTTACGAACCGGCACAATAATAGCATTGGAACTTATGAATCACTTCAATCTGAGTACCATAACTGTTACGAACCAAGGAATACTTTTCGGGACATTGAAACAGTTGTTTGAGTCTATATAAATACCCACTTTAAAGGAGGACATACTAAATGGTACACACTGTTTTCGCATTTCTTGGAGGTATCGGCTTTCCCGAACTTCTGGTAATTTTAATCGTTGCATTATTGTTATTCGGCGCAAAAAAATTACCTGAAATCGCACGCTCTCTTGGGCTTGGAATAAAAGAATTCAAAAAAAGCCTCAAAGATATCCCTGACGATGATAATTCTGACAATCAGCGGGAAAACACATAATCTGAATATCACTGCATCATGAAAAAAGAAGCAAGAAGATTGCCTGATACAAAACCATTTGTAGAACATCTCTCAGACTTACGGTACACACTTTTGAAATCAATATGCTGTGTGCTTATCGCAATGTTGGGATGTTTCTTTTTTGCCCCTCAACTCTTCGCTTGGTTAAAAAAACCGCTTATGATCATGTTGGAAACCGATACTATCACTCCCGAATCATTACTGCTTACGCTCAATCCGACCGGCGCATTTATTATGGCGGTGAAAATATCTTTTCATGTGGGATTGATGATTGCCTTGCCTTTTGTACTTGCTTTTTTCTGTTTATTTTTACTTCCTGCTCTTAAAGAGCATGAACTCAAAACACTTTGGCCGATTGTATTTTCGGGAAGCCTCTTATTCGTCGGCGGCATATTGTTTTGTTATTACACTGTTTTACCGGCATCCCTCCATTTTCTCTGGGCGTTCGCCGGATGGCTCAATGTGCAAAATGCATGGACACTCGAATATTATATCTCATTTGTTCTCCGGTTTCTTTTAGTGTTTGGCATTGCATTTGAAATGCCTCTTGTTCTTCTTATGTTTATATGGCTTAACATTTTATCGCCTATTCAACTCAAAAACGCACGAAAAGGTGTCATACTCGGCATTTTCATTTTAGCCGCAATTCTTACTCCACCGGATATTTTTACTCAAATTATGCTGGCAATTCCATTGATCATGCTTTATGAAGCAACTCTCTGGGTTTCATATTTTTTAAGTAAAAAAACTCGAGCAAATACCGATAAAAAAGAAAGAAACTTGCGTTGACAAATACCCGCATGTTGAACTAAGATAACTATTCGTAATGGGGGATTAGCTCAGTTGGGAGAGCGCAACGTTCGCAATGTTGAGGTCAGGGGTTCGACCCCCCTATCCTCCATTCAAAATTTAACCCATTTATGGGAGAACGAAATGAAACGGATTTTTTTTATTTCACTTCTTTTCTTGACAGCTGTTATAACCGGTTGTGCCTATTGGACTGATCCGTGGGGTCCATACCCTATTTTTAATCCCCAAACTTCATCTAAAGCTAAACTAACAGATTATTTCAGAGTATATCAGTACGATTATCCAAAAGAAATATCGTGTGCGGCAGAATTTGACAATAATTGATATATGATTTTGCAAAATTTAGCGCAGAATCAAATCCCAGTACCACTGTACCAATGAATTGCCATAAAAGAACGTAAGGTATGCCGCCAGTGAAAGAAAAGGACCGTATGGTATTACGGTATCCGATTTGTTTTTTCTGAAAAGAAACACGATCATTCCACCAATAACAGCACCAAGCAGTGATGAAATAAAAATAACGAGCAATACATTTTTAAACCCCAAAAAAGAACCTATCATAGCAAGAAATTTCGGATCGCCCAATCCCATAGCTTCTTTTCTGAATACAATGGAACCGAACCATACAACACATCGTAACGCGCCATATCCGACAGCAATTCCATAGAGCGAATGAAGCAATCCTGTAAACATGGTATTCTGATTCACAAGATATGGGAAAAAAAACGCACCGCCACACCCAATCAATATCCCGGCAATGATTATTTCATCAGGCAATATATAATATTTTAAATCGATAATAGAAGCAGTAAGCAAACATGCACACAATAGCGAATAATACGTTGCCTCAATAATCGGGTTACTACGGGTAACCGCATATCCCATATAGACATGAACAGCCATTAAAGCAAACAACAGCTCTATAAACGGATACTGATACGAAATTTTAGCCGAACATGAACGGCATTTACCGCCCAAAAGAATAAAACTTAATACAGGAACATTGTCATACCATCGAATAACAGTGCCGCAACACGGGCATGAAGAAGGCGGTGAAACGATTGATTTTTCATTGGGAATACGATAAATACAGACATTAAGGAAACTACCTATGCATAACCCAAATATAAATATTATGATTACCATTATACATGGCGGAATCACACAGTATCTCCATAAATTGCTTCCTCAAGGGCGGCACGCATAACCGAGCTGTCCGGCGCTTGCCCTGTCCATATTCTAAATGCCATAGCTCCTTGCCCCAAAAGCATTCCTAATCCGTTCAATGCTTTTAAGCCTCGTTCTTTTGCCGATTCAACCAATTGTGTTTCAGGAATATTATAAACAACATCATAAACAACACTCTCAGCCGGCAATTGTTCGACATAAAACGGCACAGCATCCGTACTCTTCATACCTAATGGCGTTGCATTAACTGCAAGCCCGGCTGTTGCAATAAAAGTGTCGGAAACGCTACTTATTTGAAATACAGCAATATCAAGAGTATTTTGGCTGACATACTGAACAAGGGCATCAACGAGGCTTTTCGAACGCTGAGAATCAACATCGAATATGCCTATTTTTTTTACTCCGCGGGAAAGGCAGGCAAAAGCGACTGCTCTCCCTGCGCCCCCTGCACCGCATATAAAAACAGACTGATTGGTAAAATTAAATGAAGCGGCGATTTCAACATCCGAAGCAAAACCTGCCGCATCTGTGTTATACCCCATCAATTTTCCTCCAGAAATCTGCACCGTGTTTACCGCGCCGATTGCGCTTGCTGAAGGATGCAGAGAATCGAGATAGGGAATAATTGCCTGCTTATGGGGTATGGTTACATTGACTCCTTTTACGCCAAGAGGTATGAGCCCTTTAACTGCGGCTTCTAGATTTTCAGGAGAAACAGGAAACGGAACATATACCGCATTTCGCCCCATCGCTTTAAAAGCGGCATTATGCATCTTGGGAGATGCGGTATGCTCGACAGGATACCCGAGCAACCCATATAATTCCGTCTTACCAGTTATATGCATCTATATTCCCTTTTTTACCTGCTGTTTTTTCTCCGTTTTGAGAATTTTGTTAATTCCGTCAAGAAAAGCGCGAGCACTTGCTTCTATAATATCGGTACTGACCCCTTTTCCTGTCACTATCTTATCATCTACGCCGATTTTTACAACAACTTCACCAATCGCGTCTTGACCTTTAGATATGGAACGCAAACTATAATCAAGTAAATTTGCGGTTACTCCCGTTATACGCATAATCGTTTTGTACGCGGCATCTACCGGCCCGTCCCCGCATGCGGCATCCTGATACACATGTTCTTCTTTTTTTAATTGCAGGGTCGCTGTCGGTATAGATTTATTTCCGCTCGAGATATTGATATACTCAAGCGTATACGTTTCATGCGATGATTTAATAAAAGACTCTTCGACGATGATTTCTAAATCTTCATCGAAAATATTCTTTTTCCTATCTGCTAAAACCTTAAAGCGTTCAAATGCCGATTGCAGTTCATCAGGAGACAATGAATAGCCAAGTTGTTCCAGCCGGTCTTTAAATGCGTGTTTTCCCGAATGTTTTCCAAGCACCAATTTACTCTCACCTAACCCGATATCTTTAGGATCGATGATTTCGTATGTCTGCCGCTTGGTAAGCACGCCATGCTGATGTATTCCTGCTTCATGAGCAAACGCATTATCGCCGACAATTGCTTTGTTGGGCTGTACGACAAATCCTGTTAAATGGGACACCAATTTACTGGCTTTCATTATCTGAGTCGTATCGATTTCCGTGTAAAAATTCTTAAAATAGTCGTTGCGCGTTTTTATAGCCATAACAACTTCTTCAAGAGAACAATTTCCTGCACGTTCTCCTATCCCGTTGATGGTGCATTCGATTTGGCGAGCGCCTTTTTCGATCGCCGCCAAAGAATTCGCAACAGCCAACCCTAAGTCATTATGACAATGCACACTTATCACCGCTTTGTTGATATTCGGTACGTTTTCTTTAAGATACTTAATTTGATTGGCATAATCCTGAGGTATACCATAACCAACCGTATCAGGGATATTAACGGTCGTCGCTCCCGCCTCAATGACCGCTTCGACAATCTCAGCGAGGAAAGGCAATTCGGTACGAGACGAATCTTCGGGGGAAAATTCGACTTGATTGACAAATGTTTTTGCTAATTTCACTGCTTCAACGGCTGATTTCAATACTTCCTGAGGAGTTTTCTTCAATTTGAATTCCATGTGAATGGGCGAAGTAGCAATAAAGGTATGAATACGTCCAGCCTGAGCATACTTAACTGCTTCTCCTGCACGGACTATATCGCCTTCGGTCGCTCGTGCTAACCCGCAAATTGCCGGACCCTGAATCTCTTGAGCAATTTCTTTAACCGCCTCAAAATCCCCGGGAGAGGCGATGGGAAATCCCGCTTCAATTACATCGACATTAAGACGCTTGAGTATACGAGCAACTTCCAATTTTTCCCGTATATTTAAACTTGCTCCGGGCGCTTGTTCGCCATCCCGTAATGTGGTGTCAAAGATAATAATCTTATCGCTCATGACTACATGTTTCCTATTTACTTAGAAATTCAAATCTTTACTATCTATCCATTTCATCATCCCGCGCAATTTTTTTCCAACTTGCTCAATAAGGTGGTTTTCGCCTTTTTTCTTGAGCGCATTATACACGGGTTTATTCACTTGGTTTTCCAGAAGCCATTCTCGGGCAAATTCGCCGGATTGAATTTCGCCGAGAATTTTTTTCATTTCTTTGCGTGTTTCATCGGTAATAATACGTGTTCCGCGGGTCATGTCGCCAAACTCTGCCGTTTCACTGATGGAGAACCGCATACCCGAAATTCCTTTCTCATATACGAGGTCGACAATCAGTTTAAGTTCGTGCAGGCATTCAAAATACGCAATTTCCGGTTGGTATCCCGCATCGGTCAATGTATCAAAACCTGCGCGGATCAATTCAGTTACCCCGCCGCAGAGGACTGCTTGTTCGCCGAATAAATCGGTTTCGGTTTCTTCTTTAAATGTCGTTTCTAAAACGCCGGCTTTTGTACCGCCTATCCCGCATGCATATGCCAAACCGACTTTCTTTGTATCGCCTGAAGGGTCTTTTTCTATTGCGAGCAAACACGGAACACCATGCCCTTCTGTATATGTTCTCCTGACTAGATGTCCCGGCGATTTTGGGGCAACCATAAAAACGCCTACATTCTCGGAGCAACAATCTGGCCGAAATGGATGTTAAACCCATGAGCAAACGCAATATAACTGCCCGGCTTCAAATTATCTTTGATATATGAATTATAGATTTTCGCCTGAACCTGATCAGGCAAAGTCAGCATAAGGATATCCGCTTTTTTTGCCGCTTCTTCGATGGAAACAGGGGAAAAACCGTCTTTTACCGCAAGGTCATAGTTTTTTGACCCTTTGCGTTGCGCAACAATAACATTCAACCCGCTTTCGCGCAGGTTCAGCGCATGTGCATGCCCTTGGCTACCATAACCAAGTATTGCTATTGTTTTTCCTTTTATGTATTTGATGTCAGCATCATTATCATAATATACTTTTACCATGTGAAATATCTCCTTAGAAAATAGTTGTTTCGAAATTTATTTTACCGTTCTGATGTTAAATTCGAAATATTATACTATTTTCGACAGAAATTTCCACTGTTTTTATCCCTCAAACTTATTCATGGTATTTAATCAACTGCGGACAAGGGAACAGCGGAGCATATGTAGCGTACAAATTACACTTTGGGGGCTTTACAACAACAAATCTAAAAAAACTTACTTTTATCGTTTCATTGCCGCAAGCTGGTCGGGAACGATAGTAAAAAGGCGGTCGAGTTGAGTTATTTCAAAGACCTTGCGTAAAACAGGGTCTATCGAACACAACGTAAATTCGCCTTTTAAAGATTTGACTTTTTTGAATACCGACACAAGTTTGCTTAAAACACTGCTTGAAAGATAGCGCACCACTTTAAAATCAATGACTAAACGGACACCTTCACGCCCTTCAATCAATTGTATGAGATCGTCATGAATGACTTTAATATTCGTTTCATTAAGAATTTTTTCATTTTTAAACGTTACAATCAAAAAATTGTTAATTTCTTCCAAATCAAAATGATTATTACTGCTCATTTTCTCCTCCTCACATTTTTTTATATGAAACATTTTTTGTCATAAATACACCTGAACCGCCGTTAAAAAAAGTTACGCCATCCATCATCTTGCCGATAAGGAATACTCCTCTTCCATTTTCTCTGAGCCAGTCAGTCGGCACATCGCTGATGACAAGTTGCGATTCATCAAATCCTTTTCCCTCATCTCTAATATAAAACGATAGCGTGTTGCACCCTTTGTATATAGCGACAAATAACTTTTTTGAAGGGTCAAACGCATTGCCGTGCATAATTCCGTTAGTCATCATCTCATCAAGGCACAACCTAAACGTAAATTCGAGAAAATCATCTTTTTCAACTATGGAAAAAGTTTTTTCAAGCATCTGCTCCAGCAATTCTTCCTTCTGGGAAAGAACACTATCGATAGCCGCCTCAAAGATCAGTTCGTCAGTAATTGCAGGAAGATCATTCGGCAAATATACAAAACTATGCCTTTTTTCCTTATTTAGATTATCGGTCAATTTAGGATTTTCCTCATTTTTTTTTACTTTTATGACAATAACTGTTACATCATCTTGACTCGGTTGGCCTCCTGCATATTCTAACGCATCTTTAATTATGTTATCACGCATTACTTCTGCTGAGTGCTGAGCATGTTTTTGCAGAGACGCCTTTATTCGTTCAATACCAAACAATTCGTGTTTGATATTCATCATCTCTTTAAGGCCGTCGGTGTAAAGAAAAAGGATATCCCCTTCGCATAGCTGAAAAATTTCCGAATGGTATTCGCTTTCTCCAAATAATCCCAACGGCAATCCGGTTGATTGTAGGAAAATAAATTCATCGCTTGCAGTTCGATACACGATAATTCGTTCATGCCCAGCGCTGACATAGGTTAATACTTTAGATTGAATATCGAGGGTCATTAAAAAAAGTGTAATGAATTGATCGTGTTTCTCCATATCATAAGTCAATGTTTTATTCACTGCACACATTGCATCGCTAATATCACTAATATTATCACGCAAACTTCTAATGTGAGCGCGCGCTATTGCCATATATACAGCCGACCCCAGCCCATGCCCTGAAACATCGCCCACCACAATATTCAAGTATTGTTCCGGATTATTCGAGAAATAATCATAATAATCCCCGCCTGTTTCGTCACACATAATATTTATTCCCGCAATATCGAAATGTTCGTAATGAGGTTCTTCCTGCGGCAATAAATCCTGTTGGATTTTTCTGGCGATATTTAATTGTTCCTGCATCCGTTCTTGTTCCAAAGCTTCCATGTACAGGAGGGCATTTTCTACGCTGATCGATACAAGATTGGTAATAGTAATCAGCAGTTCCATATCGTCTGTTGAAGACTCTTTTTTTTCGGATGGGTTGACGATATTGACAAGCCCCAAAAAACGGTCATTCGTGTATAAGGGGATGATAATTATAGAATCAATACCCTCAACAATATGATTGTTCAAAATACGATTATCAGACATAACGTCTTTAATGTATAACGGCTCTTTATTGTTCATCACATTGTTTATCAAAGGAATGCCCGAAGAATGAGATATTTTCTTCATTACTTCATCTCTTAATCCCCATTCGACTTTAGTGACAAACGTGTTTTTCTCAACAAGCATAATCGAACCTACTTGGGCATTGACAATATCTAACACAAGCCCCATGATTTTTACCATCAATGTATCAAGGTCCATATGGCTGAGCAACTCGCCGGCACGATTGATTGCCCCTAATTTAGCCGAGTTTTCTATCGCTTCATGGTTCGTTTCTTCATACAATTGCAAATTTATTATTGCAGTCGAAGATAACGTAGCCAATACTTGTATCCAAAGTTGATTAAGCGGTTCGTTTTCCACCGATTCGTGAATAACAAGCAACCCATATACTTGGTTTTTATATACCAAAGGTTCGCATCCTATTATTGGCTGAGTTACATTATTCACCGACAAGAAATCGCTGTTTGACCCTGTATCAGCATACCACGATGCAGGAGACCTGAAAGATTTATCGAGAACCGAACGCGCTAATTCAACGGGCACATTGTTTATGACACTTTCATCGTATGCATTTGAAAAATCAATATAAAACCTATTCAACTGATCATAAAATATGATGACTGAAAATTTTGCACAATTGCCATACGATTCAAGCAACCCTTCCAAATCCGCGTAGAAATACTTAAAATCAACAAAAGCATTGAGGTTTTTTGAAGCAGTTGCAACATTATCAATAAATGTCTCTAATTCTTTATTTGCATAAGCCATTTAGCATTCTTCCCAATTTTCTGCGCTTGCATGTATTTCTTGACTATAACCTTCAATATTCTCATCAGTAATATTTAGTGTCTGTTTACAGAACTCATCTAAAGACAAAACAATAGGGAAATTTTCGAACATCCCGTATTGGCCTTTAATAAGTAAATAATTGACTAAATTGATCAAAGAAACTTCTTTTTCCGAACCACTTGATTCTTCAATGTTATGGTGGTATTTAATGATGTTAACAAGCTGGTTTGAAAAATTCCATTTCTGTGCTATACGAGCGCCGATTTCTGCATGGTCAACACCCATTAAAGCGCTTTCCGCCTTGCAAACATCCCCTTTCGATTCTATTATGAACATTATCATTTCCTGGCAATGTTCGGTAACATATGATGACATCACCAATTTCCCAATATCATGCAGTAAACCGGCAACAAACATTTCTTCAGCTTCTTCTTTTGCCCACCCTAATTTTATTGCAATTTTTTGTGACCAAGAAGCGACCATAAAGGAATGCTGCCATAACCCCTGTTCTTTGAAACCATAACCGGGAAACGCACCTTCAAGAAATTTACTGGTCGATGCCGCAAGCACAAGATTTTTTAGAGACTGGTATCCAATAATGACTACCGCTTGAGAAATACTGGTAACTTTGTGTTTCAATCCGAAAAAAGATGAATTAACGATGCGAAGCAAACGAGCTGTTAACCCTTGATCCTGACGGAGATATTTTTCAAAATTACTCGCATTCGATTGTTCATCTTGAATTAAATTAAGAATTTGAGTGACCACCGTTGGCAAAGAAGGCAAATCATCCACTTTGGATATCATTTCTTCACCCAACCGCTTTTTTGCTACAACGTTCGTTAAAGACGGGGTATTGCGCACTTGTTCTTTCGAAAAAGCCTTTGTGTTTAATCCTGAAGCAACAACAGTATGCCCCTTCTTCATAACACTTTATCCTTAGTTTTATGGCGAATATACAGTAATCTTCTTCCTACGGTATTATTTCGGAATGATGAGGTTTATTCTTGAATGGTTTTTTAAGATTTTATTCGGGAAAGCTTTTAAACGGTTCAGTTTAGGGAATATATAATAATTACTGGAGAAAAATGCGCCGTGCTCGTTTACCCGCATTACATGTAATTTCATACGGAATAGTTTCAGCTAAATTGGCAAGTTCTTCAACTGTAATAGACGCATCATTCTGCGAGCCGATCAACACAACTTCGTCGCCGACAGAAACAGGCATATCTAAACCGATATCAACCATACAATGGTCCATCGCAACACGCCCGGCAATAAGGCGCCGTTTGTTTCCTACTACAACAATACCTCTATTTGATAGGCTTCGCGGATAACCATCTGCATATCCGACGGGAATGGTAATAATGCATGTTTTTTCAGGAGTAATGTAGGTTCCTCCGTAACCAATCGGAAGCCCTTTTTCGACTATTTTAGTATGGATTACCCGTGTAGACCAGCGCATTACCGGTTTGACGGCAAGATCAATCTGAACCGTCTGGCGAGGACGTATTCCATAGGTTAAAATCCCCAGCCGGACAAGGTTAAAATAAGGTAAACCAAGCACAAATGAAGCAGAAGTATTCGCAATATGATAGTTTTCTAAAATAATTCCCTGAGATTCCAACTCTTTAATCACTTTATAAAAACGCTCCCATTGTTTCTGAGAAAAAGCCTTGTCGCTTTCCGCGGCGGCAAAATGAGTGCAGATACCCTTGATAATAATATTAGGAAAATACCTTCGGCATTGGATAATAAACTCTACCGCTTGATCATACTGTACGCCTATCCTGCCCATGCCGCTATCGACTTTAATATGTACAGACGCGCGCCTTCCAAGCAATTCGGCAACAGCATTGATCCGAGCAAGCATCTCGTGCGAATATACGAAAGGATGCAGATCATGCATCAGAATCGCTTCTGCTTCTTCAGGAAAATTAGCATCCAATACGACTATCGCTCCTTTAGGGCAATGCGACCTGAGATAGAGCGCTTCATTCACATTCGCAACGCCAAATTGAGTTATACCTGCACGGAGTGCACAATTAACCGATTCAATCATGCCGTGCCCGTATGCATTTGCTTTGACAATCGCCATGACATCTGCCCGAACAGCAAGTGTTTCTTTAATCAACCGATAATTATGCTCAAGAGCATTCAGGTCGATAGACAAAACACTGGTATGATACCGCTCATACGAATCGGTGTGGATATCCCGGTTAGATTGAAATGCAATATGTGTCATAGTTTAAATACTTTCGGCCTTTAAATTCGGCTTCACCGCGCCGAATATACAATGGCATAAATTGTTTAGAACACCGTTCCTCTTCCGATAAACTGCCGGCAATCAGCGCCGCTGTACTGCCTGTCGGATAAACATGCTTCATTATTTCTGATTGTTCATTCGACACTTTTAACCGCTCTAAATCCGGACTGCACAATACACCGCCTTCACACTCTTTAAACAGTTTTTCTACTGAAACAATAGAACATTCATTCTGCGTACGATACTCTCCAGCCTCAGACGCAACAAATTTCTGCATAAAAAATTCATCATTCTGCGCGTATACGCATGCAGTTGCCGTTGAAGCAGAACTATTGAATGCTATGTTCAAAAGAGATGAAACCCCTACCGGCTTAATCGCCGATTGGGTTATAAGCCCTTTGACAATCGCCATCCCGACACGAATACCCGTGAACGAACCCGGACCGATTCCTGCCGCAATTCTATCGACGTACGTTAGATCATAACCGGTATCTGTGAGGATTTTATGTATCGCGGGTATAATATGCCGCGAATACCTGAGGGATTGAGCCAATGTGTATTCCGCAATAACTGCCCCATCTTTAACAAGCGCTACAGACCCTCTCGCCGATGTTGTTTCAATTCCCAGTATAATCATAGCGGAATATCCGAAATTTGTCGCTCACATAAAATTTTCTCCAAAAATAATATCATAAAATATCTGTACTGAAAATAGTTTTTAAGCATCGAAATAGGAATTTTTTAGAAAAACCAAGATACAGCCTGCAGAAAAGCATATGTCTTAAGCGCTCTCAAAAAGCCCCGTTTCGTCGGTAGGAATCGCTTGGTTTCTTTTGCGCAAAAGATTATGCGGAATACAACTGAGGATCAATAATGATTTAACAGCAGGCATAAAAAAACCGTTCACTTTCAAAGACTTCCATAAATAGTTCCATGCGTCTTTAAAGTTATTCTGCCGATAGGAAATATATCCCATTTCATACAAGAGATTGGCGCGAGCTTGTTTAAAATACTTACTCCCTGCCTTTACCCGCTCGGGAAATAAACGTGCCATTTCATCAACGACTTTCATATCCCATATGCGCATATTCAGCAATGAACTGCTTAAGCTGTTACTGCGGATCATGTAACACGCCAAAGGCTGGTCTATATAACCGCCTTTATAATAGTTGGCAAGGCGCAAACTGAAATGATGGTCTTCACATAATTTCATATCGGAAGAATAAAACCCTGCATTCTTAAAACAGTCTTTTTTAATTAAGGTTGTAGGCACTGAAATAAAATTTTCAAGGAGCAACTCATAAAAGATATCTCCTGAAACAGGTTTTTTGAGCCGCATCATCGTTTTGCCTCTCTTGCCGTTTTCATCCATAGCGTATACGTCTGAAAAGACAAAAGAATATTCAGGATGTTTTTTCAAAAAATCAATCTGCGCTTTTAGGCGTTCCGGCAACCATAAATCATCGGCATCTAATAGAGCTATGTATTCACCGCAGGCATTTTCAATGCCCGTGTTGCGCGCTCCTGACAATCCTTTGTTTTTTTGATAAATATACCGTATTTTTTGGGGATACTTTTCGACATATGCCTGCATCAAATCTTTTGTTGAATCGGTTGAACCATCATCGATGACAACGATTTCGTAATCCTCAAATGTCTGATTGAGTACACTCTGAATAGCATTCGGTAGATAATGAGCACAATTATACGACGGCATTATCACTGACACTTTAGGCATATACGGCATCTCCTTATTTTCATTATATTTTGATTTTACAACCCAAGCCTTACACCTTTTTATCGATAGCGTTTTTAGGTATAAATAACAACCGTATGTCATCAACAATCGCCAGCAAAGAAGGTATAAGCAATAGAGTTAAAACAGTGCCGAACCCTAATCCCCAGCTTATCGCAATCGCCATAGGAGCAAGGATTTGCGTTTGCCCTCCGCTATATATCAGCGGGAGAAGCCCAATAATAGTAGTGACAGATGTCAACAGAATAGGACGAAAACGAAGGATTCCCGCACGCATTATTGAACTCCAGCGTGAATACCCTTGCTTTCGGCTGCTGTTCACAAAATCAACCATCACGATACTATCATTTACCACAATTCCCATCAGTGCAATCGTTCCGAGCATTGGCATCAACCCTAGCGGATGGTTCGTTATAATAAATCCTATAAGTACACCGACAACGGCAAAAGGAATAATGGTAACGACAACAAGCGGCTGTATAAAAGATTGAAAAATCGTTCCAATAATCATATAAATAGTTAAAAATGCTATAGCGAAAGCAACTAAAAGGCTTCTGAGCGATTCTGCAGTATCTTCATTTTCTCCGGCTCGATTGAGTTCTATTCCGGTATACTTTTTTGAAAAATCTGCATAATGTTCTGCAACCAAACGATTCGCCTGCATCGATGTAATAATTGCGTCGTCAACATCAGCGGTAACTTTAACTACACGTTTACCATTTTTGCGGTATATGGCATTATACCCCGGTTCTTTAAGAATCTGGGCAATTGATTTAAGGCGCACGGTAAATCCTTTATTGGTAATTATTTCCAGCCCTTCAATATCTTCTTTGAATTTCCTCATTCCCTCAACAGATTTCAGAATGACGTCAATATCGTCTTCGCCTATCCTGACTTCAGTCGATTTTAAGCCGGCAAAGTTATCACGGATTGCCCGGTTAACATCAGTATTGTCTAATCCGAAAATATTCGCTTTTGCTTCATCAATGATGATGCGGTATTCTTCTTTTCCCTCCTCAAAATCATCGGCAATATTTTCCACACCGTTTATCGTAGCAAGAAATGATTTCAGTTCCGTTATAGCGCTGTTCATTTCGCTAAAATCCTCGCCGGAAATTTCCAATTCAACCGCTTGTCCTTGAGGCGGACCTCCTCCTTGAGAAGTCACTTCAATCGAAGTCGCGCCTGAAATATCTGTTAACAACCCGATAAGTTCGTTTATAATCACTTGCCCATGGCGGGTTTTAGGGTTCCCTTCAGTGATATCAACTTGTATCCACGCTACATTCGTCCCTGTTTTAAATTTGCGCCTATCCCTCGACAAATATTGCCCAACTGTTGTAATTACGGTCTCATATTCATGGACAGGAAGGTTATCAATAATTTTCTGTTCAATGCGCTTTGCAACCTCAAGGGTATCCTCAATTTTATTGCGTTCCGGACAATCGATACGCACATAGATTTCATCAACAAAAGACGTTTGAAAAAGCATAAACCGCAACGTTTTTTTAGCAACAGCTACGGTTAAAAAAACGGTCAGTATACTAAGAAAAACAAAAAAATACCGGCGGCGCAGACATTTTTTAAGTACATAACTGTAAACGGGAATAATATTTTTTAAAATTGAGTTTTTCCTCATTTTTCGTGGTTTTTTAACAAAATCAGCTAAATGGGACGGCAACACAAAAAATGCTTCAAACAGAGAAGCGATCAGAGAAAAAATAACCGTTAACGGAATGAATGCCATAAACTTTCCCAGTTCTCCCGACATAAACACTAACGGTGAGAAAGCGGCAATTGTCGTTGTAACAGAACCAAGCACCGGCCAAAACACTTCATGCGCACCTTTAATGGCCGCTTCATGAGGTTCCATTCCTTTTTCGATATACCGAAACACATTTTCGACAACAACGATGGAATCATCAACAATCATTCCCAAAGCCATAATCATGCCGAACATGGTAAGAAGGTTAATGGTATTTCCAGTGAACCACATACAAACCAAAGCTCCGCAAACGGCAACAGGTATACCCATCGCTGTTAAAAGTGATATGCGCCAATTCATGAACAAAACCAGTAAAATGCACACCAATATAAAGCCCATAACAGCACTGCTTTCCATAGTGCGAATACGATTGAAAATATATTTCGATGAATCGTTCGAGACAGAAATATTTAAGCCGTACGGAATAATTTTCCGAAACTCATCCACTTCTTTTCGGATACGGCCAGCCAATGTTATGGCATCTGCTTCGTTAGATTTAAGTACCGTAAGCGTAACCGCTTTACTGCCGTTTACTCTGCTGAGCCGTTTGCTTTCTTTGAACCGGTCGTCAACCACAGCAAAATCTTTTACAGTAACCGTACGCCCAAATGAATCTTTTTTTATGATGATATCGAGAATTTCCTGAGGGTTTTCGATTTCTCCTAACGCGCGAATCTGGAATTCGCCGCGAGCTGTTTTCAGAATGCCGCTGGAGAGATTAAGGTTTTTCCGTTTGATAGCCCGAGCAACATCATCTATTTTCAATCCATAACTTGCAAGGCGGAACTGATCGATTTCTACCCAAATTTCCCGTTCTTCGACGCCCGAAATCGACACTGTTTCAACGCCTCGAATGAGTTTGATTTTATCTTCAAGAATATCTACGTAGCGTTTAATTTCGAACATGTTCAGCGATCCGCTGATGCTGATAGTAACAAGAGGTATATTGAATCGTATTTCCTCAATGACCGGGTCTTCAGTAGTTTCCGGCAACTCTTTTTTAGCGCGGTCAACCCTCTGGCGGACATCATTAAGCAGTGTATCAATGCTCTCAATGTTTTCTTTTGCTTTGATGGTGATGGACGAGATGCCTTCTATTGAGTTGGATTGGATTTCATCGATTCCGCTTAAATCGTCAATTTCATCTTCTATGGGAATAGTAATAAGGTCTTCTATATCGGAGGGTGAACTGATATCAGGGTCAATCGTGGTTATCTGGATAGCTTTTATATCAATCAGAGGAAAATTTTCACGCGGAATTGTTTTATAAAGATATGCACCGGCAACGACAACAATGATTACCGCAAAATTTACAAGAACGCGCTGTTGAACAGAAAACCGTGCAAAATTCATTATGTGTGATTCCTTAGAAAGTGCATTATCAGTTGCCTGAGGATTTTACTACGGTTATTTTTGATCCGTTTTTGACTGTTCGGTAACCGGTTACCAACACGCGGTCCCCTTCTTCAATACCGGATGTAATTATGTATTCATCCTTAATTTGTTTTCCAACAGTAACATATGTTTGATGAGCAACACCATCCTTGACTATGAAGAGATATGCGCCATTCTCAGATTTCATTACGATATCGACGGGTACAAAAATCGTATTCTGGATTTCGCCAAGGCGTGTTGAGATACGCGCAATCATCCCGGGAAACAATTTTACGGCAGGATTATTGTTTACATAATGAGAAATAATTCTAAAATTCAAATATTCATCATCTGTTCGCGGGTCGATGGATACAATACTGCTCTCAAATTGTTGCCCGGGATAAGCGTCGACAGTAAACGACAACGGTAACCCGATTTTAAATGACGGCAATTCGACATCTGAACAGAAAAAAACCACTTCAAGGATATAAATATCCAACAAAGCAAATAATTGTGCTTGCTGAAATACCGTTTCTCCTTCTTCAACGTATAATTCAGCAACGATGCCGTCGAACGGCGCAGTAATTACGGTATCATTGAAGTTGCGTTGTTTACTCTTCATGTCTGCTTCGAGAATAAGCATTTCGTTATAAGTTTTTTTTACTTCAACCTCCGCTTTTATGAGGTCGTCCTCAGAAATAATATTGTTTTCGGAAAGGCGTTTTTGTTTCTTCTCGTTTCTGACTGCATCTTCATACATTACTTTTGATTTTTCATAATTTGCTTTCGCCATATCAAGCGAATACCCTAGCAATTCGTCATCAATGCGCATCACAATATCATTTTTTTTAACCTCTTGGCCTTCGATAATTTCAATCGAGGTAATCGTTCCAAGGACTTTTGACGATATCGCCGCATCTTTTACCGGTTTGATAATACCGCGAAACTCCCCAACAACATTTCGCGTTTGGCGTATTATGCTCATTACTTCAACCGGCACAGGCGGCGCTTCCTGAATAATATGAGCATTTTTCATTGCCATTCTCTTTTGATACACCCTGAAGCCTACTCCCGTCAAAAGCATACACATCACTACCGTAAAGACTATGCGAAACCAAAAAACTCGTTTTGTTTTTTTCATTTTACTGTCGCCATTTATTCTATTGTTCCTGATGCTTTTTGATGATTATTATACCGGAATTGAACCCTGTCTCATTCACATCATACGTACTGATAATATCGCAATTAGTGTCCCTAAAGCCGACTTGGCTGAGTTCTTTTTCTAGTTCCCCGCGAATAAAAAAATGTTTGGTTTGAGAAACAAAAAAAGTGCCTTTTACCAAACAATCTGCACCGTTAATTTCGATAAATTCATTGGCCTGCAATTCTTCAAATGCGTTTCCTTCAGCCAAATCCACAGCTATATACACATACCCGTTATTTTGTAATGAATGAAAAAGTTTTGAAAAGAGTGCTATTCGTTCTTCAAAAGCCAAATATTCTACGACATGGTTGAGAACCACACAACTAGGCCGCTCCGAGAGAGGAGCGTTTTTGCCGGGATAAGTATATGAAACAATATCCGAACAAATATTCCGAACCGATTCAAATCCGAGCGTTAAATGGCGCAGGCGGCCGAGCCGGCTGACAGCAATTGCTGAATGGTCGATTGCAATTATCTTGCGGATATTTTCTCTATTTTTAAATGCCGCCGGTATGTTGCGCCCTTCACCACACCCGAGAAAATACACTGTTCCGTCAGGAAACGCGTGAGAGGTTGCGTCAAAAAATTCTGTTACTTTATTATCAGGTTCAATTTGAGAACGGTTTCCCTGCATACAGAAAACATAATCATCAGCGCGAGTTCGTTTCTTTCCCGGCTCATTGTAAAAATTACTGTTCAAAGTGAATGAAACCCTATTTAAAGAAGGAGGCATTTTACCTGCAAGAAGCTGATCATAATATCTCGGCACAAACGAATCATTTGCCAATCCTTCATAACTTGCTCTATACCAGTGTATTATTTTTTTCATTTGGGCATCGTCATTTAAGGAGAACTTAGTTTTGTTTTTTTCAATCCAGTCAAGATAGCGCATTTCAAGTAAAAGATAGTGAAATTGCGACTCGTATGATTCATTATTATGTGTTTGAATGCCGGTGAAATACGATAATACTTTGGAAACCGCAAGCAATAATGAAAGGCGCGGCACTTGTTGTCCCTCGAACATAACGACAACATTCACCGCTGTATCGTTGACAAAATCAAGCGACAAGACAAATCCTGTTTCAGGCGGAGATAGAGAATCAGGAATCTCATGGCGGATAGCAACATCCCCATAAAACTCAAAAGAATCAAAAACTTTTTTCACATCGGCAGGAGAATTGAACGATTGCAGGTTGGTGCGAAGAGACAACAGCTTATTAAAATTAGCCGCCATATACGCATCCTCGCTTTGAGTAAAGCAGATTGATGCTTCAAGCCCGCGCTGAGAAATTATTCCGAGGTTAGCTTCAACAAGCGCTTTGAATTCTTTCATGCTTCCTGCATATGAACTGGCCTGAAGTTTTCCCACAGCGTCATTTACCACAAGCGCTGTTGAACATCCGGTTGTTATAAGATCGTAGGTGACTGTATCAAGCACAAATAACTTTTTCTGAGCAGACTCCACATCGCCAAGCATATAGAGGTAGTGTATATCTTCAAGAAAACTGATTATTAGATAATATAAATGCGGTGTTTTTGATGACGGTTCATCAAGAAAAAGCTCTACTCGTTCTTTAAGTATCTCAGCTCTTCCTGCAATTCGTGACGAAATCCGGCTTAAATCGGCACTGTCCATCGCATATGAGTGCGACAAAAATATCATGCTGAATAAAAATAATCCGGCAATGAAAGGTTTTTTTATCCTCATACTATCCTTCCATACTTTACAGGAACGTTATACCATAGATACTGCCTGCCATTATAGCAGATAATGAAACAATAGGGGAATTTTTCTACTTTTTAGGAATGATTACATACCGCCTTTCGCGGCAAGAACAGTAGAAATTGTTTTGAGAATAATTTTCAAATCCATAAAAACAGACATATTCCGCACATAAAATAAATCGTAATGGAGTTTTTCCATTGCATCTTCCACACTATTTCCGTAGGGAAATAATACCTGAGCCCATCCAGTCAAACCCGGTTTGACAAGATGCCTCTCATCATAAAAAGGTATTCTTTCCTTCAGCATATTGACAAATTCCGGCCGTTCGGGACGAGGCCCTACAAGGCTCATGTCTCCTTTAAAAATATTCCAAAACTGCGGTAATTCGTCAATGCGCATTTTACGCATAATCCGACCGGAAAAAGTAATTCTGCTATCTTTTGCTTTAGCCCATACAGCGCCCGTTTTGCTTTCAGCATCTGAATACATAGTCCGAAATTTATATATGGGTAAAATTCCTGCCGTGCAGGCTCACTACGAAGTTGTTTAAAAATGACTGCCCCCGCGACGACATTTTTATCGCAAGAAAAATAATGGGAAATAAACATGCCATAATCGCTAGGCCTATAATGCTGAAAAATATATCCATTACACGTTTAAACAGAAGATACGGTTTATTGAAAATACTCATTCCTGTTAGCAGCCATAGAGCGTCAATATGATCGCTCGGTACTTTTGCCGAACAACCGCCCATACACATCGGCTGTTTTGACAACACCGATATATTTTGCCGCACACAATGCAATAAAATATCAGTCCATTCATCGGGCAAATCATTTTCATAAGAAACTACTACAATTTGAGGAGGCTGTTGTGAAATATCCTTTAAAAAACGTTTCAATGCCGCCTCGAATTTTAGTATCTTCAAATTTCATGCCCCATTTATTATGGTCATGATCGTATATGCCTACCGCATGAAAATGCGATTGCTTTTCCGTAAATCCTCCAGAAGTTTTAATGCGGTAAACCCCGAACCGATAATTATAATATCAGTCGGTTCTGCGCTTTATTACCATAAAATAATAGCGTGTTGAGGTCATTCCCACCATTAAAACAATAGTAAGCACTAAAATGGAAATCCTCGGCAATGCCAGTATTTCAAGAAAAAATGACGATACGATAATAATCAGAATCGTCACGCTTATGCTGAAACCGATACGAGGCATCACTGAACCCCAAAAATCGATAAGAGAAATATCATAGAGGTCGAGAACATAGAAAATTGTTACCGCAAACACTGTGTATAGAAGAATTGCACCGAAATACCCTCGATGAACAAACAATTCCATTGTAATCGTTTTACGCATGATGATACAAAGAAACATCGCAGAAAAAACCAGAAAAAAATCACACCACAAAATAAAGAGTTTTTTCTCAAAAACCCCCATTCGCCTGTTTCTGATTTGGATATTTTGGGAAGGCATACGAACTACCACATTAAAGTTATTATTTCTATAAGTCATTCACTATCTATTATCGAGTTCCAAAGCATGATTCATTAGGATAAATTAGGGCAGAAGAGGAATTTTTTCAAGAACACATTTAGAACGAGTGTATAGTCTAGTATTACTCAAATAAATAGTAAAGATATTTATCACCATTATTAAAAATGAATCGGCTGAGAAATGATATTCTTACTATGAGATTGTAAACTTATTTAAAAAAAATGCACTCAAAAAATAAGAAAGATTCAGCCTTGATTTTTTTTTAATATTTAAGTATGTTCACAAACATACATGAATTAACGAGCAAACAGCAGGAGAACTTTATGGAAAATCTCATAATAATCGGTTCAGGGCCATCTGCATTGACAGCGGCGCTTTATACCGCCAGAGCAAATTTATCGCCGTTGGTTATAGAAGGATTGGAATCAGGCGGCCAGCTTATGACCACCACTGAAGTTGAAAATTACCCGGGATTCAAAGAAGGGATACTCGGCCCCGATTTGATTGAACAGATGCGCCGCCAAGCAGAACGCTTCGGAGCCCGCTTTGAAAGAGGCGATGTGAAGAAAGTATTTTTGGAGAAAAAACCATTCATAATTAAAACAGAAAATAAAGAATTTTCCTCGCAAGCTTTGATTTTATGTACAGGAGCATCGCCTCGCAAACTCGGGTTAGAATCGGAAAAGCAACTGTGGGGCAAAGGAGTAACTTCTTGCGCAACATGCGACGGCGCTTTTTTCCGCGGAAAAGAAGTTTGTGTTGTCGGCGGCGGCGATTCAGCAATGGAAGAAGCACATTTTCTCACTCGGTTTTGCAGTAAAGTTACAATCATTCACCGTAGAGATGAACTTCGAGCATCTAAAATTATGCAAAAAAGATGCGAAGAAAATGAAAAAATCTTTTTCAAATGGAACTCAATAATCACTGAAATTCTTCCCAACGAACAAGGAACTGTCGGAGGTGTACGCCTCAAAGACACAAAGACAGGAAAAGAATCTGTTTATCCATGTGACGGCGTTTTCTTAGCCATTGGGCACACCCCAAATACAAAGTTATTCAAAGGCATGCTCACTATGGATGAGAATGGGTATATCATTACGCAACATCCCACAACCAAAACCAACATCGAAGGAGTATTTGCCGCAGGCGACCTTGCAGACCACATTTACCGTCAAGCAATCACCGCCGCCGCGATGGGCTGTAAAGCCGCAATCGACGCTGAACGGTATCTTGCTGAACACAATATTTAAGATGTCTGTTTGCAAACATAATCTTTTGAGGTTATGAACCCTTTGTTTGCTATAAGTAAGGATGCGTTTAAAAAGCAGGAGTAATTATTCTTGTTCAATTAACCTTGAAAATTGTTCAGGCTTATTATAACCGCAATAGCGAATAAACCTTCGCGTGAGGAGGTCTTCCATACTGCGCTGAGCATCGGGAGTTGGCGTGCCGTTATATGCAAGCTTGCCGCCCGCCATCGTATCGTGCCCGCCGGCTTGTCCATATGACCCGACCAGCTTACGAACCAGCACGCCCGCTTTTGCGCGAGAATTTGTCGCACGCATGGACAAAAACAAACTATCCTCATACCAACCGGTACACATTGACCATCGGATATTTTCACAGGTTAAAAGCAAATCGGCTATCTGATGGATATAGTCGGGAGATGAAATAGAACCCAAATGGCAATATCCCATATTATCGTCAATAAAAGCATTATTCAACCCGCGCGCAAGCACTGAAAAATATTCTTTATGATTTTTCGGATGCCTAATACGGGAAATGATTTTTCTGCTGGCTAAAGGGAAAAGTTCCAAATAGGTTTTTTCATCAATCTCGGACGTTTCTCTTCCTAAGTCTTGTGTCTCAGAGCTTATTCCGTAGAATAAGGCAGTCGCCAAAAATTTCGATATGGGGAGGTTTGCCTCTTTTAGATATTCGTAAATGATTGTTACCGTAGCACCGATTTTAGTACGGATATCAATAAAAGGAATCTCGTAATTTGCTTTCAATGGATGATGGTCTATTACAATATGCGGTATGATTGTATCGGGAAACGAGTTATTGCCGGTTCCGGGTTGCGAATCGATAATGGCATAAATATAATCAGGACGAAGTTTTATTTGTGAAGCCTTAACCAATTTTATATTCAAATGGCTGACCATCGCTTTATTTTCAGCGCGTGCAATGATACCTCCGTATACAATAATTGATTGAACGTAAAACTTCTTTTTCAAAAGATACTGAAGCGCCCAACCGCTGGCAATAGCATCGGGATCAGGGTTATCGTGCAGGAAAATAATTACTTTCCTGTTCCGCCTGAGTATTTTTCGTAAAGCTTCTGTTTTCAGCTCTTTGTTTTCGCTCATATACCTATTCTGTTTACTGCCGGATTATCCGTGGGACTTGCAATAGTTCGTCTACTTCTGCAATAGTATTCATATAGTCGATCGCGGAAGTCAAGTATTTATTTTTCAACATCCACTCAAGAACTCCCCTGCTTGTTCCTTTATGAGGGCCGGAGATTTTTTCCATACCAGAATCGATAAACTGTGCAACAAAGCCAATATCATTTTGAGCGGCTTTAATAAGAACCGGATCAATTTCTTCATGGTTGTCATAGTGATACGCGACAGTCATTTGCTCATACTGCCCATTAGCAATAATTTCATCGCATAATTCCACAACGTTCATATGAACGGTTATGCCAAGATGCCTCACTTTGCCTTGTTCTTTAAGCTTTTGAAACGCTTCAAAAATAGGCTCATGGTTCACCTGAGTTTTTCGTCTGGTCCCCCAAACTTGAATTATATCGATATAATCCGTATTAAGGCGTTTTAAGCTATCGTTAAGTGACGTTTCAAGTTCCTTCACCCGATATTCCTCAAATACTTT
The DNA here is from genome assembly GCA_024233545.1 of bacterium. Taxonomy (GTDB): domain Bacteria; phylum Auribacterota; class Auribacteria; order Auribacterales; family Auribacteraceae; genus JACKPL01. Next base: position 100,269 of record JACKPL010000006.1, read on the forward strand.
CCATTTTGTGGCGACAATTATTTCCTCTCTTCTGAGTTTGAGTACCTTGCCGAGCGTTCGTTCTGCCTCGCCTTGAGAATACTCAGGGCCGGTTTCGATATAATTGAGCCCTGCGTCCATAGCAAAACTTAATACTGACGGATCTTTAAGAATACCGCCGTTCATACCGATTTCGGAAATTTTCAAGCCCGTTTTTCCGAGTTTCCGAAAGTACATCCTTCCTATTTTTTCTGCAGGATCGGCATCAAATGCGGCAAATACATCTTTCCCGAACAGCATATCTAGTCCGGATAACGCAATGCCGGTTCCCATCAAGCCTAAAATGCCTTGTTTAATAAATTCGCGGCGTGTTACATCTTCAGAAAAAAAATTTTTGTTGTCTAGCATGAATACCTCTTTTCGCTTCTGAAGTCAATTAAGCGGAATGTTTGAAATTTCCTTCTATTATATCTAATACAAACAATCAAGCAAATCAATTTATTCGTTACAAATTCTGATAACATTTATATTATTGTCGAGCAATTCACTGTATTCTTTACTAGCAAATATGTATTATTTCTGTATAATTGACGTTGAGTAAACGTTATTCTTCATCTGACAAACTCTATCTTACGATATTTTATGCAAACAGAAGACATAAAAATACTCCCAACTCCCCCTACTTCATTGCGTGATGGAATTCGCATTACTGTTATTTCACTGTGTTTACAAGTTTTTTTTATACTTTCGAAAGCAATCATCGGTTATTTAGGAAACAGCGCCGCATTACTCGCCGATTCATTTCATTCTGTCTCCGATATGTTTTCCGACATTGCACTGATTGTCGGCCTGCATATGGCATCACGCCCGAAGGACAGCACACATCATTACGGACATGGGAAGATTGAAAACTATGTAACTCACATAATCGGGCTGATGATCATTTTTCTCGGAGGGGCTATTTTCTATCATGCGGTTACTCGAATCATTTGTGCTGTTAAACCTGCCGCGCCTCATGTAATTACCATTATTCCAGCGATCATTTGCATCATAGCTCAAGAAATGTTGTACAGAGCGACTATTAAGACCGGAAAAAAAATCAAAAGCCGCGGCGTCATTGCCAATGCATGGCACCATCGGTCAGATGCAATGACTTCGGTTATTACGCTTATTGGTATCATTTTGACACGCGCTTTTCCGAAATTATACTTTATGGACATCCTCATGGCCGGCATTATCGCCTGTTTTGTCATGTCCGTGGGATTCCAATTATTTTGGCAGGCAATCAAAGATATTATCGATACTGCACCCTCTAAAAAAATTTACAATAAGATAGTAACAACAACACAAAATGTTAAAGGAGTTGTGAATGTCCATAATGTTCGGGCACGCTACTATAGCAGTTATATCTTTCTAGATGCGCATGTTAAAGTCGACCCTGCAATAAGCGTTAAAGCAGGGCACGATATAGCACACGCCGTTGTCGATGCGCTCAAAGCCAAAATACCCAGCCTAATCGACGTGGTAATTCATATTGAACCATCATAATAACACTCTCTTTGAAGTGTATCCATCGCACAGCAATACATCAGCCCGGTATTATTAAAACACACATCTCTTTTAAGCAACGTTATATCAAGCCCTTCTTGACATACTATAAAACATCTTGCTTCCCAAGCAATTCCGCTCTAAACCGTTATAAATATGAGTTGGCACATCGACGGAACAAAACCTCATAAATCGTTTCTTATATTCGTTTGTTGCTCGGAAATACCGTACACACAATTGATCTAAGATCGGCGATCTTTTTATAAAAGTATATGATTTTGAATTATTTATATAATCGGAGAAACTGCTCCATTCATATTCAGACAGCATATCGGTTATCCCCGATAAATACGGTAACGCATGAATATATAATGTCAATTCAGCCGCAAAAAAATTTTTTTCAACGGCTGTATATTCCGTTCGCCACAACACTTTATCGGGCCGTGGCGAATTCACACCATGACGGCTGTATTGCTGATGAAGGTACCGGACACACATTCCAAGATTTTTTTCAGCTACCTCAACCAAAAGATGATAGCTCGTTGGAAGCAAACAATAACAATAGACAGGGCATTCATATCGTACGGAACACTGCTGAACCGTCGCAAGAAAAGCTTCATAGTCATTATCGGATGAGAAAAGGTTTCCGTTCTGCACATACCCTTTAATATACCATAATACAGTATCCATAGATACTCCATTGCCTGATTTTAGTTTACGTGTGCCTCAAACGAAAAGATTATTTTTTATTTGAAGTGTACGATATAAAAATATAATATGTGCATTCTGTAAATACAACTAATTAACCTAAACGATTATACACTGCCATGGAAAAAAACATACTGCAATACATAAAAAAATTCAACGGTTCGTTCTGTCAAAATGATACGAGTTTATCCATTGTTCTTGCCGCAGGATTCGGAAAACGCATCAAATCTGAACGGTCGAAAATGCTCCATCATATTTGGGGAAAACCATCGGTTACTCGTGTCGCTGAAGCGGTAAAAGCAGGGCTTGACAGTCAAAATCAAATTATCGTTGTTGGCATTCAAGCTGAAGAAATCATTGAAACAATTGGACATCATGATAATACCATTTTTGCATATCAGGAAAACCCACAAGGCACTGGGCACGCTACAAAAATAGCCCTCGAACAAATGAAAAATGCCGATCATATCGACAGTGTTTACATTTTTCCCGGCGATATGGGGCTGATCCGTTCATCAGTGGTTAAACAAATCAAAAGCGATTTTCTCAAATCCGATTACGACATGATTATTCTCACCGGACATTATACCGGTATACCCGAAGATAATTATTACGGGCGAGTAATCCGAGTTCCTGAAAGAGATATCACCGGAAATACTTCTTCTTTTACTGGTGAAGTGATTGCAATTATGGAATTTAAAGACATTCTTAATGTCAACCATTCTACCGGCCACACATTTCATCATAAGGGGCATTCGTTTAACCTTTCACGGCAAGAATTGCTGGAAATTCCTGAGTTCAACGCCGGTGTATATGCTTTTAAGAAAACCCCGTTAATGGAAAATATTTCCAAGATTAACACACATAACATACAAAGCGAGATGTATTTAACCGACCTTGTAAGCATTTTTAACGAAACAGGCTACAAAGTCGGTATATCACCAGCCACTAACAATACCGCTATCATGGGATTTAATAACAAAAGCGTTTTGTATACTATGCAAACTATTGCACAGCAACAAGTTTATGACCTTTTAAAAGATATTATTACAATCGTTGACGGGGACGATTTTTTTATCGCCGATGACGTTGTACAACGCATTATCGAACTTGATAATAATGGCGAAGCAAAAGATATTGTCATCGGCAGAGGAGCATACCTCGGACAAGATGTACACATCAAAAAAGGTGTAAATATTGACAGCAATGCACGCATTGAAGGACATGTATTTATTGATGAAGGGACTTATATCGGGTCAGGATGTTCTATGAATACCTACCCCGGACAGAAAATTATCATTGGAAAAAACTGTAACCTATTGACAGGAACTGTCATCAGAGGCAATATGACTATCGGCAACAACGTCAATATCGAATCGGGTGTTCGAATTACCGGCAGTAATGAATTTCCTGTAACCATTGAGGATAACGTACTCATCAAAGGCATTACCTATATATTCGGCTCATATATTGAAAAAGATATTGAAATCGAGCATTCGGTTATCAAAAAGAAACGTGTCGAAAGAATATGTAATAAAGACGGCTCAATAAAACCAATCCGTTATTGTATCCCTTTGCCGGAAGGATTAGATTCTCTTGTGAATCTTTAAAAATTATGATTTTTGATTCGGCAGTAAGCGTCGCCTATACCTCGCAAAGTTAAATCGGGATCAAACGTAATGGTATTTTTCCATTCTTTATTCCAAACTGAACTCCAGCCTCCGGTGGCAACAACAGACACAGTGTTTGGCGAAAACTCATTCCGTATTTGAGAAATAAGTGCATCAATATAATGAAGGTAAACACTAAAAATGCCATATTGTATCGACTGAACAGTGGTTTTACCGCGATGGCGGCATAACGGAGAAAGGGAAACTTCCGGCAAAAGCGCCGTATTAGCATGAAGAGCTCCCGCACTTAATGCAGGACCCGGATAAATCAATCCTCCATCAAATTCACCATTACTATTGATAACATCAATCGTTAAAGCGCTTCCAATGTCAATGATTATACCCGGTGGAGTGTATCGAGCAATAAATCCGACTATGTTAACAAACCGGTCAACGCCAAACGATGCGCGAGGAGCATAATCAATTTTAATCCCTGCATCCATTGAAGAATCAAGTTTGAATACCGGTAACTCAGCCTGCCAAAAACTGGTTATATAATCTTCCAACGGAGTATAGACGCTTGCATAAACAAACGCTTTAATGCTTGTTTTATGCTCACTATTCGACCACCATTTTTCTATTTCCTCTTTCAGAAAACCGGACGGCTCTTTTCGATTATGCACAATATTCTTCTTATAAGAAATTCCGGTTTTATCATAGATTCCAAAATGCACAGCCGAGTTGCCAATATCACAAACAACAATCATGGACGCCACCCTTCAACAAATTCAATATCGCCTGAAACAACCTCAATATTGCCGCCATGTTCACAGTTTATTCTTAAAGCGCCGTTCGGAGAAATATCCATGATAGTTCCTATTCCACTACGATTCCCGGAAACAAACCGTATTTTCTTTCCTAATGAATTACAATATTCCATCCAAAGTGAAAAGATTAAGTTTATTTCACCCCTCAAGTACAAACAATAGTTTTCATCAAGTTTTATAAGCAGTTTCCGAAACAATGCAAGCCGGTCAACCGGTATACCGCTTATACTATACAATGAACTTGCATTGGAGATTTCCGGAGAAAATTCATTAGGAAGCTGATTAACATTGATTCCAATACCGGTAATAACATATTCACTATTTTTATTCTTAGTTCCGAATTCTGTAAGAATGCCACAGATTTTTTTACCGTTGAGATATACATCGTTCGGCCATTTGATCAAACAGGAAAAAAAAAGTACTTCATTGATTGCCTGTACAACGCTTACCGCGGCAAGCATCGTAAAGGGAAATGTTTCATTGGGATGCAGTCCGTCAGGCTTGAAAATCACCGAACATAAAATGCTCTTTCCTGCTCGCGATTCCCATTTGCGCGCATGGCGCCCCCTCCCCTGTTGTTGTTGTTCGGCTACGACTACCGTGCCCTGCTGATACCCGCGCCTTGCTATTTCCAACGCACTATCGTTCGTTGAACCGATGAGATCATAATGCACAAGCTTTTTTCCTACTATACTTACCGGCAAATCATGTATCACGAGTTCTGGATACAATTTATCCGGAAGCGAAACCAAAGATACGCAATTATTAGAATCATACGTAATTTCATATCCCGATTCAGCAAGTTCTTTCAACAATGATTGAGCATTAGATACCGATGTATACTGCTCTAAAAGTTGATCTAAGGCAGTGAGCGGCACCGTTTTTTCTGTCCGCAATAACTGTATAATGTGAGATTTTATGGACATATCTCGAAATCCAAAGAAATATCTGCCGATTTCACCGAATGGGTAAGCGCACCCACCGAAATCCTATCAACGCCAGTACGTGCAATTGCGCCAACAGTATCAAGGGTAATGCCTCCTGACGCTTCAAGCGTCACTTTTTTTCCTACGTAATCCACTGCTTTTTTTAAATCTGTCAAAGAAAAATTATCGAGTAAAATGATATCGGGATGTTCATGAAAAACCATTTTGAGCTGTTCTAGCGTATCAACTTCAATTTCAATGAGAACACCGGGATATTCACGCCGTGCCCGCATCATTGTGCAATGCAAGGCATCCGGTTCCATAAATGATGCCGCAATAAAATGGTTATCTTTAAATAAGAATTGATCATATAATCCAAACCGATGGTTTGTACCTCCACCCATCTTTACCGCATATTTTTCCAACATGCGTAAGCCCGGAGTGGTTTTTCTGGTATCGCAAATTACGGCGGATGTGCCCTCCACAGCTTTGACATAACGTGCTGTAACAGTAGCAATACCTGATAACCGCTGTAGAAAATTTAGCGCCAATCGTTCTGCCGTAAGAATACTGCGTGCTCTGCCTTCGACACGAGCTAATACTTCACCGCTTTTTCGGAATGTTCCTTCCTGAGCAATAATCATGGCCTGCAATTGCGGATCAACCTGCCGAAACACTTCGGCTACAACCGGCATTCCCGCTACAACCAAAGGTTCTTTAGCAACAATGGCTCCGGATACAATGCAACCCTCCGGCACTGAACAGCATGTAGTAATATCGCCGGTTCCGATATCTTCTTCTAATCCTATCTGAACGATACGCCGTAAATACTCTTGGCTGACTTGTTCCATAAAGTTTCCCTTGAAAAATAATGTACTTTCCGTTGTTGTCTGTGTACTATATCACAAATGAATTATTGTAGCAGAACGTATATATGCATGCAAACAGTTAGTAACCTCTACTTTCGTAAAAATTTCCGGACTATAGCGGTTTTATTTCTCTCCGCATGCCCCTCTCTTTATATGCGCATATCGAATATATTCCTATATAAACCACTTGCCGGATTTGATGCAGTTTGGCACTTGACATACATTACTTATCTTGTAAAGCACGGATCATTACCGTCAGCATATGCGTTTTTTGAAGCATACCAGCCTCCACTGTATTATTTTATCTGCTCACTTATATGGCGCATGTTTTATGGAATTAGCGCATTGGCCGCAGTAAAAGCGATTCAGTCTCTTTCAACTGCCGCTGGGATTATTATCGCGTGGATTGTTCTCCGTGATGTAAAACGCATTCATCCTCAACCATTTGCTTTATTCCTTTGTACATTCATGTTTATTGTGTATCTTCCAATGCTCATCTATCTCAGTCCAATGCTCGGCAATGAATTGTTTTCAGCCCTGTTGCTAACGATTGCAATATCTTATCTGCTCTCTATTCTTCTAAACGCACAATTCAGCATAAAGCAATCGCTGATTCTCGGCTGTTTAAGCGGCACAAGCCTTCTAGTAAAATATACCGGGCTCCTTTTTTTTATTACTGTTATTATAGTATTGGCATATGTAATGGTTAAGACGCCTTCATTGCGAAAAAAAGCACAGAAATTTTTATTTTGCTATTGTATTATGACGTTCTGCATTGCTGGATGGTGGTATCTTCACAACGCCATCCGCTATGAAAATCCTTTAATTAAAGCCAACGACATGAAAAAGTTTTCAGCTGTATATGATGCACAGCCACCGGGCAATCATACAATTGAAGATTTCATTTGCTTTGATCTAGATATTATGAAACAACCTGTTCTTGCTATTGATGCAGATTTTGATTCATTATGGCAAAAAAATGCTTATGCGAACTACAACAGGGCGTTCAATTCAATACCTGCAGGAACATTCGCAACGGCATGGATTGAAAATCATGGATTATTTCTCAACTTGACAAAAGAAACGCTTTGGAAAGCCCAACTCGTTTTATTCCTTGCTCTTATTCCTACACTCCTGATTTTTGTCGGGTTTGTGTCGTACTGCAATGATTTTATAATTCATCGATCTTTTTTAACATTCACAATATTGACACTACTTTTTGTAAGCGTTGGCGCGTACCTTTATTATAATTATAAATATCCCTATTTCTGTCATGTCAAAGCTTTTTTTCTTATGCATCTGCTTATTCCAGTAGGAGTATTTCACGCTAATGGAATATCTTTATTAACATGCAAATGGAACACCCTGCATATTTTTTTCATACCGTTTTATATTGTTTTTTCGATAATAATAACACTTCTATATTCTCTCTAATATCTTTTTATAGACACATAAGTTATTTATAATCAATAAATTATTTTCATAATGCACCGATTAAATACAATGATAAAAACTTAACTGGTTGCTGGAAAAATGAACAAAAATTATTATAAAATTTTACAGGTTGACCCATCAGCAGAACAAGCAATTATTAAATCCGCTTTTCGGACATTGATGCTTGAACTCAAGAAACATCCCGACTGCGGCGGCGAACATGCAAACGCCCAGCTTATCAACGAAGCATACGAAGTTTTAAAAAACCCCATATCCCGCAAGGAATATGACAAACAAAATTATTTTGAAATTAGAAATTCGGGAGAACGGTCAAACTCTGCATACTATATGCGCTGTTACTTTTGCGGAACTATAAACCGTATTTATTTCAATGCGGATCAAAATCAGTTAAAATCTATCTCGTGCGGCAAATGCCATTCTCCTTTTTTTTCCCAATCGATGGATATCCATGAAATTCAAAAGGAAAAACGCCGGCACACTCGGTTTAAATGCCAATTCAATATACAATTTCAAATAGATTACGGCGGCATGTGGTATAATGGAGAATGCATCGACCTTTCAAGCAACGGAATGCGCTTTATTTCGCCTATCCATTTACGCATGGATCAAATTATTAAAATAAAATTTAAAAATGACCGAAAATTTCAAGCGATTGCAAAAACAGTCAGATGCATAAAAAAAGCAACGAATTCACAAATGTATTATGAATCTGCTATAACCTACATCGAAGCTCGATATGAGGCGCCTTCAAATACTCAATCTTAACTTGAAATCTGCTGTATAAACTGCAAGTTGTTTTGGATTTTCTGCACTTGCTCGCTTAGTTCTTTCGCCTTTATTCTTTCTTTTTCTACTACTTCGCTGGGCGCTTTATCGACAAAATCTTTATTACTCAGCTTTCGTTCAATACTGTTCAAAGAACTTTTAAGTTTGGAAAGTTTATCGGTTAGGCGTTCGATTTCTTTGTTTTTATCAAATACACCTTCGAGCGGCATATACAGTGTTCCTGCTTTGACAACCGCTGAAGGCAATGCCGATTCAGGAAAATAATCCGGCTTGATCGCCAATGATTCGGCCCGCATCATTTTTTTTATTATTTCCCGCTCCGTTTCAGAAAACTTATCCATGAACCCATTTTCAGGTTTTAGAACAAAACGAATGGTATTCGTTGCAGGAATATCATACTCGCTTCGTAAATTGCGTGCCGCTGAAATTAGTTCATACTTATGTTCAACAAGCTGTATCATTTCATGATCGACAAGAGTAGCATCATATTCAGGCCACAATGCAAGAGCAATCGTTTTAAATGACTCAATTTGAGAATCATCAGGGCAAATTTGATGTAACCGATGCCATAACTCTTCTGTGATAAACGGCATAAGCGGATGCAGGATACGCAATGTATTATCAAGAACATAAAACAAAATTTTTCGAGTATTTGCTTTCAGTTTCTCATCATCGCCGTATAACACGGTTTTCACTGCTTCTATGTATCGGTCGCAATAACAATGCCAAAAAAAGTCATAGATTGTCTGGGCGGCTTCATTGATTCGAAATTTTCCTAAAGAATCAGTAACATGCTTTATGCATTCATGCAAAGTACCCACTATATACCAATCATCAGTACTAAACAATGAACGGTCGAATGCTTTAAAAGCTGTCGTTTCTTCGCCGAAATTCATGAGAAGAAATCGCGATGCATTCCATATCTTGTTTGCAAAGTTTCTCCCGATTTCAAATTTTTTTGGTGAAAGGTATACGTCCTGCCCCTCTGCAGTAATTAAAATCATGGAAAAGCGCAAGGCATCCGTTCCAAACTCTTCTATTACATCGAGAGGGTCTATAGTATTGCCTAACGATTTGCTCATTTTCGTTCCCGTATCGTCGCGAACCGTTCCATGCAAATACACATCACGGAACGGCACATCGCCCATAAACTCCAATCCCGCCATAATCATGCGGGCAACCCAGAAAAACAAAATTTCCGGAGCCGTCACTAGTGTATCAGTTGGATAATAAAACGCAAGCTCCTCGGTTTTTTGCGGCCAGCCAAGTGTAGAAAACGGCCACAACCACGACGAAAACCACGTATCGAGGACATCTTCGTCTTGAACGATATTTTTCCGGTCACAGCCGGCAGGAATATCGTCAATCGATTTTCCAACAAAGATTTTACCGCACTCAGTGCATTTCCACACCGGAATACGATGCCCCCACCATATTTGCCTCGAAATACACCAATCGCGTATATTTTCCATCCAGTCGAGATAGACCTTTACCCAGCGTTCAGGATAAATTTTGATTTTCCCGTCTTTTACCGCATCAATAGCCGGTTTTGCGAGAGGTTTCATATTAACAAACCACTGTAAGGATAAACGCGGCTCTACGATAGTATCGCATCGGTAACAATGCCCGACAGCATGAATATGCCGTTCGATTTTTATTATTTGTCCCGATTGCTTCAACTCTTCAACAAGTTTTTTTCGGCAGTCAAACCTATACATACCATTATAATGCCCTGCATTCTCATTCATCGTGCCGTCTTCATGCATGACATTAACCGATGGCAGATTGTGCCTGCGCCCCATCTCGAAATCGTTCGGGTCGTGTGCCGGAGTTACTTTGACAATACCGGTTCCAAAGGACGGATCGACAAAATCATCGCCTATCACCGGTATCTCTCTGCCTATCACCGGCAGAATAATGGTTTTATCTTTGAGCTGTTCGTAGCGCGGATCCTTTGGATTAAGAGCAATCGCCGTATCGCCTAATAATGTTTCAGGACGAGTTGTAGCAACAACGATAAATGCATCGCTCTTTTTAATTTTATATGCAATGTGATATAAAGCGCCTTCAATTTCACGGTGTTCAACTTCTTCATCAGATAACGCGGTTAAACATCGAGGGCACCAGTTAATAATGAAATTATTCTGATAGATTAACCCTTTCTCATAGAGCCGTACAAATACCTCCTGAACCGCATTGCTCAATCCTTCATCGAGCGTAAACCGCTCTCTTTCCCAATCACACGAACAACCAAGACGTTTCAACTGATTGATGATTTTACCGCCATATTCCTCACGCCATTTCCATACTCGCTTGACAAAATCTTCACGCCCTATTTCATGGCGTGTAGTATTTTCTAAGCGAAGTTTTCGTTCTACGACATTTTGCGTTGCGATTCCAGCATGGTCTGTTCCGGTTACCCAAAAGGTATTATATCCTTGCATACGCCGCCAACGAACCAATATATCCTGTACGGTATTATTCAAGGCATGCCCCATGTGCAATGCCGCAGTCACGTTAGGCGGCGGAATAACAATTGTATAGGGAGTACCTTTTTTCGAAGGATCGGCATGAAAAAAACGGCCTTTTTCCCAATATTCACTCCATTTATTCTCAATTTCTTGAGGAGAATATTGTTTTGGTATATCCATCATCAAATCAATCTCGCTGTTATTTTTTTCGAGGTGTTTTAGATTCATCTTTGAGCAGTTTATATTCATAGCTGTCAGCCAATGCTTCCCAACATGCTTCAACAATATTCTGTGAAACACCGACTGTTCCCCAAATAGCACCGCCGGATTTGGATTCAATTAAAACGCGGACTTTTGCCGCCGTTCCAGTTTTGCCCTCAAGCACTCGTACTTTGAAATCGACCAATTCTATTTCGTCAATTTTTGGATAAAATGTTCGCAACGCTTTACGTAAAGCCAAATCCATCGCATCGACAGGGCCGTGCCCTTCGGCAACAGTATATCGTTGTTCACCTTGCACATTAAGCTTAAGAGTAGCCTCAGAAATCAGTTTATCATCTCTCCTCTCAACAATAACGCGAAAACTCTCGAGAGTAAAAAAATCTTTATGGTGTTGAAGAGTTTTTCGTACAAGCAACTCAAACGAGCCTTCTGCCGCTTCAAATTCATACCCTTGATGCTCCAATTCTTTTATTTTTACAAGAATTGATTGCGTTTCAGGTGTTTTCTCATGCAAATCAATATTAAGTTCTTTCGCTTTAAGGGCTATATTGCTCCTTCCCGATAGCTCAGACACAAGTATCCGCTGAGAATTGCCCACCAGTTCAGGAACAATATGCTCATAGCTAACAGAATCTTTCTGGACAGCATTAACATGGATACCGCCTTTATGTGCAAAGGCAGATATTCCGACAAAGGGAGCAGTATTGTCATGCCGGCGATTTGCCAGTTCGTCAACAAACTGTGATAACTCACACAATCCTTTCAGTTGTTCTTCACTGATCACTTTATAGCCGTATTTCAACATGAGGTTGGGAACAATTGTAGTCAAGTTAGCATTGCCGCAACGCTCACCGAAACCATTTGTTGTCCCTTGAACCTGTATTGCCCCCTGCTCGATTGCCGCAAGAGAATTTGCCACTCCTAACCCGCCATCATTATGGGCATGTATACCTAAGGGCACTGAAACGACTTTTTTAACTTCACCGATTATTTGAGTGATTTCTCGGGGCAATGTACCGCCATTCGTATCGCAGAGAACGATCCTGTCTGCACCGCCACGCTCAGCCGCCAAAAGCGTCTCCAGCGCGTACTGATTGTCATCTTTATACCCATCGAAGAAATGTTCAGCATCGTATATGGTAAACCGACCGCATTTTTTGGTAAATTTTACACTGTCATAAATCATATCAAGGTTTTCTTGAAGTGTTGTGCGGAGAATATCAAGCACATGCAGTTTCCAGCTTTTGCCGAACATGGTAACTACCGGAGTTTCGGCCTCAATGATTTTTATAAGGTTCGGATCATCTTCGGGCTTACTATTCATTCTGCGTGTTGAACCAAACGCCGCGATACGGGCATTTTTCAATTTGTAACTCTTGATTTCTTTAAAGAAATCAATATCTTTCGGATTAGAACCAGGCCAACCGCCTTCTATAAAATGGTATCCCATTTTATCTAATTCCAACGCTACACGTATTTTGTCAGCAACAGAAAACGATATGCCCTCCGCTTGTGTTCCATCACGCAATGTTGTATCGTACACTTCGACATTCATAATACAATCCTTTATATGCTACTCTTTATCAAGTTCAAATTCGCTATGCAGCACTTGTACTGCTTTTTTTGCATCTTTTTCAGGGATGATACACGATATTTTTATTTCCGACGTACTAATAGTAGAGATATTGATGCCCGCCTTTGCCAGAGCGCCGAACATCTTGGCGGCAACACCGGAATGCGAACGCATGCCAATACCTACAACGGATAATTTTGCAATTGACTTATCAATCGTGTATTCCCGTGCACCGGCGCCGGATACTAACGTATCAAGAAGAGGCGTGATGCGAGGAATATCTCCTCTAGCTACAGTGAACGATATATCGGTATATCCGTCTTCACTGAAATTTTGTATTATCATATCGATATTGATATTGTACTCAGCAACTTTTGTGAATACTTTTGCCGCAATACCGGGTTGGTCGGGCACATGTTTCACTGTTATTTTTGCTTCATTGACATCCGTCGTTATTCCTCTTACTGCGGGTTCTTCCACGATATCTTTCTCCTTAACAATATATGTTCCCTCAGAATTATTAAAACTTGAACGCACACATAAAGGCACATCATATTTATTTGCAAATTCTACAGACCGCGAATGTAAAACTTTTGCTCCGAGGCTTGCAAGCTCGAGCATTTCTTCATGGGAAATCTCGCGCAGTTTGCGTGCATTCGGAACAATTCTCGGATCAGCAGTATATACACCATCGACATCGGTAAATATGTCGCACATATCGGCTTTTAATACTGCGGCAAGCGCAACTGCCGTGGTATCAGACCCGCCGCGCCCAAGGGTCGTGATGTCATTCTTAATATTTATTCCTTGGAAACCGGCAACAACAACGATTTTATCTTTATTGAGCTCTTCTTGCATTTTTGTTGGAGAAATTTCTAAAATTCGTGCACGCGTGTGGATATCGTCGGTCATGATTCCTACCTGAGCACCAGTTAGCGAAATCGCATCTTCTCCTAAATCATGTATTGCCATGGCAAGCAATGCAACAGAAATCTGTTCGCCGGTGGAAACAAGCATATCGCTTTCGCGTTCGGACGGCGTATCAGTAATTTGCTTCGCCATTTCTAAGAGTTTATCAGTTGTGCCTCCCATAGCAGAAACGACAACAACGACCTGATTCCCTTTCCGCTTCGTTTCAACAACGCGCCGCGCAACGTTTTTTATCCGGCCAGAATCACCGACTGATGTTCCGCCATATTTTTGAACAATAACTCCCATTAACTCTCTTCAGCTCCTCTTTTAGGGCCATTCTTATGCAAATAACACGGGTAAAACCGTATGTCCTTCTCGTATGTTATGACGCCGCTTTTTTACCGATTCCTCACTAAACTTGGTTACTTTGTCCGGTTTTATATCGTTTCCTGCAATAACATACGGTACCGGATCAGCAACATGCTTGCGCAATTCAACCGGTGTCATTTGGCCAGCGGAAACTAATAACCGCCACTTCATCGAATCTTGTTTTTGCAGAGCCGATATAATCGGGCCGATAATATAGCGGTCAAACGCTTCTATCGCTTTTATTTTCTCAGACACCGAACCGTTATGGCTCGCTTTATCGGAATCATCCACATATATGATAACACAATCATATGTTTCAAGATATGGTAAAGATATTGCCGCAACATGGCTGTACAGCTGATTATATTCGCCGGAAACACCGCGCACATCAAATGTATCGATACCAACCAGCTTTGCAAGCCCAAGCATTGAACGGGCAGGAGTAAGCATGCATGCTTTAACCGCAAATTTATCTTGAATATTTTCGATATGCGGTGTTTTTCCGCCACCCCAAACCCATATGCTGTTTGCAGGAAACTCGTTTAAATCTCGTTTGACGCTATTGATTTCATGTTTGCCGAGAATCTCTTCGGCTTTTTTTTTCATAATATCAATCAATATACCAGAACCGCTGCCCGTCGGAAAATTTGCATCGACTTTTTGTTCGATTATATCATGCGGTGCAACTGTTCTGATATTTTCTGCATCAAGATGTATTTTATCCCGGTCAACAAGCATAATATTTTTATAGCGGTCACCAGCATAAAACGAAACTCCGGGCATCGCCAATTCAGCATTAAGAGCCTCAATTAAAGCGCGTGATTCTTTTGTGGAAAGATTTCCTGCACAATAATCGGTCATAACTCCATCGAAAACCGTTACAAAATTAAGCCGGAACGCCACATGGTTCGGTTGGATTTCAACACCATACCCTGCGGCTTCAATTACCGCTCGGGAACACTGCGTCCGCTTCGGGTCATACCCTAAAAGCGATAAATGTGCCCTATCGCTCCCCGGCTCCATTCCTTTTGGAATTGCCCTGATCAACCCTGTTTGCCCGAGGGAAGCAACCTTGTCCAAATAAGGAGTTTTGGCAAAAGCAAGAGGAGTTAAGTTATCCAAATCATCTTGTGGATAATCCGCAATGCCGTCGGCTACGCATACAATATATTTCATCCCGCGCATTTTTACTCTTCTATTCGAATTACCAATGTTTTATCTTTAACGACCGGCAAATTGTCAATCTGCTCTAAAGCCGCCCGCATTGCTTTTTTCTCGCGCATGATGCGTAAAACGACGATCACCGACACGACATCGCCCACACGGCGTTCTTTTGCAGAACATCGGAAATACTTATCTTACATCTCCCGAGAATTCCCGCAATTTCAGCAAGAACACCTGGCTGGTCTATTACAGTAAACCGGAAATAATACCGGCTTTCAATATCGGAAATATCGGTCACCTTTACCGTTTGACGAGGCCGGGTAAAATCTTTGCGTTGCGCAAGGGTATCATTGACCATTGCCCGAGCAATGTCGACTACATCAGCTAAAACGGCGCTTGCGGTTGGCAATTCACCGGCGCCTCTTCCATAAAACATCGTGCTTCCGACGACATCCCCCTTAACAAATATGCCATTGTAAGAATCCATGACGGAACCGAGCAGATGACTATCGGGAATGAGTGTCGGATGAATTCGCAACTGAACTTGCCCATTATAGTTTTTATATATAGCAAGCAGTTTAATGACATATCCAAATTTTTCAGCATAATCAATGTCTATTTCTGATATTTTTCGGATCCCTTCAATGTAACAGTCTTCCATGGAAAAAATGGTTGATGATGCAAGTGACCCAAGGATAACCAACTTGTGTGCAGAATCAATACCGTCTACATCAAGCGTTGGATCAGCTTCAGCGTATCCGAGTTCCTGAGCTTGTTTAAGGGCTTGGGCAAACGATATCTTTTCTCGAGCCATTTTGGTAAAAATGTAATTTGCCGTCCCGTTGATGATACCGTGAATACTCTCGATTCGGTTTGCAACGAATGATTCCCGCACAACTTTAATAATCGGTATGCCGCCCGCAACAGCCGCCTCAAAAGCAATGGTTCCATCGCTTTTTTCTTCTTTTTCGAAAAGTTCTTTTCCATGTTCAGCAAGCAATGCTTTGTTTGCCGTAACAACCGATTTGCCGTTTTTAAGCGCACGCACAATAAACTCTTTCGCTATGCCGCACCCGCCGACTAGTTCTATGACAATATCAACTTCCGGGTCGTCAACAATCTTAAACCCATCGGTTGTTAAACGTTCAGCAGAAACAGCAATTCCGCGATCTCTTACAATATCAATGTCAGCAACCCATTTCAAATCAACAGGGACGCCTATCCGATCCTGAAACAGTTCCTTATTATTTTCAAGAGTCTTCACCACCCCTGTTCCGATAGTACCGAATCCGATTACACCAACCGTTATTTTTTTCATTGTCTCTCCCATTTTCAAGACGCTGGCGATTACCAAAACCGTTCTATTGTATCATGAAAGCAAAGGTACTTATCATATAATGAACTGCTGGTTTTATCAAGTTTTTTCCGTACATTTAAAACATTATAGAGAACATGCCATTTTAGTGTTCATTACGGTAATTTTTGACACATGCTGTTATTACGGAATATTTTTTAGAGATACCCAAAGGTTTGATTCGACTGTAAGCTTAATTTTCAGAGTATTTACATTGATTATATAACTTGGTCGGGGCGAGAGGATTTGAACCTCCGACCCCTTGAACCCCATTCAAGTGCGCTCCCAGGCTGCGCTACGCCCCGACCGAATTTTTAATCAAGGAAGGTAATAATACCATTTTTTTTATGTACATCAAGTGTTTTCACACCGAATATCGCTACTGCAATAAAACTTATCGGAATTGAGTGATAAATATATCCCTGTCATATTTTTATAAAAAAGCTTAAAACCCTGCATTAGAAAAATGCTGTTTATCATTGTAAATATCCTGTTGTAAACCTATAAGGCGTTCTCTAATACCACGGAGCAAAAAGAATTTATCATCGTGTTTTTTAATATCGGAAACACCTTCTTTTTTGAGATGAAGCTGACGGCGAGCTCCCTGAATCGTAAAGTGTTGTTCATACAACATTTGCTTGATATTTAAAATTACTTCTATGTCTTTTCTTTGATATGCTCGGCGCCCTGTTTTCGTTTTTTTAGGTTTTAATTCATTAAATTCATTCTCCCAAAACCGCAAAACATGTGGTTCTAAACCTGTTAGAGCGCTCACTTCGCCAATATTAAAGTAAAGTTTATTAGGAATTTCAACCATTCTGAACATCTTTCTATTGTTTTAATCAATTTTGCGACTGTATTCTTTCAAAAAATAAAGTGGGCGATACGGGATTCGAACCCATGACCTCTGGTTCCGGAGACCAGCGCTCTATCCATCTGAGCTAACCGCCCACAATACTTTGTTATTGTATACCTCTTTTAGAAAACAATTCAAGGCGAAAGGACTAAAAATTTTATTTCGTAATACCTATTCTGTTTAACGGCCAATAAATAAAAAAAGATTTCCCCCGCAGGTTTTCGTGCGGCACAAATCCCCAAAACCGGCTGTCTTTACTGCTTGCACTGTTATCTCCGAGAACAAAATAAGAATTTTCCGGTACAACGATAGGCTTTCCTCTTTCGCCGAACGGCCCTTCATTCAGATAGGGAATAAAACGGAAAACCTCAGGGTCATCGAGTATCTTGCCGTTAACAAGCACGACTCCTTCATCGGGTTCAATCGGGCCGCTACGCAGTGTACGCCGTGTCGTTGAACATTCCCCTTCGATATACACTTTACCATCGGGATCATACACCTTGCGCGCATTTCGTATAAAGCTCATCTTGCCTATTGCCTCGCTCCATGCGAATAATGATTCCCTCCGTAAACCGCGAATTTCTATCGTATCGCCGGGAAGCCCGACAAGCCGTTTAATAAAATCTTTTTTTTGCTCTTCTTTATCAAGAAGCGCAATATCCCATGTGCTGAATACTACAATATCTCCCCGCTTCGGTTTTCTCAGAGCCGGCAACTGGATATATGGCAACCGAATATCCGTAAGAATAATTTTCGTGGGGCTTTTTGCGCCGTAGATAAATTTATTCACAAAAATTCGATCCCCAGTTCCATAATACTGAGCTCCGTGAAGAGTGGGTTGCATAGACCCTGTAGGGATTTTAAACGCTTCCACAATAAAAACTCTGACTATAAGCGCAAGAATGCCCGCTACGATAAGCGCTTCAGCATATTCGTGTATGATTGATTTTCGATACAGCTTAATACGTTTGTCTATCGATTCGGATAATGAATAACAGTGCTTTTCAAGTTGATAATAGTCTTCTTCAGTACGTATAATGTCTTCAAGTTTGGCAATATCATTATGAATTAGTTCGAGAACATTTTGCGGAATTTTTTTGCGGTACCGGTGAACAACTTTTTTGGTTTCTTTAAGGCTTTTTGTAACGTGCCGCCTCAACCGTTTAATTTGATTTTGATTATTCATTATACAAACTTTTCTTTTCGGGGTGTTAATCCATCTTTAAAATTGAGATAAATGCCTTCTGCGGAATCTGCACTTTCCCGATGGCCTTCATGCGTTTTTTACCCTCTTTTTGTTTTTCCCATAATTTGCGTTTTCGGGTTATATCGCCGCCATAACATTTTGCAGTAACGTTCTTTTTCATCGCTGTAATTGTTTCTCGAGCAATAATATTATTTCCGATTGCCGCTTGGATAGGGATTTGAAATAAGTGGCGCGGAATAACTTCTTTGAGTTTTTCGGCTACCTGCCTGCCTCGCGCATACGCTTTATCTTTATGAACAATAAAGGAAAATGCATCGACTATTTCTGCATTAACCAGAATATCGACTTTGACAACATCTGATTGGCGATATCCTATAAATTCATAATCCATAGATGCATAACCGCGCGTAATAGATTTCAATTTATCATAAAAATCGATAATGACTTCTGCCAACGGCATATCAAAAGTAAGCATAACCCTGCCGTTATCTATCGTCTCGGTATTACTGCACTCTCCCCTTCGGTCACGTGCAAGCGCCATAACACTGCCGATAGAATCATTCGGACAGATAATCGTTACATGGATATACGGTTCTTCTATGGAAGAAATCACCGTCGTATTAGGGAAATGAACCGGATTATCAATATCTTTTACGTCGCCGTTGGTAAATGTAACACGATAAATGACGCTCGGAGACGTTGCCACTAAATCAATGTCATACTCACGCACTAATCGTTCCTGAATAATCTCCATATGCAGTAAACCAAGAAACCCGCACCGAAACCCGAAACCTAACGCAATTGAACTTTCCGGTTCATAGTGAAATGAAGAATCGTTAAGCTGTAGCTTTTCAAGCGCATCCTTAAGAAGTTCATAATCGTTTGTATCCACAGGATACATACCGGAAAACACCATAGGGTTTACTGTTTGAAATCCCGGTAATGCTTTCTTAGCCGGCATTTTATCGTCGGTTATGGTATCGCCGATGGCTATATCGCGCGGGTCTTTAATATTGGCGATGACATACCCTACTTCGCCATCGGTCAGAAGCCCGACAGGAGTACTTTTCGGCTTAAATACGCCGACTTCCATAACTTCAAATACCGTATCGCGTTTCATCATGCGGATTTGCATTCCCTTGCGAAGCGTGCCGCTGAATAAACGAATGTACACTATTACGCCGCGATATTTATCGTATGAAGAATCAAATATCAATGCGCGCAAACGAGTTTCATCTGTATCGTCGCTGGGAGGCGGCACGAGGTGGACAAGAGCATCGAACACCTCTTCAATGCCCTGCCCGGTTTTTGCACTTACAAGAATTGCTTCATCGCCTGAAATACCGATAATATCTTCAAGCTGGCGCTTAACATCGGACACTCTGGCAACCGGCAAATCTATTTTATTGATAATCGGAATAATTTCTAAGTCGTTTTCAAGTGCGAGATGGACATTTGCCACAGTTTGCGCCTCAACGCCCTGCGACGCATCGATAAGCAATAACGCCCCTTCACATGCCGCAAGGCTTCGGGACACCTCATAGGAAAAATCAACATGCCCCGGTGTATCGATAAGGTTAAGAATATATGTTTCACCGTCAGGCGCGTTATAATTGATACGTACTGCACGGGCTTTTATGGTAATGCCCCGTTCACGCTCTAAATCCATATCATCTAATACTTGATCGCGAAATTCACGTTCGGAAATTGTTTTCGTATACAACAACAACCTATCGGCAAGAGTGGATTTGCCGTGGTCTATATGCGCTATGATGGAAAAGTTCCTGATATTTTGCTTATTTACGCCCATGTTTTAATCAACTCATAAGTATTTTTAATAGTAAGGGTATGAAATGTATCAGTTTTCAGGGTAATAAATCAAGCGTTTCCTGAAACAAACTATGCGATCTATAAAAAAAACAAAAAAATTCGGGGCATATAATGCTATGCCCCGAATAATACGCTCCGCTCACGAAAGGGTATATTAAAAATTTTTAAAATAGCGTTTAAAATACATTGCACCAGCCAAAAACAAGAGAACAACGCTTGGTTCCGGTACGGTAGTGTTGCCTGCCTGCGGTGTTGGGGTTGCAAATAACTCCCAGTCGCTTAATTGATCCGTATCAATGGGAGTAATTTGATCTCTTCCCAATGAATTGCCTTGAGCAGTACCAGCCAAAATAGAGACCTGTGAAGGATTCGTCGGCGGCGGCCCTGCAGGCGGATTGAGTACAAAATAACCGTCAACATCTAACTGCTGAGTATTCACTGACGTTCCATCAGTTCGCCCATACAGAACGGAATCGATAATATCGCCGTCAAGTTTTATTCTCACTCCGCGTGTCGAGGTATTAACAGAACCAACGCCTCGTCGTAAAAACGGTATATCGCTCACTACATAATCGGCATAGATAAAATCTCCACCGATCCCAAGATTATCAGCCGTATTGCTTATAAGGAAATATTCTCCCGGCGCTATGATATGAGAACCCGAGATATTGTATGACAACGCCGTACCGCCTTGCCATACCGTCGAACTTGATATTTCAACGGTAAGCAGGGTAGCCGATAAATCTATTGATTCAGTCGTAGATAAATTGCGCAATTCAAGCCATTGCCCTGTATCGCCGGCGCCGCCGTCATCAGTGAAATAAAACAATTCGTTAATGACAAGCGATGTTGATGCCGCATACAAATTCACAGACACTGAAAAAAACAAAATTGCAAGTATTTTTGTCGCTATTATTTTTTTACCCAACATCTTGTAACGTGCCTCCTGGCGGTGAATTGTGATTGCATTTTGCTTACAATGTAACACACATTGAGCAAAATTTCAAGTTATCGGGCAGATAATTGTGCATTAAACTACATTTTTATAACAGTTCCGTCTATAAAAAATTACATTTTATTTGTAAAAATCGCTTTTTGTATAAATTTCGCCTTGTAAAAAAAGCCTTTGTCATACTACTGTAGTACCATTGCGCTAACTATAATAAATTCCGACATATAATTATGGTTATTTAAATTGTCTTTCATTCTATTATATCGGCAATCATAAGGAAACACATGATGCGCTATGCAAAACTTATTACCTTCAGTTTATTGAGTTTATCCATTCTTCTCGGATGGGCCAATACTCTTGACAATGCATATGTATACGATGATGTATCGGTTATAGAGAAAAGCCGGCACATACGCGACTTACGCAATATTCCCGACCTATTGAGCCGCGATAAGTATTTTGCTCGAAGCGGAATAGCAAAATACCGCAGATACGGCGAGGGCAGTTACCGCCCTATTGTCACGTTAAGTTATTTTCTTGACTGTCAGCTTATAGGAATAAGCCCTGCAGGTTCGCATGCGATAAATGTGGTTTATCATGGGCTTTATGTCGCTTTATTGTATCATCTTCTCATGCTTTTGTGTGGAAGAGGCTCGCTTGCATTTTTATCCGCGTTGTTTTTTGCTGTTCATCCTATCAACTCTGAAGCAATCAACGCTATCGCTTTCAGAGAAGATATTCTTTGCGGAATTTTTATATGCCTATCTCTTATTTCCTATCATCATTTTTTTAAAAGCGGCAGAAAAGATGTTAGGCGTCTTGGATTTACTCTATTTTACTTCCTTCTTGCTTGTTTTAGCAAAGAAAACGGAGCTATCGGCGGTTTGCTGATTTTTGCTTATAACTTCTTCTTTTATACGCCGCCGGCAAGTTCGGGAGAAAAACCGTTTATTGCTCATCTCAAACGGTTTCGTGCCGTCTATATTTCTTTTGGAGTTGCCACTATTCTATATGCAGTCATTCGGTTCAAAATTTTTGATTATTCAGAAACTATAACTACACCGGCATTTACCTTTCAAGAAATTGCAACACGTTTCACTCGATTTATAAACGCCATTCTGTATTATTCACGCCTGATAGCGGTACCGGATCATTTGCGCCCGGCATACGACACTCATTTTCTCCATTCTCCCGTAACACTGCTCGTAAGCATTCCATTCACTACATTGATTATTACACTGATCGTAAAGAATAAAACCGCCCACCCTACAATAAGTTTCATGCTCACATGGTTTTTGATAGCATTGTTGCCGGTATCAGGTTTAATCTTCTTACAGCATCCTATCGCTGAACGGTATTTGTATTTTCCGTGTATCGGCATTTTGTTTCCAATCGTGTATTTTATCCAGAGAACACTAAATGAAAAATGGATACGAGCACTATACTTTTTCTGCATAATGACTTTACTTCTTTTCCGAAGCATAGCGCAAAATACTGTATGGAATACAGAATTCTCGTTGTGGGACTACGCAGTAAAATATTCTCAAAACAATTACAATACGTGCGCTAACTACGCAGTGGTATTATCTGAAGCTGGGCGAATACAAGAAGCAATCCTCTACTACAAAAAAGCTCTTGCTATCGACAACAGAGCGCAATCACATTACAACCTCGGCAATGCATATAACCAGCTTGGGCTAAAGTCAAAGGCCGAAGAAGAATTTCGCACAAGCATAAAACTTGATCCGAATTATTCTGAAGCGCACAACAACCTTGCCAAACTGCTTGCAGAAAAAGGAAAATACCATGAAGCGATCAACTGTTTAGAAAAGGCCATAGGGTTAAATCCATATAATCCTCAGGCTTTCAACAATTTAGGAGGCTGTTTAAATAATCTCAAACAGTATGATAAAGGAATAAAAGCCCTTTTACGGGCAATTGAATTGAACCCTGATTATATCAATGCGTATTTTAACCTCGCATCAGCGTATTACATGACCAAAGACTACCTTAATGCCGAACACGCCTTGCGGTGGATTATCTCAAAAGAACCAGACAATAAACGAGCGCTCAGTTTTCTTCAATCTCTCCTTGATGAAAGAAAGAACGCGGGCATACCGAAAAACAATGTTCAAACTTTACCTGAAACCTCAACACCGCCCGAACAACAAAGTCCCAACCCAACTAAAAAAACTGTTCCGGTTGTTGAATTCGATAGTTCAATCGTTCCCCGCTCTTTATCGCCGCTTGAGGAACTCTTATCATCAGGCGACGAACTCATGGAATCGGGCAAATACGCTGAAGCATTAAAGTTTTACCGCAAAGCTGTTAAAGCAGATGCTCAAAGCGCGAAAGCCTTTTTTAAAATTTCTGAATGCTATATCAAACTTGAATCTTTAGAGCTTGCCCACCAAATGCTTACAAAAACACTTTCTCTTGATCCCGATTATCCGAATGCCGGCGATCAGCTACTGGCAGTTGAGAAACAGTTAAGGAAAGATAAATAAAGAGCGAAGGATTTAATTGTTTCGGAATTAGGGCGGCCTTTTATACAAGGCCTGAACGGTTCCATTGAGCAAATATCATCTTTTTAAAGAAAACTGAGAGACTTTCTATGCCAGCCGCCCTAATAAAAAACTCTTTCCAAATCCAGTTAGTTATGTCGGCATTAAAAAAGAAACATTTACATGATTTTTCGGTTTTTTTTCGCGTAGTATCGATTATGTTTGTGAAAAGACATTGAAGGACAAAAAAAGGCAAGCCTCACAATAAAAAAATCATAGCACTTGATAATAATATTTGTATGTTTCATCGGCAGATGAAACAGAATTAAGCACAGTTCCTAGAAGATTTGCTTTCGTTAGCTTTAAGCTTTCATTGATTAGTGCAGATGCGGAATGAGTAAATTTTTTATGAACTTCCACGACAATCACTCCATCAACAACATCAGCCAATATTAAGCTGTCTCCGAATCCAATAAGCGGGGGCCCGTCTATTATGATACAATCATATTCACTGAAAAGTTTTTCTAAAAGCTTTGAAATGGTTTTATGAGAAATTATATGGTTATCTTGAATCTGACCTTGCCCCGCAGGCAATAAATCTATCGAAGGATAGACGAAGGGCACAATGAGCTTTTTAGGAGTCCGGCTAAACTGCTCAATATTCTTGAGTCCCAACTCGGGCGGTTCAATGTTGAAAATAGCCGGCATATCGGGTTTTCGCAGATTTGCATCTATTACCAAAATACGTTTACCCGAATCGCCTAGTACAATCGCTAGATTTGCCGCAACAGTAGTTTTTCCTTCTCCGGCCGCTCCGCTTGTTATCAATACAGAACGGACTCCCTTTGCCTCGCCAAGCAATAGCTTATTGACGATTACGCGAAACGATTCATACTGCACAGAATCATGCTGAACTTTATCAATAGTAGAAATAGTATTTGGAATAACCGATAAAACGGAAAATGCCCGTTCACGCGCTGAATTATAGATATGTTTTTCAAGAAACCCGTATAAAACGACAAACAGTATTCCCAAACCTAACATCGAAAAAAAACTAATGGAAAGGCTTCTGATATAATCAGGGGAAAGATAATCATCCTGCGACGGCGCCATTGCCGAATCAACAACGGCAACGAGTTCCTCCGGCAATTCGAGGAGCGACATTTGTTTTATGTATTCCTTGCGCAATTCCGTGTAGATTTCTTTATTGACATTCACATCGCGTTCGGCATGATAATATTCGAGCTCCGCATCATCAATCGACTTAATTTCCTCTCTTGCGGCTTGAGTCAACTTTTCTAGGTATTCCTCTTTCGCTTTAAGAACTTTCAGTTCTATTTCCATACCGGTAATTATCCCGCTTATTTCCTTATTGATTTTTTCAAATACTTCTGCTTTAACTTCTTTAGCTTCTCTCACATCAGGATGCTTGTCTCCAAAACTTGACTGAAGGCTTGCGAGACGAATTTCAGCAATTAAAAACGTTAAACGTAAATTGATTAGGTTCGCATATTCCCGTTTCAACAATATCAAGTTCGCTTGCGCTTCTTGTGATAAAATCCTGATTTTGCTCAGTTCAACTTCAGTTGTTATCCGCTCGATTTTTGTGTCGAGGTATTGACGGTTGTACCTTTCGAGTTTTACCTTATCGATATTGATCCCCTTTACAAAGGTAAGATTCCTCTTCCGCTTAACATCTTCTAAACGCTTTTCGGAAGCTTCAAGCAGTGTGTTTGACTCATCGATTTTTATTTGAAGTTCAGCAAGCGTTTCTGCAATTTGATCGCGCTTGTGTTTCTGCATATACTCTTCGTAAACATCCACATACGTATTAACTACCTCTGCGGCAAGTTTTCTATCCTTCATAAATGCAGATACGGATAAAACGTCCATGTCCTCCGAATAATCAATTCGTATTGCACCGCTCAATATATTTATGGCGATTTCTTCAGGAAGGACGTAATTGTCGTACGGAGACATTTTACGCGCTAGGTCTAACCTCTGCACTACTCTTTTTATAATCGTGTAACTATGAAGCAATATATATTGGCTATAATAAAAATGAATATTATACATTTTTGAAAATTGCTGAAGACGAGTAGGGCGAAACGTTCTTAAGCGAGGAGTCACTCTTATTTTTGCAGTCGCTTTATAAACCGGCGCCTGCCGGTAACACATAACGAAAGAAACCGCTAGGGAAATTATACAGCAGGCGATGATTAACTTAAAACGAAGGCGCAAAAAGCGCATCACCTCTAATACAAAACCGCGTGTTTTATCCAGATATACGGTTTCAGGAGGTTTTATTTTGTTTTTTATTTCATTCATACTTTTACCGCTTTTATTTTTTGCGCCGTTTATGCACTACCTCTTGGAACAGCTCATTTAATTGTTCAAAATGAGCTTCAGGAGAAAATTTCAATTCAAAAGCACGGCGCGCATTGCGCCCCATCCGGGCTACTTCTGTATCGTTATTCCACAATGCATCTATCATTTTGCCCAGCTCTTTCGCATTCCCCGCTTCAAAAAGAATGCCGCACTCGTCAGTAACCTGATCCGGTATGCCGCCAACCCTGCTTGCGATAACCGGTTTGCCTAATGCCATAGCTTCAATGGTACTCATTGGACTATTATCGGCACAAATTGAAGGGACGACAACAAATTTCGCTCCCCTAATAATTTTTTTAAGCTCGGCACCGGACTTAAACCCAAAAAATGTTACATGAGAGACACCTAACGCCGCAATACGAGCCTTCAGCGATTCCAAATAGTCCGATTCGCTCGGTTCGCCAACAAGATACAACGGAGGCGGCGCATCAAGCGCACCCAACGCATCAATAAGGCAATCCAATCCTTTTTCATGCGCAATCCTTCCAAAATAAAGGATATACCCGTCATTCTCATAATACGGTTCATACCCTTCAGGCGCAAGGAAACTATTTATGACACGCAATTTTTTTTCTTCATAACCCGCATCGCGCATCGATTCATACATAAACCGCGACGGGCACACAAAATAATCCACCGCATCGTAAATACGAAGCAGGTTATGCACCTTCATCGACAACGCCCGCGCAAAACTCGGCAGAAACTGTTTTTTCACACATGCATGCTTTACACACTGGAACGGCCCTTTTGTTACACATAAACGGCACTCTTTGCCGTCACGCAGAAAAACATAATTCCCGCACAACAAATTATAATCCGATAACCGCATAATCACCGGCACTCCTGCCGCACGGCACGCATGGAGAATACTCGGCGAAATATCATTGACAATACCCAGCAAATACACTGCATCAATCTTCTTGTCGCGCAGTATACGCTTCATCTGCCTTTTTGCTTCGAACGAATAGACGCAGTTGCAAAAAATCTTGAGCTTCTGCAAGACGGTAAACCGCGCATCATTGAAATACAGCGTATCTTCCCCATAAGGCGATTCAACAAAGTAACGGGCATATTCGCTCTGAAGATTCTGCTTCCGCTTTACGGAAAACGGCGCTACCGTATAACCGTTCCTTTCAAGAATCTTCGTTATTTCAAACATATAACGCTCAGGGCCGCTTGAATGAAAATACCGCCTATTAACTATTAAAATCGTTGGAGATTCTGCCATTGCCCTATCGCCTAACTCTTTTTATCCTTTTCAATACATTTAATCATAACGTGTATGATAGCATGCATTATAATTCGCCGTAAGATAATAATTTTTTATTATTTTTTTGCCGGCAATAAACTTTTTGGAAACATTTTAACGGCTCTCTTGTCTTTATATGACAGAAGATTTATTCATGCTCTTTCATATGATTTGCAGAGCGGAAAAAAAAGAACATTTTTATTTGTAATAAAACAGTACGGCGTTTGTTATATATATAATATACCCAATTAAAAAATTCTATTCAAAACAGGCAAAACAGGGGTATATAATCCCATATTAACATACAAGCCGCTAAAAGAAGTGTTATGTCATTATTGATAAAAATAACAACGCAACTATAACGCAATATATTTATTATTATATAGTTGCTAAAAAAAAATTTTAAAAAAATATATAAATCGATCTTGACATAAATACTTTTCGGTGCTACTTAAATATTTTATAATTTTATTATTTACATGAGTACTCGCAACTGAGTATAATTCGCTTAAATTGATACTGACGGTGATTGGAAGGATTTAATGAAAAGAAGTACAGCGAACATCTTTTGCATCTTTGCCTTAACATCAGCCCTGTGCATTGGCGTTCAGCTTACCTTGCCTCAAAACACTCACTCTCAACTCCAACCTAAAGACAACGATTCGCTCGATATTACTATAGAATTCGACTACAGCCCCTCTTCAGTTTCCCTCGAACTCAATCAAAATACTTTCATTAAAACCAGCATCGACGGATTTCAAATAGTACCTAATCCCCTATACCAATCCTCCTAACAATACGATACCGCAAATAAGCCTAGCAGGAAGAACCGTTAAACTCATTGGCACAGCACAACTTACATGGCAACCTAAAGGCCTTTACGAAATCATTATGTACACCGAAAATATTACCGAACTAGGGTTCGCGCCCTTTCTTGCCGGAATCGGCACCACAGGCACACCCGCACAACGCACTACTCAAAAAGCAAATTTTGCCGACCGCCTCACCGGTTTATACCCGCTCTATACATCCAATCCCCTGACTGTTCAATTGCCGCAAGGGTTTCTTTTCTTTAAAGCATGGACACAAGCAACAGCCGCTCGCAACCAAGAGACTGCTCCGCATGTCAACGGCGCCATTCTTCCGCGTGACTATTACGGCGCGTTTCTGCTGGCTCAGGAACAAGGCAGAACCTTCCTTCACCGCGCCGATTTCGATAACGAAGCCTTCTTCGATTACCTCAAAGCAGAACTCGACCCCACTTATACCCCTGAAACGATAAACATTATCCGCCTCGAATCACAGGATTTCGCCCGCGCCGACGTGCTGTCACTCAACATATTGACACAGGATGAACTCGACCACCTCGAACCGAGTTACGGTATCGTACCTGAGAAAAACGCGGTCAACAGAAATATTCCCGGCGCAAGCTGGGGCAGTTTCCGTAAAATTATCGCGTCTACACGCTATTATTTTAAGGAATATGAAATTGAAATCTCGTTTGCCACGGATTTGTCCGATCCGATATTGCTCATAAACCATAACGCAACTTTTATCACCGAAGACAAATACATCGGCAAAATTGTTATTGATATGCTGGGAAATTAACTGTCTGCCTATATAATTTAGGTAAAAAACTAACGATTACATAATCAAGGAGGTGCAGTAAAGGTAAAATGTAACACAGAAAAGGAGACGTTCTTAACACGGAACATGAAGGAAACTTCAACAATCGTAAACGAAGGGAACAAAACAATGAAAAAGTTACTCGCATTACTCGTTGCTCTTACAGCAATAGCATCCGCGGCATCCAATGCCTCGGCATTAACTTCGAAAGACAATGATTCTTTCGATATCAGTATTGAATTTATTAACACAGGAAATGGTTCCATTACTCTCCACGACAACGAAACCGGTGGAAGTGAAATAACCAATCTATTAAACATCACCGACTTCGGTCCATTCACGGCACCTAGTAATCAAAAAGCCCGTATTAAAGAAATGTGGCTTGAGATTGACCCTCGCGGTGTCTATGAAGTACACATCTACACCAACAACCTTGACACCGATAATGACGGAATCAACCCCGGCGAGCTCGATACAAACCCAATCGGCGGCAATGCCGGATCAAAGGGAATTCATGTAGTACCTTCCAACTATAGTGCCTTAGATATAAATGCTCAAGCAAACTTCATCGCTACACATGCCGGTATCTATCATCAATTAACAGTTTTTCCTGTCGATAATGATGATACAACCAACAGTCAGTGTATATGTTGCCTGTCAAAGTACGTTCTGCAGGCGAATTGGGAGAAAAGTCAATGAACTTCCTGATCCGGATGATCCGGACAATGAAGCCGCTCATTTTATCGAATTAACCGGCGACACAATCAGGACAGTGAAGATGCATGGACAGGAGAGCTTGCAACCTTCTCATTCATTCCCGAAAAACAAGCTATTGATACTCTAAATAATATTAATTTCCGCAAAAGATTGCATCTACAGCGCTCGGGACGAACTTTACTAAACGTCAGCAGTTGCTCCTTGGCGTCGATTTGCTTACCGCTGGTAAAGGCGATTACAAAGGAACAATTTACCTCGAAATGGTAGAAAACTAATTCTCCTTGAGGTTTTGTATTACAGAGGGCAGGCATTTCATATGCCTGCCCTCCTAAAGAGCAATAAAGAAATATGGCATAGTGATGAAAAAAAGTTTTATAGTTTTTAGTTTAGTTACGTTACTCATGGCTGGTTTTGCTAACAAAGTATGGGCAAAATTCAGTATTACTCCTTCCCGTATCGAAGGTAAATTCCCCGCAGGAAGAAGTTATGAAAACTGTTTTGAGATAACCAACTACGAAGAAACATCGACCGTAATAAAAATAAGTTCGTCCGACCGCACACTCAACCCGCTCACAAAAGATTGGTTTACTCTCCATGAATCTTCAGTCGAACTCGCACCCGGCGAAACACGCAAAGTAAAATATACCATCGCCATACCGGAAAACGCATCCGGCGAATACAATGCATGGGCAGTGTTCACCGGCGAACCCATCGCTAATATTATGGGAGGAGCCGGCATTGCCGTAAGGAATTCCATACCAATTTATATTGCCATTAAGGGCACAGAAAAATTCGATTTTGAAATCAGTACTTTATCCATTTCTAATAAAAATAACCTTGCATTTACTATTTATCTTAAAAATACCGGAAACATTCACATACGCACTACCGGTACTATTCAAATAACCAGTCTTGACCGAAGCAACGAAAATTATATTTTGCCCTTCAACGAAATTAAATGGGCAATTATTCCTAATGAAGTAAAAGATTACGAAAGCAAAGCAAAAGAACCGTTTGTCTTGCAGGACGGCGCATATAAAGCAGTTATCAACCTTACCGCCGGCGACGACACGGGGAAAAAAGAATTTCAACATGAACTGGCATTTACCGTATCAGGTTCCAGCGTCACAATTACCGAAGGAAAAATAGAACAAAAAAGCACGGTTCAACCCCAAGAAAAAGCAAAACCGAAGAAACCGCGTAAATTGTGGTCGGTAGAAGACCCATATAACAAACCAAGGAAACGATGATTAAACGGCTATTGGTTTTTTCAACTTTAATTTTCTTCTTCGCAAACACGCAGGCACATGCGTCTGAAAAGGCATTGTATCTCAGCGCTGAAGGATACCGGCATGTCGTATCCGCTTCTCAATATGTTGGCGATTTCTTTTCTTTTATTGAAGCGCCATATGGAAACACCGATCAAAAATTTTCAAAAATATATTTCTGCATCAATGATGCCGACAGCACAGAACTCTTACTAGAAAATACAGGAATGAGGCAATCGTTTCTTAGTGAACTCCATATGCGCAACATGCAGGCTGAATGCGTGATAGATTTTACACAATGGATTGACGAATCACAGCATAATGCAGGGTTAGCATATCTCTCTCAAGTAGTGGAATTCAATGCTTTAACTTCAAATCCCGATGAAAAATTTGACGCGGTACAGCTTGTTGCACATCCTGAAACACTTATGGAAGAACTTCCGTTCGGAACCGTAGAAAGCCCGCAAGTTGCCGCCGTTTGGAACAACTATTTGGTTTTCCTGCAGAAAGCGCATCAGCTGATTTCTTCATACAATACGGCATCAGTTGCGCCGCTCTCGTTTACTGTTGCGTTATCTGCCGGTTATGATACCGATGCGTATCTTGCAACTCATTATGCACTGCCCATCGCAATCGCTGATTCCGTTATCCTTTATGCCGGTAGCCGAACGCTACACGACATTAAGTCGGCCTGCGCATCGGAAATGCAGTTCGCTTCATCGCACAATAAACCTGTAACCGTAGCGTTTATCGTTAAATCACTGCCTGATACACCTTCGGTTTCGTTCTGGGCATTCACCGGTTCTCCTCTCTCCTATTTTAATCAAGTCGTCTTCACCGGATTGGAAAATGTATCTGACGGTTCAGCCGATAAAGTAAGTGCAGAAGTGTATTTTGAGCAATGGAACGTTTTTTCCGGTATTGCTATTGACGGGTATGAAAAATCCAATGGGTATGAATCGTTAGCTGTAAGCAGTTCGCTCTCCGGTTTATATCCAGTTCAAGCAGGTTCCGGCGGCAGTGAACTTGATTTCAATCCGATTGCAGGCGATGTTCTGGCAACATTCCCGGGATTCATTGCGGCAAATTCAGGTTCGCTGAATGCATTTATCTTTCTCGATTTGAGCGGAGACCCTATTGCACCTTATTATACTATGCAGTTCGACAACGACAGCATTTTCCATCAGATATCGATCGATACCGCCACATTTACAAATGATAACGACGGGCTCATAGAACCGCTGGAACGCATCAAAGTTACTGTGACAATCGACCTTGATTTAATTAACCTCAATCCTCAGGATTTTATCACACAGCTTCCTCTAAACAGTTTAAATCTCGAGCTTTATGATGAAAATCCGTCGACTATAATAATCGACAGTGCAAGCCCACCTTCTGCGCCGTTAATACCTGACGGAAATAATGTTGCCATTACAGAATTTACATTCCTTATCGGTAAAGTTTCTGTTTTGCCAGATACCCTGCCTTTAACTTTTCGGTTATTTAGAAATGCCGGCGATGCCGACGACTGGAGCATTCTGCTTCATTCGCAAGATCAAGGGCTTGAACTCGATATGAATGATCCGCCTGTCGGGCAACACACATCAATCGTGGGAATACCGCCTGCTGTTGTTCCATTGGGACTTGTTCTTGACAACGACGGACGATCAAACGGCGTAAAAATCATTTCCGGCGATGCCATTGCCTTTGAAGGATGGGCGTTTGACGATAACGATTCAATGGCTATCGCCCTGCGCCTGCAAAAACCGTCTGAAACAACCGTTATTCCTTTCGCACTTCAGCCCACGCGCAGTATTTTTGAGTTTGATAATGGCGATAATATTACATCGCTACTTCCCTACTGGGGGCTGAATTTTAACGCACGTTATTCGGTTGAGCTTAATAGCACAAATGCAGGCAGTATAAGCGGCAGATACAACGTTCTTATTCGCGGCAACGACGGAAAAATTTATCCTGACAACGATTCCGATCTTGGGACCGATCAATTTTTCTGGAACAAACCGCCTCAAGTCACTCTTCTGCTTCCTATGCAGAATGATACGTTGGGAAGCACATTTGAAGTATCAGTGATATCAAGTGATAACGAAATAGATGATGAGTATGAAGCATACCTATCTCACGTAACTGTTGCAATGGTCAAAGAGGAAAATGTCGATGAGCGGGATAATGAATCGCAGATAATCGTGCTCGATGAACGGATGAACCCGAATTTCAGCAGTGGTGCTTTTAATTTTTCGTTTACTTTTGTTGATAACGAAGGCGCACTCACAACAGGAAATTATTTTATTTTTGCCCGCGTTTATGATTCATATGGACTATCTGCAGAATCAATTATTCCTGTAACTGTTAATAAAGAAGCGCCGGTAATAACAAGAATTATCCCTCAGCTTGGAACTGTTCTCGGCAATCATCGCATATACATAGAAGGGCTTAATTTATTAAACGTAACACACGTTAATATCGGTTCTGTCATTGCGCCGGTAATTGCACCGAAAACTGATTCTTTGTTGACAGTAAATATGCCGTTGTTTACTCCGAGTTCCGCTCCGCTTCCATTGTATGTTGATGTGGAACTAACACACTTTGAAGGTTCTGTCACAAAACCCGACGGATACCGTTTTTTTAATGCCGCAATCAACCAAATAGTGCAATCTGTAAATCGGATCGGCCTCGCTTATGACAATGTTCATGAAAATATTGTACTCTTAAATAACGTCGACTCAACAGTAGAAATATATGCTGAAAATTCTATTGATCCTTTAACATTCACTTTTACAAATGATATTCAGCTTGCGTTTGCAACACCGATTAAAATGGAATTATCTCGGTTTGCCGAACAGCTTTTTGTAATATTTAACGGCGCATCAAACAATAAAGTTGAGATCATCGATCTCGCCGCTGAGACAGTTTTGCCGTCCGGATTTACTATTGTCGATCCAAATTCAGAGGGATTTTCAACTATTGCCCACTCATTAGCTTTTATTACATCCGATAGGTATGCGCACTTAAACAGAAATGCATCTACACTTACTCATCAATTTCTTGACCGGCTCCTCATCGGTACGTCTGGTACGCAAGCCGGTTTATACCGTGTCTTTCTTGATCCTGATAATCAACCGAGCGGGCATATACTAGATCAACTTTTATCATCATCCCAATCTCATTATGAGCGAATTGAAGTCGCTGGAGCAAGCAATAAGTCAACTGCATACATTCTTGCTATCGATAACGATACCATATCATTCGAACTATTCAGATACGATGCATTTACTGATTCGATCGAATCTATTCCAGTATCAACATTTCCCAATCTCTCTTCAGAAATCAACCATTTGAATATAGCATCCAATTACAACGGTTCGGAATTCATGATCTATTCTCAGTCTGATGCCACTGTATTTAAATCTGACGGAACAATAATCACATCAGGCTCTGCCGGCGCAGATTACGCCGCGTTTGACCCGTTGCGTTCTACGCTCTATTTTTCTAATCTAGGTTCGACTACGTTTGATTTAAAATCTTCTGTCAATCTTGGGCAGGAATTAACCTATGTTCACTTCCCTGAAAACGACTCGTTGTCAATTCCTTTTGATTTTGACTGGGCGGGCGACAGAATGTTTGCCCTAACCGCACAAGGGATATCAGTATTAAGTACGGGAGAAATCTATCCCAGAATCGATGCTTTTGCCCCGCAGTTTGCTCACCAAAATGATGATATTGAAGTTGTTATTTCAAATGCAGGCAACGTAACTGAAAATATCGAATTGCTTATCAATAACACGGCTCAGGCATCTGCTCAGCATTTATCCAGCATCAATGACACACACACATTTTCGGTACAAAATCCTCTTGATAATGACACATCGGGCACTTTAGTTGCACGTGTTAATAATTATCCTTCGGAAAAACACGATGTTTTGATGATTGCTGACGTTTTTGACAAACTCCCTGCAAATCAAAAAAATGGGCTTAGCGTTTTTGCTCCCTCATCTCTTTATATTGATGAGGAGAATTCGGATTTGTACATTCTTGATGCATCGAGTACCGGTGGTTTGTCGGTAATACGCATCAGTATTGATATAAACCCGTCCGGTACTGTCTCTGTAACGCGTCTTCCCGTTCCGATAGCAATGCGCAGTTTTCCCAATCCAATCGGAATTGCTCGAATCCATAATTATATTGCATTAGTTTCCCGCTACAGTAAACAATGTATCTGGTTTGATATGGATGGATTTGACACACAATTGCTCGGTGATCCAAATAACCATAATTTTCCATACCAAGTAGCTAATATGCCGTTAAACTTATATCCTTCAGGAATAGCTGGATATTCGCCATCCGATAACCTTGCAATAAACTATGCATACATATGGTATACGCCATCATCCGGCGGGTTAGATATATTCCAGCTGAACCTTGACAGCGGAATCATTACGCTATTGCAAAACCTTGCATCTCCATCCCCTATCGATATTTATATTGACAATACTAGAGACCGAGCGTATGTCTCTTCCTCTCAAATCTCCAACGCATTGCCAGATTTTGTTACGGTATTTCAGCCGTCACTTGAAGCAACAAGCATTGTACCGATTACTCGTGTCTTCTTTACAGATGTGAACAAATCGCGCCCTCAAGATTTATTTTCAAGCATAGATTATCTCTTCGTATCACGGTATAACACCCGCAACTTAAGCATTTTTGCACCTGATGAAAGTGATCTTAATCCCAATACCTCAACAAATGATACGCACTTTATTTTAGATATTTATCAAAACGCATCGAAAAAGAGTAAAACTTATTCTGCCAATAGCGAATACATAGCGTTTGCCAGCGCAAATCCGGATAATTCTTATAGTATCGATATTTTAGATGCCTATTATTGGAATAACTTTCCATTTATGGAAGATTTCACGAGCGTTTACTCATTTACACCGGCAAATGAAAAAATATTTGATGTTGAGATATTTAATAACAAACTATTTACCATAATTGGAAGAGATATCGTAATTATCGACTTGCCTATA
Organism: bacterium; assembly: GCA_024233545.1. GTDB lineage: Bacteria > Auribacterota > Auribacteria > Auribacterales > Auribacteraceae > JACKPL01. The sequence goes on from JACKPL010000006.1 coordinate 136,684, forward strand.
AAGAAGGAGGATTAACCCATGAAAAGAAGAGTCTTTATTACTCTGCTCGTCTTATTGTTAAAATGTTCGGTTTTATGTGCGAATAATCAATTTTACGACAATTTCATCGTAACGCAATATAATGCGGCAACAGGCATCGACAAAAACTCTGTTACCATAATTCCGACAAAAGGTTCCTATGAGATATCTTTTTTTGACGATCAATTAGGAAACCCAAATAACGATGATGATTTTTATGAAATTGTGGCGGCTGATCCGGATGCTTTCACATTAGAAATTACTTCGGGTTCTATAACCGGCGGCGCATCAACATATTTTTCCGGCGGAACAAACAATTCGTCACACCTTCTCCATTTTGAAGGCGAAGACCCGGGAACACTGGTTTTTAACGCATATAATGGCGTCGGATACGATTTTAACCCCATTTTTTCCGATTGGTGGTTTTTAGTCTTTGATGTTCGCAACATTGGAACGACAACCGTTGAACTTTTACCTCGTATCGGGCCAAACGGCTTAAATTCGAGCTCAGCAATTTATTATGTACTTGACCAAAACCTCAATGCAGTCAATATGTATTCAATTGCACCGGGAGATACGGCAACTTTTGCCTTTAAACTCGGCGGGCATCCTGATTTTGCAGGAAATAATTCTATTACTTGGGATTACGGCGATAATCCGACAAGCCGGTTTGAAGTTGGTTTTCAACCTGTAAGCGGAATCGGTTTTAACGTTCAAATTGACAATGTCGGTTTAGCAATACCGGAACCCAGTATAATGATTTTATTTGGAATAGGGCTATTATTTTTAAAAAAAGTTCGTAAAAACAACTAATCCGGGAGAGATTCTTACGGCGTAACGCGCAACAGGGATACAAAATGAAAAAAATTGTGCTGAAGATTTTTTCAATTCTCATTCTTCTACTTATATCAACCTTCGAATGTCTGGCCGCGTCCGACAACGACGGTAGAGCGTTATGGGTTTGGACTGTCTCCGATGATATCATCGCTGATTATTTCGACAATGACGGCATAGCCCGCGAAGAATTTCTCAGTTTCTGCGCCGCGCCGCATGGCAATCCTGCCAATAAAATAACGACATTGTTCATGGCCGCCGCTGATGACATGAACTTTAGGACACGCAAATTGCGGCGTTTCCTTACAGATATGCATAATCGAGGATTTAAAGTGTATCTCATTATCACCGATCCGCGCTTTGCTATACCGGACCCACAAAATCCAATACCGTACCAACTCGATATTGGATATAAAAACTATATAAACCCACCCTTTCCTGCTGAAACAAACTTTCTTGGATTTATTCCATTCCAAAAAGGCGGGGTTTTCGCATCCGAACGGTTCGACGGCCTCATGCTGGATATCGAACCACACCAGCTAGGAACAGGCGCATATACCGACGTCCAATATAGTTTTTTTAAGAAAAACGCACCGGAAGGTACTCTTGACCCGCAAGGTTTTCCTGTAATCTGGGAAACATATAAAAATTTATTGTCATATACAGAAAATGAAATCGTCTTATATAATGCGCTTATTGATCCCGATATCGATTATTCTGATTCAATTGCAGGGTTTTATGCAGATATTACCTATGATCCCGATAATGGTACGCCCGGTGATGAAGAAAACCTTGCAAAAGAAATCCTTGACCGGCTTGATTTCTATACAATCCTCGCCTATCGAGATACGGCTGATCCTAACGGTATTTTTCCGGGGATAAAAGATTTAGTAAATCTCTACCGGAATGTTGACCCTTCCGATACTGTGCCTTACGTTATAACGGTAGAAACCACAACCGATTTGCTAGATAATGACGCTATCGAAGATATTATCACTTTTTATGAAGAAGGAAACACTGTGCTAGAAACAGAATTAGCTAATGTGTTTGCTACATTCTCAAGCGACCCGCTTTTCAGCGGGCTTAGCATTCATTCGTATGCCGATAATGCGTCCCCCTATCGAGGCTATCAGCATCTTGCTCCTGATAATGATACACACGCACCTATTGTTACCATCACCTCGCCCAACGGGAGCCCCATTGACGGCATCAATTTCACCGGCGACATTCAAATTACATGGGACTCATATGTCCCAAGAAACACCGATTATACTGTAGAATTATTCTATGCAATGGCAAACAGTATGGATATTAACGACGATTCTACATGGACTTTCATAACGCAAATTTCCAATACCGCCCCTACTAGTGTACCGCCTATTGCTTCAGGTAGTTACTTATGGACAGCGTCACAGACATCTTCTATATCAACACTTTCAGAAAACCGCGCGTTTATTATTGCGCGCATATCGTACGATACTGCTCCTGCATTGGCAACAGCCGATACAACGGATTATGGTGTTGCCATAAACGAAGAAGCAGATGTACCAACCGATTCATTCGGCAATACTCAAACTGCTCTTTTTCCCGGGTTTGCATTAGGTTTGCAAATGATCCCTGATAATGATTCCAGCGGAGTAATCCACGCAGTATATTATGTGAGTTTTGGAAATTCTGCCGATTTTGGCATATATTATACCCGCTCAACTAATTGGGGCGCAACATGGAGCTCTCCCATACGCATATCCAATAGGCCGGCCGCATTCCCGCGAAAACCCTCTTTCCATAAAAATGGGCAATACTTGGCTGTAGCATGGGTAGAAAATGAAAACGAAAGCACACCTGAGCCCGTTGACCAACGCATCCATGTTAGACTGCATAATGCCAACGGAATAGGCGACGCATCGAGCTGGCAAGCCATAGAAAATTTAACCGAACGCCTTAATCCGCTTCCATTTCCACCACCATTTTTTAATGCATTTTACCCAACGCTTGATTATCCTGATGTTTATGTTGATGATGCTGGGGATGTTCATGTCACATGGCATGCCATATACAGCCAATCGACATTTCTTGAGCAACCCTACGTCAATTATATCCATTATATCCGCTACAACAGGGCAACCAGTTCATGGATAGGATTCAATGACAGCGGCTACCAACGTGCTGAAAGAGTAAAAGATGTCCTCGCATCTGACGGATTAGCAATGAAAACACCGTCGGTAATAAAAACCTCTCACGGCACACATGTTGTATGGGGTGAATATTATGATTCAATTTCCACCCAAGCAGAAACTATAGTGCCGTTACTAACAGTTGAAAACTTTAACAATCAGACAGGTTCGGTTTTAAACTCAACTTTAAGCACCTATAATTACGTTGTGTTTGGAAGTGAATACAACGAATCTATTGGAAATACTATTGTTGCTAATTCAAGTAATCCTTCCGATCCATATTACCGATACCTTCGAATTCCATACTCTTCACCAACTGATGGAGGGTCTCCAATTATAGGAGGAACAGGCCCGTTTGCTTCCTTTGGATTAGGTCAAGACACCGCATTTAGCCCTGTATTAAATCTTTCTACTTACAACGGAGCTTTTATCGAGTTCGATATGAAAACAAATTTGCCGGCGGGCTTTGCTGATGTGTTGTCGGTTGAAATTGTTGCTCAAGCTTTGTTCTTAGATAATACCCCTGCTCCTGAAGGACAAACCGGATTCAGATTGGGTTTTGCAAAAATGTTAGACCTCCCCGGAACATCATGGACACATTATGTTGTTGATATAAATGACCTGACCACATTTAGTGAAGACCAAAGTGTCACCAGCAAAAAACCGAATCTTGCCAACATAACAAAAATACGAATTTTAATATTGCAAACCGATGCGGATTTAACCGGAACCGGTCAAATTGATATCGACAATCTTACTGTAACGGTAAATCAAAGTGGAGCTACAGAAATAGAAAATGTCATGAGAATGGCTATGAAAACAAAATCCGGTTCCTCATGGCCAACTGAAGATACCATTATTCGCCAAAGGGAATATCCCATACCTCAACTGCTTGATTTGCCTCCGGATGGGGCTGAATTTGCGCATAAGCCGGTATTTTTCCCAAAACTAGCCACAGCAGAAAACGATTTATATCTTATATGGCAGGAAACTAATGTCGGCGCCGCAAATAGTAATAGTTTCAATCTTGAAGCTTTTTCGGACGTGCTCTTCAATAAAAGCTATGACGGCGGCACAACATGGGAATTCGACTGCGATGCTCCTCAACAGCTCACTGCAATAGCTGATACTAACGATACCGGCTTTAACCCTGACATCTCCGCATTTAAACGGGATAATGATGGCAAAGTTATACTACAGGTAGTTTATTCGGATAACTTTCAAGAGGAAATCTTTGAAACTGAACCGATTCTCGTTGGAGACCTTATCTATCGAGAAAGCGACAATTCTTCCGGAATGCTTACTGAAGGAAACTCATGGTCGTCTCCAGCATATTTTGCACTGCAGAACAACCCTGCCAATAGTACTGATGAAGGAATAAGGCAACCGTATACGAATGTAAGTTCAACTCGCGCACAACGCACTTTTTCTCCTCCGTATATATATACAAGTAACACTGGCATATCCATCACCAACTGGCTGGACAGGCTCGGAGCTAAACGGTTTAAACTGCGAGGAGACAACAATACAGAGGTTCCTCTGCTTCTTGCTCCGCCACCGCCGTTCGCCGATATTATTGTCGACTCTGACAATGTTTTTCAGGGATTCCGCATTACATGGTCACCGCCGGAAAAAACACCTGAAACCAATTTTACCCCAAACGAATATATTCTCGAACGGATAGAAGTAGCAAGTAACGGTTCAGAATCATCAACTATTATTCCGGCAATTTTCAGTTTGAGCTATGATGATGACAGTATCACCTTTTCAGACAATGTCTATTATCGGTACCGTCTCAAATATCTCGTCGGCACGTCGGGTTCCCAGTCCATCAATTCGAATACACTTAAAAAAGGGACTCAATTATTGATTGACGATTTCGAAAGTTATGGTTCCGGTATTGAGACACATTTTACCGGAAACAACTATACTATAGATGAATTCGATAATGCCCCCAGCAACACGTCACTCATACAATCCTTTATTACCGATGGAACTCGAGCAACTCAGCTCGTTTATGATGCAGGCGAATTGCCGAGCGACGCAAATGACGTAGCGTTTTTAAACATCATTTTTCCCGCTCTTTTTGACGTAACGAACTACGGAAGCATCGATATGCGCGTTAAAGTTGTCAGTGCCGCTTCGCCACGTAATCTGGAAGTTAGATTGCTCGAAGACGAACGGCAAGAAACCGAACAATATCGAATCGGAAACGTCGCTCAATTAGACAATTCGGGCGACTTTACAACATATCACTTTTTCCTCGATCAAATTAGCCGTCAAGGCGGTGAAACAGCAGATGGGCTTGACAAGAATAAAATCCAGACTCTGCAAATCAGGTTTGAAAGCACTCCGGACGCACAAGTCGTCATTGACGATATAGTATTGAGCAATGATCCTGTGCTGGATTTGAGCACAAATGCCCTCGAAGGAGGAGTTGTATCTGGAACCGGTGCGCCAAATAAAGGGGTGGTCATCAGCGAATATGATAATACTGCAGAATCTTTTATGCCGGTTACCGTTCGGTTCGGCAATGGAAAAGACCCATGGTATCTTCGAATATATACTGATCCGGAAAACGACAGTTACGGCAATACAGTCAGGTCAGCTGGTTTGGTACGAAGGGTTGGCGATAGGCTTTATCCCGAAGACACGATTCCTATTAAAATTTGGATATCGAATTTTGGGCCAGCCCGTTTCTTTGAAAGTTTTGATGATAACGGCGATGGCGCTTTTGACAGAACAGAGATCACCTATTATACATCAGGAGTTCCACCTGTAGGAAACGAATATTTCTGGAAGGGTTTTGACTTTGACGGTGATGGAAAAACGTTCAGCACTATCACAGAGAACAGCGGCATTCCAATTGTAGAAGGCTTTGGGCAAGGAGAATACCCATTTGACATCGACGGAGACGGATTTAGGCAAGGCGATAATTTCTTTGATAAAGACGAAGACGGAGTGCCGGACAGCCTCGATAACGACAGCGAAGCAGATAACAAAAAACTGTCGGAGAATCCGTCGTGGTTGTTTGTTCCTCTCCGCTTAAATGTGTCGTTCGATGAATTAACGAATGAAGATAAAAAAGCTGTCGAAAAAGGCCTCATAATGATACCTTCCGATGACCCTGAACTCATTTTAACTTGGCGCATTCTTGCCAGTACTTTTATTGGGCATGGGAATCATGAAATTGACATGTATTTCTCTGTAGCGCTTAATACTGAAGCGCTTAATCCTCTGGATTTGACTAAAGGCGAGCTACCCAACAATTACGGTACATATAAAGCCACAGTATATATCGATCTTGCATATAATTAAAGTTGTGCGGCAATTACCTTGGAATGCATACCGGTAACTTTAGTTTAAATTCAAAATTTTGCCTTGCAAATTTATCTAAAAAACCTATAATGGTACAGTCTTTCTGATTTTTGCTTAATAGTACGATCGCGTGATGCCCTTAAATATGTAGTCCTTCGAAATCATACGATATCGCTCTTCTTTAGTTACGATTATATTGCTAGATAGCATTATTTATATTAACACTAATAACGAAAGGATGGTAACAGCATTATGTATGAACCACTAAAGTTTGCTGATTGGTTGATAATTGGAGCATATTTTGTGATTACTACTGCCATCGGCCTTTATTTTTCTAAAAAAATAAAACATGGAGCTACGCTCACTGAATATTTTGTCGCCGGCCGTAAAATGACATGGTGGCTTGCCGGAACATCGATTGTTGCCACTTCTTTTGCGGCAGATACCCCGCTGGTAATTTCGGGCTGGATTCGTACACTGGGCTTACAACGCAATTGGTTTTGGTGGGGCGGTATAATGGGAATGATGCTCTGTGCGTTTTTCTATGCCCGGCTTTGGAGGCGCGCGCGGATTATTACTGACGTCGAGTTTGTCGAATTGCGGTATAAAGGCGCTCCAGCGGCAATATTGCGAGGGTTTCATGCATCGTATCGTGCACTCATCCAAAACACTCTTGTATTAAGCTGGGTTACCCTCGCCGCAACAAAAATCATGGAAATTGTTCTTGATCTTCCTACAATAGTCTTTCTAAAAAATTTTACTTTCCGGCTTGTTCAAACTGGAACAGATATTACACTGTGGGCAACCCAAAACGGAATTGACGTACATTCAATTTTCTTTTCACTTGATGAAAAAATGTTCGGCATCATTCTGTGTGTATCAACAACCTTGCTGTATTGCATATTTTCAGGCTTATGGGGAGTTGTAGCGACAGACTTTTTTCAGTTTCTCTGCGCAATGACCGGATGTATTATTCTTGCAGTAATAGTACTTATTGAAGCCGGCGGCCCAGCCAAATGGTCGAGAGTGCAATAGCAACTGTCACAAACGGAGCTGTTGACAACGGAACTACGGGATATTTTGTGAGCGCACGAGATATTATCTCTTTTATTCCACCATTCAATATTAAAAGTGGCGGGATACTGGCATTATGGTCTTTTATTGTATTTATTGGGCTTCAATGGTGGGCAGGCGGTGAAGGTGGCGGTTTTCTTGCTCAAAGATTATTCTCCTGTAAAAATGAGAAACATTCTGTTGCGGCTATGTTATGGTTTAACTTGGCAAATTATGCATTGCGCCCGTGGCCATGGATTATTGTTGGCGTTGCCTCAATATCTATGATTCCTCGAATTTCTGAATACGGAGCTAATTTCAGCCAAGAACATGCCTTTACCATTATGTTGATGAAATATCTGCCTGCCGGTTTAAAGGGTTTAATGGTTGCATCGCTAATGGCGGCATATATGTCAACAGTGAGCACTCACGTTAATTTTGGCGCATCATATTTAATCAATGATTTATATAAACGCTTCATAGTCCGCAAAGCAACCCAAAAGCACTATGTATCAGTTTCCCAAATATCGATTATTTTCCTTGCCGCTCTTGCCGGTTATTTTGCATATAGACAGAACAATATTGCGGCGGGATGGATAAGTTTCTTTGAATTGATGTCAGGCACTGGATTTGTCGTTCTTTTAAGATGGTATTGGTGGCGTATCAACCCGTGGTCTGAAATCTCGGCAATGGTTTCTTCTTTGCTTATCTGGACAATATTAAATAAACTGGCATTCTTCGGTGCCGGCGATCCAGAAATGTTTGAGAAGATGTACGCTGTTCGTTTTACTATTAACCTTTTTGTAAGTACCATTATATGGATAACTGTAACACTGCTCACAAAACCTGTAGATGAGAAACATTTAATTGCTTTTTACAAGCGTGTGCGTCCGGCAGGTTTTTGGGGTCCTATCGCGATAAAAGCGGGCAATCCCAATCATCTTCATGTCGGTATACCTGAATGGATTGCATGGGTAACCGGCGTACTAGCATTATTCGCTATGATTTTCTCTCTTGGAAAATTGTGCTTTGGGTTATATAAACCTGCATTATGGTACGGTATATTTGCCGCAATCATGACTACAATAATGTTTAAGATGCTTACTCTAATGGATTGGTCTGGTATGCCTGATTTTGCATCAGATGAGCCGGATGAAGAGTAATTTTTAGACACATTTACAGCAAAAGAGCGAGTATATCATACTCGCTCTTTTGCTTTGTTCAGTATTTCATCTTGACTTTGGGTTCCCCCACCCTCTAGTATAGCGTTGAGCATTTTTCCTAAGATACCACCGAAAAACACACGATATAAAAAGAAACATATCAGATAAACAGTGACTCGGGAAACCATAGATGATTATTCGACTTGATAGATTAATAAATTGGGTAAAAAGATATGGTTTTACCATCGGTATGCTCTGCCTAGCAATGGGAATCGGTTTTTTAAGTGTAAGAAAATCTATAACTCCCATTTTGCTACTTATTGCCGCTTTCTACTTTTTAATTATTTTCGCACGACCTATTTGGGGCTATATGATTATGATTTTTGTAATATGTAATGCTTTTGGAATTATTAACTTAGATTATTTTTCAGTCACAGGAATGTTCAAATTAACCGATGTTTCTTTGTTGGCATTATTCCCTGTTATATTTGCAAATATCGTAGTAAAGCGAGACACCATAAAATATATAAAAACACCTTTTAATAAATATATTTTATTACTTTCATTATTTATTTTATTTGTGGTGTGTTACACAATGTTTGAATTTGAGGTATCGCTAGAGTCTTCCATTCGTCTTGCAAGAAAATATTTATTTTACCTCTCTTTTTTCGCAATTTTATATTATATTCAAGATATTGCTGACATAAAAAAGTTTCTTTTTATTTTTATTGCATTAGCAGTTTGTTGTTCATCACTTTTTTATACCCAATTCTTCGTTGGTTCGCGATTTAAAATCATGCGTTATTTATTGATGGATTACCAGCAATTAGGCGGTTTTTACATTCTTCGAATATATCTTGCAGGCAGTACGCCATTATTATGCCTATCATTTGCCATATGTTTTTGGCTTACACAATGTTATACAACACAAAAAAAAGTAAGGGTTTTTCTTATTCTTTCATTTTTTTTAGGAATCGCTTTATTTTTATGTTTTAGTAGAGCGCGATGGGTTATGCAGTTTTTAATAATTGCCGTACCTTTCTTTTTTGCCACCAAATATGAAAAGGCCAAAACATTAAAATTAACACTAATAACCGCTTGCATTGGTTTTATTATTCTTATAGTTGCACAAGCAGTTGGTGTAGATTTTTTAACGCATCTTACAAAGTTAATACAACGTATAGAGTCGACATATTATGAAATTATTCATCAGACTGGGACTTTTGGATATCGGCTCGAAGATAGTTTTCAGCGAATCAATATGTTTCTGAAAAGACCTCTTCTTGGTGTGGGATTTCTCCATCATCTTGCCGCGCTCGAATCTCCAAAAGCCGCATTCGTTAAAGATTATTTGGTTGAAACAATCGATAGCGGACTTATTACTCTTCTCGTAACTATGGGACTTGGCGGTGTTGCTGTTTTTTCGATAGTCCTCATCGGTTTTTTTACGAGAAGCATAAAGATTATACGAGTAAACAATTCCCCATTATTGCGAGGGATTTGTTTGGGATGTTTAGGATACATTGCCGGAGCGACTCTAACATTTATTACGTTACCGTGTTTTACATCGTTAAACGAAATACCGTATATAACGCTTGCATTTGCGTTAGTTGAAAAAGTATCTCAATTCAATACTCCCGAAGAATAAAAGTATGGTTCGCCAACTTATTTCAAAGTTATTTTCTACCGATAAGAAAAGTGTTTTTTCTAACATGCTTGCACTTGGCATGCTACAGGTTACACACTATATACTCCCATTAATTACACTTCCATACCTTGTGAGAGTAATCGGTATGGAGAAATTCGGAATTGTTTCATTTGCACAGGCATTTATTCAATATTTTATTATAGCAACAGATTATGGATTTAATTTATCAGCCCCTCGAGAGATATCGATACATCACAAAGACCCACATAAAATTTCAGAAATTTTTTCCTCTGTAATGATACTAAAATTATTCTTTTTATTTATATCGATTCTTATTCTTCTTAGTGTCATTTGCATAATCCCAAAATTTCAAGAGGATTCCAATATATACCTTTTCTCATTTGGAATGGTTGCAGGATATATACTTTTCCCTGCATGGTTTTTTCAAGGAATGGAGAAAATGGGGTATATTACTACGTTAAACATCATCGCAAAATTAATTTTCACTATATCGATTTTTATATTTGTCCGTTCTGAATCCGATTATTACAAAGTTCCCCTTATCAATTCGCTTGGTTTCATAACTACTGGAATTATTGCATTGTGGATAGTATTTAAAACATTTCGCGTAAAATTGCAATTTCCCGATACTACTATTCTTATTTCACATCTAAAGAATAGTTTTTACTTTTTTCTCTCCCGCATATCGGTATCAATATATACCATCAGTAACACCTTTATTTTAGGGTTGCTTACAACCAATACACTAACTGGATACTATGAAGCCGCCAATAAACTTATTAAAGCAGTTTCGGCACTAAACCAGCCTATTGTTAATGCAATCTATCCATATATGTGCCGAACAAAAAACAAATCATTTTATAAAAAAATTTTTTCCGGCTGGGTCTCCATTGGTATATGTATTTTTATAATCACATTTTTCGGAAACTACTATATTATCAGCACCGTTTACGGTTCAAATTTTGGGCAAACTGCACAAATATTACGTTTTCTCTCAATTCAATTTCCTTTAGTGTTTACTTCGGTATTATTAGGGTTGCCTTTTTTAGCCGCTTTCGGCTATACTAAATTTTTTAATTTTACTGTTGTTTTCGGTTCGATTTGGCATATTCTTGCTTTATGCATTATCATTCCTATCATGAAGGCTTATCAAGAGGCAGGTATATACTTATTAGTCTTTGTGACGATTCTAACCGAAACAATTATCTTATTAGCGAGAGTTTACGGTGTAAGAAAGTATTCGCTCTGGTGATTTTCAATAAATACTTTTTAGAGGATGATTATGAAAATTATTGTTATTGGGGCTGGGAGCTGGGGTTTAACATTAGCTCACATTTTTTCTTTTAATAATGAGGTGACGGTTTGGACACTAAATCAACATATTGCAAGTGAACTTACTCAAAAGCGATCGGATCCGCGTTTGCCCTGTTTAAAAATCAACCAATCCATCGCATTTCACCCTATGTATTCCACAGAATTTGATAATACAGCGTTGTTTATTATGGTAGCGCCTTCTAATGTCGTAGAAGAGATTTGCCTTGAACTTAAAAACCATATTGACCAGCCAAATATTTTATGCGCATCCAAAGGATTTGACCATAGAAAATTTTGCACGATGAGTCAACTTATTCAATCCATTTTTCCCAAAAGTAATGTAGCTGTTTTAACCGGCCCTACAATCGCAAAGGAAGTAGCCGCTGGAAAACCGACGAAAGCAATTCTTGCAAGCAATAAAGTATGGTTTCTTACTGAAATTGCCAAAGCACTAGAAAATGACTATGTAAAGTTTGAATTAGATACAGATATTGTGGGACATGAACTCTGTGCATGTCTCAAGGGAATTATCGCAATTGGCACAGGTATCGCAGACGGCTTGGGCTTGGGAAAAAATATGCAGGGAATAATTATGACATATGGACTTAAGGAATTTGTCGAGATTGCTGAATTTCTAGGTGCATCCAGCAAAACGATATATGGACTTGCTGGAATGTCTGATTTGATTACGACATGCATCAGCACAGATAGTAGAAACAGAAAGCTTGGTTTTTTACTCGGACAAAATCTCAAGTTAGAAGATGCGCTTGAAGAAGTCGGTATGGTTGTAGAGGGTTTAAACATGCAAAAAACCATATATAAATTAGAACGAGTCAATATCGATATTCCAATCATATCAGCAATAAATAAAATAATCTTCAATCCTCCTGATAATATATATGATTTTTTTCTTTCAACTCTTCTCAACACCAAGAAAAAATAGGTCGATACATGAAAGCAATTATTTTAGCCGCCGGTGCTGGAACCCGTCTTCAATCACTCACAAACGGTAATCCCAAATGTCTGTTGCGCATAGGATCAAAAACCCTCATTGAACATCACTTAGACGCATTACAATCACACAATATTACTGATATAATAATAGTATTAGGATTTAAAAAAGAACAAATCATATCTTATGTTGAAAATTTCCCTTTCAATTTTACATTCATCGAAAATAAGGAATACCTTACCACTAATACTATCTATTCGCTATGGTTGGCAAGAGAGACTATGGCACGTTCAGATTTTCTCTATTTCAATGCAGATGTCTTAGCCGATAAAAGAATTGTTAAGTACCTATTAGATGCCGAACAGAAAAATATCTTAGCAATAAATAAAGCGCGTTGCGCCGAAGAAGAGGTTAAAGTCATTTTAAACAATGAACAAATTGTTGAAATTGGAAAACAACTCGATCCCCATTTATGCGCCGGTGAGTTTATAGGGATTGGTAAATTTTCTGTTACAAGCAATGAACAATTTATTACCTGTATGCAAAACTATATTTCACATAACGAGAAAAATCTCTTTTTTGAAAAAGCCGTCAATGATTTATGTAAAATCCACCCTATTTACGCACTGGATGTTACCCATATTCCATGCATTGAGATTGATTTCGAAGAAGATTATCATCGGGCAGTAGCTTTAGCTCAAACACACAACCTTTAATTGGCATCCCATGAAAAAAAAGTATCAATCTCTTTAAACTAATCTTAAAAGATATTGTATATTTCACATCCTTTTTTTCCCAAAGAAAAAGAACCTTTGGGTATTTGGTGCTTGGTTTGGAGAAAAATTTTCCGACAATTCCAAATATTTGTTCCAGTATATCGCAACCAACCATCCTGAAATACAAGCAGTATGGCTCACAAAAAATAAGCAAACATTCAATTTTCTTAGAAAACAAGGATTTGAATGCTATTACCTTCCATCCGCTAAAGGATTATTACTGCCCTAAGAGCAAAAGCAGGGTCATTTCGACCAGTCTAACGGATATTTGCGAATATGCCGCTGGAAACACAAAAATAATCCAATTGTGGCACGGCACTCCTCTTAAAAAAATTATGAACGATGATACATTAACGTTTAAAAAAACTACTTTAAAACAAAAGTTATCACAAATAGTATTCCCCTTTTTTAAAAGCGATTATTCTAAAGCACTTATTGTTTCTCCTTCCCAAGAAGTATCAGAAATTTTCTCATCTGCTTTTCTTGCAAAAAAAACATCTATTAAACTTACAGGATATCCTCGTAATGATTCCTTTTTCATGCCGCATGACACTTCATTTCCTTTGGCTCAGCAATTACAATTGTTAAAAAAGGAACAATGCTCTATAGGTATTTACATGCCCACTCATCGCCAAGAAGGAAAGTCGGAAATTTTTTCTTTGTTTTATTCCGCATTGCCACAACTCAATAAAACACTAAAACAGTTAAACACTGCCCTTTTCGTAAAATTGCATTTTTATCATAATCAATCGACCGGCACCGAACAAACTGTATCATTCAGTAATATCTTCTTCATAAAAGATGAAGATATAAATCAAGATATATATAATCTTCTCCCTTATACAGATTTTTTGATTACAGATTATTCCAGTATTTATTTTGATTATCTGTTAACAGACAAACCTATAATCTTTACACCGTTTGATATACAAGAATACATCACTAAAGACCGAACATTTTACTTTGACTATACTGCAGTAACCCCCGGTCCAAAAGCATCCGATTGGAATGAAGTTTCGGAATACATTAAAAAGTTTAAGCAAACACCTTCTTTTTTTTCAAAAGAGCGATCGGCACTATGTGCTCGATTCAATAAATATTGTGAAGGAAAAGCATGTCAAAGAGTCTATTTTGAAGTGATGAAATTTTTATATCCTAACCATAATGAAAAATAATATTTCCCGTTTCTTAACCACCATTCTCTTATATATTTTACAACTATTAATTTTGGTTAGTAATACTTTTTTATTCAGCCAATTGTTAGGAAAAGAACCTCCTCTTCCTATGGAACTTCAGCAGAAATACAACAAATGGAACGCAGAAGTTATTGCAGTGCAAGGTCCACATACTATGGGCTATATAACAGGCAAAACTCTATCGCCGCCATGTAATTATTACAAGAATGCAGTTATTACCCAAACCGGCTCTGATTTTAAAATAACAACCCAGCATAATACAGAATTTGGATGGACCGACCAGCGTATCGGCGCCGAATGGGCATATTATTGGTATCCTTATGAAATCCATTTTATTGCCGATCAATCTCTTCCCTTTTCAAAATGGAGCGTAAACGGTATCGATTTCGAACTGAAAGGCACAAACAAGCAATTGATTAAAGTTGCCATGGGAAGTTTACGGTATCGGCTTGATAAACTAATTTTTCGAACAAATACTCCAAATAACACCGTTATATTTTCTTCACCGGTAATTGTCCGTCCTCATGGCACGAAGTTTTTTCGGCAAACGTTTATCCTCTCTCATGCGCCCGCGTCAGCAGAACTCGTTATTTCAACTGCGCCGTACTATTCATTATACATTAACGGTACGTTGGTTCTTGAAAAAGGAGGCGGCAGTGATTTCGATAGAATTTATACGCATGTCGATTGTACTCAGTACCTTAAAGCAGGACTAAATACAATTGCCGTTTCGTGTGAATCATATCATTGGAAATACTTTAACTCAACACCACCCGAAATAAACAATGCTTTCTTTTTAGAAGGGGTCGCATATCATCAGGACGGCAGTATAACACACTTTTTTACTGACTCATCGTGGAAAGCATCCTTCAAAGAATCTCCGGAATGGTTTGATGCGCAATTTGACGATTCGCAATGGCAATCGGCAAAATCTCTTGGCAATGTGGGTGAAAGTTCGCTAAGCGGATTTGGACAAGACGGCGGCGGTTGGTTTACAAATCCGCCGTATTTCGGTCAAATTTTTATCTCTCCGCCAAACAATGCGTTTCCTTTTTTTAAAGAAAACGAAATGTGCACTTTTCATATCTCAGCACATATTCCAAAAGAAATGGAACATGCGATAACTTTGGACTATACGGTGAAAGATTTTCTCACCTATAAAACAGTGCTGAAAAATACCTTGCTGCACTCCAACTGGATATCCGGTAAACTAGAATTTAATTTTATACCGTTCACATTGCCTCAAGGCAGTTATTTAATGGAATTATCACTGAGAAAAAACTCTAAACTTATCGATACGCGATACTACGAGTTTCTTGTGCTCGGTTCTATTCAGCAAGAAGAAGTTTCAACAATTAGTCCAGAATCACTAAATCTGATCCTTGTCGACCACATCGATTGTACCAAAATACTGTTTTCACATCCATTTACCAGTTCGCCACATCTTAAGTTAAAAGAAGACCGGTTCGGCTCTTTTACTCGCTTACGATCATCCCCTGCCGGTAAATATCGAGAATCGAATCAAAATTTATGCGCGTGGTTTTCATATCAATTCACCATAAAAAATCTATATAAACCGCATCTCATATCTTTATATTATCCTGACGATAAGGAGCGAACCATCGGGATTGCAATTCACGAAAAACCGTCTTTCTCCAAGTTGACCAACCTCCATTCCGACAGCGGTATTCTCCGTTCATCTACCGGTGTATATACTGGCGGCATACTTCCCCTATCCAATACGATGAAACGGCTTTCTTTTGTATATTGGCCTAATAATAAAACAGCAACAATAACCGTATTAAGCAATCAGCATAAATCTGCCGCCGGCATTCAGAAAATAGATATCTATGAGTTTGAAGACGATCTTCCTGCACTTCTGATTCCTAATAATCTTAACCAATGCAGGATCGGCACCATGAGCGAGCGTGCATTCGAAACCCTTCCCCGAACTTTTTATGGCGGCAGTTTAGGCGGCAAATTTATCCAAAACTTTGTTCACTCGAATTTTGTCGGTTATTACAAAGCGTGGTATATTACCCTCTCGAATTTCATACAATATCTTCGTTTTACCGGACAGAACATGTATTCTCCTTCAATATACATGTACTATGGAGCAAATTATCCTTCTCAATTTGCAGGAAGAGCGGAATACGGGATTGATTTATCTATTTCCCCGCCAAAAGACTATTTTGCACTTATGGCAAAAATGTTCGAATATAACAGACTTACTCTTATTCCAGGAATAGAGTTCATCGGATCGCCGCAAACACGAAATGAGACCGATACTGCATCTGACGAAGCTATTTTATCGGGAACTGCTCAATCCTCACGGCTTGTATCTCGCAATGGAAAACAATGTTATACCAGCTGGATGGAAGGCGGGCTTAATCCATTGATACCTGAAAACAAAAATGCTTTTTTGCGTATATTCACCGATTTTGCGAGCCGCTATAAAGATTTTTCTGCTATCAAAGGTTTCGCAGTTTATGCGGGCACACCGCTTTTCCCTTCGTTTGGACCATTAAAATACCGCGACTACCAAAACGAGAGGAATCCTCTTTACTGGGGTTACGATGACTGGACTGTTGCTGAGTTTGAAAATGAAACAGGGATAAAAATTCCTACTAACGACGCAAAGAATAGATTTCACGGCCGGTTTAAATATCTTACCGAGAAATATAATGAATCATGGGTACAATGGCGCAATGATAAAATTAAAGCGGTCTTTTTAAGTGCACTTGAGATAATCCAATCATACCGAACAGACTGGAATTTATCGGTTTTCCCTACGATTCCCAGTTCCGATTATATGATCGAAATTATGCAAAAAAACACTTCTGTTCACACTCTCCTGCGTAATGCAGGGCTTGACCCGTCGGAATACAAATCAACCGATCATCTCTCATTCGCGCCGATGATCAGGCAAACAGCCAACCGGTGGATTAAAGTAAAAGACAACACACCGAATTATACTGAGGATGTATCAAGTATCTATTTGTCCGATTCGTTTCGCGATCTATTTGATTTTCAATCGGATACATCTGCATTTATCCATACAGGATTTATGACGGAATGTATCATGTACACTAAAAAAAACTGGCTTTGGAACCAAGCCCTGATGTTAGGGTATCCAGCTCCATCAGAGCAACATTTCTTAAAATCATTTACTGAAACAATGGCGGGTGTTTCTCCAACAACCATCAATTTATTCTGGACAGATATTACCCATAAAGTAGGGCACGAAGAAGAATTATCCTCTTTTGCTCAAACATATCTTACTCTTCCCAAAATAGCATATTTTACACTTTTCCGCACTGATACCCTGAGCATAAAAGGGAATGTTTGGAATGGGGATTTTTACTTTTTTATTGTACAAACATCCAGTACGCCCCGCCAAATAACACTCCAGTTTACTGATTTTTATCCTATAAAGGATTTACCCGCAAACCAATATATTGTACTGCAACCCCATAAAGCGTATTATGACATCCGATTAGATATGAAGGGCTATAGTTTTAAAACATTTAAAATTGAAAATTTGACGGTGATACCAAAAATAGCGGTTATTGAAGAATGAATATTTCCATAATAATTGTAAATTTCAATACTATCGAACTTCTTAAACGATGCTTAACATCAATCAAGCGTTATGCCGGAATAACTGGCTACGAGATAATCGTAGTTGACAATAATTCGAACGATGGTAGTTCGGCAATGGTACAGCATGAGTTTCCTGAAGTACGCCTTATCGCTAGTAAGGAAAACCTTGGATTCGTCGGCGGCAATAATCTCGCGGCGAAAAGCGCACAAGGCAAATACCTGCTTCTCCTTAACAGCGATACAGAATTGACCGAAGAAGGGTTATCCGGCATTTATGAATTTGCGGAACACCGTCACGATGCAGGCCTTGTAGGAGGAAAGATGCTCAATGCAGACGGATCCGTCCAATATTCCTGCAGAAAATTCCCCACATTATTATCTGAATTCATCAATCAAACTTTTTGCCTTATAAAATATTTTAATCCCTTTGCAACATCTCATAAAATGATGAAGTTCGACTATAATTCCATTCAGGCAGTAGACTGGGTTAGCGGCGCATATATGCTCCTAAAAAAAGATTTAGCAAGCTCAATCGGATTATTTAACCCACATATATTCATGTTTTTTGAAGATACCGATCTTTGTAAACGCATTCGAAAAACAGGACGGGAAATTTATTTTTATCCAAGCTCAACAATATATCATTTTCATGGAATGAGTTCGAAAAAGAATATTTCGCGCAGTATTGCCGCATGTTTTCATGGAAGCCTTATCTATTTTTGCACACATCACGGTAAAAGGAAAACCCATTTATATAAATGGGCAGTGTTGTCGATGTGGCATCTGTTCAAATATGGATTTAGTATATCATCAAAACTTATACATCATCCTAAACTTATAAAAAAAAGAGAATTGTTTACTCAGTGCATCGTTGAATATAAAATCCGATAACGACTAATCCAAAATAATCAAGAGGTTATAATACGTCTTATGAAAAAACACCGCCTTCTTCACGTTTTATATACCGGCGACCTTGCCGGAGCCGAAGTATGCGTCAAAATGTTAGTCGCTAATATGGATAAAAGCTCATTTGATAACTCGGTGTGTTTTCTGTATGAATTAGGAGTTGTCGGAGAACAAATTCAGTGTTTAGGCATACCTGTATTTAATTTCGGCATGAAACACGGCTTTCATTTTGCAGGGGCACTGCGTTTTTTAAAGTTTATAGTAACGAAAAAGTTTGATCTTATCCACTTTCATGCCCCGAATGTCCTGACGATCCTTATGGGGCGTATGGTATGCAATAAAGTTATTTACCATGTTCACAACTCTGGTAAAAGTGATGGATTACGTAGATTTTTTCTAAAAATGCTCTTCAGCTTTTTTGATAAAATTATCGCCGTTTCATGTGACAGCAAAAATAATTTCCAGCAAACCTACAGTATTCCTGACAGTAAAATTTCTATTGTGTACAACGCCATTGATACCAAACGGTTTGATCTTGAATTTGATCATCGCGCCTTTAAGCAGTCATACGGTATTCCTCTCACAAAGCCGCTCATCGGTTTTGTAGGAAGATCGTTGAGCAAAGGGATGTGAATTACTTTGCGAAGCAATTGAAGTTGTGAAAGCATCGCGATGATTTTCTTGTTTAATGTTTGAAACGGCCCTCTGCGCGAATCAATCTCGACACTTATTTCCATAAAAACTCGAAAACCACATCTCTCTTATGGGAACACATAAAATATAGAATTCTTTTCCATATTTTTGATATTTTAGTCGTTCCATCGAGATGGGAGCCATTCAGGATTGTTATTATTGAAGCAATGGCCGCAGGTACGCCTGTGGTTTCTTTTGCAGTTGGAGGTATACCGGAAATTATTCGCAACAGGGTTGACGGCTTTCTTATAGAACCGAATAATGTTCAATTGCTTGCGGAAAAATTATTACTCTTCTCGATCATCAAGATATGAGAGAGAAAATGGGGAAAGAAGCTTTTATTCGTTCACATGATTTCAGCATAGAAAAATACGTTGACTCTATGCAATTTATCTATTCATCTGTCTTAAACGGATAGAACACACTCCGGTTATGCCGCCTTTTTAATAAGAATAACGCCGAAAATGAGAAAGAGAATATTAGGTAGCCACACAGCCGCTAAAGGATCGAGCAATTCTTTTTTCCCCATTACTATAGACACCGTATAAACACCGTAATACAGCAGGAAAAGAATAATACACACACCAATTCCTTTGATAAAACCGCCACGCTGTGTCCTGATGGCAAACGGAATACCGATCAATACCGCAATGATGCAGACAAAGGGAAATGCTATTTTATCATAGAGATCGACAAGTATTTTTTTGTATAAAGAAGAATTTTTGTTTTGGATCGTCAAGTATCGCAATAATGACCGGAAATTCATGGAAGAAATATCTTTTCTTGTATTTTCAAGGTCTTCAGGTGTTATTTCATACGACATAATTTTCTTAGAAATTTTTTCTAGTTTCTGACTGCCCATACTGCCGGTTTCCAAAGGAATACCATTCTCGTAATAATATATTATAGCATCAAAAAACCACCATTGTCCTTCAATCCATTTTCCTGACCGAGCCGCTACCTTTCGTGCAATATTTCCCTGATTATCAAATTCACGCACTACAATTCCGGTAAGCTCTTTTGTTTGAAAATTATATTGTTCTATAAACCAATCCCTATTGGAAGCCGGATTACGAAACGGAATATTTTTCCAAATGGTGGTTATTTTACTCTCTTCTCCTTCAAAAATTTGTTCGCGCAATGCGGTTTTTTCAAAGAAAGAAGTACAGACCATGCTATCGTTTATATAAAAAATAAACACTGCAAGAATCGTCCCCACAATAAGAAAGGGCAGAAGTATCCTGCCGATATGTACCCCTGATGCTCGCAAAGCAACTATCTCATGATGCCGGTTCATTAACCCAAGTGAATACAGCAACGATAATAGAATCGCTATTGGCGCGCTATTGACAAAAATCAACGGCAAATTATACAGATAGTACTGCGACAATGCGCTAAAAGAAATCTTGTAACGGAAAAAGTCATCCATATTTATAGAAAGGTCATAGGTTATATACAATATGACAAATGCAAATAAACAGTAGGCAAACGGAATCAGAAAATGCCAAACGAGATATCTATCAATTAGTTTCATGATTTTTACCTATTTGAAATTCGAATTAAAAGTAATATCCCTACCAAGCCCAAAAGAATGTTCGGTATCCAGACAATCAGATGCGGATAATAATGCGGAAACGCGTGAAATGCTTTTGCAAAAAGTGTAAAAGAATAATTTACCGCAAACAAAGCAAGGCTTATCGGAATTCCCACTGTTTTTTCACTTCGATGGGTACGTATACCCAGCGAAATTCCGATAAATAACAATGCAAGACACGAAAATGCCATTGAATGGCGAATGTTAATCTCCGTTAATATTTTTGATATTTCAAGTTTTACTTCATGTTCCTGAAAAGGAGTTTCCCGATACGACTTTAACTTTTGCTTTAGCTCGTTTATCGTATAATCCTTTCGTTTCTTGTAATAATTTTCTTTGAATAGTTCTTGGTCAAGAGATATCTCAAGGCGCACTGAGCCCATATGTCCATAAATAAATTCGGGAGGCGCTTTGTCGCTATTTTTTTGCTGTTGTTCAACCAAAACTTTCTGGAGATTAAAAACTAATTGCTGTTTCGTTTTGTCAACCTCAAAGACTCCGGATTCCGCTTTAATAAAACGCGGCAACTCGCCCGGTATCTCCTGTTGGATAGATACACTACTAAGATTATTCCCCTCTATTTCATCAATATATATCTTATAATTATCAAAATAATCAATCATTATGCCCGGTTCCAACAATGCCGCAGGGGATACAGAGCCGATATCTTTTCTCATCATTCGAATATGATAATGAGAAATCGGCAGTATCACATCATTCAGAACCAAACAAAACAAAGTCATAAGAACACCCAAAAAAACCGGCCCTAATGCTAACCGGAACACATTGATACCGCACGCTTTCATAGCAGTTATTTCATTATCAGCTGATAAATGCCCGAAAAACAACAAATTTGCTGTCAGAAACGCCATCGGAATTGAATAAGACAAGAGATATGGAATGGAGAAAACAAAAAATTCTAAAATAAACAGAAAACCGATTCTGCCAAGAAACATCTGTATCATTTTCAATAGTGTTCCCGTAAAAAGGACAAAAGTAAAAATCACTACCGTTAACAGGAACGAATGCAATAGATTGTATACGATGTACCGGTCTAATATTCTCATCTGGAATTCTGGTTATTTATGAATTTAATACGCCGATTACTTAGCGTTTAATAGTATCTCAAATAAAAAGGGTATGCAATAGTTTATGACTGCCGGATGATTTTACTGTACAAATTTCTTCCTTTTACTTTTTATCAACCGTTATCGAGGGTATTGACACTAAAGCATAGAGTATACTATAATAGATTACCTTAATTATAGATTTGCAACAATTAGTCTAGAGGAGAATAGGCACTATGAAAAAACTGTCGACACCAAAACTCCTTATTATTTTAGCAGTTATTGGCTGTGTCGCATATTGGATATTCAAGGAATCAGAAGATACACAGCAATTGCACCGCCCGATTAACGAACTGGTCTTTCCCCATTTTGAACCGGAACGCGTCTCAAGGATTGTTCTTGACAAAGGTGACCAGCATACCGATATTGCACTTAAAGATTCCGAATGGAAAGTCGTTAGTGATGGTGACAAACCGGGCAACATACCTGCTGTTCAAGAAGCGATTGCTAAAGTAAAAACCTTTCAAAAACGGGACATCGTGTCTCAAAATCCCGAAAAGCAGAAATCATTGGAGATCGATAACGAATCCTCGCTCAAGGTTGCCTTTTATGATGCCGACAATCAGCTGATTCAATCATTTTTAGTCGGGAAAAACGGGCCATATTATAACAGCACATACTTTCGCCTTGATGATTCAAACGAAGTTATACTTATTAACGACAACTTGCGGGCAACGTATACTCCATGGAAAGGCAAGTGGGTTGACCGGACAATTTTCGATTTCGACCAGATGTCTATTCAAACCTTTGAGATTATTAGAGGAGACTCCTCAATATTTATGCAAAAAGACAACGAAGGCAACTGGCAAGGACTGCATCCCGAACAGTTCACCCCTAAACAAGACGAACTTGACCGAATGCTCAGAGCATTTTCAACACTGAAAACTAACGACTATGCGCTCCCAGAAGAAAATAATTCATATGCTTTTGACTCACCGTTATTAACAGTAAAAGCAATGTTAAATGACGGCGCGGAATACATTCTTACCATTGGCAAAAAAGACGAGCAGAAACAATATTACGCTAAAAGAAATGACCGCCCTTACGTATACTTGCTTGCAGAATACCGTGTTAATATGTTTAATAAAGACCTTGCCGGGCTCAAAGCGCTAATCGTTACCCCCGAATCCGATTTAACAATCCAAGAAGCACTCCAACAAATAAAAGAGCAACATGAACTTGACCAAGCAGAGATAGAAGCCATTGAAAATGAAGCAATTCCCCTAGATCAGAATTTTACCGCCGACACTTCTATAGCACTTGAAAACACCTTAAATCAAAATCAATTGGATAATGAAAAACAACTGCCCCAAATCGGTATGGAAAAAACACCGCAAGAACTAATTGAAGAAGCTCAGGAGCCTGTTATTCCCCCCGCTCCCTCGCTTCCGGAACAAGAAATAGAGGGAGATAACGATATGACACAACAAAATACTACAAACACTGCCATTATTGACAATACTCAGTTACCTGAAATTTCTATTGAAACATCTCAAGGAACCATACTGCTCCAGCTTTTCGAAGACGATGCGCCAAACACTGTTGCCAATTTTATCGCGCTTGCTGAAAAAGGATATTATGATGGATTACCTTTCCATCGGGTTATAAAAGACTTTATGATTCAAACAGGCGACCCGCAAGGAACTGGCGCCGGCGGTCCGAATTATATGATCAAAGATGAATTTTCCTCTCGCAAACATGAAAAAGGAACATTATCAATGGCAAACCGCGGCCCTAATACCAACGGCAGCCAATTTTTTATCACACACAAACCAACACCATGGCTTGATGGAAAACATACTGTATTTGGAAAAGTATTAGAGGGACAAGACATTGTCGATTCTATCAACCAAGGGGATAAAATGCTGAAAGTGAAAGTCTTAAAAAAGCGTGACCATCAATATATTCCAGAAAAGCTTTAATCCAATTAGAACATAATCAGTTTTTTTGAATTGACATTAGATACATTTTTTTAGTATGCTGTTCAGCTTAATTCGCATAATGGATTTGTTCAACATAACATACATAAAGGAAGGAGTTTAAGTATGAGCACCAAAGTAGGTATTAACGGGTTTGGACGAATTGGGCGTCAAGTGTTTCGCATTCTGTGCGAACAGCCTGATTTTGAAGTTGTTCAAATTAACGATCTTACCGATCCTAAAACACTCGGGTTTCTTTTAAAGTACGACTCTGTGCATGGCAAATTTCCCGGAACCATTGAAGTGGTTTCGGACGGTTTAATTGTCAACGGAAAGAAAATTATTATTAGCGCTATCAAAGACCCCGCTGAACTTCCTTGGGGCAAAAACGGTGTAGAACTAGTCCTTGAATCAACCGGCGTATTCAGAAGCCGCGATAAAATCGCTCGCCATTTAGATGCCGGTGCAAAAAAAGTGCTCCTTTCTGTACCTTCAAAAGATAAAATCGATGCAACAATTGTGCTCGGTGTTAATGACAACACACTGAAACCGTCAGACAAAATTATCTCAAATGCTTCCTGTACAACAAACTGCTTAGCTCCAATGGTAAAAGTGCTTCATCAAAAATTCGGGATCGTGAAAGGACTGATGACAACAATCCATGCGTATACAAACGATCAGGTAATTCTTGATCTGCCTCATTCCGACTTGCGCAGAGCGCGTGCCGCCGCAGAAAACATTATTCCCACAACAACCGGCGCCGCTAAAGCAGTCGGTGAAGTCATTCCTGAACTTAACGGAAAACTCGACGGCATGGCAATGCGCGTTCCTGTAAGAGATGGTTCTGTTACTGACTTCGTTGCAACTCTTTCAAAGAAAGTTACCGTAGATGAAGTCAATGCGGCAATGAAATCAGCCGCTGAAGGTGAACTTAAAGGAATTTTGGAATATTGCGATGAACCTATAGTATCGTCAGATATTATCGATAACCCAGCTTCATGTATATTTGATGCCGACTGCACTACCGTAATGGATGGCAATCTTGTTAAAGTAATCGGATGGTATGACAACGAATGGGGTTACTCCAATAGATGCGTCGACTTGTTCAGATTGATGAAAGCATAAGTTTTTGCATTTGCCATGATGGAGCCAGTTTTTTTCGGATCGGCGTCATTGAGAGGAAAGCGCGTTCTTATTAGATGCAACTTGAATGTTCCGCTCAAACAGGACGGCTCAATTGAAAAAGACACATGTATTCGGGCTTCTATTCCGACTATTCGATATGTCTCAAGTTCCGGCGCCAAAACTATACTAATGGGGCATCTTGGCAATCCGCATGGCAGAAAGAAAGCTTGCTTAAGCATGATACCTGTAGGAAATCGTATTTCTACATTGCTCGGATTATCAGTGCGGGTTTTGGATAACTGTGTCGGCCGCTCGGTTCGAATAATTGTTGATAAAATGCAGGATGGAGAAATTGTCCTTCTTGAAAACCTGCGGTTTAATAGTGGTGAAGAAAAGAACTGCTCAGCATTTGCCCGACAGTTATCTGAACTAGGCGATTTAT
>JACKPL010000007.1 GCA_024233545.1 bacterium
GCATTGGGAATAATGAACATTGTAAAAAAAGTTGCTCCTAAAGAGGTAATTAGTGCCGGATAGGTTACCATATCGAGAAACAGAAGCGTAAAGAGCATTGCGGTTGCTAAAATCGAACATTGCAGTAGGTATTTGTGTTTATTCGCTTTGAATTTCGGGTCTAGAATATACATAATCGATCTTACTCATTTTTGTTATTCATACTCATAGTATACTAATCGTCAGTTTTGATGCTAGTTGTAATTTTTCTTACATAAAGAGACGTGCATTTCCTGAATAAAACACTGTATAATAAACATAATAAAAGAGCGCAGAATGTAATACGTTTTCCCCAGAGGAAAGATTTCGGTTGGAATGTAAAGGAGACAGTATGTTTCCCTTCCGGAACAAATATGCCGCGGAAGAGGTTGTAGACGGGTATAATTTCAGTTTTTTCGCCGTCGACGTGTGCAATCCAGCCGGGGTATGTGATCTCACTGGTAAACAGAAATGCTTGCGACGGCGCTGTTACTTCTATGGTAATGTTGTTAGGTTTATAAGAAGTGACCTTTGTTTCTCCAATAGGGTGAATTTTCTTGAGAGATACCGCTTTTATTGCGTAATCCAGTATATAAGGGTCGCGGTTTTTGACATTTATCAGAAATGCTCTCGGAAGCACATCATTATTGCGATAGGTGAAAAGAAGCGTAGTGTTGTGTGAATGAATATAATCGGGATAAAAGTCATCGGTGTAAAATACATTGAAAAAGGGATGGTTTTCCGGCAAACCGCTTACCGCAGTTGCATGAATCTGTACAAACGAATCGGATGGCAGTGGTTCAAATGAAAAGAGGTATTTTACATTAAGAAGATTTAGTTTTGCGCGGTTGTCATCGTTTATTGGCAGGGTATTGGCAATGATCGGCGGGTTGTAAATCGGCGGATTATATAATGACTGGATAAAAGTGATATAGTTTTGTATCAGTAAGGAATCAATTCCGTTGATTTTTTGCAGGTTATACCGTACGGCGGTGTTTTGAGGAATCGCTCGATGCGGATCATAGATGCGGAATAAATCATTGTCTTTGAGTATTTTACGGTATGCCGATTCAGGAAGGATCATTGAACGTATGTGTTTTGCGGTAATCAATGGGAATGCCAACAGCCAAAGGTCGATGAAAGTAAGAATCATAATGAGTATTTGAAGCAAAAAAGCGTGTTTGATTCGGTCTTTATAAAAAAGGAGTATGAATGAAGCAAATCCGGCAATAAACAAAATATTTCTAAAAGCAACAAACTGTTTTTTAAGTCCAATAAAGTATGCAAAAAAGAGGAATCCTGCAAGAGAAGCGGCACTCAATCCCACTATTTTAATTGTTTGCTTTGAGATATTTTTACTGAAATGATTCAAACCGATAGCAGATAAAACCGCACATCCGTAAACAGCAAAAAACCACATCCGCGAAGGTACTCTAAAAAATGCAATTCCCGGAAGGCCATAATAAAGCGCTGTGAACAATCCTGCTGATTTTCCTAAAGAAAAGAGAAGGCAGAACAGTATAAGCCCCCCGAAAAAAAAGCGGTGTATACGCAACTGCTTATTCTTTATGCTGAGAATAGCCAGCAAACATGGTATCCAGCCGATATAAACCGTTTTCTCCCAGAACAGGTTATAAAATGCAGGATAAGGAAGCAAGTCCCTTGCCGGATTCATTGTTTCTTTAATAGCATCGGTTAGAGAAATACTGAGCGATGAGGCGAATGACAAGTCTGTGCCGCCCGCGCGATTAAAAAAACGAGAAAATTCCAGCAGCGGAATCAGCAGAATTGCTGAGAGTAAAATTGTCAATATGCCTGCTCCGGAAAAAAGAAACAAACTGTTCGTTTTTCGTCCGGACTGCTCTGTCATTGACCTCGTAAAAAAGTATGCGGCGGCAATAAGCATCATATAATAAAAAAGTTGAGTATGCCCGATAAAAAAGACCAACGTACAGCAACAGGAAAACAGTATGAGTGCACGAAGGTTTTTCTTTACCAGAAGATTATCCGCCGCTAACATAATCCAAGGAGTATACATAACTGAGTAGAGTATGTTTGAGTGCCCTGCATGGATTTGTCCAATGGTTTTGAGGTTGAAAATAAAGACAATAGCTCCAAACACCGCACTCTGCCATGAAAGCGGTAATCTGCGGAGGTAAAGATACATCCCTATGCCTCCCCAGATTAAATGCAGAACAATCAATATAGTGAAACAGTAATGTACAGGCAGTATCAAAAACAACCAATACGGCGGATAATAAAAACTTGCTTGCGGATTTGCAGTAATTGGCATTCCGGAGTACGTTATAGGGTTCCAGAGCGGAAATTCTCCGGTTTGTTTTATCATGGTTACAATGAAATATTTAATGAAATAATGAATACGCATTATGTCATGTGCATTGATGATCAGATTGAAAGACGAGAGCGGTTTAATACACAACGCCGCCGTTATACAAGTAAAAAGAAGAATTGTTAAGATACACTCTTTTTTGCGAAGCGGCATTTCTTTCAGTGTTCCTCGCGATAATAAGCATGTAATTTTGAGATGAAGAATTTTTGTGTTGCTAATCAAGTTTATACCATGCTCAGAAAAATAGTTAAATGATATTTGACTAAAGAAAAGATGTCCTATAAGATTTAATCCGATACGGCAACCGGCAGGAGCGGTTTGATATGAAACGCTTTTTAGCAATTTTTTCTTTTTTTATTCTGTTCGGGTTTATTATTACTGTTTTATTCTGTCTCGTTTTATTTCATCATAAAGCAGAAATTGTAAAAAGAGTAACCGAGCAAATTGTACGGAAACAGTTGCCTGATGCATCGATTAGAATCGGGAGTGCAGATATTGAGTTACCAGATGAACTGCATTTCTCTCACATAACAATCAGTTCGCCTTCCCGTGCAACAACAATACGGTTAGATTCTTTGGTCATTGAATTTGACCCCACGAAAATTCGTCAAATGGTTCATCGAACAAGTAATTTTGAAGCGATTGAACGTATTTCTCTTTTAATAAATGAACTATTGTTTCGTGATCTTATAATAAGAAGAATGGAAATATCAGTCGTAAACGATACTCATGACGTTTTCCATATAAACGGGGCGGTAAATGCGCGCGAAATTCTCTATAAAAAATTCATTCTTAGTAATGTCCAGACAGATTTTGACGTTAAAAACAAAGTAGCCCGTATAGATATTCAAAAAATTAACCTTGGTGAAGGCAGTGCGTTAGGGTCAATTGTTATTGACTGCTCCAGTAGTGATGCGCGGTTCAATGCTAAACTTTTTTTTAGTCGTTTGCAGTCGGCTGGTATTATTAATTTACTTGATTTGAAGGATAAAATAAAATTGACTGGCGTATGGGATGGAGATATTACTGTTTCAGGGAATAATGGGGAAGTAACATCTCTCAGCGGTGTGCTTACTGCGCGAGTAGATGGAGGAACAATGCATATGCTGGATAAAGTAATGGCGCAGAACATGCTTCCCCCGAACCAGCCCTATAAAGACAAACTCATGGAATCAATAATGCATTATACATATAATCATGGTATTATCGATATTTCTCTTGAAGACATGAACATATTATTTGATCTGAAACTAAACGGTGAAACCGGAAAACGGGCATTTAGTATTTATTTGCACGATCTATTATAAAGGAGTTTTTTATGAACAGAAAAATTTTTGTGGTTTTTGTTATTCTTCAAGTAGTCGGATATTTCGGGTGTACAAAACATACGGTCAAATTGGAACAGGACGCACCGTTCCGTGTAGATGTAAATATGCGTATTGATGTGTATCAGCATATCAATGACCACGCTAATACAATAGAGGATATTATCAATAGCTCTTCCGGGTCTCAGTTGCGCAGAGTAGTGCAAACGATGTTTGCACTATTAGCAGAAGTTACTCCTTCGGTATATGCCCAGAGCGATTCTATTATGAATCAGTTAAGCCCCATGGCTAAAAATGCTATTGAGAATAGAAAAGGAAGGCGGAATGAGATTGTGGAATGGCAGTCTCGCGGAGTGCTTGGCGAAAATGCAGTGGGGATGGTTGAGTCGGTCAACCTGAACAGTTTATCTGAGGATGATCGAACAACTGTTTCTGCCCTCGAGTCTGCGGAAAATCATGACCGGTCAATTATTTTCAGTGAGCTTGCTCAAATTGAAGGGACTTCTGCTGAGCAAGTCGGCAAAGTATATTCGGTAAGTTTACAGAAAAACGCTCCGGCTGGGACACCGATAAAAGTATATAATGCCCAATCAAATGGATATAGTTGGATAAAGAAATAATGCTGAGGTGAAAAAAACGCCTATCTCAAATACATGGGATAGGCGTTTTTTTTCGGAAACTATTTGCCTACATCTTCCAGTGTTATGCCGCCGTCTTGTAATATTCTAACGTATTTCTCAGGGTTTTCTGCAATCTTATCGTGGCAGTCCGGGCCACAGCAAAATATTCTTTTATTCAGGAAATCAACATAATAACGCAGATCGATCGGTTTACTGCAATCGGGACAAAGCGTTTGTTTTTGTTCAGTGTGTTTTTTGCCCATTGCGTGAAGGGACATAGAAGGGGAAAAACAAAGGCATAATGTCCATAAAACAATAGTAATGGCGGCTCCTACTCTTTTCATAATACTGTTCCTTTTTTTAAGATATAAAAATACTGTGAGTAAAACGCTTTACTCTCTCTCTCTCGGATAATATCCTTTACTATTCATGAGAATCAATCATTATAATGAGAAAAAATGGTAGATACCCTCTAAAAACCTTACTCGAAGGTTACACTTTGAGCGTGAATTTTTTAGGTATGAACGTAGTCGTTGTAGTGAACGGACAATGTTATTTTGCTGAGTGTAATAATTGAGTTCGGTATAGAGGTATTCCCAATTCGGTATAGAGGTACTCCCAATGAGGAATATCAGTGTGTTTATTCGTTTGTGTCCAGACATAAAATGTTGAAGATAAGTTGATATGAAAGTAATTTTTTGATTGGTGCATTTCTTCTTCAGTTAAGCGGTCTGTGGCAGTTTTGTAGTATTCATTGTCATTGTCCGGTTCTTGCTCAAATAAAGGAAGTTCGGATGGAAAATCAGTAATGCTTACTGCGGCCGTTTGATAAGGATACAGTATGGTAAACAGAAGATACGCACATGTATAAGTGAAAAGAGTAGCGCTTTTCATGTTTTTGCCTTTCCCGTAGGTATATACGCAATATATGTGCCACACTTAAAAAGGATATGATATATATGTGGATGTCCTTTTTGTGTAGTAACATATGCAGTGAAACAAGTTCTGGTTTTA
Organism: bacterium; assembly: GCA_024233545.1. Taxonomy (GTDB): domain Bacteria; phylum Auribacterota; class Auribacteria; order Auribacterales; family Auribacteraceae; genus JACKPL01. Next base: position 5,328 of record JACKPL010000007.1, read on the forward strand.
TAGGAAAATATCACTTAAAAAACACGGAATACCGCGGCATGAGTTTGCTATTCCGTGCTTTTCGAAAAAGCGCATGATGAAGATTGCCGCAGTAAGTTTGCTGTTTGGAAAAAATGAGAAAAAATTAGAATATTTCCCTGTCGTGAATTTTATTCCGGTGAAGCATCATAAATGATATGCAGATGAAACCTAAACTGGTACAGAATGTTAACCCGAATTTTCTTGATTCTTGGATTTCGGTCTTTTTCAGCAAGGTTTTTTCTGCAAGAGCCGCATGATGATCTGATAAATCGTTGCCGGATTGCAAAACATCATGATAGGAACCGGTGCCGTAGGCGATAGTATTTGGTTCGGAATGAGATGAGTCGTAATAAAATGTACATGGTGTTTTATATAAAGTGTGAAGAACTGCATGATTAGGCTGTTTATCTGAGAAATGAGCGCTGAATACGCAGTGTATTTGTATGAGAAAAAGGAAAATGAAAACAATAATAACTCGTTGCATAATCACACTTTCTAAGAATATTATCTTAGCAAAAGGATTTCTACGATCAGGAAATAATAGATGAACACAGCTAGCCCGCCTATAGCCCACCATAATTCGGTTGGAATATCCATTTCATGCTCCCCTCAAAAGTAATTTGTTGTCAAGAATGTGGTTTTACTTTCTGCAATAGAGTGATATTACAAATAGCATGCCATAATTAAAATAATATATATGTGTTTGTAACACCCTATTTGGTAATTACTTATGGTTCTATCGCTCATTATAAGCCAAGAAAAAAAGCACGTGCCAAGAAATATTCCGCGGTTTTAGCACGGTATTCCGTGGCGGAGTAAAAGGCACTATCAACTGTCCTATGATTAAAAATACTAGTGGAGAAAGTAACTGATATACAAGAGGGTTATATGCTATAAATTTTCATTTTGCACATCAAAAAACGAACGCTAGATATAGTTTACTGAAGCTAGAGTAGAAAAAGTTTGCATTGAATATTCCGGAAAGATTTTGTCCGTCTCTTCTTTTCAAACCGTTCTATGATGTTTGACAGCCACTCGATAAATTCTGCATTCGGTTTCAGTCCGGAGAAACGGTCGATAATTTTTCCATTGATAAAAACCTGAAATGTTGGTATTTCAAAAATATTGTATTGATTGCGAAGCGCTTCGTTGTCCGTAACATTCAATTCGAATACCTCAAGCCTTTCTGCAAAGGTTTTTTGTATATATTCGACGGAAGGGTGCATTATTTGTCCCGGCCCGCACCATTTTGCCATAAACATCACAAGAACCGGTTTATTGCTTTTTAATACTTGTTTTGTAAAATCTTTTTCAGATTGTATAACTTCGATGCCACGGTCTTTCATAAGATTTTGTCCTTCTTCTGATTCATTTTATACAAAAGTATTAACAAATTTTATACCATGGATTCAAATTGTTTTTTTTGTGTTCATAAGCCTCTTCTGTGAAGCAATATAAGAAAATTGTTTTTTTAAAAATCGGTTTTAAAGCCTCTTTTTTTTATTCAAAAACACGGAAAACCGCGCTTCGCAGAAAGATTCCGTGCTATAAATATGGAAATATTCCGAAGGCTGTGATAGAATTTTTTGTTTGACTGATACAGCGTATATAATGGTAGTATATCTCTACTATGCCGAGAAAATCAAGAGTAGTAATTCCTCATCACTTTCATCATGTAAGCCAGTATGGCAATTATAACCAAGCTATATTTGATGGCCATGAAGATGTTGTGTTTTATTGTGAAACAATAAACCGTTATGCGGTGTCATATGGACTCCAGATATATGCATTTTGTTTGATGAATACGCATGTGCATTTTCTAGTAATTCCTCCGGAGTCCGGTTCTCTTGCGCGGACATTTAATACTGCACATATGCAGTACTCGCAATATAGGAACCGGAAACACAAAATACGCGGGCATCTATGGCAGGGGCGTTTTTTGTCATGTGTGATCGAGCAAACGTTTGCTGAACGTACTATGAGATATATAGAACGTAATCCGGTACGGTCTGGAATAGTTGCTTATCCGTGGCTGTATAAATGGTCGAGCGCGCGCGCGCATACTGATAAAGACACTTCTCCGATCCATCTTCATCATCTGTCATTTAATCAATATTCCGGCGAATGGAAAAATTTTTTGATGGATGAAGATGAAGAAATATGCCGTGAACTGCGTATAAAAACGCGCCGAGGCTTAGCAATCGGTTCTGATGCATACATCAGGCAACTTGAAGAGTATTGTAAACGGTCTTTTGTTGTTCTCAATCCCGGACGGCCAAGGAAAAAACAGGAATACCAGATTTCGGCATCTTGATTGTATAATGAGTTAGTTCGGTTTAACGATAGAGTATTTGCGCATGCGGTCACGTAATGTGCTGGGAGCGATTCCTAGTCGTTTTGCCGCACCTTTTTCCCCTTGAACAATCCAGTTAGATTCTTTAAGAACCTGCAGAATGTGCGATGATTCCAGTTCATCAAGCGATTCTTCGGGTTTAGGCTGAGAACTGCCGTTGCTAATGACCATGATTGATGCATCATCGATGACAAGGCCTTCATCGGCAGAAATTATCACGCCGCGTTCAATTATATTTTCGAGTTCGCGAATATTACCCGGCCACGAATATGCTTCCAGCGCTTTAATAATCTCTGAAGGAATACTTTTTATTGTGCGCCCGAATTTTTTGGAATATTTATTGACAAAATGATTTACAAGCAAAGGTATGTCCTTTTTTCTCTCGCGCAGAGGAGGCACATTGATGGGAAATACATTGAGGCGGTAGTACAAATCCTGCCTGAAATTACCGTCTTTTATTTCTTTAGCGAGGTCTCTGTTGGTTGCCGCAATAACTCGAACATCGACTTTCATTGTGCGGGAGTTCCCAAGGCGTTCAAATTCTCCGTCTTGAAGGACTCTGAGCAGTTTCGCTTGCAGAGCGAGAGGAAGTTCACCTATTTCGTCGAGAAAAATCGTCCCGCCGTCTGCTAATTCAAAGCGGCCGATTTTACATTGCACGGCACCGGTAAACGCTCCTTTTTCATGACCGAACAACTCACTCTCGATAAGTTTTTCGGGCAGTACGGCACAGTTCACTTTTATAAGAGGCCTTTCTCGCCGCGGGCTTATATTATGTATCGCGCGGGCAAGCAATTCTTTGCCGGTACCGGTTTCACCCAAAATCAATACTGTTGCATCAGTGGACGCAACTTGTTCAATCTTTCGAAGGACATGATTGAGTTCTTTGCTTACGCTAATTATTTCTGAAAAATTATGTTCGAGACGTATTTCCTGCCGAAGGTACGTATTTTCTATCTGCAGTTTGTTTTTTAACTTTTCCAGTTCTTCTAAAGTTGATTGAAGTTTCTTTTCTGCAAGGATACGCGCTGTTATATCATATCCGTATATATTAACATAATTATATTCAATGATCGGTGCGAATGTGAGAGAAAACGTATTTTCACCGCACTCCATGTTAATCTGCCTTGATTGTTTATTCAAAAGTGTCGATTGTACGAGTTTGATAAATTTTTCATCAACAAAACAGGAATTTTCTTTTCGCAATGTATTCGTAACACATTTACTTTTTTTATTGTCATAGAGGATTTTTCCGTCATGAGCAATACGCAAAACGGGGCTGGGATATTCTTCAGGGAATTTTGCTATTTTTGCTACTTCTTCCTCGACTATTTTTCTGAGAGTAATATCGTGCCCGTATACGTTCACGTAGTCGGATTTAACAATGGGAGTAAAAGTAAATGCGTACGTTTGCCCACAGCAATCCAGTTCTACATAGTGTTTTTTTCCTGTATTGAGCGAAGTATGAATGATTTTTATCCAATCTTCACGTAAATTTTTATGGTGAGCTAATTGTTCCGGTTTATTGTTCCATGCGGCGGCAACGCAGGATATTTTGTGGTTATCAAACAATAATTTACCCTCTCTGTTGAACCGGAATACAGGGTTAGGGCTCTCCAGAGGAAAACGCGCGAGGTCTCGAATCCGCTCTTGGCGTTTTGCGGTTTGGGTAATATCTCGTACCAAGGCGCATCCGCTTTCGCTTCCTTCAAATGCCATATAGTTTACTATATTTTCTACAGGAAAAACGGAACCGTCTTTTTTTCGTGCGAATGTAGTGAATCGTACGGTTCTTTTTTCTTTTAACAATTGCCACGTTTGATGCCAGTGTTCTTGTGTTGTTGGGACATCAACGTCATATACAGAGAGTTTCAGCAATTCTTCGCGAGAGTAGCCCAGCATTTCGCATGCGGCGTGGTTAACGCGGAAAAAACGACCATACGCGTCATGCCAAAATATTCCTGTTCCAACATGTTCTATCGTAAATTCAGCATATTCTTGTGCTTTAAGGTTTTTTTCCTTTTCTTTCAGCGCATGAATGCGGTCGGATATATCGCGTATAATAAAACAGGAAAATTCAGTGTCTTCAAAATTGATGTAGTTTGCGGATATCTCACAGGGAATAATACGGCCGTTTTTAGTAAGATGGTGTGTTTCAATGATAAATGATTTTTCTACTTTGAGTTTTTTCCAAAATGCCGGCCACATCTTTTCATCATATTCGGGCGCAATATCGTGGATTTTCAAAGCTAATAATTCGCTGTGTGTATATTCAAGTAATTTTGCCGCCGATTTGTTCGCCCGAAGAATATGCGCCGTATTGTCAATAAGCACAAATGATTCTGATATATTATCGACAGTAAAGTGGCACAAGAATAAATCGCGTTGGGAGTCTTCTCGGGTTTGTTTCACAGTGTTTCAGCCTTTTGGGTCTCATTTGCGCTATCATAATGCTGTTTCCCTCTTCACCCTCAACAACATGCAGGTATTATTTGTATTTTATGTATAAACAGCAATGTGTGACTCTATACATATTTCAATATAGCATAATGCTGAAAAAAAATCAAAAATTTTGAGACAAAAACTATTTTTTTTTGTCTATAAAGGTAGCAACAGTATTTTTCTTTTGAAAAAGATAAAAATTATGTTAAAACATAATACATGAAAATTGTAAAGATATTATATAGATATATAAATATGTAAATCTGTAGAAGGAAATGCTGTTTAAACACCAAACAAGGGTTAAACGTGAGGAGAAGGTGTTGATGAGAAAGACGACAATTGAGCTTACCCATGAACAATATTTTTATCTTCAGGAAAGAGTGTTGCAAATGAAAAAAGGCAACCAGAACGCATCTATGGCGTCATTGATTAGAGAACTCATTGAACAAGACATGAAAAAAGTTTTCAAAGTTAATATTGATGGGGTATGAACTAAAATTTATTTTTGACAAGTCATTTCTTTTTCGTTACAAAACAAAACAGTTATTACATAATGTTGCCATAAATTATATTCAATTCAAACCGGTACATAATATGAGAACGGTTCCTTGTTTGTTGTTGAATAAAATATCATAGCAGACTGGTTTAGGGGGTGTCGTTTTTATAAAGCACTGCATCAGAAATGTATGTATTCCAAAACCACACATTAAAGCGCTCCTTCATAGAGATGCTTCTTTTCCCTTCCTTTAATTCTGTTTTTTGTTAAACGAAATGTGTGTTATATTCGGAACAGTTTGCGGTATTTCCCATGGAATCATTACCCGCATTACAGATTATCGAATTAAAAAATGAATTTATCTTTATACATAATAAAACGGTTTGTTTTTTATGAATGAGTATGGATCGTTGTGTACAGAATGGTATGAGGCGCTTTATAAATATCCTCCTCAGGAAGAACTTGAATTATATTCCGGTTATTTGCTGGATGATACGCAAAGAGTTCTTGAGCCGATGTGTGGAGCCGGCCGTTTCTTAATACCAATGAGCGCACAAGGGCATGCTATGTACGGCTTTGACCATTCTGCTCCAATGCTGGAAATATGTAAAGCGAAGCTCGCTCAGCGTGGATTGAGGGCACAGGTTATGCAAGCGTCATTAAGCAGTTTTTCGTATCCGATGCCGTTTGATATGATTTTTATTACTTCGGGTTCTTTTGGATTGATCGTTGATCCGCATGAAGCGCTTGTATCCCTTAAGCGGATTCATGCGTATCTTTCAGACAGCGGTGTATTTCTTGTTGAAATTGAAACGCCTCTTGAAAACCAAGACGCCTTGAAAGTTATGCATACTATGGAATTGACGCACAATGTGCAGGAGTCGCTTTTTTTGCGCAAGTCGGAGTCATACGATGTCCAGTCTAACATTTATACTGCAGATTTGCTCTTTCAGAAGCGAATACAAGGGCATTTGGAACGCTCGGAAGCAATGAAGTTTGTCATAAAACATTATGTCTCCGATGAATTTGAACATTTGCTTAAGCAAGCGGGTTTTTGCGCTGTGAAGATTGTAAGAAGAGAACATATGGAACTTGAATCAACGTTGTCTACGAAAAGCCTCATCTACGAATGCAGAAAATAAATGTGCCGGATGACACTCATCTAAAACAGAGAGCACTCTAAAAATTTTCTAAAAACGTTTTTTGTTTATTGCCGTGTTGCTCTGTAAAGCCGATGCGATGCACATTTTGCAGTAAATAATCCTTTAATAATAAAAAAATTATTGTAGTATTGTTAAAATATGTTTTTTTAGTTTCAAAAACTAAGGAGAAAATACATGAGGGCAGTTCAGGCATTGCAAAAATATTTATCAGCACAGCTTGCTCAACTTTCTATCGGCGGGTTTTGTTTTAATTTACTTCTGGCGGCTTGTTTAGCGTATTGGCTTGGAAGGGTCTATATTGTTTATGGTTCATCGCTTTCCAACCGAAAGATGCTTGCGAAATCGTTCATCATGCTTGCAATGACAACAATGCTTATTATTACGCTAATACAATCGTCATTGCCGTTGTCGCTTGGGCTTCTTGGTGCGTTGTCGATCATCCGCTTTCGAGCCGCAATAAAAGAACCTGAGGAATTAACGTATCTGTTTCTTGCCATTACGATCGGATTAGGGTTTGGTGCCGGCCAACGCATTTTGACCATCGTTGCGCTTGTTATGATAATTATAGTCATTAAATTACGGCATAAGTTTTCCGGCAGAAAAACCGATTCGGTACAGAATCTGTATCTTACTATTACGACACATAATCCTAATGACATATCACTTGAAACTGTTACCGCTATATTAAAAGACCAATGCCAACTTTTTAGAATGAAACGAATGGATAAATTACCCACTCTTATGGAAGTCTCTTTTTTGGTTGAATTTAAAAGCGAAAAGTCATTGTATTCTGTTGAATCGTCTCTGCGCAAATTAGACGAATCAATAAAAATTAATTTTCTCGATTACAAAGGCGCACTGGGTGCCCTGTAAGCTATTTTGAATACATGCAAAGGAAAACTCGATGCGTAAAAGAGTAGTTGTTTTTATCGTACTTGTTCTTATTATATTGAGCGGTGGTCTGCTATTTTTATTCTTTAATCCCATTGAAAAACTGTCTAATCCCATCGGAAAAATAGCGAAAAAAATCAGGCTTGATGCGCTTCGTACCGATCGAGAGCTGAATGAAGTTGTGAAAAGCTTAACTCTGCCCGAGTACCATTTGCTGTTGTCACGAAAAGATGTTGCGCATTTTATGAATTTGATAGCCCAGTATTTTACTGCGGGGCCTCAGGAAGGGCTGCGATATTACACTGAAAATAACAAATGGCGCAAAGCGGAATTAGTATATCAAGGGAAAACATACGAAATCGATATAAAATGCCATGGGCGACAACCGACAGGACATGCAAAAAATGATTTCTATTCGTATGCCATAAAACTAAAAAAGAAAGAGCAGATCAATAAAACACAACGTTTTAGTTTTATTATACGTGAACGGCTTTTTCAAAATCAGCAATTGACTCTTGATGTTGCGAAACGGATGAATGTCATTTATCAGCCGGACGAATTGGTAAAAGTTAAAATCAATCAGCTCGATCCCAAACTGCATTTTTTCGAATACCGATTAGATGATGCTTATATGGAATCGATCCGAAAAGCCTCGTTTCGGACGTTTGAGTATTCAGTTGCCGATGACCAGCCGCGTGTAAAAAGCATGATTTATACCGATGATTATGATATCCGCCCGCCCTTTGATCAGGATATTTTTTATGCGAACTTTCAAAAAGCGTTTGCCGAATCGGATAACGTTTATACCGATGACCAAAAAAACTCAATATACAACAGATTTCTAGAATTTAACCTCGCGATTGTCGACAATAAAACCGATTTGATAGAGAGCTTTGTTGATATTGATTACATGGCTCGTTTTGAAGCGACTCGAATGATTGCGCGTACGATTGGGCATGGGTTTACTCAACAGAACCTTCGTATTCTGTATAACTTGGCTGACGGGAAATTCTATCCTGCATTCACGCGCGACAATATTCCTTCGCAATGGAATAAAGATTATGACGATTCGCTCGAGGGTCAAATCAATAAATGGGATAATTTCCATGATAAAGTATACCGGCCGCTGCCTTTTTTCCTCTATATTGCCCAGAGTGATACACTACGCCAGGCAAAATATAAAGTAATCTACGATTTTATCGTCCAGCAAGGCGAATCGTTTGCAAAAGAACAACAGGCGCTTGTAGATTGGTATGCGACGTTTCATACCGAAGGGGAAACAAAGTTGATGTTTCGCGAACTCGGAATAGGGAAAATACTCTATAAAGACGATTTTTTAGATGCGGTGAATAAAAAACAGCCTGCTCAGAATTGTGAAGTATTGAAAAATTATATTGAAACATCACAACTTGAGATATGTTTCCATACTGAAAATAATAAATTGCTTGTTTCAGTCCTTCCGCAATCAATGGCGGCACTTCAAATTGACGAGTTTAAGATACATAAAGGCTTGCAAGCCGTTCCCGTCTCATTGAAAACAGTTGTTTTGTTGGACGGAAAACTATCTGAATGCCGCTCAAAAGAAGTTATGTACAATACACAGCAAGATGAGTTTGATGCGGCTCCGTTTTTCAGAGAGGATACTTTTTCTACCGCTTTGGATATAAATTCGAAAAAGGTATCTCGCATGTATGTTTATATGATTACGTTTGATAAAAGCCTTCCTGCATCATTAGAAAAAAATGATGTAACGATATCGGCGCGTAATACCGTTACAGGACAACCGGTTTCTTCTATTCGGCTTGTTCCGCAAGTGCACGGGGGAATTCGAGATGGTATTCTTGCCGCTTCTCCCAGTGATACAATCGATGCATTTACGGAATTTCAAACTCAATTCCCCTTTCTTAATGTGACAAAAACAGAGAATAATGAGCTGATTGTACACAAAGGAACGTATACTTTGGAGCAGGATGCATACATGCCTTACGGATTAAAAGTAATCATCGAGGCGGGGACAAAAATTCTTCTTGGAGAAAATGTTGCCTTGATCTGTTATGATGGTATCGATATACGAGGAACAGCCGATGCGCCGGTATCGATTACTGCTCTTGATCCTGCAAAACCGTACGGCACATTCGGTGTTTTAGGAGATGAATCCACAGCAAGTTCTATTTGCCATGCATCATTTTCTCACGGCAGGGAGCGAATGGCTAATGGCGTTTATTTTTCCGGAGCGTTATCCATCCATCATAACGGGAATGTAATAATTAAAGATACGCACGTTGCATCGAGTCATGCTGATGATGGAATCAATATCAAGTATGCCGAATCGATTTTATTGGAAAATTGTGTTTTTGAAAATAATTTTGCTGATCAGGTTGACCTCGATTATTGCACAGGGAACGTTATCAATTGCCGGTTTTTAGTGGATAATGATGCCGATTTTAACGGAGACGGGTTGGATTTGAGCGGTTCTTATATCGTTGCTTCGAATAATCAATTTATGCATTTTAAAGATAAAGGGATGAGTGTTGGTGAAGAGGCCTTTCTGCTGGCATATAGCAATACTTTCACAGAAAATAATTGCGGAGTTGCGGTAAAGGATTTATCAAATGCCTATTTCTTTGACAACTCGTTTATAAATAATACTCTTGATATCAATGCGTTTCAGAAAAAAGGCATCTTTGGAGGAGGCCTGGTCTATTTTCTTGCAAGCCAAAAAGAGGTTAGTGATATTCAGTATTCGCTTGATGAAAAATCGCACGTTTTTTTCTGCTCACAAGAATTTGCTCCAGACAGTATCGACGCAAAAACAAAAGAATTAACCGCCGAATTGCTTTTTGGATGGTTAAAAGAACTGGATTTTTATCAATAATGACAAGGGATAATATGCGGGTGATTTTTTTGCGGCAATGCGTGGAGTATGCACAATGAGTGTACCCGTTACCACAGCAAAAACATTTCGGTATGAACGGAAATTTGCCATACAGGAGTATGATATCCGGCACGTTGAGTCGTTGGTAAAACTGCATCCGGCTCATTTTTCCGAGATTTATCATGAGCGGTATATCAATAATATATATTTTGATTCGCGTGATTTAGAAAATTATTTCGGCAATGTCGATGGAGACGATACGCGCAGAAAAATTCGTATCAGATGGTATGGAGATTTTTACGGTAATATTGAAAAACCGGTCTTGGAAATAAAACATAAACGCGGTTTGCTTGGCACGAAGGAATCGTTTGAGTTGCCTGCTTTCACCCTTGACGAAACCACTTCTGCTGTGTGTATTCAAGATAGCATAAAACGGTCACTGGCACCGCAGATTCTTAAGAATGATGTTCAACGGTTAGAACCGACACTCGTAAACCGTTATAAACGGAAATATTTTTTGTCTCTTGACGGAATATTTCGCATTACGATTGATTCAGGAATACTATTTCACCGCATGTATGCATACCATAATAATTTTTTGGAACAATACCGAGACAGCAGTGGAATTATCCTTGAATTAAAGTATGATCAAGAACATGATGAATGTGCTCATTCCATATCAACTCATTTTCCGTTTCGGTTGTCGCGCAATTCAAAATACATTGCCGGCATAGACTGTCTCTACAATGCAGTTTATTAAAATAAGCTGAAACGCGCCGAAAAAAGTTTGAGATTAAAGGTCTATTGAAGATTTCATAAAAGAAGATAGATTCTTTGAATATAGCATAAAAAACCTGTCAACCGAAAGATTGACAGGTTTTTTTAGTAACTGGCCTGACATCTCCACTTTGAACTTTTTGTCCGAGGATTTGAAGATGATTTATGAGTTGCAAAGATGGGTAAAAAATGCTTAACCTGACTGAATATAAATACCCAATATTTTTATGACTTTTCCGGTTTCACAGAAAACCATTTATAAAAGATGGAAGCAAAAGAAGCGTCAACATAGTGGATGTCGCAAGTCCGCCGAGAACTACAGTTGCCAGAGGACGCTGGACTTCGCTTCCCGTACTATGAGAAAACAATATCGGTATTAATCCGAGGAAGAGTGGTAAACGCAGTCATTAAAACCGCTCGCAGACGCAAACAGGCGCCTTTGATGCTTGCTTCTTCAATACTAAGCCCTTCTTCCAGTAACTGATTGAAACAGCCAACAAGCACCAGCCCGTTTTCCAGAGCTATGCCAAACAGCGCAATAAACCGACAGTAGCGGGAACCGACAGATTCTGCCCGGATACCCATAAAGCAAACATACCCCGACAAGTGCAAGAGGTATATTTAACAGTATATAAATAACGCATTTTAAGTGAATTAAAACTTGAAAAAATAAGGATGAAAACAATCAATAACGTTATCGGGATAACAAATCCCAGCCTTTATTTGCTTCCTGCTGTAGCCTGAATTGACCGCCCCCGTAACCAAATATCCTGACGGAAGATCGACATTTGAGGTGATCTTCTTTTGAGCATCCTTACAAACGAACCTATATCTCTGCCGGATACATTGCATTGTATTGTGATAAACCGCTGGTTATCTTCCGTGTAATCTGGCGCGGCCAATAATAGTTTCAATAGTAGCAAGCTGAGATATGGGGACATTAATCCCGCTCGATGCCTGAATCAGTATCTGCTTTATTGCTTCAGGAGAATTCCGATATTCCGGTGCAAAATCGACCAGCACGTCATATCTTCTTATCCCTTCAAATATCTGACTGGATTTTTCGCCGCCACTGCCGCTCTGATAACTTCCTGCATATCAGATATATTCAATCCATATCTCGATAAGGCTTCACGGTCGATTTTATCAGAATCTGAGGTGTCCCCGAAACCTGATCAACTTGGACATCCTCGGCACCTTCGACTAAAGATACCACCTCGGCAATCTCGTCAGCCTTTGATTTCAATATCTCAAGATCGTCCCCGAATAATTTAATTGCCAATTCCGCCCTGACGCCTTCAAGCAGTTCATCTATTGTCATGGCGATGGGGCTGTAAAATTCATAAATACCCCGGGGACATTTCAATATTGTGCCTGAGCTTTTCTTCGAGCTGATCCGGAGTATATTTTTCAGAAATAGATTTATCTTTAAAGGTGACATACATCTCGCGCTGTTTATGGGATCTGTATGAGCCCCTACTTCACCGCGTCCGATTCTGCTGATAACCTGTTCGACTTCATCTATCTGCATAATTCTTCTTTCAACGATCATTGTAAGTCTTTTTACTTTCTTCCAGGGAAATAGAGGGAGCCATGGTTAACCTTGCAAACCATAGTGCCCTCGTTAAGTTTAGGCGTAAATTCTGAACCCAGCCGAGGAAAGATAAACACCCTGTAATAAGAATTGCTGATCCGATAAATAACGAGAATTTTCTGTTTCGGACAAAAAATGTAACAACAGGTTTGTAGAATTTCAATAATATATGTTCAACAATATGATCATGATGATCAAGTTTTTGTCTGCTTTTTGGTTTGCGCATAAACAGGTATGATAGTGTAGGCGCAAAGAATAAAGCAAAGATCAAAGAACCGAACATGGCAAAGCGATACCGTATATGCAAGAGGACGGAATGTTTTCCCTTCAACTCCTGAAGCGTGAATAAAGGAACAAATACTATTATAATAATCATAATGGGAAAATAATCGGTCTGGCGACTTCTTTACATGCTCAGGAAATTATTTTCTTTCGCGGCTCGTCCGTATCTGAATAGCGCAACAGGCGGTCAACATGTTCAACCATAACTATAGTGCCGTCGACCATCATTCCTATCGCTACAGCTATACCGCCAAGAGACATCAGGTTGGCTGAAATAGAAAAAAATATTTCATTAAAATGAAAGAGAACAATACGGAAAAGGGATAGAAAAAAACCACAATTAAACTCTGGCCTTATTCCACCCATAAATATAAACAATATGATTACTACCAAAAATATGCCGGTTTTAATGCATTCATAATTGTATTAATACATGCTTCAACAAGACTTTTCTGGTCATAATACGGAATAATTTTTACGCCTTCAGGGAGAATTTCGTTAATTTCAGCCAGTTTATTTTCGACATTTTCAATTACATAAGAAGAGTTTGTACCGAAAAGTTTTATGACCTGTCCGGAAACTACTTTCTTCAATTCCGTTTCGGGTTTGCAGGCCTCTTCGTATTGCTCCACCGGTTTTATCTCCGCTACATCCTTTAAGAACACCGGTACTCCGTCGATAGACTTTAAAACAATAACGCTAAGGTCATTGATATTTGTGGCGAGACCAAGAGACCGTATTACGTATTCTTCTGAATTTTGTTCAATAAATTGTGCGCCAACGTTAAGGTTGTTTAGTTTTATTTTCTCTATTATTTCCGGTACAGTGATATCATATTTCACTAATGCGTTTGGATTTATAACAACATGAAACTGTTTTCATAACCGCCTATACCCAAAACCTCAGTCACTCCGGGTACAGTCTGCAGATGAAACTTTATTATCCAATCCTGTATAGAGCGTAGCTCTTCCAACGATCTCGAATTGGTTTCATCATCCAGATAATAAAAGAGTATTAATCCATGCCCGTAGATACAGGTCCCATCTCCGGATCGCCGAACCCGTCAGGAATATTTTCTCTGGCTTCCTGAACTCGTTCATTGACAAGTTGTCTGGCAAGGTAAATATCCATGCTGTCTTCAAAATAAATATTAACTACTGACAACCCGAAATTAGATACTGACCGGATTTTTTAGTTTCGGCAATCCGGTCATAGAAACTTCAACAGGGTATGTTATATATTTTTCAATTTCTTCGGGAGCAAGCCCTTCCGTTTCTGTAAATACCTGTACAAGGTTTGGTGATACATCAGGAAATGCATCAATAGGAATTCGCGTATAACTGATATATCCGCCAATCAGTATCAATACGCCTAAAATCAAAGTAAACAATACGTTATTCAAAGAAAACTTAATCGTTTTTTCCAGCATAATGTTATCCCCAATTATTCTTTATGATAAAATCAATGACCGTGCCCATCTCCGCCAAATTTTTCTTTTTCCAGTTCAGACTTAAGAATAAAACCGCCTTTTTCTACATAAATCTGCCCCGCGGATAAGCCGGATAAAATTTCCGTATGATTAATGTTTTCCTTACCGGTCACCACCGATTCAGGGTGAAAACCGTTCTCATCTTTCACAAAAATGATTGTATCATTATTGATATACGTTAATGCTGATTTAGGTACTAACAGTCCAACTTTTTCAACAGATATAGTGATAATCGCTTTAATGAACATACCCGGTTTTAATTTGTTGTCATTATTACTTACGACAGCCCGGGCTATTGAGGTGCGAGTTTTCTCACCGACTGAAGGAGATAAATATGTAATGGTGCTTTTTATGTCGCCGATCCCATCATATTCAACTTTTATAATCACTGTATCACCAAGTTCAATAAAGGGGAGATCCGCAGGGTATACGCTTATATCCACCCATAATTCGGATAAATCCACGATGGTTAATATTTCTGTTTCGGTTGAAACTTTTTCGCCCAGTGAAATATGTTTATCGATGATTGTACCTTCAATAGGAGCTGTTATCTCATATCGGGTAAAAGATATGTCGTCTTGATTTGGAAGGCCTTGCAAATAGTCTTTACTGAATCCTAATGCCAGTAATTTTTGTGTTGAAGAACGAAAATTGATTTTTGCTTCGGCGTATAACTGTTTTGCATCAAAATATTCTTTCTCTGATGAAATTTCTTTTTCTCTCAGAGATTCTTCCCTCAGAAAATTGTTTTCTGCGAGAGCAAGCCTTTCCATGTTGGAAAGATATTCGGCTTTAGCATCTGCCAGTTCTCTGCTTTCGATAACGGCGATTACTTCTCCTTTTGCCACTTTATCGCCAAGGTTTTTTCTGACCTCAATGACTATACCCGAAATGCGAGGAGTAATGTGTGTCAATTTATCCGCATTCACCTGAATTTCTCCGGGTAATGTTATCTGTTTCTCAATTTCTCCGGGTTTGGCAGTATCTAATACTATCCCAAACTCTCTTATCTGTTCATCTGATAACGTAACGATTTCTTCTTCATTTTCATGGAGCTCGTGTTCATGTTCTTCTTCTGCAATTAAATTATGATTGATCGAGAAGACCGCAAGAAATATGAAAAAAATGATCTGCATTTTTATTATGAAATTATTATTCATCGCGTTTCCTTTCATTAATTCTCTTCCGGGCTTAAAATCGACTGAGCTATTGTCTGTTCGATATCTATTAGAATTTTGTGGTACTCAAGGAGCGTCTCAAGATACTGTATTTTCGTCTCAAAAAAAGTTCTTTGAGAATCAAGCACATCAAGATATCCTGTTTTACCCAGAGAGAACAGCTGTCTGGCAGTACTGAATGCTTTGTCTGATCCGGGAAGCACTTCAGCTTTTAATGATAATAGTTCGGAATAAGCATTACGCCCGTTCTCGTACATTTCGTTTAAATCGGCATAAAGATTAGCTCTCGCAGCAGCCAGTTCATCATGTGCTTTCTTTACCTGATAACCAGCTTCTTCAATGTTGCCCTGATTTCTGTCAAACAACGGCAACGGTATCGATATACCGGCAACGAAAGCATAATCATCCCGATCTGCTTCAACATTGAACCCTCTTAAGCCTCCTTCGACGGTAATATCAGAGATTCTTTTTGCTTTTTCGAGTTCAAGCTGAGCATTTGACTTTTCAATTTCTTTTTTTGAACGGAGGATATCCGGGGCATCAGCGATGCATGATGCAAGCAAATCGAAATCCGGAAGCGCTGGTATGTCTTCAGTATCAGCGGACACTTTTCTGTAACGAAAAGTCTCTTCCCCCCAAAAAGAAAGCAGTTTCTTTTGTTCGGCGGAAAGAGACCTTTTTGATTTGTTTAACTCATTTGACGCTAAAGCCAGCTCGATCTCAGCTTTCAGTTGATCTAACCGGGGACTTTTACCGGCATCCACCCTCTCGGATACCATATCATAAGTATTTTTTGCGGCATTTAAGGTGTCCTCAAGGAGAAGCCGTTTTTCCTGTAATATAAAAACATCATAAAAGGACTTCTTCATTCTGCTCAATACAGAAAATTTTTTTATTTCGCAATCAATTAATGCTATTTCTTTTTCTGACATGCTTATTTTTTTTCGTTTTGATATTTTGCCTCCCAGCTCTATAAGCTGGCTCAACTGATAAGTCATTTCAGCGTTATGAAATTTTTCAAAATCTCTTGTTCCCAAGAAATTTTCTGCTTCGAAACCGAACTCCGGGTTTGGTAATACCCCAGCCTGACGAATCGCGGCGTCCCTTGCACGGATCTCCCAGTTTTGAGCGGATAATTCAGGATTTTTCGACAACGTCAATGAGACCGCATCCTGCAAAGTAAATTCTTCGTATTGTGAACCGTCAGTTGACGGATCTTGGTCTCCATAACAATAACCAGCTAAACTAGAAATTGTTATAAAAATAAAAAGAGTTCGTAAAAACACAAGCATATTGACACTCCATCGTTATGAAGTTAAATCTTTCAGGCATTCTGGTGTTTCCCCGGATGCCGTACCTTCGTCATGAAACACGACATGGATATTTGACCCGGCTTCCGGAAATGGATCAGACAATACTATTCTAAAAGAAGCGTTTGCCGCATGATGCGTGCTTCTCAGCGTTCTTCTAGGATGCATGTGTCTTCCTCGAAGAATTTCAGGATAATAATATGCGATTTCTCGATATGTTATTTTGCCTTCTGGAGACTCAATGAGTACATCCAAGTGTCCTGTATAAATAGTAGAATTCGATCTATTTTTCACATTCCCGGACACCACCAGTTGATTATCCTTGATAACTGCATCTATGTTATAGATATCAACCTTATCAGAAGCAATCCATCTTTCGTCTGCATTATGGGGCAGAGTGCAGACAGAATATTTATTATACGTTAAGTTTGAGTAATGAGTGTTTTGGGCACATCCATTAAGTAATACCGCCCAAAAAGCGAATATAAATAGTTCTAGGTATCTACATATTTTCATGTTTTTTCTCCTCTGTAAAAATATTGAGATTGAAAAGCCGAAACTACTGAATCGGATTTAATTTTATAATCTCAAAACAACAGAGGATAGAAAAACAAAAGAGTTAGTACCGGTTTGATAGGAAAAGTACTTGAAAGAATTATATTTATGATGAACGAGCGAGAAAGTATTACTATTAAGGCAATATGAACATAATAATTTTAATAAAATTGAATTATTTAATTTCTCAGAAGGCAGGATATTGAAAAGGGGCTCATCAAAACAATTGGAGCAATCTTCAGCAGACTGGCAAGAGGTCATTTGTATTGGTTGTGGTAAAAAAGTATTGATATTATTTATGGACGTTGTTTCTTTTAACGAAGAGCTTGTTTTTAAGCGGTTTCCCAAATGAACATATCCATTGGCATCGTAACATATAAAATAGAAGACTGAATTTGTGCTTAAAAACATCAAATAAATAATAATTTGAGAGGATAATATTTTTTTTAACATAATATTTTCAGTTTCATTCTAATTCAATTTAACTTCTTTAATACAAACTACCGATTTAAAGGAAGTCATAACATTTATTAGTTTAACATATTCTAAAAAAGTTCAAAAATCTTATCGTCAAATTACCCAATTATTCAAGTACTATCTTCAAAAAATTATCCGGTCTATCCATGTAGACATGAAAGCCGGATGCCTCATCATTAATCCATGGATAAAATTCTTTGCAGAGCTTGCGCAAATCATCCAGCCAAAATCCTATTTCTTTAACTATGCGTTTTATCTGTGCCATGGGAAGGATATTTCTTTTGATTATACCCCAGAATCTACCTATGGCGTCCATATATAGCACACTGTTAAACCCACAGGCGGAGCCTTGCCCTTCAGGCTTCGGATCCGCCTTCGCTACATACTTCGACACATAGTAAATCAACTTCCGGTGCTGTTGCACGGCTTCTATCCGGGTAAACGGCGGGCGCTCGCCATCATCCCAGTATTCCGTTGAGATAGTATCGCCCCAGAGTTCCGAAATAAGCTCTTTTTTGATATAAGGCAGACCGAACACAATCAAATGAAAATGAGGTGCTCCACGTTCCTGAAACTCTAAACGCCAGATTGCCGACACGTCCCGGGACGACCGCCGATTCAGTTTGCGCACAAAAAGCCTCATGTATTCTTTCGCTTGCTGTGGTGATGGATATTTTTGCGCAAATGTCAGAGTAATAAATACCGGATATTTTTCTTGTGAGATATCCAGCCGGGACACAAGTTTTAAAAGCCGGACTCGGCTACGTGGTGAGAATTCCTTAATCGTTTTTTTGTTTCCGCCTGATGATTTGTTCTTTGATTGATACCCCGAAACTTTGACTTCAAGAAGCCTTCCTTGAGCTGTTACCGTTGCTATGAGTGACATTCTAATCCCCTTTATGTGTTTTATCGTTCATCACAAGTAGGGGAATCCGTGGCAACCGCTCCGACGTGGCAAGATATTTCAAGATGGCAATACGGCTGAGTATGTTTGCCTTCGGTGATTTTGCATTCGTAAAAGTCAGTCGTTTTTCCAAGTTAATACAAGATTACACAGGGCAAACCTCCCGATTTACCCTGTGCAATCTTGGTTAAGCATCGGAGTCAATCACCTGATATAGCAATGTGTAATCTGCCGACCCAAAGAATAAACAGCGTGTTGAGCATCAATGAGATTCCTTCCAACGAGAAAAGCATTGCCATGAATCCAAAGGCAATAGAGCAAAATCTCGTCAAGTCTCCGACGAGTTATGGGGTGACCCATTCTCGACTTGACTATCTGATGCGCCCAACCAATCCGAAACAGTTTCCAAGCGGTATTCCCCACTCAAGGGAATTAAAATAAATATAAATGTCATACACAAGCACCTATAGGTGAATGTGTTTTTTCAAAGAACGTTCCATAATACGCCCATTATGGATTTGTATGATTTGGAGCGAGACAACACTTATAAGACTTTTTTGCGGACGGTTGCAAAACTTGTTCGTCAAAAAAGGATTTGCGCAGGTAAGACGGTAGAAGATATCGCTTATGATGCGCTGGCTCATAATTCCACATCATTCTATAATTCAGCGGAAAACCTCACCCACGACAAACACTTCAACTTAAAACATCTGTTTTATATCGCTCAATATTATGAATGTGATATCCGGGAATTCTTTCCTGATGGAGGCTCGAACGATGCGTCCGTTGAATGAAATTCTCCAATCACTCAAAGATAATTACGGATACACCGAGCAGGAAATAGATGCCCTCTCTCAAACACTCGACCAGATTACAGAGTTATCATATATGTCACTGTTGGAACAAAAGGATTGTCAGACAACAGTTAATTGTGATAAATCAAGTAGATATAAACAGATTAAAATTACTAACTCACACAAAGGAAGAGATAATGAACGCTATCATCTATTGCAGGGTATCTACTCAGGAACAAGCGGAGACTGGATTCAGCTTAGAAGCTCAGGAAGAAACATGCGCAACCTATGCAGAACGAAAAGGATATACCGTTCTCAAAACTTTATTGAGCGAGGTGAAAGCGCAAAAAACTTGAATAGAACTCAACTTAAGAATCTCATCCGTTACGCAAAAGATAATTATAACAACATAGATGTGTTAATTATCTACAAAATAGACAGGCTTTCCAGAAATCAAAGGATACATCGAATTTTCTATATGATTTTCGGTATATTTTTAATATTCGCATCGAATCTGTAACTGAAAATATCGATGAATCACCAGTAGGGCAATATCTTACAACAATTTTTTCAGCGAATGCTCAGCTCGATAACGATATAAGGTCTGAACGAGTAATGCTGGCTATGAAAAAAGCCGTCAAAGAAAGGTCGTTGGTGTTGGACGGCTCCAAAAGGTTACGGTTTCAAGAAAGATCAGTTTCGCAAGCCACTTCTATATCCTAATTCTGACAGTGTCTTTATCAAAGAGGCATTTGAATTGATAGAAAAAGGATTATATACTCAAATGGAAATAGTAGCCATGTTGTCACGAAAGGGTTTTAAAGTAGCAAAGCAAACTCTGAATGGCATACTGCATAATCCTATCTATGCCGGACTGATAAGAACAAAGTGGTACCCTGAACTTATAGAAGGATTCACGAACCGATTATCTCACGAGAAACATTTTTCAACGTGCAAAAGATATTATCCGGTAAACAACTCTCAATTGCTCCAAAACAAAAAATTAATCCTGATTTTCCGTTACGTGGATTTGTGTTGTGTCCTGAGTGTAACTCGCCACTTACCGCAAGCATGTGTAAAGGCAATACAACGAAAGTTGCTTATTACTGGTGCTGGAAAAATAATTGCATCCCGATGATTCAGCGAGATGTGATAGAGGAAAAATTCTGTGAGTATCTGAGTGACTTTGAACCGAAACCGGAAATCATGGAGTTGCTGGAATACAAGCTCGTTCATTATTGGAAGGAAAAGAATCAGGATTATAAGAATCAGCTCAAACGAGACAAAGCAAGGCTCACAGAATTACGGCAAATGAAGGATAACCTTGTCAAAAAACTTCTTCGTGACGTGATAGACGATAGAACATATAAAGAACAAGCGGACTGGCTACAGAAAGAAATACTTGTGCTTGAAGAAACATGCGAACAGGAAAGAATAGTTGATAGTGATTTCGAGGAATATTTAAATTTTGGAAAAAGGTTTCTATCAAATTTGTCTGAGATATGGAAAAAGGCAGAGATAAAAATTAAGCAGAGAATACAAAATCTCATATTCCCTGCTCAAATTTATTTCGACGGAATCTACTTTGAACCCCCTCAAATACTTAATATATTGAAGGTTATCAAAAATTTTCCAGATGAGTCAAAAGTGGCTGGCCGGGTAGGATTCGAACCTACGAATGCGGGCTCCAAAGGCCCGTGCCTTACCGCTTGGCGACCGGCCAACGCAATAATACAGCGGTTTTCAAGCTAAAAACAGGGAGTATTTTAACGGAATATGCCTCAAAAGGCAATAAAAAAGAAATCCTCAAAGGAACTCTTTGAGGATTTCTTAGAAACCATAACCGCACTATTCAAATTAGTTATTCATCATCATCGTCACCAGAATAGCTTGAGTGGTGATAGGGGTCTTCATCGGTGTAACCATGCGATTTAACTTTATAATATTCCGCCATTATTCTGCTGTGCAAATAATCTCGTGCTTCAGCGTTGATAGGATGCGCAATGTCGCGGTTGTCTTCTCGTTCATGCTTTTGCGCTTCGCGCATTTCTTCTTCAATGTTTATACCGCAGAAACCACAGAACCTATTCCTGATCGGATTTTTTTTTCTGCATGCAGGGCATGGAGCGGTTGTTTTTGTGCTCGGCATGGCGATAAATAATCCCTTTTTGCCGGCAATTATTTTTAAGTCTCTGATAACAAAAGCATTGTCAATAGTAATCGTTGCAAATGCCTTTAATTTGTCATCTCTTCCTGATTCTTTCGGGTAGATTCTGATTTCTGTGATTTCCATTTGTTGCTCTCCACTTTTTGCCGTGTCTGACCTGAAACCGTTCTGAACCATGACGTTGTCGTTTGTGATCCATACAAGTGTCTCCTCTTGTGAATCGCCCCTGCTAACTCCCCGTGATTGTATTTTTAATGCTTGATGCGACAGTAACAAACCATGTCGGACAGATTTTTTTCAGCGCATCAGCTATTGCATCGGCATTTGCTTTATTTCGAGCAAGCCCGAAAACCGTTGAACCTGATCCGCTCATTAAAGAAGCCATACATCCTAATTTGATGAGCGTCTCTTTTAGTTCATGTATAATCGGATATTGTGGTATAACAACTCCTTCCAATCGATTATAAAAAGCTCTAGAAACTGAGTCGATATCAGAATTCACAATACCCCCAATTATATTTATAGAGTCTTTTGTATCATTTGTCAATGCGATTTTTTTGTAAATTGAGCCGGTATTGATAAATATATTGGGATTGACTAAAACGAACCACACTTTATTATTCAAAGGAATATCGCTAATATTTTCTCCGATTCCTCTACATCGGGCGCATCCGTTTGAATAGAGAAAGAAGGGGATATCTGCGCCGAGGCTCGGTACAATTGTTTTCAGGCGTGGGTCGTTAATATCAATCTGCCATTCCGAACAGATTGTGCGGATGCATGACGCGGCATTGCTACTGCCGCCTCCGAGCCCGGCTCCCACGGGAATTTTCTTGTCGATTGTTACGCGAACACCGGATGAAACAGCAAAAATCGTTCTAACTGCCTCTATCGCTTTGTAGACAATATTTGCGTGTCCGTCGGGTACTTCAGGATGGTTTGTGTGTACTTCAATACAGTTATCAGGGGTAAAAGCGAACTCTATTGTGTCGTAAAGGCTTATACAGACAAAAAGAGAGTCGATAAAATGGTAGCCATCGTTTCGTTTTCCGGTGACTTCAAGAAATAAATTCAGTTTAGAGGGTGATTTGACAGTTGGCATAGGTGTCTCTTATATTGTATACTTACGTTTGCGTAGATCATACTCTATATATAAGAAGTTGTAACTACTAAAATGATCGGATGAAATAATGATAGATTTACGGAACAAAACATTTATATTTGATGTTGACGGAGTTATTCTTAACTCAATGCATTCACATTGCACTGCATGGCGTGAAGCCGCAATGAAACAGGGTTTTCTTATTGACAGTAAAGAAATTTATCTTAGAGAAGGAGAAAAGGGAGAGGTTTCTGCAAAATATTTCCTTGAATTACATAAAAAGGATTCAACTCCCGACGCGATTCGCCGGTTCTTAAATGACAAAGAAGAAATTTTTCATGCTATGTCTGCTCAGTGCATCTACCCTTATATCGAAGAAATTTTTGAGCTTCTTGCGGAGCATTCTAATCCCGTTGCGTTGGTAACAGGCTCGTCTCTTCGTGAGTTGAAACGGCACCTTCCGCCGGCGATATTCCAGCAATGTTCCGTAAAGGTTACAGGGGATAGGGTCACGTGTGGCAAGCCGCATCCGGAACCATATATGACTGCTCTCCAAGAACTTGGTATTCAGCCTGATGAGGCAGTCGTCATAGAAAATGCGCCGTATGGTATTGCTTCCGCCAAAGCGGCGGGAATTTATTGTATCGGGTTAACTACATCACTGCCGCACGAATGCCTTGCTGAAGCAGATTATATCATCCGTTCAACCAAAGAATTGCTCGAGGTTATTCAACAACAGTTCTTGGTTAAAAGTTAAGAGTACCCTTTAGAGTGCCGAAGTGAATAGTATGAGGAATTTATTTCATGGAGGCATGGATATGTCGGAAATAGGCAAAGACTTAATTTCGCCTGTGATTACGACATCACGTTCAGGCGATGCCGCAAAAAGGCGAGGCGCGCCGGACAGGGTTCAGTTCAACAAAGATAAGCATGGCAACCATCAGAAACAACAGCGACAGCAGAAACGCTTTTCTAAAGAAAACCAGCATATTGATTTACAGGCATAAATGATTTATAACACAGGACTTTAACAAGCTGTGTTTAACCTACGGTGCGGACTGGTTTTTCATTCGGTCTTCGATATTCTTCTGTTCTTTTATGTTTGCAAGCATTTGGTGCAGTCTTCTTGACCGCATAAACTCGGGGCTTTTAAGTGCTTCATGCAAATGATAATATGCGCGAGTATAATCTTTATAACCTGAAAAATAAAGCGAACCTAAATTAAAATGAAGGTTGCCGTGGCTTGAATCGTATTCCAATCCTTTAAGGAATGCGGCACGGGCTTTGTCGTTCCATTGTTTATCGATATACAGTGTTCCGAGGTTGTTATATGCTTCGACATAATCGGGTTTAAGTTTGATTGCGTCAAAAAAGGCTTTCTCGCTCTGTTCAAATAATCCTAACGACCAGTAGATATTACCGAGATTATAATATGCGGTCGGGTATTGCGGTTTGATTGTGATAAGCTTATAATTTTCTGTAATTGCTTTTAGAGATTCTCCCTTTTCATGATAATCCGAACCCAGATTAACATGTGCCTTGAAGTTACCCGGGTAAAGAACAGCACACGAGTTCCACAACGTAAAATCAGTTTTCCAGTCGCCGTTTCGTATGGCGGTAAATGCAATAAGAAATGCGCTTAACATGCAAACCAAAGATAGTATTGGACGCTGAAACAATGATTTTGAACTCATTAGTATAACAATGCCGGAGCTGATTACTGCAAAAAGCCCAATAAGCGGAACATACAAAAAACGTTCTGCTAATATGGCTGATATTGGAATAATATTCCATGTGGGCAGAAGAAAGAGAATAAAAAAGCCGGTAAAAAACAAAGTGGTATAATCTTTCTTTTGAATACGGAAAAACAGTAGCAAAAGAAGCGCGGCATAAAACAGAAAATTGAGAATCATATATGGATTGCCGAACAGTTGCCGAGTGATCGGGAATGTACTGTAATCAATACACAAGTTAATAGGAAACACAATGAGCTTAAAGTAATAGACGGTTGCGTCGAGCATCGTCAGGAAATTTGCAGAGGCAGTGCCGCCCCAATATGGTTTTTGGCTTACTTTTTCAAAAAGGCTGAATCGAACAAACATATAGCTGAGAGTAACTATACTGGAGACGAAATAAAATACCCAGCGCTTTTTGCAGATTGTCCGCATCGGTACGTGATATTTCTTCCATGAGAAAAAAATGTCGTAGAGCAAAAGAGTTGGAATGAGCGCTATTGCGGTCTCTTTCGATAAGAGAGCCAGAAAATAAAAAGCGTTCCACATAAAAATGGTTTTCAAACGCAATGTATCGGATTGTGCAAATTGCATGTATAACAGTAAACAGCCGAGTACTCCCGTAGTAAAAAATAAATCTGCACGGCTTGAAACCCATGTAACCGTTTCAGTTTGCAAAGGGTGAATTATAAATAACAAGGTAGCAAAAAAAGGAATACGGTGTGTTTTGAACAATCGTATTAGCAGTGAGAAAAGCAGTATTGCATTGATGAAGTGCAGGAATAAATTATGAAGATGATAGCCAATAGGATTTAATCCGTATAATTGGTAATCAATCGCAAAAGACAGCGTTCTTATAGGGCGGTAGATTCCTGTCCATACAGCGACTTCCGGTTTAAGAAAAAAATCCCATGGACGAGAAAATAACCATGTTTTTATGGGATAATTAGTGACGATAAAGTTCTTGTCGTCATAAACGAATTCTCCATTGATTATATGTGCGTATCCCAAAATAATACTCAGCAAAAAAAGCACGTATACGATGGAATTTTTAGAAAAAACTTTTTTCATGTGTACGGTTCTTATGGAGCAGTTGATAAAAGCGATTCTAATCCAATGCTTAACCAAGGAATATAGGTTAGAAATGCCAATCCGATCAAAAGAATCAGTAAAAAGGGAGCCGATGCTTTGTACAAGTCAATAATCGACCGGTCAAAACGGGTACTAGCAATAAACAGATTCATGCCGATCGGCGGTGTGCAGTATCCAATCTGCAAATTGCAGAGAAAAATAATTCCCAGATGAACAGGGTCAATGCCGTAGTGGAACGCAATCGGCTTGATTAGCGGCACCACAACGATAATTGCAGAGAATATATCCATCAAACCGCCGACAATAAGCAGAAAAATATTGAGTAATATCAAGAATATCCATTTGCTTGTTATATACTGCTGGATCATCTCCAGCAGGCGCATGGGAATCTGTTCGTCGATCATGAAATTTGTTACGCCGAGAGCAGTTCCAAGAATAATCAGTATGCCGCCGATCAATACCATGCTTTTATACATGGCACGCGGGATATCTCTGAAAAAATGGAGGTCACGGTAGATAAAAACTTCAACAACCAGCACATAAAGCGCGCTTATTGCCGCGGCTTCGGTTGCGGTGAAAAGACCACTGTATATGCCGCCGAGGATAATGATCGGCAATGGAATTTCGAATGCGGCGGCTTTGGCGGTGGAGATCAACTCTTTGAGAGAAAATTTAATTCTCACAGTATGGACAGCAAACCCTTTTTTTATGCTGTAAAACGAGATGAATCCCATCAGAAGAATAGCAGGTATTATACAAGCGAGAAACAAACGGTCGATAGGTGTTTCCGCAACAACGCCGTAGACAATAATCGGCAAACTCGGCGGAATGATCACTCCAAGACTGCCGGAGCACGTAAGGATTCCAAGTTTAAATTTTTCAGGGTAATGTTCCGATTCCAACATCGGGTACAACAACCCGCCTAATGCGATAATTGTTACTCCCGATGCACCGGTGAACGCTGAAAAAAAAGCACAGCTGATAAGCGCGACAACGGAAATGCCGCCCGGAATACCGCCGAACAGTGCTTTGGTAAAAGCGACAAGTCGCTGAGGAGCATTGCTTTCAGCAAGAATATACCCTGTAAATGTAAAGAGCGGAATGGCAAGCAGAGTAGGAGCACTGGCAAGGCGCACCATTTCTATAATCAAAGCGGACGTGTCAATTTCAGCCGCAGAAAATGAATATAAACCTATCGCGCCGATTACGCAGAATAACGGTACGCCGAAAAGAGCAGTGAGAATGAGAAGAAGTGTAATCACTCAATCAGTCCTTTTTTAATATATCTTCATAGAGGCGCAGGAAAAACCGGCCTGCAATGATGTAGAACCAAATAGGAATAACCAAGGTAAACTGCCAGCGTGCAACGTATGGCATGAGTGTTCCGCCATAGTGAAATTCATCCATAAGAAAAGTGTATCCTGCATTTCCAAGCAAAATGCATACAATAGCCGCGAAAAAGTCTGCTATGCTCGATATCCATGGTTCAATTTTTTTGGAAACCATTCTATTAACGATATCAATTTTGATGTGGTGCCGGTTATAAGTTGTCAAAGATGCGCCGAGAAAACATACCCACAATACGAGATGCCGTGCAATCAATTCGCCGGAAAATAATCCCGTATGAAAAAAATTCCGCAAAATAATTTGTGCTACCGAGACGCCAATCATTATCACAAGAATAATAATTAAAAGGAACCTTTCCACAAAGGCTATCCCTTGATTTACCACTGAAAGCGCTTCATAAATTGTGTATGCGATAGTAGGTTTATTGGTGTTCTTCATTTGCCTTCTCTATCAGGGAAAGAATTTTGTCAAGAAGCTCCTTGGAAAATTGTTTGTTAATAAGGCTATGCCAACTGTTTTTGCAAGCATCGGAAAACTCTTTTATCCGATTGGGGTCAGTAATTTCCGTAATAGTGATGCCGTTTTTCTTGAGCGTTTCAACTGAGAGTTTGTTGTCTTCTCTCGATTGTTTTACAAGGGAAACAAGATGTTTATTGAATTTTTGTTTGAGCAGTTCTTGTAAATCAGGAGGCAAGCCGTCATAAAATTTTTTCGATATAAGAACCGCTCCTGATGCATGTGTTATAGGGAGTGAAACCATGTAGTTGACTCGCGTAAACCATTGAAGAGCAATTGCTCCGATCGGAGGACTGTATACCGAGTCAATCATCCCGACCTGCAACGATGTCAAAACATCGGTTACAGGAAGTGGAATAGTGGTAAGCCCCATGCTTGTAAACGCCTCTTTAGCGATGGGGTCGCCTTGCCATGACCACAGTTTGACATTCTTAATGTCATCAAGTTTTTCTATAGGGGTTTTTGAAAAAATATAGACAAAACCGACTTCAGACCATCCCATCAGCTCATACCCTTTTTCGCTGAATTTCTGGGCAAAATAATCAAAAAGTTCATTATGCACATAATCGACTTGCCGGTAGTCTTCAAAAAGGTATGGTATATCCATCACACGCACTTCAGGAACAATTTCGCCAAGCCCTTGACCGGAAAAACCGGCTCCGTTAATCTGATTGATGCGCATTTTGCGCAAAACATCAAGTTCGTCGCCCATAACGCCGCCGGGATAAAACCGGAATTTAATGCGCCCTTGCGATTCTTTTTCCACTTCAGCGCCCAGTTCCCGCATGGTGTTCATCCAAGATGTCCCTTCCGGCGCAAGTGTGGCAAATTTAAGGATATAGGCATCCTTTGCGTAACTGGCCGGCAGTATTCCGATTACTAATGCGAAAACTAAATTAGTTATTAGGCATTTCTTCATCAAAAAACAACTCCTCTCGTTGGCGTTTCAGATGCGCCGCTCGGTGTTTTGCGATGCTGTTCATCAGTTGTGCATCGGGGTTGAGTGACAAGTCGTATTGCTCGATCTCTTGCATAAGCGAATCGAATAATCCGCCGTTTTGCATCATGACACAATACGTTTTTGCCTGATAAAATTGAGCGAGCAAAAAGTTTTTGTTGTTTAATGCCGTGCACCGTTCAAAATGCGAAAGCCCCTCCTGCGGTTTGCCGCCGAGAAACGGCGGTATACTGCTGGCTATGGAACCGAGAATGAGATGAGCGCTTCCGAAATAGTATGTTTCGTCAAGTGTAATGACTTGTTCCATAATGGTTTGGACTTTTACCATAT
Source organism: bacterium (assembly GCA_024233545.1). Lineage (GTDB taxonomy): Bacteria > Auribacterota > Auribacteria > Auribacterales > Auribacteraceae > JACKPL01. Next base: position 34,174 of record JACKPL010000007.1, read on the forward strand.
CTGCTAATGCTTCCGGATTATGAAGGTTAAGGGCTATCCAGCTTCCCCAGCTATGCCCAAGCCAATACAAATAAGGTACCGATGCTCGGGACGATTTTTTCACCCATTCGCTTAGACGGGGATAATCGGTGAGATATTCGCGTTTGAAATGCGTTTTGAGCACCGCCGCTTGAATCGCATGTTCGCGCGCCCGCAGATAGAGCGTTGATGCGCGCATGCTGTCGTTATCTTCCACAAATCCGACTGCATATCCACTTAACGCTTCACATGCCCATAGTTTTAGGTTAGAATTTGAAGGGTCGGATAGGAGAAGCCCCTCAATAATTTTTATGTTCGAGGGCATTGATGACTGCGCAATGAAAAAATCGGATTCCCGCATCACCGCAAGGCGCTGGTCTGCTATGAGCGGCAGAGCAGAGCTGACCATCAACGGTTTTAAGGGAGAACATGCCGAAATAAAGAGCATCGAGATGATGCCGCTGGTAATAAATAATAAAGATTTGTACATGAATGAATCCAGCGATTAGCGTTTTGCAGTGAGCACTATCGGTCCGTGAAAATCAATACGTTTTAGACAGTCTATTACAAATTGTTTTTTTTTGCAACAGGCAATCACAATTTCTATAATGAGGAGTTTCTGATGAACGATGATGAAAAACATGGCGTAGGAACACGCATCAGGCATGACCGGTTCGGCGACGGAGTAGTCACTGGTGTAACGAAAAGCACGTTTATTGTGAATTTTGTCGATCACGGGCGCCTTGAAATAGCCCGGAAATACAGCGGGCTTGAAATAATTGAGTCAGTTACGCCCGACGAAGAAATGATTCATGTGTCCGAAGTTGAAAAGTCACTCGAGCGAATATTACGGCGGTGGATGGACGTATCAGAATCTGTTGAGCTGGGAAATAAATGGATTGGCGGTAAACTGTTACTCCAACCATCGGATGAAGGAATACAGCCGAAAGAAATTCCTATCGAAACGTTTTTTCACAAAATCATTATGATGCGCGACCGGTTGCGAGTGCTTGAACAGAACATCAATAGCCATGCTGTATTGTCTGACGAAGAAAAAATTCATCTCCAGCAATATATAACGCGCATTTACGGAAGTTTGACGACATTTAACATTCTCTTTAAGCATAAGGAAGATTATTTTGTCGGAGAAAAATCGTAACGCAAGGCATGTCTTTACTCATTACAACATGCGCTCAGTTCCGCTTTGCCTTTTAGGAGTGGTATGGGGAATATGGATTATAATCTACATTCTCTATTCCGTAGCGCTTATTCAGTATCCTTATGATTGGGAACCCGGGGAAGGGTCGAAAATACTGTATGCCCAACGTTTATTAGAAAACAAGCCGCTGTACAAGTCTAACAATACGTTTCCTATGCTTGGCAATTGTTATCCGCCTATGTATCCTCTCATAGTTGCCGCGTTGGTAAAATATGCCGGGCCGCAGATGTGGTGCGGAAGGATTGTATCGTTTGTTGCGATACTTTTGATGATGGCAATGATTTACCGGATTGCTTCACGGCACAATTGCTCAAGAGTGTGGGGGATCGTTGCGGCGGGATGCTTTGCAATGCCTGCGTTTATCGCAAACTGGTACAGTCTTGCCCGTATGGATTCGTTATGCAGTTTTTTTCTCCTTGGTATGGTGTATGTAGTCTGGGAATTTCCTAAATTTAAATATTCTTCGGTTGTTGCAGGAATACTGGCAGTTTGTGCAGTGTTTACCAAACAAACTGCTGTTTTCTGTATCGCAGGTTTGGGAATGTATTATTTATTGAGTAAACAGTGGCGTAACCTTATTGCCTTCTGCATTACGGGGTTGGTTGCGGGGTGGCTGTGTTTCGCCGTGTGTAATTCTTTGTCCGATGGATGGTTTTATAGGAATATAATGAGCGAAAACACTCATCGGCTGTTTTTTATCGAACGGTATCCGGCATTTTTCGGCGCCTTTTTTTTCAGCTATCCATGGGCATGGATAATCGGGATTGGCGTTGCGGCGTGGAAATTTTATCGGCGTAATGTTGATATCTGGTTTTTTTATGCATGCGGAGGGTTGGTTAACGCATTGCTCATTGGAGCAAACGGGTCCGGGCCGAATTATTTTTTCACGCTCTGGTCGGCTTTGGCTTTATTTTTTGCTGAGGGTTTGGCGCTATTGTACCGATGGTATTCAGAGAATACATCTACGAAGCCTCTCTATAAATATTTTGTTTTGTATTCACTATTGGCAGTTTTATGTACCAATTGGGTAAATGAAGGGTATGGATTTTTTTTTCAGGAAACTTTAATGGATTATATACCTACAGGACGGTCTAAAAAAAACATGGAACAGCTTGAAGCGCTGATTCGCAATGAGGAAGGAATGGTGTTTGTCGACCGATTGCCGTCATTAACGCTAAAATATGATAAAAGCGGCTGTTATATGGAACCGGCATTGATTCAGGAATTATACTATGCAGAAAAGTGGGACCCCAATCCATTTATTAAAATGATCGAAGACAGAAAATGTGCTTTGATTCTTTTGTTTTCCGAATCGCTCATTCCCAAACCGGTAAAAGATGCGGTAAAAAATAATTATTTGCTGAGCGATCGAGTAGAAATAGATACATTCGAGATATGGCGCAAACGTGTGGTTTTGATATACCGCCGCCCGCCGGATAATTTTCACCGTTGATATCATATGCAGAACATAAAGAAAATAACCAGTGAAACATATTTGTTTTATGCAGTATTTGTATCGCTTGCACTGTTGTATATATGGGGGATAACAAGACAGCGGCTGTTTCCTTTTGTTGATTTACCCGATCATCTGGCCGCGGCAACCATTTACCGCTATTATTCCGATTCGCAAACGCTGTTCAAATCATTCTATGAGCTGAATACTTTTTTGAAACCAAATGTTTTTCATCTGATGTTTTGTTCTCTTCCTGTGTTTGCCTCGGTTGAGGTTGCGAATAAGGTTTATCTTTGTATATATGCTATTGTGTTTCCGCTCTCTACGCTCATTGCAATCCGTTATTGCAAAGGGAATAAGTGGTTTGCGCTGTTATCGTTTTTAATGCTCTACAATTTTAATGTTATGTGGGGATTTATGGGCTATATGATGGCAGTACCTCTTTTTATAATTACATATGTATCGATTGTGCGGTATGTGAATAAATCGAACATATCGTATGCCGTTATTTCAATGGGGATGATGGTTCTTTTGTTTTTTGTCCATGTTCAGATAGCGGTATTTGCGGCAGGAATGCTGTTTGCAGTCATAATCTTTTCATATAGGCGTGCAGTTGTTGCAGGATTTCGGAAGTTGTGGATCGCTGTTCCGTCACTTTTCCTGATACTCTTTTGGTGGCATTCCAACGGCGGTGAAAAAAAATATGGCGGAACATTATCGTATTTGATTTGGTACTGGCTGAATGAATTTTTGCGTGTTCTGCATAAACGATGGAATCTGTGTATTATTGATAATGCGTTTCTGTTTGACTTTCAGCATCTTGATCTTGCGCTCATCTTTACTCTGCCGATTATTGCTTTCGGGCTTCACTTTTTCTTGTTTTATGGTATTCAAGGTATCCGGCATATGTTGCCGCAAGAAGGTAAAGCGTTTGCTCTTTTATTAGGTATTTCGATGGTGTGTTTTTTTATTCTACCTCATGGGATACCCGATCAATATTATGTGTACGAGCGGTTTTCCGTTATCTTTTTTTTAGCGTTTATCATAATATTGAGCGTCCTTTATGAACGTTTGAAAAAGACAGATTCTATGCATTCATTCTCTGTTGGGCGGTTGTTGGTAAGTATCTTTATTATCTGTGTATGCGGCAAACTATTAAGTTTTCAATTTAGAATTTGGATAGTTGCGCTCTCTTCTGTTGCGGTAGGGTGTGCATGGTTTTGGATACGCTATGAATGGATCAAAAAAGTTCTTTTTCTGACACTTGTTGTCATTCACGCACACCTTTATAATCATTCTTTCAGTACATTTAATAATAATAATGAAAAGTTTACGCCGGACTTTTTTTCCGCATTATCTATTGGAGAACCGTTTACGGCGGCGATTTATGAAATTGCTTACAAGTCATTGCCTGCATATATTCATTTTCCCAGTTATTATGTTGTTTGGAATAAAGGAAATGCAAGAATGTCGATAACTGATTTCCGGTTTGCCACTATCCGCCTGCGCAAGGCGGTATCATTGCCGCCGTATGAAGAGTGGGTCGGCATACATCCCGAGATTGATTTATCGATGTATGATGGGGCACGCTATATATTTACGCGAGGTATTTATCCGTCTTCAGCTCAGAACTTTTTTAGCGCTTATCAGATCGTCAACATGCAAGGTGAATATCGTATTTACGAAAAAAAACAATGATATTTTTGCCTGTTGCCTCTTAGGTTATACTTGCCCGTATTTTCTATTCTTTGTTCGAGAGCAGAAACCTTGTCAGTGGGCCTATGAATTCAATTTAATCTTAAAAAAAGCGACACACCACATTTTAATCAATAACCATCCATGACGGAACCGGCTAATGTTTGTTGTGCCGTAACGCCGCTCTTTGTAGGAGATAGGAATTTCAACGATTTTCAAGTTTAATTTTGATGCGCCGAGAATCAGGTCGAAGTCGCCGAATGGATCAAAGTCACCGAAAAAGGTTCGTCCTTCAACAATGCGCCGGTAATCTTTTTTGAATAAAACTTTTGTGCCGCATAATGTATCGCGAAACCGCTGTCCGAGCAACCATGTAAATCCGACGCTGAACAACTTATTCGCAATAAGATTAAGCAGGCGCATGGCGCCTTTTTCCATTGGATACACGAGCCGGGTGCCGTTAATGAATTCTCCTTTCCCATCGGTAAGAGCCTGCATAAATTTAGGCAGGTCTTCGGGGGGGACGGTAAGGTCTGCGTCAAGTATCATGAGAACATCGCCTTTAGCGGCGTCGAATCCTTTGCGTACCGCATCCCCTTTGCCGGTGCCGTCACCTTGATGGATAAGGGAAATATCTTTTTCTGGATATGCTTTGATCATCCGGTTTATTTCGCTGACGGTAGCATCGGTGGAGTTTCCGTCTACAAAAATCAGTTCGGTATGTGTGCCGAGTTTCGGTGTGCGAGTTACTGCTCCTTCAATGTTGCCTGCTTCGTTTCTGCATGGGATAATCACCGAACATGTGTACCCCGTTGCGCCTGCCGGCGGATGGGCAGGTTTGCCGGCTGGGCGTGCAATCAGGGTTCCGACTAAACAGAGCCGCCGGATAAACGGAAAGCGTGCGAGAAGCCGGTTTACGGACGTAGATATCAACGGTATATACCGTGGAATAAGCAGGCAGTAGCCTTCTTTGATTACTTCAAAATCAGCGAGATATAAAAAATTTTTCAAATCGGCAAGCGGTAGCCAATTTTGATACATCTCGGGCATTTTCGAGCCGCAAAATTCGCCGATTTTCAAAACCGGTTCCCAGAGAAAATTATAGTAGTTCAGAATGATTCGTGTGTGAGGATAGCAGACAGTGTGCAGTAGAGAGAAAGTATTTTGCACATCAAATACGTTCCCGATAAAATCTGATAAAATAATATAGTCAAATTTTTCTTTCAGGGAAAGTTCCTCAGCGTCCATAGTATGAAACGTCAAATGAGGGTATTTACGGCGTGCGTTTTCGATCATCTGCCGGCTGATGTCGATTCCAACTCCCTTAGCCGGCCGGAGCGATGCGAGCAGTTGCCCGGTGCCGCATCCGATTTCGAGAACAGTAGAATTAACCGGTATGCTGAACTGGTAAAACCGATGAAGTTCGCTATGATAATACCAACTTTTTTTTAGCCAGTATTCCCGTCGCCGAGCATTTTTTTCATAGAGCTCAATAAGTGTTTGTTTATGTGTTTTTGAATCGGTAGTGTGCATTGTGCTGAACTCATCTCAAACGTGTTGTAGTGCTAGCCTGCATATAAAGAATATAGTAGCTCAGGGAAAGATAAAATGCAAAAAGTATTAACATTCGCTGTCGATTAGCAATAGGCGGCTTTATACCATTCGATGGTTTTTTTCAATCCTTCTTCGAATTGTGTGGATGCGACAAACCCGAATTGTTTTTTTGCACGGGTTGTGTCGAGGCGCCTGCGCGGTTGCCCGTCGGGTTTTGTTGGATCGAACACTATGTCCCCTTGAAAACCGGTTAACTGTGCAATGAGCCGAACCAAATTTTTGATGGATATTTCCATCCCTGAACCAATATTAACCGGCGCGGAACTGTCGTAATGTTCGGAAGCAAGTATAATGGCTTCGGCGCAATCCTCCACATATAAAAATTCTCTCGTTGCGTTTCCCGTTCCCCATACGGAAAGTTCCTTTTTGCCTTGTAGCACTGCTTCGGTACAACGCCGGATCAACGCAGGGATGACATGCGAAGAATCGGGGTCGAAATTGTCTCCGGGACCGTATAAATTAACCGGCATAAGGAAAATCGAAGGAAAATCATATTGCTGGCGGTATGCTTCGGATTGGACAAGCAACATTTTTTTTGCTAATCCGTACGGCGCATTTGTTTCTTCAGGGTATCCGTTCCATAAATCGTCTTCCTTGAACGGTACCGGAGTAAATTTTGGATAGGAACAAATGGTGCCGATGCCGATAAACTTTTTCACGCCGTGCAAGCGTGCTTGCTCAAAGGTTTGGACGCCCATCATGAGGTTATCATAGAAAAATTTGCCGGGATTTTTTCTATTGGCTCCGATACCGCCGACTACTGCCGCCAAATGAATCACAATATCTGGTTTGAATGCCGCAAACATTGCTGAAACACGGCTATTATCTACAAGGTCATATTCTTTGCTTCTCGGCACGATAATTTCAGCACAGTTTTTCCCTTTAAGAGCATTCACAACGTGGATGCCAAGAAAACCGGAACCGCCGGTAACAAGTACTTTTTGCCCTTCCCAAAATGTCATTTATCACCTCGAATACTATAAAATTAAATTCCCCCTATAGTATGCTTTTGCAGGTTATTTTGCAATAGCTATAATGCTCATGTAAAAAATTTGCGTTTCAAAATCTTGAAATTGTGAGTAAAATAGCCTCACCGTTTCAAAAAACGGAGTCAAACAACTTTACAAACAAAATGAGAGCGTTCATAACAATATGTTGGGTATAGAGATTATTATGGATATGAAAAAAAACTTGACTTGTTTTACCGTTTTTCCATAGAATATCTCCACTTTATGCGTTTTAGTGAAAATTCAATGTTATAAATGTTTAAATACCGAGCATCAGCGTACGCTTTGTATTTAGAAGCATAGGATTTTTGTTTTTACATAATTCAGGATACAGACTAGATGAGTATTCATATAAAACACGGGGCGGGAATGCGCGGACCTGTTAAATTATTTACTGGTAATTCAAACAAAAAACTTGCTGAACGGATTGCCGCATATCTGGGTGTGCCTCTTGGCAATGCAGAAGTATCGAGGTTTCCCGAGGGAGAGATATTTGTTAAAATTAGAGAAAATGTTCGCGGGTGCGACGTGTTTGTTTTACAGCCGACTTGCAGGCCGCCGAATGACTCTATCATGGAACTGCTTATAATGATTGATGCGCTTCGGCGCGCATCAGCAGAACGGATAACCGCGGTCGTCCCATATTATGGATATGCGCGTCAAGATAGAAAAGACCAGCCGCGTGTGTCGATTACCGCAAAGCTCGTTGCAAACCTGATTACTGCCGCAGGTGCCGACAGAGTCCTGACTATGGACCTTCATGCAGACCAGATTCAAGGGTTCTTCGATATACCCGTAGATCATTTGTATGCCGCTCCGGTATTTATAGAATATATTAAAAGTTTGAATCTCAAGGATTTAACTATTGTTTCCCCTGATACGGGAGGCATAAAAAGCGCACGCGCCGTGGCAAAACGCCTCGATGCATCGCTTGCCGCCATTGATAAGCGGCGCATGTCGGGAAAAGATATTCAAGTAATGAATGTCATGGGTGATGTTGAAGGAAGAAATGTCGTTATCGTAGACGATATTGTCTCAACCGCCGGTTCATTAACTGAAGCGAGCCGTTTTTTGAAAGATAAAGGAGCATTATCGGTGTATGCGGCAATAACGCATCCCGTTCTTGCTCATCCGGCATTGGAGCGGATAGAGAAATCACAATTAACGGAACTTATTGTTTCCGATAGCATTCCTATGATTGAAGATGTTAATAATTATAAAGTTAAAATACGGGTTCTTACTGTTGCGCAGTTGCTTGGCGAAGCAATCCGCCGCATCTATCACAACGAATCAGTGAGCTCTTTGTTTCATTGATTATGTTTGTGGCCGGTAAGGAATCTTCAGGGAGGTTTTCACAATGACAGAGAATGTGTTAAAGACAACAATACGCGAAGAGTTCGGGACAACAGCAATGAACCGTTTGCGCAAATCAGGATGGGTGCCCGCTATAGTATATGGCAAAAAAAGCGAGTCTGTTGCGGTCCAAATAAATAAGCAGGAATTAGTTCATTTTCTGCATTCCCTCAGCAGTGAACATGCGCTCATGAAATTAAAGATAAAAAACAAAAATGAAAACGTAATGATTAAAGATATCCAATACCACCCGTATAAGAATTTTATACATCACATTGATTTTCATAAAGTTTCATTGGATGAGAAAATCACTACGTCCGTGGCGGTTGAAGAAGTCGGAGAAGCAAAAGGCTTGTTGTCAGGCGGGATCATTGAACATAGTTTGCGCGAATTGCGAATTGAGTGTTATCCGCAAGATATTCCTACGGTGATCGAAATTGATATAACCGAACTGGAAATAGGCGATTCGATTCATGTCGGCGAAATAACGCCTCCTAAAGGAGTACGCTTTCTTGATGATCCTGAACAGTCGGTTATTTCACTGATAGCGCCGAAGGTTGAAACCGAAGAAACCGAAGAAACCGGTGAATTGGGCGAAGAGGTTTCCGGATCGGCTCCTGAACCAGAGTTGATTAGAAAACGGCCGAAAGCTGAAGACGAAGAGTAATCTTTTTCACGATTGCACAGCATGGATGATATGCTTTATATAGTTGGGCTTGGCAATCCCGGCCCCGAATATCTTTTTACTCGGCATAATGCCGGTTTTATGGTCCTTGATTTATTGCAGAAGTCGTATGGTTGGCAATTTGAAAGAGATGCGCGTTTGTCGGCGAGAGTTTGTACAGGCATGATATCTGAAAAAAATGTTACGCTTGTCAAACCATCGCTTTTTATGAATAAAAGCGGTGTAATAGTGAACCGGTTGCCGATTGAACGCAATAAGGAAACCAATGCATTGGAAAATGTGCTGGTTATTGTAGATGATGTACATTTGCCGTTTGGTTCTATACGATATAGAGAGTCGGGTTCGCATGGTGGGCAAAACGGCATGAGGTCGATTATCAATTGTTGCGGTACGGCTCTTTTTCATCGGTTAAGAATTGGCATTGGATCGGAAAAGCCGGTTTTGGGTCTTCACGATTATGTGCTTGGAAATTTCTCTTATTCTGAAGAACCTGTTTTGAAAAATATTCTGCAGGTATCGGCAGAGAGTGTTGAATGGTATTGTGCTCATGGCATACAAAGCGCGATGAATAAATATAATGGTGCAGTTACGTAAAAAATAAATATACAGAGTTGGTGATTACCAAAGGAGGAACATGTGGACAAACGAACCTATGAGGGAATGTTCATCGTCGATTCGGCAGTAGATGTTGAAAATAACGGTTCGAACGTTTTGGAAGAAATTAAATCAGAAATTGCTCGGCAAGAAGGAGAAATCGTTTCAATCTACCCCTTGGGGAAGCGAACATTTGCTTATCCTATAAAGAAGAAAAGAGACGGAATCTACTATGTGATTTATTTCGACATAGACCCGCAGAGGATTACTAAATTCAAAGAACGCATCAAGATTAACTCCAATGTTCTTCGTGAAATGATAGTGGTGCCACATAAAGTACCCTATCCTGAGGAACTCCTTAAAAATTTTGCCCGCCGTGTTGAAACCGGCGAAAACGACCAAAAAGATGCCGCATATAAGTTAGCAGATGATGAAGATATTGAAAATGGTTCGGTGGAAGGATTTGATGGTGACGAAGAAAACTCCGTTTTAGTTGAAGCCGATGAACATGAAATTGAAAATAATGATTCTGAAAATAAAACAATAAAAAAGAAACGTCCTGTTGCTGAATAAAGCTGAGTGACTTAAGTAAAGGGAGATATGCCGATGAAGAAAGGCAATTCTATTCGATCATTGATGAAAAAACGCCGGTTTTTACGAAAAAAACGGTGCAAATTCACAGCGAATAAAGTGGAATTTATCGATTACAAAGATGTTGAGGTTTTGCGGCGCCATTTGACAGAAAAAGGGAAAATCATACCTCGGCGCATAACCGGTAATTCCGCGCGTTATCAGCGACAGTTAACTTTGGCTATTAAACGTGCGCGCTACATGGGATTGTTGCCGTACGAAGTTGAATAATTGAGGGAGATGTTAATATGGAAGTAATATTGCTTCAGAAAATAAAGGGGCTGGGAGTCGAAGGCGATCTCGTTAAAGTTGCCGATGGTTATGCCAGAAACTATTTGGTCCCCAAAGATTTTGCAGTTATTGCTACAAAATCTAATGTAAAGAAAATTGATGAAATTAAGCGAAAACAGCTTTCTCTGGAACGAAAAGAACTTGAGCAGGCACAACAATTGGCAGAAAAATTGGCAAATGTTTCCTGCACCATAGCTGTTCGTGTCGGCGAAGACGATAAATTGTTCGGTTCGGTGACGTCTCTCGATATTGCTAAAATTTTGGAACGAGAGGGCGTGCCTGTTGATAAACGAAAGATTCATCTTGATGAGCCTATTCGTTCTTTAGGCGTGTTTCCAGTGGATATAAAACTGCATCATCAGGTAACAGGAGTTGTTAAAGTCTGGGTGGTTAAAGAGTAATAAAGGTTATTCCACTATGGGTTACACTGATCAGACAGTGGAAAAACTTCCGCCGCAAAATATTGATGCCGAAATGGCGGTATTAGGCGCCATGCTGTTGAGTGAAGATGCGGTGGTTACGGCAATGGAAAAAATTACTCCGGATACTTTCTACCTTGAATCCCATAGGATAATTTACGGCGCCATACTCGACCTATTCGATAATGCGGTTCCGATAGATGCAATGACTATAAATGAGGTTTTGCAGCGCAAAAATCAGCTTGAAAAAATCGGTGGTGCCGCATACATTGCGTCGCTGGTTACGATGGTGCCTTCTGCGGCGCATATAGAACATTATATAAAGATTATATATGAGAAATATATCCTTCGTTCTTTGATTTCTGTTACCACCTCGGTTATTGCCGAATGCTATGATTCAGCCGCTGATGCGGAACAAATTCTGGACAAGGCGGAACAGTCGATATATGATGTTTCTCAGCGGAAAGTGCACTCGGATTTTACCGGCTCAAAAGAATTGATAAAAGATACCATTCAGATAATTGAAGATGCAGTTAATACCCAGAGGCATGTAACAGGAACTCCTACAGGATATTATAAGCTCGACGAATATACTTCCGGCCTTCAGAACTCAGATTTGATTATCATAGCGGCTCGTCCTTCGATGGGAAAAACTGCATTTGCGCTCAATATTGCTGAACATGTCGCATTGCACGATAAGAAAGCTGTTGCTGTCTTCAGCCTTGAAATGGCTAAGGAACAGCTGATACAGCGAATGTTATGTTCATTGTCGCGAATTGATTTTAGTAAAGTGCGCCGCGGATTCCTTGCTAAAAACGAATGGCCTTCGCTTCTTGATGCCGCAAGTAAATTGTCTGAAGCTAAGGTATTTATTGATGACACGCCCGCGATATCAGCAATGGAAATCCGGGCAAAAGCGCGGCGGCTCAAATCGACTCAGGATATTGGGTTAATTGTTATAGATTATTTGCAGATGTTGGGCGGAGGGGGAAAGCGGTATGACAGCAGGCAACAGGAAATATCAGATTTTTCTCGCGCTTTAAAATCTCTTGCGCGCGAATTGAATATTCCGGTTATTGTATTGTCGCAGTTGAACAGGTCAGTTGAAACAAGAACCGACCACCGGCCAATGTTATCCGATTTAAGAGAGTCTGGGTCAATTGAACAGGATGCCGATGTCGTTTTATTGATGGTAAGGCCTGAGTATTATGATAAAGATAATCGTCCCGGCGAAACCGATGTGTTCATTGCAAAACAACGTAACGGGCCGGTAGGCGAATTTACATTACGCTTTTTTAGCGAATATGCTCGGTTTGAAAATTTTACACAACGGGAAGAAATGTAATGAATCACTCTACTTTTAATCTATCCACTGTGTATTCAGTCACGGCAAATTTCCTCCGCACTAAATTCATTGTTGCTGTTACAATGTTATCGTTAGTATTTATATCCTTTCCGCTTTCTTCTGAAGAAGAAGGAGAACTCATTTCCAGTGTTACCATCAAAGGGCTTAAAACACTTACTACTGAATTTGTACTCGCGAAAATCAATAGCCGAAAAGGAGCATATTTCTATGCAACGGTTATGAAAGAAGACATCAAACGTTTATATGCCACCGGTCATTTTGCGATGATCAATTTCGAAACCGCCAAATCGGTTGCCGGTATCGATATTTTTATTACCGTGGAAGAAAAACCGATTCTTACGAAAATAGAATTTTTAGGCAATGCAAAAATTAAAACGCATCAGCTTGTAAAAGAAGTGAAATCCAAAGTTGGTTCTCGCTCCGATGAAGGGCGCATCAACCTTGATACTCAAGCAATTCGGGAACTTTACATTAAAAAAGGGTTTCCGCTTGTAGAAATCGATTATTCTTTATCCATCGATGCGCAAAAAAACGAAGCGACATTAACGTTTACTATCGACGAAGGAAGCCAGCTAAGGGTAAATAAAATTTCCTTCGAAGGGGTAACTGCTTTCCCGCAAAAAACGCTCTTGAAACTAATGAAAACAAAAAAAACAGGGTTGTGGCCCTTCTATAAACTTTTTAAAACGGGCATTCTCGATGAAGAAGTCTTTGGAGATGACCTTGAACGGCTGGAAGGGTATTATAATTTTAAAGGGTATTTGGATGCACGCATCGTTGAAGTCAAAAGAATTCCTCATCCTAAAAAGAATAGAATAGAACTTATAATCGTCATAGAAGAAGGGCCTACATACAATGTGGGAACATATGAAATATCGGGAAATGCAGTATTTCCTACACGCTCATTACAAGAACTTGTTACTTCAACGCCCGGCAGTTTGTATTCGCCGGAAAAAAGAGAAAAAGATATTCAAAGCATGAGAGATTTTTATTATGACCGTGGGTATATTGAGGCGCAAATTATTGCAAAGGTTGCCTTCGATCCGCAAACAAATGCAATGAATATACATTACAAAATTGAAGAAAGCGGTATTTTTTATGTTGATAAAGTCAGCATTCAAGGCAACTTTAAAACCAAAGACAAGGTAATCAGAAGAGAATTATTGGTTATACCCGGAGAAGTATTTAACGGCTCAAAGATTCGAACATCGCAAACACGGCTTCAGAATACCGGTTTTTTTGAGGAGGTCAAAGCGCTCATCGAGGCATCGGAAGAACAAGATAAAAAAACATTGGTGTTTGATGTTAAAGAAAAGAAAACGGGTTCGCTTAGTTTTGGCGCAGGGTTCAGTTCAATAGATTCATTTATCGGGTTTGCCGAAGTGGGGCAGTCTAATTTTGATATATTCAATTTTGAAAATTTTCAAGGTGCCGGACAAAAATTGCGCTTTAGATTTGAAGGCGGCGATAAGCGCACCAATTTTCTTATAAGTTTTGTTGAACCGTATTTCCTCGATAAAAAAGTAGTTTTCGGTTTTGATGCATTTCTTGAAGAAAGCCGCTATTTGAGCGATGACTACGATGAGGATAAAGGTGGAGTCAGTTTCAGGCTGGGAAAAGCAATAGATGCGGTGTCTCGCGGTGAAGTCATTGTTACTATCGAACGTGTTGGCGTAAATGTTGAAGATGATGCAAGCCCTGAATTGCTCATGGAAGACGGCGATTACAATCAGGTGTCTGTTGCTTTGAAATACGACTATGATACGCGCGATAGAATTGTATTGCCTCGGCGAGGGCGCAAAACAGTTGCAATTCTAAAAGCTTCCGGCGGAACTGAAGGGTATGCCCGTTTCGATGCGCGCAATACCAACTTTTTTACACCTTTTTCAGAATATCCTGAACACATTATACAAGTTATTATGGCGATGGGAGTTGCGGATGGATTAACCGGAGGTGGCGTGCCGATTTTCGATCGGTTTTTCCTTGGCGGCCCAAATAATGTGAGGGGGTTTGAATTTAGGGAAATCGGGCCTCAAGATATTAACGATGAGTCGCTGGGAGGAGAACTTTCTTTATGGTCTTCTATTGAATATTTATACCCCATCATTGAACGAGTACATGGAGCGGTATTTATTGATTGGGGCAATGTGTACGCTTCCGCAAGCGACTTGAGCGACGGTGCAGTCGTAGGCGCTGGGCTTGGTATGCGGTTAATGTTGCCTATCGGCCCAATCAAATTAGACTACGGGTTCCCGATTGTTACCGATGATAATACCGACGACGCTAAACCGCGTTTTCATTTTAGTTTAGGAACATCGTTTTAATATAGTATGCTTTAAAACAAGTAAAGGAGGAAATTATGAAGAAAACTGTTGTAGGTACGATCATTTCTGCCGCCCTTATTTTAGGTGTAGCACAGGGCATTTTTGCTCAGAATATTAAAGTTGCCGTTGTGGACTTTGACGAAGTCGTTAAACGCTATTACAAGACTCAAGTGTACCAAGAAAAAATGCGTGAAGAAGTAATAGGCGAAGAAAATATTCTCAAAGAAAAGATTGAAGAAATTAACCAGATTCGCGATGAAATGGAACTTCTTTCCGATGAGGCAAAAGAAGAAAAAGAAAAAATGCTTCAAATGAAAATTGCTGAAGCTCAAGGAAGCAGAGATCAGACAAAAAAAGAATTTCAGCGTAAAATGGTTG
This sequence comes from bacterium, assembly GCA_024233545.1. Lineage (GTDB taxonomy): Bacteria > Auribacterota > Auribacteria > Auribacterales > Auribacteraceae > JACKPL01. The sequence continues at coordinate 49,220 of JACKPL010000007.1, forward strand.
CAACAATGAATGAAATCTTTAACGAGATTTATGTCGAAATTGAGAAGCAAGGCAAAGAAGGCGGGTATACATTTGTGCTCCGCAAACGGGTAGCAAGCCCTGCAATCGATCAGCCGATTGTGCTGTATGCCGATGACCAATATGAGATCACCGAAGCAATAATTGAAGCGCTCAATGAAAACCAGCCGGTTGTCGAACCGGACAATACTGCAAAACCTCAGGAAAATGCGGTTGAATAAAGTATCTCGAATGTGGCTTCAGCCTCTGTTTAATTTAAAGAATGACACGGATCAGTAGGGAGAAGATTTGTTATGAGAAATCAGCGGACAGTTGCTGGATCAATCAGCTTTTCAGGAATAGGGGTACATACAGGAAATAAAACTGAACTGACTTTTCAGCCTGCCGAAGAGAATAGCGGAATACGTTTTATACGAACAGATTTGCCCGGAAGGCCCGAAGTAAAAGCCCATATAACCAATGTTGTCGGGTTTATTAGAGGAACCACAATTGGACAGAATAATGTTAATGTTCATACTGTAGAACACGTAATGGCGGCACTCTGTGCTTTCGGAATCACCAATTTAACGATTGAATTAGATGGCAATGAACCGCCGGTTGGCGACGGCAGTTCGCTTCCATTTGTCAAAATGCTTCAAGAAACAGGCATAGTAGAACAGAAAAAACCGGTTGAAATATTTTCTCCCCATGATCCGCTTTTTATCCGTGAGGAGGATATTATTCTTGTCGTATTGCCATACGATAGGCTTAAAATTTCATATACTCTCAGTTTTCCTCACCCCCGGTTAAAAGCCCAGTATTTGAGCCTTGATATTACTCAGGATTCGTTTGTAAATGAAATCGCATCATCGAGAACATTCTGTTTGTATCATGAAGTTGAAATGCTGATGGATCAGGGTTTAATCAAGGGTGGGAGTCTTGATAATGCCGTTGTTATCGGTGATAAAGCAATATTTTCGCGTGAAGAACTTCGTTTCCATGACGAGTTTGTCCGTCATAAAATGCTTGATTTGATAGGCGATACGTATCTTTTAGGGATGCCGTTTAACGCTCATATTGTGGCTATAAAGTCGGGGCATGCTACCAATTCGCGGTTAACGCGTGTGCTCTATGAAGCATACCTTAAACAGAGCAAATTGGTTAATGCCGCTTCTCACTAAGTATACATACAAAATTTATGTTAAGTTATAAGGAGCTGAATAATGAATCAGGTTGCTGAAGAAGAAAGAGTAGAAAATATCGATATTGAAGAAATAAAAAAAATTCTTCCACACCGGTACCCTTTTTTGTTGGTTGACAGAATACTCGAGTGCGAAGGGCGCCAGAGAATCGTAGGCTTGAAGAACGTTACTATCAATGAGCAATTTTTTCAAGGGCATTTTCCGTCTCGACATGTTATGCCAGGCGTGTTAATGGTGGAAGCCCTTGCGCAGGTGGGAGGCGTATTGATGCTTCGCGTTCCTGAGAATCGGAATAAACTGGCGTTTTTTATGGGCATAGACGGTGCAAAGTTTCGTAAACCGGTAGTGCCCGGTGATCAATTGCGCCTTGAAGTGGAGGTTTTGCGTTGGAAAAAACGTACTGGAAAAGTACAAGGCATCGCATCAGTTGATGGACAAGTGGTCTGTGAAGCGGAATTAACGTTCTACCTTGTGGATGAAGAATAATGAATACAGTGGCAACGGAAAGAGATTCTTTAATGAAAATACATTCGACTGCGATAGTTCATCCCAAGGCAGAGATAGCTGAAGGAGTTGAGATCGGCCCCTATAGCATTATACGAGAAAATGTCAAAATTGGAAAAAACACTGTTATTGGCCCTCATGTTGTTGTCGAAGGATGGACTGAGATCGGCGAAGAAAACAGAATTTTTCAGTTTGCTTCAATCGGCGCTGTTTCGCAAGATTTGAAATATCACGGGGAAAAAGCATACTTAAAAATTGGTAACCGCAATACTATACGCGAATATGTTACTTTAAATATCGGTACTGAAGGCGGCGGCGGAATTACCCAAATAGGCGATAATAATTTATTAATGATTAGTGCGCATGTTGCACATGACTGTATACTTGGAAATAATATTATTATTGCAAATAACGGAACGCTTGCGGGGCATATTACCATTGATGACGGTGCAATTATTGGTGGGTTAGCCGCAATCCATCAATTTTGCAAAGTGGGAAAAATGGCGATTATTGGCGGGTGTTCAAAGGTGGTTCAAGATATCCCTCCGTTTATGATGGCAGACGGGCATCCGGCGGTTGTGCGCAGTATAAATCTTGTTGGGCTTCAGCGCAAAAATTATAGTAAAGAATCTATCCAAAGTATTAAAGAAGCCTACAAAACGCTGTATCGGTCGAATCTTAATACGTCGCAAGCAATTGATGAAATCGCAAAATTAAGCGAAACCAATGAATTGCGGACAATTCTGGAATTTGTCAAGAATTCGTCGCGGGGAATCAGCAAGTAAAGGTGTCAGGATTGGGCATGAAAAAAATATTGGGCATTGTTGCCGGTGAAGGAAGCCTGCCGTTCATCGTTGCTCAAAATGCTCGGCGGAATTCGGTAACAAAAATTTGCGGCATTGGATTTAAGGGACAGACAAACCCGGCATTTGAAGAATGCGCCGACGAATTTTTGTGGATCGGTCTTGGGCAACTCGGCAGGTTGATTAAGTTTTTTAAAAAGAATGATGTTTCCGAAGCGGTCTTTATTGGGCGGATATGTCACAATATTGTATTTACTGACCTGAAACTTGATTTTAAAATGCTTCAAGTTGCTACAAAAATCCGCGATTGGAGAGCGGATAGCATCCTCAGTGCAATTGCCGGAGCTATTGAGGCAGAAAATATCACTATTCTTCCATCGACACAGTACCTGCAGGAACTTTTGCCTGTTCCAGGGGTATTGACCAAACACCAGATTTCTCGTCAGCAAAAAGATGATATCAGTTTTGGCTTTTTTGTCGCAAAACACCTTGCGGCAATCGATGCGGGACAGACGGTTGTAGTAAAGAAAAAAACAGTACTTGCTCTTGAAGCAATTGAAGGGACGGATGCCGCCATTCTTCGCGGCGGTATGTTGGGTAAAAAAGACTCGGTCGTTGTAAAGGTCAGCAAACCGAATCAGGATATGCGGTTCGATGTTCCGGTAATTGGGTTGACCACAATCAGAAAATTAAAGGAAGCGAACGTTTCTCTTCTTGCTTTTGAAGCAAATAAAACATTGCTTGTCGATAGAGAAGACGTTATAAAAGAGGCAGAAAAAAATAACATTGCCATTGTCTCGGTAAACCCTGATACATTAGATTTATCTGATTTTTTACGAAGCATTTAAAAGAGGATCATTCAGAAAACTATGCATAGTTCATCAAAAAAAATACGAGTTGCTGTTATTGGAGTTGGACACCTTGGACAACATCATGCCCGTATTTATTCTACTCTTAAAAAAGATGTTGAACTTGTTGGTGTGGTTGATATTGACCCGTCTCGCGCAAAATCAATTGCAGGCAAATCACATACTCAGTGGTTTACCGATTATAGAGATTTATTTGATAAACAGCTTGATGCGGTCACTGTCGCTGTACCGACGCGTGAACATTTTGCTATCGCATCCGATTTTCTCAGGAATAGTGTCAATGTTTTTATTGAAAAACCCATAGCGGTAACGTTGGAAGAAGCCGATGAGCTTATAGCTCTTTCCGAACGTTATGGTGTTAAAGTCCAAGTTGGCCATGTAGAACGGTTTAATCCAGCTATCCTGAAGTTGATGCATATTATTAAAAATCCTAAATTTATTGAAGTACACCGTTTGGCGCCGTACAATCCGCGCGGCACGGATGTCAGCGTCGTTTTGGATTTAATGATACATGATTTGGATATTGTGACGTTTCTTGTCGGAGAACCGATAGCGAATATTGATGCTGTTGGCGTTGAAGTTCTTACTCCTCAAGAAGATATAGCGAATGTACGCATTACTTTTAAAGGGGGGTGCGTTGCAAATATTTCATCGAGTAGAATCAGCTTGAAAGAAATGCGTAAAATCCGTATTTTTCAGCCGTATACCTATATTTCGCTTGATTATAAGGCGCAAGAGGGAGTGATATATGCTAAGAAAGGCGATTCTATCGAGCGCGATGTGCTTGATTTGGAAAAAGATGAGCCGCTAAAGCTCGAAATACAGTCGTTTGTAAATTCTGTGGCTAATAATCTTCCTCCGCAAGTTTCTGCTCAGCAAGGGCGTGATGCTTTGGCTGTTGCTTTAGAAATTGAAAAGCAGATTCTTGACAAGAAGAAGGTATTAACAAGCTGACATGTCATCGAATCCTTCTCCATTGCTTATGATTATTGCCGGCGAAGCGTCTGGGGATATGCATGGCGCGGCTCTTGTTAAAGAGTTGAAAAAAAGTTTGCCTCACATGCATTTTTTTGGCGTTGGAGGATTTGAGATGCAGCGCCAAGGAGTGGAGCTTGTTCATACGGTTAAAGACCTTGCTGTTCTCGGGGCAATTGAGATTATCCGGCATTATCCGCGGTTGCGTCGTATCTTTCATGAACTCATTGATATGGCGCGTTTGAGAAAACCTGATGCGGTTATTCTTATAGACTATCCCGGGTTTAATATCCGTTTGGCACGATTTTTAAAAAGACATAATATTCCAGTGATCTATTATATTAGCCCGCAAATTTGGGCATGGGGACAGCATCGGCGTAAAACTATCGCCGAACGTGTTGACAAAATGCTGGTTTTTTTTGATTTCGAAAAAGATTTTTATCACGATACGTCTCTGGATGTTGAATTTATTGGCCATCCGCTTGTCGATAATTTACCCATACCCGATGATCGGCATGTTTTTTTTGAACGTATAGGCTGTAAACCTGAAAAACCTATTGTAGGGCTTCTGCCCGGTAGTCGCGAAAATGAGATTAAGCGGCTGTTGCCTATTATGTTGCGCACTGCAAGCATCATTCAAAAAAAAATGCCGGAAACGCAATTTGTGTTGCCGGTCGGAAATGTAGTGCCTAAGGATACGTTGCTGAAAATTTTTAATACAATGACACAACAGTATCCCTTTAAAGTAAAAATACTCGAAAACGGAGTTGTTGATACTATGGCTTATGCTGATTTAGTGTTAATTGCATCAGGAACGGCGACTCTTGAAACAGCGTGTTATGCTACTCCCATGATTATTGTTTACAAAGTAAACTTTATTACTGCTTTATTGGCTCGGGCGGTAATAAAAATTCCTTATATAGGATTAGTTAATGTTGTAGCGGGCAATAAAGTTGTTCCTGAATTTCTTCAAGGGAATGCGCGTCCGCAACGAATTGCGCACTGCATAGAACAATATCTGTCAGATTCAAAAGAATTGAGCGCGTTTAGAAATGAGCTTAAAAAAATAAAAGCGCGTCTTGGCCAACCGGGCGCAGTTCACCGTGCGGCAGGCGCGGTTATTCGTTTTTTGGATGATGTGTCAAAGTCAAAGAAATGAGTTTTTATGAATGTAATAATTCGCATTGCAAAATTTGGTAAACCGTATAAAAAATATTTGTTCCTTGCTGTGATTTTCATGCTGTTCAATACGGTTTTTGAAGGGTTGTCGATCATAACAATCGTTCCGGCAGTGGATAAAGTGATTTCCGGAAATCCTGTTGCGTTACACACGAGTGTGCCGGTACCATTTCTTGAGGAACTGAACGGATTTCTCGGATATTTAAGCAAGATGGATAGAATGAAAGTTTTTGAGTATATCTGTTTATTCATGCTGGTTATGTTCATCATTAAAGGGATTGCGTATTATTATAGCCGATTATATATGGAGATGCTTGGACAGCATCTTGTGAAAGATATGCGTGCGGCGCTTTTTAACCATGTGGAAAGTTTGTCATTGGATTTTTTCTCCAAAGGAAAAACGGGCGCTTTGATGTCGCGTGTTACTGCGGATATTCAGGTTATTTTGAATTTAGTTTCCGGAAGGTTCGCCAATACCCTCATAGAAGTTCCTAAATTTTTTATATATGCCGCGATAATAATTATTATTGACTGGAAACTGGTAGTTGCGCTTCTTGGCCTCCCTTTTGTTATTCTGCCGATAATTATTATTGGGAAGAAGCTGAGAAAATTGAGTAAAGTAGCTCAACATCACCTTGCAGATTTGAATGCAATTCTATTTGAGGTGATTACCGGCATAAAAATTGTTCAGGCGTTTTCTATGGAGAAAACAGAATTAGGGCGATTCGTAAAACAAAACATCACGTATTATAAATCGAGAATTAAAGCGGTCAAGCTTGATGCAATCCTTAATCCTATTACTGAGATAACAGGGATTATTATTGGCTTTGCAATTATGCTTTTCCGCGTTCCTCTGATTATCAGCGGCGAACTTTCAGCCGGCACCTTTACTCTCCAGATAGCCGCAGTATTGTCGATGGTAAAACCATTAAAAACCCTCGGTAAAATCAATTCGATGCTTCAGCAGGCTTTAGGTGCGGCAGACCGTATTTTCGAAATTTTGGATATCAAACCGACGATTGTTGAAAAACCTCATCCGGCCATATTACAGCCGTTATCTGAAAATATAACGTTTCAGCATGTGTCATTTTGGTATGAAAAGAATGACAGAAAAGACGCGATTCTTACCGATCTCGATTTTTCCATAAAAAGAGGTGAGATTGCGGCGTTTGTCGGACCGAGCGGTGCCGGTAAAACTACCATTTTAAACCTTGTTCCGCGTTTTTATGATCCCCAAGAAGGAAGAATAATGATCGATGGAGTAGACTTGCGTGATGCGTCTTTGGAATCGATACGCAGTCAGCTTGGCATCGTTACACAAGAAACCATTTTGTTTAACGAAACTATTCAGGCTAATATCACTTACGGCAAAACAGAATATTCTACAGAACAAATAGAATATGCCGCACGGATGGCAAATGCTCACGGGTTCATAAAAGAACTCCCCCATGGATATGATACGATTATTGGAGAAAAAGGAGTGAAACTGTCCGGCGGCCAGCGGCAAAGGATTGCAATAGCCCGCGCTATACTAAAGAACCCGCCGATACTTATTCTCGACGAGGCAACCTCTGCGCTCGATTCCGAATCGGAAAAATTGGTACAGGAAGCGATCGATCATGTTATGGAAAAACGCACTGTATTGGTTGTAGCGCATCGGTTATCCACAATTCGCCATGCGGATAAAATATTCGTTTTGGATAAGGGGAAAATCCAAGATTGTGCATCGCATGATGAACTGCTCAAATGCAATAAACTCTATCAGAAACTGTATGAAATGCAATTCGGAATGGCTGTCGGTTCAACACAATGACACTGAAACACTCTATAAGTTCTTTTTTATATGAACGCTTTTTCCCTCGGCTGGGTGTTCTCCTCATAAATGTTTTATTTATGACAATTCGCATGCGCTGGTTTAATGATGCGTTTGTTTTCGAACAGCAAAGGAAAAATAAACCGCTGATTTTTGCTTTTTGGCATAATCGATTGCTCTATATGCCGTATGCAAGCAAATATCGGCTAAAGAAACATAAGCTTGTAGCGCTGATCAGCCGGAGTAAAGATGGAAGGCTTATCGGGAATATTATACGAAACTATAATCTTGCGGCGGTGCATGGGTCTACGACTCGAGGCGGTTCTGAAGCATTGCGCGAATTGATTCGTTATGCCAAAGAACAGCAGTATGACTGTGCGATTACTCCCGATGGGCCTCGAGGCCCTAAGTATATTGTACAGCCGGGTATTGTATCGCTTGCGCAGGCAACGGAATTAGATATTGTTCCGGTATCATATGATGTTCGTCATAAAATCCGATTAAAAAGCTGGGATGGTTTTTATATACCCCTTCCGTTTACGTGGGGAGTGTTTCTTTTTGGTGATCCTATGAGAATTCCTGTGGAACTTACCGAAAATGAACGAGAAAACTGGAAAACATATATTGCTGATGCAATTCATTCCGTCTCAAACCAAGCAAAACAGTGGGTTGCAGAAAATAAACGATGCTAAAAAATAAGTGCCGATGGAAAAAAACAGTTGAAAATTATGATTCAGTTGCGTATACTTAATGCCAATTTGCTTCAGATGAGAGTCTTTTGATTATAAATATAAATGTACCAGCTCGAAATTAAAGTATTGATATAAAAATTTTAAATGGAGAATACATAATGGCAGTCGTTTCTATTAAAGACCTGTTAGAAGCAGGCGCTCATTTTGGGCATCAAAAGCGGCGTTGGAATCCGAAAATGAAACCGTTTATTTTTGAAGCAAGAAATGGAATCTATATTATAAATCTTCAAAAGACGGTTGAATGCATAAATAATGCATATAAATTTATATACGAAACTGTTGCCAGAGGCGGAAAGGTGTTATTTGTCGGCACGAAAAAACAAGCCAAAGAAGCCGTACTTAATGCGGCGGAACGTACAAATATGCATTACGTTACCGAGCGATGGCTTGGCGGGATGCTTACAAATTTAAATACTATCAGAATAAGCATCAATCGCTTGAACGACTTGGAAAAAATGGCTGAAGATGGTGTTATAGAACTCCTTCCCAAAAAAGAATGTGCTTCTTTACGAAGAGAAAAAACAAAATTGCACCGTAATCTCGACGGTGTTAAAAATATGTCGAGAACACCTGATGCAGTTGTGGTTGTCGATCCTAAGAAAGAGCATCTTGCCGTTGCGGAAGCGCGAAAACTTAGAATACCGATTGTCGGCATAGTCGATACAAACTGCGATCCTGATGATGTCGATTTTCTCATTCCGGCAAATGACGATGCTATGCGGTCAATACGTTTGATTCTTTCGAAAATCGTTGATGCAATTTTGCTTGGTCAAGGCACATCAAAAGATGCGGTAAAAGAAGGTGCAGAAGAGTTTGATGCACCGCCGGAACTTGCTCCGCTAAAAGATGATGACGATGATGATTTTGACCGTGTTGCAAAGAAAGCAATGCCGACGAAAAAAACAATTAAAAAAGAAAATCCTGTAAAAAAACCTCAAAAAAAGATGTAAACGACTTTGGTTGATTTCTTTTTAAACTTTTTAATGTAAATTTCCTGTTTTAGGTACATAATTGAGAGGATGTTATGGCAGATATTACAGCGGCTATAGTCAAAGAGCTTAGAGAAAAATCCAATGCTGGAATGATGGATTGTAAAAAAGCGTTGGAAGAAACGAACGGCGATTTAAGTAAAGCTATGGAGCTTTTACGTAAAAAAGGGATAGTATCCGCAAGCAAAAAAAGTGGACGAGCTACAAATCAAGGAGTGATTGATTCATACATTCATTTGGGAAACAAAGTCGGAGTGATGATCGAAGTAAATTGTGAAACCGATTTTGTCGCTCGGAATGAAGTGTTTAAGCTTTTTGTAAGAGATTTATTGCTTCAAATTGCTTCAGTTGCGCCTCTTTATGTTTCTCGAGAACAAGTGGCAAACGATTTGATTGCAAAAGAAAAAGAAATTGCCCGCGAACAAATAAAAGGGAAACCAGAGAACGTAGTAGATAAAATTGTCGAAGGAAAATTGAACAAATATTTTGAACAAATATGTTTGCTTGAACAACCGTTTGTTAAAGATAATACCGTGACCATAGGTGATCTGCTTAAAAATAAAATAGCAGAAATAGGTGAAAATATTGTTATTAGCCGTTTCATTCGCTATCAGCTTGGCGAGGAGGCATAAAACTTGTCAAGACCGGTGCGGTATAAAAGAGTAATGCTTAAACTTAGTGGTGAAGCATTAAAAGGCAATCACGATTACGGTATAGATTTTTCAGTTGTTCGTAATTTGGTCTTTGAGATAAAAAAAGCGGTTGAATTGGGAGTAGAATTAGCCCTTGTTATTGGCGGAGGTAATATCTTTCGAGGCATTAACACGGCGAATAACATTGGAATTGATCGTATCACTGGCGATAATATGGGGATGCTTGCGACAGTAATCAATGGATTGGCTCTTCAAAAGTCTCTTGAAAGTAGCGGAATAAAATCTAAAGTTGTTTCTGCTATTGAGATGAATAAAGTAACTGAATTCTTTGATGTGGAAAAAGTAGAAAAATATTTTTCTGAAAAATCTGTGGTAATATTTGTTGCCGGTACGGGGAATCCATTTTTTTCTACTGATACCGCCGCCGCTCTGAGAGCAAGCGAAATTAAAGCGGATGTAATAATGAAAGCTACAAAAGTAGACGGTGTATACTCTGCAGACCCGATAAAGTTTCCTAATGCGGTGTTTTATCCTGAACTTAATTATGAACGTGCTTTAAACGAAAAATTGAACGTCATGGATTTAACAGCTATTTCGCTTTGTATGGAAAATAAAATTCCGATTTTAGTTTTTAATATGAATAAAGAAGACAACATAAAAAAAGCTGTTTCAGGTGAAACAGTAGGAACGGTAATCAGGGGGTAAAATGCCAGTTAACGCTCTTTTAGCCGATACAAAAAATAAAATGGATAAAGCAATTCAACATTTGGCAAGCGATTTCTCCGGTATTAGAACGGGAAAAGCTTCACCTTCTCTTGTTGAAAATATTATGGTTGAGTACTATGGTGCATCTACACGGTTACGAGATTTAGCTGGTATTTCATCGCCGGAAGCACGGCAGATTCTTATACAGCCGTGGGATGCAACTGCTATTGAACCGATAGAAAAAGGTATTTTAAAATCTTCTCTGGGAATAACACCTCAAAATGACGGCAAGTCGATTCGTTTGATATTTCCTGAATTGACGCAAGATAGAAGAGAAGAACTCGATAAAGTTGCAAAGAAACTGGCAGAAGATGCAAAAGTTACTATAAGAAATATTCGTCGCGATGCAAATGAGAAGCTGAAATCTATGGAAAAATCGGGCGAGATAACCGAAGATGACCGTTTCAAGGCAGAAAAACTTGTGCAGAATACGACGGATGAGCATATACGCAAAGCTGATGAAGCTTTGAAAGAGAAAGAAAAAGATTATGACAATATAATGAGCCGCTAGCTCATCCGGTAGAGCACCGGCCTTTTGCCGGGTGTACCGGGTTCGAGTCCCGGGCGGCTCATTTAATTATGGCGTGACGTTTTGACCCCATCGTCTAGTCAGGCCTAGGACACAGGGTTTTCATCCCTGCAACAGGGGTTCGAATCCCTTGGGGTCGCCAAATTTGATCGACGGAAAAAATTATTTATAACATCCAATATACCAACGAGTTGAGGGGTTCAAAGTTGACTCCGTCGAAGTATATCTGAGCAGGGAATACAAAGTTTTGTATTCTCTGCTTTGTTTTTATAGCCGACTTACGCCAGATATCAGATATGTTCGTCAAAAAATATGTGCTGAATTTCAAGTACGCTTCCAGATCGTAGTCAATGACCTTTCCTTGAGATACATTTTCCTGAAGCATCAGAATTTCATTCTGAAGAGCGTCTACTTTCTCCTTGTAGGTATCATCATCAATCACACCTTTCAGCAGTTTATTGAGCAGATTCTCTTTCATACTTTTTAATTCGGTGAGTTGTGTCTTGTCCCGTTTCAGTTGGTTCTTGTGGTGCTGGTTCTTCTCTTTCCAGTGATGCACGAGTTTATACTCCAGCAGTTCCATGATTTCCGGTTTCGGCTGAATGTTGTTCAGGTATTCGCAAAACTGGTTCTCGATAATTTTTTGCTGGGTCATCGGGATACAGTTATTCTTCCAGCACCAATAATAGGCGATGCGTGTTGTCTTTCCCTTGCATACGCTCGCTGTAAGCGGTGAACCGCAATCCGGGCACAGGACAAATCCCCGGAGCGGAAAATCGGGGTTGTCTTTTGCGTTTGGGAGCGAGTGACGGTTTATCGCCCAATAAAATTTTCTGCACATTGAAAAAGGTTTCTCTGGATATCAGCGGTTCATGGATTCCCTCTATCAGCTCAGGATACCACTTTGTTCTGATCAGTCCGGCATAGATAGGATTGTGCAGAATCTTGTTCATGGTTTGGGTGGAAACTTTGAATCCTTTCCGGGCAAGAATCTCGGTGACTTCTTTCTGAGAATAAAATCCCTGTTCAATAAGAGTGAAAGCCTCTTTGATGAACTCGCTTTCAGATGAAGGATGTAAGAGCGGTTTGCGGAACTGATCGTTTTGGAAATGGTAGCCTGTTGGGGCTTTCCAGCACCATCGCCCTTCTTGCACGGCTTTTTTCATCACATCTTTAACCCTACGAGATTTTTTGTTGTTATCGTATTCCGCCTGCGCTGAAATAATTGATGTGATAAATTTTCCTTCCGGGGTCTCGTCGATATTCTCCGTGACAGACTCAATCCTGATTCCAATCAGATTAAATTCATAGAAGAAATTCAAAGTATCGCGTTGGTTTCGGGAAAGGCGGTCGAGCTTATAAACGATCAGAACGTCTATATCCGATGCGTTCTGTTTTGAGAATGCTGTCAGTAATTGGAGTTGCGTGCGGTTCAGAGTTTTTGCGCTTTCTCCCCGTTCTACGAATGTTCTCAGAACATTATACCCTTTGTGTTGAGCGAAGTTCGCGCAATATTCCTGTTGAGCTTCTAAGCTGAATCCGGTTTCTGCCTGTTCCTGAGTCGATACCCTGCAATAGACTATGGCGTTCATCTTATCCCCGTCTTATTGGTTATTTTTTATATGTTGTTTACCACAAAGATTTTTCTCTGCCAATCTTTTGTTCTGTGTAGGCGGTGTATGACAACTCGGCGAACAGGGCGATGTTCAGGATAGGTCGGCGATTTTCTGATCGGTTCGCCCGTATTTTTCTCTGAGTGATTGGAGTATTTCATTCAATGGGCGCATTGCTCGAAACTCCCTGAGAAAAAATTCCCGGATATCACAGCCGTAATAGTGGGCGATCAAAAGAGGTGTTTTAAATTGAAGTGCTTGTTGTGGGTGAAATTCTCGGCTGAATTATAGAATGATGTTGAATTGTGTTGCAGAGCATCATAAGCAATATCCTCTACCGTTTTGCTGGCACGGATTCTCTTTTGCCGGACATTTTTTGCAACTGCCCGGACAAAATCTTTATAGATGTTTTCGCTCTGCTCATCAATCCAGTCCATAATGCGCACATTATGAATTTTCAATGAATAAACACATTCACCCATAGGTGATTGTTTTACGATAAGAGATTTATTTTAATTCCCCTGTATGGGGAGTACCTCTTGGATTCTTCTTCGGATTAGGGTTCTTGCCTGCGGATATCAGGTAGTCAAGTCGAGAATGGGTCGAAAAAAAATAACTCGTCGGAGACTTGACGGGGATTGCGTCGAGAAACTTTAGAATCGGAAAACGCATACTATCACTGTGAACGTCTTTTCCCATGAGAAGAAATATCCATGATGCTCATCACGCTGTCTAGCTTCTACTACACATGATTCTTTATTGTTTCATGCGAGTAGTGGTTCCGACAGTCAAGCAGGATGGTACGGAGTAAATCGGGAGGTTTGCTCCGTACTATCCTGCTTAAATTGGAAATGATTGAGCTGAGCACGTAAAAGTCAGTGCAGGTAAAACATATTCAGCCGTAATGCCATCTTGAAATTTTGGTCATGCTGAAACGGTTGCACAGTTGAGAGGCTCCCGTACTTCTTAAAGATCAACCATCTACGAAAGAAGGCGATGATGTCACTTATTGCAACCGTAACAGCACAGGGACAACTTCTCGAAGTCAAGGTATCAGGATACAAAGCCCGCACAAAACCACCTGTCGGAAACAAAAAAACAGATCAAAGAATTTTCCGCCCGGAGCCGAGTCCGGCTTCTGAAACTTGTGTCCCGGCTGGATATCTCGCAAGAGAAATATCCGGTGTTTATCACGCTTACCTTTGGGCAGAAATACCCGTCGCCACAACAAGCAAAAGAATATATGAGGCTTTTTTGTGCGGAAACTGAACCGCCGGTCGTCGCGGGACGTGTCGGCGATCTGGAGACTTGAGTTTCAGGAACGGGGCGCACCACATTTTCATCTGATTGTGTTCGGGCTGGATTACATCAAGAAAGAGGATGTCGCCAAGTTGTGGGCGGATACCATCGGTCAAAAATACTGGGATACCTCGAAGGATGAGCCCGCGTACCCTTCACCCGGATAGAAGGCGTGCAACAGCATCGGAAACTGATTTACTACGTGTCGAAGTACGTTGCGAAGGCGGAACCGAAGCCCGAAGGGCAAGGCTCTGCCTGTGGGTTTAATAGTTAAGCTATATTCGGACGCAATAGGTCGTTTCTGGGGTGTTATCAAAAGAAATATCCTCCCCATGGCACAGATAAAACGAATAGTTAAAGAGATTGGTGTCTGGCTGGATGAATTGCGCAAGCTCTGCAAGGAATTTTATCCATGGATAAACGATGAAGCATCAGGATTTCATGTCTATATGGATAGACCTGATAATTTTTAGAAATGACTATATGAATAGATTGTTCTTACATAACAGAGATATTTTTGAGCAATAAATTTAATCCTCTGAAAAGTTTAGCATATGTCAAGTAAAGAGAGTTTTCTCTTGACTAATGAATATGAATTCATAATAATGAGTACAACATTCGTTAATGTGAATTATTATACATGGTTATAAATATGAGTTTCTATGAACAGCAAAAAAAGATGAAAGAACAAATGGCTCATGATGTTATTTATGATGCCGCGATGAAAATAATTAGCGAAAGCGGATATGAAGGATTAACCATGCAAAAGGTTGCACAATGTGCAGGGATAGCAACAGGTACTTTGTATAATTATTTCGAGAACAAAAAACGCATTTTTCTTTATATTCATAAAAGAGTACATGACACATTGTTGAAAAAATTACTGGAAGTTTCTCAGCAAGACAAAGATCCTGTTGTATTGCTGGAAGAATTTTTACGGAAATAATCACTTTTTGCACAGATAATCGTGTTGTGTTTAATCTTGCCCGACAACTTGGGATTAGTGATGACATCTCTCTGGAAACAAAGCTGGAGAAAATAGAAAAAAGTATTTCTGCTATTCAACGAATCATTGATAATGGAATAATGCAAAAAAAGTTCAAACCCGTTGATTCATCTAAAACCGCTAAAATGTTCTTCTTTACGATGGTTGGTTTTTGAAATTAACTTTTATGTTTCTGATAACAGCATGACAAATAAGACACATGATTTATTAGGAAATATTTTCTCGATATTTAACTGAATAACACAATGAACTATGAAATATGCAGGACACTTTGCTTATGAAAAACTATAGAATGGTTGTTTTATCAGTTTTGAGTTACTTAGTGATCTTTATAGGTTTATCAGGTTGTGCTGTTGGTCCTAATTATGTACCGCCAAAGATGGCTGTCCCTGATAACTGGTTAAACCCTGGCGTTGAGAGTGAAAATGATACAACTTCTCTGGCTCGCGAGAAAGATAATACCGCTGACTTAATTACTTGGTGGACCATGCTTGACGATCCGGTACTTGAACGCCTTATCCGAAAAGCTGGCGATGACAACCTTGAACTCCGTGAGGCATATTATCGAATCATTGAGTCCCGTGCGCAAAAGAATTATGCATTAGGAGCATATTTTCCACGGATTGATGCTCGTGGTTCATATTCAAGAAGTAGAGAAAGTGCAAACGGTACACTGTATAGGACTGGATTGAGTCCGGAAGATACAGATTACTATGCGACAAGTGTAGATGCATCGTGGGAAATAGACTTGTTTGGACGAATTAAACGTTCTATCGAGTCCGCAGACGCTTCTTTAGGTGCGTCGCAGGAAATGTATAACGATAGTATGGTGTCGCTTTTTGCCGAAATCGCAAGTACCTATGTTACTGTGAGAACACTACAGGAAAGGATAAAATACGCGCAAGAAAACATTGAGTCACAAAACGAAACTCTAAAATTAACACAAGCGCGTTTTAAAGCCGAACTTGTTCCTGAACTCGATGTAGAACAAGCCAAGTTGAACTTGGCAAATACTGAATCAGCGCTATCGTCATTAAATAAAGCAGAGATACAATCCCTGTACCGCTTAGCAGTTTTGCTGGGAACCGTACCAAGTGGGTTGGAAAAGGATTTATCCGAGTATGCTCCTATTCCGGATATTTCCACAAACATACCACACCTCCTTCCGGTAGATATTATCAGGCAAAGGCCCGATATTCGTTATGCAGAACGAAATCTGGCAATGCAAACCGCTCGTATCGGGATAGCGAAAGCGGATTTGTATCCGAAATTCACTTTAAACGGATCATTTGGATTTGAGGCGGTTGATCGCGGTGACTTGTTAGATGTTTCCAGCAGAGCATATTCGTTTACTCCTCGTTTCGATTGGAATATCTTCGATGGCAATAGAATACGTAATAATGTCAAAATTGAAAAAGCTAGAACCGAGCAATATCGATTGGAATATGAGCAAGCAGTTTTAAATGCAATCGAAGAAGTGGAAATTTCATTGGCGTTTTTAGCTCAGGAAAAAATACACTTTTCCACTTTAAAACGAGCGACAGAGGCTTCAAAAAAATCTGTTGAGCTTGTTAGGACACTTTACAAAAGTGACTTAACGGATTTCCAAAATGTATTGGATATGCAACGCACCTTGTTCGTTGCACAAGATAATTTAGCAAGTAGCAAAGGGCAAATTATTCAAGAATGGATACGTATTTACAAAGCATTTGGCGGCGGATGGTCACCTGAAATGCGTAAGGATAATTTTTAAGAGGAAAAGTCTATGAAAGCAAAAAATATTATTTCCACTATATTTATAGCACTAATTCTTGGCAGTGTTGTATATGGTTATTTACGATGGCAATCTGCACAGAAAAATCGATCATCACATACAATAACGCAACAACAAGCTCCGCCAGTTGTGGTTGACGTTCCGCAACAAAAAGATGTGGTTACCTATTATGAATTTACCGGTGAAACACAGACAGTAGAAAAAGTCGCTCTTGTTGCCCGGGTTGCCGGGTTTCTTGAAAAAATTAATTTTGAGGATGGGTCTGAGGTAAAAAAAGGAGATATTTTATTTGAAATTGAACAAGAAGCTTATAAGGCAAAGCGCGATCAAGCTTATGCTCAATTGAAATCAAGCGAGGCGGAACTGGCTCGTGCTCAAGTAGACTTTGAGCGGGTTGAAGAAGCGGCACAAAGTAATGCGGTCAGTAAACAGGATTTAACAACCAAAAAAGCTGAATTAGCTCAGGCTGAAGCCGCAGTCAAAGCACAAAAAGCCGCATTAGCTGAAGCAGAATTAAACTTAAGTTATACACAGATCAAGTCATCAATAAGCGGGCGAATTGATCGAAATATGATAGATGTCGGAAATCTTGTTGGTGCAGGCAGTAATACTTTACTGGCAACGGTTGTTACATTAAGTCCGATGTATATTTATTTTAATATCAGTGAGACATACTATTACTCATGGAAGAAAACACATAAGACGAATGATAATCCCATTCCGTTTTATTTTGATGTGGCAAACGAAACGGGATTTTCAAACAAAGGAATCATAAATTATATCGATAATATGGTAGATCCTGATACAGGAACGATTACCGTTCGCGGGGAATTTCCGAATACGGATAAAACCATTTTACCGGGAATGTATGTTCGGCTGAAAATTCCCGGCGAGACAAGGAAAAATGCGTTGCTGGTAAAAGAAACAGCATTGAATACTGATATCGGAGGTAAATATCTGTTAGTAGTGGATAATACCAATACTGTTAAGCGTGCTTATGTTGAGATTGGGCAAAAAGAAGACGGTATGCGTGTAATAGAATCAGGAATATCTGCTGATTCCCGGTACATAACTACCGGATTGCAGTTTGTTTTTCCGGGAATGAAAGTAACCCCTCAATTTGTACAGGAACATCCCGGCACCTAATCGAATAGACATAAAATATATGTTACCGGAGTTAGACCATGCTAGGTAAGTTTTTTATAGAGAGACCGATTTTCGCCACAGTCATATCAATTGTAATAGTATTGGCAGGATTACTGACACTTCCTCTCTTGCCGATTGAAAAAACTCCTGACATTACACCGCCTACAGTCGTGGTAACCGCACAATATCCAGGAGCAAGCGCAGAGGTCATCGCACAAACCGTCGCCCGTCCCATAGAAGAAGAAATCAATGGTGTGGATGGTATGCTTTATATGTCTTCAAAGAGTAGTAATAATGGCTTGATGGAACTTACAATAACATTCGAGGTTGGTATTGATATCGACATGGCAACGATACTAGTCCAGAACAGAGTCGCAATTGCTGAACCGTTGTTACCGGAAGAAGTAAAACGGTATGGTGTTACCACAAAAAAGCAATCAACAAGTATTGTGCTTGCAATAAACCTGATATCAAAAAATGACAAATATGATATGGCATATCTGAGTAATTACGTAAATCTTTATTTAAAAGATACTTTAATGCGTGTACCCGGCGTTAGTAATATTAACGTTTTTGGCGCAAAAGATTTTAGTATGCGTATATGGCTTGATGCTGATTTACTGAAAGCCCGGGGATTAACTGCGGAAGCTGTTGTAGGGGCTATTCGTGAACAAAATATACAAGTTGCTGCGGGGCAAATTGGTAAACCACCAATGCCTGAACGTGAAGAATTTGAATACACGATTAGAACATTGGGACGGCTCTCTACGCCTGAAGAATTTGGAAACATAGTTATAAAAACGACTGAAGATAATCGGATACTTCGACTTAAAGATATTGCCCGTATTGAACTGGGCGCTGAAGACTATAGTTCAGAAGCACAATGCAATAACCAATCTTCCGTGGTTATGGGAATATACCAGTTACCGAGCGCAAATGCTCTTGAAGTAGCGGCTAATATCAAAAAGGCAATGACCAAACTGTCTGAAAATTTTCCTGAAGGATTGGCGTATGGGGTGCCTTTTCGATCCGACATTGTATATTGAAGAATCAATAAAAGAAGTGGTGATAACATTGTTTATTGCTATTCTTCTTGTGGTTTTAACAGTCTATATCTTTCTTGGTGATGTGCGCACAACTTTGATTCCGAGTCTCACCATTCCGGTCTCTTTGATCGGTACCATTTTTTTTATGAAGATATTTGGAATCTCTCTCAATTCGTTATCGTTATTCGGATTGGTTTTGGTTATCGGTATCGTTGTGGATGATGCTATTGTGGTTGTAGAAAATACCATGCGCCTTATAGACGAAGAAGGCCTGTCTCCAAAGCCGCATCATTTAAAGCAATGGAACAGATCACCGGTCCTGTTATTGCAACCACCCTTGTGTTACTTGTGGTTTTGTGCCGACAATGTTTGTCGGTGGAATATCCGGTCGATTATATATACAGTTTGCTCTCACGATTTCTATCGCAACATTATTTATCATCAGTCAATGCATTGACATTAAGCCCTGCATTATGTGCGCTGTTATTGCGCCCGACAGCATCCCAAAAAACATCATGGTATTTTAAATTATTTAATAGATTTATGAAACAGACAACAAAAGGATATACGTGGGTTGTGAGGGGTATTATTACTAAAACGGTAATTGCAATGTTGATTTTTGCAGTAATATGTTTTCTGAGTTATATTGGATTTACCTCACTACCTACCGGTTTTTTGCCTGATGAAGATGAAGGAATCATGTTCTTGAATATTGAATTACCGGATGGAGCAAGTTTACAGCGGACAAAAGCGGTATCACAAAAGGTGAATAAACTATTAAATAACACTCCCGGTATAGCAAATTATATAACTATTAATGGTTTCTCCTTACTGAATAGATTGAGTACGCCGAATTCGGCAACATACTTCGTCTCATTAAAGCCGTGGAGCGAACGAAGGTCACCGGAATTATCAGCTCAGAGTTTAGCGCGTTCATTACAACGAAAATTGTTTGGTTTCAGGGAGGCTCTTTGCCTTGCATTTACTCCCCCGCCAATCATGGGACTTGGTCTAGCCGGTGGATTTGAACTCCAACTACAGGATAAAGGTACCGCCGGGGATTCACAGTTATATCAGATGGGACAAAAGTTGGTTATGGAAGGCAATGCGAGTCCGGTGTTAACTCGCATGAATAGTTCGTTCAGAGCAAACGTGCCGCAACTTTACGTTGATATTGATCGCACAAAAGTAAAGACACTTTTCCTGTCATTACATTCGGTTTTCGGTACTCTGCAATCATATTTAGGCACAAATTACGTCAATGATTTCAATGTTTTCGGAAAAACCTATAAGGTAATGGCTCAAGGTCAAAGCTCCTATCGTGCAGAACCTTCTGATATAGCTAAATTGGAAGTGAGGAATGCAAAAGGCAAAATGGTACCGTTTAGCACATTCTCGACAACTGATTATATCTGCGGCCCTCAGACTATTAAACATTATAATTTACTTACTTCAACAACAATAACAGGAACTGCTAATCCAGGGTATAGCTCCGGTGATGCAATACAAGAAATGAAACGGTTGCTGGATAAAAATCTACCTCCTTCTATGGGGTATGAATGGTCTGGAATAAGTTATCAACAAATTGAGGCGGGTAATAAGTCCGCGTTGATTTTTCTGTTGGCTGCAGCGTTTGTCTTTTTATTTCTGGCGGCGCAGTACGAAAGTTGGTCTATTCCAATAGCGATTATTTTAACAATACCGTTAGCATTATTAGGTGGGGTAGGTTACACATGGATGAGATCGTTTGATAACAATATATATACTCAGATAGGAATTGTGTTATTGATTGGAGTGGTGTCTAAAATGGCAATATTACTTGTTGAGTTTGCCAAACAAAGCCATGATAAAGGGCATTCAATCATTGAAGCAGTGGTAGAAGCGTCACGGCTCCGTTTTCGTCCAATTCTTATGACCGCTTTTTCGTTTATACTTGGTGTTGTCCCGTTAGTAATTGCAAGGGGAGCCGGGGCGAATGCTCGTCAAGCATTGGGTACCATTGTATTTGGCGGAATGTTAGTTGCCTCTGTGCTGGGAGTGTTTTTTATTCCCATTTTTTATGTAGTAGTGCAAAGAGTTAGTGATAAAATAAAAGTAATTACCCGCAATAGCATTCAAAGTTGATGAAGATATCAAAGCCATTGGTTCAGTTAAAACATCGAGTAAAGACAGATTAGATAAAATTCTTATTTAATAATTGACTGATTAAGGAATACCGCACTTCGCAATATTTCTTAACGAGATATCCAAAGAAAAGAGGGTAAGTATGGAATTAATGCTACGTTCTTACCGGGATATTTTAAAGAGTATACTATAAAACTTAATCCCATTAGATGGTGTTTATTACTTTGACCTTCGACTTTTTACCCACCGTTGAAACTCATAAATGACCTTCAAATCATCGGATAGGGTGTTCAAAGTTTGGATACTTGGGGTCGTTGATTATTAAGCTCACTTCGCAATGCGGAGTGAGCTTTTTTGTTTACGGGAAAAGTGGTATTTTGTATATTGATACAAAAATAAAGATAGCTTACTTACGTCAATGTGTAACCTTAATTTTGAGGATCACGAGACTTTTTCTAAATTTTATAAGGAAAATACAATGATAGATATTTTGAAAAATCTGATAGCAGGCGGACTATTTTCTGCTTTAAAAGAGTTCTTCAATTGTTTGAAACATTATTTTCATTGTGTTCCTAATATGTCTGGAAAATGGAAAATTTATTATTCATTGCAAGATGATAATCAGGTAGGAGAATTAAACATTAAGATAAACTACAGTAAAAAAATCAAAGGTTCTGCTAAAATATACCGCAATCGAAAAGAGGATTCAGTCGACCGTGAATTAATTTTTAAGGGTTCATTACATGGATGTCAAGTTCTTGGTTTTTATGAAGATTTAAACTTAAGAGGTCAGATTGTTGGATGTATATTAGTACAATTTAAAGGTGAGGATCGTGATAGGATAGTATATGCTGGGAAAGCGATGTATTGTAATCCAAACCAAAATGATATTAATGTCAATGATATATGTATAAAAAAGGCAAGATAAGAAATTAAGTTAAGAGCTTAATCAATGATTTTCGAATTAAGATCAATTGCTATAATTCTAATTCTTCAAGAGCATATGGCGATCATTCATTATTAAATCATCCACGAGATATTGAAGAGCTTTCTAAAAATATATCAATAATCGAAGATGATAAGCTCCCTGAAAGATTTCAACATGCAAGAGAGATGTTAGAGAAAGCGAGTTATATTTGCTTTCTGGGCTTTGGTTATGATGATGTAAACTTGAAAAGGTTGGGATTTGACGGAACGAAAATTTATAATCAAACTATTCTGCGCCATGAGTCTAGAGTTTATCCTAAAGCTAAGAAAATTTATGGTACAGCATTTGGTCTCAAACACGCGGAACGTAATCGTATATCTAAATGGTTATGTCCAATCGCTGATAGATGTGAAAAGCGTCTTTGCTTTGGTGATGAAAAGCAAGGAATAGTCGATTTTCTGAGAGATAAATTTGATATTCTCTAAGTTTAAGAATTTACGAATAAGAATTGAAATGACCATTTTTTAATGACTTATTGCACAAAATATAATTCATTTTAATCCGTACTTACGCACTGTTAATCAACTTAAAATCATCTGATAAGGCGTTCAAAGTGGATTGAACAAAAAGCAGTCTCGCATAATGGTACATGACAAAGCTTAACTTAACTGCTTCTTATATGAATGAACACTGTTTGGCAAGTTCTCGATAATGTTCTTGTGGCAATGGATAATGCTACAACTTTTTTAATACGACAGATTAAAAACTTTCCATCTCAAATACAATGTTGGTTCTGTATGCTCCCGGCTTATCAGCGGTTAAATTTGGATTATAACCTTGTCCTTCATCGCCGGGCTGTAAGCCAAGCAGAAAAATGATTTCTACCGAATCATTCTCATAATCCCAATTACTAAGAGGAAGCTCATGGCTGGAAGCTACCAAAGTGTCAGCATCTTGATAAGACCCTGTTGTTGAGTTGCGAAGCCACCGATATGAAGCCACAAAATCGCCTGTATACAATTGTCCGTCAACGAGTGAATCGTTATCATAGGAACCCTCCCAACTGCTGGCACGGTATTTTAAGAGGATGACTTCATCATTATATATATTATGAATTAAACCTTCTTGTTCCACCGTGTTGTTGCTGAACATATAAACGTCCCACACACCATTGTCGCCGACCTTGAGGTAAAGCCGGCCGCCTACCGCTGAATATATAGTATTTGTAGTATTAGGAAAATATGAATTAAGTATTTGGGTATCAAATGATAACGATTCTGTCAATGTCGTGGAGTCGTTGTCGTCAAATATTTGTATATATGCTTGCTGTGCATTGACTATTGAGCTCATTGCACATAATACGATAAAAGAGGCAAGTCGCAATGCATTACGCATTCTTGTTGAAATCCTATAAAATTGATTGAGCGCTATTGAGTATTCAAATGTTATAAGAACACACATAGTCATTATACAATATAATAGATATTATCATAATATAAAATGTAAAACAATAGTTCTTCTGTTGTCTCAAGCAAAAACATATCTTATTCAATATCAGTGAATTACAGAATTATGGAAACAAGGGGACACATCAGCTAATAAAACTATTATTATTACGCATCATAGTACAAAATCTCATTTTTCCCGTAAATAAAAAAGCTCACTCCGCATATACGAAGTGAGCTTTATATTCAACGACCCCAGGTATCCAAACTTTGAACACCCTATCCGATGATTTAAAGGTAATTTATGAGTTTAAAAAGTGGGTGAGGAGTGCTTAAGCAGAAAAGATTAATTAAGTGTTATGTTCCTTTAATTTCTCTTTAATTTAATTTTTCAACAACACAGGGCGCTAATTATTTTGTCACATTCTGCAATTACATACTCTGGAATCATATCAAATTTGGCAGGATCAAGCTGGCAGATAAATTCATTCTCAATGTGGTAGGTTTCATTGATAAATTTCTGAATAACTGAACTATCAACATCGAGTTCCAATAGACGGAAAACCTGAAGTTTTTCATATCCATTTGTGGCAGCGCGGTACAGCAACTTCATAGCCTCAATGTCAGTTATTCGATTCAAAATATCAGAGTATGAAAAGTTTTTTAAAAGAACGGATATTTCATCACATCCACACTTGAACTTATGAGCATCCATTTCAGGATGGTGTTCATTCGAATCCTTTGGCTCACGACTATCAATCGCCCGTTTCCTTTTATGTAATAAATTTGAGATAACCTGGTAAGCATTGCCCTTGTTGTCTGCTATTTCGTGACGACGTCGCATATAAATTAACTTGATGATATCGTCCTTCTTAGACTCGAAAGCACTAATACAGATTTTGGTAAAGGTCTGAATATCCCCCTTTTCAATATTGCATTCACTAATTTGACCACCTGCCAACTTCAAGAAAGATGCATATGTTTGGTTATTAAACTTATGGTACAACGACTTGATGGTATCGATGATAGGCTCCACATCATGAGTAAACATCAGAACTGTTTTGTTCTTTAGGCATGAATCAGCATCTCGCCGGAAGAGCATTTCAAGGATGGCGTATTTTTTGTTCTTGTCGAAAGATGAGATGGGATCATCAAGAATGGTTAGATCCGGTTTTTTGGAGAGGCATTCATACATAAAAAGAACAATGGCAAACGCATTTCTTTCACCAAAACTGAGATGTTGATTACCTCCACTTAGGTATTGAGTGTGATCGACATGTCGCAGTTTCAACTGAGCCTTTTCAGCTTCCCCCGCTATTTCCACCTTGTACTGATATCCGGCATAGGCAAGAAAACCGTTGATGTCTTTTTGGTGTTTTTCAACGACTCTCTGCATCTCAACGCGCTGTTGATTGATTTTTCCCTGAAGCTGACCAGCTTTGTCTATGATTGCATCAATAGATGCATTGATTGGGTCAATCGTTTTTTGTGTTTTATCCGATTGCAATTCCGAAAAGAATTCAAGGTCGAGTTTGTACAAAGGCAGTTTTTCAGCAACCTTATCTCCTTCTTTGAATTGAAACCCTGAAAGTGATTTGAGCCTTTCGAGTTTATCAATTAGGTTGTCGATTTGGGTCATCACTGTTACGAGAAAATCCTCGTGTTCTTTCTGCATTCCTTCCTTCAGAGTTGTGATCGTTTTTAACTTTGACCTAGCTTCATCTGAAAAATAATCGCCAAGGCATTCGATAACGCCGATGATTGCAACCAGGTGTTTGATTGTGTTCTTGTCATATTCCTGACCAACTTTTTTGATTATTTCTTTTTTGTCAGCAACATGTGAGGTGCAAAAAGGACAACTATCGGATAACTCGGTAAAATCATAGCCCTGTGTTTGCCATGCTACCCAATTTACACTTTTTTCGCTCTGAATAAATGGTTTATAAGAATCAAGTCCGGCAGGGATATGTTGAATATTATTTCCTTTTGCCAAGCCCTTCATTCCGGTGGATATTTTTGATAATCCAGATTTGGTCAGCTTAAAGGCTCCGCCCATTTCTTTGAGGATGCCGATTAAAGTCTCCAGCTCCTGATTACCAGTAAACAGCTCTTTTATCTCAGCAACCAGTTCTTCAATTTCTTGCTCTATTTGTTTGTAAGTCTCAGTTCTGATAAAGATGTCATAACTGTTGCTGAGCAACTCATCCTGCTTGAAAACAAATTGGTTTACATAATCCTCGTTAAAACACATCACATTCTTTAGACAATCTATCCCCGTGATTTCGGGTTTTTTTCATTTGGATTGGAGTCTCTAAACTTAAATGGCATGAGATCATCCAGATTAGAACCTTCAGTAGTCCCGAGAATAATTGCTCTTGCGATTGTGCTTTTGCCTGTACCGTTGGGAGAAAATTTGATATTAAGTTTATTTTCCGCAAGAGTGATGTTACCAGAATCAATATTGTTACAGTTTTTGATTTCGATATTCATCAGCTTTCCCCTAGATTCTTAATTAAAATTATCACAACACTTTAAAATTAAGGGGACATAAAATTAATAATTATTTATTCCATACTTTAAATATACAAAAATAAGGATTTTTGTGCAAATAAAAAAGCTCACTCCGCATTTACGAAGTCGCTTTATATTCAACGACCCCAAGGGGATTCGAACCCCTGTTGCAGGGATGAAAACCCTGTGTCCTAGGCCTGACTAGACGATGGGGTCAAAAGTGGTATCCTGCATTTCGGCACGCATTGTACTAAAGATTACTCGTTTGATAAATACTTTTTTTCAAGATTCTTTTTCGGACAATCAGGACACGGTTGCCTCACAATACCCTCTACAGATATCAAACTGCCGGCCATCTGCTCCCAAAACAGTTGATACCCTTTCAAGCCGCCATCGAGAAAAAAGAACACAGCGCCTTTCATTCCCTGAAGCCTCACAGCTAAATCATCATATCCGTTTCCATCTTCTGTATAAAACAATACATACGGCAACGGCGTATCAGGCAAGCTTTGCACTATTGATTGTATATCATGGGTAAATCGATCTTTATCTTTGCTAAGCACAATGTTGTATGGTGTCGGCAACAACATTTCAGCAGTAACAGGGATGTGTTCCGAAGCATTGATAATAACCCAATTATCAAAATTTTTCTCCGTATAAAAATCTTTAGGAAGGATATGCTGAATAGGTAATGCGAGAGATGTTTGCTTCGCAGTTTCTTTTGACATTCCTGTATTATCCCAGTATGCGGTTCCGCCATCGAGTATCCACACTGAAAAGCCTTTTTCACGCAAGCGACTGCATTCTTCTTCAAGTAAAGAATATTCCAATCCATTATTGATGAGAATTAACCTTTTCGCACGTAACGACGTTTTACGGTATAGCGATGACATCGGCATGCGAACCGCTCCTGCAATGCGCAATGCATTTGACGAGTCGTTTTGCCTAATGTCAATTAACATGATATCAGGTGAATCACGATGTTCTCTTACCCATTGAGCCGATTTCAAAAAAAGGGGATTTTTGGATATACGAGGACGGGAATCTAACGGTTTTATTGTGTTTTGAGCCGTTGTTTCTGATTCGCCAACGATGGAAGTAAGAATCAAATAACGGAAATCCGGTTGAGTGGGTTCATCTTGTTTTAAGAAAACTTCAAATGCGTATTCGCCAATCACCGGCGGAACAATCTGGAGTTGAACTACCGCTTTGCTATGAGGATGAAGCAAAACCGGATACGAAATAATCCGTACACACTCGCACGATGATTCAGCTGATCGAAAACGCACATCTCGGTCGGTGCTGTTTTCGACAACAAAAGTGCGCCGCACTGATTCTCCGATGGAAAGTATACCGAAATCAACGGTTAAATTATAGTCATCCGAGGACAGAGCGTCATCTTCATACGATAAACTCAATATAAACAGGACAAAACTAATGAGCGTTCTATTTTTGCATGATACCATAATTCATCACACTATTTTACCAGCGCTTTTTCAATTACCTCTGCCATCCCGTCCATTGGATGCCCATGCCAGATAATTTTACTGTCCTTAATAACAAATGCATGAGGAATTCCATTGACTTTAAATGGAATCATATATTCCCTGCCGGTAATGCCGTGGTCATCAATTGCGACAGTATAATCCATAGTTCCGCCAAGCGATTCGACAAATGGACGGACAACAGCGGGTTCTTCTTGTGTTATGCCGATAAAAATGACCTCGTTTTGATATTTTTTTTGCAAGGCGGTTAGATGAGGTATTGTCTGCCGGCAGGGCGGGCACCAAGTTGCCCAGAATTCAACGACAAAAATTTTTTCGGGATTGAGCATCACCGGACTTCCCTTTACCCACTCTGCTATATGCAGTTTCGGTGCAGGTTCGCCAAGTTTTCCCTGTAGTCCACATCCTGATATACAGAGTATTCCGCATAAAGCGGCAATTGCGGATAATCTTATCGACTTCACTTTTATGCCCTCTTTGTTCTTTGATTTAACCTATTGGTTTTACATTTTGACATCCCATGATACTATTCTATTCTATTCACCCATAATCATACTGTATTTTATGAACTATATGTTCAAGTGGTCAATCAAATAAACCGGATAATGGAAATCTTAAGAGTGTTAAGGAGAATAATTATGGACATTGCAACCTTTGGAGCAGGATGTTTTTGGCACGTTGAATTGGCATTCAGCCGATTAAACGGTGTAATCGCAACCGCTGTAGGATATGCTGGAGGAACAACGGATAACCCTACTTATCACGATGTATGTTCCAAAACCACAGGACATGCAGAAGCGGTGCAAATCAGTTTTGACCCTGTGCGAGTATCATACGAAAAACTTCTCGAGTTATTTTGGAATATTCATGACCCTACGCAACTTAACAGACAAGGGGTTGATGTCGGCGTACAATACCGGTCAGTCATTTTTTATCATTCGCCGGATCAAAAATCAGTTGCGGAACAATCAAAACAGGTTCTGCAAGAATCACCTATGTATTTAGGCAGAGTAATCGTAACTCAAATCTCTCCGGCACCTCATTTCTGGAAGGCGGAAGAATACCATCAGCAGTATTTAATAAAACACGGCAAAACATATTGTTAGGAGATAAAACTACTAATAAAAGTAACTAAATATATTACTATTTGTTCTGTTTTTGAATATGGCTAAAAATAGAGTTTAAAAAAATATTTTATTTTTGAATAAATTTTTGTTTGTGTGTGTTTAAAAACGAAATAATGTGTTATAATATAATAGACAAATTTTATTTATTTTGCATCCATGAAACAACCACTTTCAATGAGAAGGGGGATGAGTGATGAAAAAAATTGTTTTCATGTTATGCGTCATTGTAATTGCTGCAAGTAATGGTCATGCCGATTCAAGATCAAACACGTACAAATGGTCGCAACTGCCAGACCTCTCTATCACCGGACGGGACATAGGAGCAACTGAACCGACTGTCCTTGCTGACGATTGGGAATGCCTCAATGGATTGCCGATCACAGACATCCATTGGTGGGGTTCGTATCTCGGATGGGAAGAAGCAAACCCAACGCCCGATACATTTAGCGCGCCGCATCCTGATGCTTTCAATTTCAGTATGCATACTGATGTTCCGCTTCCAAATCAGTTTGGCTACAGTTTTCCCGGCCAGCTTATCAACGGGGCTCAAGCTCTTCAGGGGCAATACACTGTCGAACTTATTGGCACAATTGATAAAGGCGGGATTTTTGAGCATGTGTTTCAGTACAATTTTGATCTTACTGACCCATGGTTTCAGCAACAAGGGCTCATTTATTGGCTTGATATCTCGGCATCCTATAACGATCCCATAGGGAATTTTTTATGGGGATGGCATACGGCAAAAACACAATGGAATGACAGTGCAGTTATAGCTATTCCGGGAGCCGCGCCGGGTTGGATTCCCATTGAACCAACGGGGGAAAAGGTTGACCTCGCTTTTGAGTTGTCCACTGTTCCTGAACCGGGTGTTATGATTCTTTTCGGTTTCGGAATCATCGGATGGTTTGTGCGTAGGCGCAATAGAATGTAAGGCTTGTCTCAAAAAAAGCACGGAATTTCACACCATCTGTGAAATTCCGTGCTTTTTGTTTTTTAAGATAACAATTATCCTTTAATAGAGAGAGGCATAACTAAAAGCGGCTTGAATCACGAGCCGTTTCCATGCGGCGGTTATCATGTAATGCCACAAGCGTAAATTCATATTTTCCCTCGATGATATGAATTGTGGGCAATCCAGCCGGTGAAAAGGATGCCTCATTTTTTTCATCCCAAATAAAGAAATAATCAATATTATTTTTTTTGAGTTGCTCGTATACATTTTCTCCCTGAGGAATTCCAAAATACTTGCCATTCAAATGATACGTAAGGTAAAGGGTAGTATTCCACTCTGAGTCTGAGGCAAAATTACCTTCAATATGATAATCTCTCTTTAAACTGTTGCTGAGTGTATAAAGAGCTTTATGTTTATTAAATTTGTGAAATATTTTATAGGTTGGTATGCTGGTAAAAAGAATTAAATAAATTATCAATAAGCACGATTGAGTGCGTGGATTAAATATTTGAACGGCTGGTTTTCTACTCCAAAATTGCCCTTTGAAAAAAGCTGTCAATACTGCATACCCTAAAATAAAATAGAGAATATAAACAATACGCAGGTATCTCTCTACAAGCATGGTTAGACAATACCCAGCAGAATAATAAAAAATTGTTATGAGAGCAAAAACACATATTATATGGTTTGATCGCTTTAATAATAGAAAAAGCGCACCCATGGTAATTCCAACAAGGAGCAAGGCGTACAGGATAACAAAAAATATATTATCGGTTGGAGAAAAAACAGAGGCGAATTTAGCAATATTTTTTAAAATTATCCGCAGATACAAAACACATTCTTCTCTGGATTTTAACGGATTCCATGTAATGCTGAAAAGGCTTGCGGGGTCATCCCATATACTAATGCCGGTGGAATCTGTTGGCGGCATTAACCCTATATGTTCAACAGGTTTTCCCGATGAGTGGGGAGAAATTAAGGAAAAATTATAAGCTCCTGCAGTACTTATCGTTAAAGCATCGTATTTTTCGCTTAAAAGATAAATCCACCCACTGCTGATCAATGCAAAAAAGAAAAATCCAAGTATGCAATTAGCAACGATACGTTTTCTTTTTTCTTTTTCTCGGTGTATAAAAAAAATAAGGACGTTTAAGGTTAAAAAATGAATTAAAAAGAAATAGAAATTGAATGCTTTAGTTAGAAAACTTAATGCTCCGAAAAAACCGCATAATAAACCGCCGGTTATTTTCTCAGTATACTGATGATTAAAGATCACCAATAAATACCACACCAGAAAACAAACTGTAAGGTGATCGGGAGTAATTACATACAAAGAATAATATACGTTTAGTATAACAAAACCGACACATGCATATTTTTCTGCCTCGGGAGAAATTTCAAATGTTTTTATCAAGTAATATAAGCCGAATAGAGTCAAAAGCCCCGTCAACAAAGAGATAAATTTTATCCCTAATAGCGGATTGCAATCCATCCATATAAAGGGTATCAACAACCACGACAACAATGGACTCCAAACGCCGTTAATTGCATCGTGAACATTGCCGCTACAATATTTCCGTGCAATCGAGATATACGAAATGCCATCAGGATTAAGCTTATGCAGATAAAAAGGAATGAGCGAAATATTGAGGGAAAAATAGGCAACAAGAGTTTTAAAAAAAAAGAAAGGCTTTTGGTGTTTTTCATTTGATTCGGTAGGTTGATAATTCAAAGCCGTTTAGAATAGCTCCATAACTATTTTCCCTATACTATACACAAATCTTAGAAATTTAAAACAATAATAATAAAGGAGCATAATACTGTCACTGTCTACAGTAAGTATTTTAATTTCATCGAAAGCACGGTATTCAACGGAAAAGCACGGCATTTCACCATGACAGGCAAAACACCGGCAATGTGGCAATAGACGTATCTATCTGTTATAATGCGTGTTAATGAGGATGAAACTGTGTGGAATAGAATTTGCTTAACAAGTTAACCTAGAAACTTTTTGTAACGAAAACATTTTAATGTAAATGAGGTACTTATGAAAAATTTGATAAAATTTATCACGGTTTGTATCTGTCTTATTGTTGCGGCAAACGGTTATGCGGCATCTCTGAACATCACCGGCCCTGATGTAACGGCAAGCTCTGCAGCATATATCTATTATGGCGGTTCAGGGTGGACATATGGAACGAATCAGGATTTTTTCCCCGGCCATTGGAATAATCCCGGTACAATGCGTGCTTTTGCCGAATTTAATCTACAATCTTGGTATGATCTTGGCCTGCCGTCTTCGGCAATCAGCTCTATTACTTTTAGCGCAAAATACACGGGAGCAGAAAATGCTTCTGATGTTAGTCTATATTATATGACAAATGACGAAGACGGCACCGTTAATACCGGTGATTACAATGCAGGAGTCACCTATATCACTACTTTTTCACTTGCACAGTATAACCCCTATTTAACCAGTGATGTTACGCCATATATACTGCCGGACATTGACGCAACACAACAATGGAGCGGATTATCGCTTAGATTAGCTGTTGAATCAGGATACAGTGTCGTTTATTTTGGAGGCGAGAGCTATCCTAACGATCAACAGCCTATTTTGACAATCGAGTACAATGAACCGGTCACTGTTCCCGAACCACTGACATTGATATTAACGGCAATAAGTGTCTTAGGGCTTGCATCGCGAAAAATGAAAAAGAACTGAATAACCTTAAGCGGTGTCTGTGAACCAGTTTCATTTCTCTTAGTAAGCATTTGCGGAGAAGAGAACGAATACTAACTGTACAAAAAAAAGATTCTCTTCATGAAACATTTACATATGACATTATCTGTTTTTGGTGTTGTCACACTATTCAGCTCAGGTCTGTATGCGGCTTCTATAACCATCCAACCTGAAGCCATAGCAGGTAAAGATGTTTCAATTGGCCAGTACGTTACTCATAGCACAGCAGGAGAAATGTATGTACTTAACAATTACAGTAGCAGTACATTATACAGCCTCATTGAATTTGACTTGTCTATAGTTCCGGTAGGTGCAACTATCAATAGCGCTGTCATGGAAATATTTCTCGAAGGTTCGATTTTCCAGGGAATTCCGGCAAATTATCTTATCAATGCATACAGAATAACTTCAAACTGGAATGAAACAAGCATTACATGGGCAACTCAACCACCACTCGACTTTACTGTTCCTGTCGCAAATTCGGGTGGTACGCCCAATAACAATACATGGGTTGTGTGGGATATAACCAATTTCGTCAACGACTGGTATCTCGGAGTAAACAATAATTATGGGGTTGAATTAAGAAATAGTGGGGAAGGAACCTATTATTACTTCACATCATCCGATTCTGCGGCATCATCGCTTCATCCGAAACTGACTATAGAATATACCTCATACGTTATTCCCGAACCAGCAACATTCCTTCTGCTGGGAATGGGTATTCTGGCATGGGTGCGGCGACGTAGCAATTGATGAATCTAATAATTTATGCTATAACGCAAAAGATTTTAATCCGTCTTTGAGAAATCGGGATCAAAAAACTAACAGATACGTACCTTTCCTTACCTTCGCGTGGAGTTGAATAAATCAACCTCAACCTGTTATTATACAATGTTTTAACATACTGATATAAATACGCATAGTTCTATCATACGTTAGAAATTTTCTTAATGATATAAGCGAGAGGGGTTCTGTCGTTTTTTTCAGAGGTACGGATGATCTCATATGATTCTTAAGTAAGCAATAATTCAATTTCTTTAATATCATACAATTTGGTTTGACGATATAAAGTAAGAAGCCCGCTTTCCGGATAGGAAAACGGGCTTTATTTGTTGATAAATGGTGTGAGCAATTGCATCAGAAACAATTATGTATCGTGATTTTCTTTGCCTTTACGTTCTTATTGCTTTTTTATCCCTCTTAGGAATAATCCGAAAACGCTGGATAGCAATAGAAAAATCGTGAATGGCTCAGGTACTGGATTAGCAGAATATTCGATATACAAAAAAGGCGTTCCTATTCCACTTTCAGAGGAGTAGAAGTTTTTTTCTGCAGAGGCTACCGGCTCATGGACAAGAATTGTGCCATAGTTAGCGGAACTTCCATCGACCCAGCTTGCGACCAAGTCAGTGATATCAAAGACTATTTGCCCTAGATATCCATCATCAATTGGCTGTGTATTTTCATAAACAGAATCAAATGTGGGCTGTGTTGCCCATGTAACGCTTGATTCATCCCATGGAGATGTAACCCTTTTTGCAGTTACTAAGTCTCCGGTGATACCGCCGCCATCATTCGATTTATATAAATAAAGCGTAGCAAGATCAATTGTTTGTCCATTAAGTATACCCGGAAGTGTAAATTGAATAAGGCTTCGTACTTCGTAATTAGAGGGGTAGTTAATGATTTTTAATGCAGATGTCTCAAAATTTGTTGCGGGAGCATTACTGTCAACATATGCATCTTTCACATTCGATGGAGAAGATGTGATTGTTATATTGGCCGCGCTGATGCAATGTGAATAGCCAAAAATAGAGAGAACAGTTAGAACGATAATGCTTTTTTTGTTCATTTTAACCCCCAATTGTTAATGGTTTGAACAGTGTCATTGCCTTTTTTGTTACTGCCATGTGGAAGTGTACGCACGTTTTGTTCCAGATGAAACGAATCATGATCTTTAGATATAAGATGCTTTCCAGCATTGTATTATATTACTAGATTATAGAATTGTTCTTTTCGGGGTTTTCTTAAAAGCACGGTGGAAAAGGAGTGGAACACGAAATACCGTGTGCAATGACTTGTAAAACAGTGTTTATCTAAACCGAATCTATTATCTAAAGTACTATATTATAGGTAAATACAACAATTTAATATGAGTTGCTTTTTATGGAACGATTATTGCGCACACTTTCAATGAGTTCCGCAAAGACACATTAAAAGAATAAGTTCTGAAAATAGATTAAAATATAACAACAAGGGAGCTAATAATGAACAAACTTTTAAAGATTAGCTGTTGTTTAGCGATAGCAACGGTAGTGCTCAATGCATTGAATGCCGAAGCGGCAACTTTTGACTGGGCTATAATCGGCAATCCGGGCAATCCTGATGATGTGCACGGCGATGGTTATGGTTCGGTTGGGTACCAGTACAGCATAGCGACCACGGAAGTAACTGCGGCGCAGTATGTGGAGTTCCTGAATGCAGTGGCGGCGACGGATACGTATGGTTTGTATAATACGGGGATGTATAATTCAACGAATTATAAGGGGATAAAGCGTACGGGCAGTTCGGGGTCTTATGTTTACAGCGTGAATACGGATTTTCAGCCTGATTGGGCAAACCGTCCTGTAGCGTATGTATCGTGGTACGATACGTTGCGATTCGCGAACTGGTTACACAATGGTCAGTTGACAGGCGCGCAAGATGCAACAACAACGGAGTACGGCGCGTATGATATGTCGTTGGGGGCATCAGTGGTGCGCCTTGCTGGAGCGGAATATTGGTTGCCTTCTGAAGATGAATGGTACAAAGCGGCGTACTACGACCCTGTATTGAGTGTGTATTATGACTATGCCACGGGAACAGACACTACTCCGAACAATAACATTCCCACGAATGATACGGGAAATAGTGCGAATTATTATGATGGCGGACATGTATTAGGCAGTCCGTATTACAGTACGGAAGTAGGTGCGTATGATGAATCGGAAAGTCCTTATGGGACGTATGACCAGAGCGGAAACGTATGGGAATGGAACGAAGCTCTGATAAGCGGAGTAAACCGCGGTTTGCGTGGCGGTTCGTGGAACAACGATGCGATCTACCTGCCCTCTTCCAACCGCGATGTCTACTTCCCCCCGACTAGCGAGGCAGGA
Source organism: bacterium (assembly GCA_024233545.1). Classification (GTDB taxonomy): domain Bacteria; phylum Auribacterota; class Auribacteria; order Auribacterales; family Auribacteraceae; genus JACKPL01. The sequence continues at coordinate 84,624 of JACKPL010000007.1, forward strand.
GCTCTCGGTTTTCGAGTTGCAAGTTCCTAAATTGGTGGCGATGCTGTTCCGGAGCCTGCAAGCGTAGGGCTTGTTCTGCTAAGTGTGGGCGGCTTAGTACTGCGTCGGGCAAAAAGAGCTTAACACTGTATCCTTAAATGACCGTTAACCGGGTATGGGAGGAAATAATGAAAAAACAATGTATAAATGCATTCTTATTAGCATCGGCTTTGATAGTGAGTGCAAGTAGTGCCGAAGCGGCAACTTTTGACTGGGCTATAATCGGCAATCCGGGTAATCCTGATGATGTGCACGGCGATGGTTATGGTTCGGTTGGGTACCAGTACAGCATAGCGGCGAAGGAGGTAACTACTGCGCAGTATGTGGAGTTTTTGAATGCGGTTGCGGCGACGGATACGTACGGCTTGTATAATACTAATATGAGTAGTTCGGCGTCGTATCAGGGTATAACACGATCGGGAGGTTCAGGGAGTTATGAGTATAGCTCGAATGCGGGTTGGGAGAACCGTCCTGTGGTATATGTGAGTTGGTATGATACGTTGCGTTTCACAAACTGGCTGCATAATGGTCAATTGACGGGGGCGCAGAATAACACGACAACAGAGTATGGGGCGTATGATATGTCGTTAGGAACATCTGTGGTACGTTTAAGCGGAGCGGAATACTGGTTGCCGAGCGAGGATGAATGGTACAAGGCGGCGTATTATAACCCTGTTAATGAAGAGTATTACAATTACGCGACAGGTTCTGATACGTTGCCGTCCCGTACGGTACCGAGTGGAGACACGGGAAATTCTGCGAATTATTATGATGATAATAGTCATCTAGGGTTGTTAGATGTAGGTGCATATGATGAATCAGAAAGTCCGTACGGAACGTATGATCAAAACGGCAATGTGTGGGAGTGGAACGAGGCTTTAATAGGCAGTAACCGCGGTTTGCGGGGCGGTTCGTGGGGTAGCAGTGCGTTTACCTTGGCCGCATCCTTTCGCCACAGCACCACTGTTACGACCGAACACAACGGTATCGGTTTTCGAGTTGCAAGTTCCTACATTGGTGGCGATGTTGCTGTTCCAGAGCCTGCAAGCGTAGGGCTTGTTCTGCTAAGTGTGGGTGGTCTCATACTGCGCTGGGCAAAAAAAGTTTAATTAGTCGTTTTACCGTTTACCAAAAGCCCACTTTCCGTGGGCTTTTTTTTTCGAGAAATTTCAAAAATTAAACAAACTCAAATGTTACGAGAGAGGATGTCTTCTTTAAATATATCAACTGGATAATGTGTTAAATTTTCAATTTATCAAAGCGGAAAATCTAACAAAACACTATTTTTACAGTCATTATAATGTAATACGATTGTCCTGTTCTTTTTTGTAGAAATACGAGTTATAAAAAAAATAATTTTTTTCTTGATAATTGTTATTATTATGGTATAAATATGTAATACATGTTCGGGTGGTTAGATTTAACAAAATAATTTTCGAAAGGAGAAAAATATGCGAAAAATTGTTTTTGTTACCTCGCTTGTAATTGGCATGTTGTGTTCAAACGCCTATGCAGTGAAAATTCTTGAAGGAGAGGCTTTGTTCACCGGTGGTGGAACAGTCACAGGTCAGACAGTGTATGTTGACTATATTGTGTCGACACATGATTTGGCGGCAGCTATTCCGGCGGCAAGTTTTGTCTTTTCGGATTTAGCAAGCGCACCAGGCTTTTTCAAAGGAGATCATGCTGCATATTCAGGCGATATGTACTATTATTATTACCAGATTGAACGTCCAACGGCAACTCCTGCGTCATCAATTAGCGCGCTTTCATTATCGCTTAATCCTGCTACAGTTCATACTGCCGGTTATATTATCGGTTATGACCTTGATGATGCGCCGTTTAGCCATTCTACTGGTGATACGAATGAAGAAGTTTCAACTATTCAAGACCCAAGTGATGCTGAGTTCGATGATTTAAGCAGTCCTGCTGGTCAAACATGGGCTTTTAGTCCTAAACTCACAGTCGGAAAAGAAAGCACCGTACTTTTTGTCTCGTGCATGCATCCTCCGGAATTTTTCCCGGCTTCTATTCTTGATAGTGGTGGGTTCTGGGAAGGTAGTTTGCCGATACCATTGATGGTTGTTCCTGAACCGGCGAGTATTCTTCTCATCGGAATGAGTATTGTCGGCGTAGTTCTTAAAAAGAAAAGATCGTAAGTCTTATTAAATGTACTGAAAAAATAACCCTTTCTCTGAAGAATGGAGAAAGGGTTATTTTTTTATGTTGGAATACACTAGTTTATCGTCTTTTATGCTTAAAGAGAAATGCGAAGATTCCTGAGCACAAGAGTATCAAAGAAAACGGTTCGCTAATTTCAAGGCTGATGTCATAAGTTTCCCGTTGCGGAGGAACTTCATCGTTGTAATAGCTCCAATGTAAAATATCATGTCCGATATAAAAAGAGCCGTTTCCATCAAAATCGTATGCAAAATCACTGAGCCCTAACGGATTTCCAAAAACATCCGGTATCCATGGTGCGTCAAGTATATCGACAACTAACTCTTTTGCTTCATCATTGGGGATAGTTTCTTCGGTATCCGAACTTATTTCGGCATCTTTATCATTTGCCGGATCAGGGTTTGGGGTGCCGGGCGGAAGGTGTGTACCGGGAACCTCTGCGGTTGACCCATCCTTATATTTCACTCGCACTTTTCCGTTTTCTTCAGTAATGCTTGATACTTTATCGGGATCAGGGATTTCAAAAACCTTTCCCTCGGGTGTTTGAATGCGGGGTTTATTCGTATCAGGTGGTGGTACAACAGCGCCACCGCCACCACCTCCGCCCGGTGCAGGATCGCCGGGTTTTGATATTGTTATTACTAAGTGGCCATTAAATGAGTCAATTGTAACTTTAGAACCTTTGGGAACAGGAACACCAGCATATGGGTTGGCATTCTTGAGTACTGCTCCATCTTGAATAATGATTACTGATGGTTCATAAATTCCGTTAGCGGATACTACTGCACATTGAAAAAGGAACAAACAAACACTGATAAGCAACCAAAGAAATAAATATTTCATCTTCATAACCCTCCCTCTCGCCTTACCTTTTATAATGAAGCACATTATTTATTATATCATTATATTGTTTATTTGTCAATTTAATGATTGCTTAATAAGTTTGATTATTTGTAATAACTATCTTGTTTGTCTTTTTTTTCGTGCTTTATTTTTATAATATGATATTCATAATTGTTATTATATGTAATTAAGTTTTATGCTTTGTTGAAAGAAATACTTTTTGATAGGAAATATTTGAGATTTACAATAAGTATCAAGTAGGCAATACTGTAATAATATATTTTCACAAGTTCTAAACCGAAAATTATAGCGAGTTTCGGTAGCATCACATAAGAGATTTTAATTATGGCAGTGTCTAGGGATAAGAAAGAACTATTATATATTGGACTCTTTTGTTTATTTGTGGCCGGATTATGGCTATTATTTTATCTTCCATATATAAAACAGCAGATTCTTGGTATTGATACAGCGGCATATATTATCGGCGCACAAAAGATTTTATCCGGAGGTGTGTTGTATAATGATTTTATTGACAATAAACCTCCGCTCATTTTTTTTCTTTTTGCTCTGGTACTCAAAATATTCGGCAGAGAAAACTTTATAGCTCTGAATTGCATAACGCTTTGTGCCTTGATAAGTATTTCATTTTGCATTGCGATTATTTTATCCCATTTGAAAGTACCGTGGTTTCAGCGTGTTGTTATTGTATGTATGCATATCGTCCTGCATAATGTATTACTTTCGCATTCGGCTGTGGAGCCGAATACTGAGATATTTATGACTCTTTTTGCTTTGTTGGGCGTATATCTCTCTCTTAGAAGAACAGCGGAGAGAAAATGGGGTTGGGTTGTTGCTTCAGGAATGTCGTTTGGCATAGCTGTTGGATTTAAACAGCCGGCGGTGTTCATGATCATAGTGGTTTTAACATCCTTTCTTCTTTATGGAACCGATTTCAAATGGGGATATATCTTTAAACAGTCTCTCTGCTTTTGTGCTGGGTTCTTTGCTGTTTGGAGTATTCTTTGTATCTATTTTTTTAGTTATGGAGTCGGTTTTCGTTTTTTATTTATCTGTTTTGGATTCAGCTTTGTCTATGGGAGCACGATGTCTTTTGGGACTATTTTAATACGGTATGCTGTTATGATGATAAAATTTATCAAAACATATCCTTTTCTATTCGGGATATATTGTTTCAGTTTGTTGAGTTCAGTATATTTTTTAGCGCGAAAAGATATTCCGAAAAACGTTTGGAAAATAATCGCACTTTTTTTTCTCTGGCATATCTTAGATACCGGAGCGGTAATGTTGGGCGGCTTGTTTTTTCTCCACTATTTTGTCCAGTGGATACCATCATTTGTTATGATAACATCCATTCCGTTTTTCCTTTTTGGAGAACGTTTAAGCTCAATAAATAGAAAAAAAGTCATGGCAATTATGACAGGATATTTATGTATCGTCATGATGTATATGGCTAGCGTCAGATGCAGAAGCGGGATAATAAATTATACTCCGCCAGTATCCGTATACAAGGATTACCGTAATTATTATGAACAATACGGGAGCAGTTTCTATGCGTATCCTGCCAGCATGTGGATGAGCTGGTTCAACATGATCTCAGAGTTGGTTCAATATACACAGCACTACGTTCTTCCTGATCAGACGTTATTAGTATGGGGTTTCAGGCCGGAATTGTATTTAATGTGTAGAAGACAGCCTGCAACGCGCTTTATTCATACAGGGATGATTACCGGTGATTTCCTGTTTATGAAAAATATTTACGAATCATCACCGGCAAAAGGGGAAGCAACAAGGAAAGAGTTTGAACGCATGTTGTTTGATGATTTACACACCAAGCCGCCTCATATGGTGATAGTAGAAGATACAAAGCGTTCTCCAGATTCTAAGCCATTCTGGGACTATATTGCTCTGAATTTTACAAAGGTTTATTTAAATCCTCAGTTGCCGTACGAATTATACGTATTGAAACCGGAACGAGATAAAACATAATGCGGTTCGGTATAATCTTCGCTGTAAAAAATTCTTCATTTTTTATGATTTGCGGCGGCGGAATTTTTTTAATTGAGCGAGGTAGATGCATATTCCAGTGAGAATCATCCCGAAACACAGCAGTTGCCCCATAGAAAAAATACCGGCAAACAAACCGATATGCGCATCGGGTTCGCGTGTAAATTCGATGAAAAAACGAACTGTTCCATAACCGATAAAATAGAGGGAAAACAAAAAACCGCCGAAAACATTTTTTTTGCGTAGGGGCCATAAAATTGAAAATAAGAAAATGCCTTCAAAAAAAGCTTCGTAAAGCTGTGAGGGATGACGGAGCATATGTTCTGTATCTTGCGGGAAATACATTCCCCAGCAGGCAGTAGTTGCTCGTCCGTATAGTTCTCCATTGAGGAAATTGCCGATTCTGCCAAAAGTATATGCAAGTGCTATAGGAGGTATGAATAAATCGGTAAATCGCCAGAAATCGATTGAACGTTTTCTGCAGAAAAATAGGAATGCCGCAAGCACACCGAGTAATCCGCCATGATATGACATCCCGCTAATACCAGTGAACTGAAATCCTCCTTCAAACGTAAACGGAAGAATTATTCTTAATGGATGAGCGAGGAAATAGTGGAAATCGTAAAAGAAAATGTACCCTATCCTTCCGCCAACGAGTACACCAAGTATTACCCAAAGCATAAAATCCGCGACGGTATCTTCGCTAAAACCATACTGTTCAGTTCGAATACGATAGCGTACCATCACATAAACGGTAATAAATGCGGCGACATACATCAGTCCATACCATCGTACCTGTAAATGGCCTAATGAAAATAAAATCGGGTCGATAGTAGACGGTATATGCGCCCAGCCGGTCATTTGTATCCTCCTTGTATCGATACGAATAATTTTAATAGATGAAAAAAAGGAAATAGAGTATTTTTTAGCATACTTACAAAGTTTTGTATGTATTTTCTTAAATAAATTACAATGAATGCCTCGCAATTAAAATGTTTTTAGATGTTTTTTTGAAGAGTCTGCATTTAGAATAAACCGATGGCGTAAAAAAGTATCAAAAAGAAATATGTTTACAAATCAAAAATTGTTAAAGGAGAAAAATATGAGCGGTTTGAAATCATGTTCGGTAGAGGAGTTACACGGTTTGATTCAAAATAACACAGATGCCGTAATACTTGATGTGAGGGAAAATGTAGAATACGGAGCCGAATACATTTCAGGAACCCAGCATGTACCGTTATCGGTTTTATCTGATAAAATAAATGAAGTGGATATAAAAAAATCAATTTATGTTCTATGCGCTTCAGGAGCCCGTGCGCAAAAAGCCGCATCCCAATTGCTGAATAAAAATGCTCAATCAGTGTATGTCGTCAAAGGAGGTATTTCCGCTTGGAAAGAGAATGGGTATTACGTTGAAAAAGGGGGTTCCCGAGTTTGGGCTATTGACCGGCAGGTACGCGGTATTGCCGGTTTTTTGGTATTGATAGGATTAGTGCTTTCCTATGCAGTGCACCCTTATTTTATTGGGTTATCAGCATTTGTAGCGTGCGGCCTTGTTTTTTCCGCATTGACGAATACATGCGGTATGGCTTTGCTTCTTACTAAAATGCCGTGGAATCAAAAGAAACAATAATTACTTAACCAGTTTCTGAATATCCTTGAACATAGGATGAGATGAACCGCGCAAAAGTTCAAATAAAGCAATTTCGGTACTGCTGATTATAGCTCTCGATGATTCCATTTTTCTTAAGCCGGCATCGCGGTTTTGTTGTGTGCGGGATGTAACGGCATCCGCAATAATATGCGGTTCAAAACCGCATTCTAGAAGATGATGGGTTGTTTGATTAACGCAAATATGGGTTTCTATGCCGGCAATAATCGCCTGCTGGCGTTTGAGCGATTTGATGTAGTTTGTTAGGCGTAAATCGCCCAAACAGCTGAATGATGTTTTTTCAAATGTTTTTACATGCTGAGGAAGCAGGTTCCGGAGTGTTTCGACAGTCGAACCAAGCCCGCGAGGAAATTGTTCGCTCACCACAATAGGAATGTCTAATTGTAACGCCGCTTGGATTAGAATACCCGCATTTTGAATTACGTGCTCGATATCATCTAAGACGGGTAAAAATTTTTCTTGGATGTCTATAATCAAAAGAAAAGAGTGTTCTCTATCTAATAATCGGTTTGACATGGCTGTTGTTCTCCTGTTACATTTATGCGATCATTATATTATGGTCAATTTAAGGAGAAAAACAATAGAAATTCCTATCGAACATTCACTTTCTGATAGTAATTTGATTCTGATCCGCCATGGAGAAACCACAGGGCAGTCATCTGTGCGGTTTTACGGCGCTACGGATATTCCCTTAAGCGATATCGGGGTTCAGCAAATGCAACGAACGGGAGAACGCTTAAAAACCTTTAGATATTCACAGATTATAACAAGCCCATTAAGCCGTTCCCGCGATGCCCTTGCGTTTTTTAAGGATTCGGACGCTGAAATGGAACATATTGTTGTGGATGAGTTTGCAGAAATAAATTTCGGTGACTGGGAAGGATTGACTGCTCAGGAGATTGAGCAACGTTATCCGCTTGAGCACCGTATTTGGAAGGATAAGAATAACGAGTTTTGCTATCCTAATGGCGAATCGAGAAGCGCTTTTTTCAATCGTGTAGCAAACGGTTCAAAACGCATATTGCAAAATATTTTTGCTCCTACGCTGGCAATTCTGCACAAAGGAGTCATTCGAATAATCCTTGCGCAATTGCTGAATATGCCGTATGAGGTGTTATCTGGATATTCCATTGAATTGGGGAGCATACAGTATTTAATAAAAAACGAAACTGGGTGGAATCTTATTCTTCACAACGATACGTCACATCTTGGGATGATACGTATACCACATTCCTGATACTTTTTACTTAAAGTAGGTGTATTGTTAATAGTTAAAATGCGTATTATAAAAACCATACTACAAAGGTGCGTCAATGAAATGGGAAATAATCGGATATACTGCCGCATGTTTAACCATGTTCGGTTTTGTTCCTCAAGTGATTAAAATGTTCCGCACGAAACATGTCAAGGATGTGAGTATTCTGATGTTGTGTCAAGTTGGCCTGGGAATTTTTTTGTGGCTTTTATATGGGATGCACTTGCGAAATTCCATTATCATTCTTGCAAATGCGGTCAACCTAGCAACTATTTTCGTAGCGATTTTCTGTTATTGCTACTATCGGCGGCGTAATAAAGCGCTCGAAGTCGTTAAAACTCAGGTGCGAAAGTGAAAATAACGCTGTTCGGGTTTGGGGCGTTCCCGGGGATACCGGTTAATTTTACCGGTCAACTCGTACACGATGTTTCATCCTTTTCTAACAGTTATCCTGTTAGTTTGGAGAGTTTTGTATTACCGGTTGTTTTTGAGACGTGTGGACAGTTTGTCCGTTCTTATATTGAAACATCTTCTCCGGATTTTGTCATCATTGCGGGAATAAAACGGAAATCAACTGAGATTAACCTCGAGCGTGTCGCATTAAATATACTGCATAGTTATGGTACTGATGCTTCAGGCAAAATTATCCGAGATTGTTTCATTTCTCCCAAAGGAAAAGAGGCGTTTTTTTGTCCGCTTGACCTTTCAGCGCTGGAATCTGTTTTGACAGCGAATAACATTCCATCGCGTGTAACGTTCCATTCCGGCACATATGTTTGTAATCAGGCGTATTATTCTGCGTGCAGTATTATGCATGAAAAAACGGGGAGTCCCAGTGCCCTTCTTGTTCATTATCCGATGGTAGCTGATGAAAATCCTTTGCCGGTTTCCGCAACAGGCATGCGTCATTCTGATGCAGTGTGTGCATTACGGCTCATTATACAGTTTGTATGCGCGGTGTATGGCATTCAAGAGGCTTAAAAACCTGCATGATAGAATAAAAGGTTTTCAGCTGGCAAGAGAGCTATTGTAAAAAATCTTTTTTCTGGTATAATAACGCTTTGATTTTACCGTTTAATATCGATAAATAAACCTTATTGTGTATTCCAATTTAAAAAAAAGAGGCGAAAAATGTTCAGAGAAGCAATAAAAGTTATGGATTGTACCATTCGTGATGGCGGGTTAATGAATAATCATCAATTCGACCTTGATTTTGTCCGTGATGTATACAAAGCAGTTTCGGAATCGGGTATGGATTATATGGAGATTGGATATAAAAATTCCCGCAGGATGTTTTCAGCAGAAGAATACGGGTTATGGAAATTTTGTGACGATGAAGACATCTATAAAGTGATACAAGGCGTTGAAAATGGTGCAAAAGTTTCCGTGATGGTCGATATCGGAAGAGTCGACATCGAAGATGTTAAACCGGCAAAAGAAAGCCCGGTCGATATGATACGTGTTGCGTGTTATGCTAAGGATATCGATAAAGCCATAGCAATGGTGAACCATTTTCATTCTATCGGATATGAAACTACAATCAATATCATGGCTATTTCCCGCGTATTGGAGAACGAATTGGAAGAAGCGCTGGTTCAGGCTGAAAAAGAGAGCAAAGCGGATGTTGTCTATATTGTAGACAGTTTTGGGTCTCTCTATCAGGAAAGCGTGGAATATTTGATGAAAAAGTTTAAATCGATTCTAAAGACAAAAGAAGTCGGTATGCATATGCATAACCACCAACAGCTTGCATTTGGAAATACAATCGAAGGGATTATTCACGGAGCCAATTATTTGGATGCGACAATTTTCGGCATGGGACGTGCCGCGGGAAACTGCCATACGGAATTACTGTTTGGTTTTCTGAAAAATCCTAAGTTCGATATACGTCCGGTACTCGATATCATTGCAAAACGATTCATCCCGTTACGCGAAAAAATTGAGTGGGGATATGTGATTCCGTATATGATTACCGGAATGCTGGATGCGCATCCCCGCACTGCCATTGCATTGCGTAAAACCGACAAGAAAGAAAACTACCGCGAATTCTATGAAAGCCTTATAAGCTCTGATATGGACTAGTAAGATGGATGATAAAGAGTTTGCTCTTTTGCCGTTGATGGGAATTTTACGCGGAATAGACGAATCCTGCATTGAACCGTTGGTTACAACTGTTATCGATTCAGGAATACGCACTATTGAAATTGCGATGAATACTCCAAACGCCGCTAGCCTGATTCGTCGTGCAAAACATTTTGCCGATGGGAAACTGGATATAGGAGCAGGAACAGTATTATCCAGAGAAATACTCGATAAAGCGCTTGAAGCCGGCGCGACCTTTATTGTTCTGCCCACACTAGTGACAGAAGTTGTAAGCTATTGTGTAAGCAATCGTATTCCGGTTTTTCCCGGTGCGTTTACTCCTCAGGAAATATTTAATGCATGGAATGCCGGAGCGACTATGGTAAAGGTGTTTCCTGCTAAATTTTTTGGTCCGGAATATATGCGCGAGATAAAAGGGCCGTTTGATTCTATCAAATTACTTGCGTGCGGCGGAGTGGCTCCTGATACGCTCCCTGCTTTTTTTTCCAGCGGTGCTGATGCAGTTGCCTTTGGAGGAAGCGTTTTTAGTAAGGAGTTGATTGCGGCAAAGAAATTTAATGCTATTGGTGAATTATTGGAATTATACGTGTCGCGATACATGATGATGCGTAAACACTCATAATCAACAGGGCAATGAAAAAAAAAATAATCGTATGCACCACTCTATTCCTTATTGCTGTGTGTACCGCAATGGTGATGTATAAGAACAAACTGATTGCGGTTTCAGTTGAGCAGGGCACCAAACTGGTTACCGGGCTTGACCTTTCTATCGGTGATATGGATATCGGTTTTTTCTCGTCGGCGCTATCTATTGATGATTTACGAATATTCAATCCTTCAGATGTTTTTCCTGAACAGCTTTTTGTCTATATTCCTAAAACAGAGGTTGATTATGAATATAAACCGATGCTCGAAGGGAAAGCGGTACTCAAGACAGCAGTCATCGAAATTGAGCAAATCAATCTTGTTAAAAATAAGTATAAACAACTTAATGTTGAATACCTCACAGACCGTATTCTAAAACAGCTGGAACGTATGCCCATTCAAAATCCTGATAGTGAATCGAGACGGTCATTATTTGATTTAACCAAACAAATAGATTTTCATATTGAACATCTCGAACTTAAAATTAAAACAGTTGCCTTTATGGATTTTTCTCTTGGCGATGAACCCTATATAACACGGTTTCCGGTCAACATTCATGAAAAACATAAAAATATTACCGGTACTAATATGCTTATTTCTATCATTTTTTTAAAAGCGTTTAAAAATACTGCTTTAGCAAGTTTAACTCAATTTGATTTATCCGGTATGCAGAAAACATTGGAATATATGTATAGCGCATCGTTGCAGTCTACCGCAAATGTGCTTAAGGGCAAAACCGGTCAAGTCGGGAAAATTGTTGCTGATGAGATGATTGATACCGGACAGCGGGCGGGCAACGTTGCAGGCACTGCAGGGAAAAAAGTTTTAAGCAGTACGGAAAAATCTGTTGAAAAAGCTATCGGAGTGATACATCGGTTGAAAGAAAAAACAGAAGGCATCACTGAAACGATAGAAAATACCATAAAAGAGTAGATTGATAACGACGCTCTTTATAAACAACTTGACGTATAATTCGTTACAACAAATATCATTGCAGTATGAACCATCTTTTTTTAAAAAAAATAGCTCTTTTTATGAAACAGCATCAGGCGGTTACGGCCATACTGAGTGTAACTGTGCTTTTTCTTATCTATGCTCTTTTCATCCGCAATTCAGGTGTGACGCTTTATGAGGTATTAGGAGATAAACCCTACCAAGGCACAACAATTTTTCTTGAAACAGTAATTCAATATGAACCGGTATCGTATATCATAGAAAAAATGCCTGTTGAAAACAGTGATTCAATAAAGAACCAGCAGTTATTTTACTATAATCATGGAAAAAAATCGTGGGTAGTTGACAAAAAAATTGGCAGAGCATATTGTTTTATTCCACCAGTCGACTTTGATACAATGCCGTGGCTTATACGCATTAAGCCCGATATAAAGCTGGATATTGATATTTCGTCTTGTTCAGGAAAATATGTGTGTATTGGGTATATTAACAAGGAATGGGAAATAATCGGATTAAAAAAAGTTGTTACCCTTACCATTACTTCATTACGCAAGGAATCATTTTTTAATATTCAAACAAAAAAACTTCCATTACCCGATATTCATAGCGATGAGGAAGAAAAAGAATTTTGGAAAGCGTTTGTTGAAGTAACCTATCAGCGGCAGAAGTTGCCTGATAACGAACCGGATAAGATACTTATAAATTCTGTTCCTTCCGGTTTAAAAGTATTCCTTATTTCATCTAAAAACCTTGCCGAATCTTGCAAAGAAGGTGAAATTGATCTGGAAAAACTAAAACAGAATCTGTTTACCCATGAAAAGCTGAAGTGTATTTCTCCTGCGTATATTTCTTATCCGAAAGATTCGTGTTACGTATTTTTCGAATTTGTTTCTCCCTATAAAAACTTAATAGATGATGAGTGTGCACTAGAAATCAGTGAAATGCGACCTGATGGGAAAGTGACTTTGTGGCGCGGGTATCCTATAGAAATGAAAAATGGGCTTCCAACTAATACTGTAGTAACCGCACTTTTTCTTCAGCGGGGCTTAAACGCATCGGAAGTTTTGCAGTTGATAGAACCGGTGCCTTATTTCCCGTTAGACACCTCTCTTTTTGATATTTTTATCAGTCCGGTTTTAACGCAGGCAAAACAAGATGGGGCAGACCAATCCTTAACGCCTTTGGAATGTACTCGCATTATGGAAGCTATAGGCAAACTTAGTATAGATACCTATACGGGCACTTATGTTTTTACGACCATAAAAAAAGCCGATGGAGGAGTCAGCCTTCATACCAACAAAAGATGTACGGAATTTTTATTAAATAACAAACAGGTAATACAAAGGTTGCCTGAATTTTTTTATCGGCAATAATGTTTTGCACAGAAAGTCTATATGATTCAACAGCGAAGAACATCTAACCTTGTAATCACTGCAACGTATAATGAAGCGGAAAATATCCGGAGGCTTATTACTCAGATATTGAGTATTTCAGCAGTGGATATTCTTGTCATCGACGATAATTCGCCCGACGGGACAGCGCAGATTGTCTGTGAACTTAAAAAAAGCTGTCCATCGGTGCATTTGATTTTACGAGCAGGTAAACAAGGCTACGGATCCGCTTTTGTTGAAGGATTCCGTTGGGGTCTCGAAAAAGGGTATCAGTGTATAATTACTATGGATGCGGATTTTTCACATGATCCGGTCTATATTTCGCAGATGCTTACGGCAGTTGCATGTGCAGGTGTCGTAATCGGGTCGCGTTATGTTGATGGAGGCGGTACACGAAATTGGGGTGTTCACCGCAAAATCCTTAGTTGGGCGGCAAATATTTATTCGCGCATTATTTTGTCTGCTGATGTCCATGACTTCACAAGCGGTTTCCGGTGTTACCGAAGAGAGGTTCTTGAACAGATAGATTTCGCGGCAATTACATCAAACGGCTATTCATTTCTTGAAGAAATTCTATATGAATGCATCCGAATCGGCACAACTATTTTAGAAATTCCCATTATATTTACCGATCGAAAATACGGAAAATCAAAAATAAATAAATCGGAAATATTTAAAGCGATTATAAAATTGCCTGTCCTACGCCTGAAACAGCTGTTAAAAAAATTATGAGTGAGCAATAAGCTCTTCGTAAAGTTTGCGGCGCCGTTTACGAGAGAGGGTAAAGATAATACCGAAACAGACAGCTCCGGCGGCCATTCCAAAAATATTGATAAATCGGGCAAATCCTTTCGATGCATCGCTCATTTCTTTTATAGGGCGCTCCGTAATGCTACGGGTTCGAATGCCGATAAGCGCTTCTCCTTGAGTCATCCAATCGACGGCATTAAGAAAGAAGATGCCGTTTGAGCCGAACCGGCGGAGATTGTCTGATGTAATAAAGAATGAATTTCCTACTGCAAGAATTTGTGTAGCTGGGCTTTGAGTGATTATCTCGCGAGCCGAATCATCAGGCAGTTCAACAGGCGGCACAGTTGCTGAGGAGTCATTATCTTTTAACGGTGCCGGGATTTCTTTGCCGGCAAAATATGAGGGAAACTCATTGGATACAATCGCTGAAATAAGAAATTGCTTTTCTTCATCAGGTGGATGATTGAAATCTTGTTTAGGAGTTAAATTAAACCGCCCTTTTTGAACCCACGAATATTCGCTGGATTGAATCAGCTTTGTGACATCGGCATTTTTTAGTTTGAAATTAAGTATTTCAATAGAGCTTGTCCATGTAAAAGTGAGCGATTCAATTCCGCGCAATACCGGATTGTCCTGATCGAAGTTATTGCGGAATGCCTTTACAAAAAACGGGTATTGGACCGTTGTTATGTACTGGACTCTTCCGTCGGGTGATTCGCTGTATGTCAAACGGTCGTTGTAACGGTCGAGTACTAAATCGGTGTTGATGCGGATACCGTAGTGTTCAAGCAGTCCAAGCAAGGTGTGTTGCCGAGGAGCGGCAGATAAACCCGCCTCAAAATTAATGTCGATTGTATCCATCAAGACAATCAGTTTTTTGCCTTTCATGATAAACTGATCGATTTCGAAAAGGTCGCGCTGGGAAAAATCCTTTTTGGGGCCTGCAATAATCAAGGTTTCAATTTCATCAGGAATCGGTTCGCCGTTTGCAACAGACACAATTTCGGTTTCGTATTGTTGTTCAAGAGCGCCTTGAATTGCGGAAAAATCACGCCTTAAATCCCGCTCATCGTGCCCGGTAAGAAACCCGATTTTAAACACTTTGTTAGCGGTAACTTTTCTAATGGCTGACGTAAGATCATATTCAAGATTATCAATGTCCTGTACAATTGGAATAACTTCGGTTTTATCACCATAAAAAATTGCCATTCCAAGGTATCCGTTTTTGACTTCAACCTTGTCTTTTTCCCTGAATGTCATCTGTACCTGCGGTATGCCGATGCTATGCACCTGCTGTTCAAGTTCGGGAGATGATGCAGGGTCTTCTTTTTTAACAACAATATTGCCGTTTGAATAAGCTCGGTATTCGTCGAGCAAGTCTCGTACAGCGCGTTCTCCAATCATCATAACCGGCGGCAGATTTTTCGAAAAATAAAGTTTGATGGTTACCAAATCGTCTAATGTTTCAAGAATTTTCTTTGTCGGATCAGATATCGTAAATTGCTTGTTTTCCGTCAAGTCAATGCGGAAGAATGAGTTTACTGAAATACCGTTTATCAAAACAAGCACTCCAAGCACAATCAATATAAAGAGGGAAGAGTGAGTTGTTAATTCAAGTTTTCTTTTCATATTCTGCCTCTTACCATTTTCTGCTTTCAACTGATTTAACATTCATAAAAAGAAAAAAGAAGATGAATGAAAAATAATATATCAAATCACGCGAATCGATGACGCCGCGCGAGATGCTCTCAAAATGCGAACCGATTCCGAGGAACTCAAAAAGAGGAACAAAAAATTCGGGTATTGAATAAAGCACAAAATTTTCTCCTATAATCAAGAGAAAAAAAGAGCACATTAACGAAATAATAAAAGCGACAATCTGATTTTCTGTAACGGATGAAATAAAGAGCCCAAGCGCTAAATATGCGGCGCCCATAAGCAATACGCCAAGATATCCGCCGATGATCGGGCCCCAATCTGGAGCGCCTGTCACAGCAACTGTGATAGGAACGGATATAGTAAGGGCAATGCAGATAAAAAGAAAAATAAAACTGGCAATAAATTTACCGAGAACGGCCTGGAAATCTTTGACCGGCAAAGTCATTAAAAGTTCTATTGTGCCGAGTTTTTTTTCTTCTGCCCATACACGCATGGTAATGGCTGGAATGAAAAAAAGGAAAATCCATGGCATACGTGCAATGAACAGACGCATTGAAGCTTGCTGGTCAAGGAAATACGTGTTGAAAAACAGCCAGTTGCTCAATACTAAAAAAATCGTTATGAGTACGTATGCTACCGGTGAAACAAAGTAACTTTTAAGTTCTTTTTTCGCGAGAGCTGCAATAATGCCCATTCGATCTGTCTCCATCATTATATTATTAGGAAGTCAATTTTAAGAAGATGTCTTCCATGCTTAAGTTTTCTTTGTGGATTTCGCTGAGAATCCAGTTATTTTTCACTGCGGCAGAAAAGAGTTGTTCACCGGGATCCGATTCAGTTTTTTGAGTGATAATTTTATACCTTAAAAACGAATCCTGTGTATCGATAAGACGGAATTCTTTCACAAAATCCAATGTCGGCAATACGGATTCAATATCTTTTTTGAGCGCTTTTATTGATGAATACAGTATTGTATCGCCTGCCGCTTGTTCTTGCAGTTCGCTGGGAGTCCCCGATGCGACAAGCTGTCCTTCATTTATAATGATTACACGGTCGCAAGTAGCTGATACTTCAGGCAGAATATGTGTGCTGAGAATAATTGTTTTTTCTTTGCCGAGTTTTTTAATGAGCTGTCGAATTTCTATAATTTGATTTGGGTCAAGCCCGGATGTAGGTTCGTCAAGAATGAGAATATCAGGATCGTGAATCATCGCTTGTGCCAATCCGACACGTTGTTTAAAGCCTTTTGACAATTGTCCGATATCTTTTTTAAGTACTTCTTTCAAACTGCATGTCTCGATAATTTTTTTTATGCGCTGTTGACGCTGAGATATAGGAATTTGCCGCATTTGTGCAACAAAATACAAATATTCCTCTACCATTAAGTCTGTATACAACGGAGTGCTTTCCGGAAGGTAACCGATTCTTTTGCGCACATCCAACGGATTTTCAAGGATATCGAATCCGGCTACACTCACCGTACCGTCGGTTGGCGGTATGTAACAGGTAATGATTTTCATAGTGGTTGTTTTCCCTGCGCCGTTCGGTCCGAGAAACCCCAATACTTCGCCCCTTTTCACTTCAAATGAAACGTCTCTTACGGCTTGAGTTATGCCGTAGCGTTTTGAAAGATTTTTTACTTCAATCATGATCCGTGTTCCTTGAATTCAGAGCATGGTGTTTATTATTTATATTTCGGGTTTACATTATAGTAAACAGAATAGTTTTTTCAACATAAAAATTGCTGTGTTAACAGCTTTCACAAAAAACATTTTCTTTGATACGCCGAATAAATGGAGGTTCAAAATTTTAAGAATAAATTCTGAAAGAGATATTAGAGGCTTGTTGAAATGTGAGACTCATTGTTTTGTTGTTCTTTTTCCGCAACACAGAGCGGCAGAGTAGCGGTAAATGCAGAACCTTTTCCTTCGCGGCTTTTAACAGAGATAGAACCGCCAAGTGATTCGGCAATTTTTTTTGCGATTGATAATCCTAGCCCTGTGCCTTCGGTAGACTGAACGACGTGATGTGCACCGCGTTTAAATTCAGTAAAAAGCATCGGCAGTTCTTCTTCCGGAATGCCAATGCCGGTATCGGAAACGGTTATATTTACCCACCCTCCTGAAGAGGAGCTACTGTGAAACCGACCGTCAGAATTGCCTGCAAGCGGTTCTATAGATGGTTGGATGAGTATCTGAACCGTACCTCCTTCAAGAGTATATTTTAATGCGTTGCTCATGAGATTATCCATAATCTTAAATATCTTTTCGCGTGTTCCCGTTACATAAAGAGGAATACGATGAAAATCATGGCTTATCGTAATCGTTTTTTGCAGGGCAAGGTTTTGATGAAAAACGATAGCTTCCCGGACAATACTCTGAATATGGATGGTTTCCGAACGGGAATCGAGTTCATAATCAGCTTTGCTTATATCGAGTAGGCTGAGTATTAAAGAACGAAGGCGGTTACTGCCGTTGCGGATAAGATCGATGAGGCGAAGTTGCTGGTCATTCATTTCTCCCGCCATGCTGTCGGCAAGTATGCTAATAGAGCCCATGATTAAATTAAGAGGGTTCTTAATTTCATGCGATGCGGCAGAAAAAAACTCGGATTTAATTTTCCGCAGTTCCTCAAGCGCAATAAGGCGTTTCATGAGAGAACGGTCTTTGCATAAGAGAATAATGCCGGTGGTTTTACCGTCGGCATCCTGCATTTGAGATGCTGAAACAGCAATAGGAATTCGGTATTTGCCGTGCATCAGGTGTTCGCATTCCGTTTCAATTACGTAGGCATTTTGAGTGATTCTCCGTTGGATGATGTCTATCGCTTTGGAAATTGAAGAAGAAAAAACGGTATGGTAATCTTTGCCGAGCGCTTGTGCATGGCGTATTTCAAATAATAATTCTGCCCCTGAACTGAATGTGGAAATTCTGTTTTCAGTATTGATTGTAACAATGCCGTGCACCATATTTTCAAGACAATTCGATACATATGATTTTGTCTCTTCAAATGCTTCCCGCAATGTTTGAATTTGTTGTTCATGAGAATGATGGGCAAGAAACTGCGCAAAATAATTACATACTATCAGGATTGATTTTTGAGCCGGTGATAAGAGTGATGTAAACCGCGCCCTGCTGAGTTTTATAGCAAGAAACCCAATTTTCAAAGAATAACTCTGAAGAGGAATGATAAAATCGATTTCCTTTTTACGGTGTTCAGGCACTGTAAGGTTATATGCTGGGAATATACATGGCGAGCGCATGTCCCATATCGTTTCAATATCTGAAGGAGATAAGTATGATGGTATTTGTTCTTGGAAAGTACTGGTATCCAAATCAAACTGTAGCGAATAGGCAATGGCAGGTTTATGAGTGTCAAAAAAAAATGTTGCAAGGGTTTTTATTGGAATTATATCTGATAAACGTTCGGCGAATAGTGCGTATCCTTCTTTGAGGGTGTTGCACTGGTTCATCTGATCCATCAGAGAAATGCAGTGGGCAATCAGGTGTTCGGCTGTGCTGGTATCGTTCATTACCGTATCCTCTATGGGTACATACAAGTTTATTGAAATAAGTATGCATAAATGATACCACATCCTTTAATCAGGTGTATTGAGGAATTCCCGTAAACAAATGAACAGACGGTTTTGTATTTAAACGCGACAGCACGAATTATACAATGTCGTTTTTTATATCATTGTTCCCGGAGAAATAACTGCATTTTTTGGGATTATAACAATACCGTCGCGAATATAATAATTCGCGAAATCGCCATTATCGAAACCCTCCTTTGACGTAATAATAGTTCCATCGCCGATACGAGCGTTTTTGTCGATTATTGTTCGGTGAATTGTGCAGTTCTTTCCAATACCGCGCGGCCCGCGCGAGTCGGTAGGGGAATCTTCAAGATGGTCCATTCCCATAATGATCGAATCATATATTGAAGACCCTTGGGAAATGATTGACCGAATACCGATAACGCTATTGTGGATTTCCGATCCTTCAATGATGCATCCTTCCGATACGATAGAATCGACAATATTGCAGTTTGCAAGCCGTGAAGGAGGCAGAAAACGAGGATGAGTGTACACTGGGCTTGACGGGTCGAAGAAATTAAATTTCGGATTTTTCTTTGTCATTTCCAAGTTGGCTTCGTAAAATGAACTTATAGTACCTATATCTTCCCAATATCCTTCAAACGGGTAGGCATACACATTGCGTGTTTTGATGCAGTCCGGTATGATGTGTTTCCCGAAATCGGTTTTATCGTTGTTGAGCACTTCATCGATTATATTGCGGTTAAAGACGTAAATCCCCATGGATGCAAGGTATTTTTTATCGGGGTGGACATCGGTTGTTTCCGAAAAGAATTTCCAGTTCGATACGCGGTAATCTTTGAGAATTTTAGGGTCGGTTGGTTTTTCGAAAAAATTGGTTATCTGGCCGGACTTGTTGACTTTCAATATGCCGAACCCGCTTGTTTTTTCTTCTTCAACCGGTAATACAGATACGGTAATTTCGGCATTTTTTTCTATATGGTATTCGAGGATCGAATTGAAGTTCATTCTGTACAGTTGGTCGCCGGAGAGAATGAGAATATAGTCGATGGAAGGGTCGGCAAAATGGCGCAGGTTTTTGCGTACCGCATCGGCGGTTCCCTGATACCACATTTCGCTTGTCAATGTTTGTTCTGCGGGAAGAATGTCGATATATCCGTTTGAAAATATGTCGAAACTAAAACTTCTATTGATATGCATATGCAGTGATGCGGTATTGAATTGTGTTAGAATATAAATCTTCTTTATATCAGAGTTTAAACAATTGCTGATCGGTATGTCGACAAGGCGGTATTTCGCGCCGAGCGGGACAGCAGGTTTAGACCGGTCTTTTGTGAGAGGAAATAGACGCGTTCCACGTCCTCCGCCCATAATTACTGCTAGCACACGCCTCATGGTTTTGCTCCTCTTTTAGTAGTAAAATTTAATTCTGGATTTTTAACATTTTTTCTAAAGATTGCAAGTGTTTTTTTGGTGTTTCATAGTTTGGGTCAATTTCAAGAGCTTTTTGCCAAAAATACCGAGCTTGATCGGTTAAACCGACATTTGCATATAAACTGCCGACATTGACGTACCCTTCTTTAAATTGCGGGTTCACATCAATTGCTTTGCGCCAGTAATATTCTGCTTGTTTAAGGTTGTTTCGTTTAATATAAAACGAACCGAGTGCGTTGTATGCTTTATAATGCTTCGGTTCTATGGCGATACATCGTTCCAAATGAGCTAGGGCTTTTTCATCGTTTCCAACGTTATCATAAGCGATGCCTATATTATAGTGTATGAGCGGATTGTTAGATTGGTATGACAATGCTATTTTGTAATACGCTATGGCTTCTTCGTTATTGCCTTGATCTACATACAGTCTGCCGAGGTTGATATACGAATCAACATAATCTCTATTTTCTTTCAATGATTTTTTGTAGCATTTTATAGCATCGGTATAACGGTTGCGCATATGGTATGCATGCCCAAGACTAAAGTACGCTTCGGCAAGCCATGGATTGTGTTTTGCCGTATAAAACCAGAGCGCGAGGTTATGTTTCCAAATCGAATTGCGCAGTACGGTTCGAATGCTGAATATCGATAAGATACAACATATAATAGCAACAGAATAGATTCTGTACCGTCCGGAAAACGGTGTGGTAATAAGGAGAGCAAGGCAGTAACAGAATATGCTTGCAGGCATATATGCGTACCGTTCTGCAATGATGTGGCGAATGGGATAGATATTCATAACGGGCGAAAACAGCGAAAACGATATCAAAAATAATAACAGAGCGGTTCTTTTTTTTTCTGGCTTTAGAAGAAAAAAGTATCCGATTCCTATAAGTAAAGCAGTGATACATAATAGAACATCGCCGGCATGGTGAAATAATAACCGTGGATAATATAATGCCCTCAGTTCAATGGGAAAGAAGTAGAGTTGCCAATACGCAAGTAATATTTTACATGCCGTTAGACCATTAAAACGAGTAAGCTGTGCTGTATCATGAGGATTGTTCATAATAGTAAACCTGAGCATAAAAAACAGAAGCGCTATAAGTATAATTGCAGTAAGAATAAATATAAAATTAAACAGCACCGCAGGTTTTTTGCGGGTAAAAACCTCATAGATTCCTATTGCGGGGATAAATGCTATGCCCATCTCTTTTGCTAAAAGCGAAAAAACGAATGCAGGCAGAATAACCGCGAACCAACTGATCCGGTTGCTGTTTCTAAATGAGATATAGCCCCACAATGCAAGCACAAAAAAGAGCGTTGATTGTATGTCTTCCCTAAATGTTATAGAACAAACCGCTTCTGTTAATACAGGGTGACAGCCGAAAATAATGCCGCCGATCATAAGGATTGTCTGATCAACAATGAATTTGCGGGCCAACATCAATGTTGCGAAAAGAACCGTCAGATGTAAAATCAGGTTTGTAAGATGGTAGCCGAATGGATTTTTGCCCCAGACCTGATAATCGATAAAATAACTTAAGGTTACAAGCGGCCGGTAAGATTGTTCTCCCGCTCCGTTAAAGTAATCCCGAGAAAAAAATGCTCTAAGGTTATCCCATGATGTTATGAAATCGTTCTCAACAATAACGCTGACATCATCATATGCAAATTGATTATTGAGAGTATTTGCATACGTTAGAAGAGTTAAGAAAACAATGATGCAATAACAAAGGGATTTTTTCATTCGGGTAACGGCAGAGCCCTTCCGCTTGCCTGTGCAATTTTTTGCAGTGACTGCATTAGCGCGGCAAATTTATCGGGCAATAATGCTTGCGGGCCGTCGGATAACGCTTCGTGCGGGTTTGGATGAACCTCAATCATAAGCCCATCAGCGCCAGCCGCTAATCCGCCGCGTGCCAAAGGCGCAACGAGGCTCCATTTGCCTGCCGCATGGCTTGGATCGACAATAATCGGCAAGTGGGTTTCGTATGAGAGAACCGCTACTGCGCCTATGTCGAGCGTGTTGCGTGTTGCCGTTTCGAACGTTCTAATTCCGCGTTCACAGAGAATAACGTTATAGTTGCCTTGAGACAAAATGTATTCAGCTGACATAAGAAATTCTTTGATGGTATTTGCTAAGCCTCGTTTCAGCATAACAGGTTTTTTGATTTTTCCGACTTCTTTCAATAATCCGTAGTTCTGCATGTTTCTTGCGCCGATTTGTAAAATGTCGGTATATGATGTGACAAGCGCAACATCTTGTTCTCTGAGCACTTCAGTGATAACCGGCATTGCAAATGCGTCGCCTGCCTCGCGCAGGAGTTTCAGCCCTGTTTCTCCGAGCCCTTGGAATTCGTATGGCGATGTGCGTGGTTTATAAGCTCCGCCGCGCAGAATTTTTGCACCTGCTTTTTTGACTGCTTCTGCTGTGTGAAAAATTTGTTCGCGTGTCTCAACCGAACACGGCCCTGCAATAACAACAATCTCATTGCCGCCAATGGCGATGGATTCGGATATCTTGATGCAGGATTTTTCTTTTTTTATTTCGGTGCTTGCAAGTTTATAAGGCTTGACAATGGGAATGACTTGTTCTACACCGGGTTCCTGTGCCAGCGCGTCCATTAAATGCCATTTTGTTTTTTCATCGCCGATAGCGCCGATGACTGTTCGTTCAACGCCAAAAATCGGATGGGGTTGGTACCCGAAATTTTCGATTTCCCGAATGATGTGGTCTATCTGAATTTGCAGTGCTCCGGCTTTCATTACGACAATCATATAAGGTACCTCCTCACGACCTGAAAAACCATTTTAATGAGTAAAAGAGTATCATACCACAGAGATGTTTTGTTAAACAAACGAATAAATGAGTATTCTAACTGAAGAAAAGTAAAGTATGAGGTAAAAAAACCGATTATTTATATGATTTATAGTAAAAATGCTGGGGGCGGCAGAAATGTCAATTTGCGTATTGGTTAAACGCGGACCGGATATCGGGAAAAAATTTACAATCGAGAAAAACGATTTTATCATTGGGCGCGACCGGTCTGCGGATGTGTCAATCAATGATTTAACGGTCTCGCGGCATCACTGCCATATCTTTCTTGATAACGGTGTGTTGAAAATTGAAGATTTGCAAAGCCGAAACCGGACAGTTGTCAATAATTCGAGCATAGATAATATCGGTGTCATTGGTGAAAATGACGATGTTGTCATTGGAGAAACGGTACTTCATATTTTTAAAATCCGTCAAATTCAAAGTAAAGAAAATCCCGATAAACAGTTAGTTGTTGAAGAAGAACCGTTGTATAAGCCGCAAACGGTGATTCTGCCCACACAAGAGTTTTCTATTGATAAAATTGCAAATAATCTTGAATTGATATATAAAGTAACCGCCGCGATTCATTCGATCCGTTCCCGAAAACAGCTTATGAAAACTCTGTTGGAATTGATTATGGATGTGATTCCAGCCGACAATGGCGTAATATTCAGCGCAAACGAGAAGCAAAACACGTTATCCAACGAAATAATCATATCTGCCCAGCCGGAATTTCATCAGGCAGACGTAAGCCATGCTATCGCGTATTACGTTTTTAATCAGCGGGTCGGTATTTTGGCAAATGATGCAATGGCTGACCCTCGGTTTAAAAACATACCTCCGGTTCAATATAATACGATTAGATCGGTTTTAACAGTGCCGATCGGTACAATCGGCGCAATGTTCGGTGTTATACATTTGGAAAGCAGGAATCATCCGGGGGTGTTTTGTGAAAAAGATTTGCATTTGTTGTCTGCAATTGCAAACCAAGCGGCGATAGCTGTCGAAAACATTCAGTTTTTTGATTCTCTCAATGAAGAAAATAAAATTCTTCAGGAAGCATTGCAGAAAGACTTTAACATGGTTGGCAGAAGCCAAGAAATGCAAAAGATATTTGGGCTTATCAACAAACTTGCAATAACCGATTCTACAATTCTGATTAGAGGAGAAAGCGGTACGGGCAAAGAGCTGGTCGCTCGAGGAATACACTACACAAGTTCCCGGCGCAATAAACCGTTTGTGTTCGTCAATTGCGCCGCACTGAATAAGAACCTTCTTGAAAGCGAAATATTCGGCCATGAGAAAGGCGCTTTTACCGGCGCTGACTCGCAGAAAAAAGGGCGTTTTGAATTAGCGCATGGCGGCACCATTTTCCTTGACGAAATCGGAGAATTAAATCCTGAAAGCCAAGCAAAGCTGTTGCGCATCCTCGAGGAAGGCGTTTTTGAACGCGTCGGAGGAACAGAAAATATTCAGGTGAATGTACGCATATTAGCGGCAACCAACCGTGACCTTGAAGAAGCTATTCAGGAAAAAATATTCCGTGAGGATCTTTTTTATCGTTTAAACGTTATTCAAATAGACATGCCTCCTTTGCGCCAGAGGCGCGATGATATATTACCGCTTGCATTATTCTTTCTCGAAAAGTTCCGCAAAGAAATAGGACGCGAATCACTTCAAATTTCTCAGGAAGCAATCGATCTTTTGAAAAATTACCATTGGCCGGGCAACGTGCGTGAATTAAAAAACTATATCGAGAGAGCAGTTGTTCTTTGCAGTCACCCTACTATTCAGCCTGAGGATTTACCGATTAACCCACATGCCATTTATCTTAAAGACAACGAACCGTTCCCTACGCTCCAAGAAATAGAGTGCAGTCATGTCATTGCGGCATTAAAATTTACCGGATGGAACAAAAAACATGCGGCAGAATTGCTTGGCATTCAGCGTTCAACACTGTATGAAAAGTTAAAGATGTATAATATCGCCAATTAAAATTTTTCGGTGTATCCTCATATAATAATCTTCCTTTTAAAACTAGTCAACGATGCCTGCTGTGATTATTTCTTTAAAAACCTTCTGTTCTTTTCTCTTTTTATGGTATGTTTAATGATGCAAAATTCATTACACAGCAAAGGATAAAGTTCATGGATGGAACCAAAACAGTTCGAAAAGCAGTAATTATCGGAGCAAGTTCGGGCATTGGCGAAGCTTTAGCACGGGATTTATCGGGTCGCGGTTACGAAGTCGGGTTGGCGGCGCGCCGAATAGAATTATTAAAAAAGATTCAATCGGAACTTCCTGCCAAGTCATATGTCGTTCAATTGGATATCACTAAACATAAAGAAGCAATGGATACGCTTGAGAAATTATTAGAAAAGATGGGCGATGTCGAATTGATCATCATCAATTCCGGAGTAAGGATTCCGAACAGCGAGTTGCTTTTCAGCAATGATGCGGATACTATCGATGTTAACGTTACCGGATTTGTTGCTATGGCAACGGTGGCGTCAAACTATTTTATGCGGCGGTTGTCTGGTCATATCGTTGGCATTTCGTCCATAGCGAGTTTGAAGGGGTCGGGCGGGTCTCCGGCGTATAATGCGTCGAAAGCGTTTGTATCGCGGTATATGGATGGTATTCGCCAGAAACTGCGCCATTCAAACATTTATGTTACCGATGTGCGCCCGGGGTTTGTCGACACAAAAATGGTTGAGGATATTAAAGCGCGGTTTTGGGTTGCGTCGTCAGAAAAAGCCGCTCGTCAAATCCGGAATGCTATCGATAAAAGGAAACGGATTGTTTACATCACGCGCCGGTGGACGCTTCTTGCACTCATTGCTCGATGGATGCCGGAAATATTGTATAACTGGGCTTATTGCAAGTTTCGAGAGTGGTAGTTTATTTTATGGTGAATTGCCGGATATATGCGGGTATTTCCTGCGACGGTATTGCAAAAAGGCACACACTTTTTTGTGGGTGTGCGAAATGATCGCGAAATGAATAGGGCTGTTGATTAAGTCCAATGAGGCGCCCTCCTACCGATTCGAGAATTGCAAGCCCTGCGGCAATGTCCCAGAGGAATCCGCGGATCAGGGCTCCGCAACCAGCATTACGCGCAAGATAGCACATATGAGCGACAGTGCTTCCAATGCACCTCAATTTGCCGTGGTAATCCGTTTTGAATTCAAGATGGAAATCTGACGGGATATAAAAACTAGTGCTAGAGACCACATTAAGATGCGGTAATACCTTGCCGTTTTCGTATGCATTTGAGTCCGTATCGCTCCAGAACAGAGTATCGGTTGCAGGCATGTAAAAAACGCCGAAGACCGGCCGGAACCGATGTACCAGCGCAACCGATATGCCCCATGATGATAATCCTTCGCGAAACCCATCGGTACCGTCAATAGGGTCAACGACCCAAATGTAATCATTTTCTTCAAAGGAAGACTGGCCGGATGATGCCGCTGTCTCTTCGCCGAGAAATTTATAATCGGGGAAAAGCGATTTAAACCGTTTGTGTAAAAAATCTTGTACTAATAAGTCTGCTTCCGTGACGGGTGATGAATCTTCTTTAAGGTTATGGCTGAATTTGCCGGCATAGGACAACGCCGTTCTTCCTGCTTCGCGCACAATACTTTTTACCAGTTCTACCTGCATGGCGTTGTATCCTTATCAATCCAGTTCGAAAGGGTTGCAATCCGGCCGTGTTACGGGGCCTTCTTTTTTTATTCTTTCTTTTTCCTGTTCAAAGAGTTTTGTTAAATCTTTTTTGTGCTTTTCAGCTTCTTGTTTTGCTTTCTGAAACCGGTCTTCCCTCGTTAAATCCTTTTCTTTGGCGAGATTAAGCGCGTGTTTCAGCGGGTCTTCATTGCCCGAAGGTTTCGCCTGTGGAGGGAAATGTTTTATGATAGCGCCGTTTTCAGCATTAACTTCTAATAATGATTCACAGCCGGGACATGTAACGTATATTGTTCGAGCCATACTAGTAATCTCCTTTTGAAGAAATCATTATGCATAAGTGCTACTTTAAAAAAGATTATATGAGAGGTCAATAGTATCTTTATATAAAGAGGCGTTTTTTACGAGATGTTCAGTATCGGCAATAATTCTGAAAGCGTGTTGATTAGAAAGTCAGGGTTGGCGGATTTCAGCATTTCATATGATTGGTATCCCGTAGTGATCGCGATGGTTTTTACGTTGGCGTGCCGTCCTGTTTCGATATCGTGTATCATATCGCCTACGTAAAAAGTGGTTTCGGGATTAAAACGCATTTCGTCGAGTAAAAAAGGTATGCAGTCTCGTTTATCGGGTACATCGTCGTAAATTTTCTGGAAATACTCTGTTTCAGGGAAATAATCTCGAGCTTCTTTTTTTACAAATGAATGAGAAGACAATACAACCATGGGTATCTGCGCTTCTTTGAGGCGCTTCAGAATATCCTCAACACCGGGAATCACATACGGCTGGATTGTCTTTTTAAGATAGATATCCTGAAATAAATACTGTAAGGTTTCCAGTGAAACTGTATCGCCTAATACATTTTTACAGTAATTGTCATAAGGGAGTTCAAAGGTTTTGCGGAACTCAGTGAGGGAAAACGGTCCTTTCCCGTAGAGCGCAAACATATCATTGTATGTTTCGAGAACGATATCCAGATCATTGCTGATAACGCCGGACCAATCGAAAATAACTGAGGGCTTTGTTTGAATACTGTTTACACTCATCCTAGAACCTTTATTTTAAAGCGAAATTAAATTATATCTCAAAAAGCAGTTACTGTAAAGCAGAGTAGTTCATTTCTTTGCATCAAGAGCAAGGAAAGAATTCCATTCTCCTTCGATGTGTTCTAAAGGGGCATCAAACAACAGGGATAATGCGTCTGCCGGCGTATATCCTCTTTTTAAGTAAAACAGCAAATGTTTAAGTTTGTTGTGGTAAACAAGAAATGAGATCAAAGAGTATGAATAAAGGTATTTCTCATCTACAGTAAACTTTTCATTAGAGTAGTGGGTATTGAATGTCTCTAATAAATGGGTGAGGTTGCATGTGCCTTGTGCCGTAGTTTTATCATATATGAGTTGTTTGTGTGTTGAATCGATATTTCCATATTCAAAAGTTGTTTGTTCATAATAGACTGCCAATCCTTCATTGAGCCAGAGCGGTATTTTTTGATGCCCGAAATATCTTTTTAAAAAAAGATGAGTTGTTTCATGAACAAGTGTTGCGTAAACTTCTGATTCAGACATTCCTTGGTCCATATATGTTCCTATAAAAGAAAAATTGTTTATAAAGATATAAAGAGCACGGCTATGGTCGGGATTATACTGCATCTTTTCAATAAACTTTACGTATTCTTTTCGGGAAGAAAACACGGCAACCATTACTTTTTGTTCCAAAGAAAGTTCTTTATCAAATAGTTGATAAAGGTTTTTGAAAACAAGCTCGCAACATCTGCCGGCTTGTTCTGCGATATAGGGATTATATGATGAATATATTTGAAAATGTTCCGTTGCATGCGCAATTAGTTTTTTGCCGCAAGATGTGCGGAGCGTTTCCCGAAACTTTTTAGCAGGAACCAAATCGGTCATTGTGCATAATTGTATTGAATCAATATACAATGTATGAGGCGTATTGAATGAAAAAAACGAGATTGTAGGCAGTTCAGTGCCTGATGGGGAAAAATTAGTTTCTCGAATCGGGATAATAACCGGTTGCCATCCGCTTTCTTGCTGATGGTGAACAAACCGGTTTATGTGTATAAGTTTCAGCGGATAACGATCGGAAAGATGAGAGTTCCACAAGGCGATTCCAATATCGGTATCATGATTTTCATGATATAGCCAAAAGGTCAGGTGAGTAATATGATCGAAAGAAGAATGTGCGGATGATTGTTTCTGCATCGGCATTGCGATTGCGTTATGGTTCGTTTTCTGGGATGTATCAGCGGCATTTGTCCGCATGATTTCAAAGCATGCATTTTTTTTCCCTGTTCGGATAGCAAATAAAAACGGCTTCTTATTTACGGCAGGGTGGTTGAGTGTATAACGGCGGTAGGCCAAGGGATGCTCAAAAGGAAGTGTATACTGAACGGCAATTTTTGTATCTGTAAACGATAAAGAAGGTTGGTTATCAATCCATTCATTAGAGGAATTCGGTGAAATAAAATGATGCGCTTCCGGTCTCAGTTTGTGCATAACTGTTGAGGAATGCGAATTTTGCGGGCGAGGTTCTTGAACAAACGTATGCAGAAAATCATACCTCATGTAAATGGATATAATCAATCCTAAAACAAGGGTCATGCCTGCACATAAAATGGCGGAAAGTTTCATAAAATTCAGCAAAGCGCTAATGTTTTTTTAATAAAATGGTTGATTATAATCGCTATTTAGTATATTTATTCGGATACATTTCCTATCTTGATAACTTCAAAATCGATTTAATGATGGAAAAGGTAAGCACTTATGCGGCAGGATCTACTATTTGGAGTAATCGGCGGATTAGGCCTTTTTATCTTTGGGATGCGTTTTTTATCTGATGGCTTGCAGCGTGTTGCGAGTAGCCGATTGAAAAAAATTGTTACTGTTTTTACCGATAAACCGCTTATGGGGATATTATCAGGTTGTTTCGTAACTATGCTCCTTCAATCGAGCAGTGTTACTACTGTAATTACCGTTGGGTTTGTTAATTCAGGGATTTTGCTTCTGCGCCAAGCAATAGGAGTAATCATCGGCGCGAATATCGGAACGACAATTACTGCTCAGATTATCGCGTTTAAAGTAACAAAGTTTGCGCTTCCTATCATTGGCATTGGATGTGTTATTTATTTGTTCGGGCAGAAGAAAAAAACACAGTTATGGGGACAAGTAATGCTTGGATTCGGCATTTTGTTCCTTGGCTTGATGACAATGAGCGACGTTTTAAAGCCGTTGAAAGATTCTCAATTAGCGCATGATTTTTTTGTAAAATTAAGTTATCACCCGCTTCTTGCCATCATGATCGGCACTTTGGTGACATTTGTCGTTCAATCGAGCAGTGCTTCAATAGGGTTGGTTATTGTGCTTGCTCAAAATGGGTTGATTGATTTTCCTGCGGCAATATACCTTGTCTTAGGCGATAACATCGGAACAACAATAACTGCATGGATTGCGTCGATCGGGTCGAACCTTACTTCAAAACGTGTTGCAATGGCACATTCAATGTTTAACCTAATCGGTGCATCGTATTTTGCGTTTCTGACCAAATCGGGATTATTCATACATGTTGTTGATTATCTTACCCCCGGTTCTATTACGGTAGATACTATTGCGCGCAATATTGCAAATGCCCATTCATTATTTAATATTACAAATGCAATTGTTTTTTTCCCATTCATCGGGCTTTTAGAAAAATTGGTAAAAACAATTGTGCGTGGAAGAGAAGAAGAAGCGGTAACCTACACCTATTTGGAAAAACATTTGCTCGAAACGCCTGAAATTGCTTTGGAACAGGCAAAAAAAGAAATGTTAAGGATGCTAATCCTTTCACAACGTGCTGTATGTGAATCTATCGAGGGGTTTTTTAATAAAGACCGCAAAACACTTAGTTTACTGCCTGCAAAAGAAGATGAGATCGACGGGTTGCAGGGAGACATTACCGCATATTTAGTTGAGATATCCAAACAAGACCTTACATCGGAACAATCAGCGCAATTACCCACGTTACTGCATTCGGTAAATGATATTGAGAAAATTGGAGACCATGCAGAAAATATTATGAATATCGCATACCGTGTTATTGACAATAACCTTGAGTTATCCCGCCAAGGAGACGGGCGCTTACGGCGGATTTATTCGGAAATTCAGCAAATGTTTGAAATTTTAATTCAGTCATTTGAGAAGCAGGCGAGCAATATTCCTCTTAAGAATCTTTTTAAAATTGAGCAGGAATTAAATAAAGATTACCGCACCTTTGGGCAAGACCAGATACGGCATTTGCAACGCGGGAAAACATTTGTTTTGTCAGGTGTTGTGTTTCTTGATATGCTCAGCAATATGGAAAAAATCGGTGACCATTTGACCAATGTCGCCGAAGCGGTAGTATCTGATTTTCAATATCATTCATCACCTTTCATATATGAAATATAACCGTACCTTACTTTTTTGCATATGGCGGTGTCATTGTAATCGTGTACTTATCATTTTCATAGCACACTGTTTTTTCTGAACAACATCCCTATACTGGCAAGAATAATCAATAAAATTGTTGCCGGTTCAGGCACTGCTATTTGAGTAATCAAACCTGATCCGCCGCTTCCGAGATAAATATATTTATAAGTTCCGGTATCTCCCGAGTCGCCTGGTGTTCCTGCTCCGAGCGAATCAGTATAAAGCCAAGTATCTCCAGCTTGTGTTTGGAATGAGTCTTGTGTATCTTGTGCTTGCCAAAGTTTATAAAGGGTTGTTGCTTCTGCATATGCCCATGTAAATGAATTATTGATGTATGTCCATTCGGCAGGTGGTGTTGGATTGTAGGAGATAGTCAATACGGGATTTACAATTGTGCCCATATTGGTGTATGTGGTCCGCGTGTTATATCCTGAACTGGCTTGTTCGGTAAGGATATCGTCAATGAGATATGATTTGTTTATGGGGATTGTATAGTGAGAGCCAATCGGATAATTGATAGTATACAGCGATGCCCCGATAGATTCGGTATAATCTGAGCCGGTGATTTGACCGTCTTCTCCACTGAGCATTGCATGGAATGTTGCCCATGAACCGGATGCGTACGAACTTCTGTCTCCGTCAAATATTACACTGGTAATATTGTTAGTAAAAATTCCGCTGGTATTTTCAAGGTTGTACCATTTTTGCAATAAAAATTCCACATAGCCTCTGCGGCTACCGTTTATCGGCCCTGCTGTTGTCATCCATGTAGTTGCCTCTACAACCGAAGCATTGGTTATTGTTCCGAAAACAACGTCAGAACCGCTTAGGGTAAGGGTTGCCGCATGCATAGCACGAACACCGAATAGCAATAATACAATTGAAAATAGTAAAAAAATATTTTTCTTCATTATAAAATTCTCCTTGAGGGAATACTTATTTTTCTATCACTTAAAAAAAGCAAATACAAGATGTGAGAACACATTAAGCGTTTATCGTGCCAGTTTCGATTAAGAAACACAAAACTGTGTATGTTGTTTTCCTGAAGTAACTTATGGTTTTGTTTCGCGATTTGGTTGAGAGATAGTCAGTAAAGCATGGCACGGCATACCGTGAAAAAGCACGGAACACAGTGTTTTGTGCCTATGTAGTGCAGATACTGTTTCTGAGAGAACTTATTTTCACTAAGAGAAACTCTTTTAATGCCTGATCTAGAAAATAGTATTTCGCTGTTAAAGTATGCAGAATGGAAGAATCTATATTCTTTTAAGGTGCTTTTCAAGTGACCCTGATAATCTCTCTAAATATGAGACTAAGAGTTTAAGTTCGGATTCATCAAAATCGTTGAAGGTCAACCGGTCGGTTTTTTCTTTAAGCGGAGATAGTTTTTCTAGGAATTCTTTTCCTCTGCTATTAAGGCGCAAAATAGAATATCTGTTGTCAGAATTGCTTTGTTTGCGTGATACTAACCTCTTTTCTTCAATCTTCCGCACAATAAATGTCAGGTTTCCTTTACTAACAGCGAGCTGTTTTCCGATCTCTTTGAGGGTTAACCCTTGTGGAAAATCACGTAGAAGCAGTAATATGCGCAATTGATTTTTTGTAAGGTCGTTTTCTTTGAGAAAAGATACCGTTGCAACATTATGAAGCTGATCGGAAAGTTTCATAATATTCATATTGATACAATCATAGAGTTTTTTAATCCCCATCCTCTTTCCCTCATAAAAAATAAATAATTTCTTCCAAAAAACGTACTATTATTATAACAACTTCTTGATACTGTTATCAAATGTATACTGATAGTTAAGAATTTGAAGTAAATTTTGTTGTGCTTAAACAAAGTTTTTTATTGGAGATCGAGTGTTTTGATAACACTATACGGTGCCTTTTTATAGAAAATTATATCGTTTTGAACGTTTTTAATTAGTGTTTATATCCGTTAAAAAATACGAAATATATAAAAAATAATGGCATTTAATGGATAATGTTTAAAAAACAAAAGAAGTTGTTTTTCTCGAAAAAAATTTATATGATACTTCATTATATAAAAATGCCGGAATTGGAGAAAAGCTTATGAAAAGTAGATTTATTCAAGGATTGACGTTAGTATCATTTTTATTTGGGTTCATGTCTGTGATATCCGGATGCAGTACTGTCCCGATTACCGGCCGGTCACAGGTGAAGCTCGTATCGAGTACTGAAATGGACAAAATGAGTTTTGCCGCGTATGAAGAGATTCTTTTAACGTCAAATGTTTTGACAAAACATGAATATTCTGATGAACTTGACCGCATTGTATACCGTTTGTCTACAGTCGCAAACGAGATTATTGCTGAGCAAGGCGACCTTGATGTGAGCTATTATAAATGGGATTATCGCATTCTTAAAGCCGATGATTATGCAAATGCAGTCTGTTTTCCCAATGGAAAGATGTTGGTATATACCGGAATATTGCCTATTGCTCAAAATGAAACCGGCCTGGCGGTGATTATGGGGCATGAGGTGTCCCATGCCATTGCAAATCACGGGCGCGAACAAGTAGGGCGTCAAGGTTTAACCGAGTTTTTCGGTAATGTCGTTACCGGAGCCCTTGCCGAAACCGAAGCAGAACGACAGCGCATGATGAAAACATATGATGCCCTTGCTCAAGTTGGGTTGCTCTTGCCGTATAGTCGCGTTCAGGAATATGAAGCTGACCGTATTGGGTTGATCTTGATGGCGCGCGCCGGATATGATCCGCGCGAGGCTATTCCTTTCTGGGAAAGGATGATGTATAAAATGGGGGATAATCCATACGATTTCTTATCAACCCATCCTGCATCGACAAAGCGCATTGAACAATTACAGCAATTTATGCCTGAAGCGATGGAAAATTATAATCCCGATAGATGGAAAAAATAACCGGTAGTTAAAATTGCTGGGATTTGGCATAAAAACCATCGTTTTTGCGTGTTGTAAAATGCATGATTGCTGTTTCGGCAATCATCCATAATTCAAGAACGAGAATAGCCCCTCCGATAAAGAATAGGTGCCACTTGCCATCTTGAAAGAAGGTGGAAAGATTATGAATCATTGCCCAGCCGGTAAAAAGAATAATAAAGACCATGGGAATAAACGTATATAGTGCAGGTTTTTTTTTCTTCAGTAAATAGACGGTTGTTGCCAGCAGTGAAAGCCCTGCTAACAATTGATTGGAAGTGCCGAATAAAGGCCATAAGATGAGCCCGCCTTTTCCTCCACCTTGCGACAAGGCTAAGAGTGCCGCAAACAGTACTGCAATCAGTGTTGCGCCATGTCGCCCTTTGAGAAAGTTTAGGTTCGTTGTGTGTGCTACCTCGTTGATAACATAGCGCTGAATACGGGTTGATGTGTCGAGTGTTGTTCCTGCAAATGATGCAACAAAGACTCCCATGAGCGTAATGCCGATTGAGTGGGGTATTCCGATAGCGTTTAGAAGATTTGCCGCTCCTTTTACAAATGCTCCGACTTTTGCGGATAATCCTTCCATAGCGCCCCAACTTGAATAAAAATGCGACCAAGCTTGTACACCTGTAAGTGTCGTTCCGTCGGTATTTTTTACCATCATGCCGATACCTGCTGAGACTGCTATCACTACCATAATCGCCATAAACCCTTCAATGAGCATTGAACCAAACCCAACAAAAATTGCGTCGGGCTCGGTGCTCAGTTGTTTTGATGTTGTACCGGAACTGACCATACAATGGAATCCTGATATTGCGCCGCAGGCGATAGTGACAAACAGAAACGGCAAGAGCGGAGGCGCTCCTTGCGGATGAAAGTTAAATGCCGGGGCTACGATTGGCGCTTGGGCGGCAACAATACCGAAAAACAACAACCCCAGAGCCACCAATAATTGGTATGCGTTAATAAAGTCTCTCGGCTGTAATAACTTCCATACTGGTATCACGGATGCTATGTAAGTGTAAATAAGGAGAATTATTGTCCATGACGTTAAAGGAGAAATTCCAAATACGGTAGGCATGGTAACCGGGATGTATGATCCGATGATAATTGTTATGTACATGAGAACAACGGCGGCAACAGTCATTATCACGGTATGTTTTGAGTTGCGGTGTAAATAGTTGCCCAATGCTATTGCTATGGGTATCTGTGTCCAAATGGGAATGACCGATTCCGGAAACATATTAAAGAGTACCGCCATTACAAGACAGAAAATTGCTACTACAATCCACAAGGAAAAGAAGATGACAAGTAAGAACAATAATCGTACGCGAGGGTTAATCAGTCTGCGTGATATCTCTCCGATTGATTCGCCCCGATTGCGGAGTGAAATTACCAATGACCCTAGATCATGTACCGCTCCCATAAATATGGAGCCGAACAGAATCCATATAATCGCTGGAACCCAACCCCAGATGATGCCGATAGCCGGTCCCACAATCGGTCCGGTTCCTGCAATCGATGCGTAATGGTGCCCGAATACGACTTGCTTTTTGCTGGGGACAAAGTCGATGTCATCCCTCATTGTTTGTGCTGGAGTTATGTTTTTTGCACAGATAGAAAAAATCTTATGAGAAAGAAATTTGCCATAGGTATGGTAAGCAATCAAATATCCTATTGCGCTTACAAATAAAAGTATGACAGAACTCATCGGCATAACTCCATGTCTGTAGTGTCAAAGAGAGAGAATTTATACATTTCAAAAAGTCTTTTCAACAATAAATATACAAGGCCGCCAATAGAAAATGATACAGTTCGCAAGTCGAATGAAAAAAGCCGACACCCATCGGTATCGGCTCTTTTGTTGATACTGATAAACGAAATTAAACCGATTCCACCGAAGTGACTTCAGGAATAGCTTTTCTCATTTCCCGTTCGATACCGAGCTTCATGGTCATAATAGCGCTCGGGCATGTGCCGCATGCGCCTACAAGGCGGAGTTGAACTACATTATCAGCAGTGATATTGACAAGTTCACAGTCTCCTCCGTCTGCTTGAAGAAAAGGACGGATTTTGTTAAGCACGGTTTGGACTGCTTCTTTCGATATAGCCATGGTTGTATCTCCTTTTTACTTATGGAATAATAGTTCTTAATTGTGCTAAGTTTCCACTGAGCACGGCTAATTTTCAAGGATTTTGCAGTAAAGGTCAAGGTAAAAGTGAGAAATTTATTGGCAAATATGCATATATGATTACAATAACGTTTATAAATATGGCAGTTTTAAAATTCCTGAAGGAGAATGTAAGTATGTGGAAAATCTTCAGAACGGTGTTGTATTGTGTGCTGATTGCACACATGTGTGTTTTTATGTCTGGATGCGGGCTTTTACTTATTGGCGCCGGCACAGGCGCATATCTGCATGGGCGTAACCTTGAAAAACAAAAAAACGGTACTGAATAAACCAATTTGAAAGAATATTTTTGAAAAAAAGTATTTTGCCAATAGTCATGATTTGGGTGGGAATTGCTCTCCTCTATGGGCGGGTAATAACGTTTGGATTTGTCAATTGGGATGATTATTCTTATCTTCACGATAATCCTTTATTGCGTGGTGCTTTCCTTCAAGCGTGCAGGGAACTTTTTTCGCATTTTTGTTTTGGCAATTATTTTCCCTTGCATCTGTTGAGCTATTTAGTAGAAAAATCTTTATTTGAGCATTCGGCATGGGTTTTTCATACGACGAATATTCTTCTGCACGGCTTTAATGCATGTTTGCTGTATGTATTGTTCACTATGATATCCGGCAATCAGAAAATAAGCGGGCTGTCAGCGATTCTGTTTGCCGTACATCCTGTCCATGTTGAATCGGTAGCATGGATTTCAGAGCGGAAAGACGTATTGTTTCTTTTTTTTCTTTTGTTGTCCGCAGTATTGTATTGGTCGTATATGCACGCAAATAAGAAAACGGCTCTCTTTTTTTCATATATTATGTATATATGTTCATTATTGTCAAAATCTTCTGGCGTAACGTTTCCTTTATTATTAGTGGTTACCTGCATGTATGCTAAGCCGTGGAAGGTGTTCAAAAGGCATTTCATAAGTGTTATTCCTTTTTTTGTATTTGCTGGTTCCGCCTGTGTGGTTCAAATGATAGGAGGTTCGCTTTACGGTGTATGGGGCGATGGATATTCTTTGCGAACAATGGTTGACAGTGTCATAGCGTATATACTGCATATTGTCTTTCCGATTGGATTGTCGCCTCGGTATGCTCGCGTCTTCTCAATGCCATGGTATGTGCTCAGTGTTCTGTTAGTTGGCGGTGTAGCGATGTGGAAAAAAGTACAATTGTTCCGTTGGGCATCGATTTGGTTTCTATGTGCGTTATTGCCTGTACTGCATATTGTATCAATACAAATTCTTATGGCTGACAGGTATCTTTATTTGGCGGCGTGCCCCCTGTATTTTTTATTTTCATTTTACTATATAAAAATTGTTGGAAATGTTCAGGCTAAACTGCAGAGGAATACAGCCATTCTGCTCGGTTTTTGTGTGGTAATGCTTTTGTTTTGCCAGACACTTAACCTTACAGAAACGTGGCGTTCAACACAAACAATGTGGAAAAGAGTAATGCGTGTTGATGCATTGGACCCGATACCGGTAATACAGCTTGGGCTCATCGAATATTTAGAATCAGGTGACATCAACATTGCTTCCCAGTATTTAGGCCATGCGTACAATTTAGCTCCTGCAGATTCGGAAGTGTTGTATAACTGTGGAATGTTTGCACTTGAACAAGGCGATTTTGAACGAGCGGAAAGCATGCTTACACAGCTTGTGTCAGTACCGAAACATTTAAAAAAATTTCCGTATGCGTTGTTAATTTTAGTTAAACTGTATGCGTTGAAAGGTAATT
Source organism: bacterium (assembly GCA_024233545.1). Lineage (GTDB taxonomy): Bacteria > Auribacterota > Auribacteria > Auribacterales > Auribacteraceae > JACKPL01. Next base: position 122,937 of record JACKPL010000007.1, read on the forward strand.
TCAGCTCTGAGAACGCTCTCCTGTCGAATGAGATGCGCATATATTATCCTCATGCGTTAGTGCGCTTACAAGAAAGTTTACGGTATCGGCATACGCTTTTTGAGGAACTGAAACAATCCGCCGCAAAAGGTCAAACACAGATAGAGAAAATTTGGGGACTTTTTGATGCGGGGGCAGTTTATCCGGCAATTTCATTTGCAAAAAGTAATAGTTCATTGCTTGATGAATTGGGCGATATTTCTTTCATCAACTTGGTTTTCGCTCATGTAATGAATAGTAAAAGAGGCTTGAATATTCATTTAGACAGTAATACATTGTCTCATCCTTTCTTCCGTTATATGTATCCCATAATTGAATCAAACCTGCACATACCTGACGATTATTTTGAGCAAGGGAAACAATTGTTTAGCAATGAACCGTTGTTTTGGTTGGAGTTTGGTATGTACTGTGCGCTTCAATTATGCGATATGAACATGGCTCGCAAATGTTTAGAAACCTTGTTAGAGTGCAATCCTTATTGGGAAGTCTTCCCGCGTGTTATTGAATTGAGAAGAACCGTGGCGCGATACGAACACGTAACTATTTTCGATTTAGTAACGGAATATATCCTGCGGCGTTAAAAAAAAAGTAGCTCATCCATAGCCCATGAAGCACAAATTCTGTAAGTTTGGGCAATTGCAGAAAAGTGCTTATAAAAATTACCGTTGTATTTCCAATAAACATAAGGCATAAGGCAAGAAATCGCTGTGACGGTATACGCTGAACATTTTGTTTTAAAGGAAGTAACATACCGCAGGATAGGCCGGCAAGCGTGGAACACAATGCCGTGATTCGTTCCGAACAGGGAAGCAGGAGCAAACTTGCACAAACCAGAATCAGGAGAATCGTAGGAGAAGAGAAATTTCTCTTCTCTGAATATAAGTATCCGGCAAGAATAATGAGTCCGGCAATCCATCCTCCGATGATGTCGGTCGGAAAATGTGCCGCAAGATATAAGCGGGAAAACGAAACCGACAGAATTATTCCAATAAGAAGAGTACATAAGGGCAGTGATTTTCTCAGGCGTATAATGAGCAAACCGCCAAGCAATGCTGACATTTGCGCATGTCCGCTGGGAAATGAAAATCCTTTTGCGAAAGTTTCGTAGAGCGGAGTTACAATTTCGGGCGATGGGCGGTTAATGCTAAACAGTTCTTTGATGAGAGCATTCAGTATAAGAGAGCCGAGAACGAGTTTTGAATATGAATATGCTTTAGTTCTCGACATACAGGCAAAGAATGTGGGGATAAGAAGAAGATACAAATATTTGCTTCCGAGAACCGTCATACTGAAGAAAAAGAGTGTCAGAAATTCTGTACGGTGTTCACATATCCACAAGAGCAACTGGTATTCTGAGTTTCGAAAAGATTCCATGAAAGATGAAAAAAATAAAAAATGAATCATGGTGACTTTTGGCATGCTTTAAGGATCATGTTTTTTAAATCGTCAATATTAAATGGCTTGGAGAGAAAAGAATTTTCTATGGAATCAAGAAATTTATTGGTATCGGGGTCATAGGTGTCGCCGGTAGTAAAAACAACTTTTTTTTCAAGCCCGGGATGATTTTTTTTGATCCAATGATATAGCTCCTGTCCGTTCATGCCCGGCATACGTATATCGGATAGGATGACCGAGTAGTCTTTTTTGCCGATAATTTTTATCGCTTCTTTTCCATCGGCGACAATATCGACGTTGCAGACATCTTCAAGAATGTCTTTCATTACATCACGCAGGAATTGGTCGTCTTCAATAATCAAGACAGACGATTCATTAGAAAAATGTTGTTGAGCCGCCGGCATTGAAGTCACAGAAGAAAGTGTTGCCGGAATTGGCAGTACAATAATAACCTTTGTGCCTTTTCCTTTTTCCGAAATCAGCTGAATCCTTCCTTTGTGTTGCTGAATAATATTAAAAGCGATGCATAAGCCAAGGCCAATATGATGTTTCTTCTGCTTTGTAGTAAAAAACGGGTCGAAAACATCATGAATGTTGTTTTCCGGAATGCCGCATCCCGTGTCTTCAATAGTTATGATACATTCAGATTCTGCGTATTGAGTAGTGATTGTTACAGTTCCATTACTGCCTTCCATTGCTTCGCAAGAATTGTTAAGAATATTCAGCAGTACTTTAATAATTTGTTTGCGGTCGATAGTGAGAAGCGGCAGAGCTTTTTCAAGTTTTGTAACGATCCCGATGTTGTCGCTTTTAAATTTATAGTCGAGCAGTGCTATCACATTGTGTATAATCTCATTGATGTCTTCTTCTTTCTTGGCGTGATGATGAGTTGCAAGCGGAGAAAAATAAAGAAGCGAATCCGAAACGGATTTGAGGTTTTGTGTTGATTCTTCGATATGGTTTAGCCAGCGGATTTTTTTCTCGTCTTCTTCTCGGCCGAGAATGAGTTGTGTATAGCCAAGGATAGGGCTTAACCGGTTATTCAGTTCATGAGTTATGCTTGTCAGCAATTTGCCGAGCGATGCAAGTTTTTCAGTCTGAAACAGTTTTTGTTCAAGGAGCACGTTTTCGGTTATGTCGTTGAACAGAAGAATAAGTTCATGGGCGTTGTTCCTCAAAACTCTAAAAATATGCAAATCAAGGATATGTTCATACCTGTTTTCCGGATTGAACCGTATTTTTTTTAGCTGAACCGGCTGTCCAGATTGCAGAACGCGCGAGAGGTTTCCAAGCAAAGCGGTTTTCGACATAAAATCTTTTTCAAAGAGATCGGAAATATGACGGCCGATCAAATCAGCCGGTTCATGTGTAAAAAGGGTTTGGCATGCCGTATTTGCCAGAGATATAGAATTATGCTGGTTTAATCCGAGTACTGCAAAGGGAAGTGTATTGAGTATACACTCATAATAATCTTTAAACTGCTGTATTTGTTGAGACATGTTCAGGTGTTCTTGGTCGAGTCGATATTTTTCGATACTTTTAAGCAATGTGAGCGGCAGTACTTTAAGGTAGGTTTTTGATTTAATGATGTAATCGCATGCTCCACTGCTTAATGCCTGATGAATCAAATCTTCTTGTTCAATGTGTGTTATAAAAATGACGGGCGCGTCTATAAAGCGCTCTTTAAGGGCGGAAAGCAGTTCTATGCCGTTTATTCCCGGCAAACTATAATCGATGGTTATTGAGTCGTAGCATGGTGAAGGAGTTTTGTCGAGGTGCTCTAAAAATTCTTCGCCGGATGAGAAAGATTCAACTACAAAAAGCGAATGAAATTCCGATAATGTTTTTTCGGTCAGGAAGGCGATGTTTTCATCATCTTCAACAAGAGCCACATGAAATTGAGTTTTTGCAGTCGTTTTATTTCGTGTCATGAAAGTATCTCTTTATCGTGATAGATGAACAGAATCAATACCTTCTATAAAAACATCTTATTTTGTATACTATTATCATTGAGTCCTGCAAGCCAAAATTGCAGAAGGCTTTTTTCTCAAATTAAGCAGTTCAAAGGCGTCAGTTCTTGTGCGTATGGCGGTGTTGTCTAAGTTTTGAGAAAATGAATAAACGCTGAGGAGCGTGTACCGACGTGCGAATGAAAATTCTGCGTGTTAACCCAAAAAGCATATAGATAGCAAAAACGTTAAAAATAAGGATTTCGGTATAGAGCAGTAAGAGAAATGCGGCGGCGGCAACAAATGCGAGGCGGTAAATGCCGACAATCTTGCTCTTTAAAAAAAAGATAAATCCTATGGGGACAGGATATTTTACTTTACTTACCATAAGAAAACTGACAAAAAGAATAGTAAAAGGAAACAGTTTAATAAGAATGGGATTGTTGTATTTTATCAGAAGAATCAAACTGCTGCAGACCATGCCGGCTGATGCAGGCGAAGGAAGCCCGATAAAAACTTTTGTCCCGGAAGATGCGGTATTTGTTTCGCTATTAAACCGTGCAAGGCGTATCCCGCATGCTAGCATATAACAAATTGAAATGACAATACCGAATTCGTTCAAAGAATGCAAAGACGATGCAAACACCAACATTCCCGGCGCTATGCCGAATGACAGCAAATCGGATAAAGAATCGAACTCAATGCCGAATTGTGATGTTGCGTTATGGCGCCGTGCAACTTGCCCGTCAAGGAAGTCAAAAAGCATAGCAAGAAAAATACATAGTGAGGCAAAAACATATTCTCCATCGTATGTCAGCATTAGAGAAAAAATGCCGAACGTAAAATTGAGCCCTGTTATGATGTTCGGCAGTAAAGCAATCCGTTTCATTTCATCAATCCTAGAATTGTTGTTTTTCCTTTTACTCTATCACCATTGGTGACAACAATTTTAGCGGTTAACGGAAGGAAAATTTCAACGCGCGAGCTGAACTTAATGAGCCCGATGCGATCACCTTGCATAACGGTGTCGCCATCTGAGCAGTCGCATACAATGCGGCGGGCAATCATGCCTGCAATTTGACGCACGCCAATCAGTTGATTGCCAGTATTGCGCAATATAACCATATTGTTCTCATTTTGAATGCTTGACCGTTCTGCGTTTGCCGGCAGGAATGACCCTTTTTTGTAGGTTATTCCCGCGATGGTTGCAGTAATAGGGGCATAATTGATATGCACATTGAAAATATTGAGAAATATGCTGATCCGCCACATCTTTTCAGTAAAATATTCACGTGGTTCGACTACATCTATCCCCACAATTTTGCCGTCTGCAGGAGATACGATTAGATTTTTTCCCTCAGGAAGTGAGCGCGTAGGGTTCCTAAAAAAGTAAAGCAAATATATACAGAGAACTACACCAATATACCCAGCTATCGGATTCAATATCCCGACGCCTATAGTTACAATAAGGGTTGGAATAAAATACGGCATTACTTCTTTGGCTACGGGTAATTTCATGCATATAATCCGATTAAAATAGTATTTCTAGCGTTTCAGAATACGCCTACCATGATAAATAGTACTGTTCTCATCGATGTGCGTCAATGGTAATTTACAAAACAAATGGAACAGGAATAAAGGTAATAATGAATATGATTAGCATTACGATTCCCAACCAGTTTCTGCGTGTGTCGAGGGGTGAGCGGCTGTTTATTGCAGGAGGATGCTTTTTACCCATAAAAATAATAATGATTGCCCAAACTAACCACCCTTTCCAAAAGAAAGAGAGGCCGAGCAAAGTGAATATAATGACTGTTGACATCCGTTCGTATTTTTTACCGAGCATTGCATAGGCAATATGGCCGCCGTCAAGCTGTCCAATAGGAATAAGGTTAAGCGAAGTGACAAATAACCCGATCCATCCGGCAAACCCGATCGGATGAATCACGATATCAAATCCCTGCGGAGGCGTTTTACCGAATAGGAACGCTAGAAATTCTATTAACAGTGATGTCCCGATTCGGACAGAGTGCAACCCTGAGTCAGGAACAATACGTGATAATTGCAATCCGATTATTACACAGGGAATTGAAAGGATAAATCCTGCGATCGGCCCGGCGGCGCCGATATCCATGAGCGCTTTTTTATCAAGGATGGGTGATTTCATCTTGATAAATGCGCCAAAGGTGCCGATAAATGTCGGAGCCGGAATAAAATACGGCAATGTTGCGGAAACCCGATGAATCCGAGACGCAATGTAGTGACCCATTTCGTGAGTGAGCAGTATAATCATCAGAGGAATAGAAAATGATAAGCCTTTGAAAAAAAAATGCGGTGAAAGCAAATGCAGGAAATTAGGTTGCCTCGGCAACTGTCCGGACATTGTCGCTCCTGCAAGAGTAGTGGTGAAAAGAGTGATAACAAAGAGTATAAGATGGAGCGTATATTTTTCTCGTTGAGGAGGACGCAAACTGTATACCGACGGGTCGCTGTCGTTTGCTTCAAATACTAAAGTTGTCTGATTGTTCATAGCGGGCCTTCCTAAAAACTTGCTCAACTCTACTTGATTTATAGCCCTTTGTCAAGGCGTCATGCAATAAGGTTGCAGTAAATAGATACGACGCAAGTGCATACGGTTTAAAAGTTTTGTTTTAAGTATGCGCATAGCCGTAAGGAAAATGTGTTTTGTTCGAGTGCAAAGTTGTTGGCGGCAATTTGTAAAATAAGGTATTTCCGCCTTGCTTTTTAAGAATATATACGAAATAATTGAATAGTAGAGTATGGTAATTTAATCGACATTAGAGTTAAATCGAACTATGACTTTTGGCGTGCCGAGCAATTATGAATTTAGCGAAATAGAACGTCTGCGGAAATTGTCTGTCACCGATGAATTAACGGGTTTGTTGAACCGCCGGTATTTTTTTAAACGACTTGCGCAGGAAATCAGTAAGTCACGCCGCAATAAACGGCCGTTTTCGCTCCTCATTCTTGATGTTGATAAATTCAAGGAAATCAACGATACATACGGGCATCTTGAAGGCGACGAAGTATTGCGTGTCATTGCGCAAGTCCTCCTAAAATGTGTCAGAGAGATGGATGTTGTGACTCGGTATGCCGGTGATGAGTTTATTGCCATATTGCCTGAAGCAGATAAAAACGAGGCGCATCCTGTTGCATTGCGCATTCTGGATGAAATGAAGAGCCACACTTTTATTAACCCTAAAACAAGTATGACATATGGTGTCGGCGTATCGATTGGCATTTCAACATATCCGAATGATGGAGAAAATGCTACCGATTTGATCAATACCGCAGACCGCGGATTGTACACTGCAAAACATGAGGGGCGCAATACTGTTCGGTTTGGAGACCGTCTGCCGGACCCGCCGGTTGCCTCCGTAACGTTTGACGGAAAAATTCCGCGCTTTATCGGCCGCCATCAGGAACTGAAACTGTTACAGAATGTATTCCGCGATGCCAATGACTCTGTGCTCCGTGTTGTAACTGTTGCCGGAGAAGCGGGCGTGGGTAAAACCCGCCTAATACAGGAATTTTTTAATGCGGCCAGTAAAGAAGCCGCGATCTATCTGAAAGGCGCATGTTTTGATGTAAAAATTCCCATGCCGTATCAGCCGATCCGAGAGGCGCTCGTCGGATTTATTAGTCAAGACGAATATTATGCGTATTCTATTTTACGGTCTTTGCCTGTTGCGGCAAAAATCGAAATTCTCAAAGTTATTCCCGCTTTAGATGTAAAACGAATGGGGATAAAATCTGATATGACGCTTGAGCCTATTCAAGATGAATACCGTCTGTTTGACGGTGTTTATCAAGTACTTAAAAAAATATCGGAGCGGGGGTTGGTTGTCCTTTTCCTCGACGATATGCATTGGGCGGATGTTGCGTCGCTCGAGTTGTTCAGTTATCTGGTGCGCAATGCGCGTAACGACCGGATTCTGATTTGTATGACGTACCGTCCTGAAGAAATCCTTGACGGCAACGTTGAAAAAGGGCCGATGGCAAGTATCCTTCACAAACTGAGCAGAGTACATAAATTCGATAAAATCGTATTAAGCCCTCTTTCAAAAGAACATCTCAAAGAGATACTTCAGTCGGTATTTAAAGGATATAACCTCTCGCCGGAATTGGTTGATTTGTTCTTTAACGAAACAGAAGGAAACCCGTTCTTTGTAGAGGAACTGCTAAAGTCGTTTATCGAGAACAACCACCTCGAATACCACGGCAAAAATATTGTGCTCAAATCTCCCGAAACAATAGATTTGCCGAATTCCATTCGCGACCTTGTACAGGAGCGAATCGATAAATTGCCGGAAGAATTACAGGAACTGCTCGTTATTGCCGCGGCAATCGGACAGGAATTTTCCCTCAAACTGCTGTCATTGATAACTGAAAAAAATGAGGGGCATATCCAGGATATTCTCGATATCGGCATGGATGCGCATATTATTGAAGAGGGCATATCTTCAGGGGAAGAAAAATTTTCTTTCACTCATTGTAAAATCCGAGAAGTGCTTTATTATTCGCTTCGCGAAAGCAAACGGGAACGGCTTCACTTAAAAATTGCCGGAGCTATGGAGCGGTTGTATCATTATGAGATAGAAAAACATTACGAAGATTTAGCACAGCAGTATTATTTTACGCGAAACAAAGAAAAAGCGTTTGCCTATATGTTTGGATGTGCGCAGAAAGCAGAAAGTTCTTATGCGGCGCATGAAGCGATTTCGTATTTCTCCAAAACAGAAAAATTGTATCAGGAATTCGAACAGGCATTACAAGCTCGGTACCGTACCGATTATGTTTTAATTGCGTTGTCATTAGGGCGTCTTAACAGCATAATTAGCGAATATGATACTGCATTGCATTGGTTAGAGATTGCGCAAAAGAGCGATGATTCATCATATCAGCCATATCTTCTTCTTGGAGAAGTATATGTAAAAAAAGGAGATTACGAAACAGCGTTGGAATATTTAAAAATTGCGTTTGATAAAACAAAAGATTCCAGTCACCTCGCAAATATCGAAACAAATATCTCATTTGTCTATTTTCGAGTAGGCAACTTAAATGATTCCGAACACTTTGCCCGTAAGGCAATAAAGCGCCTTGAAGATAAAACAGTTTCTCTTGTTACTGCCGAAGCGTATAAAAATCTCGGTACTGTTTATTTTGCAAAAAACGAGTTTGATTCAGCAATTACCAATTATCAGAAAAGCCTTGAGATTTCCCTTGAACTGAATGATAAACGCGCGATTGCCAATTCTTATAATAATCTTGGCAGTGTATATTACCGCAAACGGGATTATGAAAAATCACTGAAGCATCTGGAAAATTGCCTTGTTATCCGCGAAGAGATTGGCGATAAGTCGGGTATTGTGTATTCGTATAACAATATCGGGAACATTTATTTTAACAAAGCCGAATATCCTAATGCGGAGAAATATTACCGCCAGTGTTTAGAGATCAGCACTGAAATTGGCGAACAATCGGCAATCACTGCGTCATATAACAATTTAGGGAATGTATATCTTGCCCGCGAGCAATTCGAGCAGGCTCGAGAACATTATGAGACCAGTTTGGAAATAAGCAAGAAAATCGGTGAAAAAGCGGGTATTGGCCGTGCTCTGTCAGGATTAGGAAATGTGTGTTTTAATAAAAATGACTATCACAAAGCGGAAGAGTATTTTACCGCCTGTTTTGATATACGAGGCGAAATTGGCGATCTCTCCGGTATGGCGTTTACGAGTATTAGTTTAGCGTTTAGTGCAATCTCTTTGGGTGATTTTCACAAAGCGGAAGAATATTTCCTCAGAGGCAGTAAGATAAAAGAAGCAATCAATGATGTTGAGGGAAAATTAACCATATTAGACCAGTTGATTCGCCTGAATCTTTTTACCGGCAAAATGGAGTCGGCCGAAAGTATACTTGTTCCGTGCTTGAAAATAGCGCAAGAAAGCGGCGTTGATGAAATCGTTGCGGAAATATGGGGGCTTTACGCGTTATATTATATTGCGCTTGACCAGCAAAAGCAGGCGAAAAAGGCGGTTGAAACCATGCAGTCCCTTGCGGCAACAACGAAATGTTCCATTCCGGTTGCCACGTTTATCAGTTTTGTAAAAGCGCGGTATGCGTTATACACCGGCCAGTATAAAAAAGCTTTGCCTTTGCTCGAAAGCGCGCTTAAGTATCGGAGGATTAAAAGCAGTGATTTGGAATATGGACACATTATGCTTGATTATGTGGATGCGCTCATACATCTAGCTCGAATCGCCGAAGCGGAAGAAAAAATGGAAATTGCCGGCAGATTTTTTGAACAGCTTAATATACCACACCTCAATAAGCGCATTGAACTTTTGCGGGAGTCGATTAAAAAGAAAGATACGCCGATTGCCGATGAATAAGCAAAAATTTCATAAAAGCCCTAAGTTTATTACCGAGCTTCTTGCGGCTTGAAAACTTGCTCTTTTTTTATTGGTATCTTTCCCTGTCCCAAAAATCATGTTTCCCGTTCCTACATGAGCAAAAAAGTATGATTTGTTATGGGAATCTATTTTTTCTCGGATAGTATAATGAGGAATCGCTCCGAATTCTTTTTGTGTGTAGGATTGAAGAATATTTTTGTAGTTCTGTTCGATAACATTTTTGTATAAATCATCTAACTTTGGTTCTATTAAATTCCAGACTGCGGAATGAGCGGTTTCGTGCGAACTGTCAAGGAATACAGCGCCGATAAGCGCCTCAAATGTGTTGCCGAGCAGGCTGTTTCTGTCCCGCCCGCCTGTTTTTTCTTCTCCGATGCCAAGAAAAATATAGTTTCCTAATTGCATTTCCAGTGCTAGTTGGGCGAGAAACTTCTTGCTGACAAGAAATGATTTTAATGCAGTTAATTTGCCTTCCGAGTAGTCAGGGTACCGTTTGAATAATTCGATGCTTACCGATGCACCGATAATAGAATCTCCGAGAAACTCGAAACGCTCGTTGTCATATGATATGTGGTTTTTCTCTGATGCATATGACCGATGAGTTAAGGCAACATGCAAGAGATGCTGATCTCGAAAAGTATAGTTTATTTTCTCTTGGAGTTCAGCGAACTGATTCGTACTATTCAAGTTCGGATGCCTTAATCGCTTTACCGCGCATATACCACCAATGAGTAATACTGTTGTTGGATGCGGCATTCATTTCGTAGGGATAATACTTCAACAGCAACGGTTCTTGCGAGATGTTTTCCAGAGCGGTTAGTGCGGCGATTTTTACTTCGCGGTTATAATCATTTGCGAGAAAGACGAGTTGCTTTATTACCTCAGGATCATTATGTTTTGCGAGTATTTCTGCCGCAAAAACGCGAGTGAGCGGATCGCGCGATTCAAGCGTTTTGAGCACCTGTGTGCGAAGCGACGGATCAGAAGTGTCCAGCAGAATGTCGCGAGCTTTTAGAGCGACTATAATCTGGTGGTCGCTTAATGCGTCAATTAAATAATTATATCTCATCGGATCAGATTCTTTTGACAGTTGTTCTACTGCTAATGCTCTTTTTTGCCAGTCGGTATTTTTGAAAGATTTCGCATATTTCTTTTCAAATGAAGAATCTCTTTTAAAAGGGGATAAAATACCGCGCGGAATATCAAAAACGAAAAATTGAATAAAAGCGGCTGGCGCAAAGAAGAGTGATTTTAAAACGGTATATCCTTCGGTAGGCTCTTTTAAACCGGCAGAAAGCGGTGTTGCACAATTTAAAACGATGCAGGTACACACAATTATACTGGAAAGTACTTTCATGATTTTTCCTTTCTAAGCAGATATTCAAGTTCATCAATTCGTTTTTGCATTGCGCGTATATAGCGCCGTTTTGTACGATCGCTCTGAAAATAACCGATACATTTTTTATAGTGGTAAAGGGCATTTTCTTTTTTGAATAATTTGTCGTATACGATGGCGAGGTTATAATGGGTGTCAGGGTCATCGGGAGTGATTGCCAGTGCTTTTGTGTATAATTTTCTGGCTTCTTCGAGATTATTCATTTTTTGTTTGATGACGCCAAGATTAAAAAGCGCTTGCGGATGGTTTTTATCTAAATCAAGCGTTTTTCTAAATTCAGGCTCAGCTTCTTGAAATAGTCCTCGCCGTAGTAAAAGAAGCCCAAGATGGTAATGAAGCATACTATCGTCAGGCGAAGATTCGAGTTCCTGAAGAATAATCTGATGTGCATGCTCGTATTCTTGATTATCGATCAATTGTATAATATTCTGATGAACGTCCGATAAAGAGCCGGTGCTGTCTTGTCCGTTTTCTTTTGGAGGCGCAACAGTTGCGCATCCCGTCATTTCGAGTAAAGCGAAACAAAGCACTGCGATAAAATTTTTTTTCATAATGGTTGTATATAATACGTAGTCATACCGTGTATTCATGGGGGCATTATATCCATTTGGCAAATCAAGTGCAAGGTTTCTTAAAACGAATAAAGTATTTCTGCGGCTTTCGAAGCTCCGTCAGATGCGCATCTAGGAAAATCTCCGGAAGTTTTTGAGTTCTCTAGTAAATTGTGTAAATCAGTGTTCCATTGTCCGCTAAAAAAGATATTCTTGTCAATGAGGCGCGATGGAATATAGGTTTTTACTGCGTGTTCAAGGACTGGATATTCAACAAAATCATCACGGGATATATAAAGTATCGGGGTGTGTGTTGCGATACATTCCGATACGGTCCCGTAGCCGAGTTTCGCCACAACACTATCTGCGGCATTAACAAGGTCGGGATGGTTCAACTCGCTTCGATAGGGCAGAAGAAGATAATTGTTGCCTCGCTGATATTGAGTGTGAAAGCCGATAAAGAAAAAGTCGGTATTTTTTTTTGTCATCTCAAGAAAGTCAAAGTTTTTGATAGCAAATCCGCCGAAAGAACAAAGGATAATCGGTCGTTTTTCTTGGTTAACCCGCAGTTTTTTGCGGGTTGTGTCGGGCGAAGACAGCGCGGGGCGGGCGATAAGAGGAATGTCCCGTACGTTGGGAAATGCAGAAAAATCGCCGTGGAAAGGAAGCCGCAAGAGAAGATCGGCATAACCGTATCCTCTGCGCATATCATCGATAATATGTGAAAATTGCGGGTATTCTTGGCAGTATGGAGCGAAAATCCAATCCCAAGAAAAATTGGAAATACCAATGCTTTTTATGCCTGCTTTATGAGCAATGTAAAATGCGGCAGGAGGAATATCGCCAACTATGAGAGTAATAGCGTGTTTTCTGATAAAATCTAGCTCATTTAGTAAAAAAACACGCCGCTCTGCGATTAAATTTTCATAGTTAAGAAGAGACTGCTTTTTGTCGAGATGGATAAAATCGTGCTGATGGGTGCCGGTGTCAATGTGCAGAGCATGGAAATGAAAAGCATTTCCTAATGCATCGTCAAAAATCCAACGCGGTGCATTAGTGCGAATATAGAGAGCGGCATCAGGGTATCGGGTATTCAGTTCGCTGAGAACAGCACACATTCTGGTAGCATGCCCGAATCCATGCCCGCTAATGTAAAAAAGTATAGTTCTATTCATCCGTAAACCGTTTCATATAGACAGATAATAATATACAGAAGCATAAATTGTTTCCTGTTGGCGTTTGGGTATACTATAATAATGCCTAATGGATGAAAGTATAGATAAAAAGGATTGAAATGTCAGTTAAAAAAGAAATTGAATCAATTAGTTTCAGCTGGAATTTTTCCATAATGATGTTGAAATTCCTTTTTTATTTTTGTGTGACGATGTTTTTAGCCGGATGTTCTATGGTGTTCCTCTCGATTGAGCGGAATAAAATGGTTCCGGTTATATTGGTTTTTTTCGGTATTTTAATATTCGCGTTTTTGATCCTCGAACGAAAACTCTTATCCGCAGGGTTGACGCAAATAGATTCCGATGCAGGAACCATTACTCAACGGTGTTTCTCCCTTAAAAGACGCATTACGTCGTGTGATGCGATTGAGCATTTCGTCGTACAACGTATGTTTATCGAAGGGAAGGTATTGCTATATACCGTCTTTGTGATTCTAAAAAATGGAAAAAAAATCGGGTTGGGGCAAGAACGCGACCTAAAAACGCTTCAGCAGAAAATGTGTTGTGTTCAAAATATGTTCGGGAGTGAAATCATTCAGGAAGATGTATTTCACAATAATTTTTTATCGTTTGATTTCAAGAAACTCATAGCGTTTATCATTCCTTTGGCGGTAATTTTTATTGTCCGCGGCGGAGTATCGTCGCCGGTATTGCAAAAGAACAAGTTTTTGATTGTTATTTTAATTCCGATGAGCTATCTTGTACTGCATTGGGTTTCAGCGAGGGGAAGAAACAAGTAAATGGATTGGTCATATCTTAAACACATTATTCAAAATAACGATGCATTTGTTGTTACATCGCATATCGGTTTGGATGGCGACGCTGTCGGTTCTGCGGTTGCACTTGATTCATATCTCAAACGGTGCGGCAAAAAAAGCGTTATTATTACACAAGACCCTATTCCCGAGGTGCTTCGGTTCATTGTAAACGGCAACGAAACCTATACTGCCGACCAGAAGAATTTAGCTGAAATTATCAAAAAATGCGATGTGGCATTTGTGGTTGACGTGAGCAAATATGACCATGTCGGAGAAACAGCGTGGCAGTTGATTCAAGCATTCAGCAAACACGTTGTCTGTATCGATCATCACCGATGCGACGAGCCTCTCGGCGATTATGCTTATATCGATACAACCGCCAGTTCGGTAGGTATTCTTTTATATGATTTGTTTACTGCCTATGACCCTTCTCTCATTGATATACCAATCGCCTCAGCGTTATACACTACGATTTTAACCGATACCGGCAATTTCAAGTTTTCCAATACTAATCCTCATGCATATAAAGTTGCAGGAGAATTACTTCAGAAAAATATCAACCATAGTGCAATTTGCCAGGCTATACATGAAAATTATTCATGGAGCAGATTTGGTTTATTACACGAAACCTTGGGTACGCTTACGAAAGAAGCCGACGGAAAAATTGCGTGGATGAAGATTACTCAGGCCGCATTAGAAAAGACACATGCAACATTTGAAGATTCCGACGGATTTGTAGATATACCGCGTACGATAAGCCATGTGGAAGTGAGTATATTGTTTCGCGAAATAGACAACCAGACTACCCGTGCAACGTTCCGTTCTAAGAATTACGTTGAAGTTAATAAACTCGCGGGCGGGTTCGGCGGCGGCGGCCATGCGCGGGCGGCAGGGGCAACTTTGAATTGCCCGATCGATGAAGCAGTAATAAAGGTTATTAATCAAACTAAAGGATTTCTGCATTATGCCTGATATGCCGGAAATAACAGTTCTTGAGCATACGGCAGATTATTTTGTCGAAATTTCGGGCAAGACGCTACAAGAATTGTTTCGAGCAGGGATGTGGGCTGTTACATCATATTGTACCGACGGCACATATTATGGTGACATTGATTGCGTATTATTCAGCCTCATTGAAGAAACAGCGGATTCTCTTGAAAATTTATTCATAGCGTTTCTTAATGAGATGTTATTTCTTATGACAGAAACGAGCGGGGTATATTACCGCATCGATTTCGATTGCCTAACTGAGCACAAACTGCAAGCAACAATATGGGGTGTTGACAAAAAGTCTGTGCCAAGCGGCGGCGAGATAAAAGCGGCTACATATCACAACTTATCTCTCGGTTTTAATGAAGAAAAATGGAATGCCCGCATTCTATTTGATGTATGATTGTAAGGAGGAATACTATGTTCAGACAGATTCTTTGTCCTACGGATTTTTCGAAGTATTCGGATATTATTATGAATTACGCCGAATCGCTTGCCGAACGTTTTGATTCGCATATTTATTTACTGCATTGCATAGAAATTCTTCTGCCCGATCCTGAATACACTGCGGCATATGCTGATTTTGAACAGCTCTATCAGGCTATGGAGAAAAATTCGCATATAAAACTTAACCAAATCCAAAAACGTTTTGAAAGCAAGAATATACCCGTTACCAGTAAAATAATCATTGGAAAACCGTTTGTGGAAATTATTAAATATGCAAAGGGAGTTTCTGCAGATTTAATCATAATGGGAACACATGGAGCATCCGCTCTGAGCCATATTCTCTTTGGATCGACTGCAGATAAAGTAGTGCGTAAAGCGCCTTGTCCGGTAATGACAGTAAAACATCCAGACCATACGTTCATTTTGCCTTAAGTTCCGGCGATAGGATTCCGCTTTGTTGTTTAGTATGCCAATATAATCTCATGGTATCGTTGAGTAAGGAAACTGCAATGAATATTGTTATTGCTAACCGTAGGTTTTTCCCGTATTCCGGGCCTGAACGTTACATGTTTTCCATTATCAATACATTACAGCAAGACGGATGTACCGTTATTCCTTTTTCGGTGAAGCGCACACAGAATATCCCAACAGAATACAGCCGCTATTTTGTTAATCCGCCGTACGGAGAAAATATCGTTCATTATCGTGACGCCAACCCGTCACTGCGTCAAAAGATGCGCGTTTTTGCGAATTGCATCTATTCCCTTGAAGCAAAAAAAAATATGCTCCGCTTATTAAGCGAAAACAAAGTTGATTTAGTATATATCCTTCAAATTGACAATGATATATCACCGAGTATCATTCATGCGTGCCGGAAGCATTCAGTGCCGGTTGTTATGCGCCTTTCCGCATTTTCTCTTATTTGCGGCAGTTATTATTGTATGCGCGATAAAGAGTTTTGCACGTTATGCGTTACGAAAAACCCTTTGCAATGTACAAAATATAAATGTATAAGAAAAGATTTTCTTCCCAGTTTTGCTCGGTCAATTTCTATGGTTGTCCATAATTTTTTACGCATATATGATTATGTTGATGCATTTATATGTCCCTCCGATTTCTTGCGCCGGACGTTTATCCAAGCGGGTTTCCCTGAAAAAAAGTTCTATCAGGTGAATAGTTTCGTGAATCCCGACGATTATCAGCCGAATTATACTCATAGCGGTTATGCGTTGTATTTCGGGCGAATTTCTTGGGAAAAGGGGATTGATTATCTGGTGCGTGCTCAAAAAATGCTCGGCGAAGGAACATATCCGCTCTATATTGTCGGTGAAGCTGATGACCCTGCATATCTTGAGAATATTAAAACCATTGTAGAGACTGAATCGATACCCAATATTACGTTTTTAGGATATAAATCCGGCAATGAATTAAAGGAAATCGTGCGTAATTCACGGTTTATTGTTGCTCCGTCGGTATATCACGACAACAGCCCGATGACGGTTACAGAATCGTTGGCATTCGGGAAACCGGTTGTCGGAAGTGATTTAGGGGGGATAGCAGATCAAATTGCAGAAGGATGCGGATTTAAAGTTCCGTCAAAAGATGCAAAAAGCCTTTCTGAAAAAATGAAGGTTCTTTGGGAAAACGACGCACTGGTTGCCGAATATGGTAGAAATGCGCGAAACCATTTTGAAAAACATTATTCGCCTCAGCAACATTATTCGCAGTTGAAACATATTTTTATGAAATGCGTTCAGAAACATCAATAAGTGCTTGAATAGTGAAATGTAATTAGGACTTAAATTCTTTGCCGTAAAATGATACTGTATATAATATGTGATCTGAAAAAGTATAAAAATCCGTTGAGATCAGGAGAAAAGAATGTGGCGTGATACCTGTCTGATTTTGGGGATGTGCATTGATAATGTAACTCTTCAAGAATGTGCAGATAGAATTTTTGAAATCATCGAGAGTTATTCTCAGCATAAAACAGCCTCTTATGCGGCAACGGTAAATGTTGATTTTCTTGTGAATACACATTCATGCCTTTTGAATCGTACCCGTCGCCCGGAATTGCTTGAATCCCTTCGCAGTGCAGGGCTCATTACAGCAGACGGTATGCCGCTTATATGGATAAGCTGGATGCTTGGATGCCCGCTTAAAGAACGTGTGACTGGTGCGGATTTAATTCCTGTACTGGCAGAACAGGCGGCAAAGAGGAACAAAAAAATGTATTTTCTCGGAGGGCGTCCTGGCAGTGGTACGGCAACAGCACAATTATTGGAAGAAAAATATCCCGGCTTTTCCGTATCAGGTGTTCAGCTTGCAACAGTAGAAGTCGAAGGGAGAGAATTAAGCAACAGCATAGAGCACGATTGTGTTTTTATTGATTCGATCAACCAGTCTGATGTTGATATTTTACTGCTGAGTTTAGGAAATCCCCGGCAAGAAGTATGGTTTCATCGAAATCGGGATGAGTTGAATGTTCCTGTTTCCATCGGGATCGGCGGAACGTTTGAGGTGTTAGCCGGAGCGGTTTCCCGTGCCCCGAAATGGATGCAGAATTGGGGTATGGAATGGATATTTCGTATACTGCAGGAACCAAAACGCTTATGGAAACGTTATCTCATCGGTTTCTTTAAAATCACTGCTTTCGCATTTCCGCTGGTATTCTATTATTCGTGGAGACGGATAATGTATCTCATGTATCTGAAAAAGACATCTCATCAATATATTAAATACCGATTTCCCGCCACGCAAAAAAAAGGTGTGTCTGTCTTAAAATTCTCTGCCTGTATCGACCATGACATACTCCCTTTACTGAAGAAAACGGAAGAAGAAATTACGCGCATATCAGTCTTGATACTAGATTTTAAAGAAGCAATGCTTGTATCGCCGACAGGAATGGGGTACCTTATACAGCTTATGCGAAAGATGCGGTCTGCTTCGGTGTCTGTCTGCATGCTGAATGTGCCGGCGCATATTCGAAAGCTGATGATATGCAATAGGATATGGGATGTTTTTGCTCCTCTCGTGTTTCCATCTATAGAATCGGTTTTCCATAGTTTTTTCTCTACGATAAATGAAAAAACGCTCTTATATGATATGCAGGAATCTGCTACGGAAGTGAATGTATATATTTTTGGTAAACTTGAGAATAAAACCGATAGCGCTGAGTTTCTAAGTAAAATAATGTCAAAGGCGGCCGGTAAAAAATGCAGTATCGATTTTTCTCATTGCATATCTATAGGAAACGCTGGTTTAAAAATGCTTATCGATCTACACGATGCATTAGCAGAACAAGGAGAAAATTGTGTGTTAAATGCGTTGAATGACAGGTGTAGGCAAATGTTGTGCATTTCGAAAATAGATACGATGTTTACTATTGCAAAAAAGTAAATGCGTCGTAGAAAATAAAACCGAGCTCTGGACGTTTTTTGTTAATTAGTTTCCCGATAAAGGATAATTGGGGCATGAGAAGAATCGGGAGGGAGTGACAAGTGCTTCATGAATTCAGGCAAATTTCAATAGGTGAATTACAGCATATTTTTAATCAGCATGCCATTTGGTTGGAGACAGGGTTTTCTAATGGGGCACGGGCGGATTTAAGCGGAGCTGATTTAAACAGCATTGATTTGAGTTGCTGTGATTTGCGCCGAATCGATTTCAGCGGTGCCGATATGCGCGGTGCAATCCTCAATGACGCCGATTTGAGGGATTCTGACTTGCGTGCGGCGCATCTTACCCGCGCGAAATTGCAGAATGCTGATTTACGCAGGGCTGATTTGTGGCGGGCAAAGGTATGGGAATCCGATTTGCGCAGTGCCAATCTCGACCGAGCACTTTTAAGCGAAGCAGTGATGTACAATGCAAACCTTTCTAATGCCTGCCTTACCGGCGCCGATTTGTGGTGTGCAGATTTGCGGAAGGTACATTTCGCGGATGCTGATTTGTCGAATCATAAAGAGACTGATAAACACACTATTTTAACCGGTGCCAAATTATATGGAATAGAAAAAACAGGCTGGAATATCAGCGGAGTACTATGTGAATATGCCTATTGGGATAAGCTTGGCGAAATGAAAACAGATTATGAATCCGGCATGTTCGAAAAAGAATTTGCGTAGATTTTTGATTCGGCGGATTTCTAATGAGGTTTTATATCATTGTTTGATAGTTGCAGGTGCGTAACAATCCTATTGCCAATGAGATGAGACTGGATAACCTCATCGATATCTTCTTTGCATGAAAACGAATACCATACTCCTTCAGGATAGATAACCATAACCGGCCCGCATTCGCACCGGTTTAAACAGCCGGATGAATTAACGCGAACACGGCGTACTTTCAGTTCTTTGCACCGTTTTTTCATATATATGCGCAGATCGTCCGAGGCAAGGGATGCGCAACAAGGGCGTGAATGTTCCGATGTGCGGCTATGGGTGCATACAAAGATATGCCGTTGGTAAAAAAGCGGTTCACTATTCATCATTACTATTAAAAGAAGAGCCCATAGGTGTTGGTTCCTACGGGCTGTGTGTATGCATTAAGAGTACCGGAACAATTATTGTAAAGAGTCTGCAAGTTTCTGTGCCCACTCTTCGATGGTATCGATCTGTTCGTCAACATCACCTTTAACAATGTCGATTTTGAGTGATTTTATTGCGGTTTCCATTCCGCTACGGGTAAGGGTGCGTTCGATAATATCGACTGCGTTACAGAACTGCGGATAATTTGAGTCGCCGCACCCGAAAACCGCGCCTTTTTTCCCTTGGAGGCTAATGGTAGATAGTTCATCGTGAAAGGGGACGAAATCATCCCATAATTCGCCGTCGCCCCATGTTGAACATCCAACCAGTAAATAATCATAGTTTTTTACGTCTTCGGCGCTTGTTTCATTGACGTTTTGAGCAGTTACATCAAAATCTGCATTTTCCAGTACGTCCTGAATGGTTTCCGCAACAGATTCGGTGTTGCCCATGCTTGATCCATAAACGATTAATACTGTTCCCATTAAATCATCTCCAATTTTAAAACATGTTGTTCGCATGGCCTGCGGAGCATATCATGCGTCGAACGAATTTTGATTATCGCAAAGTTTAGTTAGTTTGGTCATAAACTATATGAAAAATGCTGAAATTTTTAAAGGTAATTTTTTACCGTAGAGTCAAATTTTTGTAAAATTAGTCCATAATCAAAAAAAAATGTGTTAGTATATTATAATTAAATATAATCTCATTCTTAGTATAAGAATAATACGAAAAGAGAACTAAAATGTCAGATGCTGGTTCGGATGCTTTACGGGTTTTCGGTATTGGGCCTAAAGCGCTCAAACGGAAAATAGATTTGAAAAAAAATATTGCGATAATTGATGTACGCGATCCAAAAGAGCGAGAAGAAGCATGTATCAGCCCATCCATTTTGATTCCTTTAGATACATTGCAAAATGCGTTGGGATCGCTCAATCCTTGCCAAGAAACCATTGTCTATTGTAAAGCAGGATTACGGGGAGCGCGCGCGGCTCGCATTTTAATGGAAAACGGTTTTACCGATGTTAAGAATCTTGATGGCGGAATAAGCCGGTGGATGGCAGAAATAAGAAAATAAACGGTACTTTTAAATAAACAAAGCTTGTTTTCTCAATTATTGGTGGTTTTAAACGAAATAGTATTAAGAGATACTGCGTATTACACCAAAAAGAATCGGTGAGTATATGTTTGAGGCGGTAACGGTAATCATTCCGGCATTGAATGAAGAATCCAGTATAGAATCCGTAATCAGCGCTGTTAAGAGAATAGTTTCGGGGGTAGCATGCAAATACGAAATTATCGTTATTGATGACGGATCCACAGACGGCACATTATCATGCATTTTAAAGAATGACGTTACCGTAATTCATCACGAAAAAACCATTGGATATGGTGCATCAATAAAAGAGGGTATTTATACTGCTTCAAATGAAAATATCGTTATTATCGATTCCGATGGGACTTATCCTGCAAACAGAATACCGGATTTGCTTAAAACGCTTGAGACGGCGGATATGGCGGTTGGTGCTCGTATTGGACACAATGTGAATATACCTTTGATGCGCCGTCCGGCGAAATGGATTCTGCGTATTTTAGCCGAATATATAACCAGTCAAAAGATTCCCGATTTAAATTCCGGATTCCGTGCTTTTCGGAAGTCTCTTGTTATGGAGTATATGCCCATTTTATCAGATGAATTTTCGTTTACAACATCGGTTACTGTGGCGTTATTGTCGCATAAATATGTGGTACGTTATATTCCGATTGACTACTTCAAAAGAGTAGGAAAATCAAAGGTAATGCCTCGGCAGTTTATCGATTTTGTCATTCTGGTGTTGCGGTTGTCGATGCGGTTTAATCCATTAAAAGTGTTTGTTCCTATTGCACTAGCATGCTTTTTTGTGGGGGCGCTTAAATTTTGTTTTGATATCTATTTTGCATTTTATAATATCCATGGCATAACAGTGGAATTTTTGACGCGAAAAGTGGTCTCTCAAACGACGTTGATGCTGTGGTTAGCCGGTTTACAAATCATGTTGGTAGGCATGGTTGCTGACGGGATTATCCTCAAGGTAGTTCAGCCATACCGTTCCAAACGGCAATTTGCTTGCAAAGGTGCTAATGCTTTTCCTCATTCCTCACATGAAACGCTCGATCAAAAGAATGATTCCGCAAAGTAAAGATAGTTTTAACGAAAGAGACGCTTTGAAAAAGTTATGGAATCACAATTAAGGAAATAAAAATGACTGGAAATGTGATGATACTCGGAGGAGGCCCTGCAGGATTAGGCTTAGCTCTCCAACTGCTTCGCCGTAAAGAATTACATATATCCGTTACCATAATTGAACGGGAAAACTATGTGGGCGGGCTTACTGCAGGATGCGAATACGATGGAATACATTTCGATTTCGGGAGCCATAGACTGCATCCTAATACTAACCAACGCATTATGCATGATATTGCAGAGCTCCTTGGCGAAAACCTTTTGGCCCGGCAGAGAAATGGACGCATAAAACTGTTGGGACGTTTTGTTCGGTTTCCTCTGAATCCCTTTGACCTTTTTCTCCATTTGCCGTTCACATTTCCGATGAAGTTTGCATGGGATATGTTCAAAGGTTTCATCGAAACAAAGAAAACCCATCTTGATACTTTTGAAAGCGTTTTGCTTGAGGGGCTTGGAGAGACACTTTGTAAAACGTTTTATTTCCCTTATGCACAAAAAATTTGGGGATTGCCTGCAAATCAAATCGATGCGGAACAGGCATATAAAAGAGTGCGTGCAAAAAATTTCAGAAAAATTATCAGTAAAATTTTTTTAACGTCTGGAAAGTCGAAAAAATCTTCGGGGAATATTTTTTATTATCCTGCAAAGGGTTATCATCAAATCGCAAATGCTTTGGCAGAAGAAGTTAGAAAGATTGGAGGAAAAATATTTCTTTCCTCTGAAGTAAGACAACTGCGTTTTGATTCAGATGGTACAGCATCAATAATGTTTGACAGATATCATCGCAATACGCAGAACGCTTCCTATAAAAAAGAGTCTATGGAGATGCATGCTGATTTGGTTTTTTCCACAATCCCGGTAACAGAGCTGTGTGTGCTGATGCATCCGGTTATACCGGACCATATTCAAAAAAACTGCAATACTATTGCTTATCGTAATATGGTGTTGTGTTTTTTTGTACTTGATATAGATCAGTTTACTCCGTATGATGCGCACTATTTTCCCGAAAAAGAATATATTTTTTCCCGTGTTTCCGAGCCCAAAAATTATTCCGGCGCGCCAGAACCGCATGACCTAACCGGACTATGCGTTGAAATTCCCTGTTCGGATTCTGATTCTATTTGGAATGCTTCTGATGATGAATTGTGCCGAAGTGTGCTTCGTGATCTTGAAAAAGCACGGTTGCCCGTTAGGATGCCTATAAAACGTTTTTTCACAAAACGGCTTCGCAATGCCTATCCTGTTTATACGGTAGGTTTTCAAATAGCTCTGCAGGAAGTTTTGCATTTTCTGGATACATACCCGCGGCTGGTTACGCTCGGAAGGCAAGGATTATTTGCCCATGACAATACGCATCATACGATGGATGTGGCGTATTGCGCAAGTGAATGTGTTTTGCCCGAAGGTGTTTTTGATTGGCTGAAATGGAAAGAGTTCAGGAAACAGTTTCAAACGCATATTGTTGAAGACTGAGATTTAAGAAGTTTAATTATTTTTTGTAAGTATATAAACATCGTATCCGTAAAACGTATCTACATAAGTATAACGTGGTTTTAAAAAATCAAGGAACCACGTTGCGTTTTCTGTTCTTGCCGGTTTAAAAATAATATATTTTGGTAAATTTTTTGAAAGGTCATTCACAGTTTCTTCAATGATGTATTCCACGCGAGAAAACATGCGTGTAAAATGCCGCGAAGGCGACCGTCGTTCTGAATATGTCATGAGTATCCCTGCCGGTTTTGAAAAAACAAATATACGGTCGTCGGGAGAAGTATGTTCTTTAAGCCATATCCCCAGCTCTTTTAATCCGATTAGGCTTGGGTGTTCGTATGTTTGGGGTTTCTCAAGAAAAAAATCAATCATTTCACGGTATGGGGCTAAAACAAGGAAACAGGCAAGGAGTAGTTGAGCCGTTTTTTTTCGGCGGATTGTGTTGTGAAAAAGACTACTTTCTATAAATAGCGTAAGTAAAATAGCGGCTGATATTGTGATAGAGGGCATCAGCTGTAAAAAATGATGATGAAAATACGTCCCCGCCGCATTTATCGCGATAATATCGATAACTGTCCAATAGGCAACGCTCCAAAAAGGGATTTTTTTTCCGCAAATAGTTTTTGCCTGAGTACAAAAATGAAAAATAACGCATACAATATTTTTAGTTCGGGCTGAAAGAATTCATGAAAAAACTTGTGACTCTTTTTAGTTTGATAAACCTGCCGGAATGCGGAAGCATTTGCCATGCGCATTCCCAAAATCTTCGAAATGCGTGCCTCCGATAAGTATGGGAATGGTGAAGCATGCCATGCTTATAAAGACGCCGGTTCCAAAAATAGGCTGTCTCTAATCGGCTTTTTAAAGCGCGAAGAAAGTCTCTCGGGTAAAGATAGATAAAATAGAAAAACCGCCGCGGTGTCTAATAAAGCGATTTGTTTAAAGGAAATAGCGCATCCCATAAGAAATCCGCAAATAAATACAAGCACTCTGTAATTCCGGTATGATTGGATATGTGATGAATAGGCAACACAAAGAATGGCAGAAGTTGAAAACAAGACCATAAACATTTCGGTGGTTGCCGCAAACCCGATTATCCCTTCCTGACAACAGGCTAACCCGAAAAGAGTTAAAGCAATCTGTCCGCATGTTTTATTGCAGATTCGTTTCCCGATAAAATAGAGCATTAAGCCTGTTGCCAGCATTGACGCCAACGCAATGAACCGTGGAAACCATAGGTTTAACCCGAATAACCAATTGGAAATGAGGAAAATATAAAAAATACCCGGAGTTTTGTTTTCAACACTTCCCGTATAAGGCGGAATGCCATGATAAAGCCACATACGGCTGATGTAATTCCATATTCCTGTGTCAACTTCCATAGCAAACCTGCTCAGTATCGTGGCGAGCATTGCCATAAGAATACAGGTGACGAATGCAGGGTTCAGCAGGAGTGCATCTAATATGTTTGTGCTTTGAGAGCGATTCAAATCAGCAGAAGCGTGAAACACGGTATTTCCTTTATTTCGGCGTAAAAACTTCTATAGATTTAGTTTTATGGGTTGTTTTATAAAAGTGTTTTATGAACATTCTGAGCCAATCGGGAGTATTTTCTGCATCGGTGGTAATGAGCAGAGCAGGCCGGTTTATAGTGAGATCAGTTGTCAATTCCCGCAGGAAATGCGGTTTCCTATATGATGATATGCTGATATAGCGCACGGGCGATTGTCTGTCGGCATAAGCGTGAAGTATCGGCGCTTGTATACCATAGATGTACACAAAATGTTCGGGATTAGTATGTTCATTGATCCATTTGCCGAAAATTTTATAATAGTGCTCTTTAGGGTTTAAATAATCCGGAATGAGCAAGAACGCTATTCCGAAAAGAGGGAGCCCGAAAATGATAATTGTGGCAAGTGTCCCTTTTACCCATCGCGAAGCGGCATGGTGCTGTACACCATGGTTGATAGCAAATACTGCGGCAGTTCCTGCGGCAAGCGAGAGGGAGGGCAGTAGATGCTTCACCGAAAAACTGCCGTATAGTCCCATCCAGTTCACTGCCATAAACTCGAAAAGAAGAAGAACCGCAAAGCCGGCAACCGGAATCTTCGCATTCGCCATTTTCCTATATAAAAGAAAGAAAACTGCTAAAAAGGGATACAGCAAAATTAGATCGGTATACCGCCATATTTTCACCATTGAAGCGATTCTATCACACAAAGGCATACTGACAGGATAGAACAGTGATGTGTATATACAATTCACATATTCTGAAACAGTGAGTTTGCCTGAACAGATAATGGCTATGACGGTTATCTGAATCAAGAATAATCCTGCAAGAAAAAATGATGAGTTGATGAGGCTATTCTCTGAATGTGAATTATTGTTTCTTGCAAAAAGCCTATAAAAAATAAGAATTCCAATTATACTGCAAAACGCACTTTGTAAAAACAGGAGCGCTATTCCGCTCATTACACCTGCAATGAAAAGAGATTGCCGGTGATGTTTTATGTTGGAATACGGTTTGAGCAACAGATACAGTGCGGATGTGAGGAACATAATCATAAATGAGTCGGGCGTTGTGGTATAGGCACTATTCATACACGGCCATGTGCACGCCATGCAAAAAATTGCCATTGCGACAGCGCCTGATTGCCGGCAATAGACTTTTGTTCCGATGCATTGCACCATATATCCGGTGCAAACCAGAGCGCAAATACTTGCTATGCGAAGCATAAGAAGAGTTTCTCCAAACAGCAGATAGGAGACCGAATAGAGCAGTGCCATGCCGGGCGGTATGGTATCGTATGCGCTGAGGTAAGGGGGAAGCCCGTCGCGTATCCATAGGCGGGACATATAAAGCCAAAGCCCTTCATCAGGACTCATCGGCTTTGGGTACATGAAGCCGAGCATAAGAGCGAAAAATGCGCTCAGAAAAAATACCGTAAAAAAACGATTCGATGTGCTGTTCATACCGTTTATTCTCTTAATGTTTTCTCCATATCGGTGATATGCGAAACGACGACTTTAAATTTGCGCGGATATTCGCTCCGCAGGGTATCAAGTGTAACGTAATCGATTTTTACGCGCATACCATCGCCGACAAAGCCTTTAAGAAGGCTAAGGATGTGATCGCGCGATGCGGATGTAAATGATTCGGTTTTGGCAATTCTTAATAGCAGTTCGTTCCGGCTTGTCTGCACAATCTGCCCAAGTGCGACACCTTCGATTTCATCGTATAAGGTAAATAAACAGGTGATTATCCGATTATCGGGTGTAATTATTGCATCTTCTTTGCGCCCATATATTTTTGTAATAAGAGGCAGACGCCTTCCGCATGAACAGAGCGATGGGAGTACCGGCGCTTCGATATAATCGTTCACTTCGTAGCGAATAAACGGCATAGCAAAATTGTGAAGGGATGTCCCTACAATTTTACCGGTATAAGTTGTGCCGCACGGTGAAAGTTCTTTCTCTATAATTTCCAGAATACCGTATTCGGAATTTATATGGTACCCTCCTTTTTCGCATTCCGAAATTCCTACGGTTCGTTCCATATGCCCGTACGAATCGAATACTTTGCATTCAAAAACGTTTTCCAAGTATTTTCGCTGGTATGCAAGGAGCATTTCGCCGTGAGAAAACAATGCTTTGAAGGTTATATCACTAATTTCGTGTTTTTTTAGAAAGAAAGCAAGATAACACATGCTTGACGGGAGCCCGAAAAGAAAGTTTGGTTTGAATTTCCTGATACAATCTGCGATATCTCTGATGCGGCCATCGCAAAGAATCATAGTGTTTATTTTTAAACTTCTGGTTTTTGGATTAAAATGATAGGTGTCGCGTTCTTTGGATTTATTCATAAGAAAATAGTCGTTTGCAAACTCTACGAAGGTGTTTCCGAGACGGTATCCTGCCCATCTCCAATGTCTCCAGTAATAACAGAATTCCAATACGTTGGAAGGTTTATCGAGATAAAACTCTATCGGTTCTCCGGTCGAACCTGATGTGCGATGAGCAAATGGGTGGAATTTTTTTGCGTTGGATGCCAGAAGAATTTTAAGATTTTGGCGAATAACCGCTTTGGTTAATGTAGGCAATCGGGAAAGGCTGTCTAGGGTATTTATTTCATTCGCATTGAAATGAAGTTTTTCGAACAATGAACGGTAATACGGTACGTTTTCTGACGCATGGCGAACAATGGTGCGTAATCGCCGCACCTGATAATTTTCCAGTTCTTCACGAGGCATCCATTGGCTTTTATTAAGAAAATGGTTCATCTTTAGAATTGAAAAAGGATATAAAAATTCGCGAATCCTAAAGTTTACCGGCATACAGTTTAAAATCCTCTTTACAATAATCGCCAGAGGGATTCGGGCGATTGTTTTTGCTTGAACGCGCTGTACCATTTACAGCAAGGATAAAGGACTGTCAAAACTGCAATCCAAACGAGATGCATTCCCGCTAAACATGCGCCGTGGCGGAAAAAAAGTTGTCCGAATAATGCTAAAAGCGCCATATGCATGAAATAGAAGAATAAAGGAGATTTCCCATATATGATAAACAGGTTATTTTGCGGATTAAACTTTGACTCAAACAAAGAGAGTATCCACAAAATAATCCCCGTTATTCCTAATGTTGCTGTGAGGTATGCAATGCTCGGCGGCATTTTTGTGAGGAAAAAGAACAATCGCCAATCTCCTCCAGTATAAGGGCGAAGATTGCCGAAACCTCCGTGTAAGCGTATGGCGACAAAAAGAAGAATACCGATTATTCCCGTTATACCGGCATACGCAAATGCACGGCGATAATTGCGCATCAGCAGTCTGCCAAAAATGATGCCGAGTATTGTTATGCCGCACCATGGCACAATAGGAAACCGCACCAAAGTATGGTCGGTTTGGCCGGCAACAAGCAATATCCGTGCGATAACAGGGTATTCAATGCGGTGTTCAGTGGGGACGGGAAGAAGAAAATGAGGTGCAGATAAAATTGCAAGGGAAATCAAAGCTAAAGCAGGTGTTTTAAGATTGATAAGCAGAATACTGATAATGATTGCCGCGCCGAGCGAAAATAAAACGCCGAAATAAAAGATTACTTGTACGTGGTCAGGATAAACACGCGAAGGGTTATCAAAATACCATAACGGATTTTCCAAAAAAAATTGAAGGAGCATCAGCATTCCTCCGCGGATTATGAAATGGGAAAGAATCTTATGGTTTGTCCATCCCATTTTTTTGCGTGATTGGGTAAAAAGCATCATTCCTGTTCCCAGCAAAAAGAAAAAGGCGGTAGGGCATATGTGCCCAATACATCTGCTCCAATATGGCCAGCCGGTTTTAGGAATGGGCATGGGGCCGTCCCATAATTCCATTGGGGTTATGATGGATGTCAAAAAAATTTCAGCATGCCGCAATGCCATAATAACCATGACAATACCGCGAAGCGCATCAAGGGGCAAAGAGCGGGCGGAAAGTGGCTGTATCGTATTGTTCATCTTTGGTTTTGCCGTTTATTGCAGAAAGTTGTATTTTGTTGTATTGTTATCTTATGCATGTGACTTTGACGTAAGTCAAGGCAAAAAATCAGCCGATAGTTATGATTGTGCTGAAAAGCTAAAAATGCGGTTGTTCATTTGTTTGTAGGCAGTATGATAGAAACCGCACACTTTATTAAGAAAGCAAGGATATGAATGCCGATCTTCCACTACGAATAAAATCGTTCTTTTCCGATTTTCAACCGCAGACGCCGTGCTTAGTGGTCGATTCTGATATTATTGAAAAGCGCTTGCGGCAACTGTGTAATACATTGCCGTTTGCGGAGTGCTTTTACTCTGTCAAAGCAAATCCTGCGCCGGAAGTAATTGCACAGCTTGTCCGTTTCGGGATTGGTTTTGAAACAGCGTCTCTTAATGAAGTCCAACTATGTATAGATAGCGGCGCCATGCCGGATAAGATTATTTTCGGCAATACAGTAAAACGGAAGGCTGAAATTGCAGACGCATATAAAAAGGGCGTTACAACATTTGTTTTTGATTGCATTGGAGAACTGGAAAAAATCGCGCAAGCGGCGCCGGAGTCACATGTGTTGTGCCGCATTGCCGCAGATAACAGTGGAGCGGTATGGCCTCTGACACGAAAATTCGGTTGTGCCGCAGAGCACGCAGAATCATTGCTGATAAAAGCAAAAGAACTCGGAGTGGTTCCTGTCGGCATTTCTTTTCATGTGGGGTCTCAGCAGTGCGAACCGAAAAGCTGGGAGAATGCAATTTATGATGCATATCGTATTTTCCAAAAACTTTCAGAACGGGGCATTGAACTGAAAATCCTCGATATTGGCGGGGGATTTCCTGCCCAATATAGGAATTCAGTACCGGAAATAGAAGTGTATGGAGAATGTATCATTGGGTTTCTTCAGAAATATTTCGGCGGCGCTATGCCGAATATTTTTATTGAACCGGGCAGGTATTTTGTGGCAGATGCGGGGGTTATAGCCGGTGAGGTTTTATTGATTCGCGATGATATTGACGGTACGGGCAGGCGCTGGGTATTCCTTGATACAGGTAAATTCAATGGTTTACAAGAAACGGAACGGACTCAATATCGAATAGCTTCAAGCGGCGTTGGTTCTCATCTTGTACCTGTTGTCCTTGCCGGCCCGACGTGTGACAGTGATGATATTATCTATGAAAAAACTCCTTATTTTCTGCCTGATAACCTTACGCTTGGCGACAAAGTATTTTTCCTCAGTGCAGGCGCATATACTCGTACTTATGCAACGGTAAACTTTAATGGATTTGTGCCGCTCAAAGAATATTATATTTAATGTGCACGGTGTGCATCTAAAAAAAGAAATATTTCGCACCGTTTAATATCGTTTATGGTATAGTAGATGCCATCAAAGAAAACAATCGTTGCAAGAAAGATGAAATATGTTGACGGTATTGTCGCCGGCAAAAAAACTTGATTTTTCAAATCGGGGCAACCCCATATCCGGAACAGTCCCGTTTTTGTTCAGCAGTACAAAAGTACTCGCGAATATACTGAAAAAATTTAGTGTTCAAGAGCTTAGCCGTTTAATGGGCATCAGCCCTCAATTGGGGAAGCTCAACTTTGAACGGTATCAGTCGTTTGATACTTGTTCTGAACCGATAAGCGCTTGTCCGGCGATTTATGCTTTTCGAGGTGATACCTATAGTGGTTTGGATGCGGATTCGCTGGATACGGATGACTTGACATTTGCACAGGAACACCTGTGTATTTTGTCGGGTTTGTATGGATTACTGCGCCCTTATGACCATATTCAGCCGTACCGGTTGGATATGGGGATTCCTCTTATCAACCCTAAAGGAGCGAATCTCTATGTATTTTGGAGCGATTCGATAACCGAACTGCTCAATACAATGCTTGCGGAGCATAAAGAACGCGTTTTGATAAACGTGGCATCGGAAGAATATTTTAGAGCAGTTAACCTTGAGAAAATACAAAGCAGAATTATTCATATTGTGTTTAAAGAAAAGCGGAATGGTACTCTTAAGATTATTGGGCTGTTGGCAAAACGAGCTCGCGGCATGATGGCGCGATATATTATCAAAGAACGCATTGACGCTCCTGAATCGCTGAAAGATTTTACCGATGGCGGATATCGGTTTATGCCTAATGATTCATCTTCCTGTAAATGGGTATTTGTTCGATAGTGAGTAAAAAAAATTAAGCCTCTCTAAAAAGGAATTATTGAAATGACCGTTGTATCTTTTTGTTTAAGTTTTATTGTGGTCGTGCTGTCCTTTTATCTGCTGATTGTGGGAAAGGCACTCCTTATACCGATGGTCATTGCTTTTTTTATTTGGTATATGATAACGGTTATAAACGGTATTTTCCGCAAGATATCAATACGCGGAAGGCAACTCTCAAACGCACTGTGTTTTTGTGCTTCTTTGGTAACTTTTACTGTAGCTGGATGGATTTTCTTATCATTGATTGGAAGCGAGATAACTCAGGTTGTCAACGCCGCACAGGAATACCAAGTTAGGCTGGAAAAGCTTATCGACCGTGCATTTGAGTTGTTCGGACAGCCTGATGCGCCGACAATCCGCCAGATGGTAAGCAGAATCAATCTAAGCACACTAATTCCTGTTGTGGCGACTGCCATAACCAATATTGCGAGCAATGCGGGCGTTATCTTAATCTACTTGATATTTCTTGTTGTGGAGGGGAATAGTTTTAATGAAAAAATTGCGGCGCTGGTTGGCGATGCGCGCCGAGAGAAAATTGTGCGGACAGTGATAAAAAGAATTGAAATGGATATTCGTAAATATATCGGTATTAAGACGTTGATAAGCCTTCTTACCGCCGCGCTCAGTTTTTTTATTTTACGTATTGTGGGAGTAGATTTTGCACGGTTCTGGGCATGTATGATTTTTATCCTGAATTTTATTCCGACAATTGGTTCGATTATCGCGACGATTTTTCCCTGTGTCCTTGCGCTGATTCAATTTGAAAGTTTGTATCCTTTTATAGTTGTTGCAGTCGGTATAAGTTCAGTTCAATTTTTCATTGGAAATGTTTTCGAGCCGCGTATAATGGGCAACACGCTGAATATGAGCCCGCTAGTTATATTGATTGCGTTAGCTTTGTGGGGAAGTATCTGGGGAATTGTCGGTATGTTTTTGTGTGTGCCGTTGATGGTGATTATTATGATTGTGCTTGCTCATTTCCCGCAAACGAGGCCTATTGCTATTCTGCTTTCAAAAGACGGCCATATCATCGAGCCGTAAAGGTGTGGTTCGTTTAGGGTGAAGTAAAAACGACAGGTTTGTTTTCGCTCATCAGAGAGTGGATTACTGCATTGCCATACCGGTCGATTGACGCTTTTACGTCAAGAGCTTTTCCCATTTTTTGTTCAATTTCCTTGCCTTGCCCTTCGGGAACAAAAAAGGTTTCTATGCCATAGGCAACTTCAATAAAATCGTTAGTCCGGGTGCTAATTGTTCCTTTAATAAAGAGGGAATTTTGAGGCGGTTTTGAGGATATTCTTTCAGGATAAGCATAGCCGTTTTCTATTTTTAAAGAGACGCATACCGGTTCATTCAGTTCAAGGGCGGTGAAGTCATTGTATTCAAAGCTGATAGAATCGAGATTGATTCGGCTTATTTCATACGAAAGAGCCACATAATCGCCTCTGAACAATGATCGCGGATCAATGGGAACGGTACGCAACAATACCTGTGTGCCGGTTAAGAGAATGTATTGATTGAATGCAAAAATACTGCTAATGATTATAAGCCAATAAAGCCCTAAGGCAATAAAAAGTTTTTTCGAATTCATATTATGAAGAAAATTTCTCTTTTAATTTTTTTCGTTGTTTTTCAAATAGTATGCCTCCCGCAACAAGAACACTGCCTCCGATAGCAAAAAATATTGATCGCGGAAGCAGTTTCCAGCAAAAATCAAAATATCGAGCCGTAATGAGAAAAATAAGCCAAAGAATGCTGATATCTACACGCCGCATGTCTTCTTTCAAGTAGCCGGTTATCAATATTGTTAAACAGCAGGCAAAGAAAAGAAAATTAAAAACAGCGGTATACAACGATGATCCAGTTGAAGAAGAATAGTAGAACGCTGTTGTTACAAGAACACACACAATTAATGGTGCTTCGATTTTTGGTATCAGTTTGTGAGGAGTGCTGACAAAATTTATGAGAGCTAAGGCACTGATGGAGATTGCAAGAACCCAGAGTCCGAAAGTCAAAAAAGGAGATGTTTCTGCAAATCGTGCAATGCTGTTTGAATGATGTGCCGATATTTCACGGAAAGTAAGCATAAATAAACAGAAAAAAGCTACATTAATACCGGTAATGCGATATGCACGGGCAATTTTTGTAAGCGGTTGTATCATGTAATGAATCCCGCCGAACGATATGAGAAACAATGCACTATACAGAATCAGAATAATCAGATGGCTCTCATACGACCTAAAAAAAAGAATCATCCAGAGAAAATAGAGTATTGATGCAAGAACGGCAATAAGCTGTAAACGGGTTAAATAAACCATCGGCAATACTGCTAACAGCCATATGAGTGGCAGTAAATGATGGTTTGCAGGAAAATGGTATGCTTGTGTAACGACAAAAAGCGATGTGCCGAAAAGAAGTGCCGAGAGCAGAAGGAGCGATGCTCCTGCCTTAGGGAGTGTTTTTCTAAAAAAAGCACATTCGCATCCTAACCAGTAAGTAAACAACATGCAGATTGTCAGAAGAATTGTTTTTACGGTATGAGAAACCGTGCGCCAGTTTGACGCAATAAATAAAATCACTCCTATTCCTAATAGAATTGATCCTAGTGTAGAGAGGCAGGCAATAATTTTTGAACTGCGCTTTTCCTTTCGAAACGCTTCGATGTCGTTCTGCATTTTTTGCGCAGTATCGACTGATATAATGCCTTCATTTACCCATTTTTCCAGCAACCCATCGGGTATCATAACGGAACTCTTTTTTTAAAGAAGTGCGGGCCTTTGTCTCAATATAACTAGATTGTATTATAAAAATAAATATTTTGCACCTAAATCTATAATATCCTGATGTTCTTAGTTTAGGAATATTTTTTGCTTTGTTAGCACTACGGTAAAGAAGTCAACACAAACAGTATACTGTTTTTAATGCAGGTGCAGAACATAATTATGTGCAGGAAAATCAATGAAAAAATATGTTCTTATTTTATTCTGTCTAATGCTGAGTAATCTATTTGAACTTAGAGCACTATATGCCGTATCGTTTCTCAGTGTCAATGTTAATCAGCAAGATTCTAAAACTGCTGAAGTGTCTGATAGAATCATTCCGGATGAAGTACTTGATACAAGGTTAACGGCTCATTTATATAAGCATACATGGATTGCCGAATTGGAATATTTATTTTGCGGAATGACTGGGGAAATATATGCCACTACAACAGGATTGTTGTTTATTCCGACAGCTGATTTCTTTTCTCAACCTATGTTACATGAAAAAAAATATATTGCCGAAGAGTATTTTGGGACTAATATTTCCAATAATGCACAGTTTTTTGTTACGGCATATCAGTATCCGGTGAACAAAAAGAAACATTTTCAACAAGAAAAAAACGCCGATAAGCAAAATAATTATCTC
Organism: bacterium; assembly: GCA_024233545.1. Taxonomy (GTDB): domain Bacteria; phylum Auribacterota; class Auribacteria; order Auribacterales; family Auribacteraceae; genus JACKPL01. The sequence goes on from JACKPL010000007.1 coordinate 157,518, forward strand.
ATATTAAAACGTTTTATAGATGAAAACGGAGAGATAGAATACCGCTATGAAGTCAATACAGATGATAGCGAACCTTTATATTCGTCGCCGGATTATTTTACTCATTTGTGGAGTGATTTACATAAAATTTTCGGCGACAAAAGCAGTCAAGAGCAGAACGATGAATTTAAAACGGATCACAGTGATTTTCAAGGAGAGACAAAAAATAAAGGCAATATCCAGCATTTTACTGATCCAGCAACAATAATACATGCCCCTATTTCGAATTATATATCATCAAATCATTATTTGAAAGATTTCCAAACTCCCTATCAGGATAGTTCTCATTCATTATTGATCGGTTTTTTTGACTCTGAAGGAGTGTTTAATCTAACGTATTCCGGAAATTTTGTTTACGAAGACCTCAAGGCACTGCTTCATTTCGAATCTTTTGTTTTAAATACTGCTTCGCTTACTTCGACATCGTTGATTATTGGTGATGTGCGAACCGAAACGTTTACTCAAGAATCGGGTGTGCATAACAATACCAGCCTCATAGCTGGATACAATGGCGGGATAGGAACATATGAATTGCAGTCCGGCAGTTTGCAAACGGTTGACATCGATCTTGGCGATCTGGAGGGAACAGGTTTTTTTACTCAGACCGGCGGAACGCATAATTCTACTACAATAGAGGTTGGGAAAAATGCCGGTTCAACAGGAACTTATGCCATAAGTGCCGGGAATATAACAGCCGAAGATTTACATATCGGTGTTGCAGGTACAGGCACACTGACACAATCCAACGGAACCATTACTCTTGATAATTGGCTTTCCGTAGGGTTGGGTACAGGTACAGGAAATTATGTGAATTCCGGCGGTTCTCTTTCAGCGCCCACTATTCATATAGGAAATCATTCCACGGGAACAGTTATCCAAACCGGAGGAACTATTTCGGCGTCTGATGTCATTTTCGGTTATAACAGCGGATCGGGGACGTATCTTATGAGCGGAGGTTTGCTTCAGGCGGCGAATATGCATGTGGGAGATACGAATGGAACGGGTGATTTTGAACAGTCAGGCGGTATCGTTGATCTTGCCAATTGGCTAGCTGTCGGTATTGCCAGTGGTGACGGATCGTTTAGGCTTTCCGATGGAAGCGTTTCCGCAAACGTAGTGCATATAGGCAATAATGCGAGCGGTTCTTTTATACAGTCTGATGGTGTTGTTACAGCGGCAACAATGAATCTGGGGTTTAACGGCGGCAGTGGGAGTTATGTTATAAGCGGTGGTTCATTGGCTCTAACCGATATGAACGTCAGCAATCCGGCTGGCGCGGGGAGTGTAACGCAAAGCGGCGGCACAGTGAATGTTGCAAACTGGCTTACCATTGGTATTGCCGGTGGTGACGGATCGTATGTTTTGAGCGGTGGAACATTAGATTCGAACAGAGTAAATGTCGGTTTTGCCGCGAATGCCGGCGGAACGTTTATACAATCAGGCGGTTCGCACACTAACGATACACTGTATATCGGATTGAATACCTATGCCGCAACAACGCCAACATATGAATTGCATTCAGGAACACTCACAACCACTTCCACAACCTTAGGCACAAATTCTGTAGGAAGATTTACACAAACAGGCGGGACTCATTCCGTCGGTACACTGGATATCGGTACTTTCAGTGGTTCCGGAGCATATATGCATTCCGGCGGTTCATTATCTGCAGAGTTTTTAGTGGTATCATCAGACCAATCGGCAAACAATCTCGGAGAGAGTGAATTGAGCATTACTGATTCTTCCGCTTCAATTTCTGTGAGCGATAGTTTGATACTCAATCCAGATACGCATTTCTCCAGTGTAGCGAATAGCAGTATACTATTTGACAGCGCGGTATTTATCAATAAAACGACAAATTCTTCGGATGTTTCTGGGTTAAATACGGTAGATTTTATTTTTCAAGGCGGTCAAAGCCAAATGGAACTTGCGGGAGAAGACATGGGGAGTGACCTGCTTGGATTTGATAATAATTTTAATTTAGACAGTTTAATTCTTGTGGGAACAGAACTGATTCTTGTCGATAACTTTGACAATCAGCCTTCATGGAGTGGCGCTGAAGCTCTCTATGTGGTCAATTTATTGCTTGGAGAAGGAAGTATTTTTAATCTTAATGGATTGAATGTATATTACCAGTCACTCACTGATGCAGGGGCATCCGTACAGTTAAATGGCGGCAGTTTAGAACAGGTGAGCGTTGGCGATGAACTCGGTTTTGCGCCTGTGCATTCATCATTCTTTTCCCCATCGGTGTTTGCTTCTTTTCAATCCGAACCTGTTCCGGAACCATCGGTTTATATGCTCATTATTTTAGGATCAGCAATTTTAATGGCGGCAAAAGGTAAATAATCTCTCGTTTTGTGACGAAAAAAGAGATGTAATTTGTATTCATTGGTGGAAACTGTGCATAAAATAATTCTCCGTTTATTTGAGACGCCTATTCAAAGAAGAATGTTTATTGGATTCGGCTTGATTATGACATGCCTCGCTTTGTTAGGCATAGTTGTGTCAATACATACGAAAAGCAATAAAAAGATAGCGTATGAAATATGCAATTTTCCTGTTTTATCGGATACTTCGGTTCAACTGAAAAATGCCATAGAACAGACGGTACTCTTTGTTCATGAACTGTGCATAAAGAATAATTTTCATGATGCTGTTTTAGTGGATAATATTGAAAAGCAACTGAACAGAATCAGTGTCTGCGGCGAATCATTAGAAGGATGTCCGCTTCATGAGAAAACCACTGGTTTAGTATCCGGCATTATTGAACAATGTTCTTTGCTGGCGGATGATTTTATGGTTTTGAAGTCATTTCTGTTTGCATATGAAACTGGTACAAAGGATATCAACGATATTATTCAAGAATGTGTTGAATTTGAAGCAAGGCTGGAGAATCTTTCGGATGAAGTTTCAATTCTGATTCAGTCTGTACAGCGGAGACAATCTGGCATTATCAACGAGTTTATTACGTCGGCAAATACAATCTATTATTATGTTTTAGCTGGAGTAACAGTAATTGTTTTGGTGTGTGCAACAGTGTTCCTATTCATTTTTAGACAGGTTATTACTCCATTTAATAAAATCACCAATACATTAAAAGAGCAATTGGATGAAAATACTTTAAAACAGTCTGGCGATCTTGAAGCGCTTATCAATAAGTATATTGCTCAAACAGAGCAACAAAAACTTCATCTTATTGAATCGTGTAATGCTACTTTGGAAAAGACAGAAGAATTAGAAGAATCTCTTATAAATGCAGAACACTGGAATCAGAACCTTTTGCATGTGCTCGATTATATTGTTCATAAAATTGAACATGATGAAAAAAACATAATACAGCAAACGCATTCTTTTGATGCTCAAACATCAATCATCGAAGGTGCGTCTCAATCGTTTAAAGAAACGGTAACGTATCTTAAGCAATTATGGGAAGTAACTCAAGAGTACCAAAGAGGTATTTTAGGAGCTCGAAACCTGATACAAGAGTTTACCGAAAGAAAGAATTCTCTTACAGAAAATGCGAGTGTGGTTAATGATTTTTTTGTGGAACTGGAATGCCGTGCGAAGATTGGGAACTATGCTATCGGTGAAGCCGTTGGAGGAATAAACGAAATAACGCAGAGCATAGAGCACATAAAACGGATTATAAATGTGGTGCGCTCAATCGCATCTCAGACAAATATGTTGGCTCTTAATGCCGCAATTGAAGCGGCGCGGGCAGGTGAATCAGGCAAAGGGTTTACTGTGGTTGCCGATCAAGTACGTATCCTCGCAGAACAATGCGAACAGGCTGTAAAAGAAGTTGAAGCTTTGATTTTTAATAGTACACAAAAA
>JACKPL010000008.1 GCA_024233545.1 bacterium
TCCCAGACCAAAATTATTAAAGGCGATTCCCTCAGCCTTTCAATAGCATCCGCCTCAATTATCGCAAAAGTTGTTCGTGATACAATCATGGAAGAATATGATGCATCTGAACAAAAATACGGTTTTGCGCGTCATAAAGGATATGGCACTCGCGAGCATTTGAATGCTTTGCGTAAATTCGGTTCAAGTACAATACATCGTAAAAGTTTTTCACCCGTGCGGGAGATGTGTGCCGGAGGGGCAATTTAATGAATATGATCCGTAAAAAACTGGGGGGGGCAGGTGAAGGTGTAGCCGCCGTTTTTTTACAAAAGCAGGGATATCGTATATTGGATACCAATGTCCATACCCCGTATGGCGAATTAGATATTGTGGCGCTTGACAGCGAAACGCTTGCTTTTATCGAAGTTAAAACAAGAAGAGGCGAACAGTTTGGGCATCCTTTCGATGCTGTAACGGCATATAAACAAAAAGCAATTATAAAAAGTTCTCTGGAATATATACATAAAAACAACTATTTTGATTTTGAGTATCGTTTTGATGTTGTTGGGGTTTGTTTCAATTCTCCTTTCGACCCTAAAATTGAATTGATTAAAAATGCGTTTGAGTTTGAATTATAAAGTGTAAACCCGATACAGGCTGATTCTCTTATGCAGGATAAACACCTACAGTATACCGAAACCGATTATTTGATTATTGGAAGTGGTATTGCGGGGATAACCGCGGCGTTGCGGGCATCTGAAACGGGATCGGTTCTGCTCATTACAAAACGTACTACAATCGATTCGAATTCGAATTATGCTCAAGGAGGTATTGCGTCGGTAATGAGCGACGTTGATACGTTCGAAGACCATATATCCGATACAATGATATGCGGCGCTGATTTGTGTCATGAAAGTGTAGTTGAAACCATCGTTCGCAGTGGCCCTGATGCAATTCGTAAGTTAATGGACTATGGGGTAGAATTTTCAAAGCGCCCTCAGAATAAAACAGAATTAGACCTCGGCAAAGAAGGCGGGCATTCGCATCGGCGCATCATTCATGCCGGAGATATCACAGGGCATGAAGTAAAAAAAGTTTTAATACAAAGATTGCTTGAGAGGCCTAATGTTACCGTAAAAGAATATCATAGTGCTGTTGACCTGATTACTTCAAAAAAAGTAGGGCACAACAAAGAAAATACTGTCTTAGGCGCATATGTGCTCGATATAAAAAATCACCAAGTAATTACGATAAAATCCAAGGTAACTATTCTTGCTTCCGGCGGTGCGGGGAAAGTCTATTTGTACACCACAAACCCTGATGTTGCTACGGGAGACGGCATTGCGATGGCATATCGCGCCGGTGCGCGCATTAAAAATTTAGAATTCGTTCAGTTTCACCCGACATGTTTGTATCACCACGAGGCGAAATCTTTTTTAATTTCCGAAGCCGTACGAGGCGAAGGTGCAGTACTAAGATTAAAAGACGGTTCGTCATTTATGGAAAAGTACCATCCGATGGGAAGTTTGGCGCCGCGCGATATCGTTGCGCGTGCAATAGACTTTGAAATGAAAAGAACCGGCGATGATTGCGTATACCTTGATATTACAGCGAAAAGCAAAAGTTTTATTCAGGCGCGTTTTCCCAATATATATACCGAGTGCTTAAAATTCGGAATAGATATGAGCACAGGATATATACCGGTTGTTCCTGCGGCGCATTATTTTTGCGGCGGTGTTGCGAGTGATTTATTTGGGCGGACAAATTTAAAGAATCTATTTGTGTGCGGTGAAGTTGCATGCACAGGGTTACATGGAGCAAACCGCCTTGCAAGCAATTCGTTATTGGAAGCATTGGTTATGGCATCAAATGTTGTTGATGTTGCCCAGCAGATTGTTAAGACAGAAAAACCGCCCCTTTTCGATCTTCCGCACTGGAATACCGGAAAAGCGGTTGACAGTGACGAAACAGTTATTGTATCTCATAATTGGGATGAGATAAGGCGGTTTATGTGGAATTATGTCGGTATCGTCCGCTCAAACAAACGGCTTGAACGTGCAAAACGGCGTATTGATATTTTAAAACAGGAAATAGATGAATATTATTGGGACTTTGTAATCACCAATGATTTAATAGAATTACGCAATATCGCTACAGTTGCAGAGTTAATCATTCAGTTCGCCCTTCACCGGAAGGAGAGCAGAGGGTTGCACTACAACATCGATTACCCTGAATCTGATAATGAATGGTTGGAAGACAGTATCTACGAAAACGGCAAATTTCTTGAAGGAGCATTGCTATGAAACGATATATAAATATTTTGTATTGTTTGTGTGTATTCCTCTCAACAGCATCACTTACCGTTACCGCACAAGATGCAGATAATGGTGCAGGAGAGTATGATTATCAAACGGAATTATCTCGAATAGCAAATAAAGACCATATCCTCTCAGAAATGCCTATTGGATATGCCTCGGATTTCCCTCTCTACACAAATGACGTAGTGTATATTCAGTTTGGGCGTTATCCGCGTATGATTCCCGGAAAAAAATATGATCCGTATGAACCCGATATGAAAAAACGGCGGAATTTTGAAATGAAAAAGGCGGTGGTTTTTTCACACATAATTGTTTTGAAACAAGATGAAGAAGTCAATAAAGCATCTAAAAAGGTGCGGGAATGGTTTAAAGTAAATGCGAAAAATGCCGGTTACGAAGAAGTTGAATCTGTCGAGTCTGATTTTGGCGAATACTTTTCAATGAAATACGTTAAAAAAGATGATGCCTCTTTAAAAACGGTTGATGTGGAAATTAAACGGGGGCGAATATTTATTCTCGCTTTTGCGGATGAAGAAGTTGAACCTGTCCCGGTTCCAGTATTTGAAGGCGAAGTGCCGGTTCCGTCCAACAGCCCTAACTGAGTATAAATATTGGAGAATCTTCTCTATGGACTATTGGTTAAAAGGCGGGAGAGTTATTGATCCTGCTCAGAAAATTGATGAGTGCCGGGATGTTTTTGTTTGCAATGGAAAAGTATTTTTGTCTGGAATAAGCAAAAGTAACCTACAAAATTGTTCTGTTATCGATTGTTCTGGAAAAACTGTTATGCCGGGGCTTATAGATGTTCACACACATATGCGTGACCCGGGATATGAGTATAAAGAAGACATTGTAACCGGTACGCGAGCGGCATTAGCCGGAGGTGTAACAACCCTGTTCTGTATGGCAAATACACATCCTGTAACTGATGCGGAATCTATTGTGTCATACATAGTAGCTAAGTCGAAAAAATCAGGTTATGTCAATGTACATCCTATCGCGGCGATGACCGAAGGGATGAAAGGTAAAAAAATTGTTGATTTTGCTTCTTTGCTAAATGCAGGTGCAGTAACGTTCTCCGATGATGGGCGATGGGTGCATGATTCGCACATTATGTTAACTATTTTTCAGCAGGCGGCGAAACACTCGGTCAGGGTTATTCAGCATTCCGAAGACATGGCAATGACGATGGGCGGTGTAATGCACGATGGAGAAACCGCGCAAAGATTAGGTTTGCCGGGCATCCCTTCCGCGTCAGAATATGCGGCGATTTATCGTGACTGCATATTATGCGAATTGGCAAAAAGCAAGCTTCACGTTGCACATGTTAGTACAGCAGAGTCATTGCGCATTATAACGGAAGCAAAACAACGCGGCGTAAACGTTACGTGCGAAGTAGCCCCTCATCATCTCGTTATGGATGATAGTTATATTAAGAGTGATAACGGTATCTATAAAGTCAACCCTCCCTTGCGGTCGCCGAATGACAGGGCGGCGTTGATTGAAGGTTTGAAAACGGGAAAAATTGACATTATTGCTACCGACCATGCCCCTCATGCAATCCACGAGAAAGAAAAAGGTATGCTTGATGCACCTTTCGGAATGATTGGTATGGAAACTTCCTTTCCAATTATGTATACTTACTTCGTTTTGGAAAATGCTATCAACCTTTCTAAACTGATTGAGCTTATGTCGGCGAATCCGGCGCGCTTATTCAATTTGGCGGGAAAAGGCACATTGCAGGATGGTTTTGACGCCGATATTGCGGTTGTCGATTTAGATGCGGAATACCGCATCAATAAGGATGCATTATTTTCAAAAAGTTCAAATACTCCGTTCCATGATTGGAAAGTGCGGGGGAAAATACAACATGTTTTTGTCGGAGGCATATTAAAATTGCAAAACGGGCAAATTATAGAGAATACAACAGGTGGAGCATGAAAAAAGCGATTCTGCTTCTTCAAGACGGAAAATGTTTTGAAGGCAAAGCATTGGCAGAAGTGCCGGATACTTTTGGCGAAGTGGTTTTTAACACCAGCATGACGGGGTATCAGGAAATCTTAACAGATCCCTCATATAAAGGACAGATTGTCACGATGACCTACCCTCTCATTGGGAATTATGGCGCGAATCCGGTTGATGTGGAATCAAAAAAACCTATGGTTGAAGGATTTATTGTTCGGGAGTTATGCGAAATCCCCAGCAATTACCGTTCAAAAGAAACATTGTTTTCTTACTTAGAAAGACACAAAATACCTCTTGTAACCGATATGGATACTCGTGCCATAACAATATATACCCGAAGCCGCGGCGCTATGAGCGGGGTAATATCTACATCCTGTTTTGATCTTAATGTCTTGCAAAAGAAATTGGATCAATATCCCGGATTGGTTGGGCGTGACCTTGTTCGCGATGTCACGTGTAATTCGCAGTATGTATGGAGCGGCGACGGCGTGCGCAGTTCCGAGGAAGAAGATTTATTCGAGCCGCTTTTAGAAAAAAAACCGTTTAAAAATTTTAAAGTTGTCGCGTTGGATTTTGGAATTAAGTATAATATGCCCCGCATATTATCGCGTTTAGGATGTGAAGTCGTTATTGTTCCTGCAAATGCAACGATAGAAGAAATCGATGCCCTTAAGCCCGATGGAATTTTCCTTTCAAATGGTCCCGGTGATCCTGAACCGGTATATTATGCGATTGAAACCATTCGGAAAATGATTGGGAAATACCCTATATTCGGCATATGTTTGGGACAGCAATTATTAGGGCTGGCTCTCGGCGCTAAAACCTATAAATTAAAATTCGGGCATCGAGGCGCTAATCATCCTATTAAGAATTTGTTGACGAATAAAATTGAGATCACTTGCCAGAACCATGGGTTCGCTATTGATCAGGATACATTGCCGAACTGTTTGGAATTGACACATATAAACTTGAATGATCATACAGTCGCTGGGTTTCGGCATAAAAAATTCCCTGTTTATGCAGTGCAGTATCATCCGGAATCTTCAGCAGGCCCGCATGATTCACGAAACCTGTTTGCACAGTTTATTGAATTAATGCGTTTACACCATAAGGAAAGGAACACATCGAAAGGTGCCTAAACGAGACGATATTAAACGAATTCTTATTATTGGGTCGGGGCCGATAGTTATCGGGCAGGCGTGTGAGTTTGATTATTCCGGTACGCAAGCATGCAAAGCACTGCGTGAAGAGGGGTATGAAGTCATATTGCTTAATAGCAATCCAGCAACCATTATGACTGATCCCGAATTTGCCGACGCAACATACATCGAGCCGATAACCGCTGAAGTAGTCGAAAAAATAATCCAGAAAGAGCGTCCTGATGCAATTTTGCCGACGCTTGGCGGACAAACCGGATTAAATGTCGCGGTCGAAGTTGCTGATTTGGGTATTTTAGACAAGTATGGCGTTGAAATGATTGGTGCGCGTCCCGATGTTATTAAAAAAGCTGAAGACCGTGAATTATTCAAAAAAGCAATGCAGAATATCGATATCAATATGCCTCGTTCCGGTTCCGCGCGAACATTGGAAGACGCAATGAGAATTGCTGATGAAATCGGCACGTTTCCGCTTATCATTCGGCCGGGGTTTACTTTAGGGGGCAAAGGCGGCGGTATTGCGTATAATATTACTGAATTTGAACAAATGGCACGAAAAGGGCTTTATTTAAGCCCGATAAACGAAATTCTCGTTGAAGAATCTGTTATCGGCTGGAAAGAATTCGAACTCGAAGTTATGCGCGATAAAAATGATAATGTTGTTATTATCTGTTCTATTGAAAACTTTGATCCAATGGGGGTTCATACCGGAGACAGCATTACTGTTGCGCCGGCTCAGACGCTAACAGACAAAGAATATCAGCTCATGCGTAATGCCGCGATTAAAATTATACGTGAAATTGGTGTTGAAACCGGCGGTTCGAATATCCAGTTTGCAATCAACCCCAAAAATGGCGAGATGATAGTTATTGAAATGAATCCGCGTGTGTCGCGCAGTTCTGCTCTTGCTTCCAAAGCAACCGGATTTCCCATCGCAAAATTTGCCGCAAAACTTGCAGTTGGGTATACCCTTGATGAAATCCCTAACGATATCACGCAAAAAACTCCGGCATGCTTTGAACCGACAATAGACTATTGCGTCACTAAAATACCGCGATGGGCATTTGAAAAGTTTCCGGAAGCCGAAGCAGTACTTACTACTCAGATGAAATCTGTGGGAGAGGTAATGGCGATTGGGCGAACATTTAAAGAGTCCATTCAAAAAGCATTACGGTCTTTGGAAATCGGACGGTTTGGATTTGGTGCAGATGGCAAAGACGAAAATTGGAGTGTCGAGGAAATCAAGAGGAAACTCCGTATACCCCAGCCGGATCGAATTTTCGCAATTCGTCAAGCGATGCTCAATGATATTACAGTGGAAGAAATTGCGTCTTTAACCGGTATTGACCCGTGGTTTTTGAATCAGCTGGAACAAATTGTCCAATTTGAGCTCTTAATAAAAGAAAACAAACAAAATATTCGACAGAAATTTACCTATAATGACATTGTACGTTCAGCAAAACGAATGGGATATTCCGATTATCAATTGGGATATTTGCTGGATATGACTGAAATCGAAGTGCGGAAAAAACGCGGTGCCGCCGGTATTACCGCAACATTTCAATTAGTTGATACATGTGCGGCTGAATTTGAGGCATACACACCGTATTATTACTCCTCATATGAAACCGTCAATGAGTCAATAGTCAGTGCTAAAAAGAAAATTATGATTCTTGGCGGAGGGCCTAACCGTATTGGGCAGGGGATTGAATTCGATTATTGCTGTGTGCATGCGGCATACGCTTTAAAAGAAGATGGGTTTGAAACCATTATGGTTAACAGCAACCCTGAAACAGTCAGTACCGATTATGATACTTCTGACAAATTGTATTTCGAACCGCTTACCGTTGAAGATGTATTAAACATATTTCATCATGAAAAATGTGATGGCGCAATCGTGCAGTTCGGGGGACAGACTCCGCTTAACCTTGCTCAAAAACTTGAAGCGGAAGGTGTTAAAATCATCGGAACGTCTACCGATTCTATTGATATTGCAGAAGATAGAGAGCGCTTTCAGCAACTGGTTAAAAAACTGGCATATCGCCAGCCGGAAAACGGTATTGCGCGTAGCGCTGATGAGGCAAGAACTGTTGCGGAATCGATTGGGTATCCTGTCCTTGTGCGTCCGTCGTATGTATTAGGCGGACGGGCAATGGAGATTGTCTATGACAAAGAGTCATTGGAAAATTATATGAAGTTTGCTGTTCAAGCTTCACCGGAAAAACCGATTTTGATTGATAAGTTTCTCGAAGATGCGATAGAAGTCGATGCCGATGCAGTGAGCGATGGTACCGATGTTGTTGTCGGCGCCATTATGGAGCATATTGAAGAGGCAGGGATTCACTCGGGTGACAGTGCGTGTGTTATCCCACCTTTTTCCATTTCAGATGATATAATCAGCGAAATCAATAAAACAACCATCGATCTTGCCCGTGAACTGAAGGTCAAAGGTTTGTTAAATATTCAATTCGCCATAAAAAATGACAGGGTATATATTCTTGAAGTGAATCCGCGGGCATCGAGAACTGTGCCGTTTGTCAGTAAAACTATCGGTGTGCCGCTGGCAAAAATTGCATCGCGGGTGATGGCTGGCAAAACACTTAAAGAGATCGGTTTCTTAGAAACGATAAAACCGGATTATTTTTCTGTCAAGGAAGCGGTTCTCCCTTTTTCTCGGTTTCCCGGTGTTGATATCATTCTTGGCCCTGAAATGCGTTCTACAGGCGAAGTTATGGGTATAGAACGTGATTACGGCGTTGCCTTTGCCAAAACTCAGATGGGTTTTAACCAGACGCTCCCCCTGTCGGGAAAAGTATTTGTGAGCGTCAAAAACAAAGACAAACGGGTTATCGGGTTTATTGCGAAGAAACTTGTCGATTGCGGGTTTGAGTTAGTCGCTACTGAAGGAACAGCAAAGGTTCTGCGCACCAATGGATTACAGGTTCAAAAATTATTTAAGATAAACGAAGGGCGCCCGAATATTCTCGATTTAATTATCAATAAAGAAATAGCGCTCGTTATAAACACGCCCGGCGGAAAAGAAACCCGCACTGATGAACGCAAGATACGCTCAACAGCAGTAGGGCATAACATTCCTTGCGTTACAACTATTTCCGGCGCTCATGCGGTAATTAACGGCATTGAAGCATTGTCTCGTAAAGGTATTTCAGTAACTTCGATTCAAGAATATCACCGTATGAATAATCCGCTATCATACGAAGGAGCGCAAGGGTGATAGTTTCTCAGTCATCTGTTGTCAGTGTGACGAGCCTTAGCGCCGATTACTTCGTCATAGCGTTTGATGCTCCGCAGATTGCTCCGTTGTGTAAACCGGGGCATTTCCTTAATTTCCGGATTGAAAATAATTATGATATTCTTCTTCGGCGCCCAATGGCGGTTTTTGATGTCGACGGAAGCATTGTGAAAAGTTTAATCAAGGTTGTCGGCAAAGGCACTCGATGGTTATCTCAACGTCGTGTTGGTGATCAATTGAACGTTATAGGGCCTTTGGGAAATGGGTTTTTCGATGCTCAAAATGCCCGACGGATTTTTATAGTTGCTGGCGGCGTAGGGCTTGCGCCTTTGTATTTTTACTTAAAAAAAGCTCGCTCTTTTTCGGTAGAGACAATCTTCTTTTATGGAGCTCGAACGGCGAATCACCTGTTGTTTATTGATGATTTACAAGAATTTTCCACACAATGTGTTTTTATCACTGAAGATGGTTCTTTTGGGGAAAAAGGTTTGTCGACGGATATCCTTGAATCATATTGTGAGAAAGTCAATCTGTCTGCTCAGAACGATATCGTTATGTCATGCGGTCCCAATCCTATGCTTTTCCGTGTTGCTCAGTTTGCAGAAAGCAAGCAGATACCATGTCAGGTTTCTTTAGAGTCGTACATGGGATGCGGAGGCGGCGTATGCCTCAGTTGTGTAATTCCTGCGCGATCATATGAGCAAGACGGCCAGGCTTTTTTTAAGCTTTGTACCGACGGCCCAGTGATAGACAGCCGGAGAATAGATATGAAATTTTTTACTATGGCACATTAAAATGTACAATAATGATTCGCGGTTACAAGTAAACAAAGGAAAATTACGTTTAAAAAATCCAGTGTTATCTGCGTCTGGAACGTTTGGTTACGGCAAAGAGCTGGAATCAGTGGCTAACCCTGATTTTTATGGAGCAATTGCCTTAAAAGGAATCACAGTCAATTCTCGTGCAGGCAATACGCCTCCACGGTTGGTTGAAGTTGCCGGCGGAATAATCAATGCAATCGGATTACAAAATGACGGTGTTAAAGATTTTGTTAAAAATAAAGTCCTTCCTCTTAAAAAATACGATACGGCAATTGTTGCCAATATCAATGGAATAAAAGAAGATGACTATTGCGTTATCGCCGAACAACTGGAAGGTACGCCCATTGATTATATCGAAATCAATGTGTCGTGTCCGAATCTTGAAGGAGGAGGAGTAGAGTTTGGCAAAAATGCGCGCAGTATCGGTTCGATTGTAAAAAAAGTCAAAGAACGCACTTCCATTCCGCTGATGCTTAAATTGACGCCTCAAGTCACCGATATTACTGAAATGGTACGTGCGGCTGAAGACAATGGAATCGATATTGTGACATTGATTAACACATATCCGGCAATGGCAATTGATATCAATACCCGAAAACCGGTGTTGGGGAATGTGGTTGGCGGGTTTAGCGGCCCGGGAGTTAAACCGATGGCGATTCGCCTCATTTGGGAAGTAAAAAAAGTAACTAACCTCCCCATCATAGGTATGGGGGGTATCTGCGGCTGGCAGGATGCAATCGAATTTATGCTGGCTGGCGCTGATGCTGTTGCTGTGGGTACGTGGCATTTTATTGATCCATCCATTGCGCAGAAAATAAATCAGGGAATTCTCGATTATATGAATATTCACGGGTTCAAATCGGTTTCGGAAATAGCAGGTTATACATGGAGACACCATCATGAATCAAAAAAAAACCGACATAATTGTTGCACTTGATGTTCAGACACTTACCGATGCGGTAAAGTTGATTGAAGCGCTCGGCGATTCTGTTGAATGGTATAAAGTGGGAAGTGTTCTTTATGCAAGCGAAGGGCAAGCCGCACTTGCAATGCTTAAAAAGTACGGTAAAAAAATATTTTTGGATTTAAAATTCCATGATATCCCTAATACTGTTGCTGATGCAGTTGAAAATAGCTGTAAAACCGGCGTAAATATGTTCACGCTTCATGCAAGCGGCGGAAGCGAAATGATCAAAGCGGCAATATCTCGGGCGGGCCTAGTGGGAAAAAAATATGGCATTGCGCCGCCGCTCGCTGTTGCTGTAACAGTGTTGACCAGTTTTAGCCAACAGCAGTTGCTTGAAGATTTTGGCATGGCGCTTTCAGCTGAGGATATAGTCAAAAAATTAGTTGCTCTTACTATTAAATCAGGTGGAAAATGCGTTGTTGCGTCACCGCGCGAATTGCCGATTCTACGAGCCGAGTTTGGTAATGAAATAACCATAATTACGCCGGGTATTCGGCCGTTATGGTCTGCGGCGAACGATCAAAACCGGATTACTACTCCGGCAGATGCAGTGCGCAATGGAGCTGATTTTATTGTCATTGGCAGGCCGATAATTGCCGCTTCAAATCCACGTGAAGCCGCATTAAAAATACTTGAAGAAATACATGAGGTACAAGTATGAAAGATGAAAAATTATTACAGGATTTGCGAGAATCGGATGCTTTGTTGTCAGGGCATTTCCTGCTCAGTTCCGGTTTACATAGCGGGCAGTATATTCAATGTGCCAAATTGTTGCAGTATCCCGAACGTACAGCCCGTGCGGCGAATGCTATCGCACGGCATTTTGTAAAAAAAGAGATACGTTGTGTTGTCGGGCCTGCACTTGGCGGTATTGTTATTGCTTACAAAGTTGCTGAAGCGCTTGGCATTCGTTCGATTTTTGGCGAAAGACAAGACCAGCAGATGTGCCTACGGCGTGGCTTTACCGTTGATAAAGGAGAGAAAGTTATTGTAGTTGAGGATGTTATAACAACGGGAAAATCGGTGAGAGAACTCATTGACGTATTGAATTCTTATGGCGCTGATGTTGTTGGTGTTGCGTCTATTATTGACCGGAGTAAAAATGCAATCGATTTCGGCTGTGAATTTTTCAGTTTGATGGCGCTTGATATCGCTACTTACCATGAAAATGAATGTCCCTTGTGTGCAGAAAAAATTCCTGTGGTTAAACCCGGAAGCAGAGGGATTTCCTAAATGACTATTCGGAGCATGACCGGTTTTGCTAAATCTTTCGCCGATACATCGTATGGAAAATTAACTGTTGAAATCCAATCGGTTAATAAAAAATATTGTGAAATTCAGATTAACCTTCCTAAAGTTGTATCTTTTCTTGAAGAAAAAGTAAGAAAAAAAATTGCATCTGCTGTTACGCGCGGACGAATCAATGTAAATATCAGTCTTGACTCTGTAGCGCGGAAAAATTTTCTCAGTCTCCAGCCTGATTTGCAATATGCCGAAATGTATCTTAATGCTTTACAGCTTATTCAACAAAAATTTAATCTGCCCGGAACAATTGACATCACCATGTTTTTAGGTAATCGGGATATTCTAATTGCCGATCAGGAAGAACAGGACGAATCACATTATTGCGGCCCTCTCTTTTCTTTAATTGATGAATGCCTTGAAAAATTTTATCTTGAAAAAGAGATTGAAGGGCAAAAATTATGTCAGGACATCAATTTTCATTTGGATATTATTCGCAATGAACACAGCGAAATCGGCTCGAATGCAAAAGATTCAGTTGAGAAGTTTCGTATTCGTTTAAGCGAAAGAATACAAGAATTATCCATTGAAATTCCTGTCGACCAAGACCGAATTGCGCGAGAAGTTGCTCTTTATGCCGATAAAATAGATATCTCTGAAGAACTTGTGCGGTTGCAAAGCCATATTACTAATTTTGCCAATAAATTGAATGAAGGCGGTGTTGTTGGAAAAACACTTGATTTTATTATTCAGGAAATGTTTAGAGAAACAAATACTATTGCATCAAAATGTAATGATAGTATAATTTCGAATTCTACCATTCGGATACGTACAGAACTTGAAAAAATTCGCGAACAGGTGCAAAATTTAGAATGAACGGATTTCTTCTTATTATTTCTGCTCCTTCCGGAGCAGGAAAGACAACAATTTGCAGAGAGTTTTTGGCAGTGCATCCTGAGGTGCAATACGCTATATCTACAACAACTCGCTCTCCACGTGAAGGCGAAGTAAATGGTAAAGATTACTTTTTCGTATCGCGGGATGAATTTGATAAAATGATAGAAGAAGATGCTTTTCTGGAATATGCACGCGTTTATAATGAGTTCTACGGGACATCGCGTGAATTTGTATTGTCATGCCTGCGTTCAGGGCGGCATGTTCTTATTGATGTTGATATTGAAGGAGCTTCTCAAATCAGGTCGCTTATTGCAGAGACTGTCAGCGTCTATATTCTCCCTCCTTCTTTGGATGAATTGGAAAAAAGGTTATTATTGCGCGATAAAGATTCGCCTGATAAAATCAAACTCCGGTTATCCCGTGCGCAAAAGGAAATAGCTGAAAGCATTGATTATGACTATAGTATTATTAACGAAGATGTCGATACGGCAGTAAAACAATTGGGGATAATCTACGAAGCGGAAAAGTTGCGGGTTGCATATCACCAAAGTCATATTGCACGCTTAACAGGTGCCGAATGAACAGTATAAAAGGGAAAAAAATTGTAGTTGCCGTCACAGGGTCGGTTGCCGCATATAAAGCGTGTGATTTAGTAAGCAGGTTGCTTGAATCAGAAGCGCATCCCAAAGTGATTATGACTGAATCGGCAAAAAAATTTGTTTCCCCTCTTTCGTTTGAATCTCTTACCGGAGAACCGGTTATATCGAGTTTGTGGAACTCTGTCGAAGATTACCCTGCAACGTTTCATATTTCTCTTGCTGAAGAAGCGGAATGTGCTGTTGTTGCGCCTGCAACTGCAAACATTATTGGAAAACTGCGATGCGGTATCAGCGATGAAATAGTCAGTTGTTTTTTGTGTGCGTTTTCAAAGCCTATTCTAATGGCTCCTGCCATGAATACGGCCATGTATGAAAACCCTGCAGTGCAGGAAAATATCGCAGTACTCAAAGGACGCGGAGTACATTTTATCGATCCGGTTGTGGGAATTCTTGCATGCCGAACAAAGGGAATAGGGAAAATGGCTGAACCAGCAGTTATTATCGAAAATATTGCTCAAGCACTGTCTTAATCGGATGAATAAACAAGAGTGTGACTTAAATAAAAAATTAAAATGTGTTATTACCGCCGGCCCGACACGTGAATTTATTGATCCGGTTCGTTTCCTTTCTAATCCATCATCGGGTAAAATGGGGTATGCTATTGCCGAAGCCGCGAGGGATTGCGGATTGGAGGTGTGCCTAATTAGCGGCCCGACTGCACTTGCCGCTCCAGAAAATGTGGACATTGTTTCAGTGGTATCAGCAGAAGAAATGCATCGAGCGGTAATAGAATATTGTGTTTCTGCTGATATTCTGATTATGTCTGCCGCTGTGTGCGATTATACTCCGGTAACTACATTCCGCCAGAAGATTAAAAAATCAGATTCTGAACTAACTCTTATCATGAAGAGGACGAAAGATATTCTCCTTAGTGTTTCTCAATCGCAATTTTGCGGTACGCTTGTCGGGTTTGCCGCAGAGTCGGAATTTCTTGAGAAAAACGCACTGGACAAACTGCATAAAAAAAATCTTAATATGATTATTGCCAATGATATAACACAGAATGGAGCTGGATTTGCTTCCGATACTAATATAGTAACAATTTTTACCGATGCTAATGATAAGGTTATTTTGCCGCAAATGCCTAAGAAACAGTTAGCTCGGTGTTTGATTGCCTGTATCATGATGTATCGGGAAGGGAAACGTATTATTGTCAGTGAAATCCAGCACTTTATTCAGTAAACGGCTCACTATCCGCCGTATTTTCATTCTGGAATATTACATCATTTTTCCATTGAAATGTGCCGTTGTATTGTGCTCGTATTATTTCTTACTGACGTTAGAGGCTTCGGATGTTAATCACTATTATTTTAAACAGTTAAATTTGTATGTTGTTGCCAATATTTTTTTCCTATTGGCATTGGTTGCGTTGGCGAAAAGAAAATTCAGTCCGTCCGCTGTCCGTTTTACCGCTTTTCTTCTTTCTTTAATTGATAATTTGTTTTTGAGTTTTCTTATCTACTTCTCTGGTGGTTTGGAAAGTGAGCTTTATATGCTTTATCCGGGATTGATTGTGCGCAATGCGATCAATTTTCCGGAAATAAAATATCAGCAGACAATAAACATAGCATTCATTCTTTTTTATATTGGCGCTCTTTATTCCGTTAAGCAAAGTTTTGTTTTTGTGTATAATGAGATTTTTTTATTGCGCATACTTATGTTGTTTTTGGTAAGTATTTGTTGTTGGGGAATATATTTCCTTGTGGAGAAGAATCGAATACGGATATCAGAAAATCAAGAACGGGCTATTCGGTCGGAAAAATTACAAATAGCGGCAAAAATAGCGAGTACCGTTGCGCATGAGTTGAAAAATCCGCTTGCAATCATCTCAAACGCCTTATATCTCATCAAAAAAAATGTCTACAAAGATGCTGATAAAGTGGTGCGCCATGCTGAAATTATTGCTCAGGAGATAGAACGGGCAGATAAAATTATTTCAGATTTGCTTGATTATTCCGGGTTATCTGAAGGAAAAATTGAACGTGTTAATGTGAATCACTTTCTCAATCAAAAGATTTCTGCTCTTGTTGAAGACAACAAACAATCAATCGATATTCAAACTAATTTTGACAGTCTTATACCCGATTTACTGATAGATACTCAGCAGTTTGATCATCTCATAGACCATATCCTTCAAAATGCCTGTGAGGCTGTTGCGGTATCAGATAATCAGGATAAGAAAATTTCTTTCGCCACGTATTTAGATACAGATGATAAACTTGTAATCGTTTGTACCGATAATGGTGTTGGAATAGATACGGATGTTCTCGAGCAGGTGTTTACTCCATTTTATACAACAAAAAAACAACACGTCGGGTTAGGGTTAAGCATTGTGAAACAAATTGTTGAGACCTATGGAGGAACTATTGCATTGTCGTCTGAGATCAACTGCGGTGTTCAAATTGTGATTCGTTTCCCGCTCCAAACAATAGTGCCTGAGGAGATTCCGATTCGATGATAGAAAAACAATGCCCTCGTGTACTTGTTGTAGATGATGAACCGCATATGAGAAGTTTGCTTCAGGAAATAATCTGTGATGCAGGGTATGAATGTGATGTAAGCGAAAATGGGGAGAAAGCTTTGCAAATGATCATAAATCAATCATATGATCTTGTTATAAGCGATGTGAAGATGCCGCGAATGCAAGGTATTGAATTGTTACAGCATGTAAAAAAAACAGCCCCGCGCTGTGCAGTGTTGATAATCACCGCTTTCGGACAGCTTAAACAAGCGGTCGAGGCAATAAAAATCGGTGCTGAAAATTATATTACCAAACCGTTTGATCCCGAAGAACTCCTCACTATAATGCACGGTATTTTCACAAAGCTGGGATTAACCGCTAACAACATTAAACATGACCCTCTTGCGGCAATTATTGGTGAGGAAGAAAATATTAAAGAAGTCAAGCGGTTGATTTATGCTGTCGCTCCAACCAATTCCACTGTTCTTATTCAAGGGGAGAGCGGAACGGGGAAAGAATTAGTAGCTCAAGCTTTATACCAGTTGAGCAAACGGAATAGCGAACCGTTTGTTAAGGTCAATTGTGCCGCGATACCTTCAAATTTAATGGAAAGCGAACTGTTTGGGCATGCAAAAGGTTCGTTTACCGGTGCATTTAAAGATAAGCCCGGTAAATTTGAGTTAGCGGATAAAGGGACAATTTACTTAGACGAAATAGGCGATATGGAACTCTCACTGCAGGCAAAAATTTTGCGTGTCTTGCAGGAAAAAGAACTTAATCGAGTCGGAAGCGAAAGCGAAAAAATTATTGATGTGCGCGTCATTGCGGCGACCAATAAAGATTTGACAGAAGAAATGCACAAAGGAAATTTTAGAGAAGATTTATATTACCGCCTTAATGTTATCACTATAAAAGTCCCGCCACTTCGTGAGAGGAAAAACGATTTGCCTGCATTGATAGATTTTTTCCGCACCAAATATTGCGGGGAATTGTCCAAACCTGTTACCTCTGTTTCACAAGAGGCAATGGATGTTCTTATGAACCATTCTTGGCCCGGAAATATCCGTGAATTGCAAAATGTTATTGAACACGCAGTAGTCTTTGCGTCAAATGGAGCTATACAACGGCAGGATTTGCCGGATCATATCTTTTCAGTTTCGCGCAGTGTCCCAAAAGAAAACACTTTTTTTAAAGATGCCCGAGAAAACTACGAGAAGCATCTGCTTGAAAACGCGCTGACTCAGACAGGAGGAAAATTATCGGCAACTGCACGATTATTAGGCATCAGCCGTCATTCGCTTCGGTATCAGATGGAAAAATTCGGCGTTGACAAACCGAAATAAACCTCATAAAGCGTGAAGAACACGCATGTGTGCGTTATTTTCACACATTTTCACACTCTTTTATTTTCATCAGCACATATTTTATTACTTATTTTTCTTAAATATTCTGAGTTATTACCGAAAATATAGGTAGGCATTCTTTTTGCTCTAAAAAATCCAGCGATGCTGTTCTAAGCAAAACCCGCAACCAAAAGAAGGAGTAACGGGATGAAAAAGAACAAAGGTTTCACATTGATTGAATTGTTGGTCGTAATTGCGATTATCGCTATTTTAGCAGGTATGTTGCTTCCTGCTTTAAACAGGGCGAGGGAATCTGCACGGCGTATTAAATGTTTAAACAATGTTCGGCAGGTTTCAGTTGCATCACATTTGTATGCGGCTGACCATCGTGAAATTTTCCCCAGCGGCAACGATATTCAAAACTGGGCGGTTGAATTGTTTCCGGATTATACAGAAGATTTCAATATGTTTCTGTGCCCCAGCAACAGCACCAACGGCGGTTCGCCCATAACTGATGCGACATGCGATTATGCATTTGTTGCAGGGCTGAAAGAATCGGATCCGGCAGATTCATTTATGCTGTGCGATGAACCTCAATCGACGGTTGCCGCAAGCGGACAAGTCGTCTACGACGAAACCATATCAAGCCACAGAGATGACGGCGGCAATTTCGGATTTGTCGATGGACACGTTACCTGGATCGCGACCAATGCGGCAGGAGCGTCTTCGGGCCAAAGAGTTGTTGATGCGAATGCGGCGAATGACGTATTCAAAGAAACAAGCTTTGCGGCGGCTAATTTAGTCATCATAGACTAATATCTTCAATAGTTTAATTTGAAAAAACCCGTCAGGCTGATAAAGCTTGACGGGTTTTTTATTATCAAATAGCGCGTTTTTTCATAGAGTATTTTATGCAGAATTATAGTATGTTTTAGATATGCGCATTTACTCACATATTTAAAAACGAAAGAGAGAGTATGTTCATAATTATTTATGCCATTTTATTCATACCTCTCGTTTTTTTCCCTGAATCGTTTTTGCCTATCAAGAATGAATATATCATTAAAGATTATTGTTTTATCATTGGGTGTATATTCCTTAGCGCATGTTTTCTAAAGAAAGTGTTTACACGTACTTCTTTTGATATAAAAAACAGTACGAAACTATATATTTTGTATAGTGTGGCGGCAATTGGGTCTTGGTTGATACAGGGCTGTTTTTTTAATACAGGATATGTGTTGAGCATCATAGGGTATGGGATGTTATATGCTTCAGTATCATGTATAAATATTCCGAAAATGCTTTTAATGCGCATTGCGCGCTGGTGGGCGGTAGCACTGTTTCTTCACGGTGTATATGGCATTATACAAATCGTTCACAACGACCAAGTAGTATCTGCGTTGGGTAATAGAAATTTTTATGGCGGGTTCATTTTAGCCGGCTTGCCATTTATTGTCTTTTTGATCGGACATACTATACACAAGAAATCGTATCGGATTGCGGTTGTTTATGTATTGATATTCTGTGTAAGCTTGGTAAATTTGTACTATGCACGCTGTCGTGCGGTGTGGTTGCTAATAAGCTTTTTTATGTTTATTATCATTTTCCTTAGAGTAAACCGCGTCATCCGATATAGTATTCTTGTGCTTCTCATAGTTTTGGTATGTTCTCCATGGGTTCGTACATTTATCCGTTCAAATCTGGAAAACGATGTTCGTCCTTATATTTGGCAAGGTACATTGCACATGATCGCACAAGCGCCGTTAATCGGTGTTGGCGCAGGAAATTTTTTCATTGAGTATCCGAAATATCGTCCCCATGAATATTTTCTCCTGCCCAAGGCATCAGATAATACACGGCATGCTCACAATGAATTACTGGAGGTTTGGGCGGAAACAGGTTCTTTCGGCGTATGTCTTCTATTAGCGGTATTCGCATGTGTCGGGTATGGTGTTTTTTCTGCGCATAAACAAAAAAAGATGGATGCTTTGGGGGGGGCGGTTGTTTTTTCGTCTGCCGGTATTCTTTTGCATAATATGGTTGATGTAAATATGCGGTTTACTGCTATGGCGGTTGTATTCTGGTGTAATCTTGGCATTTTAAGCGCACTTTATGAGCCGGCATCCAAACTGGTAATACCGTTGTGGATTCGGAACCAAAAAAGTTTGGTATGGAGTATGTTCATTCTATGTTGTGCAGGTGTCCTATGGTACTGTGTAGTTCAGTCGTTTCGTTCTGAAGTATTGTTTCAAAAGGGATATGATGCGCGAGTGAACAACGATTTGAAAAACGCTGTGGCTTACTATGAAAAAGCGGTACAGATACAGCCGAACAATCTTAGTTTGCTGTATCATGCCGCTTTCGCATTTAACAGCGCGGGACAACGAGAACAAGCAGTGGTATTGTATGACCGAATCATGGAGTGTGCACCGTATTATGCAAGTGTTCATAAAAATAGCGCAATTTGTAATATGATGCTCAAACACTTCAAGAAAGCAGTAGAACAGTACATAACATTCTCGCAATTAAATCCTTATGATCCTGAAACATATCTCAATTTATCATATTGCCTCCATGAGATGGGCGATACAGCCCAAAGCCGGTCAATGCAGATGAAAGCACTGGAAATGTATGTATGGCGCGCAGAACAATTCTTTAATAGGAAAGAATATCGAAAAGCGCGGGAATATCTTGAAACGCCGCTGAAAATCGCGCCGGATAATTCTGCTGTTGTTATAGTGTATGCGCGTTCGTGTGCCGGATTGAAGGATACATCATCAGCGGTATCCATATTAAAGGATTACCTGAAACGGTTCCCAAACGACCAAACCGCACAGAATATCTTAAAAGAATGTGTTTCAGACTTGCAGAAATAAATGCGTGAAACAAATTTGTGTGGCTTTCTGGATTAACTATATCTAGCTTTCTTGTTATGAATCAATAACTTGTTTCTCAGTCTCAGAGTAATACGGTGGCATGTATATTTTTTTGTAATATATACTTGACGGTAAAGGGAGATATGATTAGTATCTTTTCGTACATTTTATCGAAGCTTTACGCGGCGGCGTACCCAAGTGGCTAAGGGAGTGGTCTGCAAAACCATTATTCATCGGTTCGATTCCGATCGCCGCCTCCATATAGAGTTTCTCTTTAAGTGCCGGGGTGGCGAAATTGGTAGACGCAAGGGACTTAAAATCCCTCGGAACTTAGTTCCGTGCCGGTTCAAGTCCGGCCCTCGGCACTTTTGATAGTATATTGGATGCATTTACAGACGCATTCATCCTTCACAAAGAAACACACCCGACATATTTAATATGATGCTGAAAGAACGGTTTACATAAGGTGTCTATAGCATCTTCCAACGTTTTCATCGATACATCGGTAAGTTTTTATACATCATAAATAGGCATTCAATCTATAAGAAGCTGATTACCAGAAATTTATGTCCTATAGAAAGTAATATTACCAGATTCTATAATACTCACCCGTACTGCAATTCAAAACGAGGAGGTTGATATGATTACACCACAAAAAATGCTCGAGATGTTTCCGTCGTTTCGCGGAGTAGAGTTTGCCGACAGCAGTTACGCTGTGCCGGATTACGATTGGCTGATAACGGAGTTTTTTTCGTATTATACCGAATTTATGCGCAAATTTAACGCGTTCGAATGGCGCACATCACATGATTGCGACGACAAGGCACGCACGTTTTGTGTGTTGGCGTCATTAGCTCATGGACAGAAAACACGGCCTGCAGAAGGAATCGCTATCGGTGAGGTATGGTATTACAGCCAACGGCTCGGCGGATACCACGCTATCAACGCCGCGTTTGCCAGTAAGAAAAAGCATCAGCCTGAGCTGGTATTTATCGAACCGCAAGTGCCGGCGGTAATATCGCTTACCGATCAGGAGAAGCAATCAATCTTCAAAGCGAGGTTTTAATAGATATGAAATCACTATGGATTTTTTGCGGAATATTGTTGGTGTTTGTAACGATGATTTTCGGGTGCCGTACAGAGCAGGAAACACTGTACTACGAAGGGCAAACCTACGATTTGGAATCGTTGCGCAACCTTGATTTGCCCCAACCGCCTGAACCGGTTTATATGGATAACGAATAACCATCCGGTTTTCCTGTTTTGTATGCAACCCCGGCTACATTTTGTGGACGGGGTTTTCTTCTGAAAACATTTATCTTCGGGAAGAAAATAATATTAAATCTCCTGTTCCCTCAAAAACAATTTTGTTGCGTTATATTATTAACGAGAGCGTGTTATAAATAATAAAACGGTGCAGGAGGAAATCGGCGTGAAAAAAATCTTTTCTATTCTTATCAGTCTATCAATATTTTTATTTCAGTAAATCTTTGTCATTCTGCAACAACCTCAGATGGTCTTATCACACTCGATTTTTTGAAGACACAAGTCATGGGAGCCCAAATATATGGCAACTTGAGTTTCACCGTCAACGATATTGGTGGAGATGAATTGAATCTATTTTATTCAGCATGGAGTTTTTTTAATGGTGTAATCGGTAATTTTGAGAACCACTCATAATCCTGCTTCAGAGTTCTATTGAGTTTTGCGCAGCTATCTTTCTTCCTGGAACTATGCGATTATATTTACTCAGTAATCAGTTCAAAAACAGTTGATAATCCTAGATTTCAGTGGAAACAACCTTTAATTTTCTCAAGTCAGAATTTTCTGGAATACCAATTATTGACGATTTCTATGTTGATGTACATTACATGGATAATTTAGGACAGCGAAAAGCAAAGAGTGGGTTGAACTTCATGAATCGCTGGTTTTATTGTTCCAGAGCCTTCATCAGTGTATCGTTGATTTTCTTTTTGGTGCTTTATTGTTATTTTATGAGTTTTAGAAAAAAAAGAATTCCTGATTAAGAGTTTATAATAAGAGAGGATAGTATTATGGGAAGGGGGATTTTTTCTCATTCTTCTGAGTAGTGTTGGTGTATTCATTTGCTTTGCGCAACAAAAGACATTATTTGAAAAAAATAGAAAAATTCCCAAGAGGCACTGGAACTTCAGTTCTTAAATCCCGGGCAATTGACTTTAAAAAGAAAGATTTTCAACTGAAGTCAAGAAGTGATCGGGTTTATGTAAAGTTGAAATCTCCTTTGAGCAAATCTGTTGCAGACAGGTTGAAGAAGAAAGGGATAAATCTGCATGAGTATGTAACTGACGAAACTCTAAACAACCGCTTTCCGGTTTTGAAAACCGTGAGTACTTTTTAATACCTTTTGATTCTCTCTATAACCTTCCCAATAATGCTGTAACGATCTTGAAGTTTTAAAAGAAGCGGCGATAATGTCTTATTGAGCGGCAACAAGAAGCATGTGTCACGATACTTTTTATAACGCATAAGTATAGCTGAATCCGATTGTGCATCAGCGAGAATCACGAAATCATCATTATATAAGGGGATGTCAGGGTTAACCGTGATAGAGTCACCCTGTCTAAATTCCGGCTCAAAATCATCCGATTCAATCCGCATCGAGAATGCGCGAGGCGCGCTCACTGTTGATGATACGTATTCCTCTGAGGTTTCGTCGAGTACGGTAAGATCATGAAACCTGTTGGCGCATTTCCATGATAGAACAGGCAATATGCCATGTTGGTTTACTTGAGGTGCGGCGTCGGCGCCGAATAATTCGGGTTCCGTAATGGAAAACACCTCGCACAGCTTTTTCCGTTTCGGGTCGCTGGGCACCCGGGTGTTTCGCTCCCATGCGGATATGGTATTTTGTGTGACGTCCAGCATTTGTGCAAGTTCGATTTGTGTAAATCCGTTGCATTCACGATAATGCCGGATAATACTGCTTGTTTCGCGTGCTTTCATAATCATTGGGAATGTTCTCTTTACACCAGTAAGGTTTATTTTTCATACATTGTATCGGCATGATGTGTGTTTGGTCTTAGAAATTTTTGCGAGTAAGAAAAAAATAAACCATCATGGTTTAATTTAGCTTGAAATTCTTGCGATTTGATATGGTTTGTGCATTTTTAAAAGCTGAATTTGATATTACGAAGGGGCGTTGAATGAAGTAATACATCAATATGGTGTTGACGCATGATAAAAATACTTTTGTGCTGTTGTATAACGTAAGAAGAAAAAGAATTTGAGTGCTTAACTTGTTTTGTATGAAACAGAAAGGTGGTTTACAACTTCGTCTGCCATGTTTAAATGATGCAGTAACTGCCAGTCGGCCGGATCGGGTTGTTTATCGGGGTAACAAGATACAGGGATATTCAGCAAGATGCTGAGGCGCACAGTAAAAACAATGGTATCGTTGCCTAACGCAATAAGTTTATTGATATTATTTTCCAAACACCATTTTTGAACATTGAATAACGCATAATCATATTCTTCCGAGCCGTATGGTACTAAAAAGTCGCAACATTGTGTGTTTATTCCATCGGATATGTCATGGTCTCGTTGAGGTGGGTAACATATTAAGGATTGTTCTGTAATGCATTCGACTGCTTTTCTTTGCGTTGTTTGTCCCAGAATATAACATGTTTTCCCAGATGAATTGATACGCTTTTTTTGAGTTTTAATATGTTTATAGAGTGCAGATTTTTTTTCGTTTATTCTTGTAATGCAGAAAGTTATGAATTCTTTAACAGAAATCGTATGATTGGTTAAATTAACATATTTAATGAACTGGGCGATTCCTTTTCGTGACTCTAAATCGATGGAAATCGGAGTAAAAATAGGTTTATAAAGTTGTGACGCCAGTATCGATTTTGTTTCCGGTAAGCTTAATAAATAATCCCATAGATGAGCGGTACGTTGTTCTGTAAAATGGTGAGCTACAGATTTCAATTTATCGGTTCGATATGCTTGAATATATGTTCCCCAATGAGGTTCATTCACTTGCGCACAGTGATACCCTTCTTTAAGAAGGTTGACTAGATGTGAAAGCGTTTCGGAGTCGACAAAGGGTTTTTCTATTGTTAATCGCAATGCGTATGTACAATTTTCAGGAATTGCTTCGATAAACCGTACATCAGGGTTGTCGGGATTCCCGATAAAAACAGTCATTCCGTATTGGCGTAAAACATCGGCATAATCGCGATGAATCGGAGTATCGGGAAGCGCGATAACAACCGATGTTAGCAAACCGGTTTCCATTAAAAGCAGTTCAATATATTTAATCAGAGGAATATTCCTGATGCTAAGTGCGGCGACAGAATTTTCTGGCAATTCATTTTCTTTAATACGCATCAGAAGTATCGTTGCTGTATTATGTTGGTTATTGACATGTGGAAATGAAGGATTTCGTGAGTTATGCTCGCATAAATGAAGAAAGTCAATGAGGGCGTCGACTCGTGAAGAAAGTGAATATTTTTGCGCAATGGATTGATGAGTAGCAGAACTGATAGCGGATCGTTTCTGTTTGTCAGTGAGCAATGTCATTAAATATCTGTGCCATTCTTCCGGTGACGATGCTAAAAATCCATTAACATCATTGACGATTATATGCGGGTGTTCTCCAATTCCGCTTGCAACCGATGGTATTCCCATAAGCAAATAGTTTCGTAAGGTTAATCCAGCTTTACCCCGCCGCGAGTCGATGTCGAGAAGCGGTACAATCCCAATGTCTGCTTGTTGTATCATCGGAAGCGTTTCCCGAAAATAAATATCAAGCGGTTTAAAAGGAATGAGCGTTGCAAACGGAAGTTTTTTTTGTACTTCTTTTTGTATGGAATCTGTCCTAAATCCGACTAGCAGTAATTCAAACGGAAGCGTTAGATGTAATTCTTGTAAAACTTGAGCGATGCTGAGCAAGTCAGGCGCATATTCGTCAGCATAACTTTGCGACCACACTATTCGTGGAAGTTTCCTTTCTTCTCGAATAGTGGGAACAATAAAATGCTTTTCATCGATACAGCATTCGATGAGTGCGGCATTTTTATTGAATCCATTCACATACTCAAAAAGAAAATGACTGCCGCATACAATATTATCCGTAGTCCCGATCATGTCGTGAAATGTGTCAAGATTGATAAAATCGTCGCAGTCAAATACAATAATGTGTTTGTCTTTTAAAGGAGATATATTATCAGGCGTATGAAAACTATTGCCGTTTTTTTGGATATAAATGATGGATGGTTCCTCAATGGCATACAAAAAAGCTCGTTTTTCTGAATCGGAAAAGTAAGGATTTAGGATTGATATGCGAAATCCGCGTTGTTTCATATGCTCGGCAATCTTATAAACGCGGTAGTAACTGGAAGGCATGTTGTGATCTGATACCGGTGAAAAGATTATAGGGCGCATTTGTTCATTACCTTATATTTCCAATGTAACAATATGGATGTTTTTATCTTTGATAGTATTGTTTAATCGTTCCATGATAGCGGCTTTATGTGAAAGAGATGCGATAATGATTGTTGAAACATCCTCAATACGCGGATCGGTTATAGAAACAATAGGAATGCCGAGAAGCGATGAACCCCATTTGCTTGTATCGTGTTCTATTATTACGCTGAGCGGTTTGTTTTTTAAGCACGTGACAAGCATTTCTGCTAAATCACCGCTTCCATATACTGCGCACTTTTTTTGAATTTGCAAAGATTCGATAAAACGGTTGATATGCTGTTTGCATAATTGGAAATTTTCAAGGTATGACGCTAATTTTTGTTCGCGGTAATATGGCCTTGTCGGTATTTGCGATGTTTGTGGAATTGCTTCTTCGTATGGTTTTTTCCCGTAAAAGAAGATACTGCTTGCTAATCCGCGTGCTTTGTCGAAGTCGAGAATATTTTCATACAGCATGAAATCATCGACATATTTAATCAATCCGTTTAAAAAAGGGAAGAAAGGCGAGTGTGCCGTTTGATTTTTATCTGCTGGAAGCACATAGTGCATATAATCGCGAAGTATCCATCCGACTGTGCTTGAAGGCCCGCTTGAGAAGCCGGCTTCAATTTTTCAAAATCTTCTAACCACGTGCATAATCCATCAACAGTAGTGCGCCAGTAATCTTCCGGCGCGGGGTGATATGGTTGGAGGAACGGAACTTCGCAATATATCTTACCGTTTGGCTTTAGAATTCGTTTGAATTCTGCAATCGCTTTTTGAGGATATTTGACATGTTCAAGCAAACCGATACTGATAACGAAGTCAACAGATGCATCATCGAAATCCAATTGATAAGCGCTGGAAACACTGTCTACTTCATAACTGTCGATAAAATCAACATTTATTGCATGCGGTATTGGGCGCAATGGTCCTGAACCGACATTAACGACAACTTGATTGCGTGTTTCTTTAATAAAATTTTCAATAAAATCTGTCTGGTTGAGAGTTGGGTGGGTAATGTTATTCCGCCCGGTATAATCCATTTTTACTTTATAGCCCATGTATTGCTCCTGATAATTATCAGTTTAAAAGTAAATCTTTTTATGATATGAAATGAGTTGCGAATAAATATCTAGCATGTTTAATACCACGAAATGCAAAAATACACATTTTACATAAGAGGATAGTGCACACTATGGCGAATAACCTCATTCGAATAGCATTTATCGCCCCCTATTTCGGTATTGGCGGTATTGAAAGAACCTTTTTGACAATTGCGGAGAATTTAGCTCAAAAAGGGTATGTGTTCTATTTTATTAACTTGGGAAATGCCCTTTTTCAAAAACGGTTTAAAGATGCAGGAGAGTGTTTTTACTCACCCGATTATAACGAAGTGATACGCTTTTTGAAGGATAAACAGATTGATATCGTTCAGACGGCATGCTGTGACGAAGGCAATTATCTTGCATATCTTGCCGGAGTATCTCGCATTATCGAACGCCCAGATGGATTATCAACCGCATTTCTAACAGATAAAATTCCTGTCGACTGTGTTGTTGCATCAACAGAGAGTGTATTTAAAAAAGCGCAGGGAATGTATCCTGAAAAACAGGTGGCATGTATTTATAACGGCGTTGATTTATCGGTATTTGCGCCTCAAAAAAAGACATCCGCCCTTCAAAAAAAGTTAGGTATATGCAAGAATGATGTAATCATCGGGTATTGCGGCAGATTGGCGGAACCAAAATGTTTAGAACGTCTTATTGACGTTTTTTGCCATTTATGCGATTCCCATCAATCGGTTAAACTGCTTATTGTCGGCGATGAATTCCCGACAGGAAACGGATATAAAAAACGCCTTGAAGAATATGTACACGCATTAGGAATACAAAAAAGGGTTATTTTTGCCGGCAGTTATGAGAATCCTGCGGAAGTGATAAACTTATTTTCTATTGCAGTCAATTGTTCCGGTTCATATAAACTTCCTGATGGAACATATGAAACGGAAGGCATTCCGAATGCAGTTATGGAAGCAATGGCTGTGGGGATTCCTGTTGTGGCGACTGATTCTGGGGATACACATCTACTCGTAAAAAATTCTTGCAATGGGTTTCTGGTCGATGTTCAAAATTGGACGCAATTTGCTGAAAAACTGATGTTTTTACTCGGGAATCCGTCTATTCGCCATGAAATGGGAATTGTAAGCCGCCAGATTGTCCTCCAAAAGTTTTCCAAAGAAAAAATGCTGTGTGCTTATGAACAGTTGTATCGCGATGTGTTATCAAGGGATTGGAGTGGGCGATACCCGAATACTCGAAAAAAAATCGGCAATCATTTTCTTAGCAATCAGTTTTCTTGGGAGAAATTGTCACAGAAACGGAATAAAATTCTAGTGATTCGATCAGGAAATGAAAGCCTATTCGAGTGGACAGTGAAAAAGATTCAGAGAACCATTGTAGAGGGAGAACTCCATGTTCTTTGTCATGAAAAGCATTACAATGATGTAAGTTCGTATTCAGGAATAGCGAGTATTCTTTCTTATAGTTCTTCGGCACTGTTTAATCCTGATTTGATGCGTGATACTATCGAAGAGTTAAAAATAATGTCATTCGAGTTTGTTTTTGTTCTATTCAATGACTTGTTAGGGAGAGGATACGAACAGGTTATTGAACTAAGCCGACGTTCGCGAATATCGTCAATAATTGTAGTAAACAGTTTACGAAAGGCATATTGTTATTCTTTAGACAACACACTGTGCTAATGCGGTTTTTGCCGCTTGATGGTCCGGTACCAATTCGAGGGTATGCCGGAAGAGTGATTCAGCTCTATGCGGTTCGTTAAACCAGCGTAGGCTTATTTCTCCTAAATGATATAGTGCGGATGCATATTGAGAAAGGTGTATATAGTTTTTCCCTTTGCTTATGACAAAAAGGAAATGTTTTTCTGCCGCAGAATAGTTACCCGCCTTTTGTTGAAGTGATCCTATGAGATAGTGAATAAGGTATAAATCTTTATTTTCAGGTACGGTAAAATAAAGTCCTGTTTTAAGCATGGTGTGTGCGTTATCGGTGTCATCGAGGAGAATGTAATATCGCGCCGCTTCATGACAAAGCGATTGTTTGAGCAGGGTGTTTTGTAATGGATGAATGAATGTTGTATATAAATAATCAGCATTTTTTTTATCATGAAAGATCATATGGAAGATATGCATGCGTAATCCCCAATCGATTATAGTGGATTTTAAGCTGTTAGATTCAAATGCTGTTTGGCTTATAAAAGCATCTGCGTATACTTCATTCCATGGTGCTGATTCAATAAGAAAAATTGAAGCAAGCGAAATGACTTCCTGTTCAATTTTAGTGGGGATTGGTTTTGTGATATATTCTATAATATAATGCATTGCAATCTCTTGTGCATGCCGAAGAGTATCGGAAAATGCAGTATAGATATGAGCAGGTATAACTTTCAAAGCATTGAAAACAGTTTGATTCGGATGTTTTTTCAGAAAATGAAGAAGAGAGACAGCAGTTTTTTGAGAACGGGCAATCTGTTCGTCAAGTTCTGCTGTTCGATAATGAAGCCCAACAGCATCGGGAATAAAATGAAACGAGAATCCGGCGTTTTGAAGGTTGTATGCAAATTCAATATCTTCCATTCCATAGTTGATAAAATTCTCATCAAAAAGCAGTTTATCTTGATATATATCCTTTTTTTTGATTGAGAAATGAGCCCCAGTAAAATCGGTAAACGAAAGATTGCTCTTATCGAGAGAAGTATCAAATTCAAACCATCTTGCATACCGGGTGAAGTTATTTTGTTTTATTTCAGGATGCCATCGAACCGAACCGAGGCAAACAGTTTTTCCTTTTTGGCTATGCTGTTCAGCATGAAGGCGCACAGTGTTTTTTTGCGGTATAATATCGGAATCAAGAAAGAGAAGAATCGATCCTGATGCATGCAGAATACCTGTATTTCGTGCGGCGGATCGCCCTTTGTTATAAGGGTGCCGAATGATTTTCGTGCAAAGAAACGAGTGTAACGGAATGAACTTATGGGCTTCAATTGGGCCATGGTCGTCTATAATAATGATTTCAAGCAAGTGATGCGGATAGTCTTGAGCTTCCAATGCAGAATATGTTTTGGTCAAGATTTCCTGTTCTGCGTATGTTGGTAAGATAATGCTTATTTTAAGATATTTACTTGGTTGATTCATTATGGTGCTCGATTTTCAGCTAATAATTTTTTTTAATACAGTGTGAAATTTTTTAAATATTTATCTTCAAGCGGATTAAAAAATTTTTTTAATGAAAAAGTACTTATATCAGATTTTTGTTCATTAAAACTGATGATTTTTGAGCAAAGCGATGGTGAATCAAAAAATCTTTGTTCGATGGATGGATCCTCCTGAGGGTTCATATCTAATTTACCCATTCCGCAAAAGCAGATTGTGGGAATCTCTTTAAGCATTGCTTTAATACAAAAATCGCTACAAGAGATGATCAGAATGGATATATAGTTAAGAAAATCATCAATGGAGCCAGTGAAAAAAGAGATGTTTTCATGTTTGAGTGCAATAAAATCTTCGATTATCGCGTCATTATCTTTTGAAGGATGAAGCATTATAAGAAAATTGTGGTTTGGCAGTTGTTGTGAGCTTTCGAGTATAACATCGAATAACTCTCTATTAGTGCTGTTATTTTTTGAAAATAATACGCCGCATGTGTTAGCGCTATGATGACAAAAATTTTGCTTTTCTGATGATAAGGGCGCGTAGCGCAAAGTGCATCCTTCGAGAACTTTTACTGTAGGTTCCCATCCTTTTTTAAGGGCGTTATAAGAATTTTTGCCGCATGTCACGATTGTGTCAGGATATGGCATATTCAACAATTCATCAGATGTGGGGGTATAGCCGAGCATAAATTGTGGGGCCGGTGTATGTTGAAAACCAATGATTTTTGTTTGAGGGAAAAATGTTCTTAACGCGCGAATGCATACTTTTTCCCATGGATGGTTTTCAAAGGGATATATAAACCGTTCAATCTTTACATTTCTTTTTTTCAAATTCTTGAAGAAGTAATACAGCGACAAATAAGAACTGTTACCCGGATTGGAAAATTCTTGTTTTTGTTGTTTGTTCAGCAAACTGGTAATATCGTATTCGTCAAATTGAATATTTTTGTAGCGAGTTATATGTAACAATGGCAGTAATGCCGCCGATAGAATATCTTTAAATGTTTGCCAATCTTCAGGGAAAAGAATATTAGAGAAATGATGTGCTAAATTCTCTTTGAGCAATTTATGACCAGCGCAGTTCTCTGTATATCCCATGTAGAAAATAGGTGAATCCTCTAACGACAGGTATTCTTCGAGCATGCCGCAGTATGTTTCAAATGGATTTTCATCGTGCAATGCGCCGTCATTGAACCATATGCCTATGAGAGTAATTGGTGTTTGGGGTAAGAGTCTGTTTACTTTTTCTTTCTTCTGCAGTTGTTGTACAACATATTTGGTACGCTCGTATAATGCCGTAAGATAAGAGGTTTCGTTTATTTTATTATTTACCTCTACATCAAAGAATTGCATTGATGAGTTACATTTTTTTTCGATTATTTTGAATATCTCAGCAGATTCAATAATAATAAGCAATGGTTCATCTGCGCTTTTGATTAGAGAATCAATGGTTAAAAGAAGAAAAAGTTCATTCATCAATTGGCATGTTTTGGCATTCCTATTTGATAGTTCTGTTGTCCAGTGGGTTAAATGCACGTATTTTTTGGATAAAGAGGCGAGGAAATTATTTACTTTTATTTTGTGTATTTGAGAAATTTCATAAAAAAGTTTGTTAATAGTAAATTGTTCAATATTGTAAGGATGCAGTTGTTTCGCTATTTGAAGCGTATGCTGATAATTTGTACCGACATATATCCATTTTTTCGGTTTTACTTTCAACAACGAAAATGGTACAGGGTTTTTTAAACAAATTGTATGCATGATACTAACCCGCATTTATAATTAAAGTATTGTTGATCGGAAAGCAATTTCTCTTATTCAAATTCAAATCTCATGTCAAACGTTGTAATGTTTAAATATCCGTCATTTTGATTGTGCGGTCTGAGATTTTATACATTTTAGAAACAGGAATATCCATTCTAGTGCGCTTTTCTTATGCAATTATTTTGTGCATTAGCAAAAGAACAAGTTGTATTCCAGTTTTATGAACGGAAGTAAATTTATGAATACAATAGCGGAAGAAACATCATTCTTGTATATTAAAATGAGACTGGCAAGAGCTTTTGAAGTTGGAATAATCTTATCGGCTTCTTTTTAGAAATGACGGTATATCAACACTGCTTACTACCTGTGACAATGTGTACTCTTCGGGATTAACGCGGATATCAGCGAGTTGTTGGTATGTCAAATTTACCGGCATTTTACACACGATATCATATACATCAAGTTGCCTATCATAGATAAAGCCGCATTCCTGTACAGTTTGGATTGCTGTGCGGGGAGATTCGTTTCTTCTTCGAGTTCTTCAAAAAGTTTCTCTTTGTAGTTTAGTGTTCCATCAGGGTTGGTATTAAGCGTATCAAGATGCCCTGAGGGAACGAGTTCATAAAACCGGGATAATGTGCCACTTTATTTGAACGCTGAGCAAAAGCGTGTGTTCACTACCTTCAATGGAGCTCAAAATAATACCGCTTATGCCTAATGCTTGTATAGGAGTTTTAGTGATGGGTGTTTGCGCGATATATAGAAATATTTATATTCAACGTGGTTACAATAAATAGTCAGTTCATCGTTATGAAAAGTGAATTTTTGAGGTTTAAGATGGTTCCGTTATACACGTTTCCTGCTTTTACCAGCGGATCGTTATCCCAATACTTACAAAGTATATCTGATGTAAAACAAAAGTATCAATTTTATTATAAATATATAATTTTACGTTACTTGATTTTATAATATCATTTAATAAATTCATATATAGTCTCATCACTGAAAAAATATCTTTTAAAGATGTAATATAAGGAACGGTGTATTTCTTTTCCTGATTGTTTCTCACAATGTGTATTGCTGATAGCCCTGCTTTTTTAGCCGATTGAATTCCATTATGCGAATCTTCAACTACTAATACTTCTTCAGGTTTTGCGGCAGTTTTCTCAAGAGTGAGTAAATAAATCTCCGGATCGGGTTTTCCGTGTAAAACATCATCGGCAAATATACAGTGTTTAAAGTAGGTTTGCCAAGAATTATGCTCAATAAATTTTTCAACGTATGCGCGGTGTGATGAAGTTGATAATGCAATCAAGAAACCGAGTTTTTTGAGCACTTTCAATGTTGGTTCAGAGTCGGCAAATGGTGTGATTTTCGATGTATAAGCATGTTTTATAAGCGAATCATAATGTGCGTATAAATATTTTTTATCTTCTTTGAGTGAATGGTTTTTATATAAAATATCAATTATTTCTTTAAGAGATGGCCCGTTGATGGTTGAAAATTCTTCCGGTGATGCGGGGCAATCAAAAAAGTTCAGAAATTCTGCATATGCATTGTATAAATGCGGAATGCTGTTAACAAGTGTTCCGTCAAAATCAAAAAAAATCCATTTAAGCATAATCGTTTTTTTGGATTCCTTCTCCGGCGGCAATAGTTCTGCTTGCTTTTTTTCCTTCAATTTCAAATAAATGGCGAGGATGAATTCCTTTCTTTTGTTTTCCGGGGCGCAGGATTGAAATGTTGAGATTTTCCTGAAGAACATCACCGGGCTGGATAGGTTTTATAGCCTGTATTCCACGCTGAGCGTATTCATAAAGTTCAAGTTCTACATTAAAAATATTTTTTGTGCAACATCCTAATGTAAGCTCTGTTTCTCTTATTGATTTAATCATTAGTTTTAATTCTTCTGCGGTTATGGCAAACGAATGGTCTGGTCCGGGCAACGCATTATGCAAAGTGAAATGCTTTTCAATAATCGATGCGCCAAGCGAAACAGCGGTAATTGGGCCTATAATTGGGTCTCTGCTGTGATCGGAAAAGCCGATTGGAACTTCAAACTGTTTAATCATTGCAGGAATAACGCGGAGATTCAGTGATTCCAAGGGCGCAGGGTATTTTGCTATACAATGCATAAGAGAAAGTTCTTTTCCACCGACGGAGTAAAAAAAATCGACTGCCCACTGAATATCTTTTGGCGTGGATGCACCTGTTGAAAGAATCAATGGTTTTGCTGTTTGAGCGATATATTCGATCAACCGCATGTGCGTAATTTCATATGATGCTATTTTGTGAATCGAAACAAATGGATCGATTGCCTGAGCATCATTGATAGAAAACGGCGTTGACATAAATTGAATACCGTTTTTTTTACAATAAGCCGCAAGTTCGGGTATCATTTCATACGGCATCGATAAATCTTTGAATATATCATAAATGGATTCGGTAATACCGGACTCCGAGAGATAATCTGACTCTCCGGCGTTTGGAACATATACTGTTTCCGGGCGGTAGGTTTGGAATTTGATAGCATCTGCCTGTGCATCAACTGCGGCGTCAATAAGGGTGAACGCCATTTTTAGGTCACGCCGGTAGTGTCCCATGCGCCAGTTTGAACCTGCTTCAGCTATGATAAATGTTTTCGCGTTCATATTGTAGTGCCTTTTGGTTAAGCAGTTGGGTTCGAATCTTGTTTATGGCGTGTATTGCGCATTGAGGGTAGTGCGGAACAAGTTCTTTTTTGAGACGTGATATCGCTTCTTCAAGCGTTTCGTTTTCTTTAATGTGAGCAAGGTGATTATATTCGTGTAGGATTGTTCCGCTGTCGTATTCTTCATCCATAATATGTGTAGTAATGGTAACGTAATCCAATCCGTCGCACAGCATTCTTTTGATTGGTTCAAGCCCTTTATATTCAGGAAGTTTTCCGCGGTGCAGATTGATGTCGGCGATGCGCGATTTACCGAGAATGTGCGCTGGAACAAGGAATTTCCAGTTTAAGCTGATTAAATAATCATATTCGGGAATTGAATCGATTCGATACATTGTCTTTGCATCTTTAACGTAGTCTATAATAAATAGCGGTATGCTATGCTTTTGTGCTATGCGTTGATAAGCCGTAAATAATGGGCGCTGGCCTCGCAAAGGGTCTTCGCTGGAAGGGAGCAGTGAATGAGTAAAAATTCCCTGAACCGCAAATGAAGGGTGAGCAATGAGGTATTCCAGCAGGGCTATTCCCGGCTCTCGAGCCGCAAGGCATACTACTTTGATGATATCCGAACTAGTATTGCCGTACATAAAAGGTGGTTTGGTTTAGTTTTTTTGTAGGTGAAAAACGTGGAAGCGTTTGCTGTATGCTCTGTTCTTCTGAAAAATCATGTTGTAATAAAATATTTCGCAGTTCGGATACGGTGAGCCAATGGGTATTGGTGTTGCTGTAATATCCGTAATCTTCAGGTAATGATTTACTGATATCCCATGTATGAGAAGGTGATGTACACCATTGATATTCAGGGAGAATGACGTAAAAATCATCATACTCAAGTTTAGGGCTTGCATCTTCGCGAGCGATGAGAGCTTCATGCAGTTTTTCGCCGGGCCGCTTTTTTGTTGGTTTGAGTTCACAATTTGGACCGATGGCATTTGCTAAATCAACAATTTTCATACTGGGGATTTTTGGGATAAAAATTTCTCCGCCTTGGGTCATCGCAAGGCATTTGAGTACAAAACGTGCGGCTTGTTCGAGAGTAATCCAAAATCGGGTCATGCGCAAATCGGTGATGGGTAAAACCCCTGTCGGGACGAGCGACCGGAAGAATGGTATAACACTGCCGCGGCTTCCCATGACATTGCCGTAACGGACAACACTAAACACGGTATCGACCATGCCGGAGTATATGTTGCCTGAAATAAAAACTTTATCACTGCATAATTTTGTCGCACCATATAAGTTGATTGGATTGACTGCTTTGTCTGTGCTGATTCCGATGACTTTTTTGACCTTGTTGTCGATGGCGGCATCTATGATATTTTTTGCACCGAGAATGTTTGTTTGGATAACTTCAAAAGGATTTGCCTCAGCAGTATCGACTTGTTTCATCGCCGCCGCATGAATAACGTAGTCTACACCGTGAAAAGCGCGGTCTAACCGCTCTTTATTGCGCACATCGCCAATGTAATAACGCATTGACGGATATAATTCCGGAGGATAAAGCCTTCGTAATTCAGATTGCTTCAGTTCATCTCGGCTGAAAATAATTATCCGGCGCGGATTATATTCATTCAACAGTAAATCAACGAGCTTTTTCCCCAAAGAACCGGTACCGCCAGTAATAAGTATGCTGGCATTTGTCAGGTCCATAAGTTCCTCCGAACGTTTCAAGTGATGTTTTCTCATTGTTTGAGCAAATAAGCAAGTTCTATTCCATCATGTAACGGCGTTTTGTTTTGCTTGTGGAAAGAGAGTTTCTATACTGATGTAGTGAATTGCAACAGTATTTCTTTAACAAAAATGATGCAGTAAAATACATTGAGTGAATGAATAATTATTTTGTACAATGTTCCGATATAAAGGCATTAGTGAGAGACTATCATTGTGAAGGATATATATAAACATGGGGAAAAAAATTCATGTTATGCAAGTGCTTCATACGCTCGAAATTGGCGGTGCAGAAAAACTTGCTTACGATATTGCAAAAAATTTCGATCAAGGTTTTACCTTTTCATTTTTTTGTCTGGATGCTTTAGGGCCGCTTGCTGAGCGTATTAAAGATGAGGGAGGAGCTGTATATTGCTACGGCAGAAAAGACGGATGGGATTTCTCACTTATTAAAAAATATGCTCAACTTGTTACCGATACCAGAGTTGATATTCTTCATGCACACCAATATACACCATATTTTTATTCAGCTCTTGCATCACTGTGGAGTAAGTATAAGCCGCGCGTGATTTTTACAGAGCATGGCAGGCATCAACCGGACAAAGTACGGTGGAAAAGAGTTTTCTTTAATACTTTATTGCGTCCATGGACACATCTGTATACCGGTGTTGCTCAATTTAGTAAAGACAGTTTGGTAGAGTTCGAAAAAATTCCTGCCTCAAAGATTCAAGTAATCTACAATGGAGTTAAACTTGATCGGTTTCCAAAATTGTATGAAAAGTGTGCAGTCCGAAAGAAATTAAAATTACCGCAAACGGATAAAATAATAGGCATTGTTGCGCGGCTTGATCCAATAAAAGACCATATA
Organism: bacterium; assembly: GCA_024233545.1. Lineage (GTDB taxonomy): Bacteria > Auribacterota > Auribacteria > Auribacterales > Auribacteraceae > JACKPL01. Next base: position 36,636 of record JACKPL010000008.1, read on the forward strand.
ACCCTTATTAAAGCGTTTGCATTGCTCAGGAACGATATACCAAACACAAAACTGCTTATTATCGGTGATGGTCCTATGCGCAGTACTTTGGAACAGTTTGTACGCGAATGCAATACTACAGCAAATGTTGAGTTTTGGGGAATGCGCGACGATGTACCTGATATACTAATGGCTTTGGATGTGTTCGTACTGCCTTCCATAATGGAAGCAACATCGGTGACGTTGCTTGAAGCGATGAGCGCTTCTTTGCCGGTTATTGCGTCAAATGTCGGGGGAAACAAAGAAATTATTGCGCACGAAAAAAACGGCATTCTTTTTCCTGTTTCGGATAGCGGTGCATTAGCTGAGCATATAAAACACGTCCTTTCCGATGCAACGTACTCAAATAAACTAGGACAAAACGCACGGAGAAATATTGAGGAAAACCTGACATTTGAAAAAATGATAGAAAACTATAAAACCGCTTTTCTATCTGTGATGAGGAAATAAATATGAAATCGATCGGGAAAAAAGTTGCTAATGTGTGTGCGGTTCTTTGTGTTCTTCCGGTATATGGTGCATATCTAATCTTGCGCTTGTTCCTATCTCATGATCATTCTTTTCAAGGGCTGAGCCAGTTTATGTCGTTATTTCCGGGTATTTTGGGTAACTATTTGAGGCGCGCTTTTTATTGTTTGACCCTAAAACGTTGTTCATGGAATTGCTGTATTTGTTTCGGAACGCTTTTTTCCAGTCCGTTGGCTGAAATCGGCAGTGATGTTTATATCGGTACTTTTTGTACGCTCGGCGATGTTACTCTTGGAAATGATGTTCTCATTGGAAGCAATGTCGATATTATAAACGGTGCGAAACAACATTTTATCGATGACATTGAAACTCCAATCAGAGAGCAAGGCGGTGAATATCCTAAAGTAACCATTGGAAATGATACATGGATTGGCAATGGTGCATTGATATCATGCAATGTCGGAAAAAAATGTGTCATAGGCGCTCACTCGGTGGTTGTTAAGCCGATTGAGGATTTCTCTATCGCAGTCGGTAATCCGGCACGGATCATTAAAAAAAGGAACGAATAATGTGCGGCATTGTCGGCATATTGCAGTTGGATAATAAAACGGTTCAGGAAGACCGGCTTAAAAGAATGAATCGTACTATGACGCATCGGGGCCCTGATGCGGAAGGATATTATTTTGACGGGGCGCTTGGATTTGGACAAAGGCGTTTGAGCATCATCGACCTATCAGGCGGAAAACAGCCTCTTGCCAATGAAGACCGGACTGTCTGGGTTACTTTTAACGGTGAAATATATAATTTTCTCGATCTCAAAAAAGATTTGGAATCTAAAGGGCATACCTTTGCCACGCATTCCGATACTGAAGTACTTGTTCATCTGTATGAAGAATACGGGGAGAAATCGGTATCACTATTGCAGGGAATGTATGCGTATGCAATTTGGGATTCAAACAAAAAAGAACTTTTCATTGCGCGCGATCGAATAGGAATAAAGCCGGTTTATTATTATTTTGATGGGAACAAATTTATTTTTGCTTCTGAGATAAAAGCAATTCTTGCATACGGCTCTATTTGTCACGAACTTGATATGACTGCTGTTCTTGACTATTTGACTTTTTCGTTCATACCGTCTCCTAAGAGTATTTTTAAGCATATAAAAAAACTCGATGCGGCTCATTGGATGAAAATCTCATTGCAAAAACCATCTCTTGAAATACAAGAATACTGGGATATCTCTTTCGCTGAAAAATTTTCCGCATCTCAAGAAGAAATTGAAGCGATGATTCGGCACGAATTGGCGGCATCAGTCAAATCGCATCTCATAAGTGATGTGCCTCTCGGCGCATTTTTATCCGGAGGAATTGATTCGAGTGCGGTTGTTGCTTCTATGGCACAGATTATCTCTGATCCGGTCAAAACATGTTCCATTGGATTAGGAGATCATACATTTACAGAATTGCCTTACGCTCAAGAAGTTGCAGAGCAGTATAAAACCGATCATCATGCTCTTGTTGTCGAACCTGAGGCGATGGATATTTTTGATACGCTTCTGTATCATTATGACGAACCTTTTGCAGATACATCGGCATTGCCCAGCTATTATTTGTCAAAAATTGCGCGCCAGAAGGTTACAGTTGCTTTATCAGGTGATGGAGGCGACGAAAACTTTGCTGGATATCGACGGTATATCTTTGATGTATTTGAAAATAAAATCCGCAATATTGTTCCGTCATGGCTGAGAACGCCGCTATTCGGTATGTTGGGCTCCCTTTATCCTAAAGCTGATTGGTTGCCGCAAGTTTTTCGTGCAAAAACACTGTTTCAGAATTTGGCGAAAGAACCGTTTGACGCTTATTTCAATACGGTTTCCGTTTATAACGAAACACTCCTCAATACACTCCTCACTGACAGTTTTAAACAGAAATTAGACGGATATTCATCGAGATCAGTCATGAAAAAATATTACGATCGAGCCGATGGATGTCATTATTTAGATAAAGTATTATATACTGAAATAAAAACATTCCTGCCTGACGATTATCTTGTCAAAGTTGACCGCGCAAGCATGGCGAATGCACTTGAAGTACGTGTCCCGTTGTTGGATCATAAATTCATGGAATTTACCGCAAAGATTCCTGCATCTATGAAATTGAAAGGGAAAGAAGGAAAATATATATTCAAGAAAGCGTTGGAACCATTATTATCACACAATACATTATATCGAAAGAAACGCGGTTTTGAGCTTCCAATCGATAACTGGTTACGCGGTGAATTGAAAGAGCGCATTGAAGTATCGATACTGGCTGAGGATTCGTTTATTCAATCGATTATAAAACGTGAATACATTGAAAAAATTTGGAATCAGCATCAAGCAGGGGTGAGGAATTACGGAAATAATCTCTGGCTGATTTTTTTCCTTGAATCGTGGCATAAAAAGTATATATGTTCCTAAAATCCCGTCATTAGGAAATCCCGCAGTTCTTATTCAGATAATTTGTTGCGTTGTTCGGTTTTGTCTGGTTCTGCGCCTTACTATTAACCGATGTTCCGATTATATCTAAATGTACACAGTGTTTTTCTTGTAAGCCGCTTTTAAAAACAACTTTGATGATTATAAAAGAATAAAGCAAACAATTTTATTTACCATAAACTTTATCCGGATCAAAAAGTTTTTCTCCAACGATCTTTTCCGATCCATCAAGCCCGACTTGAGTGTAGAAACATGATCGGTATCCTACATGGCAGGCGGCTCCATGCTGTTTGACTTTGATAAGCAATGTATCGGCGTCGCAATCGTAATAGACTTCTTTAACTTCCTGAATATGTCCTGACGATTCACCCTTTACCCAGTATTTTTGGCGGGAGCGGCTCCAGAAATTGGTTTTTTTCGTTTCCATAGTTGCTTTGAGCGAGTCTTTATTCATCCATGCCATCATCAATACCGTTCCGTCTTCTGCATCTTGAATGATTGCAGGTACTAGTCCATCAGCATTATACTTAATTTTATCAAGAAATTTCATAATCTAACCGGTACTCCTTGTTTCGCTAGAAAGTGTTTACATTCTTTAATCGTATATTTTTGATAATGAAAAATTGATGCCGCCAGCACAGCGTCAGCTTTTCCGTGTTCTAAAGCCTCATACAAATGCTGTAAATTACCTGCTCCTCCCGATGCAATAACCGGAATGCGCACCGTTTCGGAAATTGCGCGGGTAATTTCTATGTCATATCCGTCTTTTGTGCCGTCAGAATCCATGCTGGTCAAAAGGATTTCACCGGCTCCGGCATGTTCAATACGTTTTGCCCACTCGATTGCCTCAAGCCCTGTTGGCGTACGCCCGCCATGAATGAACACTTCATGGTGGTCTCCACGCCGTTTAACGTCTATCGCCACGACGATGCATTGTGATCCAACCTTATCAGATGCGCGTTTGACTAGATCAATATTCTCAACTGCCGCTGTGTTGATAGATACTTTATCTGCTCCGGCATTAAGCAAATTGCGAATATCCTTAATATCCTTAATTCCGCCGCCGACAGTAAGCGGAATAAAAATTCTTTCAGCGGTGCGAGCGACAACGTCAATAATAATATCGCGTTTTTCATGTGAAGCAGTAATATCGAGAAAAACCAATTCGTCAGCGCCCATTTCGTCGTAGCGGCATGCCGCTTCCACGGGATCGCCTGCATCAATCAGGTTGACAAAATTTACTCCTTTGACTACCCGTCCTTGGTTGACGTCAAGGCAGGGGATTATGCGTTTTGCGAGCATGCTATTACCTCGGCTAAATCTATTGCTCCTGTATATAATGCCTTTCCGATGATTGCTCCGCTCAGTCCTTTTCGGCTCAATGGCATAAGATTGAGCACGTCTTGTTTTGTACTGATGCCTCCCGATGCAATAACCGGAATGCTGACTGCGCAAATCATGCTGTTGAGCGCTTCGATATTAGGGCCGCTCATCATGCCGTCGCGGGCGATGTCGGTATAGATGATCTCAGATATGCGCGCTTGCTGCAGATTCTGTGCGCAAGTCCTATAGCTGAAATAAGTTGTTTCGACCCATCAACTAATGGCAGCCATGCCGTTTTTTAAGTCAATTCCGCAGTAAGCCGAATCGGCGACATATCGATTCGATGAAATCATCGGTTTCTACTGCTTTGTTCCTACAATAATTTTTGTCAGCTCCTCGCGATACTAATGCATCGATATCAGCATGAAGTACGGTTCCGCCGCCGAATTCAATAAACCTGCCTCTATGAAATTTTTCACAGATTTTCTCAAATTGTTTTGAAGATTTACGGGCTCCTTGAAGAGGCGTCGTCTAAATCGACAACGTGTCAAGCGTTGTGCTCCGCAATCGTTCCACTGTTTAGCAATATCTTCGGAGAAAGGCTGAATACGGTTTCAGCGTCGGCTTTACGCCGCTGAGTCAACCGAACGCATTTACCATCGCAAATCGATAGCAGGATAATGATCATTCGTCCTTATTTTGGGATAAACCGTAAAATTTTTAAAAGCTTCAGTCCGCTGTTTGGCTTTTTCAGGATGGCTTCACTGAAAACGCCGTCGCCATCCCATAATACAGAAGCGAAATGGAATCCGTAATCTGTTTGAGCAGCAACAATCAGAATTACCTGGGTTCGGTATAATATGAATGCACAAATAAAACGATTCGCATCTTTTATATCCTTAAACAGAGGGACATTGGTCTGTCGAAAACTCTGCAGTTCACCCCCATATGAAGAACTTTCAGATCCGGATGAATTTTCGAGACGATTCCATGATAAATGCACCTAACCGTTATTTTTTACTTTCTTCATGTGTTTCGAATAAAATTTGATGCTGATACATATTTCAAGATACGGTTTGCCTTCAAATATATGGTCTTTTAATCCAGAAGCTATCGAGATTTTTGAAGTTAATGCTTCCATACAGTCGTCAAATGCGGCCTTGTCCGGGTACAACAGGGCTTTGGCTCGATATGCAGTTTCAGCATCAGCAGCCACCTCTCGCATACGATGTTCAAACGCTTCCACGACGCTTTTAAAGGTTGCCATTCCATGAATCGACAATGTTGTCTTTGCCGCGGTACACTGGTTGAAGGAATATCATCTCTCGCTTTACGCGGGTCGCGTTTGGTTGCATCGTCAAGGCGCAGGCAAAACTTTTAAAAATTTAGCCAATATTATGATGCGGATTTACTCGTATAACATTCGTATGTGAAGAGTTTATTTTTTGCAGATACCGCGAATCCGCAGAAAAAATTGCTAAAAATCTGCAGAATGTCACGGATATACATATCTTGGCGATCGACATCGAAAATAAGATACAGCCTGCCGCCGTTCGGCTAGCTTCCACTTCCAGATCGATGCTTCGTCCATGGGAAGCGATTTTCAAATCCATATCAGACAGAAATACCTTTTTTTTTCTCCAGAGCCTGATCCAGATGCTGTTCCTATTAATACCTATATCTTCGATGGTATGAGTGGTAATCGACTGACAAATCGCCGGATGCTTTGATCTGCATATCAAACAAGCCATTTTGGAAAATAAATCGAGCATATGATTCAAAAAGGGATACCTGTATCAATAGTGTTGGTTCTGAACCATCAATTTTGAATTTTAAAATCAATATCCAGTTTTGCGGATTTTGTACGGTTTCCGGTTCTGCTGGCGTGTATCCGTTGCCAGTTCCTCCATCTAAAATTGTTTTATGAGCGTCTCCATCTCAGTTCTTGTCGATTGACTTATCCTAACATGCGTTGACAGCGCGGTTGATTAAAGTAACGAACAAGTTTTCTTGCAGAAGTTTTTCATATAAGATCTTTCGAATGAATACGGATGCCGCGTAAAAATAAAATTTGTTTGAGAAGGCAAAACATCGAATCCAGTTTTTAAGTTCAATACGCGGTTTAAGGACCGCACGGCTTTACAATTTTTCTGTATAGTTAGATGAATTGTTCGATATCAAATCTAAAGCCTTTTGCGGCAACAAGCGCTGAGCCAGTTTAAGTTATATGAATCTTTAATTGACATCAATCCATCAATAATGCGGTGGAGAAGCGATGGGTACCCAATACGCATACGGCAAGAGAAAACGATTTGAAATGTTCTTGCAATAATAATGTTGTCGTTTTCTTTTTAAGAAGGTTGAGCAATTGTCCTCCTTAAAATCTGACGTACTTCATCAATAACAAGGATACCGTCTATTGTATTCGCAAGGCATTTGAGCACATGGTGAGGTATAGAATTCCTGAAGGAACATTAAGTTGGGGACACAGCACAATTTACAGTTTTCTGGAAGGCTGGTCAGGATATTTAAATAAATCGTCAAGTTGTATTTGAATAATGTTTGCACTGTTTGCTTGAGCTAAAGACCGTGTAAAGAAGGGTATATGTCGGATAAAAAAAAGCGTTAGAGTCCTTGGTCGACAAATGCCCGGAAAATAAGCAATAACATTTCATCTGATCCGTTGCTGCCGTGGCTATTGTCTCGGTTTTAGAATATGTTTTTGCAATGGTATCACGCAACTCATTGAAACAGGGTCCGGGATAAAGGCGGAGCGTTTCGTTTGTCTGATTTTTAAGCTGATAGAGGCCTTTTTCGGAGGATAAGGTTTTCGTTGGTATTGAGTTTTATAATTTCAGGGTCGTTAAGATTTGTAAACCCGGTACATAGGTTCAATTTCTCAGACGGCCCAAAATAATTCACCTTATTTCTCCTCACAGCGTTTCGGTACCGATTGACAGTGAGCATCAAAGTCCTTCGGCAAGGGAGCTATATGTCGCTTATGGCATGTGCCATACTGCGTAATTTATTTTTGTATAAAAATACTTCTTACTTTCTTTTACAAAAGTAATGAATTAATCAACTAAAAAGAAACGAGCTTTGCCGCCAGTAGGCAATACGTAAGCTTTGGGCGGCTACGCGTCGCATTTACTCGGAATTATATTCGCCGAGAAATATCATTTAGTTTTCTCTGCAATTTCAGAGCCAGTCTTCTTATCATTATTTCATTGTCGATAATTTCATTTTGCAGAGAAATCATCGTTTTTAGTGTCAGGAACTTCTGTAAGGGCATGCCGCGGTGAAGAAATTGATAAAACCTGCGCAGGGAAAGGGTCAGCCCTGAACTTTAATTTCTTTTTGCAACCCTGTTGAAAAATCATGGTACAAATACAAGGCGCTTTGCTGTCTTTGCCATGTTCTATTTTAACGACAACATATCGATTGCGGCATATGTTGGGTTAATTGTTTTTCATCCTGGTGAAGACTCTGTTGGGCCGAAGCAATCATATGTGCAGCAATACCATATAATTGTCTTTGGCTTCGGTAACCTTTTGCCAGCAAACGATATCGACGCGAGGATGAACGACAATTCGTAAACGTGGTTATGCGCCTCGATACGATATACTGACATTCTTACTACGCGCATACGCGGTAATACCGCTTCATTGGCTGGGCGCCGTCACAGGTTGAGGCGGAGTAACAACAATGATTTCGGGGCGCCTACTACTTTTGCAGATTAAAACTGTCCTTCAAGGAGCGAAGTGATAGATATGAGCAGTGCTGTTACTTTTGCAGGTCTATATATGCCTACGTTGAACAGGAATAGTTAATTCCTAGTCTTATGAATCTTGGCCGTCATGCTGCAATTAGGGCGTTTCCCAATGTTCATGTTGGACAATACATTTTTGCCTCTCGTTGAGCAGTTCCCAGAAAATTCGGAATGATGAATCAAGCATTTTTTGATGAGTTAATTTGATTTTTTGAGAGACTGTCCTGAAAAGATCGACATTGTCAAGAATTGCTGTATATTCAACCAGGTACTTTGTCCTTATTGTTCCAACTGTAACTGTCAAAATGGCATTAACGCATTTGTGAAACGCATCAATTCGGGTTTTGTTCATTGTAGAAATGATTGTAAGTCTTCAAAAGCACTTGGGTTTTAAAATACTGCATAAAGTTAAATCCTTCATTAAACGTCAATTATTTTTTGAAGAAGTGGACGATGTTGTGAAATGTCTCATGATAGCAATGATTTCATCTTTGCTGGGCCTATCGTTCTTTATTGCGGAACCGTTTTTAAGTTTTGTATGCGCATTCGCCTGTGTTTATTAGGCACTGCACGGTTGCAGATATTCGATGTTTTTGCATTTAAATCTGTCTGCTTTACATCAGTCAGCAATCATTTTGCGTATTTGGTGTGATTCAAAATCCTTAAAAGCTTGAATATTTTCAAGATGTTTTTTGAAACCGTCGTGGACCAACGACTTTGCTGAGTGAAATTCAATGTATACGATTTTAACGTTGGTAACATTGCGGCGATTATCTTTGCTAGTACTCCTTTGTCAATGCTCTCAAGTTTTTGTTCAAGACGCGGGTTTTGCTGAACAAATTCAGTAAGTATTTTTGATGTTGTCCGAGAATTGTTGTAAAGCGAATACCCAAGGCATACGGAATACAGAATAATCAGAAAAAGCACAAAATAGGTATATTTGAGTTGAAGAGCTTTGTTTATAAGTATTTTGCGCCTGCGGTTTTTGTGTTTGTTATTGAGCGGTTCCATGCTATTTTATCCTCTTCTCAAAATGTTAATAATTTCATTGAGAGCCTCATCAATTTTTGACTTATCTTTAGCGCCGGCTTGTGCCATATCAGGGCGTCCGCCACCTTTGCCGCCAGCGGCCTGAGCAATTATCTTTATAAGTTCTCCTGCATGGTATCCTTTGTCAACGAGGTCTTTAGTGACCATTACGAGAAACATTGCATTTTCATTTTCATGGCCGCCAAGCGCAATAATTCCGCTCGAAAGTTTATCTTTGAGAGCATCTCCAAGGTTGCGCAAAACATCTCTATCGGTTGCTCCGCAATTTTTTAGGACGATAGCGGTTCCGTTGATGAGTATTTTTTCTTTTAGAATATGATCAATCTGTGAAAGCCCTTTTTTAATATGCATCTGCTTTAAGCTGGATTCAAGTGTTTTATTGTCTTCGATTATTTTTTCCACTTTTGCAATTACCTCTAAAGGAGAAGTGCTTAGCAGAGAAGATAGGTCGTGCACTACTTTGTCAAGTTCAAAAACATGATGTTCTGCCGCTGAAGAACAAATCGCCTCGATACGCCTGACTCCTGCAGAAATCGAACTTTCGCTAATAATATGAAAGAATCCAATTTCTCCGGTTGCGCGTACATGGGTACCGCCGCAGAGTTCTTTGGTTGGGCCAATGGTAACAACGCGGACTTTGTCACCGTATTTTTCACCGAACAATGCCATTGCGCCTTCAGAGCGTGCTTCGGATAATGATTGAATTTGAGTAACTTGTTGATGGTTTTGCCGAATCAGTCGATTGGTGATTTCCATGATTTCTTTAAGTTCATCCTGAGTAACAGGCTGATAGTGGCTAAAATCGAACCGCAGTTTATTTTGTGTAACAATCGATCCGCGCTGTTTAACATGTTCGCCAAGGACTTCTCTAAGGGCATAATGTAGTAAGTGTGTTACTGAATGATGCTTGCGAATTTCGTCTCGCCGCATTGCATCGATTTGAGCAGTTACTTCGTCTCCCACAGATATAGTCCCATGTATATCTGTGCAGATGTGTGTAATGATGCCGTCAATCGGTGTGCGCGTATCGTTAACCACGGCAGAAAAGTTGTGCCCTTTGATTATTCCGGTATCGCCGATTTGTCCGCCTTTTTCAGCGTAGAATGGTGTTGATTCGAGAATTATTTCACAGTTGTCAGCAGTAATAGCCGAATCAACACGTTTCCCATCACGTATCAAAGCGCATATAGTCGTTTTTAGTGAATCATGGGTATAACCGTCAAAAAGAATGGGAGTGTCGAAAGAATCTTTAATAGAACTATACAGAGCAGATAATTGTATTTGAGCAGAATCAGTCCGCGATGATTTTGCCATGTGCCGTTGTTTTTCCATGTGCGCCTCGAATTGTTCCATATCAAGCGTCATGTTTTCTTCACGGGCGACATCTTCTATAATATCGAGGGGAATCCCATATGTATCGTAGAGCTTGAAAATAAATTCTCCTGAAATTACCGGTGATTTTGATGCGCGAATTACAGCGAGAACTTCTTCAATACGCTTCATGCCTTCTGATAGAGTGTCCTGAAATCGAATTTCTTCGTTTTTTATGATGCCTTGAATGTCGGAACTCTTCGCAATAATTTCCGGATATGCTTTTCCCATTATTTCACAGACGTCGGAAACCAATTTGTATAAGAAAGGTTCATTCATACCGAGTTTTGTGCCGAACCGAAACGCTCTGCGGAGTATTTTTCTTAGAACATATCCTCTTCCTTCATTTGAGGGGTATGCGCCGTCGGTTAAGGCAAATGTCAAACAGCGAATATGGTCGGCAATAACTCTGAAAGGCATTCCTTCATGCCCTTTAATATAGTTTTTACCTGTTAAGTTTTCAACGGATCGAATTAAATATTTAAAGCTGTCAATTGCATAGTTTGATTCAACTCCTTGCATAACTGCAGTTAGGCGTTCGAGTCCGAGTCCGGTATCTATGCTTGGCCGCGGAAGCTTTTCCATTGTTCCATCTTGATTACGGTTAAACTGCATAAATACAAGGTTCCATAATTCAAGAAAGCGATCACATTCGCAATGAATTAATTTACAGTTATCGAGAGTACAAAAACCTTCGCCCTGATCAATCAAGACTTCCGAACACGGCCCGCATGGACCGGTGTCGCCCATACTCCAAAAGTTGTCTTTTTCACCCATTTTAACAATGCGGCAATCGGGAAGCCCGCTGATTTTTTTCCATAGAAGAGCGGCTTCATCGTCATTTTCAAATACCGTTGCGTATAATTTTTCTTTTGGAAGTTTAAGTTTGTTGTGCAGTAAATCCCAACAATAAAAGATTGCTTCTTCCTTAAAATAGTCGCCGAAAGAAAAGTTTCCCAGCATCTCGAAAAATGTATGATGCCGAGCAGTAAAACCGACGCTGTCTAAATCATTGTGTTTACCGCCGGCACGAATACATTTTTGTGAACTGCATGCGCGTGAATATGGACGGGTTTCAGCCCCGAGAAAAACATTCTTGAACTGATTCATGCCAGCGTTGATAAAAAGTAACGTAGGATCGTTATGCGGTATTACCGGAGAACTTTCCACATGGGTATGGCCCTTGCTTTGAAAGTAATCGATAAATGTTTGGCGCAAGTCGTTTGCATTCATGTAAGAACCTCGAAAAGGAGTTTGTTTCGCTGTTGTTTAAAGCGTGTCAAGGTGTGAAGCGATAAATTCGTCGACTACCTTGTCACAAATGTCTTGAGTAAAACCATTTCTTTCTAAGAACACTTTAAGAAAAACAGAAATTTTTTCATAATAATTATCAGTGTTGCCTGAGAATTTTTTTTCTGCGGCAGAAAATTTTTTTTGTACACATTTTAATGCTAAGACTGCCTCGGGCGTTTCTTTAAATAAACGGGTTATGGTGTTCTCTACAATAGTTTCATCAAAAAGTTTTTCCCGTAAAGCTTTACGAATAAATTCAGGCCCTTTATTTGCTTTACGAATATATACCGAACCTAGTTCGAAAGCGCATTTTTCTTCATTTAGATAGCCGTTGTTCTGCAAAAAAAGGATAGTGCTTTTGCACTGTTCTAACGTATACGTTTGGTTGAGTTTCTTCAAGAGCGCATTTACGCTGGTATCATGGGCAGAAATAATTCTTATCGCTTTTTTTATGCATTCGTTGAAATAAGCATCCTGAATGGAGTCATTATTCTTCACGAATTACGATATATCCCAAATTTAAAGTGTGAATAAGCACTTCTCCCTGCGATTCACTTGTTATTTTCTTAAATTGCTCAATATTTTCGATGGATTGACGGGCTATTTCGTCAATAACATCGCCTTCTTTAATACCGGAACTTGTTGCTTTTGCACGCGAGTCTACGCTAATGACAACAACACCTACTGCATCAGGCAACTGGTATTTGGCTTGTAGCGAACTCGAAATATTTTCAACCGTTATGCCGCGCCATGTTTCAGTGTTAGATGTATCGGAGGAGGCGGAGAACGTTTCTGCTGTTTCGCGTTTTCCAACCACGATTGTCAATAAACGGATTTTATTGTTTCTGATTATAGTAATATTTGCTTTTTTGTCAACAGGGGTATCTCCTACAGCCACTATAAGCTCGTTAGCGGATTGAATTGGTTTGTCATCAAAAGAAGTAATAATATCACCCTGTTTTATTCCCGCATTATCGGCGGGGCCTCCTTTGAAGATTTTACCGACAAGAACGCCGCGTATGTCTTTCAATTTAAATTTTTCGCATAATTCTGGCGTGAGGTCTTGAATGGCAATGCCAAGCCATCCATACTGTACAGTTTCGCCGCTGATCAAACTGTTGAGAATACGTTTTGCTTGTTTGGACGGCAATGCAAAACCAACGCCTGAATTTTGTCCTGTCGAACTTAATATTGCTACGTTGATGCCGATTACTTGACCATACACATTAAGCAGAGGGCCGCCGCTGTTGCCGGGGTTGATAGCGGCATCGGTTTGAATTAAATCGCCGTAGTATCGGTCGTTTGGTTCGGATGTCGGCAAATTGCGGTGTACGGCTCCTATGATTCCAAGAGTCATTGTCGGTTGAGGGTTGTTTTTATATATTGCAAACGGGTTTCCTACTGCTATAGCCCATTGGCCCGGCTTCACTTGGTCAGAATCGCCAAGTTCAAGATAGGGAAATGGTTCGTCAGAATTAATTTTCAATACTGCCAAATCCGACCGTATATCGTAACCGGTTAACTTTGCTTCCATTCGGCGCCCATCCGGTAAAAAAACGGTAATTTCATCTGCATTTTGAATAACGTGTTCATTAGTTATGATGTATCCTTCAGGGCTCACGATAAATCCGGAACCGATACCGCTTTGGCGGAATTCTTGGTCGGGTATACCGAAAAAGAAGCGGAATAATTCATCTTGACGCGGGTTCTGGCTAAATAATTGAGGACGTATGACTGATGTGACTGATATTCCCACCACTGCCTTACGTGCATTTTCACCAATGGCAACGAATGTGTCTTGAAGCTCCTGTACGCTGGCAGGAATAGATGGCTTTTTCGGTTGTTGAGATAATACTGAAGAGGGCAGAAACGTTCCGCTCCAACTAATTATGAACGCAGTCAGTAAAATAAAGGAAAGAGAGAAAAAAAATCCTTTATTTTTCACTTATTTACTCCTTTGCCGTTAATTGTTGGTTTTGTTCCATAAGATCATTTAATATTTTTTTACATAATTCAGGATTATTTTTTAGTTCATTTTTCGCGGTGTCTCGTCCTTGTCCGAGGCGATGTTCTCCATAACTAAACCATGTCCCTTTTCTGTCAATAATTTTCTTTTCAACACCGGAATCTAAAATTGTTCCCTCGTATGATATTCCTTCATTGAACATAAGGTCAAATTCAGCCGATTTGAATGGCGGCGCGACTTTATTTTTAACTACTTTTACTTTAACGTGATCTCCTTTTACTTCGCCTTGCGTGTCTTTAATTGCGCCGGTTTTTCGTACTTCAAGACGGACCGAAGAGTAAAACTTCAGTGCTCGCCCGCCGGTGGTTGTCTCAGGGTTACCGTATACAATACCGATTTTTTCACGGACCTGATTGATAAAAACACACGATGTTTTCGACTTGTTGACCACAGACGTGATTTTTCGGAGCGCCTGTGACATTAACCGAGCCTGAAGCCCCATAAAAGAATCGCCGATTTCTCCTTCAATTTCTGCCCGCGGAACAAGCGCCGCGACCGAATCGATTACGACCACGTCGATTGCATTGCTTTTGATTAACATTTCCGCGATATTTAGAGCATCTTCACCGCAATCAGGTTGAGAAATAAGTAAGTTGTCTATATCAACGCCGATGCGTTTTGAGTATTGAGGGTCGATAGCATGCTCGGCATCAATATATGCCGCCATTCCTCCTGCTTTTTGAGCATTGGCAACAATATGAAGGGCAAGAGTTGTTTTGCCGGATGATTCCGGGCCGTAGATTTCGGTGATCCTTCCTCGCGGAATACCGCCGACACCTAGTGCTTCATCAAGCGTGAATGCACCTGTCGAAATGACGGGAATATTTGTGAGAGGCGTATCGCCCATGCGCATGATGGTTCCTTTTCCAAATTGTTTTTCAATCTGGGCTACGGTATTCTCAATCATGGCATCTTTTTCTTTATCCCAAAGATTTGAATCGGTCTTGGCCATTGGTACTTACTCCTTTTCTAAAGACGTGTTAATCGATTAACTAAGATACTAAATTACTGCTGAAAGATTCAAGAGAAACTTAACTTAAGGGGTGAACTAACAACAGTTGAATAAATCGGCCCATGTTGGGTAAGTGTGCTGTGGATGAGCGATATCCTCTGTATTGCGCACGTTCCAAAAGTTTGATTGGCTGATTCAGCGAGTATTTCATCGTATAATCCAATGATTTTTTTCTGGTTGGTTACTTTTTTTGTACGAGCAACAGTGATGTGAGGTTTGAATGAAAGGGAATCGTTTGGAAATCCATGAGAGCACAATAACCGATTTGTCATTGAGGCAATTGTTGCACATTCAAGAGCTCCTTGGGCAATGCCTGTCCATAATACCGATGGTTTTATACAGGAAGGGAAAACCCCGCAGGAGTGAACCGAAAGATCAAAAGACGTTATATTATCGGAAACTGTTTGGAGAATTGAATACAGCGTCGAAACCTGATGACTCGGTAGATTTCCAAGGAACCTAATAGTTATATGAAGGTTTTGAGCAGGAATCCATTTTATCAAAGGAGAACAGCGGTGATACGGCAAAAAGAAGTTTGTTATAGTTTCTCTGAATGTATCTGGGAATTCAACTGCAAAAAAAAGCCTGAGCAACTCTTTATTTGACATGAATATTCTTTACATAATCGTTCAGCAATGTTATGGCCTGCAACGAGGCTTTGAGCTTAATTTCTTCACGGCGCCCGAAAAATTGAAATTGATGGCATTCTACGGTGTGTTCGGATGATAATGCGATAAATACTTGTCCAATAGGAATAGCAAGGTTATGTCCCGGGCCAGGGCCGGCGATGCCATTAGTTGCGCAAGCCACATGTGCTCCTGTCATCAGGCGCATGTTGATTGCCATTTCTTTAGTAACTTGAGGGCTTTCAGTCGAATGTCTGGCGATAGTATCCGGACTAACCTTGAGTAATTTTATTTTGAAATCATTGGAATAAGCAACGAGTGATCCCATAAAAACTTTTGAAGAACCGGGAATTTGCGTCAATAAATGGGAAATAAGACCGCCAGTGCATGATTCTGCTACTGCACAAGTCTGCTTTGCATCAAGAAAAAGTTTAATAGTGTCTTTTGGGAGTTTCTCATATCCTTCGAACATTTCGCCCATAAGTATCATACCCTTATATAAGATAATATATCCATAATTATTGCTTAATAGGAGTAATTTCGAGAATTTTATACCTAAATTTTTCTTGTTCCATTTCAAGTGTGACTTCATCACCTGCAGAATGCCCGATGAGTTTTTGAGCGAGGGGGGTTAGATATGAAATAGTGCCTTTTTCCGGAGCCGAATCCCAAATCCCCATTATGTTGAAAATTTTTTCGGAATGATTGATTGTATCGAGCACGCGAACGGTTGTTGCTAAAGAAACTTTTTTTGAATCTGCGGCATTGAAATCAATGATACGGATTTTATTAAAAATATTCTCAAACTCCATTTTGCGTCTAAGCAATTTTGCTTGTTCTTCTTTTGCGGCTTTATATTCAAAATTTTCACGCAAATCGCCGTGTGCACGTGCGATTCCGATATTTTTTGCATTTTGGGGAATAAGAGTATTTACCAGCTCATAAAATTCTCTTTGTTTTTGGTCAAAGGCTTCTTTTGACGAATAGATCGCATTGTTTTGTACTTCCTCTGATTTCATCAAATTCTTAACTGCAGGGCAGTAAATGATGAATTTTGCAAGTAACGCTTGCTGGTTAAGTTTGTCAAGTGAACTCGAATCAACAATGGTATGCGCAACATGCAGTATTGGTTGAGCATCGCTGGCGGCTAATATTTTTGCAGTAAAGGCACAATTGTTTTTAAATAGTAAGTCTTTGATGCGTAGTATATTTTTGGCGTTTTTATCATTGCGGTCAAGAACGCCGGAATGTAGTAAATCCATTGAATCAATAAGTTTTTCGATCAGTGTAACGTTAGAGAAAGGGTCGAGTAATTTTTTATATTTTTTTGAGTAGAGGTTTTTGGCTATCCATAGGAGCAGTTCTTCATTTTCGGTAATGAGGTCGAATCCCATTTTTAGAATATTGTCCAGTTTGGGAGTGTTGTCGTCATTCAAAATGATTTCATCAATAATATCATCAATCAATTCACTTGGCGCACAGGTAAGGAGGTCAAGATATATATCTTGCCATCGTTTTGGAAAGAACGCCTTTATGTCTTTAAGGGCTTCTTTTTGAAAGTCTAATTTTTCAATAGTGTTGACTGTTTCCATGAGATTTTGAGCATGTTCGAAAATAGCTTTGCTGTTAAATGAAGTGTATTGAGCAAGTTGTTTTGTGTCATTGATAAGAGAAAATAAAGTGTACCATGCTTCAAGGGCAAGAGCCGGATGAATTGTGTGGTTGATCTCAATCATTTCGCCCAAATCTTTTGCTACGGAGTCGATCACTGAATGAGAATATGTTTCTTTAGACTGCTTTTTGAGTTTTGCAGAAATGAAAGCAAGTTTTTCACGAAAATTTGAAAGTTTAAAATAACTGGATAAAATTTGTTCGTCAATTGATACCGGTTGGTCTAAAAGCGTATAATATTTTTGTTTTTTTTCAGGGATGGTAATATATTCGTCGCTTTTGAGCAGTTTTTTTGTTTTATCCCACCATTTTTTCCATTCATCAGGTTCAATAATATCGCCGCAGATGGTATCGATAATCTCATTAAGCGTTGCTTTATTATTATCATGGCTTTTAAGAGTAATTTTGAGAAGTTCTACGGGGTCATTCTGCGCTAAATTTTTAAGGTACGGCATTTTTTTGAATTTTAAAGCGGAAATGTGCTGGTCATCAATGCCGGTTAATGCTCTTACCCCCAGTTCAATGTCCATGCGATGGTTTTTCTTGGCATTGAAATCAATAGTCAACGTTTTGGTAAAAAAATCAATCGATGTTATTTGACCGATCCCCCAGCTGTTATGTTTACAAAAATCACCTTCTTTAAAGGAGATAAAGTTTTCTATGCATTCTATTGATTTTGGAAGGTTTTGTGTTATATCGTTTGCGCGCGAAACGCTGATTATTTCCTGAATATTAGGAAAATCTTTGAAAGCAAGAGAATAACATTCGATTATTCGTGCGCTGGTTTCTTTATCGTGCGGGGTGATTGCCGCCATTTGTTTTACTAAATTTATTGCGCGGTCGTAGTAGCCGTTTTCAAGGAGATAGGGAATATTCATTGCTAATAAAGCGCTTGCCTCTTTAGCGTAGTCTTTATTGGCAAATTCTGTGCTCAGCCCTATAAAGAGTTCAGTATCGGACGGGTCTTCGTCTAGCAATTGAAGCCATATGTCTTCAGCCTCATTGATTTTTTTTGCGCGCAATAGTTCACGTATTTCTTCTCGGTAAATTGCAATCATATGTCTTAATCACGGGTTAGTGTTTTAACGTGTTTTCATTGTAACACTTCACCTCAAATGATCAAAGAAAAATATGTAGAAAAGTGAAAACTTTCTTTTTTTTATGAAGAAAGCGATTTCAACCGGACGAGAATCTTGCGAAAGTCAGTTTGAATATCAAGAGGGATGCCGTGTGTTTCGTTGAGTTTTCTATCGATCTTCTCAAACAAATTCAAGATAAGTGAAATGGTGCGTTTGTTCAATTCTTCTTCAGATGAGGCGTCTTCATCTGGTATGTGGGTGTCATCATATTCCTTAATAAAATCGTTGTATTGTTTTGTGAGTATTCGATTGGAACAATTTTCCTCGTAGGCCGATGTTTCGAGTTCGCTGAATTGGTCTTCGGTGAGGCGTTCGTCAGTTTTGGCTTTGGCTAAAACGTTTACAACGTCAAGGTCGGGAATGCGGTGTTTATCCGATTGTTCTAGTTTTTGCGGAGAATGGTTTTTTAAAAAATAATAGGATGTGGTAAGTTTTTCAGCGGTTGCTTTACGTATTCCGATTTCCTGAGTGCAATACTTTTCAAAGGTAGGGAATCCCCACTGCTTGTATTCTTGGCTTTTATAAATAGTATGGAGATGTTCTCCAAGAGCAATCCAGTTAGTCTTGAATTGATACGCGGTTTCAAGAATTTTATAGCGCATTGAATTTTTATCCAGCGTCGCTAAAAGCGATGAAATTTTTTGTGCGGCCGATGATTCGATAGCTGTTTCCATAAAGCGGTATATCCTTATATATATAAATACTGTAACTTAATTCATTCGACTATTTTATAATAGAGATTTCTTTTCAGCACAAGAAAAATTACTTTGAAGAAGGGATAAAACAAATATACTTCTTGTTAATGGATTATAAATTACGTATTATGAGGAGTCGTTTTTTACATATTATTCAAGGAGTGATAGGTTGATGAACATATCACAAAAACAGAGCATAATTTTTTTATTGTTTTTTGTGTGCGTAGTAATTCCTGCGGGGTGCGGTAAAAAAGAACCGCCTCAAGAAGAAGGGAAAGAAACGATTGTTCAAGAGCCGCATCTTCAGCCGGAAGAGCCTTCTCAAAGCAGTGTTATTGAATACGAGGAACTTGATAATGAAATTGCTGAAAATTTTCTCCCGCTGTTTGATTTCATATACCCGAAAGCTTTCATTGTAAATCAAGATAAAAACCTCACGGAAAAAGGTGTATATCAGACAAAAGAGGATGGGGGAGAGCAATCCGCTGTCCGAAGTGCTTCAGTGACGCTTGCTACGGCAGATGACGTGAAACAGGTTTTGGAATATTATCGAAGAAAATTTCCCGAAAAGCAGTTTAAACTTTTTAATACAGGGGACGAACTCAGGACAGTAACTTTTATCCATGTTACTGATCTTGATCCTGTCACAAATGAACGCCTTGAAGTCAAAGTAAAAGTTAATACTCCTTATAAAAATTTCAATGAGAGTGTGGTCGATGGACAATATAATGTCATCCAACAGCAAATAAAACAATATACGAGTATGCTTAAATTACAGAACGCGAAACGCAATACCATAAATGAGGCTGAGAAAAAAACGATTTTTTTTGAGAAGAAAATCAAGGAACTTGCTGTGCAGGCGGCCGCCTTAAAAAATCGTTCGACACTTATCGCCATCGATATTCAGTTTCTTGCTTACAAACCTGAGCAGGATGATTCAGCCCTCAGTCCGGACAATCAATAATAATACCCACACTGTTTTTTCACGCGAGGTGCCTTGCGGCATGAGCACTGAGAAGAATGATAGTGTCCCTTTGCATAGTACCGAGGTTTCGCATGGTAACTGTGGTAACGGGAATATCTGTATGATGTGCTGTATCCGCTATGATGCCCGCTAGAGTTTATATCGTAAATAATCTGTGTGCCGAGAACGCCGGTAAGTATTTTTCCTACAGTTGCCCATTCTCGGTCGCCGGCATATGCACGGTTTACATTGCTGAATATAACACCAGCACTGAGTATTACTGATAATCCAAGCAAAAGAGTCGTTTTTACTAACGTTTTCATTGTATTCTGCCCTCCGCATTATTTTTTTGAACAGCATTGAGTCGCTTCGAACGTTACCTGCAACGTTTATTATGACGATCAGGGACATAAAGTATTCGGGCTGGAAAATATTTTCCTTAATCTTTACATAAATAATTTTTTGCGGATGACGATTTTATTAAAGGCAATCTTAACAAAAGCAGTACATTGATCGATATAGCAACCTATCGGAATAAAGGCATCTTATGAGTTTTCTCTATAATTATGAATTTCTTCTTAATGAAGGCATTGTGCTCTATAAAGGAAAACGAGTAGCAGTGATTGATTATGAACTGTTTCATTTCCTTTGGCATGATCTACAGGAACATATGGGTAAACCAAAGGCAGAGAAAACGTTTGTGCGTTTTGGATATAGTGCCGGCTTCTATGATGCTATTCAATCGTTGAGTACAGTTCATGAATCTTCACTTAAAGTTGATGCGTGGCATACTCATTGTTTTAGAATGATTACAGAACGAGGCATAGCGGTTCTCGAACTTAAAAAGCAGGAAAAACAGAAAGACCATCAAATTCAATTACTTGAAGTATGTGCTACAAATTTCGGAAATGATACACTTTGGCTCGAGAATTTGTGGCTGGAGCATTTCATTAAAGGTTATTTGTCAGGGTTTGTTAGTGAGTATGTTGGACAGCACATCTTTTTTCAAGCACTCTCTTTAACTCAAGATACCATTCTATTTACCGGAACTCCATTGAACGAAAATGAGTTCAAAGAGGAAAAGGAGATTAAGCACATACCGGCGCAATCTGATAAAAGTGGTTCGGAGACTAATTACCGCGACCTCTATCTGCATGCCCCGTTTCCTTATTTTACCTTAGATACTTCAGGGCGCATATTGGAATGCAATGAAACATTCTATTCAAATTTAGGGTATAAGTGCGGAGAAGTTATCAATAAACATGTTTCGGATTTCTTCGAAGATTTAACAGAAAAAAAACTCGATGAATTATTAGCTCTGCAATCAGAAATTAAGAATTATGAAGGCGTTGTTACGTTGCAGAACGGGACACCTCGTTTTGTATCGATAGTTGCTACTGTAGAATGCTCAGCAGATGGGGCTGTTTCGAAAATGCGGTGTGCAATCCTTGATATTTCCGGTTTAAAAAATGCGGAAATGCGTCTTAAACAGGAAAATACTATTCTCGAAACAATGGTTAAAATAGACCCGCTTACCAATGTATATAATAAGCGGTACCTTCTTCAAGCGCTGGATGTGGAATTTGAAAAAGCGCTGAGGCACAATTATCCTCTTTCAATAATGATTCTTGATATGGATAGATTTAAACAAATAAACGATTATTTTGGTCATCCTGCCGGCGACAAAGCATTACGCATAGTTGCGCGCCTTATCCGCAAGAATATTCGCAAAGGTGACATCGTTGCTCGGTATGGCGGAGAAGAGTTTGTTGTACTTGCTCCATTTACCGATTCTAACGGTGCTGTGGAAATTGCAGATAAGATTCGAGCCATTATAGAAGAATTCGGAAAAGCAGAAATCGAACCGGGCGTTTTTATCAATACAACAGCAAGTATTGGTGTGGCATCGTTACAGGACGGCAATTATTCTGACCTCGCTTCGCTTCTTCAAGCGGCAGACAATGCGTTGTTGAAGTCGAAACGCCAAGGTAGAAACCGTGTAACGCACTGTCAAATATAGTCTTTAATTTTGCTCCTCTAATAATATGTGCTTTTAAAAAATAAATTGTTGCTAAAACAATTGAGCGTACAGTATAATCCGCTCACAGTTTTATATCAAAATTACGCTCACTTCCAGCGCTGACTGTAACACGCATGAAATGCAAAACACAATACAAAGCAAAAGATTATGAACATATAACACTCAGTGACTTTGCGTCTTTGCATTCCGATCTGCAAGCAGAGCTGGTTTCGCATTACTATCTCTATAAACGCCGCAGGCTGAATAAGAAAGTCTTACGCTCCTATCTTAATAATCTTACACCTGAAAAAATAAAATCCGTTATTTCTTATCTAGGTGCAGATGAAAATATTAAAAAATTTTTTCGCTCGATGAGGAACATCAATCCCAAAATACTCAATGAATTCTTCCATGCTTGCCCTGTTAAACGGTTGCGGATACTTTTGTTTTTGATAAAACTTGAAGACCGCAGAAAAGTCGAACCGTCTCTTTTCTTGAAATGCTCTTTAAAAGAGCTTGTTTACTTGATTAACGATCATTTTGCTACGTTCGGAAAATTGCCTTTATCCTTTTTTAAAAAGGAACTTCTATCACTTGATGCCGAATCCTTGCAGTATATTTTACAGGAGATAAATCCGGAATTTTTACAGGAATTGTTAAAGCGTTCTGGAATGGCGAAAGTTAAGAAATTTGCATCGGCGCTTAAATTTATTCAGGTCGAAACAGTACTGGAAAATTTAAAAGGCGTCATTACTCTTTCAGTAGTAAAAGGGAATAAACGTTTTCTCGTTCGAGTTGGCCGGAAAAACAAGCGCAACATTCTTGAAACGAACGCTTTGTTATTTCAAAACATGGAGTTATTGCATATTGAATTAACATTATGTTTATACGAAATAAAACTTAAACAGCGAAAACACATTGAGCCGATTATAGCTCCTCTTTTTCATGACCTAAAATTGATAGAATATTGCGGTAATTTAATCCCGCGCTCTATACGGAATATTGCAATGTTCTTATCAAAAAATAATCTTCGCGATGCATCATATGCCTACCACTATATTTGTAAAACGAAACTTGAAGGTTTAAAGAAAATAACTGCGAGCAGGTATACCAAAGATACACAAGCGTTGTTTGATGATTTTTATCAGCAGTTTTCTTCGCAACATTTAAAGCAGGAGAGCGGAGACAAAAAACGAAAGAATGATCTGCAGAAACTTGTTGCATGCCGATGTATTGAATATTACTTAGAACATGATCCTAAACCTAAAATCCCTGTTCTTCTGCCTTTTGATGTGCGTATGGATTCTGACGGGAGGATTCTTCTCGGATATTCTCGCGTTCAGGGCAAAAATAGTGAAATACGCCCTACGTTAAAACATTTTTCAAATTGTTTTGTCCGGTTTCGTCCGCATATTGATGGTGCGTATGACGCATATAAAATAAATGACCATGGGAAAATTATCGATTTTGTACCGGCGTTATTTCTTATGGCAAAATCGCGTTTGCAACATGTTGCTCCCGGATATGCTGTTGCAGAATATATAAAGGGATACCGCCCTAGGCCTTTATCGTTTCGCACATACCTAACCGCTGATTCAAAAATTTACTTTGCAAAAATCGACGGCGAGGTGATTCAGACATTAACGAGTTATTTAAGTGGCGGAAACGCGGTAGAATGTTCTATAAGAAAAGATGAAATCGGTTATTTTATGGATGTCTATCCAATTGAACCTTCGACAGCGAAAAAAATCCTTAAAAAGCCGGTGCGCTCGATCATGTTGCGCAATGAGAAACCTTATTTTACCGATATCGCCGATGATTTTGCTCCAGCTCGATTTTTTGAAATGCCCAAAAATATTTTTAATAGTGCGATCCCTTTATTCAAACAACGGTATTTTTGTGCTTTCTATGATGGGTTAACGTTGGAACAAAAAAAAGAGCTTTATGAGAAATTGACTTCAAAAGGAGAAGAATACCTTATCGAACAAATCGGCCACGAAAAGTTTGCCGATGATTTAGAGCAAATAACATTTACCTATGGTGATGAGCTTGCAAATATATCTGAATTGTTAGGCGATAAAGAAGAGGTCGAGCAAAGAGAATATGTCGCTTCCTATTCGCGCCGAGAAACAGACATACGGGGCGATGAACCTGAATTTGCCGATGTCGATGATGACAGTTTTTTTGCACGCTCTGAAGCGGAACGCATCGATGAGTTTGGTTTTGATTTTGCCGCATACCCGCCTGAGCTGACTTTTCAAATTAAAATGCCGATTTTACGTAAAATTTTCGAAAGTTTTCCTCGGGAATTTCGCCGTTATATTAAAATTCATGCTGACGATATTGATGAAGAGATTCAAGACAAGCTCGTATCAATCAATCCTCGTTTGCTGGACGGAATTCCTATTGAGAGAACCTTCAAAGTGCGTAAAGACCCCGTAAAACGTGCTTTTATCGATGAATTGATCAGAATTTTAGAGGACAAAGTTTCTTATGATGCTATAAATGTGATAATAAACTATTTGCGAAACGCTACTGTTCGCATTCGGAAAAATGATAGGACAGGGGCGTTTATAGTCAAAAAATTTGTGATGAGCCAAGTTGCAGAGTTAGTTTCTTCTGAGTCCGACCTATTATATTCAGCTATTGAATTGGAAATTATTGATTAAGTGGTATGCTGTTTTATCAAGAGATGTTTCTTTTTAAAGATGTATTGACAGATGCGGATAGGGAATGATATCACTATCACGTGTTTTTTTGCGCCGTTAGCTCAGTCGGTAGAGCAGTTGACTCTTAATCAAACGGTCGGGGGTTCGAATCCCTCACGGCGCACTTTTTTTATAACCAAAGACTTATGAATATTACCTGTTTTGCATGGTAACAAATAAGGTAACAATATTTCAGAAAAGCACCTTTGCTGCGGCTTGTTTTAAGAACGCATTAGAAATCTGAATATAGGCCTCTGACAGCACCTGTTCCGAAACGCCGTACAATTCAGCAATAGTACTGCGCACCGCACCTTGCATGTATAAATTGCTTACAAGTGTATGTTCCATTCGGTAAAATGTTATTTCAGGTTCTGTTATTCCCGCCATTTTTTTTGTTGCGTTAAACAGCTTCTTTATTGGCAGGGACTGACACTTAAATATTTTGCCTTTGACGTATTGTTCGAGATATGAGCGGACTTGCACGCTAAAGTATACTATTCGCGCAGTGCCGGTTTTTGTTTTTCTGACAATGACGCTGTTTTCTTGCCAGTTAAAATCTTGCCATTTGAAATAAAGCATTTCATTTATTCTGTGTAATTCATTGATAATCATTTTATTATTGAGAGATACTAGGGGAATATGATAATCTTTATTTAGAAATTATGAAATAAAAAAATTGGGTAGTTGCGAGGTGAAAAATGTTAAGGAAAACATTATTAATCCTTTTATTACTTTTGATTTATTGCGATCAATTAAATGCGTTTAATTATAGTTTTCATGAATTAGGAACTTTAGATTCCCATCATCAATCTTTGGCAAATAAAATAAATGATTCAGGACAAATTATTGGTTGGTCAGGTAAGGCTTTTATATATGATAAAGGAGTTATTGTTGATTTTGGAACAAGTGGAGGATTTGTATATGGTGCTGCGGGTATTAATAATTCAGGACAGGTTGTTGGGACTTTTCTAAACAACGATAATGATTCAAGAGCATATGTATATAAAGAGGGTGTTTTTACAAATCTTGGAACTTTGGGGGGACAAACAAGTCATGCTTCAGGGATTAATAGTTTTGGTTATATTGTTGGAGGAGCAAGGGATAGTACGGGGGAAGTAAGACCATATCTATACAAAAACGGTTTTATGATTGATATTGGAAGCTTAGGAGGTTTAGGAAGCGCAGACGACATAAATGACTATGGTCAAATCGCAGGGACGTCATTGCTTGCATCGGGTGAAGGTCCTCATGCATTTATTTATGATAATGGTCTCATGATAGATATTGGGACTTTGGGCGGTTCAGAAAGTTACGCACATTCTATAAATAACTCAGGGCATATAGTCGGGACAGCATATAACAGCTTAGGAAATTATCGTGCATTTTTATATATCAATGATACAATGATAGATATTGGAACTTTGGGGGGGGGCTTAAGAAGTGCTGCACAAGACATAAACGATTTTGGTCAAATTGTTGGAGAATCACAAAATAAAAATGAAGAACCAAGAGCTTTCATATATCAAGATGGTCAAATGTTTGATCTCAATGATTTTGTACCCTCATATCATAACTTTACTTTATCTGAGGCAAGAGGAATAAATAATTATGGAGATATTGTGGGAGCAGGATATTATAGGAATGATACTATTATCAGTAGGGCATTTTTATTATTCAATAATGATGCCCAGAGAATTATACCTGAACCTTTAAGCATTATTCTTTTATTAATAGCTTGCACATCAATACGAAAACACTAAATTAATAATTGTCTTTCTTATCTGAATATTACTCATCAAATCCCCAATTGATCGCTCGCTTTAATTTTTTTTAATCAATATCAGAGTTGTTCATTTTTTTAGGAATAGTAATATTGTTAGATATTGTATGAGGAGAATTGTTATTAAGTTTTTCCAGATTTAAACTAATTTCTTTGAGTAAATTAACAATTTTAACAATTTTGAAAAAACCAGAGCAAAAAACGCCTAATAAATAAGAACGTGATGCACACTATCGCTAGATACAGAATTAACAGGTGCAAAAAATTATATGATTCCATTTAACATTCCTTTCCCTCACGGCGCACTTTTTTTTAGAAGCAGTAAGATTATCGTTGATTTTTTTTTCTATTAGTGATATCTTTCTTTCGTTTGTTATGTATACTGTTTGTTTATGCTATTTAAAGCACTGTAAAAATAACTATTTTTATTTTGTATTTATCCCGCCATTTAAGTTTTAAATCCGAGATAGAGAAAAAGTAAATGATAGTTGATAAACACGTAAACGCTCGGTATGAAACCGAGTATTTTTTTTAGGAGATGAATTATGTCGGCACAAGGGAAAATCAAAAAAATCATTCGAGAAAAAGGATTTGGTTTTATTGAAACACAGGAAGGAAGAGATGTTTTTTTTCATAAAAACGCTCTTGTTGATATGAACTTCGAAACCCTTAATCTGGGTGAAGAGGTGCAATTCGAAATCGAGAAAACCCATAAAGGGCCAAGAGCGATTAATGTTACTTTAGCAGAGTAATCGATAATCGTTTTTATATTTGACAATTAGCATAAATCAACACGAAAGCCGCTCATTGCGTGAGCGGCTTTTGTGTGTAAGATGTTTTTATCTCCAAGCCTACTCATTATTTCATAGTAATAGTTATAAATAAAATTTGGATATATCATTGGGGCATTATAGTTAATGGTCACCGTATAAATCACTCACAGAACGCTGTGTGTGATGCTTGTTTGTACATGTATCAATATTTCGGTTGGGAAAAAGTATTGAAAAAATAATTGATTTTGGATACAATAACTCACCTTGAGCGCAATCGTAGTTTTTATAAAATTCATATAAATAAATATTCATTCCGATAATATAGTATAAAATTAACCGCTTAAAATGCCAAAGAAAGGATCGAAGATGAGTAACTTAAATCTTGCTAAAGTCGGCATTACTAAACCGAAAGAAATTTTATATAATCTTTCTTATGAAGAATTATATAAACACGAAACTAACCCGGCGTTGGAGGGGTATGACAAAGCTGTCTTGACTAAGTCTGGGGCCGTTTCGGTAGATACCGGGCGGTTTACGGGGCGGTCTGCAAAAGATAAATATTTTGTTGTTGAAGATACCTCAAAAGACAACCTTTGGTGGGGATTGCCCGGTAAAGAAATGGGGCCTTCCGATAATAAACCTCTTTCAGAAGAGGCGTGGGAACACCTCAAACAATTAGCCGTGGCTCAATTGGATGGTAAAAGGCTCTATGTGATGGATGGTTTTTGCGGTACGAATCCTGATACCCGTCTAAATATTCGTCTTGTTACTGAAGTTGCGTGGATGGCTCATTTTTTCAAAAATATGTTTATTCGTCCCGAAGGCGATGATCTTAAAAATTTTAAGCCCGATTGGACGATTCTTAATGCATGCAAAACGTCCTGTGCGGATTTTGAACGATATAATCTGCGCTCAGCCGTTTTTGCGGCATTCAATATTAAACAGCGCATGACCGTAATTGGCGGTACATGGTATGGCGGGGAAATTAAAAAAGGTATTTTTACCATGATGAATTATTTCCTTCCGCTGAAGGGAATCGGTTCGTTCCATTGTTCTGCCAATCAGGGTAAAGACGGCGATACAGCATTGTTTTTCGGTTTATCCGGAACCGGAAAGACGACGCTCTCAACCGATCCGAAACGTGCGTTGATCGGCGATGACGAACACGGCTGGGACGACGAAGGCATTTTTAACTACGAAGGCGGTTGCTACGCAAAATGCATCAATCTTTCTGAAGAAAACGAACCGGAAATTTATCATGCGATTAAGCGCGATGCATTATTAGAAAACCTTGTAGTCGATGCAGACGGGAACATCGATTTCACATCCGGTGCAAAAACGGAAAATACTCGCGTATCATATCCGCTTTATCATATAGAAAATATTGTTAAGCCGGTATCGAAAGGCGGACACCCTTCAAAAATAATTTTCTTAACCTGCGATGCGTTCGGCGTTTTGCCTCCGGTATCCAAACTGACCAAAGAACAAGCGATGTACCATTATTTGAGCGGGTATACCGCAAAAGTTGCCGGTACGGAACTTGGCGTTACGGAGCCTAAAGCAACGTTTTCCGCGTGTTTTGGACAGGCGTTTCTTGCACTGCATCCGACAAAGTATGCGGAAATTCTCGGAGCGAAAATGGACGAGCATGATTCCGAAGCGTATTTAGTCAATACGGGATGGGGCGGAGGACCGTACGGAGTCGGCAAACGGATAGACATTAAATCGACGCGTAAAATCCTCGATCATATTCTTGAAGGTTCCATCAATGATGCGGAATTCGAAACATTGCCGATTTTCAATCTGCAAATGCCCAAAGCGTTGGCAGGAATCAACTCAGCAATTCTCAACCCGAAAACATTGTGGCAAGATAAGAGCGCATACGATGCCGCTTTACGTAAACTTGCCGATATGTTTGTGAAAAACTTTGATAAATTTACCGACAATGCCGAAGGCAAAGCATTAGTTGCAATCGGCCCTCAAGTAAAGTAAACTGGTGGTTGTGTTTTAGTAGGATAGTGTAGTTCAATGCGCCCGTAGCTCAGCTGGATAGAGCAGTAGACTTCGAATCTAAAGGTCGCAGGTTCGACTCCTGCCGGGCGTATTTTCCTTCTTTTGAAGCTCACTTTGATATCAAAGTGAGCTTTTTTGTTGATTGAATTTTACATGATAAAATATCACGGTGTGTACTGTATGGCGCCGGATAATTTTTCGAAGAATATAATTGAAACGATATGATAAGTTTCATAATATGAATTGTCCAGAATATATAGTTTCTCTTGCGAATAAACTGTATTCGCCATAAAATGGTTCTTCTTGAGTATACTCTTCGTTGTTGCAAACGCTTGAATTGTTCTCGGCAAGCTTCGTAAATAATCAAGATAAAAAGATAATTTTTAAGGAGCGCAATAATGATTCGAAAAACGGGAGATAAACTATTTTAATGTGCAAGAAGTTTTTGCTACAAATTATTTTTGTTTCTTTGATAGTGTGCCAATCAACAGTTTTTTCTCAAAATAAAATAGAATTTTCGACTTCCCAAAAAGAGATAAGTAACGTTAAACAACCCGCGGTTTTATTTAATTCCTCATACAATTTGCCTACTCTAATTACTTTTGCCGAATCGAACAATCCGGAATTAAAAAGTGCACATCATAAATGGCAAGCCGCGAAAGAACGTGTATCACAGGCTAAATCTCTTCCCGATCCACATATTGCATATGGATATTTCATGGAAGAAATACAAACCAGAACAGGGCCGCAGGAACACAGATTTGCTGTTTCACAAACAATTCCGTGGTTTGAAAAGTTAAGCCTTAAAGAAAAAATAGCTTTGAAAGAAACCGAAGCTGTGTATCAGGAATATCAGCAACTTCGATTACGCCTAATAGAAAATATTAAAAGTACTTTTCACGAATACGGATATCTTTTCCATGCGATAGAAATAAACAAACAACATATAGAACTTCTAAAGGCAATGGAACAGGTTGCATCTATCAGGGTTAAATCAGGTACATTACCACAAACGAATCTACTTCAAATCCAAATAGAACAAAGCAAAATCGAGGAACGTATTAAGGAATTAGAAACACTGCGTGTCCCGTTGTCATCAAAACTATATGTGTTATTAGGAATGGAGCCATCTAATGTTTTGCCGTGGCCAGAACCATTCCAAAATGAAATAATCGATTTGGACGAAACAAACTTAAATACACTGATCTTTGAAAATAACCCTTCTTTAAAACGGATTGAAATTCTGACAGAAATGGAAAACTACAATAAAGAGCTGGCTAACAAAAATTTTTATCCGGATTTTACGATTAGTCTCGAACGTATTAACGTAGATGGCGGAGACGATCCGATGATAGCAATGTTCTCAATAAATCTACCTATATGGTGGGAAAAATTGAACGCGGCAAAGAGAGAGACAGTCGAACTTAAAGAAAGTCGTGCTAGTTCTTATAGAAATCAAAAATATCAACTTTCAGCTGAATTTGATCTTGCTCTCTATCATTTTCAAGACGCTCAGCGAAAATTGAGGTTGTATATGAATACATTGATTCCCAAAGCACAGCAGGCAATTAATATTGCGCTTAAAGATTTTGAAACAGATAAAATAAGCTTCGCTGACCTATTAGAAGTAGAACGCTCACTGCTTGAATTTCAACTAATGGGAAAACGGCAACTTGCCAACAGCAATATACGCTTTGCTGAAATTGAACGATTGATTGGTATAGAATTGCCCTGTGTCAATCAACAAAATAAAAAGGAGTAAGGTAATGAAAATAATTAAACAATTATTGACTATCATACTAGTGCTCATTGTTATAGACATATGTTTTGTTATGGATGGAAATAGTGCTTATGCTGTAGAAAATGATCATAAACAGGCTACTTGTCCGGTTATGGGTGGAAAAATCAATCCGGAATATTATGTTGATGTTGAAGGAAAACGAATCTATGTGTGTTGTCCGGGATGTATCGATATAATAAAAAAGAACCCCTCAAAATATAGTGAAAAAATGAAACAAGAGGGAATAATACTGGAAGATGTACCGGCAAAATAATATATCAACAAAATTCCACTGATATCCCCCTTTTAATTCTATTAAAGTAAGCGGAGGAATACATGACGATAAAAAAATCTTCTATCAAAGGGAAACTTAAAATATTTTTTATCGCTCTGGTTGCTTTTGCCTTAGGCATGATTATCCAGTTTACTTTTTTCTCACTGCCTTCTGAACAAGAACACGCAATGCAGTCGACAATGGAAAAAGAAACGGAAACAACATTGTGGACATGTTCGATGCACCCTCAAATAAAACTTCCCAAACCCGGTAAATGCCCAATATGTTTTATGGATCTTATTCCATTGGAAGATACCACAAACGATGGCAGTCAAAGTGCTCAAATAAGTATTTCAGAATACTCAAAGAAATTAATTGAACTGGAAACAACCGAGGTAGTAAAAAGATTTATCGACGCAAAAATTAGACTGGTAGGCAAAGTGGATTATGATGAAACAAAAGTCGCGTATATTTCCGCGTGGGTCTCCGGTAGATTAGACCGCCTGTACGTGAATTATACCGGAATCGCTGTCAGCAAAGGCGATCATATGGCAAAGATATACAGCCCCGATCTTCTGAGTGCACAAGAAGAACTGATTCAGGCACTCAAAACAGCGGAAAAATTGCAAAACAGTGACTCGGAGATAATAAAAAATACAGCACAAACCACCATCAATGCCGCACGTGAAAAGCTGGAATTGTTAGGATTGAATAATCAGCAGATTCAAGACATAGAACAACGAAAACAGACTAATGAGCATATTACCATTAATTCCCCTATATCAGGGGTTGTTATTCATCAAAATGTCAAAGAAGGAATGTATGTTCAAACAGGAACTAACATTTATACTGTTGCCGATCTATCTTCAGTATGGGTAAAGCTCGATGCTTACGAAAGCGATCTGCAATGGGTTCGATATGGTGGAAAAGTAGAATTTACAACTGAAGTTTACCCCGGTAAAATTTTCACAGGCATTATTTCATTTGTCGATCCGATTATCAATCCTGATACCAGAACCGCTAATGTGAGAGTTATCGTTCCTAACGAGTCACTGCGCTTAAAGCCCGGTATGTTTGTACGTGCTGTGGTTCATTCAAAAATAGCGGATGGAGGACAGATTATGAACAAAGAACTTGCAGGTAAGTGGATCAGTCCGATGCATCCGGAAATTATTAAAGACGAACCGGGCATTTGCGATGTATGCGGTATGCCGCTGGTTAGTGCTGAATCATTAGGCTACGTTGATTCAGAAGAGCAGAAAGCTCCACTGATTATACCGGTATCTGCCGCATTACTAACAGGAAAACGAGCGGTTGTTTATGTTGAGGTTCCGGATCAGGAAAAACCAACGTATGAAGGACGTGAAATTGTCCTTGGTCCCAAAGCCGGCAATTATTATATTGTGGAACATGGATTATACGAAGGCGAACGTGTTGTTACGAAAGGTGTGTTCAAATTAGATGCGGAATTACAAATTCAGGCAAAACCAAGTATGATGTCCGGTACAGGGCAATTATTAAAAATGGAGCATAAAGATTCCGCTCAAATGTTTTCAGAAAAAACAAATGATTCTGAACCGTTTGATATTGATCAGGTTTTTCGTTCTCAATTAACTAATGTGATTACTTCTTACTTTTCATTACAGCAAGCATTAGCGGGCGATAATCCACAGCAAGCAAAAACATACGCAACGATGATGAGAGACAATCTTGAACAAATCGATATGACATTATTACAAGGTTACACTCATATGATATGGATGGGGCATCGCGACAAGCTCAATAGTTTTCTCAACGGCCTTTTATCGGCAGAATCTATTGAGGAACAAAGAAAATATTTTGCCGTTTTATCAAATCAACTAACGCTAACGATAGTACGTTTTCCCCCCTTACAGGGGAAAATCTACAAAGTTTTTTGTCCCATGGCGTTTGATAACAAAGGAGCAAGTTGGCTACAAAATACCCCTCAGATCACCAATCCATATTTTGGTGCAATCATGTTGCGATGCGGGAACATTGATGAAGAAAGAACTTTTCCGGCTTCTGCGGAGACCGAACCGAATGAATAATACCCAACAACCTGCTCAGATTCCTGAACAACAGACCATTATCGGGCGTTTGATTGGATATTGCTTGCATAATAAGCTGGTAGTCATTCTTTTTACCATCGCAATAATTTTCACAGGTATCTTAGTTGCCCCGTTCGATTGGAAAATAAGCGGTATGCAACGTTATCCGGTTCCAGTCGACGCTATTCCTGATATTGGTGAAAACCAACAAATTGTATTTACTCAATGGATGGGCCGTTCACCGCAGGATGTGGAAGATCAGATTACCTATCCGCTAACCGTTGCGTTATATGGAATTCCCGGGGTAAAGACAATTCGTAGTTACTCCATGTTTGGATTCTCAACAATTTATATCATTTTTGATGAAACCATCGAGTTCTATTGGTCAAGATCCCGGGTCTTAGAAAAGATAAACAGCCTTCCTGCCGATCTGCTCCCACCAGCCATACAACCAATATTAGGACCGGATGCGACAGCATTGGGACAAGTATATTGGTACACGCTTGAAGGCCTTGACCCTGACGGCAACCCTACTGGCGGATGGGATCAGGAAGAATTGCGTACTATTCAAGACTGGTACGCTAAGTACTGGCTACTTTCTGCTGAAGGTGTTGCAGAAGTTGCTTCAATCGGTGGATATGTAAAGGAATATCAAGTAGACCTCGACCCCAACGCGATGCGCGCATATGGTGTAACGGTAAATGAAATATACAGCGCTGTCGAAAACGCCAATATCGATGTGGGCGCAAAAAGTATTGAAATAAACAGCGTGGAATATTTTATACGTGGAATCGGGTTTATAAAAACACTTGAAGATATCGAAAACAGTGTTATTAAAGTCAATGATGACGACATTCCTGTACTGGTTAAACATGTTGCTAACGTTAAACTTGGGCCTGCCGCAAGGCGTGGAGCGCTTGACAAAGGTGGTGCGCCCGTTGTTGGCGGTGTGGTGGTAGCGCGGTATGGCAATAATCCGTTAAAAGTCATTAGCAATGTTAAAGAAAAAATCAAGGAAACAAAAGATTCCTTGCCGTCCAAAGTGATTATTGACTTTAAAAAAGTTCAAAGAGAAACAGTCAATGATTTTGCTCTAAACCATGGATTTGAAGCATGGGAAAACGAGGCAATAAACCAAACCGCGTGGATGGGGTATCTGCGAAAAACCAACCGCTCCGACCAGCCTACGTGGCTTACACTAAGCCAGCTTACTATCGTTCCATTCTATGATAGAACCGGACTGATTTATGAAACTTTAGGGACACTCAACGATGCAATATCGCAACAAGTTTTAGTGACAATCATTGTTATTCTTATTATGCTCATGCATTTGAGCAGTAGCGCACTTATCTGCTCTATGCTCCCCTTGACAGTGTTATTATGTTTTATCGGAATGAAATTGTGCAACGTTCAGGCTAATATTGTTGCTCTTTCCGGTATTGCTATCGCAATAGGCACAATTGTTGATATGGGAATTATTATTTGCGAAAATATCCTTAGGCATCTTGAAGAAGCCGATCCTAATGCATCTCGTCTAGAAGTCATACATCGAGCGTCGGCAGAAGTCGGTAATGCTGTTGTGACAGCTGTGTTGACCACAGTTGTCAGTTTTCTGCCCGTGTTTACCATGATAGGTGCAGAGGGAAAACTGTTTAAACCACTGGCGTATACAAAAACATTTGCATTGATATCCTCTATCATGATTGCTTTAACGATTCTTCCGCCTGCCGCGCATCTTTTTTTTTGCGGCAAGATTAAAGCGAAATATCTAAAACAAGCATTCTATATAGTGCTTATATTGGGAGGGATATTACTCGCATGGACACTGACACCGGCGGGTGGGGTACTCGTTGTGTTGTTTTGCATTTATCGGTTGGTTGAGAAACAAATTCCTGATCGGGTAAGACGCTGGACTCCTTATCTTGCTAGCGTTATCGCAATCGGTTTTGTGGCGATAATGTTGAGTTCCTATTGGGAACCTCTGGGACCGGAAAGAGGGTTGTTTAGAAACCTGCTTTTTGTAGCGGTGCTTATTGGTATACTGCTTGGCTCATTTAAGATGTTTCAATATTTTTACCCAAGGATTCTTTCATGGGCATTAAATCATAAATTGATATTTCTTTCCATTCCGGTAATATTGATTATTATGGGAACAATGATCTGGCTTGGTTTTGGCAAAACGTTCGGGTGGCTTCCTGATACTGTTGAACAATCGCCGCAAATCCAACGTGTTGCCCACTGGTTCCCCGGGCTCGGAAAAGAATTTATGCCCGATCTTGATGAGGGTTCGTTTTTATTTATGCCTACCACAATGACGCACGCATCAATCGGTGAAGTGATAGATATACTACAGAAACAGGATACGGCTTTTCAAGCTATACCGGAAATAGAATCTGTAGCAGGAAAACTTGGACGAGCTGAAACACCGCTTGACCCTGCTCCGATTTCTATGATTGAAACGGTTATCAATTACAAATCGGAATTTGTTACCGACAACAATGGGCGCCGCAAAAAGTTTAAATTCGAAAATGGAGAATTTGTACGAGATGAATTCGGTATGTTGATTCCTGATAAATCAGGAAGGCCGTTTCGGCAATGGCGTGAACACATTCGTTCACCGAATGATATCTGGAATGAAATCATTAAAGCCGCTAAAATACCCGGTACAACATCAGCACCGAAACTTCAGCCCATAGCGGCTCGTATTGTAATGCTCCAGAGTGGGATGCGCGCGCCAATGGGGGTAAAAGTTAAAGGATCTCGTATAGAAGAAATTGAAGGCGTTGCCCTTCAGATTGAAAACTTTTTAAAAGAAGTACCGAGTGTTGAGGCATCAACTGTAATTGCCGACCGAATTGTCGGCAAACCTTATATTGAAATCATACCCGACCGACAGGCACTTGCGAGGTTCGGTATTTCTATTCGTAAATTTCACGATGTCATTGAAATTGCAATAGGCGGTAAACGAATAACCAGTACTGTTGATGGCCGTGAACGGTTTCCGGTGAGAGTGCGTTACAATCGGGAATTGCGTGATAGCATCGAAGCTTTTGGCAAAATACTTGTCCCAGGAACTAAAGGAAGACAAATTCCAATTACAGAACTGGCACAAATTCACTATGTACGAGGGCCTCAGGTAATCAAGAGCGAAGATACGTTTCTTGTCGGTTACGTTGTGTTTGATAAAAAAGAGGGGTACGCTGAAGTCGATGTTGTAGAACAGTGCCAAGCATACCTCAAAGAGAAAATTGCAAACGGTGAATTCAATATACCCCATGGAGTTACGTATACATTTGCGGGAAGCTACGAAAACCAGCTTCGTGCTGCAAAAACACTCACTCTGATTTTGCCGTTAGCGTTATTTATCATTTTTATGTTGATATATTTTCAGTTTCGATCTGTCGGTACAACCTTTTTGATATTTACAGGAGTGTTTGTGGCTTGGTCTGGCGGTTTTATATTGATATGGTTGTATGCTCAACCGTGGTTTTTAAATTTTAGCGTATTTGGAATGTCGCTGAGAACTCTTTTTCAAATAAATACAATTAATATGAGTGTAGCTGTATGGGTAGGATTTCTCGCATTATTCGGTATTGCGACAGATGATGGTGTTGTGATGTCCACCTATCTCGTTCAAGTTTTCAGAGATGAAAAATGCCGTTCAAAAGCAGAAATTCGCGAACTCGTGATTAAAGCAGGAACACGGCGTGTCCATGCGTGCCTGATGACAACAGCGACTACAATTTTAGCGTTAATCCCCGTTCTTACTTCAACAGGAAGAGGGAGTGATATCATGGTACCTATGGCAATCCCTTCTT
This sequence comes from bacterium, assembly GCA_024233545.1. Taxonomy (GTDB): domain Bacteria; phylum Auribacterota; class Auribacteria; order Auribacterales; family Auribacteraceae; genus JACKPL01. The sequence continues at coordinate 73,793 of JACKPL010000008.1, forward strand.
TTGGAGGGATGTTAATAGAAATCATTACAATGCTGATTGTTCCTGTGCTTTACAGTTTGATTCAGGAGTTAAGGTTTTCTCACGCTGTCTTAAACCAACGCTATTAGTTTTTTAAATAATACTTTCTAATGCATAGTGTTTAACGCCAACAATGTACATAAATACTGCACATGGTTCCGGAACAGGCACTATTCCCCTAATGTATTCTTGTGAAGACGGTAGAGACGGCTCAATTAAAATTGGGCCGTTTTGCCCAAAGGGAAAATGGTCGGCGTTTTGCCTCCGGTATCCAAACTGACCAAAGAACAAGCGATGTACCATTATTTGAGCGGGTATACCGCAAAAGTTGCCGGTACGGAACTTGGCGTTACGGAGCCTAAAGCAACGTTTTCCGCGTGTTTTGGACAGGCGTTTCTTGCACTGCATCCGACAAAGTATGCGGAAATTCTCGGAGCGAAAATGGACGAGCATGATTCCGAAGCGTATTTAGTCAATACGGGATGGGGCGGAGGACCGTACGGAGTCGGCAAACGGATAGACATTAAATCGACGCGTAAAATCCTCGATCATATTCTTGAAGGTTCCATCAATGATGCGGAATTCGAAACATTGCCGATTTTCAATCTGCAAATGCCCAAAGCGTTGGCAGGAATCAACTCAGCAATTCTCAACCGAAAACATTGTGGCAAGATAAGAGCGCATACGATGCCGCTTTACGTAAACTTGCCGATATGTTTGTGAAAACTTTGATAAATTTACCGACAATGCCGAAGGCAAAGCATTAGTTGCAATCGCCCCTCAAGTAAAGTAAACTGATGGTTGTGTTTTAGTAGGATAGTGTAGTTCAATGCGCCCGTAGCTCAGCTGGATAGAGCAGTGAGACTTCGAATCTAAAGGTCGCAGGTTCTGACTCCTGCCGGGCGTATTTTTTATCAAGCTGTTATGTTAATTAGAGGAATTGAGAACGCACCTAAAAGCAACAAAAACAAGTCTGGTGGTGGTCCGGAGAAATATGCGGTAGTTATCAAGCAATCCTTTTGACATGCGAAAACATGAGCCACGCCGCGGTAGATAGGTGTAGTAGATAGACAGTAGGAAACCTTAAGTCAGTAATCAGTTTTTTCGTAATGGCGCCGCAATATAGCAGGGGGATACATCGGCAATCTTCGACACATCGTCCAAGGATACCCCATCCATCCGAAGATTAGTGCGGTTTAATAAATCGGGCGAGTTTAGTCGGCTCGACGTGTAATAGTCCAATCAAATTTATCATCCCATCGGGTTTCGTACCAGATGCCCCCGGTCCCCGGTTGCCTGAGCACCGAGGGTTTTTATCCGGTTACATGACCGTTAGCATGACGGTTACACAATCAGCTGTTTGACTTTCCATTACTGCCTATTATTCACACCGAACCAACCGAAAGAAAAGCGGGTCATTTCCCCAAAAGTAATAAGGGTTTAAAGATCAGAAACATGTCCGTGGACGGAATAAAAAATTTTAAATTTCGGTTGTGGTTTATAAGATTTCTAATTTATATTACTAATATCAATCTATCTAATAATCATAAAATTGAATAAATGATTTATGAAATTAAAGAAAATTATTAAAATCCATGGTTTATTTCACTATTTTCTGGACTAATCTTCTTCGTTCTGGGGTTTATTTATAAAGATTATATACGCACACAAGGTGACTATAGCCCCGGAATGGTTAAAGAATTTACAATGCTGGAGATAAAGTATCTGGAGATTAATCAAAGCGCAACAGGTGATAAAAGTATCCAGGTTGTAACGACAGGAGATAATAGCCGTTAGTATAGCTCAGGAATATAAATTCAGAGCACTTGAAGATTTACAGAAGGTAAAATAATTACTAAATTAAGTGCAATAAGGAATAAATATTCAGGAAAAAAATAGAAATTGAATTTCAATATTTAGGGAATGACAGGATTGCAAATTCTATTGTATCTCAACTAAGATATTTAATTAATGATGCAGGATTTAAAACTTATGGAACGGTACTAGCAATGCATTGGCCACATCAGACTATGGTTAAGGTAAGATATCACACATCTTTTGAGAAAATTGCTGAAGAAATCTTAGATGCTTTGTCTTTGGCAATAACTGGGAAATTTGATAAAGATATTGAGGATACATATAGAAAAGACGGGATATTTATATATATTGAAGGTGAACCTGAATTTAATGAATTTGGTCAGGCGGTATTTCGTTAACATTAAATCATCATAAATATGTATTGAGTTAATCTTTTGTTGAAGCGAACTATTCCTGCAATACCAATCTTACACCATTAAGGTGACACAACACTTAATTATAACTCAAACAAGCACTATGATTATGCTATCTATCTAAGCGACTTTCTTCCCCCAATCCTTAAAACAGCATGGTTTACTTTTTAATACATTTTTTCGAGCGAAATGAAATATACTGTTGAAAAACCGCTTCAAACATATTATAAAATGCGCTAACCGTTATGCGAGAGTGGCGGAATTGGCAGACGCGCTGGACTTAGGATCCAGTGGGGCAACCTGTGGGGGTTCGAGTCCCCCCTCTCGCATTGAATACCTGAAAATCACGATGGAATGTGCTTGCAGTGCGGAAACGCGGTGTACAAAAAATGTAAAAAAAGGTTGCATTGCAGAAAATTATCCGCTAATATGTGCACCTGTTTTTCAAGGTAAAACGAAACTTTTTGTTTGCACATAAAATAAGTATATATCATAATAAACGTTCAGTTGAGTGAGCGAGCGTAGCTCAGGGGTAGAGCGCAACCTTGCCAAGGTTGATGTCGTGGGTTCGAATCCCATCGCTCGCTCCACTTTTTTGTCAATTCAAAGCGGGAGGTACATTTTGGCTAGTGTAACGGTTGAGTCTATTGGGCCTTGTAAAAAACGGTTGAATATTGAAGTTCCTGTAGAATATGTCAAACAGGAAATAGAAAAAATTTATGCTGAAATAGCCCGTACGGCAAAAATACCCGGTTTTCGCCCCGGAAAAGTACCGCGCAAAATTCTTGAATCACGGTATAAAAACGATGTGTATACCGAAACCCAAAAACGAGTTGTATCGCACTTTTACGAATCATCCCTTAAAGAAAAAAAACTTATTCCTGTCCGGATGCCCAGCATTGAGCCGATTAAGTTCGATCCTGATCAGCCGCTGGCTTTTACCGCTGAATTGGAAGTCGCTCCCATAATTGAACTAAAAAATTATGAAGGTATCAAAGTTAAAGTAAACAAAATTTCTCTGGCTGATGATGAGGTCAATTCATATCTTGACCGTATTCGGGAACAACAAGCGGTGCTTGAAGCGGTTTCCGGCCGGCCGGCGGCGTATGGCGATTTTCTTGTGGTTGATTATACTATCACTGATCTAAAGGGCAAACTGATCGAAGAAGGCAAAGAAAAGCTCATGTTTATGCAGAAAGGCGAATCGCCTATAGGGCATGTCATTTCTGCTCTTGACGGCATGACAATCGATCAAGTAAAGAAAGTCGAGACAACATTGCCTGATAATTATCAGAAAAAAGAGTTTGCCAACCAGAAAGCGGCGCTTGAAATCAAGCTTCTTGAAATTAAAGAAAAAGTTTTGCCGGAAGTTACTGATGATTTCGCAAAATCACTCGGCAAGTTCGAGACTAAAGCGGATTTGGTAGAAGAAATCAAAAAAGCATTGGCCGAACAGAAAAAAGTCGAGCAGAGGCGAGACGGTGCAAAACAAATTGAAGAATATTTAGCGGATCAATACCGGTTCGATTTGCCGCAAACTGTCGTTGATGCTGAATATAATGCCCTGATTCGTAATGCTTCTCAAGCCGAAGACGATGCCAAAGAGCTCGATGAAAAGCAGAAAAAAGAATTGAGAAAACAAGCAAGTGACCGTGTTACTGTGTCATACGTTCTTGCAGAAATTGCGGAAAAGGAAAAAATTTCGGTTACCGAAAAAGAACTCGATGCGCATATTCGAGTTACTGCGGCGCAGTTGTATGTTAAATATGAAAAATTTAAGGCGCATCTTGAAGAAACGGGAGGCATCTATCGTTTACAAGAGCGTATTATCGAAGATAAAGTACTCGATTTTCTCTACTCCAAGGCTCGTGTAGCAGAAAAATAAGAACCATCAGAGGAGATATAGCAGAATGGGTATTCCATTTCCAACTGTCATTGAACAAACAGGGCGGAATTTTAGTCAGTATGACCTCTATTCACGGTTATTAAAGGATCGAATCATTTTTATTGGCGATGCCATAACAGATGATATGGCAAATATTGTTGTTGCGGAATTATTGTTTCTTCAGATGGACGATCCGCAAAAAGATATCAACATATACATAAATTCGCCGGGCGGTTCTGTAACCGCGGGGCTTGCGATTTATGATACCCTTCAATTTGTGCAGTGTGAGGTAAATACCTATTGCCTTGGGCAAGCGGCAAGTATGGGGGCGTTGCTTTTGGCCGCAGGGAGCAAAGGAAAAAGGTTTGCCCTGCCGCATGCGCGCATTATGATCCATCAGCCTTGGGGCGGTGCGCGCGGTACTGCGTCAGACATTAGTATTCAGGCTCAGGAAATCCTCAGATTAAAAGAGGAACTCAATAAAATTTTAGCTCATCATACTGGAAAACCGCTTTCACAAGTAGAAAAAGATACTGACCGAGATTATTTCATGTCGGCAGAGGAAGCAAAAAAATACGGTTTAGTCGACGATGTTGTCGATATAACTGCCAAACTCAAAAAGAAGTAAGTATTTTAATGACTAAACGTTCAGGGTCTCGTACTGTGTTGCACAGGTGCTCATTTTGCGGAAAAGCTCAGAATGAGGTAAAGAAATTAATCGCTGGGCCGGGTGTTTTTATCTGTAATGAATGCGTAGATTTATGCAAAGCAATCATTGATAAAGAACTCCACGAACCTGTTGCAAAGACCCGTCATGAATTCAAAATTCTCAAGCCGGCAGAAATCAAAGAAAAGCTTGATGCCTATGTTATTGGGCAGGAAACAGCAAAAAAAATTATTTCTGTGGCTGTGCATAATCATTACAAGAGAATAACCGACAATGCGAATACTTCTGATGTAGAGATAGAAAAAAGCAATATTTTGCTTGTCGGCCCTACAGGATCGGGAAAAACTTTACTTGCAAGAACACTGGCTAAAATTTTAGATGTTCCATTTTGTATTGCCGATGCAACGACTCTTACAGAAGCTGGTTATGTCGGGGAAGATGTTGAAAATATCTTGCTTCGGTTGCTTCAAGTCGCAAACTTTGATATTAAACGCGCTGAATTAGGAATCATTTACATTGACGAAATTGATAAAATTGCGCGGAGCACAGAAAACGTTTCCATAACGCGCGATGTTTCGGGTGAAGGCGTACAGCAAGCATTACTTAAAATACTTGAAGGTACTATTGCCAATGTTCCTCCGCAAGGTGGGCGTAAGCATCCGCATCAGGAATATATTCAATTAAATACGGAAAAAATTCTTTTCATTTGCGGCGGTGCATTTAACGAATTGGATAGGATTATTCATAAACGCATAGGCCATAAAGTGATTGGTTTTAAATCCAAGCAAGAAAATATTCGTGATACCCGCCAATCGCAAACGAAAGATATTCTTCGATTAGTAGAGCAGGAAGATTTATTAAAGTTTGGTATGATTCCTGAGTTTATCGGAAGGTTGCCGGTCATAACGACATTATCAGGGTTGACTAAAAAGGATATGATAAATATCTTGACAGAACCTAAAAATGCGCTCGTCAAACAATATAAAAAGCTGTTTAAAATCGAGGGTGTCGAACTGGAATTTACCGACGATGCAATTGAGGAATTGGCGGTAATGGCGATGTCAAAAAATACCGGAGCCCGCGCTTTGCGTTCTATGATGGAGCAAATAATGCTCGATATCATGTATGAAATTCCATCCCGTAGCGACGTCAGTTGCGTACAGATTAACAGAGCAGTTGTTCAGGGTAAAAAAACTCCGATAATCAAAAAAATAAATTCAGAAAAAAGAATTGCATAAAACTATTGCAGGAAAAGCGCATCTAATATAGGATACTAGCTTGTGTTTGACCTAACGAATATGTCTGTTTAATCCAAGGAGAAGTAACAGTGAAAAAAGAATTTCTAATGGCTCCTGGTCCAACGCCCGTTCCTCCCGATGTATTATTGGAAATGGCAAAACCCATTTTCCATCATCGAACAAAACGGTTTAGAGATATAGTGGCAGAAGCCAATCAAAATCTGAAAAGAGTCTTGTTGACCAGTAACCCTGTTCTAACCCTTACATCTTCAGGAACAGGCGCAATGGAAGCGTCTGTAGTAAACATGCTTTCTCCCGGCGATAAAGTGATAACAATCAACGGCGGAAAATTTGGCGAGAGGTTTGGCCTTATTGCTAAAGCTTATGGTATTCAGGTACTTGAAATAATGGTTACTTGGGGTGAAGCAGTTGATTCATCGAAAGTGGAAGCTCTATTAAAAGCAAACTCCGACGTAAAGGCAGTTTTTGCGACTTTATGCGAAACCTCAACAGGAGTAAAACATGATATAAAAAGCCTTGCATCAGTTGTTGGAAAGACCAATGCAATTCTTGTTGTTGATGCAATAAGCGGATTAACCGCCGATGAATTAAAAACCGATGATTGGGGAGTTGATATTGCAATAGCAGGTTCGCAGAAAGCATTGATGTTGCCTCCGGGACTGGCTTTTTTGAGTATTTCGGAAAAAGCCAAAGCGTTAATGGAAAAATCAACATGCCCAAAATTTTATTTTAACCTTAAAAAAGCCCTTAAGTCATACGAGGCTGATGATACCCCGTGGACACCGGCATTGACTTTAATAATCGGGTTAAACAGCGTACTGAAAATGATACTTGATGAAGGGATGGATAATGTTCTAAAACGCCATGCTCGCCATGCTGAAGCGATTCGTGCAGGTGTGCAGGCATTGGGACTGAAATTGTATGCGCCGTCTGCTCCGTCGAATACGGTAACGTCTGTTAAAATTCCCGATTCAGTTGATGGGCTCGCTTTTGTGAAAAAAATCCGCGATGAAAAAGGAGTTACTTTTGCCGGCGGGCAAGATGATGCGAAAGGGAAAATTTTTCGTGCGTCCTTACTGGGGTATGCTTGTGATTTTGATGTCGTTGTTGCAATGTCGGCTATTGAAATGGTTATGCATGAATTAGGGTATAAATTTGAAATAGGAACCGGAGTTAAAAAAGCGCAGCAATCTTTACTTGAGGTAAGGTAGAATGAAGATATTGGTGAGCGATCCTTTATCGGAAACAGGAATGGCCTTTTTAAATTCTCAAAAGGGATTTGAAGTTGTTGTGAAAACGGGCTTGTCCGAAGAAGCTCTGTGTAAAGAGATACGCGGCTATGACGCTCTCCTTGTGCGAAGCGGAACAACCGTTACCGCAAAGGTCATAGAAGCGGCTGATTCATTGCGTTTAATTGGGCGGGCAGGAGTTGGTGTGGATAATGTCGATGTCCAAGCCGCAACCAAACGCGGCATTATCGTTATGAATACTCCCGACGGCAACACTATATCGACTGCTGAACATTCTTTTGCGATGTTGCTTGCGCTATCGAGAAATATTCCTCAAGCTGTTTCGTCAATGCGCAAAGGTGAGTGGGATAGAAAAAGTTTTAAGGGCGTTGAATTGCATGGAAAAATCCTCGGGGTTATTGGCATGGGGCGTATTGGCACTGAAGTAGCTAAGCGTGCTCGTGCTTTTAATATGGTGGTTTATGCCTATGACCCGTTTCTTTCGGAGGAAATGGCAAAAAAATTTGGAGTCGAGTTAGCTGGTAAAGAAAAAATTTTTAAAGAAGCTGATTTTATCACTGTCCACACTCCGTTGACGGATGATACGCGCGATTTGATCAATAATAAATCGATAACTCTTATGAAAAAGGGTGTCAGGATCATAAATTGTGCGCGGGGAGGGATTGTGAATGAAAACGATTTGCTTGCCGCATTGGAATCGGGAAAAATAGCGGGAGCCGCATTGGATGTTTTTGAAACAGAACCTCCGTCGAATCCAGCGCTGATTGCCCATCCGAAACTAATTGCGACACCCCATCTTGGCGCATCAACCACAGAAGCGCAGGAAAAAGTTGCAATTGACGTTGCAAAACAAGTTGTCGATGCATTGCACCACGGAATTATCAATAATGCGGTGAATGCGCCTTCAGCGGACAGTGAATTGCTTAAAGTTTTAAAACCATATATTGTCTTATCGGAAAAACTAGGAAAATTCCTCTCTGCAATTGCTTCCGGGCGGATGCAGAAAATCAATATTTTGTTTGGCGGCAAAGCGGCAAATCATGATGTATCGTTGCCATCTGCGGCTTTTGTTGAGGGGGTTTTGAAGAAAGCGTTTCCTGAGCAGGTCAACATTGTTAATGCAGTGCACCTTGCTACGGAACGCGGTATACGTGTAGAACAAGCGAAATCCGATACTGTGCGCGATTATGCAGATTATATTAGCGCAAGTGTTGAAACGAACGAAGGAACGTTTAGTGTCAGCGGAACATTTTTTAGTAACCGCAATGAACCCCGCATAATTGATGTCAATGGGTACTATATAAATGCCCAGCCGTATGGAACATTGCTTTATGTGATCAATAAAGATTTACCGGGGATAATTGGAGAAATGGGAGTTTTATTAGGAAAACATGGCATCAATATTGCCGATATGACAGTCGGCCGGCATCGGCCCGGCGATATTGCATTAACTCTAATAAATCTTGACCAGCCTGTGTCTGACAATGTTCTGACTGAACTGAGGTCTCTCGAAAAAATTATTGAAGCAAAGCAAATTATATTGTAACGCGGAGTGTGCGCAATGCCAAATATTGTTATTGTCGGCGCCCTTTTCGGTGATGAGGGCAAAGGCAAAATAGTAGATATTCTTACCGAAAACGCTGATTATGTCGCTCGATTTCAAGGAGGGCATAACGCAGGTCATACTGTTGAAATTGGTTCCGAACAATTTATTCTCCATCTCATTCCTTCAGGTATTCTACGGGAAAATGCCGTTGCAGTAATAGGCAATGGCGTAGTAATAGACCCAGCCGCTTTACTCAAGGAAATAGAACTGTTAGAAAATCAAAAGATTAAAGTGGCAGGACGGTTGATTGTCAGTACTCATGCTCACGTCATTTTCCCTTACCACCAACTTTTGGACGAACTGCGGGAAGACAAAAAGGGTTCAAAAAAAATCGGTACCACAAAAAGAGGAATTGGACCGGCATACGCCGATAAAGTAGCACGTACCGGTATCCGGATGATCGACCTGATGAATAAGAGTATTTTTCGTGAAAAACTGCAACATAATCTTGAAGAAAAAAATACTATTTTAAAAAGTGTGTATAATGTTTCTCCTTTATCGGTAGATAAACTTTTTAACGAATATTGCGAATATGCCGAACGCCTCAGTCAATATGTAAAAAATGTTCCGCTTATATTAAACGAAGCAATTTTAAAAGGGAAAAATGTTCTTTTTGAAGGTGCACAAGGAACAATGCTTGATGTGGATTTCGGCACATATCCTTATGTGACTTCTTCTAATCCGACAGCTGGCGGAGCATGCATCGGAACGGGGGTTGCGCCGTCATGTATCGATGAAGTTATCGGTGTTACAAAAGCATATTCCACTCGAGTCGGCGAAGGTCCGTTTCCCACAGAATTTTTCGGTGATTTTGCAGAATGGTTTCGTCAGGAAGCCAAAGAATACGGAGCTACAACAGGAAGGCCGCGCCGGTGCGGCTGGTTTGATGCTGTCCTTATGCGCTATTCAGTTTTAATAAATCGGCTCGATTCGATTGCCATCACCAAACTTGATGTTTTAGATGGCCTGAAAACCATAAAGATATGCACAGCATACAAATATAAAGGAACAACAATCGAAGCGTTTCCCGGCGATGCAGAAGTTATTACTCAGTGTGAACCGATATATGAAGAATTATCAGGATGGCAGACTCCCACTTCACATATTCGCTCGTATGAAGAATTGCCTAAAAAAGCAAAGGCATATATTCAAAGACTCCTAGACTTAACGGGTGTCCGTTTGAAAATCTTATCTGTTGGCCCCAAAAGAGAAGAAACAATCATTTTAGATGCATAAAGCGTTACATGAAAAAAGAAGGTTTTAAATCAAAAAAGCCAACCTGTAATATGCCTGTGCATATTGCTATAATTATGGATGGCAATGGGCGTTGGGCAAAACAGCGGGGATATTCTCGTATTAAAGGGCATCAAGCTGGAGCCGAATCAATACGTGAAGTGTTGAAAACATGCGGAGAACTTGGTATTCGCTATCTTACATTATTTGCTTTTTCTACCGAGAATTGGGCGCGCCCTAAATTAGAAGTAAATCAACTTATGAAACTTCTCGAACGGTATCTGAAACAGCAAAGTAATGTATTTTATGAAAACAACATACGTTTTAACGTTATTGGCGCTATAGAAGGTTTGCCGTATTCAGTTCAGGAGATAATTGAGAAAACCATCGATGGCACAAAGTCACATACCGGATTAACACTTACTCTCGCATTAAATTATAGCGGCAGAAGCGAAATTGTTATGGCAGTTCGGGAATTGGCGAAGTCTGTACAATGCGGTGATTTACCCCCGTATTCAATTACAGAATCTGTTTTTTCTCAATTTTTGTATACTAAGGATATGCCTGATCCTGATTTATTGATACGTACGAGTGGTGAAATGAGAATAAGCAATTTTTTGCTTTGGCAAATATCGTATTCAGAATTATCCATAACGCCGGTATTATGGCCGGATTTTCGAAAAGAGCATTTGCTTGAAGCGATAAAAGACTATCAAAAACGTGAACGACGGTACGGAAAGGTGTAACACAAAGTGTTTGTACATAGACTTTTAAGTTCATTCATTATCATTATCGGGTTGATTTCTGTCATTGTTTTTAGTAAAGGGCCATTGGCAATTATGGCATTTTTATTTACGAGCATACTTGTTTTGGGCGGTCTTTATGATTTTATGCAGATAACGAACAGAAGAGGGAGCAAATTGCTTAAAGCATGGGGATTGATTACCGGTTTTATTTTACATGCAGTTTTGTTTTATCGGTATTTCTATAATCAGACCGGCGAAGAAATAATAACACTTGGTACGGTCTTTATTCTAATAACTATATTTCTTATACAACTTCTCTTTAAGCAAGACGTTCGATTTTCAATTCTTGGAATATGCACTACCGTAACCGGTATATTATATGTCGTGTGGTTGTTTTCGTATCTGGTGAGAATTACGTATTTGGAAGAACCGAATGGCAGTTGGATTGTTGCAAATCTATTGCTGATTGCTAAGAGCGGGGATATTTTTGCCTATGTTATCGGTAAACGATTTGGAAAACACAAATTAACAGAACGAATCAGTCCGGGAAAAACTATAGAAGGGTCTGTTGCGGGTATTTTAGGGTCGATCATTGTGGCATATATTGTTACACGCATTACACCTGTTCCTCAGAAAATGGTTGATGATGCAGTAATCCTTGGATTTATAATCGGTTTATTTGCACAGTTTGGAGACCTTGGAGAGTCTATGCTTAAAAGAAACGCTCAAGTCAAAGATTCAGGATCATATATTCCCGGAATGGGGGGTGTGCTCGATTTGCTTGACAGTGTTCTTTTCAATGCGCCTTTAATGTACTATTACATTCGGTATTTTGTCGGGGCACTATGAAAAGGATATCAATTATCGGTTCAACGGGTTCAATAGGAATCACTACATTAGGGGTAATTGATAAATTTCCCGGTGAATTTTCAGTTGTTGGGCTATCCGCTCATTCGAATGCTGATTTATTGATTGCACAGGCACTAAAATATCATCCTAAGATTGTTGCTGTTGGGGATAAAAATAAATATGCCGCTGTTCGGTCTGCATTGCCTAAAAGTATAGATGTTACCGCTGGCCGCGATGGTATTGAAGCCGTTGCAACTTTTGAGGAAACAGACTTGCTTGTTTCCGCTATAGTAGGTTTTGCAGGGCTTTATCCCACGCTTGCCGCTGTAAAAAAAGGAATTAACATTGCTCTTGCAAACAAAGAAAGCCTTGTTGTTGCCGGCGAACTTATTATTCGTACTGCGCGTGAAAAAAATGTACAGATTTATCCGTTGGACAGCGAACATAATGCGATTTTTCAATGTTTAAACGGGCAGAAGAATACATGGGTTAAACGGCTTCATCTTACTGCTTCCGGTGGACCGTTTCTTCATTTTGAAAACGATACATTTGCGGCTGTGACTGTACAGCAAGCTCTTGCGCACCCTAACTGGAATATGGGAAAAAAAATATCTATTGATTCAGCTACGTTAATGAATAAAGGATTAGAAGTCATAGAGGCACAGTGGCTTTTCGGAATAGAGTTACGCAATATTGAAGTGATTATTCATCCGGAAAGTATTATTCATTCTATGGTTGAATTTGTTGATGGTTCCTATTTAGCGCAAATGAACATTCCTGATATGTCAATTCCTATTCAATATATTTTGACTTACCCTGAGCGAAGAAATGGGTTTACCCAACATGCTATCGATTTTACTCAATTAGGAAAACTTCGTTTTTTAAGGCCTGATATGATAAAGTTTCCTTGTCTTAAGTTGGCATATTATGCCGCGGAACAAGGAAAGACAATGCCTGCTGTGCTTAATGCCGCCAATGAATGCGCTGTCGAACTTTTTCTTAATGGGAAGATATCATTTGTCGATATTCCGAAAATAATAGAGCACGTTATGAGCCGTCATACAGTACAGCCATCTCTTGATTACTCAATATTAGAGGATGTTGATTCTTGGGCAAGGCAGTGTGTAAAACAAAAGGTATAATTTGCAATAATACCGTATTTATGGAGAAATTTAATGGAACTTATACTTAATCTGATGAGATTTATTATTATTCTCGGCATCTTGATTTTTATTCATGAATTGGGTCATTTTGTTGTAGCAAAACATGTGGGCATTTATGTGTTTCGGTTTTCCATTGGATTTGGAAAAAGGCTTATCGGATGGAAAACAAAGGAAACGGATTATTGTTTTTCGCTCATTCCGTTTGGGGGATATGTTAAGATGGCAGGACAGGAGGATGTTCCGACATCCGAACAGGATAGTGAATCTGACCCTGATTATGCGGTTCAAGTACCGGAAGACCAAAAATTTTATAATAAAACAGTACTGCAAAGGTTAGCAGTGGTACTTGCCGGCCCATTGATGAATTTTATTCTAGGGCTGGTGCTGTTTATCGTTGTTTTTTATGTCGGAATGCATGTTCCAGCGTATTTAAAGTCAACTGTTATTGGCGATGTGGTGGATAATTCTCCGGCTCAGGCAAGCGGCCTGCAAATCGGCGATGAAATTCTTTCGATTAATGGAAAAGACATTTCCGAATGGCGCCAGATTACTCGTGTAACGTTGTTCAATATCAATGAACAACTTGATTTAAAAATTAAAAGAAACGGCGATATCATTCACGCACAAGTGACACCAGCATATTTTAACGAACGGACAAACCCGGGTATCGGTATTATGCCGTATATTCAAACTCAGGTTAAAGACGTTATTATCGGTTCGCCCGCAGAAAAAAAAGGCATGCTTCTTAATGATACTATAGTTGCTGTCAATGGTAAAAAAGTTTCTTTCCATACTGTTGTGAACGAAATTAGGTTTGCCTCTGAGCCAACGATGTCTATCGACATCATTCGTGACGGAACACACAAAAGAATTGAAAATATTTTGGCAGAAAAAATTGGTGTCATCAAAAATCTTGAGTTTTATCAAGGTGTTATTGTCGGTTTTGATCCGAAAGTTTTTCCCGATCTCCAGTTGAATGATAGGATTCTTTCTATTGATTCCAATTTTTTTAATTCTGATCAAGATATAACAGAATATCTTACTACACGCGTTAATCAAGAAGTTGTTATTGCGTTACAGCGCGATACAAAAAAGCTTTTCAAAAAAAGCACATTTGATTATATAATCTCTGCGAAGGTTCAGCAGGGCAATAAAATAGGAGTTCTTTTTGAACCCGCTCAAACAACCGTTCTGGAAAAATATCCTCTGCATACTGCGGTATGGAAAGGGACTCAACGGACGTTCAGTTCAGGGTTTGAGCTGTTTGCGGCTTTATATTATTTAGCGCTTGGGAAAATCAGCCCGCGTGAACTTGCGGGACCGGTCGGCATATATAAAATTACGACGGACTTTGCAAAAAGCGGATTTGTTATGTTGTTATCGCTTATTGCATTCCTGAGTGTTAACTTGAGCATTATCAATATGTTGCCGATTCCCGTACTTGATGGCGGGCACGTGTTGTTTCTTACCATTGAGGGTATACGGCGTAAACCGCTTAATGAACGAGTCGTGCTTATCTGTCAAAAAATAGGTTTTGCGCTTTTGATGTTGTTAATAGTGTATACTTTTTATAACGATATTGTGCACAGGCTAATTGGAAAATGAGGTGTATAATCCAATGATTAACCGACGTAAAACAAAAAAAGTGTTCTATGGAAATGTTGCCGTTGGTGGTGATTCTGTCATATCTGTTCAGTCAATGACCACTACTCGCACCGATGATATTGATGAAACAGTCGCTCAAATAAGCCGCTTGGAAACAGCTGGTTGCGACATTGTTCGCTTGGCGGTTCCCGATAAAAAGGCGGCAGAAGCGTTGCCGGAAATTTTAAGGCAAACCACAATTCCTATTGTAGCTGATATTCATTTTGACCATACGTTGGCATTGCTTTCGGTTCAAGCCGGCGTACATGCTCTGCGGTTAAATCCCGGCAACATTAAAAAGGAAGAGCATGTTAAAAAAGCTGTTCAGGCGGCAAAAGAACGAAAAATTCCTATCCGAGTCGGGGTTAATCAAGGCGGTTTGCAGGAATCATGGATGAAAGGCGTTGATTTAACATTGCCTATCGAAGAACAATTTGCGCATGCAATGGTAAACGGCGCATTTACTCATATCAGAATTCTCGAAGAACTTGATTTTACCGATATTGTCATTTCCTTAAAGTCATCGGATGTGTTAACGATGATCAATGCGCATCGTATTATGGCATCACGGTGTGAATATCCGTTTCATCTTGGGGTAACGGAAGCAGGCCCTGCATTTCAAGGTTCTATCAAATCTGCCATTGGGATTGGGACTCTTTTACAGGAAGGAATTGGCGATACAATCCGCATTTCTCTTTCCGACGATCCGGTTTTGGAAGTTAAAGCGGGCAGGACGATACTGCAGGCTTTGGGTATTCGCAGAGATTTTCCGGAAATCATAAGTTGCCCAACGTGCGGACGGGTTAAAATTGACGTTATATCGCTTGCCAAAAAAGTTGAAAAAGCATTCGAAGGTGTAAAAGGCGATCTTAAAGTAGCAGTAATGGGCTGTGAAGTCAATGGGCCGGGCGAAGCTGGAGATGCTGATATTGGCGTAATGGGTACCTATGGAAAAGGGTTGCTTTTTAAAAATGGCGAGATAATCGATCGGATACCTGAAGACCAAGTTATTGACCGCCTTGTCGAAGAGGGCAAAAAAATTATTGCTGAAAAAGAACAGGCAATGAAATCAAATAAAGAAACGTCAACTGTAGGAGCAAAGAATTAGTCATATGAGGCTTTCTGAAGCGCTTATTCCAACAGTCAAAGAAACACCGTCTGATGCTGAAATCATTAGCCATAAATTGATGATTCGAGCAGGAATGATGCGTAAACTCGGTGCTGGTGTGTACACCTATTTGCCTCTCGGCCTTAAGGTTATTCGCAAAGTTGAACAGATTATTCGCGAAGAAATGAATCGCGCCGGCGCTCAAGAACTCCTTATGCCTATTTTGAGCCCTGCGGAATTATGGCAGGAAAGCGGAAGATGGGATGTTTACGGAAAAGAATTGATGCGGTTCAAAGACCGTCATGACCGCGATTTTGCATTAGGGCCGACACATGAAGAAATTATTACAGCGTTAGTTCGTTCTGAAATACGCTCTTATCGCCAGCTTCCGGTAAATTTGTATCAAATCCAGACGAAATTCCGCGATGAGATTCGTCCGCGGTTTGGCGTCATGCGCGCACGTGAATTTGTCATGAAAGATGCGTATAGTTTTCATCGCGACACTGCATCATTAGAAAAATGTTATAAACTAATGTTTGAAACATACACACGAATATTCAAACGATGCGGTCTGCATTTTAAACCGGTGCTCGCCGATTCAGGAGCAATTGGCGGCGATAAAACCCATGAGTTTCATGTCTTGGCTGATGCGGGCGAGTCGGAGATACTTTATTCCAGTGATTATGCGGCAAGTTCCGAATATGCTTCAGGGCGAATACAGCCTATTAAAAATAATTCTTTGAAAGAGGGCGGCTCGTTAGAAAAAATATATACGCCGGGAATTAAAACCGTTGAAGAAGTCGCTGGTTTTTTTAAAGTTGAAACTCACTGTTTGATAAAAACGCTTATCTATAAGGTCGCCAATAGTATAATTGCTGTGTTGATACGAGGTGACCGCGAAATAAACGAATCAAAATTACAGCGGCATTTTAAAACCCCTTTTGTTGAGCTTGCTGATGAACAAAGCATTCGCACCGCCACACATGCAGATGTCGGGTTTGCAGGGCCGGTAGGTTTGTCAATTCCCATTTATGCCGATGTGTCGCTTAAAGGTATGGAAGTCGGTATTACCGGAGCTAACGAAACAGATTATCACTTTAAAAACGTCCATCCGGATAAAGATTTCACCGTAAGAGAGTATATCGATGCGCATATTTCTAAAGCAGGCGATCTGTGCATTAGTTCTGATGACGAACTTAAATCGTGCCGCGGCATTGAAGTAGGGCAAGTTTTTCAGCTGGGCACAAAATACAGTTCCGCACTGCATGCCGCATTCGATGATGAAGACGGTTCGGAGAAACCTTTTGTTATGGGATGTTATGGTATCGGTGTTACGCGCACTGTTGCCGCCGCGATAGAACAGTCGCATGACAAAGACGGTATCATATGGCCGTATTCCATTGCTCCGTATCATATCATTGTTTTGCCATTGAATAGCGATGATCACGCAAGCATCCAATATGCTGAAAAAATTTATGCAGAATTAAGCGCGCTTCATTATGATGTTCTATTAGATGACCGTGACATTCGGCCGGGAGTGAAGTTCAAAGATGCTGATTTGCTCGGGATACCGATAAAAATTGTTATAGGAAAATCACTGAGTGCGGAAGGCTTGATAGAGATTAAAAAAAGAATAGACGGCGAAACATTTAAAGTATTGCCCGAAAACCTCTTCAGTGCGATTGAGAATATTGTAAGAGAATTGGAAATATCCGTACATGAGTAATGCAAAAGACTGTCATAATGATTTATTCTTTTGTGTTATTATCCCTGCCTATAACGAAGAAAAAAACATTGCGGCGCTTATTGCATCAATCAAAAGGTATACTGATAATATAGTCGTTATTGACGATGGTTCGCAAGATGCGACAGTAGAGCACGTAAAAAAAGCGGGAGCGTTGTGTATTGAACATACCTATAATCGAGGCAAAGGTGCGGCGCTTGAAGATGGATATCGGTACGCGCGCGATAACGGTTTTCAGTACGTTTTAACTATGGATGGTGACGGACAGCACTCACCTGATGATATTCCTAAATTTATTGAGACGATTAAAACAACCGGCGCAGACATCATCGTAGGAAATAGAATGGATGATACGCATGAGATGCCTATCTTGCGTTATTTGACTAATAAATTTACTTCATGGGTAATATCAATTCTCGCCGGACAAAAAATATATGATACGCAGTGCGGATACCGTATGGCGGCGACAAAAGTATTTTCTGATGTTATTATGACAACTCATAATTACGATTCGGAATCAGAAATATTGGTAAAAGCTTCTCGGGCAGGATATACTATTAGTTCGGTTTCTATACAAACAATATATGGTGAGAGAAAAAGTAATATCCGCCCTTTCCGAGACGGTATTCGCTTTTTTTCATTGGTTTTTAGGTTAATGTTTAAATAAACAAAGGTAAAATACAATGAAAGTATTCCGCAAATTATATGATTGGGTATTGCATTGGGCGCATACTCCGTATGCTACTCCGGCATTGATATTGAATTCATTTTCCGAATCGTCTTTTTTTCCAATTCCGCCGGATGTTCTTCTTATTGCGTTGTCAGTTTCTCGAAGAAGTAAGGCCGTATTCTATGCATTTGTAACGACCGTTGCTTCGGTTCTCGGAGGGATACTTGGTTATTACATCGGTGTTGCGTTAATGGAGGTGATAGGGTGGCCGATTATAAAGTTTTATCAAAAAGAAGCTCTTTTTCACCAATTGATCGAATTGTTTCGCGAAAATAGTTTTTGGGCAGTTCTCATAGCCGCTCTAACACCTATACCTTACAAGATATTTACCATAGCCGCCGGTGCAAGCGAAAGTTTATTCGGGCAGTTTGTTCTTGCCTCTGTATTGGGCAGAGCGGCACGCTTTATGGCGCTTGGCATATTGATCTATTTTTTTGGCGAACATATTAAAGTATTTATAGAAAAATATTTTAATCTGCTCTCGATATTATTTGTTGTATTATTGATAGTTGGTGTTATACTAATGAAATTTATGCTACACTAAAAAAAGTCGGGGCGTAGCGCAGCCCGGTTAGCGCGCATCGTTCGGGACGATGAGGCCGGAGGTTCGAATCCTCTCGCCCCGACCATTTTCAAATTTCAAAGTTTCTTAACCAAACACTAATCTCATGAAAAACGAATGTCAATTGGCATGCTTGATGATGCATTTTTTAGGCAGAGTACAAGGTGTCGGGTTTCGATATTCTGTGCGGTCGATTGCTCAAGATTTTCAAGTTGCAGGATATGTGAAAAATCTCAAAAATGGTTCCGTTGAGGTGTGCGCCGAAGGGGAAGAGAGAGACTTAATTGCTTTTCGCTCAGCAATCGGAAAAAGCCGTCTTGCTCCTTATATTGTAGATATATATGAAGAATGGCTTCCGTACAAGGGAATATTTACAGCATTTGCTATCGATTATTAAGACAACGTGTACTGTTCATGTACTGATATAAACATTTTTTAGTACAGTGAATGGCATTCGAGACGATATACTTAATTGTATCGTATCTAAAAACGAGAGAACGAGTAATATTATTATGAGATACGCAATTATTTCGGATATTCACGGAAATCTTGAGGCGCTTCTTGCCGTTCTCGGTGACTGTGGAAAAAAAGAGATTGATCGGTATATTTGTCTTGGCGATATAGTGGGGTATGGGGCTAACCCTGCTGAATGTGTTAAACAGATTATCGATCTGGACGCTCTCTGTGTTGTGGGAAATCACGACCATGCGGCGATCGGGTTGACTGACATATCTTTTTTTAACCCGTATGCCAAAGCGGCAGTTGAATGGACTGCTTCAAAACTCTCAAAGAAACATAAATCATTTTTATCGCATCTCCCTTTTATTATTACCTTAGAGGATATTACGCTTGTTCATTCGACACTTGACGGCCCTGAACGATGGCGTTATATACTCAATGATTTTGACGCTGAAGTAAACCTTAAACTCTTCGATAATCTTATTTGTTTTATTGGGCATTCTCATGTTCCATGTATGTTTCAGGAACAATATAATAGTAAAGCATTGTTTGATTTTCTGAACGAAATGACTATTCAGCAAAAAACTATAATCAACGTTGGAAGCGTAGGGCAACCGAGAGACGGCGATCCGCGAGCAAGTTATGTGATTTACGACAGTGAGCTTAGGTTGGTAACCTTTGAACGGATTGAATATGATATTGCTACTGCGCAGAAGAAAATTGTTAAATCTGGACTGCCTAAAATTCTAGCAACACGGTTACAATTAGGTAAATGAAGACGCTTCACAAAATGAATCCATGGTTATATCCGGTTGTGTGGATGATTTTGATTTTCATCGGTTCGTCACAACAGATGAGCGGGGATGAGTCTTTTCCTATTTTCTCCGATAAAATAGTTCATTTTATTGAATTTGGTATTCTGTCTTTTTTGTTTTTTTATGCAATGGTGCGCAAGGCGGTATTCGAAAAACGATGGAATGTTTTTTTATGTGCAGTGTTTTTTACTCTTCTATACAGTATTTCCGACGAAGTACATCAAATATATGTACCAACCCGTGATGCAAGCGTATTTGATCTCATTGCCGATTTTTGCGGGGCAGTCTGTTTTGCATTGACGGCTAAGCATATCTTCAGAAACAAATATAATTGACATTTTGATTTTTATTCTGGTACTTTGTATCACGACATTTCTTTCAATAATTTTTCGTTGAAACCGCTCTAAATGTTATATGGAGTAATACATGGCACAAAATGAAAAAGTAGTTGTCACCGGATTAGGTGTCCTGACCGGATTAGGCGACACTTACGAAGATATGTGGAAATCTCTTCTTGCCGGTAAAAGCGCTATCAAAAAAGTTGATTTTCCCGGGTTCGAAATGGAACAATATTCAGCGAAAACAAGTGCAATGATAGAAGGGTTTGATGTCAATAACTATTTCGAAGCAGATAAAGGCCTCAAGCGAAATGGACGAGTAACTAATTTCGGTTTGGTTGCGGCAAAAAAAGCGTTGGAAGATGCAGGGTTTGCATTTAATTTAATTAAGACTCAATCAGGTAAAATCATATACGAAGTACAGAATATTGATCGTTTCCGTTGTGCAGTTGTTCTTGGTGTTGGCGTGCATAACATGGATATTTCAGAGAAATGGCATATTAACCTTGTTGAAAACAAGGGGCCGCGAAAATTAAGCCCTTTTGCACTGCCGTTTATACCGACCAACAGTGTTGCCGCTTTGGTGACAGATAAGTTTAATTTAAAAGGGCCGAGCTATGTTGTCTCTACAGCATGTGCTTCCGGTACGCATGCTTTGATGAATGCTTACCATCTTCTCCGAGCCGGCGTTGTCGATATAGTTGTTGCCGGCGGTGCAGAAGCATGTATCACTCCTTATGTTTATGGCGGATTTGATGCTATGCAGGCGTTATCCTGTAACAGTGACCCTGACAAAGCCTGCCGTCCATTTGATGTCAATCGCGATGGGTTTATTATGGGAGAAGGTGGTGGTATATTGGTACTCGAAACAGAATCGCATGCAAAAAAACGCGGCGCTCGCATTCACTCCGAGTTTGCAGGGGGAGGGATGTCAAGCGATGCATTTCACATAACTATTCCTGACCCGCAAGGCGAATCAGCTTCAACAATGATTGCTACTGCATTAGAAACCGCTGGCGTATCTCGCGAAGAAGTAGGGTATATCAATGCGCACGGCACATCTACTCCTCTAAATGACCCTAACGAAAGTTTTATCATAAAGAAAGTATTCGGAGATTATGCATATAAAATTCCGGTGAATTCTACGAAATCAATGTTGGGGCATTCTATTGGAGCATCAGGAAGTATTGAGGCAATTGTATGTATCCTGACAATTCTGCATAATAAAATTCATCCTACACGCAATCTTGAAAACCCCGATATAAACTATTCAGATCGATTTTATCCCGATCTTGATAAACGGTGCGACCTTGATTACGTACCCTTTCACCCACGTGAAAAAACTGTAGACGTTACGCTGTCTCAATCATTTGGATTTGGCGGGCATAACAGTGCGGTTATTTTTCGCAGGTATCTCAATGGACGATAAACAATTCGATCTTTTTGAAGTCCAAGAACGAATTAACGCATTAAGACAAAGTATACTTCATCATAATACGAAATATTACGAGGACGCAGACCCTGAAATATCGGATTATGAATATGATACACTGATGAAAGAACTCATTTCGCTCGAAAATGCATACCCTCAATTTATAACTTCCGATTCTCCCACTCAAAAAGTTGGAACAGGAAAAAAGAATGTATTATCAAGGAAAAGTTCTGAGGACGTATCGGTGGGCGCTGTTGCTGATGAGTATTCAGAAAAATTTCAAACGTTTGTTCACGAATTTCCCATGTTGAGCATAGACAACACCTATTCGGAACAGGAGCTTCGGGCATTTGATACCAAGGTCAAGCGGGAATTGGCAATTGAAAATATAGAATATACTGCGGAATTAAAAATAGATGGTGTTGCAGTATCGCTTCTTTATGAAAAAGGCCGTTTGATAAGGGCTCTCAGCCGTGGAGATGGGCGGCAAGGCGATGATATCACTCAAAATATCAAAACCATACAGTCGCTTCCTCAAGTTGTCACTGTTCAAGGGTTTCCTGAAAAGTTGACATTGCGCGGCGAGGCGTACCTTACTCGAAAACATTTTGATGCAATAAATAAAGAGCGGCAAGCCATTGACGAACCGCTTTTCGCCAATCCGAGAAATTCAACAGCAGGAACTCTTAAGCTCCTTGATTCAAACGAAGTTGCCCGACGAAAACTTGACTTAATAATACATAGTGTTGCCGATTATCGTCCGCTTGGTGTGGCGTCGCATTATGATGCAATGATGCGTTTAAAAAAATTCGGATTTGTCATAAATAACCCTTTATTTCTCTGTCCTTCTTTTCCTGAACTTATGAAAGCATGCGAGACTGGTTTAGGATTGCGTAAAACACTGCCTTTCGATATTGATGGTATGGTTATTAAAGTTAACCAGTTCGGATTGCAGAGCCGATTAGGAGCTACCACAAAATCGCCGCGATGGGCAATTGCATATAAATTTCCTGCTGAACAGATGACAACAAAAATTATCGCTATTACTTTACAAATCGGCAGAACAGGGATTATTACTCCTGTCGCAGAACTCTTGCCAGTGTTAATTGCCGGTTCAACGGTAAGCAGAGCGTCACTCTATAATAAGGATGAAATAGAGAAAAAAGATATCCGTGTGGGCGATACAGTACTTGTAGAAAAAGGAGGCGATGTTATTCCTAAAGTGGTTAAAGTGATTACCTCCGAACGTGATGGCACGCAAAAAAAATATGTGTTTCCTGCTCAATGCCCTTGCGGAAATCCGATAATACAGACAGAAGGAGAAGTTGCCCTCCGTTGTGCGGCAACCGATCGCTGTGCGCTTCAGATTAAACGGCAAATCGAGCATTTTGCGTCTCGCACAGCAATGGACATTGACGGGTTAGGGGTTAGTTTAATTGCCCAATGTGTTGATGCCGGTTTGGTTGATGATATTGCTGATTTATATTTTCTCACCTTCGATAACCTCATTAAATTAGAAAAAACGGGAAAAAAGTCTGCAGAAAACCTGCTTGCGAGTATAGACAGAAGCAAAAAAAATGACCTTGCCCGACTTATTCATGGGTTAGGAATTCGCCATGTAGGATTACGGTCTGCCGAATCATTAGCTATACAGTTTAAAACATTGGATGCTCTCATGGAAGCCGCTGAAGAAGAACTTGTGAATGTTCCTGACGTCGGCCGGATTGTGGCTCAAAGTATAACAGCTCATTTCAGAGATGTGAAAAATCGGATTATTGTTGAAAAATTGAGAAAAGCCGAAGTGAATTTTATTTCATTGCATGAAAGTTCTATAATTGTGCATGGCAACCTTTTCTTTAAGAAAACAGTTGTATTGACGGGAACATTGCAGAATTTTACACGCGAAGAAGCCGCAAAACATATTCGCGAACGAGGAGGATATGTGTCTTCAGCGGTTAGTAAATCCACACATCTTATTGTAGCAGGGGAAAAAGCGGGTTCAAAAATTGATAAAGCACGAGAATTCGGCGTTCCTATTCTTACGGAAGAACAATTTATCGAGATGCTCAATGAATAATAATTTGGTTTTGTCTCAGTTTTTAAATTATCTTTATGTTCAAAAATCTTTATCGGAAAATACAATTCTTGCTTATAAGCGCGATCTTCAGAAATTTTTTATTTTTTGTTTAGAGCAGAACATAGAATCTTTAGATAAGGTACAATCGGAACATGTTGTCGCGTTTTTGTTGGGTGAAAAACGCAAAGGGCTGAAACCGTCTTCGTTATCTCGGTTACTTATTTCGATAAAAATGATATATAAATACTTGGCAACTCAAAAAATGATATCATTTAATCCGGCGCACGCTATTGATGCTCCGCGGTTATGGAAACCATTGCCCAAAAACCTTGATTTATCCGAAATTGATTCGATGATATCAAGTGAGGTGCGCAAAATAAATCAACTCAGAGATCAGGCGGTTATAGAGTTTTTATATTCCACAGGATTGCGCGTTACAGAACTCATTAACTTGAAACTGAAAGATATAGATTTTGATAGCGGTTTGCTTAAATGTGTGGGAAAAGGAGAAAAGGAACGGTATGTTCCTCTTGGTAAATATGCAATTAAACGTATTAAAAAATATTTATCGATGCGGGCTAAAAAATACCCTTATAATAGGGAAAGTTACGTATTTGTAAATCCATCGGGGAAAAAAATGTCGCGGGTTGGTATTTGGTATGGCATTAAGAAACGTGCAGGGGAAGTCAATTTGGAACAAAAAACACATCCTCATGTATTCCGGCATTCTTTTGCGACGCACTTATTAGAAAACGGCGCTGATTTGCGGTCTGTCCAAGAAATGCTCGGGCATTCCGACATTTCCACGACCCAGATTTATACACATGTTGATAGAAAACGGTTGAAACTCATTCATGAGCAATTTCACCCTCGAGGTAAATCATGATCATTTATTTTCGTAATGTAATTTTATTGGGAGCATTGCTTGTTATCGGAACCGGCTGTCAAAAAAAAGATGATACCGAAACCACAGAGAACGTGACTCCTGAAAATCAGCAAATGGTTAAGCGCGAACGCGCTCCTCAACCACAAAAGAATAATGAATCCGTTCTTGTTCGCCAACAAAATGAAGAGTCGATTAGAAAAAACGGAAGGATTTTAACCGCCGATGAACAACTCAAAAAATACTATGCTGAAAAAGGAATTGAATATCCTTCATCACCTGTACAAAGAGATGAACATGAGCCGGTAAGAGCCATTGAGCCTCCTATCAGGCGAGCATTGCCGCAAACGAATGGTGCGCAATCGGTTACTGAAGGAGACAATATGCCTACTGCTCAATCTGTTGATTCGCCGGAATCAGAAATCATTGCACAGCAAAAAGACGATACAGTAAAAAATTTGTCTAATCAGCCGGAATATTCCGATGCGGAACCGCCTGAATTGCTTTCTGTAGAGTTTGAACCGGAGGAAGCTCAACCGGGAAATAAAGTAACAATAGTTGCTCAAGCGGTGGATAATTTATCCGGTATAGATTCGATTTTTGGTGTTATACAGAATCCTTCAGCAACCGGAGAAATAACCTTTCATTGCGGGGTGTTGCGGAATGATGGAAAATTTGTTGGATATATTACATTGCCGCCTCAAGCCGAAGCAGGAATCTGGACAATTAAATATATGAAACTCACTGATATTGTGCGCAATACAAAAACATATGATTCCAATGTGCGGATGTTGCTTCAAGCTGGATTAAATGTTGTTAACTCCGATTTTGACAGCATACCGCCTGACTTAAAAGGAGTGTATACAGAACCTCAGAGTGCAGGTGGCGGAGATAAAATTCAGATTATTGTTGACGCGCACGATGAAAAATCCGGGGTGTATCGTGTAATCGGTGTGTTAGTGAGCCCATCGCGCAAAGCTAAATTATCGTTTTCATGTACTTTCCTAGAAGAATATTCTTCATTCGTCGGACATGTTTTTATTCCAAATGATGCTGAATCAGGGATATGGACAATCGACTATATTCGACTGGAAGATAACGCCGCGAATAAAAAAACGTTTTACCGCCGCAATTTCGAAGAGATGTTTGCTGAAGCTCAAGTCGATGTACATTCAAGCGGTTCTGATTCTCAACCGCCGGAAATTCAAAGTATTTTTGTGTATCCCCCTGTAACTGCATACAACGAGAAATTAGTCATTAGCATATCAGTATATGATGATGTATCGGGAGTAGACCAAGTGTCGGGCAGGATTCGAAGCCCTTCTGGTAAAGCGTTTATCCCTTTTTTCTGTCAGTATAATGCGGAGGATGGCGCGTATACTGCAACCATAATTATTCAAAAAAATACTGAAGTTGGGGTATGGAACATTGATTCTGTTCTTACAGTCGATAAAGCTAAAAACCGAGGGAATTATACTGCGCACACAACACCTCAAATTGAACAAGCGACGTTTGAAGTAGCCGGAGAATAATTTTCGTATGACGAGTCATTCATGAAAAAAGTATTATTTATTGCATATAATTGTCCTCCTGTGGGAGGCGGCGGGGTATTGCGTACGGCAAAGTTTCTCAAATTTCTCCAGCATTTTGGATGGAATCCGATTGTTGTGACTGCAAAACCGGCAAAAGTATCGAATTTTGATGTTAAGTTACTAAAAGAAATCCCATCGGATATTCTCTTGCATCGAGTAAAAGGCATTACGCCGTTTTTTCTCCTTCGTGCCTTAAAAAAAATCGGTTTATCGGTAATAAGGCAGTGGTTGGAACGGCATTGTTTTATCCCTGATAAAATGGCAGGATGGGTTCCTTTTGCATGCCGGATGTCAAGCAAACTTATAAATAAACATTCATGCGAGGTAATTTACACAACCTCTCCGCCGCATTCTACCCATTTAATCGGATTGCGCCTAAAAAAGCGGTTTCCTCATATACCATGGGTAGCGGATTTTCGCGATGCGTGGTGCGAGAACCCGTTCCGCCAATTTTCTCGTGATTCGCATCGGTATATGCGTGAAGAAAAAATGGAGCAGGCAGTTTTTGCTTCCGCTGATGCGCTTATATTTAATACCGTTTCGTGTCGTGATGCCCATATTAAGAAGTACCAGTCTCTTATCAGAGAGAAAAGTTTTGTCATTCCAAACGGGTTTGATCAATCGGATTTTAATTCGCTTATTCCGCAGAAAGAACCGATGTTTACCATTCTTCATGCAGGCAGTTTGTACGGAATTCGTTCGTTACAGCCGTTACTGGATGGCTTGGAGCATTTTTGCGCAACCTATCCTGATTATAGAAATAAAATCCGCATTATATTCCTTGGCCATTTAATTATAGAAAAAAAAAGAGAGAATTGCGCGTTCAAAGTTGCAGATATGTTTTTCTTTCAAGATTTTGTGCCTCATCAAGAAGCGTTGCAAAAAATGAAAAACGCAGATTTGCTACTGCTCATAACCGGAAAACATGAAACTGACATCATGATTCCATGCAAATTCTATGAGTATATGGGAGCGCGAGTTCCAATCCTTGCTTTAACGGATAAAGGAGAATTAAGCGCTATTTTAACTGAAGCACAATTAGGTAAATGGCTTGACGGAAATAATCCGGCAGAAATCAGTGCTTTTTTGTATGATAAAATTCAAAATCGTACACATTTCTCAGGTTCAAAAATCAATGAAGAAATTATTAGCCGCTATGACCGTCGATTTCAAACAGGCCAGTTGGCAGGAATATTTAATGAGCTTGTGAAATGAAACAACGAATTTCTGTAGTTATTCCAGTCTACAATATGGCTGATACCGTATGCCGCGCTATTGATTCGGTTATAAATCAAACGTATTGTAACACAGAGGTTATCGTTGTTGATGACGGTTCAACTGATGCTACAGCGTCTGTAGTCCGTTCAGCATATCCTATGCTGAACTATATGCGAATCGAGCACACTGGTTTAGCAGGGGTGGTGCGTAATGTTGGCGCTCGGTCAACATCGGGCGCTCTGTTAGCGTTTCTCGATGCGGATGACTATTGGGAGCGCGATGTCCTTGAGCATCTTGCTTTGTGCTTTGAAAATGATACTAAAGTAGGACTGGCGTATGGATGTTTGCAGTATCAAGGCGGAGAACATGACGGAAAATATGTACAAGATTTCCGAATGCCGCTTTCTGGATATGTCTTCGATGAATTAGTGAAAAAAAATTTTATTCCAATGCATCCTGCGCTTGTCAAAAAAGAGTTGTTTGAACAAATAGGCGGTTTTGATTGTTCTTTAAAAATGGCTATGGATTATGATTTATGGCTCAGAATTTCTCAACTGTGTAAAGTACAGTATACTTCGTTGGCGAAAGGATATTATTGCATATCGCCGGAAAGCAACTTTCATCGTACGGATTTATTAAGCCGCAATATGCATCTCTACCGTATAATGATAAAATTTGTTCAAAATGCTAATCAAGGTTTGCCTTCAGTTTTGAGAAGGTTGGCAGTGGTTTCTCTTACTATATGCATGCATTCATTCAAAAAGAAGTATTTCTTGAAAACACTAAAATATGCCTTTCTCACAGGATGGTATTCGTTACGGTATTGGTGCAAAAAGGAGCATAATGCGCGTCGTAATATTGGCTAAAGAATTTCCGAATACCGCTTATTTGGCGGCATGCACTTTTATTTATGAACAAGCCAAAGCACTTGCGCAAAAAACAGAAACGTTTGTTATCGCTCCGGTGTATTCATTCCCTCGCTTAAAACGATACGAACACTATTCTCAGAAGCTGAACTCGATACCTGAATATGTGGAAGATGGGTCTTTGCGCATTTTTCATCCCCGTTATCCCTATAAGCCTTCGGTATTAAGAAGGTTTATGGCACACGGCTTTATTAAGGCGGCGTCAGAGGTTATTAAAGATAGAATCGGTAACTTTGATGTGCTTCACGGGCATTTTCTCCATGAAGCTGGTTATGCCGGAATCAAAATCAGCAAACAGTTTGGTGTTCCTTTAGCGGCAACTGCTCATGGATCGGACGTTAACCGTATTCTGTGTGGAGTGAACTCAAAAAAATACGAAACTGCCCGTGCACGGAAAACGCTTAATTCTGCACAAGCAGTTATTGCAGTGAGCGATACAATTAAATCCGTCCTTTTAGGATATACACGCCATTCTGAAAGAATACATCGAATTTATAACGGCGTTGATTTGAAACGTTTTTCTGTCGGAGATAAAAAAACTGCGCGCTTAGAACTTAGATTACCGGCATCGCCCGAAGATAAAATTCTATTGTTTGCCAGCAATATTTTGCCTGAGAAAGGAGTATTCGATTTTCTCGATGCTTTTAAAGGGCTTCAAGCAGAGTGTACCGGCGTGCACGCACTTTTTATCGGTGAAGACCGCACAAACGGGCGTTTTATAGAAGAGATCAAAACCATTAAGAATGTAAGATATATTGGCGCTGTTGCGCATGAACATGTTGCGCAATATATGCAAGCGGCAGATATTTTGGTGCATCCGACGTATTCAGAAGGGTTCGGATTAGTATTGGTTGAGAGCCTTGCATGCGGCTGTCCGGTTGTTTCGACAAGTGTAGGAGCGGTTCCGGAAATTATTTCTTCTGAATCTGTGGGTATTCTTATTAAGCCATCCAATCCGAATATGCTGAAACACGCGATTGAAGAGGCTTTACAAAAAGAGTGGAAAAAAGATAGATTACACCAGTTTGCCTCGTCATTTTCAATTGAAAAATCTATTCATGAACTGCTTCAGGTTTATAGTCAGCTGATAAAGAAAAGCTGAATTGTTTAGTAATCAACTCGTGATAACTTACTGCGCAGAAGATGATCAGCTAGCGTCAGTGCCATCATTGCTTCAACAACGGGTACAGCACGAATGGCAACGCATGGGTCATGACGCCCTTCGACGCTGAATTCAATTGGCACCCCTTCTTTTGTGATAGTATGCTGTGTCTTTTTGATAGACGATGCCGGTTTTATTGCTACACGCACAATAATATCGTTTCCTGTCGATATTCCCCCGAGTATGCCTCCTGCATGATTAGTGAGGAACCCATCAGGGGACATTACATCATTATTTATACTGCCGCGGAGTTCTGTGCAGGCAAAACCATCGCCAATCTCTACACCTTTAACAGCGTTAATGGAAACCATAGCTTTTGCAAGATCAGCGCTTAATTTATCATAGACCGGATCGCCTAACCCGGGAGGCACGCCTTGTGCAATCACTTCAACGATTCCGCCGGTCGAATCGCCTTCTTCTTTGAGCTGGGTAATGAGGCGTTCCATATGCTGGGCGGCTCTTTCGTCAGGGCACCCGACTTTATTTTTGCCTATTTCATTTAAATTTCGTTTTTCCGCTTTGATCGTGCCTATCGAAATCAAATATCCAATGATAGAAATGCCGTTATCTTCAAGCAGTTTGCGAGCGATTGCGCCGGCGGCGACCCTGCATGCGGTTTCCCGTGCTGATGCCCTTCCGCTTCCTCGATAATCACGGATGCCGTATTTCTTGAAATAGGTGTAATCTGCATGTCCGGGGCGAAATAAATCTTTCAGGTTATCATAGTCTTTTGATCGCATATCAGAGTTGAATATTACCATACCGATAGGGGTGCCTGTAGTTTTGCCGTCAAAAAGCCCGCTGTATATATGTACAGTATCTTTTTCCTGCCGCGGCGTAACCAGATCACTTTGGCCGGGACGGCGCCGGTCAAGCTGGCGCTGTATGTATTCAAAATCAACTTCGATGCCGGCAGGGCACCCGTCTACGATTACTCCGATAGCCGGCCCATGGCTTTCGCCGAATGTGGTAATACGAAAAATTTCTCCGAAACTATTTCCCGCCATTATTATGCTTCCGGCTCCTTATGTTGTTTTATGAAGGGTTTGAATTTAAATACCGCTGTATCGTTAGCAATTGTGAGTGATTCAAGTGATTGAAGAAAATCTTTAATGCGCGGATGTTCGTAAAAATAATTTATTGCGAATGTTTCTATGGTTTGTTCAGTAATATCTTCTATAGGAGTATTATTGATGCGTAATTCCGATATGTCAATACTGAGAGTATCATTATCATAAGAGCATAACATATCCATTGACCCGTTAAGAAATTTGTTTGTGAACGGGAATGGCAACGTAAACATAACATGCATGGTATTATCAGAGAGTGCTATAAAAATACGTTTTGCTTTGATCAGTTTTTCGGTAATAATATAATTGATTGTTTTTTGATCAAGAAAAACGCGGTCAAGTGAAACGGTAGAATAATTCTTAAGTTGATGAAACGTGGTTTCTATTGATTTTCCATCATTTTCAGAATATTCGGTTTTGGGCAGGATAATTGTTTCACTGCTCAAATACGGAGTCATACTTTTATAAAACTGGCAGCCCCTGATTCCGATAATGACAACTGCCATGAGCAGTAATCCAAGAAGAATGAGTAATGTCCAGCGGATAATAGCGCGTCCTGTCATGATGTTTCATCCTAACGGTATTGATTATCTTGAGTAAAAAGTATACTATATATTAAACAGTTTTTTAAAATTTATGAGATAATAGCACTATACTGGCGATAAGAAAAGGGATTTTGATATATCAATGTGGAATAGCGGCAAATTAAATCTTCAACACAATATCCCGAAATATTCAAGCGGCAGTCCAAAGAAACATACCAAGGAACGCAAAGAAAAGCGAACGGTTACTAAAGCGGAATTACGGGCGAGGTATTTACGTGAATTACAAAATGTGGTGTCGCGAATTGCTCTTTTTAACCGCATTCAGAATAAACCGGAGCAAATGCGGCATTTGCAGTGTATAGTGTCGTCGCTTAATTACTGTTTGAGTTATAAACCGGGCAACCATGTACTCCGTAAACAGCAGGCGGAGATTAATGAAGTACTGAGATGCGTCATAGCCAAGATAGATAAGTTGCCTGCCATTACTTTATTTATCAGTGAACACTATATCAGGTCAGGCGGGAAATAAGATGATAGTCATTACTTCGCATCAGAAGCCTGATTTCGATGCTGTCGCTTCAATGGTCGCAGTGCAAAAACTGTTTCCCGATTCAATAGTGGTTATTGCCGGAGTTCCTGAAGAAAATGTTGCTAAATTCCTTAATGCGTTTCCGCAAGTGTTCTCTTTTCAATCGGACGATTCTTTTAACCCGTTTGACATAGACAATGCAATAGTGGTTGATACCCAATGTCTTCCATCGACTGGAAAATTTATTGAACTGATACAGTCGGATGCGTATGAACTGCATGTTTATGACCATCATCCTCTTAAAAAACACTCCGGCAAAAAACCAGCGGTTTTTGTCCATGAAAATGTTGGTGCAACCGTTACGATCCTTATTAAACGGCTGATTGCCGAAGGAATAAATATTCGCCCTGAAGAGGCAACGCTTATGCTTTTGGCAATTTATGAGGAAACCGGTTCATTTCGCTATGTAAGCTCTACTCCTGACGACTTAGAAGCGGCGGCGGCATTATTGCGGTTCGGCGCTGATATTGCCCTCGTTGCGGATTATTTTTCTCAACAGCTTGACCTTGAACATACAAGGGTTTTGTCGCAATTGCTTGACAGCCTCGAATATATTCAAATTCAGAGTATAAAGATATATTTTGTCACCGCTTCCTTAAACTACTTTTTGCCGAATGTATCTTTCTTGCTTCACAAAATACGCGAGCTTGAAAATATCGGGATATTGTTTTCGTTTATTGAAATGGCGGGAAAAGTCTATTTTATTGCGCGTTCAAATCATCAGTTTATTGATGTCGGTGCTATTGCTGAATACTTTGGTGGAGGGGGGCATCCTACTGCGGCTTCAGCTGTTTTGCGTGACAAGCCCCTTGCGCAAATCAAAGATGAGGTAATTGCGTATCTGAATGCGGCTGTTAAGAAAGAATATACTGCAAGCGATATTATGTCGTATCCGGTCAAATTTATTACTGAAGACACATCTGTTGAGCATGCAAAACAAACAATGGTTAAAGCAAACTTCAATACATTGCCGGTTCTTAAACAGGGAAAATTGGCGGGTATAGTAACACGAAAAGACCTTGATAAAGCATTGTTTCATCAATTCGCCAATTCGCCGGTAAAGTTGTATATGAACACTGATGTGGTAACAATTAAGAGTGATACACCTCTGTCTGAGATACGAGAAAAGTTTCGTGAAAATAATATCGGGCGCCTGCCGGTTGTGGATGAAGATGTATTGCGCGGCATTATTACCCGCACTGACCTTTTCCGCATTTTACATGATGACTATTTGTCGGATCGAGGCGGCTTAAGAGAAACGTCGTTTCGGCAATACCCGTTTTCAAAAATCTCTCACAAACAGTTTGATAAAGTACTGCCTAAGGAAATTCTTTCTCTTCTTCAGACAATTGGCACATTAGCTGATGATTATGGTTTTCAGGCATATGTTGTCGGAGGGTTTGTCCGTGACGTTCTTTTAGGATACAAGAATTTCGATATTGATATTGTTGTGGAAAGAGACGGCATCGCATTTGCACAGATAATTGCGAATCATTTTAGTGCACGTTATGTAGTCCATCAGAAATTTGCCACCGCTGTTGTTGCTTTGCCCGATGGACTGCATATTGATATTGCGACGGCACGCCTTGAATATTATGCATCACCCGGCGCTTTGCCTACCATAGAACTTGCATCTATAAAACAGGATTTGGCACGGAGGGATTTTTCTATCAATGCGATGGCAATAAAAATCAATGCGTCGGAGTTCGGTTCGTTAATCGATTTCTTTAATGGACAGCAAGACGCAAAAAACAAAATCATCCGTGTACTCCACAATTTAAGTTTTATTGAAGACCCTACCCGCATATTCAGAGCAATACGGTTGGAACAGCGTTTCGGGTTCCATATGGATAAAAATACTGAAAACCTTATCAAAAATGCTGTGCATACTCAAATGTTTGATACTATCGGTTTCGACCGTATACGAGATGAGCTGGTTTCCATCTTAAATGAACCGAAACCTCTTAATGCAATACAGCGCATGTATGAGTTTGATGAACTCAAATGTATTGACAGCTCTTTCCAAGGAAAAGAATTAAAAAAAGACTTGTTTGTACGTATCGAAGATACAATCACATGGTTCCAATTGAGCTTTTTGAAGAAACCATTTGATCGGTGGATAATTTATTTAATGGGGATGGTGGCTCGGCTATCCTATCATGATGTAAAACGCATATGTTCTTCTTTAAGAATTCATACGCGCCACATGAAAATAATATATCAAACATTTCAGCATTTTCACCGAATAGTTCATGTTTTAAACAGGACTATGAAAAAGAACAGTTTTCTCTATCGGTTATTGCATGATGTTCCTATTGAAGGGTTGTTGTATCTTATGGCGTATTCAAATAAAGAAAAGGTCAAAGAAAATATATCGTATTATCTTACACATCTTGCAGATGTGGTTGTTTCAGTAAATGGAAATGACATAAAAAGCCTTGGGTTGCCTCCTTCGCATTATTATAAAAAAATACTCTTCTTCATTTTGATGGAAAAACTTGACGGTACGCTGAAAACACGTAAAGATGAATTGCAGTCGCTGAATAAGTGGGTTGACGCATATAAAAAAAAAGTTATAATTAGTGGATAACCAATTGAAGGCATTTTTTGCCTTGTAACAGATATTAACAACTAGAGTGCTAAAGTTTATGAATCATAGCGACAAAGAAAAATTAGAGAAATTACGTGTGGAAATAGATACGGAAGATAAAATTATTGTCGAGGCGGTAAACCGGCGGACAAAAAAAGTATTGGAAATCGGAAAATTAAAAGAAAAAAACCAAGCGCCTGTATATGCGCCTGACCGTGAACATTCTGTCTATGAAAAAGTTTTTTCTCTCAATGAAGGCCCGATAACGAATAAGTCGCTTCAGGCAATATATCGCGAAATTATGTCGGCGTCGTTAGCGTTGGAGAGAAAAATTAGTATCGGATATTTGGGGCCGGAGGGGTCATATACGCATCAGGCATGTATCAAGCGGTTTGGCGCGTCACTGCCCTTTGTTCCGCTTCAAACGATTCAGGATGGGTTTAAATCGGTTGAGAATGGAGAATGCGATTACAGTATTGTTCCTGTAGAAAATTCTACCGAAGGCGGAGTAAATGATACCCTCGATATGTTTGTTGAGTCTCCGGTTCATATTTGTTCTGAATTGTCTTTGCGTATTTGCCATAATTTGATGAGCTTGCAATCAGATATAAAACAAATAAAAAAAATTTACTCTAACCCGCAAGTCTTTGGACAGTGCCGCCAGTGGATATTGTCACATATGCCTCACGTAGATTTGGTAGAGGTATCAAGCAGTAGCCGTGCCGCTCAAATGGCGGCAAAAGATAAAGAAGCAGGCGCAATTGCAGGGGAACTATGCGCTCAAATTTATCAAATTCCAATTCTATGCCGGTCTATTCAAGACAAGGGCAACAATGTAACTCGTTTTGCTGTGCTTGCAAAGGAATTTCCTAAACCGACAGGAAATGACAAAACATCGCTCCTTGTATTTATTAAAGATAAAGTAGGGGTACTGCATGATACACTTCTGTATTTTAAGGAAAACAATATCAATTTAACAAGAATCGAATCTCGCCCTTCCAAACGCCGCCCATGGGAATATTTCTTTTACATCGATTTTATCGGGCATTACAATAATGAACATACCCGATCATTATTGGAGTCGCTTAAAGAACATTGCGAACTGATTAAAGTGCTCGGTTCGTATCCGGTTTATTCAGAACCAGCAGGCGAATGAAAGAGGGCGCAGTGTTTAAAAAAATTACTATAATCGGTATGGGATTGATGGGAGGTTCGCTTGGCAAAGCGATCATTAAGTATATTCCCGATGCTCATGTTATTGGAATTGTCCGCCGGCAAGAAGCGGTTCAAGAAGTTTTGACCGCAAAAGCCGCTCATGAATGTACTATGAGTTATGAGGAAGGGCTCCACGACGCTGATTTGGTTGTTTTGTCGTTGCCTGTGCTTGCAATATGCGCGTGTGCAGAATCAATCGTGCCGCATTTAAAGAAAGGCGCTGTGCTTACCGACATGGGAAGCACAAAACAGGCGATCATCGAAAAAATGCGTGAAATTATCGGCAAAGATAGGTTTTTTGTCGGGTCACATCCGATTGCAGGTTCAGAAAAAACAGGCGTTGCTCATTCGTCGCAAGATTTATTTTTAGGTTCAGTATGCATTGTTACATCGGATGTTGTCGGTACATTTTCGCATCCTCTTGCTCATGAAATCGCAAATGAATTTGCATTGAGAAACCTGCGGTCTTTTTGGGAAAAAGTAGGGTGCCGTGTATCGGTTATGTCAAGTAACGCTCATGATTGCCTGTTGTCTGCGGTGAGCCATGTTCCGCACTTTCTGTCGGTGGTTTTAATGCATTTTGCAGGAGATATCGTGTATGATAATCAGCAAGCAGTCCGTTATACCGGGCCGGGGTTCAGGGATACGACCCGGTTGGCAGGAGGGTCTCCGGAATTATGGGCAGATATAGCGTTGACTAATAAACACAATGTGCTTGAACACTTAAATGCTATAAACCAACAAATCAATACGTTTTTAAATATTCTTCAAAAAAATGATAAAGATGAATTGGTTACTTATCTTTCAAAAGCAAAAAAGTTGCGCGAGAACAGTATGGAGGAATCCTCATAAGTGAGTAAAAATACCTTGCACGTCAAATCTTGTGAAAAGATACAAGGGGAATTACGTATACCGGGTGATAAATCGATTTCGCATCGTGCGGTTATTTTGTCATCATTAAGTTGCGGAAAGTCAACCATAAGCAACTTTTTAATGAGCGCAGACTGTTTAAATACTTTGAATGCGTTTCGTCAAATGGGTATATCGATACAACAGGTTGGGAATGCCGAATTCGTGGTGAATGGAAAAGGATTAAATGGATTGTCAAAACCGTCAGCTCCTCTCGATATGGGAAATTCAGGTACAGGGATGCGCCTTGTTGCAGGTGTTCTTGCCAGCCAAAATTTCGATTCAATCGTTGTTGGTGATGAGTCTCTTTCGACTCGCCCAATGAAACGGATTACAGTTCCATTGAGTGTTATGGGCGCACACATTGAAACGCGCAATGGAAATTATCCGCCTCTGGATATTAAAGGGCGGCAGTTGGCGCCGATTACATACGAACTTCCTATTGCAAGTGCTCAAGTGAAATCGGCAATTCTCTTGGCGGCATTGAATACCTCAGGGACAACCACGGTTATAGAACCGGTGCAATCGCGTGACCATACTGAAAGAATGCTGGCATTTTTCGGAGCGGATATACAGCGCCGAGATACATCAATTTCAGTAATGGGAAAAAAAGAATTAACAGCACGGGATGTTGTTGTTCCCGGCGACATTTCTTCCGCCGCTTTTTTTCTTGTTGCGGCGGCGGCAAAACCCGGTGCATCGCTTTTATTGAAAGATGTTGGATTAAACCCCACACGCCATGGTATACTGGAATTGCTCAAAAGAATGGGCAGTAATATAGAAGTTAGAGAATATTTGCTGAATGAAAATGAATTAAGTGAGCCGCGAGGCGATATCCTTATTACAGGCGGGCAATTACACGGCATTACGATTCAAGGGGCAGATATTCCCATTGTTATTGACGAATTGCCCATTCTTGCCGTAGCAGGCGCGTTGGCAGATGGTGTTACAGTTATTAAAGATGCCAAAGAACTCAGAGTTAAAGAATCCGATCGTATCGCGGCAATGGCGCTGAATTTGCGTGCTATAGGATGTGAGATAGAAGAGTTTGATGACGGAATGAAGATTTACGGGAAAATTCCTTTTCATGGAGCAAAGATAGATAGTTTTGGCGATCATCGTATTGCCATGGCAATGTCAATTGCAGGATTATTTCTCCATGATGGAACACTCATAATAAACAATACGAAAAACATTGATACGTCGTTTCCTGATTATGAAACGTACTTAACCACGATTTGTTCATGAAAGCGGTTTTCCTATGTTGCGTGAATTAAAAATCCATAACCTTGTGCTTGTTAAGGATGCTCACATACACTTTTCCGATGGATTAAATATTATTACTGGTGAAACGGGAGCAGGGAAATCAGTTATTATCGGTTCTTTGAACTTAATCATTGGACAGCGTGCGTCGAGTTCGATCATTCGGCAAGGAGAAGAAACGTGTTCAGTTGAGGCGGTACTTGATATTTCCGGCAATATGAGGGCGCAGGTGTTTTTGGAGAACAGCGGTATCGATGCGGAAGATAAAATCGTATATATTAAAAGAGAAATTGCCCGCAATGGCGCAAACCGGCAATATATAAATGCATCTCCTGTCCCTTTAAATGTCTTGGAAAAACTAGGGGCGATTTGTATTGATATACATGGACAGCATGATCATCAGTCATTGTTTTCCATCGATGCTCACCGCCATTTTCTGGACTGGTATTCGGGAATTAAGATTGATTTAGAAACGTATAAAAAAGATTTTACCGATTGGCAAAATGTTTCCGGCCAGCTTGATGATATTCATGCGCAAATTGAGAAAAACCAGCATGACCGCAAACTATGGAAATATGAGTTAGAAGAGTTAAATCAGGCAGAACTACAATATGGAGAGGAAGAAACGCTCGAACAAGAATATCACCTCCTTTCTAATGCCAAAGAAATAAAAGAACGTGCAATGAACATATATGATGCGTTGTACAACGCAGAAGATTCTCTCCACGACCATGCGTGTATACTACAGCGGAATTTCACAGAATTATCTCGTCTTGACTCTTTTTTTGAAGAATATAATAATAGTTTTGAACAAATTCATTCTATAATAGAAGATACGGCTCAGGCATGCAGGGTGCGAAACGAGCAGGTAGATTGTAATGATGAACGCTTAGAAGAGGTAGAGAAACGAATTGCTTTTTTAGAAAAGCTCAAACGAAAATTTAATCTTTCAATAAACAAGTTGCTTGAATATAAAGCTGAACTCGAGAATAGATTGCAAACCGAACAGGAACTTGATGTCCGATTAGTGCTTTTGGAGTCAAATCAAAAGGAATTGTATGATCGGTTATTAAAGAACGCCGCTAGAATATCG
Source organism: bacterium (assembly GCA_024233545.1). Lineage (GTDB taxonomy): Bacteria > Auribacterota > Auribacteria > Auribacterales > Auribacteraceae > JACKPL01. Next base: position 112,664 of record JACKPL010000008.1, read on the forward strand.
TCCAGTCGTTCTTTGGGCGCAGAACGTTTAAAGAAACACATTAAATCTGAGTTTATCCAGTTAGCGCTTCCTGATGCGGAAATCGATATTGAAATAAAACATTCAGAACAACCGGGACCGTCGGGAATGGACATTGTCGAGTTTCTCTTTTCGGGAAACAAGGGAGAACGGTGTGCTCCGCTGCGCAAAGTCGCTTCAGGCGGTGAGGTATCACGAATAATGTTAGCATTAAAGTCGACTTTTGCCGATGCCGATAATATTAGCGTGATGGTCTTTGACGAAATAGACGTTAATCTAGGCGGCGCCGCGGCGCGTGAAGTAGGAAAACGCTTGCGTGTCTTAGCAGGGTCACATCAGATTCTTTGTATTACTCATCTACCGCAAATTGCAAGTTTAGGAAAAACGCATTTTAAAGTAGAAAAATCCTTTGACAAGGATAGAACATATACACATATAACTGCTTTATCAGCAGAAAATCGTATTGAAGAGATTGCACGAATGCTGGGCGGAAAAGATATCACTTCCGTAACAAAAATTCATGCAAAAGAACTGATAGAACATGTATAATCATAATTGCGAATAAAGAATCGTTTGAGGATAGTGCACTATGAATATCGATCTGGTAACCCAAGATAAGAAAAAGTTCGAAATCAAAGACTATGTCCGTGCGTTTTTCCGCCGGAAAGGGTTGTTTATGATTGGGTTCATGATTGTTACCCCGCTTGTTTTTCCCATTATTTTCGGTCTTCCCAATGTGTATCGTTCGAAAACAGTTATTTTGGTGCGTGAAAACCGTGATTTGAATCTTTTGAAAGACCAAACAGCTGTCGGTACGCCTATGAAAGAGCGTATTAAAACGTTTCAAAGTGAAATTCTCAGCTGGAATAATATTACACGCGCAATGGATGCGGTTGGTTTGTCTGAATTGGCCGCAACTCCTCTTGCGATGGAACGATTAGTGGCGGGCGTAAAAAATGATGTTCGCATCAGTACGGCAGGAAGTACAAGCAGGACAGACATTATCAATGTCATGTTCTATCATCGCGATCCAATTATTACTCAGCGGTTCTTAAATGTTTTAGTAACAAATTTCATTGAAAAAAGTTTAAAAGAACAGCGAGTTGAAATTGTTTCCACAATCAATTTTATAAAAGAACAAATCACTCGATATGAAGAACAGCTCAAAGAATCAGAGGCGCGCCTTATTGCTTTCAAAAAAGAACATATGTTTGATTTGCCCGAACAGCGGAGCACGTCGTCAAACATGATTCTAAATCTTGAGATGCGAAAAACCGATATGGGGTTTGAACTGGAAAACCTTCGCCATGAAAAAGCGATTTTGTCAGAAAAGCTTACGCTTGAAGAGGGAAACATAGAAAAAATTGTAACCCCAAGCGACCCCATTCTTGAAGACAGTCAAGAAAAACTTGAGCGATTAACAACACAATTGGAAAACCTTGAACTTGTTTATACCGATTTGCATCCTGATATTATAGAAACAAAACGGCTTATTGAAGCTACGCAAGAAAAAATTGACAAACGGCGCAGTGAATTGAAAGAAGAAAAAATCGTAGTTGAAAACCGACAAGTACGTGATTTACGCACCGAAATGTCGCGCCTTGATCTTAAAATTGCAATTGTTGAAGCCCGCAAAAGACAAATCGAACGTAATTTGCGTAATACTCAAGAAAAACTTGATGAACTGCCGTCACTTGATGAAAAATATCATTTCTTAATCTACGAAAATGATGCGATTAAAAAGATACTGAATCGCTTGAAGGAGCGCCTTGAAGCAACTCGTATGACTCAGAATGTTGAAACATCGGAACAGGGAGTCAAGTTTGAAGTACTCGAACCTGCTCGTTTGCCGTTAAAACCTTTTAAGCCTAATCGCTGGAAAATACTGATGATGGGCATTCTTGCCGGAATGGCTGTTGGCGGTGCAATTGCTTTTCTTGTAGAATTTGCCGACCATTCATTCCGCGGAACCGAAGATGCACGCTTAAATCTGCCCATACCGGTTATCGGAGTAATCCCGTCTATTATTACAGCACGTGAACGGAGGAAAAAACGAGTTAAAAATTTTCTCTTCGGATGTTTGTCGCTAGTCTATATAATTGGATTAGGGGTCGTTTCGGCATACGTCTACAAATACTACCATTAATGTGAAAAATGAATATGTATAAAGACTATTTCGACCTTGACATAATGCCGTTCAATACAACGCCGGATGCCGCCTTTTTTTTTGCCAGCGAACAGCATAAAGAAGCTTTAGCTCGGCTTAAATATGCCATTGAAGAACGCAAAGGTTTTGTTCTCATTACAGGAGAGATAGGGGCAGGGAAAACTACGGTATGCCACACCCTTTTATCTCAGCTTGATAATCATGTCAAAACTGCTCTCATCACAAATACACGCCTTACCAGTAAAGAATTATTGAAATCAATATGCACGGAATTTGAGATTGAATGTAAACATTCTACGCGGCTTGAGATGCTCAACAAATTAAATGATTTTCTTATTGAACAGTTGTGTCAGGATAATAATGCAGTTATTATTATCGACGAAGCGCAAAATTTATCTTCTAAACTTCTCGAGGAAGTCCGTTTAATTTCCAATCTCGAGACAGATAAAGAAAAGTTGGTTCAGATTATTTTGATGGGACAACCGGAGTTATCAGAAAAACTTGAATTGCCGGAACTCAAACAATTAAAACAACGCATTGTTACCCGTTATCATATATATCCTATGAATCCGGAAGAATGTGTTAAATATGTACAGCATCGGCTATATATTGCTGGGCTTAACCATGAACGGATTTTTACTCCGGCCGCTTTGCAGGAGGTAATCAAATTTTCCGGAGGTATTCCGCGTCTTATTAACATTATTTGTGACCAAGCATTGTTGCAAGCGTTTTCAATGGGAGCCCATAAAATTGACAATGTACTCATAAACGAGGTAATCAAAGAATATATTCCTCCCAAAAAATTGCCTGCGGCATTTCATATAACCGGAAATGTACCTGATGAACTTCAAAATGAAGGGCCCAAAATGATAGGGGAAGAGGCGTTTCTTCCAAAAAAGAAGAAGTTTTTATCAAAACTATTCTCTTTTCGTAATAAACAGCCTCGAAACGCCGATAATAATTTTGAAGAGAATTTAGATGATTTGGGGATTATGATAGAGTTTGATGGGGTGGATATCTCTAAAATGAAATCGATCGAAAAACGCATAAAACCGTATCTGATTGGGAAACCCAAAGGGGATAAAATAGTTGTGCGCGAAGAATATTTTGATAAATTCAGGCATGAATTAAAAAAAATCGGCATTTATATTGAAATGCCTGAATAAAGGTTTACAGAACAAATTTTTTTTGAATATAATTAAGATAAAAGCAGGAGATATCTCATGGGTAAAATATCCATGGCGCTTGAACGCGCCGAAAAAGAACGCAAAAAAAGGCGAAAAGTACGCAAGTACGTTGCCAAAACATACGATGATTCGGGCATAAATCCACGAGTAGTAGCATATTATGATCCGAACTCATATATTTCCGAGCAATACAAATTACTCCGAAACAATATTCTCTCTTACAATTATGAAAATCCGTTGCAGAATATTGCAGTGTGCAGTTCTCTGCGTAAAGAGGGGAAGAGCACTACAATTACAAATCTTGCAGTTACGATGGCAAAAGTAAAAGGCAGTGAAGATAAAATTCTGTTGGTTGACGCGGATTTTTATGCTTCATCTCTTTCAAAATTGCTTCACATCCGTTGTAAGGTTGGTTTATCTGACGTTTTAATCGGTGAATGCGAATTAAGCGATGCAATTATAAAGACACGCATAGATAATTTGTGGTTCCTGCATTCAGGGAAAAAGATACATAATCCGATATCAGTTCTTGATTCAGCAAAAATGGATGAAGTTGTCCAGTCTATGCGAGAACAATTTGATTTTATTTTCTTTGATACTCCGCCAATTATTGCTATAAATGATATTACGGTTTTAGGAAGACAGCTCGATGGTGTTTTAATGGTTATTCGCTCAGGGCATACTGCCCGCGAGATTGTCGAACGTAGCATTGGTGTTCTTAATGCGAGCAAGATCAATATTATCGGAGGCGTATTGACTGACAATCGATATTATATCCCCGATTTTATATATAAAATTCTTGGCGGTAGCCTCTCGCATTATTACTATAAAAGTTATTATAAGAGAAAGTAATGAAGGTTTTTATATCTCTTGTTGCCTTATGTATACTCAATATGACGCATTACGCCAATGCAGAAACCGTCATGTTAAAAGACGGGCAGGTATACGAAGGGACTATCATTGAAGAATATCCCACATTTATTAAAATTAAAACAAATTATGGCCCGGTTCTCGTTGAACGTGAACAAATAATGTCGCTTCATAAAGACATGCCATTATTGGATGAAAAAACACAAGAGAATTCAGAAAAATCTGGTGATGGAGACAACCAAAGTTTTGCTTGAGTATAAAGCTCAAATTCGCTATCTGACAGAACAGCTCAAGGTGTATAAATCTGAAATTAGTTTGCTTGAAGAGGAATTGAATGAAATTGAATCGAAATATACGAAAAAGCAAACTGCTTTAGAAGATAGAATAAAAGAACTTGAAGCAGAATTGAAAACAAAGGAACAGCAGTTAGTCGTTAATAAATTTCCGGGTCTCATTCCCATTATAGCAAGCGAAGAAATTGATGTAAACCAGGGGTATATTAAAAAAGCAAAATTTCGCATAAATAAATCGTTTGAAGGGTATTTTATAGGCGCAGAATATGAAGTTTACAGTGAGTTTGTGCCCATTAAACCGAAATTTACAGTATTTTTTTTCAACGCCGACGGACTCAATATTGGGACAGATACGGTTGATTGGGAGTTTACTCATGTTCTTCGCGGCCAAACAGAAGTAATTGTCAAAGGAATTCCAATGGCAATTCCGAACTCAGAGCCTAAGTATTTTTTATTAAGATCCTCTCGGATAACTAATTAGCTTGAAGAATGTTATGATAAAATACTATTTTGCTGTTTTACGCCCAAAGCAGTGGATAAAAAATTTTTATTTTTGCCGCTTTATTTTTTGCCCAAAAAGCTTCGACTATTAAGCTCTTGATGGTGTCGATTAGTGCATTTTTTGTTTTGCGTTCTCACCAGTGCGGTATATATATTTAACGATATAATTGATCGGGATCGCGATCGGCTTCATCCGCAAAAGGCGAACCGTCCAATTGCAAGCGGTAAAATTTCGGTTCGAAGGGCATTTGTGCTTGCCGTCTGGCTTACTTTTTTCATTGATATGTTCATTTTTTTTAACGGTAAATTTACATTTTGGTTTGTTTAATGTATTTTATTTTGAATATTTTCTATTCGCATTTTCTTAAACGTGTAGTCATTGTTGATGTTTTTTGTGTGGCATTGGGATTTGTTCTTCGCGTGATCGCCGGATCGGTTGTAACGGAAATCAATATTTCCAGCTGGCTGATAATTTGTACAATGATGATATCGCTTTTTCTCGGTTTTACTAAAAGGCGCCATGAATTATTTATTTTAGATGATACTGCCGGTCTCCATCGCCCCATTCTTGGCGAATACAGCACGTATTTTCTGGATCAAATTGTATCGGTCGTTACAACAACAACCCTCATAGCATATATTCTTTATACTGTTTCTCCTGAAACTACTGAAAAATTCAACACTACACATCTGCTTTACACGAGTATTTTTGTTTTGTACGGCATATTCCGTTATTTGTATCTAGTTTATAAGAAAGAGCAGGGAGGCAATCCGGCAGTTACTTTGCTTACCGATTGTCCATTGCTTATCAATGTAGTTTTATGGATAATATCCGTTGGAGTCATTCTCTATTTTTAGTTTTCTTGATTAAGAGACACAAAACAGCTTCTGATTAAAGCGCATCAGGTATAGAAGAATTAAAGCCCTTCTTTGCACCAACTTATAAAATTGTTTGTTCATTACCTTGCGGTACATTAAATAATATTTAAGATGCAGAGTAATTTTGTTATAAATGAACTTGGTTTGGTGTTATAACTAATAGATATCCTTAAAGTATGCTTATTTTATGAAAAGATAGTGTACTAAAGGACAGTAAGTACCGATATATGTAATAATAAAATGTTCTGAAGACTACGGGTTTCGGAATTTTTTTTCGGATCTGACAGTAGGTGTCCGCCTATTGCCAGAAAGAGCTGTTTTAAAAAATTTTTTATGATTTTTATATAATTACCTAAGGAGGACACAATGCGCCACAAACATTTCAGCCAATTGGTTGCCGGCATATGTTGTATTATGCTTGCGGCCGGTGGAGCTGTGTTTGCTGAGTCCGATCCGTTCCTTTCTTATCGCTCAATTTCTTTTGATGCAGAAGAAAGAGTGGTTATTGAACTCGACAACACAACCCTGCCTCCATCTGTTGAATTTGAAATCTATTGTTCGGATGAATCCGCAATGACTACTCCCTTCTTCAGTTCAGATGTATACTGGCATCTGATTGACAAAGGTACTTACCCCTCTTCTTCACCCGCATTTGTTGATGCAGGTTCAAAAATCCGCACAAAACCATCCGATCAATCAGTATCTTTCAGATTTTATGCCGTCGGCAATGCCGCAATTGACTCCGATAACGATGGATTGACCGATGCTTACGAGCATTTGGTGACAAGAACTTCTCCGTTACTTGTCGATACAGACGGCAATTCGATTCCTGACGCAATGGAAGATTTTGACAATGACAACTTGATAAACAGCGATGAATACAACAGACTGACCGATCCATGGATACAGGATACCGATAATGATGGGGTTTCGGATTTTGCTGAGACTAATAGCGGTGTTTATCAGAACGAATTTAGCCGCGGCTCAAATCCTCTTGACCCTGATACAGACGAAGACGGTTTGACCGATAATCTCGAAAGTATCTCTGTACTTGCTGATGGGTTTGAAACAGGCGATTATTCTGTTTTAGATTGGTCACATCAAGGCGATTTGAATTGGCTTGTGGCAATGGGTACTGCAAAAGACGGCTCTTTTGCCGCGCGGGTTTCCGAAGAATTAAATGATGACCAAGCCGCTGTATTGATTCTTACTCAGGAGTTGACTGCTGAAAGTATCTTTTCTTTCGATTATAAAGTTTCTTCTGAATCCGTTCATGATGTTTTTCTGCTCTTTATTAACGATGTTCTAATGGAAACATGGAGCGGAGAGGTTGACTGGCAAACGTATACTACCGTTCTTTCACCTGGGGTTTATGATATTAAATTCGTATTCCAGAAGAATGAAGAAAACAGTTCGGGAAACGATACGGTATGGATTGATAATGTGCGGTTTGCGAGCGGCACGGATCCAAACATTGCAGACATGGATGGCGATACGCTCAATGATGGGGAAGAGCAACAGTACGGGACAAGTCCGTTTAAGTCGGATACCGACAGTGACGGATTGTCGGATACGGATGAAATTTTCCTGCACGGCACAGATCCGCGTTTAATGGATACAGACTTTGATGGGCTTGATGATTTAACAGAATTGAATCTCGGAACAGACCCCGTAGTTGGCGATACCGATAACGACTCGATTCCGGACGGATGGGAAAATTCATGGGGACTAAATCCGAATGTTGCCGATTCAATGTTAGATAGCGACACGGACGATTTAACGAACTATGAGGAATACAAACTCAACAGTGATCCTCTTTTTGCCGGAGATCCGTTTATTGTCTATGTGGACAACGAAGGTTCAGGCGGTTCTGGAACGCAATTCGATCCTTACGGTTCTATACAAGAAGCAATTGACTCGACACCGTATACGGATGGATTTACCGAATATCCGGTTGTTTTTAAACTCGCTGATGGCATTTATGACCTAGCTTTGGATGATTTTATGTATAATAACGGGCTCAATTCCCTCACTATTGACAATAATTTTCTCTACAACACATATTTCGATAATTATAGGTTGGCAATCATTGGGTCATCGCCTGAGAATGTTATTATCAAGGGGATTCGAGGTTTTGCAGGTATTTCCATGTTTTATGCTGATGATTTTCCGTATGCACCTATTGTCTTAAAGAACCTTACCATAACAAATTCGCTCGAAGCCCTGCATATCGAAGGCTCAAGCCCTGCGGTGGTGAACTGTATCATCAGGGATAATTTAGGCGATTTCGGTTCCGCCGTATTTATTCGCGATAGTTTAGCTCCGGAAATCATCAATTGCCTTATAACGCGGAATAGAGCTATTGCCGGCGCAGGAATTTATATTTCCGATACAGCGGGGTATACGAGTTCGCCTGTTATTACGCACTCGACATTTGCTGATAACATCGCTGAACAAGGTATTGCGATTTTTGTTGTCAATAGCAGTATTTCATCACCCGATCCTTTAATTTTTAATTCCATTATCTGGGAAACAAGCGGGGATGATATTTACGGAGTTAGTGCTTCAATGATTCGCTATTGTGACATAGAAGATGGTGATTATAATGGGCAAAATAATAATATTTCCCTTAATCCGCTGTTTGCTACGCCACATTTGTTGAATTATCGGATAACCGCGAATTCTCCATGCCGTAACGCTGGTCATTTGTTTGGTTTTTTTACTCCGGATATTGATAGTGAATTGCGTCCAGCTAATTCAGGCACCGACATGGGATATGATGAATTTGTCGATGTAAACGCAAATAACCTTCCTGATGCATGGGAAGCTTTGTATGGTGGTTCTTATACCGCGACAGGGGATAATGATTTAGATGGAGTCAACAACCTGACCGAATCTCGGTACCGTTCTGATCCGACTTTTGGTGATACAGACGGCGATACTCTAACGGATTTTGAAGAAATTATTACCTATGGAACAAATCCTTTGGCAGATGCTGATAATGATGGCGACCGATTATACGATGTAGATGAGATATTGACACACGGAACCAATCCGCATTCCAAAGATTCGGATGGTGATAGAATAACGGATGATTGGGAAGTCGCATATGGTTTGAATCCGCTTCTCGATGATGCAGGGCTTGATCCCGATACCGATGATTTAACTAATTATGAAGAATTTTTTATGTATACTGATCCGTTTAACGCCACAGATCCGTATCCGTATTATGTTGTTGATACAGTATTCGATCCCTTTACTGAATCGACTACTATTCAAGGCGCAATGACCCTCATTAACGATGACCGAGGTTTTTATGGTTATTTTGTTGGGAAAATAGTTGTTTTAGTCGATGGAGATTATTCCGAAAATGTTCAAATGGAACCTGATGTCGTAATTATCGGCAATCCTTCCGACAGAGAAGCTGTCAGATTGCTCGGTTCAGGTTTTTCAAACTTGATTACCATGGACGCCGATGCTTTTGCAGTTTTCAAAAGCCTGACATTCGATAGCGGCGCTCGCGGTTTGTTTATTCGCGATTCCGATGCTCTAATCACTAACTGCCTTATCAAGAATAATGAATTCGCTACTGCGCTTGATGGCGGAGGATTGTATATTTATAATGCGGGCGTTGAAATCATAGGTTCCACAATCACCAATAACCGGTCATTAGGATATGGCGGCGGTGCATATGCCGAGCGCGCAACGGTTACGCTTAGAAATTCAATTTTCAGCACTAATAAAGCGCATCTTTCGGGCGGCGGGCTTTATATGAAAGATTCTTCATTGTCGATCTATGAAAATTCTTCATTAAGCGGCAACCAAACAGTATGGATTACTGGTGGAGCGGCAGTATCCGGTGAGGGCGGCGGTATTTATATTTCTAATATTTCACCTGTTGAAGGCAAACTTGAAATAAAAAATTCGTCCGTGCAAAATAATCTTGGGTTTTCTGCCGGCGGCGCAATCTATGCGATTCAAACAGAAGTTGCTTTAGAAAATGCTACAATTTTGAACAATGATGTTACTGATGTCAGAGAGAATGATAATGATGGTTATGGCGGCGCGCTTTATTTAGATAAAACCATTTCACGTTTAAAAGACAGTACCTTTACCGGCAACGAAACATTTATCTCCGGTGGTGCAGTGTTTGGGCAATATTACTATATTCATCTTGACGGGTGCGTTTTTCAAACAAATATTTGCGAACAAAATGGCGGTGCAGGGCTTTTTGTAGATGCAAATCTTGATATTGTGGAGACAACATTTAAAGGAAACAAAACCTCAGTAGATAAAGGCGGTGCGCTCAATTTTGATGTCGGTACAGCTACAATTACTGATTCCTTATTTGAAACTAACACTGCGTCGGGAGAAGGCGGCGCTCTTTATTCTCTCGGAACGCATTTAACGGTTTCTCAATCGGTTTTTAGCGGCAACACGGCGATATCAACAGAAGCGGCGGGGGGCGCTATCGCATCCGAATCAAATGTTTTAATAGATATAACCGATAGCGAATTTAAAAAGAATACGGCGAAGCGTTTTGGAGGCGCACTCTATTTTAAAGAATGTAATCCTCTCGTCGCTAATTCTGTTTTTACAGAGAACGGCACAACCTTTCGCGGCGGAACAATCTATCTTGAGGATGCCGATCTTACGTTAACGAATTCTGTCTTAAAAAAGAATACGGCAAGTTCTGCGGGAGCAGGCATCACGTTATTTTCAACGAAAGATTCGGTGTCTGGCAATCCGATCAATCCTTCTCATGCAAATATTACAAATACGTTATTTAAAGGAAATGTGTCTTCAGCTGTTGCCGGCGCTATACAGTTTGAAGAATATTCAACCGCAAACGTACAATTTTGCGTTATCGTTGATAATGTATCGTATTCAAATGTTGGCGGCGGTATATATATCCAATTCCCTCATCCGACAACACATCCGGTGAATCTCCTCAATACCATTCTCTGGAATAACGATGACGATTTATTTGGTTTTGATCAAACTACGGTTTCATTCTGTAACATTTCAGATGGTGATTTTGAAGGAATAAAAGGCAATCTATCTGAAGAACCAAATTTCACCAATCCGTCTATTGACGATTATCACCTAAGAAATGATTCTCCATTGCTTAAAATGGGAACTGCATACTATAGTACCGGCGTTGATGTCGACGGTGAAACGCGTCCATCGACATCAAACTTTAGTTTGGAAACCGCTCCGCGCCCAATTCCTCAAGCGGCCGACATAGGATATGATGAGTTTGTTGATAGTGACGGCGATAACCTGCCGGATTATTGGGAAAACAGTTATGTCGGCTCTTTTGATAATGACGGCGATAATGACAATGATGGGCTGTTAAATATTGATGAATATCTAAATAACACGAGCCCTGTTGACAATGATTCGGATAACGATGGATTAACTGATTATGATGAATTATTCGTCTATTTCACCGACCCGCACATTGATGCCGACAAAGATCTCGACGGCATTTCAGATAAAGATGAAATCTTAATCCATTCTACCAATCCTTCAAAACCCGATACCGATGACGACCGAATACCAGATAAGTGGGAAATAGATAAAGGAACCAATCCGTTGGTCATTGATTCAACTAATGACGGAGATTCTGATTTTCTCACCAATTACGAAGAGTATTTCCTTAATACCGATCCGTCAGATCCGTCAAAACCTATTCCCGTTTTATCGAGCGGGTTTGGATCTCTGCAGTTGGCAATTAACAATGCCGCGACTAGTACTCCGGCATTGGTAATCATTTCACCCGGTACCTATGCAACAAACGTGACGGTACCTTCCGGCGTTAGCCTTTACGGCGGTGCCGACCCGTCGGCAACAATTATTTCGGGCGATGGCGGTTTTGATCTTATAAAAATTGAAAACGCTACAAAGGGAATCGTCATTAAAAACTTGACCATTACCGGTGGGCGTACAGGAATTTTTGCACAAAATGCTCACGTGATGATTACAAATTGCAGTGTTACAAAAAACTCTTTCAGTGGTATTTACCTCAACCAGTTTACCGGTGCATCGCCTGTATCATATATTATCAACTGTACAATAGCATATAACAAAGGAATACTTGGCGGAGGGCTCTATGCGAATTTAGTGGATTTGGAAGTGCTTAATTCCAACATTTTTGGCAATACTGCTTTTGAAGGGGGTGGTATGTGGCTTTCGAGTGTTTTTGGTTCGGTTGATACGATTGTCACCATTGCAAACTGTAATATTGTCAATAACAGTGCGTCTCAAAGCGGCGGCATACATATAGACGATACTCAAATCGATCTTCAGATTGTCAATACGAATATATGGGGAAATGGAGATGATTTGAACGGTGCTCTGAGTTCCATGGTAAGCTATTCGAATATTGAGGACGGCGATTTTGTCGGAGAAAATAATAATCTATCAGTGAATCCTCAATTTGGAGCGGCTCAATTCGGGCGGTTCAATTTACTGAGTACGTCTCCGTTGATTAATGCAGGTGTTGCCGTTCTATATTATCCGAATGATTTCGATGGAGAATCGCGGTTGAGCGGAGGCAGTGTTGATATCGGAGCGGATGAATTCATTGATACCGATACCGATACTTTGGCGGATTACTGGGAATTAACCTATGCGCCAAACCTTACGACACTTTCAACGAGTGGAGACAATGAATCGGATACGGTTGTTAACAGTGTGGAATATCAATTTTTCACTGATCCGCTTCTTGCTGATACCGATGGCGATTCCCTCTCAGATGCGTCTGAAATTGCTAGTGATACCGATCCCGTCGATGCAGATATGGATAGAGACGGGCTGAGCGATGGAGACGAAGTAAACACATATAGCACAAATCCAAAATCGGAAGACACGGATAATGACGGGTTGCTCGATGGATTCGAAGTTGCCAACGGGCTTCAGGCTACCATTCCAGATGCGTTTGAAGACCCTGATAATGACGGCTTAACAAATATAGAGGAATTTAAACTCGGTTCTCTTCCCAATAATAGTTTAAGCCCTGTTACGATTTATGTTAATGCTTCCGCAACTCCTCCCGGCACAGGTACGATAGGAAATCCTTATACGTCGCTATCGTCAGCATTAAACAGTATTAGTTCCGGCGCGGCTATCATATCGATTGCAAGCGGAACATACACGGGAACACTTTCGATGAAAAACCGTGTTGCCCTTATCGGCAGTTCACCAGCGGTTGTGAGCATTGTGCCGGATACTCCAAGTGTTGAAACAATGACTGTTAATGGAATTAGTTATTGCATTTTTAAAAACATCAGTTTCATAAATGGTTCGAGAGGATTGCGCGGCGTAAGCTCTACCTTTAAATTAGACAACTGCGTGTTTAACAACAATGTACTCCTTGCGGCTACCGGAGCCGGTGTTTCTTTGCAGTTATGTACTGTTGAGATGGCGGGCTGTATTTTTTCGAGCAATATTGCAACATCATCGGGCGGTGGTGTTTATGCGACCCAAAGTGTCTTGTCGCTTACCGATTGTGAATTTATCAAGAATTCAGGAGTCAACTCTACATCTCGAGGCGGAGGGCTTTTTGCTGAAAATGCTTCTGTTGTAACTATTGACGGCACTCTTTTTACATCGAACAGTGCTGGTTCAGGCGGTGGAATCTATCTGAACAGTAGTGATCTTATGCTTAATAATAGTTCTTTTACGAGTAATCTTGGAAAATTGACTGGTGGGGGCGGTATCTATCTTAGATCAACAACAGGCGGTATCTATAATACTATTTTGAACAGCAATACCGGAGAAAGCCGAGGCGGTGGGGTATATTTAGAGAATTCCGATGTGGAAATCTTTCATACAGTATTTGTTAATAATAGTTATAATGCAGTGTCAGGTGGAGGTATTTATGTCGATTCAAACTCTTCTCCTGCAATAAAAAATTCTATTTTTTGGAATAATACAGATGATATTGCGGGTGTAACGAGTTCGATGATTAGTTTCAGTAATATTGGAGATGGAGAATTCGGCGTTATCAACGGCAATATTTCAGCCGATCCGCTTTTTGTGAACAGTGAACTCGGGAACTTCCATTTGCAAAGTAATTCTCCGTGTGTCGATGCCGGCAGTACTGACACGGAGGTACTGCCTGATATTGATGATGAGACGCGTCCTGTCAATCTTATTCGCGATATGGGTATTGATGAAGTTGTTGATTCCGATAATGATACATTACCGGATTATTGGGAATTGCTTTATGCTGTCAATCTCACGACACTCAATGCTTCTGGAAACAATGACACGGATACTTTGTTGAATTCGGAAGAATTGGTTCGGAATACAAGCCCGATTTCTAGTGATACAGATGCAGACGGGCTTGATGACGATGATGAAATCACTATTCATCTTACCGATCCCGTTGACCCTGATATGGATGATGACGGCTTAACGGATGGCGCTGAAATAGTTACTCATCTTACCGATCCGCAAAATCGAGATACCGATGGTGATTTTATTCCGGATCAATTCGAAGTTAATAACAGTTTAAACGCATTGAATGCGGCGGATGCCTCACTTGATCCTGATGGTGATTTTCTCAATAATCTCGAAGAATATTTTTTGAATACGAATCCGCAGTCTGCTTCAAGCCCTCCAACGATTACACTGGCTCCGATAGTAGATGATTTAAATTCGGAGATAGCAAATGCATCAACACCAGTAAAAATAGTACTTACTCCCGGAACATATGACAATTTTTCGGGAGGCGCACGATATTCGATCAATCTAAAAAGCGGTGTTGCAATTTATACAAATTCTGCTAATCCTGCACGTATTACGACTAAAGGAGAACAAGTTGTTTTAACCGGAAGCGGTATAAAAAATGTTGTTCTCAAGAATCTCATTATTGAAGATGGCACTCGCGGCATTGAACTTAAAACGGCAGAGGTTCTCATAAATAACTGTACTATTCGCCGTAATATAAGTTCATTATCAGGAGGCGGTTTATCAACATCTTTTGGAAAAGTTTTAATTCTGAACAGTACTATCCATAATAATCGCGCCAACCGCGGCGGAGCAATTTTTACCGAGAATACCGATATACAGATTTTTAATACTCAAATATACGACAATTTCGCTGGATTCGATCATGGCGGAGCGATCTATTATGGAAATTATTTGGGTGTTCCTTTACTTCTTAGTCAATGTACGATTTATGAAAACAATGCAAACAAAAATGGCGGTGGTATTTACATTAAATCTACTCCGGTAAAAATTTTGAATTCTACAATCCGGGGCAATAGGGCATATGATTCTGGCGGGGGTATTGTTGGAAAAGATACTTATTTCGAGCTGAACCGGACACTCGTAACGGAAAATTTTTCCGCGAATAACGGTGGCGGTGTGTTAATTGATTCGTCAAATCCGATTGTCGATCATTCGCTTATTATAGGGAATAGAGTGATTACAGGCGGAGGCGGCGGGATATACATTACTGGTTCTTCTGCAGGAGCTTTAATCAAGAATTCTGTACTTTGGGAAAATGGAGATGACTTATTTGGTGCTAGTGTTTCCATGGTTTCTCATTGTGCTATCGAAGATGCGGATTTTTCAGGGCAGAATGGGAATATATCCGCAAATCCGCAGTTCATTGATAGTGATGCGGAAAACTTTCATCTCAAAACAACCTCTCCGCTCATAAATGCCGGTACGGCCGATGCAGTATCATATACTGATATTGATGGTGAAGTAATTCCTTTCGGCAGTGCTTCTGAAATCGGTATGGATGAATTTGTAGATACAGACAATGACACATTAGCCGATGTATGGGAACTAACTTATGCGGCAAATATAGGTGTTGTCAGCCAAGCGGGTGACACGGATTCCGATACACTGTCAAACATACAAGAACATAACCTGTTTAGCAATCCAACCGGTTCTGATACTGATGGCGATACACTCTCCGATGCTGATGAATTCAATATATATCATTCAAATCCGATTAAACAAGATACCGATGGAGATGGTTTGCTTGATCAGAATGAAGTCAATATAAACAATACTGATATAAATAACCCTGATACCGATGGCGATCGTCTACCGGATGGCTGGGAAGTGAGCTATTCGCTTGATCCGCTTGATCCGGCTGATGCTGAAGTGGACTGCGATTCCGATACGCTCAAGAATTACGAAGAGTTTTTCTTTGGGTCGAATCCTTTAGTTCAGGGGAGCCCTGCTTCGGTTAATGTGTCGGGCGGCAACATTCAGAATGCAATAGACGTTGCTTCAGGACTAACCATTATTCATATTGCCGCAGGCTCATATTTTACCGGTTTGCAATTGAAGAGCAACATTATATTAAGTGGAGCAAGCCCCGCATCCACAAAACTTTCTGCGGGTATTTCCAATAGTGCGCTCAATGGTTCTGATATCTCAAATATTATTATTCGCAACATAACGATTGGAGATACGTTCCATTCAGGGATGAATCTCACGCGTGTTGATCATATGCTTCTGTATAATTGTGTGTTGAATAATAATCTTTCAACATCAAATGGCGGCGGCGCAACAACTCTTGATGCTGAAATGGAGTTCGTTAAGTGTACAGTAAGCAATAATTTTACTAATGGGTTTGGCGGCGGTTTTTATCTTCAGTATTCCAATGCTTCGTTTTATGACTGCGATTTTTTTAATAATACTCGGTATGGTATTTATGCGTTAAATTCTATAGTATCTTTAGTTGATTCTAATTTTCATAATCAGGGCACAGCATCGGCACGATTACGTTCTGCAGTGTATGGAAAAGCCTGCGAAATCACAATACATGGCGGCGAATTCTTTGATATTTTTTCTGAAGTCAATGGCGGCGGCGTGTCAATAGATGCGTCAAGCATTGATATGCGCAATGTGGTTTTTTATGATAATAATTGTTCTAATAACGGTGCGGCTTTTTATGCGGCAAATTCAATCGGACTGCTCGTTAACAATGTATTTTTTAATAACGTAACGACGCGGAATGCGGGAGCAATAGGATTATTTAGCAATTCGAAAATCAATATCTGGTTTACAACGATTACTCAGAATACCGCGGCTCTCGGCGGTGGTATATATAATTCTTCATCATCGTTAAGTACGATACATAATTGTATAGTGTGGAATAATACAGACGATCTGTTTGCCGTATCAAGCGCTATGATCAGCAATTCGAATATTAGTGATGGCGACCATTTGGGAACAAACGGAAATATTTCAGCCGACCCTCTTTTTAGAAATACAGCAGAAAACGATTATCATATTCTCAGCACATCGCCGTCAAAAGATTCAGGCTCTCTCATTGATCCGTTACTAACAGGGACACTTCAAGACATTGACAACGAAAGCCGTGCGGCTATTATACTGAATGACATTGGAGCTGATGAATTTATTGACAGCGACAACGATGGGTTGCCTGATTTCTGGGAACTTCAGCTTGCACAGAACATCTCTCCGGCATGGGATAACGATTCGGACCTTATTACGGCAGAAGATGAATATAAAGCTTTGACGAATCCATTTGACAATGATACCGATGCTGATGGATTGTCCGATCATGATGAAATTATTCTGTATCTCACCGATCCTTTGCGTGACGGCGATAAAGACGGCGATGGGCTTACTGATTCTCAGGAAATTTTGACATACTTTACCAATCCTACTGATGTCGATACCGATGACGACCTCATGCCGGATAAATGGGAAGTCGATAATGCTTTTGATCCGTTAGATTCAACTGATGGAATGCTTGATGCTGACAATGACGGGTTGAAAAATAATGAAGAATTTTACCATGGAACCGACCCAAGCAACGATGGCGACCCAATCAAAGTGTATGTTGACGCGAATGCTGTTGGTGGCGGCAACGGTACTATTGGTTCTCCATACAATTCGATTGCCACTGCTATTACCAGTACTGCATCTTCGCTGTCTGTTCGCGTTTTATTGGTTATTGCTCCGGGAACGTACACTCAGGCAGTTGTATTAAAGGAAGGGATAGCATTATCTGGCACAGATGCTGCATCGGTTCGGATTATTTCTCATTCTGTAGCTTCTGCGGGTATTGTGATGAATAATATTACCGGTACGGTAATTAAAAATATTACGGTAACCGATTCTCGTCTTGGTATCGATGCGGATAATTCGAAATTTATCGTTTCAGGCTGTATTTTACAAAATAATAGTGTGTTGCCTGCAAATGGCGGTGGAATGGTGATTGAGAATTCCGATGCAGTAATTCTTGATTCAATTATACAAAACAACAGAAGTTCAAACCTTGGCGGCGGCATTTATTCTGATAATACTGAGCTGATACTTCGTGATTCTATCATCAGAAACAATAGGTCTAATAGCAAAGGCGGCGGGTTGTATATTGAAGATACATCATTGGTGTCATTCCAAAATGTTCAAATAAAAAATAATTCTTCGTTTGTCGGAGCGGGCATCTATTCTAAGAATGCAGTATGTTCCCTTACCGGATCAGTCATATCAGAAAATACGTCCAGCGACCAAGGTGGCGGCATGTTTACCAACAGCGGCGTAATAACGATTGCAAATACGGTTATTGTACAAAATAAGTCGGTTCTTGACGGGGGTGGTGCATATTTCCTTAATAATCAAGGAATAATAGAGAATTCCGTCATTGTAGGCAATACGGCAAATTCTAATTTAGGAAATGGATTATTCCGGTTTAATTCTTCTTTGACTGTACGAAATACGATTTTTTCAAATCAAACCCCGAATACAACAGGTTTTCTTCTGGCAGATGTAACATTTTGTAATTTTACCGACAATGACAGTACTTTTTCCGGATTGAATGGAAATATTGCAGTTGATCCGTTGTTTGTCAATCCCGTACTTGGCGATTATCATCTCAATACAACATCGCTGTGTATTGATGCCGGCAGTGCAACCAGTACTGTTGTTGTTGATATTGATGGAGAATCACGCCCTGAAAATGCTCAAGTCGATATTGGTTTAGATGAAGTGGTAGATGACGACAATGATGGGTTGCCGACAGCATGGGAAAATCGGTATGGTCAAAATTTTGTTCCAACAGGCGACGATGACTCCGATACTCTTATCAATTCGGTTGAATTTATTTATGGCACCAATCCATTGTTGGCTGATACTGATAATGATATGCTCAATGATTTTGTAGAGATCAACACTTACGCTACTAATCCATTAGATGCTGATTCGGATGATGATACGCTATCCGATGGGGCTGAAATCATTACCTATACTTCAAATCCGCTTGTAACCGATACTGATAATGATGGTATGCCTGATGGTTGGGAAGCGTTGCATGCTTTAAATCTCATTGTTGACGATGCAAACAGCAACTTTGATAGCGATATACTGGTTAATATCGAGGAATATTTGCTTTCATCGGAACCCGATAATAGTTCGTCTCCTCATGTGTGGTATGTTGATAATGATGCTGTAGGTGTTGGAACTGGTACTATCGGCGATCCATTTAAACAAATTCAATCAGCGGTTGATAATCCGCTTCGTCCGAGCATTGTTCAGATTGCTGAAGGGATTTATTTTGAAAACGTAAGCATTGTTGACAATGGCGGTATCGTCCTTTATGCAATGCCATCGGAAGAAGCGGTTATCTCGGGCAAAATAACCGATCCTGCTGTTACCATCAAAAACAGCGGGTCTTTGGTATTGTTAAAAAATATCACTATAGAACGGGGGCAAGGCGGTATTTACGCTTCAGGGTCACCGGTAATCGTGAAAGAATGTATTATACGAAACAGCGGCGGTTCGGGAATAGTATTTGACCGATGCCTTGGCATTTTGCAGGTAGTGGACTCTATAATAACCCGGAACACTTCAATAAAAGGCGGAGGCGTGTATTCCATTGGTTCTGCGCCATTCATTGCGAATACCGTCATTAGCAAAAACAGTGCACAGCAGGGAGGCGGTTTATATGATGATCAATACCCTGAATTCGAGCATCTTGCGCCGATCATAACAAACTCTGTTATTGTTGATAACGTTGCCCCAACGGCTGGCGGAATATACATAGACAGTTTCAACTCGGTAATTGATATTTCCAATACAATTATATGGAATAACGGCGATGACCTGTTTGGTGCACAAAGTACCATGATTCATGATTCAAATGTGCAGGACGGTGATTTCGTTATCGGCGGC
>JACKPL010000009.1 GCA_024233545.1 bacterium
TCGCTACAGCATGCATTTTTGTACGAGAACAACACTATGTACGACCTCGGCACACTTGGCGGAACCAGTAGCCTTGCGCGAAGTATAAACGACGAAGGGAACATTGTAGGCTGGGCACATACTGCATCACAGGATCAACACGCATTCTTATATCAAGACGGTGCAATGTATGATTTAAATGATTTCATAGACCCGGAACTTGATTTCACGCTCTATTTTGCCTACGACATTAACGAACAAGGCGATATTGTCGGATGGGGCACAAATACTAATGGCGATATAAGAGGCTTTGTACTATATAATAATGAAACCGCTCCGGCTGTTCCCGAACCGGCAACGGTTATTCTACTATTATGCGCTTTTATATCGTTATATGGAAAGAAAACAACAAACTAACAACACACTATTTTTTTGCACGGGTAATGTATAACCCTGACTTTTGCCTGCCGCTCTTGAAAAACGAAAGTACTTTTTCCGCTTCCGGAAACGGCAGTGAAATAAACGAACACCGATCGAGAATCTGCACTTCGTTGATTTTTCCTGATGGGATCCGGCATTTGTCTTTGATGATATCCATCAACTTCTTTCGAGTCAACCCATCACGTTTTCCTTGCCCGACAAAAAGGCGCGTTTTCCCTTTTGCTTCAACTTTTGCATCTTCAATCTCAGTATAATTTTTTTCTTCCAATTCTCCTTTAAAAGTGAATTGCAATAATGCCGCAAGCATATCTTCCGGATTATTATCAAAAAGGAGTTCCTGAGACAATTTCCGGTATTCTTTAAGGATATTTTCGCTGATAATTTCTTCAAGATAGGTTCGAATACGAGTTTTCTTCGTATTGATAACATCTTTGACTTTTGGAAGCGTTCCGCGCCGTATATCGGTTTGCGCTTCTCTTTTGATAAACTGCAGTTTCCGGTATTCAGCCGGCGTGATGAAGGTAACTGCCACGCCTTCTTTACCCGCCCTGCCGGTACGCCCGATACGGTGCACATACGATTCAGGGTCTTGAGGCAGAGCAAAATTTATGACATGCGTCAAATCCTGCACGTCGATTCCGCGAGCGGCAACGTCTGTTGCCACAAGTACGGTGATAAGGCGCCGTTTAAAACGGTCGAGTATTTTCTCGCGCTGAGCTTGCGACAGATCGCCGTGAAGCGCATCCGCGTCATATCCGCGTTCCACTAAATGGCGCGCGATGGTATCGGCGTCGATTTTCGTTCGGCAGAACACCAGTCCGTAAAAATCTTCTTCGATGTCAATTATGCGGCATAATGCATCAAACTTATCCGCTTCCGTAACTTCAAAATATATTTGGTCTGTACTGCTGACTGTTAGTTCTTGTCCGGTAACTTTGATAACTTCGTACTCACCCATATATTTTTTTGCAATGTTCATGATCGCCGGCGGCATGGTGGCTGAAAATAACAGCGTCCGTTTTTTGGCGGCGGTTGCATCTAAAATTTTTGTTACATCTTCAAGAAACCCCATATTCATCATTTCATCGGCTTCATCAAGCACAACAAACGATACTGAATCAAGCCGAAGCGTACCCCGTTCAAGATGGTCAAGCACCCTGCCGGGCGTGCCGACAACGATATCGACTCCCTTTTTTAAATGCCTCAACTGCAACGTTATTGCTTGTCCGCCATATATTGGGGTAATGGTCAGTTTTTTGTTTCCCTTGAGTGAATATATCTCTTCGGATACCTGTATTGCGAGTTCGCGGGTCGGGGTAAGGACAATTGCCTGTACTTTATTGGCGTTTTCGCTAATCAATTCAAGTATCGGCAATGCAAACGCCGCTGTTTTGCCGGTACCGGTCTGAGCTTGTCCGACAATGTCTTTAGTACCATGCAGTATTGCCTGAATTGTTTCCGCTTGGATTGGCGTGGGGATTTCAAAGCCTCTTTTTTTCAGTGCATTCAATGTGTTTTCAGACAACCCGAAATGTTCAAATGATTTCATATATTTCTTTTTCCCATAGTGTTATTTCGCATTTCTATGCATTGTAGCATATGTCGGCGAATATGCGATAACGTATTTATTATCCTTGTGTATTTTATTTATTTACTGCCTTCTTTCGGAACCCTTTTAATAAGGCTTGAAATGTTTTGATTTTCTTTTTATAATGAGCACTTCTTGAAGGGTGTGGACAATAAGCAAAACAAAAAGGAACATATAATGTCAGATAAAAAACAAATACATAGATGGTTAGTCGTTGCCGGATCAATTATAGTACAGTTGTGCATGGGGGCAATTTACACATGGAGTATTTTTGTAGACCCTCTTAAAGAGCAGTTTGAGTTTTCAACACTTCAAACGCAAATTGTATTCTCTTTTGAACTTGCTACATTCTCTCTTGTCATGATTTTCGCAGGGAAATGGCAGGATAAAGCCGGTCCGCGCATCGTCGCTTTTACCGGAAGTATTTTGCTCGGGACAGGATATATACTTGCGAGTTTTTCCCATGGTTCGTTTATCGGTATTCTCTGCACTATCGGGTTAATTTCCGGAGCAGGGATCGGCTTGGCATATGTTTGCCCCATTGCCGCTTTAATAAAATGGTTTCCCGATATGCGCGGGCTCATAACCGGCATTGCAGTTGCCGGATTTGGAGGCGGCGCTTGGATTTTTGCACACATTGCCAATCACATGATTGACTCCTGCGGCACACTTGAAACGTTTAAATTACTCGGAATCATTTTCTTGGTTGTATCGGTGCTTGGTTCATTGGTTATCACTAATCCGCCTCGCAGATGGGTTCCGAGCGGTTTTCACGCGAAACAACCCGACGGGGGTTCTGCTGTGCCTTCTCTCAACTGGCATGAAATGATTAGGACACCGCGGTTTTATTTCCTCTGGAGCATGTTTTCTTTCAGTGCGCTCGCCGGTTTAATGGTTATCGGCAACCTGAAATCGTTTGGCATCCATAACGGATTATCCTCTGCCGCCGCCGGTTCAGCAGTAGGCGTTCTCGCACTATTCAATGGATTAGGAAGAATAAAATGGGGCTGGATTTCAGATAAACTCGGCCGGTCTCATGCCTTGCTGTTAATGTTTGCTTTGCAAAGCGTTATGATGTTTATTCTTCCGCACATCGGAAAAAGCACATTGCTATTGGCTGTCAGTTCTGCATGGGTCGGTTTTAATTTCGGTGGAAATTTCGCTTTGTTCCCTTCTCTCACTGCCGATTATTTCGGGACACGGTTTATCGGCATAAATTACGGATTAGTATATACCGCATACGGTGTAGCAGGAATAGCCGGGCCGATCTCTGCGGGTGAAATATTTGATTTGACCGGCAGTTATACATTCGCCTTCATGATTGCCGGATGCCTTTGCGCAGTTGCGGCGGTTACTGTCTATTTCACCCATAGAACTGTCAAAAAAACCGCATAAGCCTCTGTATTGTTTGCATGTTGTGACAATACCGTTTATTATGTGGTTCCGTATATATTGATAGAATATTGTAACCATTTTGTTGCGAGTTACCTTATGAAAAAAAACAACCTGTCCCTTTTTATTTTTAGGCGCGACCTGCGTCTTTATGACAATACAGCGCTTATCAGCGCACTGCAAAATTCAAACGTAGTCCTCCCTTGTTTTATTTTCGATCCTCTTCAAATTGGCGATAATCCATATAAATCGCACAATTGTGTTCAATTCATGCTCGAATCATTAAACGATCTTGACGACAACCTCCGAGCTCAAAAAGGCAGGCTGTTTTACTTCTATGGAACCGCCGAAAATATCGTACGGGACATTCTTGCTCATCTGCCGGTAGAAGCGGTGTATGTGAACAGAGACTACACACCCTTCAGTATATTACGCGATGAACACATCCAAAAAGAATGCCAATCCGCCGGGCGTTCTTTTTACTCATTTAGCGACGCATTGCTTACTGAACCGGAAGACGTATCCACTCAAAAAAACCGCCCCTATACGGTATTCTCACGGTTCAAATCTGCGGCACAATATAAGAAAATAACCGATCCGAACCCTAATCCGCACACAAATTACTATACTGCGGAATGCCGTCTTGAAGACCCACATTTCGCAGAAACGCTTTGTGCCTCTTCGAACACTTCACTCTATCCGCGTGGCGGAAGGAAAACCGCACTGCGCATACTCGCCACCCTCGAGCGATTCGGCAACTATGAAGAAGAACGGAATTTCCCTGCACTCAACGGAACAACCGGTTTATCAGCACATAACAAATTCGGCACTTGTTCGATTAGGGAAGTTTACCATCAAATAAAACAGTGTTTCGGCACAACACATACTTTGATTCAGGAACTGTACTGGCGCGACTTTTTTACTCACATCGGATTTCATTTTCCTCATGTGCTCAAAGGTGCATTTCACGAGAAATATAATGGCTTATCATGGAATACCAATGGTAAAGATTTCGAACGATGGAAAACGGGGCGGACAGGGTTTCCTCTAGTTGACGCAGGCATGCGCCAGCTTAATTCTACCGGTTTTATGCATAACCGTGTCCGGATGGTTGCCGCTTCTTTTCTCGTCAAAGACCTGCACATTAACTGGCAATGGGGCGAACAGTATTTTGCACAGCAACTCGTCGACTATGACCCTTTGGTCAACAACGGAAACTGGCAATGGGCGGCATCAACCGGATGCGATGCCCAGCCGTATTTCCGTATCTTCAATCCATGGCTCCAGCAGAAAAGTTCGATCCCGACTGCCTCTATATTAAGCAGTGGATACCTGAACTCGACCCCCTGCCGCCGTCAGAGATTCACCATTTGCACACCGTGCATTCATTGCCGCTCGGCATATATCCTGCTCCAATGTGCGATCATAAAAAAGAGAGCCTGCTGTCTAAAAACTACTTCAAACAGTGCGGATAACCGATATAACCACATTTTTACATTTCTTGAGAAATATCACTAAGGACGCGGTATAATTTATTTTCCACGCCCTTCAATTAGGATTTGCTGTGGCGGTTTTCTGATGTCCCATACAATACGCAACCACGACAAAAGCGTGAGAATATAGTGTGTCATATCAATTTGCCACCAGTAAAAGCCTTGCCGCTCTGAACCGGCATACCGATGGTGATTATTATGCCATCCTTCACCCATTGTCAAAAGCGCAAGCACAAAGTTGTTCCGGCTGGTATCTTTCGTTTTAAAACGTTGTACACCGACAATATGGGCAAGTGAATTTATTGAAAATGTCAGATGGTATAATATGACGGTACTGACAAAAAAACCCCACATAACTATTTGATACACAGACGTATGCAGGTTCGGAAACGCACCGGATATCCATATGCCGAGAACAACAATCATACCGGCAAAAATCATCGGAGGGATATACGGATAATTATCGAGAAACCGCAGTTCCGCAAATTGAGCAAAATCTGGGATAGATTTAGTGCGGTCTTCCTTGAAATTTTTTTTACACATTATCCATCCCATATGCGCC
Source organism: bacterium (assembly GCA_024233545.1). Lineage (GTDB taxonomy): Bacteria > Auribacterota > Auribacteria > Auribacterales > Auribacteraceae > JACKPL01. Next base: position 5,456 of record JACKPL010000009.1, read on the forward strand.
CAAAAAAAACCTTGAATCGAAGGTGAATGAATGTCTTCTTCCTGATCCGTAAACCGGTGATGCCGCCGATGGTGCGATGCCCACCACAACGGCCCTAACTGCGCCGAAGCAGTACCGAGAAATGCGAGGACAAACTGAAATGCTCTGCTCGTTTTAAACGTCTTATGAGAAAAATACCGGTGAAACCCTCCTGTCACCCCAAACATACGCACCACTATAGCCGCAAAGCACACTGCCAAAGCAGTAGCGCTTACGCCAGTAAAAAAGACGCCTATACAGATTATATGCATGCTCAAAAAGGGTATGCTCCCCCATATATCTATTTTATTTTCCGAGTGCGCCGTTTCTGAATTATCTACAACTTTCATTTTCAACCCTCATATTGTTAGTACTTTACACAGCATTGTTTGCGCATTATGGATTAAGTGCCCCTACTCTTTGCCACAAAAGCGCATTTTCCGCCTTCACAATTTTCATCGGAAGTATCTTATCACATTTTTCTTTAATGGCTCGAAAATCTTTTAATAAAATTTAATACAGTAAAAACGAGTTTGAAGAACCAGCGCCGGTTACTCTCTCCACCCCATATAGCAAAACTAAATATTTGCCTATACAATGACGACATTTTTTACTATCTTAAATATGATTTAATTCGTTTGATACAATACCTGATTTCGAATCACCCCTTAAAAATAAAAAGCATGCCGTACAGGAGTTGCCGTTATGCCGGATACCGAAGATAAACCGATCCAAAATTTCATTGAAACCATTATAGAAAAAGATATCGCCGACAACAAAAACGGCGGCAGGGTACATACCCGGTTTCCTCCAGAACCGAACGGTTACCTCCATATCGGGCATGCGAAATCGATCTGCCTTAATTTCGGGTTAGCGCTGAAGTATAACGGTTTATGCAACCTGCGTTTCGACGACACTAACCCTGCCAAAGAAGATGTGGAATATGTCGAATCGATAATAAATGACGTCCGGTGGCTCGGCTTCGACTGGGAAAACCGGTTGTATTTCGCTTCAGATTATTTTCGGCAGTTTTACGAATACGCAATTCAGCTCATCAAAGACGGCAACGCCTATGTATGCAGTTTAAGCACCGATGAAATACGCGAATACCGCGGCACATTGACCGAACCGGGCATCCCAAGCCCCTATCGGAACCGCAGTGTAGAAGAAAACCTTGACTTGTTTGAACGGATGAAAGCAGGCGAATTCGAAGAAGGAACACACCTTCTGCGCGCAAAAATCGATATGGCATCGCCGAATCTCAATATGCGCGACCCCGCAATCTACCGCATTAAGAAAGCCGCTCACCACCGCACCGGCGATACGTGGTGCATCTATCCGATGTATGATTTCGCCCACGGTTTCGAAGATTCAATCGAACGCATTACCCACTCCATCTGCACTCTTGAATTTGAAGACCATCGCCCCTTGTACGACTGGTTTCTAGATAAACTCGGCGTGTTTCATCCTCAACAGATAGAATTCGGGCGCCTTAACCTCACGTATACGGTCATGAGCAAACGAAAACTCCTGCGCCTCGTTGAAGAAGGGTATGTCTCAGGATGGGATGACCCGCGCATGCCGACGATTGCCGGACTGCGCCGCCGAGGATATACCCCTGAATCAATAAGAAAATTCTGCGAGATTATCGGCGTTACCAAAAGTTTTTCTATATCGGAAATATCCCTGCTCGAATATTGCCTGCGCGAAGATTTAAACCTAAGGGCTCAACGGGTTATGGCTGTCCTGCATCCGCTGAAAGTCACTATCACAAACTATCCTGAAGGTACTGTCGAGATGCTTGACGCGGTTAATAATCCCGAAGACGAATCTGCCGGAACCCGTAAAATTCCTTTCTCGCGAGTCATTTACATCGAACAAGAAGACTTCATGGAAAACCCGCCGAAACAGTTTTTCCGGTTGTCTCCCGGCAAAGAAGTACGCCTTAAACATGCATACTATATCACCTGCCAACAGGTAATTAAGGATGATGACGGCAACGTCATTGAACTGCTCTGCACCTATGATCCTCAGACCCGTGGAGGGTGGTCAACCGACGGCAGAAACGTGAAGGGAACCTCGCATTGGGTGTCCGCCGCTCATGCAGTGGATGCGGAAATTCGGTTATACCATCATCTTTTCACCGTACCGAATCCGGAAGAAGCACCTGAAGGCAAAGATTTTACGGCGAATATCAATCCTCATTCGCTCGAGGTTCTGGCCGGCTGTAAAGTAGAACCGTCTCTTGTAGAAGCGGCAAATGGCACAGTGTACCAATTCTTGCGGCAAGGTTATTTCTCCAAAGACCCTGATTCCACTTCAGATAAACTTGTATTTAATAGAGCTGTTTCATTAAGAGATACATGGCAGAAAGTTAAGAAAAATGTATGATCGTTTTTGCGTTATATTAAGAAACAGGATATTTCCCGACTACTATTCATCAATTTTTGTAAGAACGAAAACGGCACATATCGAAAATTTTTCTTGTCAGACAATAGTTTTAATAATAAAACTTTATAAGTAGAGCAAAATATTGTGCTCTCGCTTTTTCTGAATTATCTTTATAATACTTCACTATGAAAGGTTTAAAGCATGAAAAATGTGCATCTTCTCCGCTATATAAAATTTCTTGGTTTGTGCATTCTTATTTCCGGCTGTAAAGCGGCACCCGGCAAGAACACGGATTTTATTACTTCTTCTCTTATGACAAAACACGAAGACCTCCCTTTCCACAGTGCATGGATTCGAGAAGGATTGGATAAGAGCATCTATGATAAAGTCTATATTGCGCCGGTAAATACCTCATATGTTCTGATTGATGAAAACGACTGGTGGAAGAATTCATTTAAAAATTACAGCGAATTAAAAAAAGATGTGGAAAAAACAGGCGAATATATGCGTGAAACATTCATTGCCGCATTTAAAAAAGACCCTCACAAACGGTTCAAAGTAGTAAATACTCCCGATGAAACTACGTTTATCGTAGAACTTGCATTGACCGAATTAACACCCAACAAACCATACCTGAAATTAGCTCGGTTTGCTCCATTCGGCGCCGGCGCGGCAGTGTCGCTCCTAAACCAGACAAATTTAAGTACCGTCGCATTCGAATCACGCATACGCGACGGTAAAACAGGAGAGATTGTCGCTATGTTCGCCGACCGCGAACAAGAAAAAAAGTATCTTGCCACAACTAAAAACCTCACATGGTACGGACACGCGAACGAAGTCATTCAGGATTGGGCAAACCAGTTTGTCGAGCTAGGCAACAGAGAACCGGGCAGTATAATCAAAGACAGCGCGACATTCGGGCTTAAACCATGGTAATCTTCCGCTTGCTTATTACATAAAAGCTATTTTTCCATGAAAAGAGCGATTTTCAACATTCAGAAAAAAAGGGGGGGGGTTTATGCATCGTTTATTTATATATGGATATATAGGTATTTTACTCAGTATTATTCATCAAGCATCAGCGGCAGATTCGTACACACGGTTTTTATTAAACGAACTTGATAACTGCGCTCAAAAAATCTCATCGGCGCTTCCAATTACCTTTCAATCTGAAACGTATTTCATGAGCCATTGGATAGATGAGGGTTCTAACGTTGCGCCTCATGGATTGAACATACACCAATTTTACCGCGGTTATTTTACCGTTGATGCGTTCTCGGTAGGATATGAATATTTTCAAGCTGATTTTGAACATGCTCACCCACACACGCTCGAGCGAGGGCATACGTTTTTTTCTGAATTCAGCGTTGGAAAAATAACGCTCGTTCCCTTATGGACATACATAGATATCCCTCATGAATATGGCGACGACTCAGGTGAATTGGGTTTAGCGGTTTCCTTTGATATCCCGCTCAACCCTTCTTTTATGTTTAATTACGATTATGACGAAGTAAAAGGTTTTTATTTTGAATGGAGCATTTCCCATGAATTCTCAATTGAAAAAAATGGGTGTGCGCTTGTTTACTTAACACCTTCAGCAACAATGGGATTAGATGCTGATAAAGCATCTGAAAATGTAACGTTCACGCATATTGATTTCGGCTTGGATGCCACTGTACCTTTCTATCGCTCTATCATGGTTAGCGGGTTTATTCACTTCACAAAAGGGTTGCGCCCTTCCGAAGGGTTTGAATCTGTCGTACCATGGGGCGGATTTGCGTTGTCCTTGGAATTGTGAGTTCATATCATTCGGATAAAATCTAAGAGTAAATGTATTTTTAGGATGATTTTTTGCCATTCAGTAGGTAGGAATATTTCGTTTTTCAAATATGCGCCTGATTTTTTTCATCACATCAGCCGACGGCGTTTCAACACCATGCAGTACGTAGGTATCGCCGACTAACTGCCATTTAAACTCGCCCATGGAATGATAAGGCAGAAGCTCAACTTTCTCGACATTCGGCATATCGCCGATAAAATCAGCTAACTGCCGAGCCGATGCCGTATCGTCGGTATACCCGGGAAGAATTACATACCGAATCCATGTCGGTTTATTGATCTCGCACAGATACCGCGCCATCGCAAGTGTCTTCTGATTCGATGCACCGGTAATCCGTTTGAAAACAGCATCGTTCATACTTTTGATATCAAGCAATATAAGATCGGTGCAGTCGAGCAATTCCCGAATCGCCGGATCGTCTATTGAAGCAAAGCCGGAAGTATCGAGCGCAGTGTGTATAGAATGTTCTTTGCACTTTTTAAATAATTCTGTTAAGAAAACCGCATGAATTGTCGGTTCGCCGCCGGTTGCTGTTACACCGCCGTTCGACGCGGCAAAATAGGGCATATAACTTTTTATTTCTTGAAAAAGCCCGTCAACAGTAACTTCTCTGCCCGCCTGACTATCCCACGTATCTCTGTTGTGGCAGTATATGCACTTGAGAAGGCATCCTTGAAAAAAAATTACATAGCGAATACCGGGACCGTCTACTGTTCCAAATGTTTCGATTGAATGAATGCGAGCAACAGCCGCCATATTCCGCACTCTATATTCGCGTATGGAACGTTCGGGAAATAACATCCATTTGCTGAGCTTTGGTCAGCTTAATAAAATTGACTGCATACCCCGATACGCGAATCGTCAATTGCGGATATCGTTCGGGATGAGAAATTGCGTCAAGCAGTGTATCACGGTCCAGCACGTTTACATTGATATGATGCCCATTCTGCTGAAAATAAACATCAATCATTGATTTTAGGTTGCGTATCTTGCTCGCTTGATCTTTTCCCAGCGTATTCGGGTCAACGGAGAATGTGTACGATATTCCGTCCAGCGCATATTCGTACGGCAGTTTTGCAAGCGACTCAAGCGATGCAAGAGCTCCTTTGCGGTCTCTGCCGTGCATAGGGTTAGCGCCCGGCGCAAACGGTTCTCCGTACTTTCTTCCATCCGGTGTATTGCCGGTTTTTTGTCCGTATACGACGTTTGATGTTATGGTAAGAATTGATTGTGTGGGAGTTGCATTGCGGTATGTTTTGTTTTTCGCAACTTTTTTCATGAACTGTTTTACTAAATCTTTAGCTATTTCATCAACGCGGTCATCGTTATTGCCGAATGTCGGATAATCCCCTTCGGTCTCAAAATCGACAACCAATCCATGTTCATTTTTGATAGCTTTAACTTTAGCATACTTGATTGCCGACAATGAATCGGCACAGACTGACAATCCGGCAATTCCGCATGCCATGGTACGCATGACATTTTGGTCGTGCAGTGCCATCTGAAGGCTTTCATAACAATATTTATCATGCATGTAATGAATAACGTTGAGCGCATTGACATATTGAGTAGTCAGCCAATCGAGAAACCGGTCGAACTTTTCCATCACTTCTTCATAATCGAGATATTCAGATGTAATCGGCTGGAATTGAGGGCCGACTTGAACGCCTTTCACTTCATCCCTACCGCCGTTGATTGCATACAATAACGCTTTGGCAAGATTACAGCGCGCGCCGAAAAACTGCATCTGTTTGCCGATTTTCATAGCGGAAACACAACAGGCGATACCGTAATCGTCGCCCCAAAAAGTATGCATTAAATCGTCGTTTTCATATTGGATAGAGCTCGTATCAACCGATACTTTACAACAAAATTCTTTAAAATTTTCCGGCAGGTTTTTCGACCATAACACAGTCAAGTTCGGTTCGGGAGACGGACCGAGTGTATATAATGTATTCAAGATACGAAAAGACGTTTTCGTAACCATCGTCCTGCCGTCTAACCCCATGCCGCCGATAACTTCCGTAACCCATGTCGGATCGCCGGAAAACAGTTCGTTATAGTCTGGTGTACGTAAGAACTTGACCATTCTGAGTTTCATGACAAAATGATCGATCAGTTCCTGTGCCTGCGATTCAGTAAGAAGACCGCTTTTTATATCGCGCTCAATATAAATATCGAGAAAGGTAGATATCCTTCCGATACTCATTGCCGCACCGTTTTGCTGTTTTACCGCTCCTAAATAGGCGAAATAGAGCCATTGAACCGCTTGGCGGGCATTCTGCACAGGCCCGGAAATATCGAATCCATAACTCTGCGCCATGATTTTCAGTTCTTCCAATGCTTTAATTTGTTCGCTGATTTCTTCGCGCAACTGGATGGTCGGTTCGTCAAGAATCGTATTTTCAAGCGACAATTTCTGGTCGTTTTTATCGGCAATCAACCGGTCAACACCGTACAAAGCAACACGCCGGTAGTCGCCTATGATGCGCCCGCGCCCGTATGCATCCGGCAAACCGGTAATAATGCCGGCATTGCGCGCTTCGCGAATCTCTTCGGTATAGACGTCAAATACGCCGTCATTGTGCGTTTTACGGTATTTATAAAAAATTTCTTTTACTTTTTCGTCAAGGGTATATCCATACGCCTCGCAGGATTTTTCTACCATTCTGATTCCGCCATACGGCATGATAGCGCGTTTCAGCGGCGCATCAGTCTGCAAACCGACAATTTCTTCTAATTCTCTATTGATATATCCCGGGTTATGAGAACATACTCCCGATATGGTTTCGGTATCAATATCGAGAGTTCCGCCTTTTTCATGTTCTTTTTTAAACAACTCGCGGACGATGTCCCATAATTTTTCCGTTTTCTTTGTTGCTCCAGCTAAAAACGAATCATCTCCGGTATACGGTGTATAGTTAAGCTGTATAAATTCCCTGACGTTGATCTCATTATTCCATTTTCCCGTCTTGAACGGTTCAAGCGCCTTTCGCATATTTTTCGACTTCGCTTTTACTTCTACAGCGGTCTCGTACATAGGATTTCTCCTCTTTTTGTGAACATACTTATATTTATTATCGGAATATACTGCCAGAAAACGAAATTTTTTTCCATATTTTATTTTCTTTTTTGAGCAAAATATCACATCTGAACCGAAATATTACTGCTAATTCCTCATGAAATGGGCAAACAGGCAATAAGCACGTAACTTGTTTAATACCAACACATACGCATTTTATTGAAACAAAAAATAAAAACCGCCGCACCGGCTTCCCCTTTATAAAGGGCATCCGGTGCGGCGGTGAGGAAATGAATGTATCCGTTTTCCGAGGGCTTCGGACACAATGCCGGCTTTATTCTTCCACGGGCTTAAACGCTCTGATATTATCGATTTTAACTGCGCCCGACTCGACAAAATTAACTACAGTCTGCAAGAATAAAATGTTTACCTTTTCAACTTTCGAATAATCCGGCGTTGCCCACCACGACTCATTATAGGTTAAGTCATTGATAGAAAACGAATATTTTACCCATCCCCGGTCAGCTTTCGGTATCGCCACAAGGTGAGCGTTAGGTACACGAAACGATTTGACGGTGCCGGTTTGATTGCATACAGCAATGATTTCAACCGCAATAACGCTTTGCACATCATTCGCCAACGTGGAAAGAATATCGAACTGGATGGTGCCGCCGGCTAAATCCTTGCGCGGGTTCCATGCATAACTTTTCGCCATCCCGAACGACGCCCACGCCGGAGGCACATTGCCGGCAGGCGAATTGAAATTGATCTGAAGCCATTTATTTGATGCATCACCAAGAATGACCTGCGATGTTTTTTCTAAACCGAACACATAATAGCCGGGCACCAAATTGGGATCGGTATTTACCGGATAAGTTTCGAACGTATCTTCGAATACCAGTTCAAGAAGATCGTTAGGATTCGTATTGTATACTAATACTTCATCGTAATCGCTAATGCCGTCGCCGTCGGTATCGATTGATGTGGGGTCGGTATAATAGACAAACACTTCTTCGCCATCCTGCAATCCGTCGCCGTCGGTATCGGGATTGAGTTTGCTGGTGTTGATTGCACCTATTCCGGGGATACCGAGGTCTTCGTCATCATCAACCAGCAAATCGTTATCGGTATCTTTGCCGCGCCGCACTATTAACCCTTGAGTCACTGAATTATAATACGCATTTATTTGAGATTGCGTAACACCCGCACCGCCGTTCCAAAGCATTTCGACTTCTTCTTCTGTCAAGGCACGGTTATAGATTCTGACTTCGTCGAGATATCCGTTGAAGTTATACGCAGTATAAGGAAGCCATGCGCCGACCTGAATATTTTTTCCGAACGCATCACCGATCGGTTGTCCGGTTGTCTGGCTGTTCAATCTATTTATGCCGTCGATAAACTCGACCATATAATACCCGTTATAACTGCCGACATAGAGATGCCACTGGCCCTCGACAAAAAAGTTATTCTCGCCGCGAAGGTTGGAATCGACAAGAATACCACTGTAGTTTTGATCCCACAGCTCGAAGTAATGGGTACCGGTTACCCATCCCGATGCAGGGCCGCCCCACCATTCAGCGGCATTGATGAATTTGTAATTTCTCAATCCGCCGCCGGTATCGTATAAATCATCGGATTTGAACCACAACGCCACGGTAAAGTTTTTGAGCCCGGCAACAGGATTGGCAGTGGACTGCAGATATCCCTGCGATGCGCCGGTAAACCGGAATGCGCCGCCGACTTTCCCTCCGCTTGCCGGATACGCCTGAGAAAGGTTGACAATCGATGCGTCATAAATTTTGCCGCTGTTATCGTAGACTGTAAGCGCTCCTGTATTGTAGTCGCCCTCATCAAACGAGTAATACATTACCAGCCCGTCTCGGTTCAGGTTGATTCCGAACGGGTAATTCGAGGAATCTTCAGAAGTTAACGCTTGAGCGCTTACTTCACTTACCACCGCTCGTATTTTATAGTTTGACGATTCCAGCGCCGATTCATCAAACGTAAGCGTGTGAGTAACTTGCCTATCAGAATTATCTACATTGACAGTGATGCCTTGCGCCAATGGCGTCTGAGTGGCGAAATTATCAGCGCTTACATATACATCAAGCAGTAGATTATCGGTATCATTGTCATAGACCGCAATGTCGACATTGATCGTCTCATCAAGGATATACAAATTGCCCCCGTTCGGCGTGACGATCTCGCACATCGGCGCTTTTGCCGCCGAACCCGACGGCGTTACTGCCGTAGGAATAAGATTCTTGTACGATTCTTGCGCATCAAGCTCATAAAAATGCACTGCCGTTCCGATAAATGCGGGGTTTAGCGTATAGTATGAAGCATGAGTATTGGCATATGCAATCTCAACTCGTTTGGCCATAATTTCAAGGCGTTTGTTGCCCAATGTCCAAAACGATACCGCCGAGCCTACACTACTGTCTGTCTCGAGGGCTACGTAGACCGAGTCGTTATAGCCTGACGTTTGTGCATACTGAAGTTCTTCTGCGCAAAGTTGCGGCGTCGCAGGGCCGGTGGAATAATTCATAACCACAACGTAATCGGTGAGGTCTTGTACTTTTTGATACCCTTCTTTAGAATCAACCAGCGGAATACCATTTGCCGAATCATACCAGTAAGCAATCGCCGCACCGAACTTTAGGCGTTTGGTCAACAGCGCATTTCGGTTATTGACCTCAGCGGCATATGCGGTAAGGTTTTCGATATAGTCATGCCATATTTCTGATTTATGGTCTTCCCACAATGGAAGAGGCACCTCTGAAGCATTGATGAACGATTGAGTCAAACCATGGGGTTCTACGTCGAGCAGAATACCATCAAATTGTTCTTCTGCTCGAGCTTGCTCGTTGTATAAATATGCGGCATTGATATGGTCTTTCGCATCTTGCGGGAACTCGCCGTAATCTGTTCCGCTTGGATAGGTATCGTCTCCGCCGCCGTTGAGCGCCCATTCCGGCGTGCCGGCAAGGTAGTGTACTTCTATACCGCGGCTGTGAGCATCAGCGATGAAATCCCGTATTTTCGCCACCGCCGTGGACTGTGTAATCGGCTGAGGCAGAATTTCAGTTCCGTTCGTAAAAGCAATAAATATCGTATCGATTTTGTTTTCCGGTTTGCCGTGCGGAGCGGCAAGAAAACTGAAAAATTCTTCGCGGGCATTTTCATGGAGGGGATTATTGTCGGCATTAACGATATTGAGCGTTTCGTCCCATACAAATAAAGCACGTTTATTTTGCGCTTGAATTTCTACATTATGATAATAAGGAATGGCAAGCGGATTCATTTGCTCATTATCGCCGCCGCCATAAACCGCGGCCGCGAACTGCGCATAATTTGCCGCAGTCAACCACATGTTTGCGTCGCTCAGTTTGAATGTCCATGTTACCCTTAAACCGGTTTGCGGAACGGTGATAGCCTGCGCAGTTGCAGAACCGGCAAGAAAATACTGGTACGTTCCCGGATTGAACGTTTCGTTCCAATGAAGGACATACGCGGAATCGCGGCAGAATGATTTAACAACGCCGTCGTTCCATCGGCGCAACCCGATTTCTGTGCCGTCTGCTCCGTTGACTAACTTCAATTCGACGGAACTGATTGAAGTGCTGTAATAATCTGCCGTCACTGTGTATTGATAGGCATTTCCAGCCCTCAGTACATCAATTTGATGCACAATCATGTTAGCCGGAGCAGTACCAGCACTTGCACAATTCGGAAGAAACAATACTCGCAATGCAAGGAGTATAAAACTTACTTTCCATAGCGAACTGTTCATAAAAGGTCCTTTCTGTATGATTTTGTACTATCTGAAATACAATGTGAGATCAAAGGGATGCATTGGGATGATTAAAACACCTGCTCAACGCCTCCAACACGTGCTTTAAAATAAAAATAGTTCTTTTGCCATTGTTTGACAAATGCTAAAAGGGAAAGTTCCCTAAATAGTGTAAAAAACTTCATATTCAGGATGATAATATCATAAAACCTTCAGTGAAAGCAAAGAGAATAATCCGGAAAGCCGGATTTTGATTTGATGATTTGCAAAATTTATGCAAAACTATATACCGATCCCCTTTAAAGTTAAGAGAGCATTTTTTTATATAAATTTGAGAAGGAAGAATAAATGAATCTCAAAGATTTCAAAGCCGGCATTTATATACAGCAATACAAATATAAAAGTTTTTCTCCTGCAGAAATAAATCATACTTGGGTTTGGACAGAACCTTCCATAAATACTCTTTTAGAAAGAGCACCCCAAACACTCGGCGAATTAAACGGCTTATCTTCCATTGTTCCTGATATCGATCTATTTATTCAGATGCATATTATGAAAGAAACGAATAAATCGAGCAGGATTGAAGGGACAAAAACGAGTATTGACGAAAATCTGATGAAGAAAGAAGAGGTAGCTCCGAAAAAAAAGACGACTGGCAAGAGGTAATGGCAGAATCGGCAGGCTTTTAATTACCGTATATCTTGTCAGCAATGGATTGTTGAATAAACCTTCATTGTATTTATCCGATTTCTTCGAAAAAAACAGAGCGTCTTATTACGACGCATTATCGCGAGTACGAGAATCAAACGACCTTATTCACTGGATAAAGTTTTTTCTTAATGCTGTAATTGTCACGGCATCAAAAGGAAAAGAAACATTTAACGACATTTTTAAATTAAAAAATATTGTCGATAACAAAATTATTACATTAAACCGGCGTGCTCCAAACGCACAAAAATTGATGATATTACTTTATCGAAAACCGGTTGTTAATTGTAATGATGTAGAAAAATGTTTGAATATTTCGAAAACCTCGGCAAACAAGTTAATAAAAGTTTTTGTTGAACAAGAAATTTTAAAAGAACTGACCGGAAATATCAGGTATAGATATTTTATTTTTAAAGATTATTTTAATCTTTTTATATGATAGTAAAGTTGACTTAGAAAAAGCTAAGTAAACTTTAGAGCCAAAAAATTTACTTAGGTATCCTTAAGGCAACTTTTGCCCCCGAAAGTTGCCTTAGCGGGTGAGGCAAACTGTTAGATTGAGAACTTAATTTTGTAATATCTTGAGATAATGCAAGATATGTCAATTGCTTCCCGTGCTGTAACCCTCCTCGTGCTGTACCATATACAGAACTTTTAAAACAGTTTTTCTTATGAAATAATTCAATATACATAGTCACAATATAGTACCTTTATAAGGAAGTATCATACCAGACATCATTATTAATATAACTATCTAACCTATCAAGTATATCTAAATGAAGTCTTCTCAGAAAAACACTGTAATTAGGCGCAATATCATCAGGAAAGCTTATGATTTTTTCGATTATTTCTTTAAAATTTTGCATTGCTTCTAATGTATTTTTAATTACAAATGCCATAATAGGTTTGAGTGGAGCAATACATTTATTTTCAAATGTTTCCTCTTTCCAAACTTCAAACCTAGAAAAATGTTGCAGTTCATGAGAAACGCCAAAACCTTTTGGTGTTATATAAATTGTATGTGAAGGTGTGAATCCTTTATGATGTACAGCATTTCTAAAATCTTTCATTTTTTTGAAAAAAGATTCTTCATGATAATAAAAGTCTATGATGTTTTGCGGTAAACCAAAATTCTCCCCTTTTTTAAGTTCAAATAGCATTTTTGAAAAAGAATCTTTAATTAGATTTTTTTTCTGTATTGATTGATCCTTTAAAGTAATATTTTCCCAAATAGAATAAATTATTGACTGTAATAGATCATATAAACTTTGACATACACTAAATATATATTCTATTTCAGTTACCACAAATCTTTGAATATCATATCCTTTGAGATTATTATTGACCCAGAAAAATAATTCTAATTTCTTCATTGAAGATGCTAAGTTATGAATATCATTTTCGATTGGTTGAGCATATAAAAAGACTTTTCCCACTGAATAACATTTTTGATAAATAAAATTAATAAATGGGAAATAAAAATCTTCGTTCCTGTTTTTTATTTTTCCAAAATAACTGCCTGACACAAGATCTAATACTTTTAAATCGAAAAATTGCTCTTCAAAAGTAGGGTTGAATTGATGAAACACCCCATTATCATCAAGTACAGGAAGATTAGGGATAGTTTCCCTTTGAGAAATGTTCCTGATATGAAACACTTTTTTTAATCTTTCAGGACTAATTTTTGTAGAAAATAATTGATTTTTAAACATGCGAATTGACATTTTCCCATGAATTGTGCCAAGTATAATTAGCATTTTAATACTAAACAGTATAACCAATATTACCCACTCTATTCATACACGTTGCCTTTGTCAATTCTCAATACAGAAAATTTTCCACTCAATATTTTTATTATTTGCAATTTCATTATAAAATGTTACAACATATTTCTATATGGGAAGTATGCAATGAGGCACATTATTTTATTACATCACTATATAATACTGTCATTATTCTTATCTATACAACTCTTCGGAAACGATCAGGAAGGCTACGAGCAGAAAATCCAAACCGCTTTGGCAGAACACCGGTATTCGGATGCGGTTCCCCTGCTTACCGATGCCATCGCCGCAACACCCGGCAACCCGCACCTTCACAAAAAACTCGGCACATGCTACGAAGAACTTGAACACTATGATGCGGCGCTGAAGAGCTATTTTTCGGCACTGCAACAACTGCAGTACGATGCGGAACTCCATACCGCCATCGCGCGCTGTTATTACCATACATACCGTGATACCGACGCCATCGCTCATCTCGATACGGCACTTGAGATACAAAACAACTCTGCGGAAACCCACTATTGGCGCGCGCTCTGTTACGTGCATACCGGCAGTCTGCAATCCGCCCTTAGAGACTTATCGCGCGCTCTGGATATCTCGCCTCATTTCAGCGATGCATACCTTGCTCGATGCAAGCTCCATGAATCCGCCGGCAACCTTCAGGAAGCGGCCGCCGATTATGCCGCTGTTCTCGCCTATGACCCCATCAGTGAAGAGGCTCTCCTTAACCGGGCACGCATCTATCTGGCACAGAATGATTTTCAAGCGGCACTAACGGATTTAAACACCCTAATTGCTCATCACCCGAATAACACTTTAGCGTTACTGGAGAGGGCGGCGCTCATGGCAAAAAATTATCAATATACGCATGCTTTCGCCGACTATTCGCAGGCGCTTTCGCTCAATCCGTCTCTTGAAGAAGGATTCTTGCGGCGCGGCATGCTTTATCAGCACCGGCGCAATTATCAGGCCGCTTGTGCAGATTTCTCGCGCACGCTGGAGCTCAATCCGCAATCCGCCGCCGCGTATCTTAACCGCGCCGACTGCTACCGCCGGATAAAGCAACTGGACAAAGCATATGCCGATTATGCCGCATTGACTGTACTGCTTCCTGAAAATACAGCGGATTTTTCTCTTATCCGCGGTGACATAGCCCTCGCGCTAGGCGACATCAACCGTGCTGTCAGCGATTTCAATACCGCGCTGGAAACCGGTACGCCGTACGGTTCGCTTCATATCAAGCTGGCGCGCGCATACCGGTTCAAGGATAATTTTCGCGAAGCAGAGCATCATTACGAAAAAGCGTTGATGCTGTCTCCCGCTATTCCCGCTTATTATGTAGAACTTGGAAAACTGTATTTGGATCAAGGAAACGTATCGAAAGCGCAACAGTGTTTTCTGCAAGCACTCAAACTCGACGTTTGGAATCCCGAAGCAAACACGTATACCGCACTATTGTTAACCCGTCTCGGTTCGGCTAACCTTGCCGAAGATTATTTTGCTAATGCATTGCGGTTCAACCCTACTTTTTCCGCCGCTTATTTTTATCGAGCAATAGCGTTTATCGAACAATACGATGCTCAGAAAACATTCGGTGACCTACTCCGTTCATCGTATACTGTCTCACCTTCATATCGGCATGAACAACCATTTTCCCGCTAAGTATTAAACGAATTCTCTGCCAACAATAAGGATTAGAGGTGCAACACACCATCAAAATTAACCATGGAAAAAACTTCAAATTCCATCATATATACCGCACATACTATGTAAAATTTCTTTCTATTTGTAAATAATATTTACAGAATTAAGCCGTTGTATTCTTCATCCCGCAAACATTCCAGATTATTTTATTGTAAAAAAATGTATTCAAATAAGCACTTTAAATACAGGAATAACATCATAAAAACACGTTTGGCACAAATAATGATTACAATCATTCCAGAAACAAACGACATATAATAAAGGAGGATTGAGTTATGAAAATGAAACCTACACCGCTCGGAATGATAGTCGGACTCGTTTTACTAGTCCTTTTGGTAATGGCAGTATTCGGAAACGAAATAGAAGAAAAGCGAGAACAGCTGACCGCCTACGCCGCAGAATTAACCGCCTACATCACTCAAGCGATTGCAGACTATGAGCAGACAAGAACCGTCTTCGAAAAAGAAAACAGCGAATTTCTTGAAACCGCTCGGTACAACCAGCGCCTTCTGAATCTAAAACAACAACAGATTGATACGATGAAAGAACTGCTGTTATCCGTTAGGAACAATGATATGAAGTCGATAGAAGCATTAGAAAAACAGCAGATAATCAATGAACACCTTTTCAACATAGCCGCGCTGGAAAAAGACAGGATGATCGTTATTGGAGACATTAAAAAAACGAGCCCAGATTTATGCTCCGGCCAACAATACGGAACTGAACAGCACTATAAAAAAGCTTGAAACAACCTATGCTGAAATCATTGAGCGTGAAGAAAACGTTTTCGCACAAGCACAGTACTTGCGGTCGCTGTACAAAGCAAAGGAAGAAACTCTTGCGGACTGTGAAGAGTGTTTTGAACAGCTGAATAAAAAGAACTAACCACCACCTCAGCTGAACTCAAACCACCTTCACTTTAAATACACCCCGCGTATCGTAATGATGCGCGGGGCTCGCATTTAGAACTTGTGTCTAAGAAAATATCAAGATGAAAAGCGTTTCTCCCTTTTCTGTCATTTCGCAGAAAGCCTTTCATGCAGGAAGAACTATTATTGTTTATCACGATATTGCTTTGGATAGATAAAAAATGCCAGTTCGCCAGCCGACTCGGCAATTTCTCTCCATGAATTAACCGCAAAAGTAATACATACTATGCCGCAGGTAGGGAACTTATCGATTGTTCGCGGTATTAAAATGGCGGCAAGATCATAAAAATCAGGGTTATGCCCAAACAGCATAACCGAGTTCAATGAATCGTCTAAACCGCGGATCATGCCAACAATTCCTTCCGCATCGGAATCGTACAGTGTGGCATCGATTCTAATTTCTTCTGCAGGATATCTTATGTGCTCGGCAATACTGTTTGCAGTGTCAAGCGCTCGTTTGGCAGGACTGGAGATGACTGCGTCCGGTTTAATGCCTTTTTTTCTGACTGCTTTACCGATAAGAGACGCATCATTTTTACCGCGGTTTTCCAGCGGGCGTTCAATATCAGGCATATCGGTATCTTTAAAACCTGATTTGGCGTGGCGTACCAGCAGTAGTTCCTTCATGTCATTCCCCCCGTTTATTTTCTCTTCACCCCTATTATTTCGAGAAATGACGTTGGATTGCAATAAAATAATTTCCACTGCAAAAACAGAGTTGCCTCACACTCTGTTCTGCAACAAAAAAACTACACGGATAGTTTAAATTTCGCAACAAGGTTCTTCAGTAACACAACCTGCGTTTTCATTTCTTCTGATGCCGCCGCCATTTCTTCAGCGCTCGATGCATTTGTTTCTGTGATGGATGTGCTTTCTTCCATGCTTGCGGCTTGTTCTTGGGTAGCGGAAGAAATAGCATGAATCTGGTTCGCCGCATTCTCGATATCTGCAACAATTTCCTTCAACATCTTTCCAGCTTCCTGAGATAACTGAACACCGGCAGAAACTTGCGTAAGGCTATCTTGAATGACATTGGTAATTTCTTCTGCGGATTTTGCACTGCGTTCCGCCAATTTTCGCACTTCGTCCGCAACGACAGCAAACCCTTTTCCATGTTCTCCTGCACGCGATGCTTCTATAGCGGCATTTAATGCTAAAAGATTCGTCTGGTCAGATAAATCAGTGATAATGCCGACTGCCTCGGCAATTTGTTTTGAACTTTTCTCTATCGTCTCTATAGCAGTAATAGTACTATCCATTTTCGAACCGATTCCGAGAGCATAGTTCGCCGCTTTTGTCGTTAGTTGCTCTGCCTCTTGCGCATTGACAGCGTTCGACTGCATCGAACTGGAAAGTTCTTCGAAATGCGCCGACTGCTGTTGAGCACCGTCGGCAATTTGTTGAGCCGCTGAAGAGACTTCGTCACCGCCCTCAGACAATCGTTGTGCTGAAACATTCACCTCAACCATAATAGCCGCGAGTTTCTCCATGAACACATTTGTCCACCGAGCAAGCTCTCCGATTTCGTCTTTTGTATGAATCGAAACTCGTTTTGTCAGGTCGCCTTCTCCTTGTGCAATATCTTGAATGGTTGCAACAAGCTGTTTCATAACGGCAACAACGCTTTTTTCCATTACGGTCAGCACTATGCCCATCAGCACCGCTACGATACCGCAGATCAGAAACATGCCTTTTTTCATTGTGCTATAGCGTGTTTCTGCATGCGCTCGGTCACGCTCTGCCGTTGCCAGAGTAACGTTCTCCAATTCATCGATTGTACTGCGCATGGATTCAAACTGTTCTTTAGCGCCTGCCAACGATAGATCGATGGCAAGGGCACGCCCTTCACGGGTATCGGCTTTTCTTCCTTCGACAATCTGTTGCGACAGGGTTTTCCATTTGGAAAATTCGTTTTGAAACCGCTCAATTTTATCCAGCTCATCCTGTGTATGTTGAAGCGCAACATACGTATCCCACCGCTGTTGCACTTGCCCGATATTTTCATCATATTCCGCTATCAATGCCTTAAAAATATCGGATGACGCGTTGGCAAATATCATTGACCGCTCCGCAACAAGAGCTTGCTGTAAATCTCGGTCGATTTCCAGCAAGAGATTGATCGCAGGTATGGTATTGCAAAAGGTTATATTCAACTCATTTTTAATTTCTCCGGCATTATATAGCCCGTTCCACACAAGAATGATCAAACTGGCAAAAAGAAAGCCGAACGCTAGAAGAAATTTCTGTCTGAACTTTAAATTATTAAACCAACGCATGACGGCACCTCCACCCGTTTAGTTTCCGAGTAACGCATCAACATCAATGCCGACAGTGATTGTTCCTATTGTTGTTTCACCGTCCTTAACCGGAACGGATACTTGAACGAGATATCCTTGAGTACTGTCATCGAATTTTACTTCATCGACAAAGATGCTTCCGGCACCGTTATTGAATGATTTTTGGAATTTCGCCTCATCGCCTTGCCAATAATCAGACGTTTTATCGGTCATGGCGACATTTGCACCTTGATTATCCATCACGAAAATTTCTGAAAAGTATGGTTTTGAGTCTCTAAATGATTTTATTCTCTTTGCGCATTCGGTATCCATGAGGGACTGCATAAAATCGGCTATGCCGGGCGTTTTTTGCCACTCTTCGTCTTGCGCCTTAATTTGATCAAGGCTTTTTCCCTGTGAATTTGCGGCTTGTACTGCGGCTATAATAACCGGATCCGCACCAAGTGCCGCTATTTCAGTCTGAGCAAGCCCATATACTTGTTCCGGCGCTTTTTCCGCATATACACTACATACAAACAAAATACTTGCCACACACGCCATTATGGTTTTCATCACACAACATTCCTTTTTTAAATTTACGAATCTATCTATAAACGAAGAAATAACTCGCTGTTTTTTTGTATACGGCACATAGAGTCATAATTATAGATACACACAAGCTTACTTATCTCTTTCGGCTTGTTATAGATTTAATTAATTTTTTATGATCTGCTCTGAAAACTTCTTATCCGAACTACATATTCCGATTTGTGCATATATAGAAGAACTCATAGTGTAAACAGTTTGTTATCTTTTTATTTTTACGGTGCTTTACCAGCTTGCCATAACCATTTCTATACATAAATATGATTCGTTTCACAAAAGAGGTTGAGTATGTGTAAAAATACTTGTCGGTTTTTGATAACCGCTACTGCTTTGTGTTGTTCGCCCATCGTAAACGCCGCTACCGATTCCCTGTCCCTCAGTATCAGCGTTAGTTCCCGAACCTTCGGCAACATTGCTTTTTCTTGTTGGTTTACTAACCATATATACGAAATAAAATCTCATTGTATAAAAAGAAAAACCGGCTCGCTTTATAAGCCGGTTTTTCTTTTGGAAACGCATTTATATAAACTATGCGCGTTAATTGTATGGTTCAATTACCGCATAGAGTGTTGTAGTTCCGCTAACTTCATTGGAAACAACCAATAACGGAACGCCCGTAGGCGATTGATTCGCTGGAATAAATAAAATACCTTCTGGAGCAAGGCCGCCGGCGGTCCCCTCTTCAGGGTTGCCGTCAAAATTGCGGTTAGTGACGTAGTCGGAAAAATGCGGCGTAAACGGATTGGTCACATCGTAAATCATGATGCCGCCCATCCGCTCAAGCCCGATAAACGCATAGGTATGTCCATTGATTACTCCTAAAACAACGTTTTCCGGTTCCGGCCCTTTATCGTCACTGCGGTTATCGAACGAATTGTTTTCTTCGTTGTTTGAATTGAAGTTTGCGGGAAAAAAAGATGCGGTAATTTCTTCAAATTCACTGCCGCTGTCGTATACAAGCCGGCCGTCCTCCGTCCAAATGGAAAAAGAGCGTGCTCCGAATGAGTAAATATGATGAAACACATCCGTGCCATCGGATGCAGTAGTTTTCCCGGACGGCGGAAACGCGGTTGTTTTCAAACGACCGAGGTTTTCTTTTTCTTGAATATCCGGATACAAGCTGAGGAAATAAGGATGCAGAGTAATGTCTTCAACACGTTCTTCTTCACTAAACCCGTCATAATCGCGGGAATCGCCTTCATTTGCGGTAATGAGAAACGTTTTCCCGTATGCAGTATATGACGCTATCCCATCGGGCAGATACATGCCTCTCACCTGCCATGGACGAATGTTGATTGTATTATCCCGGTCGCTGGCATCGAACGCGTTACGCCAGAAAAGGTGCTGTTTGAAACCGAGAGGAATAATATCGGTTACTCTCGCTTGTTTAATATCGACTACGGCAATCGCATTATTTTCCTGAAGAGTAACATACGCGGTTCGAGAATCATCGGAAACAGTAATGTATTCCGGTTCAAAGTCTTGAGCGGCTGATGCGTTAGGGCCGAATATACGGACGCCTTTCTCGCGTAATCTGTCCTCTTTGCCGTTATACCGTCTGAAATGGGCCGTTTCGACAGATATTCTTCTTAATCCTCGCGATAAGTTAATTATACTTATTGATCCTTCGGGATCGACTGTATAGTCATCGCTCGGTTCGCCTTCGTTGGCAACGATGATTTTTTTGCCGTTCGGAGTGAACGCCAGCATATCAGGCAAAGCGCCGACAGCGACATGCGTCAAAGGCATGCCGTCCGCATCAAAAAGCGCAACAGTGCCGGCATCGGTCTTAGCTTCAGCAACAATTGCTACCGCGACCATTCCGTTATACACATCCACGCTGGTCGGGTCAGCTCCATACGGCGTAACATCTATGGACGCATGGAGCGACGGCGATTCAGGATTGCTGATATCGAGCACATCAATGCGCGCCTGAGCGCCGTTCGCCACAAAAAGGCGTTGCGTTGCGGGGTCGTATGCCGCAATTTCCGCCGCACTGCCGTTAAAGATTCCTGCAGAATATGTTCCCAATTGCTCCAATGTTATTTCTGCAGTCACAAACCGCGCAGTAAAAATCAGTACCGCACTTATCATCATTCTTATTGTTCGTTTCATATGATTCTCCCTTTTAAAGACGTGTTGCTGTCCCCCCACAAAACGCCGTTATTCTTTCATTATATAATTAGCGGAGAATTAAAGCATGTTTAAAAAACTATTAACCAAATACATGATTGCTAATCTTATCCTAAAAAAGCATTGAATCTATACTTTTATCAGAATAGAATGTATAATAATTGCTTTTCTTTTTCGATACTATGAAAACAACGGAATATAAAGAAGTCTCCGTTATTCATCATATAGACAATCTGACACACTGCCTAAAAGGATTCACAATGAAAATAACCGATGCCGCAACGAAAAAAAGTTTAAAGGCATCTTTCAAAGACGGGATATTTGCCGGCGCAATGACCGGATTCACCCAAGAATATTTTACCCCCTTTTTACTTCTCCTCGGCGGAACCGTTCGGCATGTGGGGTTCTTGAGCGCATTGCCCAACCTAACCGCATCTTTAGGGCAACTTATAAGCGCTGAAATTGTTACATGGCTCGGCTCACGGAAAAAAACAATAACATTGTTTGTTTTCCTGCAGGCAGTAATGCTGATTCCTATGATCGGCGTAGCGCTTTATAAACATAGTTCGCCTGCTTTGTTTATCGCCTTCGTGGTACTCTTTACCTGTTTCGGCGCATTAGCCAATCCCGCATGGGGAAGCCTTATGTCGGATTTAGTCCCGACAGGCCAGCGCGGGCATTATTTCGGATGGCGAAACAAAACGCTCAGTTTCGTTACCATCGGCACAATGTTCGCCGCGGGAATTCTCCTTTTTTTCATGAAAAAAGCTGATGTGTACTGGGGGTTTGCGCTCCTCTTTGCCTGCGCGTTCATCTGGAGAATTATTTCGTGGTATTTTCTTACAAAAATGCATGAACCGCCGCTCCATTCCCCTAAAGAAAACCATTTTACCCTATTTCAATTCTTAGCCCGCCTCCACACAAGCAATTTCGCACAATTTGTGCTTTTTGTTTCGCTGATGAATTTTTCGGTCAATGTTGCCGCACCGTTTTTTAATGTATTCATGCTTAAAGACCTCAAGTTCAATTATTTGCTCTATACAGTCATCAACCTTACCGCTACGTTTACCACATACTGCACGATTGCCCGCTGGGGACGCCATGCCGATAAAGTGGGAAACCTGAAAATAATCCAGACTACCGCGCCGTTAATCGCATTTATTCCGGTCTTGTGGATTATTAACCGGAACACTCTGTTTCTTATTGTTGCACAGGTGTTCTCGGGATTCCTGTGGGCAGGGTTCAACCTCTGCTCGTCCACTTTTATCTACGATGCGGTCAGCCCTGAAAAACGCACTCGGTGCATCGCTTATTTTAATACGCTGAACGGCACCGCGCTATGCCTTGGCGCCATAACCGGCGGTTTTTTACTGCCCGTTCTTCCGCCTCTTTTCGGGCATAAAATGTTGACGCTTTTTCTTATCTCCTCGCTGTTAAGGATATGTGTCGGACTAACATTGCCGCGCAAACTCAAAGAAGTACGGCAAGTTGAACATATCAAAAGCGACGAACTGTTCTTCAGCATGATCGGCATACGCCCTATGATTGGAATCGAACGAAAAACAATTCGCTATTAGTAAAATGGCGATACTGCTATACACGAAAAACGAAACATGGTAAAAAAGGATACTCTGTTTCTTCCTTTCAACATAATTATATGAAAGCGGACAAATACATATGAAACACTCTTCGAAACTTATTCTGGTATTGTTCTTAGGGTTTACCCTTAATCTTATCTACGCCTTTTTTATTGCGCCTTTAGGAAAACACGACCTCTTTGTCCTTGAAAAGCGCTATACCGGAATAGAGGCACAAACTTTTTTTCATCATGACGCTAAAGACTACATATATATTGCCGTTAACCTTCTGCAAGGCAAAGGATATTCGTATCCGCTGGAAAATCCTCATCCGACTGCTCTGAGACTGCCCGGGTATCCGCTGTTTTTAGCTCTGCTGTTTTCACTTTTCGGTTTCAAGATATCCTGCGCGCTTTTTTTTCAGTGTATTTTGCTGACTGTGTTGTTCTTTCTCGCATATATCCTTGCGAAACATTTATTTTCAGAGAAAACCGCATTATTCAGCCTGCTGGTAATGATTTTTCTCCCTAACCTGAAATTTTACGGCTGTGCGTATATCGGCCCGGAAACGTTGGCGGCTGTTTTGTTATTTGCCGGCATAGTATGTTTTTTACAAGCCGATCCGCACAAACGATTCTGGATATGGAACAGCGCCGGCATGTGTTCCTGCATAAGCGCCGGTTATTGCCGTCCCGATTTTTTCTTATTTTTCCCTTTTGTATGTTTTTGGATGATGCGTCATTACCAACGGCGCTGGTTCATTTCGGTATGTTTATTCACGGCACTCACCGCGTCGTTTCTGCTTCCATGGACACTGCGGAACTTCTCGGTTTTCGATACGTTTGTTCCCGGTTCCACCATTGTCGGCAGACTGCTTTCCGGATCGTACAACCCGCAAACCATGCAGAACAACCCGGGCGGATGGGATAACCCGAACAGCACATTATTCGGCATCGACGAAACCGGTAAGAATGAAGTGGAAATCAATAAACTTCATACCCAGTATGCATGGAATCAGATTCAAAATTTATCCGTCCCACAGGCCGTCCGGTTGGTTGTGTGGAAAGCCGTCCGGTTATGGTTGCCGGTGCAACGGTTGATTCGCGGGTATGCAGGCGGCATCAACCTCAAAGAATTAGCTCAGTCGCCTCTGGTTCTTTTTAAGAAACCGGCATTTCTGTTCAATATTGTTCTCTCTGTTCTTTTTCTGCCTGTTTACCTGCTTTTCGGTATAAAACTTATTGTAAGCATGCGTTCGTTTCGTAAACATGAGCTGATTTTTTATCTATTCTGCTTAGTCAACCTTGTCGCACTGATTTTTCTCGGTTCCATTCGGTATAGATTTGTGTTTGAGCCTATTATCATTATATATGGATGCGCACTGATTCTCGATCTATTCAAGCGGGCACAGCACAAATTTATTCCTTCAGAATAGAACATAAAACCGAAGCACTACAAAAACCAACCGATCAGAAAGCAGATACGATGGATATGGAAAACAGCCTCGCCGGCTGGTTCGACAACGCCGGTGAACGATATATGCGCGAAGCACTCAGAGAAGCACGCAAGGCGGCGGATGCCGACGAAGTTCCCGTCGGCGCGGTGGTCGTATATGAAAACCGGATCATTGCGCGGGCACATAATCAGGTTGAAATGCTCAATGATGCCACTGCACACGCAGAGATGATTGCGCTTACACAGGCATCGGCGCATCTCAATAATTGGCGCCTGACCGACGCGACGCTCGTCGTCACGAAAGAACCGTGCCCGATGTGTTGCGGCGCAATGGTCAACGCGCGGCTCGGCGCGGTCATATACGGTGTGCCGGACGAACGTTACGGTGCGGCTCGGTCTGGATTAAACATCCTTGAGAATAGCGTGCTGAACCATCGCGTGCAGGTTACTGCCGGAATATTGGCAGACGAATGCAGGGAATTATTGCAAGTATTTTTCGCGAAAAAGCGAAATAAATAATAGCAACCCAATTGAATTTTGTGTAATATAACACCTCATTTATATGCGGAGAGATGCCAGAGCGGTTGAATGGGGCGGTCTCGAAAACCGTTGGCCACGCAAGTGGCCCCAGGGTTCGAATCCCTGTCTCTCCGCCATTCTTTTGTAAAGGGACGCTCAGGCGAGAACCTGATATTCAAAGTCAATTTGAGATGCAAATATGAGATTCTTTAAGCAAGTTACATTTTGGCTTTTTCTTTTGTTCATCCCATCGGTTTGTCGAGCACAAGAAACTCAGGTAGCATTGGCGAAGACTTATGATACCGCTTTGGTTATTTATGATCGTTCTGCGGGAAGGGCAACTCGAATTGATCCGGAACTAAGCGCTCAACGTAAGCCTCCATGTTCAACATTTAAAATATACAACACCCTTATCGGGCTTGAGCTTGGTTATTTGAAGGGGCCGGATGATCCTTGGTATAAGTGGGATGGGGTTCGACGTGATATGGAGGGATGGAATAACGATTTAACCCTTCGCGAGGCGTTTCGTGTTTCAGCTGTTCCGGCTTTTCAAGGTCTGGCTCGGCAAATTGGCGCGGAACGAATGAAGGAGTATATCGAAAAGATCGGCTACGGATCTCAGGATATTTCTGCGGGCATTGATTCATTTTGGCTTCCAAGGTCGAACACCAAGCCTATGATGATTAGCGCGGATGAACAAGTCGCGCTTTTAAACAAGCTTTTGGACGGTAAACTCCCTTTTTCTGATAAGAATATTTCTGTTTTGCGAGACATCATGCAGGTAGTTAAGACGGAAAAGGGTGTTCTTTATGGCAAAACTGGTTCTGGGACAAATAGTGAGGGGAAATGGTTTTTAGGCTGGTTTGTTGGTTTTCTTGAAAGTGGCGGGAAGACCTACGTCTTTGCCTGCAATATTACCGGAGGAGAAAAGCCATCTGGAAAAGTTGCTCGAGAGATCGTGGAAGAAACCTTTAAGGCACAAGGGTTGCTTTAGAACAAGGTTTTTGATCTTTGGTAGTGATCGGTTCACCTAAGGATATCTGCCAGCCCATACTTCGTTTGCGGCATATTTCCACAAGTATCTAAGCTTCAATAGGTTGACAGGTTCGCATGGCGTCCCCTTCTACCCGCCATTCTTTTAATGCTTTTCTGTAATCGAGAACGCCGGAAAGAAAAACCGTGCCTCTAAATTCTCTTCATTCTTTTACGTATTCCAACCAACCCGAGGCCCAGCAACAACAATGAAGACAGTTCTGGAACAAGAATTTCTTCAACATGATAGATAATATCCAGTTCACCTGAATTGAAAAGAATATCTTCTCCAAGATTGGCATTCAGCGTAAAACCGATCATGTGATTATTCATTATATACTCTATCGATGCCTGATCTAAGTTAATCTGCAATTCCGCATTGCCGTCATATCCTGAATTATAGATGAAATCATACCGGTAATAATAGGTGTATTGGATGTCTTGGTCCTCCCCTGCATACTCAACGCCTTCAATATGTACGCCATTCGAATAATTATTGGTAAAATAATTTGTTGTTGCAACAGATCCATTTTGTACATTGAGGGCTACATTGACCGTTTCCTGTATATCCTCGTGGTAGGTGTTTTCGATTCTGTATAGGTACATGGTACTGCCAATAATAGTCGGATTGTCATAATACTTGCCGGTAACAGCATAGTAATACGCGGAGGATGCCGGTATATATGTTTGGTGATCGTATGCAAGGTCGCCATCGTCAAAAAACAAAAATGTCGCTACGGCTGAATCAATGACAACATTTTCGAAAAAAAGGGCTGTCAGATCAAAAGTACCCATGACATTTGTGTCTTCGACCAGTATTTGAGAGGGAATATCATCTTCTGCAAAATAATTCAAAGCGTTTGCATCAAACGTTATTCCGCACCATACGAGGGTAGTTAAGAGTATAAGTGGTAGTGGTTTCATCTGTCAGCTCCTTATTTTTGTATGCAATGTGCCATAGTTAGGGATAAATGTATTAAGCCAGATACAGCAAGTGTTGTTCCACATATGCATAACAACCATAAGTTGCTTATTCAAAGAATAATACATCAATATGGCTTTGCGCATTCAAGTCAGGTGACACGGTATACCGTGCTTTTCCCGTAAACGGTGATAGGTGTGGCAGGGATGGGATCATGATAGAGTACACGTCTTTTTTGCGCTCATCATAGATCGGTTGAACATAGTTTTCTTTTCTCTATGGTTCGGATCACTGGTTCTTTAAAAAATGCCGGCACAATACTAAATTGTATTTATGCCACCAATCATTAAGTGGTGTATCTTCTTAATCCTGCTTTAATTTTGATATCAAAGAATTGGTTGCTCATAAGTCGAAAAAAATGTTAAAAGAATTACATCAGAAATTTGAAAGTGATTATACAAACGATCACCGACTAAAATATATAAATACTGTCATGAGGATAGAATTGATACCTTGAAAAACGGAATGATTCGTTTTACCCAACCTTTATCATATTATCCTTTTTTCAACATATTACAAAATTATATCTTAAAGAATCCTTGTTCGGCGCCAGCTTTTTGATGAGCTTACCGACAAAAGCTACCCACGAATGCCTATAGGTAATTTAGATTTGAATAGAAGGGGATTCGAACAATTTTGAGAGAGATAAGTTTTTTTTAGAGGCTAATCCGCTTAATGGAGACCGTGAAAATGAATAAAAAAAAGATAACCAAAGATGATACGTTTTTTCATCTTTCCATTATTTCGCTATCGATACTTTTGCTTTCAAGTTGTGCCGCACATAATCATTCCCAAAGATCAAAAAATATAAGTAATCCGAACAACACTCCGCCTCAATTAAGCGATAAGTCATGGGTAAGCATTCATCCCAAAGTTATTATCATTACAGGGTCTGCATCGGGTTTTGGAAAGGCGGCGGCTGAAAAACTTATCGCCAAAGGGCATATCGTTTATGGCGGGGACATCAACAAAGAAGGTAATAAATATTTGGATAAAATTGGCGGAACCGCTCTTGTGATGGATGTCAGAAAAGACGCTCAAGTTCGAGCAGGTATTCGGAGAATTTTAAAAGAACAAGGAAGAATCGATGTCCTGATCAATAACGCCGGATATGGAGAATACGCTACCATTGAAAATATTGATATTGAAGACCTTAAAAATCAATTTGATGTTAACGTTTTTGGATACGCTCGACTGCAACAAGAAGTCTTGCCGACTATGCGCAAACAACGTTCAGGGCGGATTATCATCGTATCTTCCGGTCTCGGAAAATTCTCTTTGCCGGTGCTGGGCTGGTATGCCGCCACAAAACATGCTACCGAAGGAATGGCAGACGCACTGCGGCTGGAAGTAAGCCAGTTCGATATTGATGTCGTAAAAATCCAGCCGGGGGCATCTAATACTAATTTTGTTAAAACGGCTTATGCGAGGCTGGATCAATCCTATGTACCGGAAGACTATAAGCAAATGGTTACGAATGTCAGGGCCGGTTTGGACGCTCTCATGACAAAAGCGGGGGGACCGGAAGAAACAGCGGACGCTATTGTTGAAGCGGTTGAAGCGGCTGAACCGGAAATCAGTTATATTACGATGGAAGACGCCAAAACTTTTATTGAAAAAAGAAACAGTATGACTGAAAAAGAATTCTATGACATGTTGTCAAAATAGTTTCGGACTTGTACTCTGAAATGGTACGTAACACAGGAATCATCAAGAGATATTTGCCTCTCATACTTTCGCTTATTGTTAACCCAAACTCTACCGACAGGGTGGAACATGAAATCACAAATAACGCGAATTGCGAAGACATAATACTTAATTTTGGGCAGAATATCGAAGCAGATGATGAACTATTAAGAAAACATGAAAGAACGGGTAGGCCTCGGGGAAACAATGCTTTTCTCGCAAAATTAGAAAAGATTAGCAGTCGATCATTAAGAAAAAGAAAACCGGGACCCAAAAAGCATGCATCTCACGAGAATTATGTATTGTGTCCCTTTAATTTTTTACTTTAATTGTTGCCAAAACAATGTGAACATACAATGGATTCCTGCTTTCGCAGGAATGACATATAAAATGGGTATAACTTTTTTTAAATAACGAGTGGGGTTAGAGATGGAAACAAAAAACTTTTCTACTTGGGATGAATTTGAGGAATACGCACTTAAAAAAATGGACGAGGCAAATACCAAAACGTCAAAAGATTTTTATCGGCCTATATTTCGTGGTCAAGCTAATGCAGATTGGAGTCTCAAAACCACTTTAGATAGAGTGCGGGAAAGATACGATGCCTTTGATTATATTGAAATAATCTTTTCTATTAAAAATAAGCTTGAAACATTTACGCAACAAAAGTGGGATGGTTTAAACGATCCCAATAAAATCTTTGATGATTTTCATCCAGACGAGTATCTCGGTAATCCAGAATCATATCCATATATGCTCTACTTGCGCCATCATGGATTTCCTTCCCCGTTGCTTGACTGGAGTTTGTCGCCTTATATCGCGGCATATTTTGCATTTCGCGAGGGGACCAAGTGTAAGGAGGTAGCTATTTATACTCTTTGTCGTATGCCAGCAGAGACGGATGTACCGAGTAGATATCGCATACACGTCACAGAACATAACGTAACAACTACACCGCGTCATGTTCTCCAACAGGCAATATATACATATTGCTTCGATCACGGAGCTCCACACGAAGCTCCAATGGGTGTTTTCTATGATGACCATGAAAAAGATACAACAAACACGTATGAAATCAAAAAATGTATACTGCCATATTCAGAAAGAGAGAAGGTTTTAACAAAATTAGACCGAATGAATATAAACGCGTTTTCTCTGTTCAATTCTGAAGAAGGATTATGTGAAATGCTGTCGATTGACAGTTTTGTATTGCAAAAATTCACCATCTAAAACATCCACAAGAACACACACCACTTCCTTGTTATTCCTGCGAAAGCAGGAATGACTACAGAAAGGGCAGGAGTGATTATCGAAATGCAGTATTATCACCGCGGGACACAATATGTAATTTCAGCCACCTTTTAACACCTTATTCCCAAATACCATTTAGGAATTCATGCTCTTTAATTTTTTCATTTTATTTGGGACAAAGAGAAATAAACAATTGTCTCTTTTCTGTAAACAGATTGTATGAGCGGGTTTTACCTTATTTCATGACCGCTTTGATATCGCGTTTTGCCTGCCGAATCATGAATAAATAGCGCCAGACAGTACGCAGGATACGCATTTTCGACGCGCCACCCTTTAAATCATACCGCAAAACAAGCGGCACTTCCGTTGCGCGCTTTGCCAACGGATACAGTTTGACCAGCAATTCTGCCATACACGTAAACCCATCTTCGCGAATCAACGATTCGCCGTACGCCGCAAAGCCTGCCTTGAGCAAACGCCCGGAATATGCGCGGTATCCGCATGAATAATCGCGCACCCCTCTGTAACGGAACGCCGCCGCCATCAAGGTGCTCGCGCCGCGGCTGAGAATTTGCCGATACATCCTCAACCCCACTTCGTCTCCGCCGGTACAATAGCGCGACGCAATGACAATCTCCGCTCCGGCCTGTATTTCATGCTTCATCGACGGCATACATTCCGGCATATGGGTATTGTCGGCATCCATTGTAAATACAATATCGGCATCAGCAACCGTCTGCGCAAGATGGTATATTCCGGTACGCATTGCCTGTCCTAACCCGCGGTTGCAGTTATGCGGAATGACGTTTATCGGCAATTCAGGATTTTGCCGCGCAAACAATTTGACGTTTTTTACCGAATTATCGCTACTTCCGTCATCGACGATAACCACCCGCAACGGTTCTTTGAGTTCAGGCAGGCTCTTTTTTACGTTCTCAAGCAAACGGACAATGGCAGTTTCTTCATTATACATCGGCAACATCAAATACAACATGGAATGCTCCTTAGCATTACTCTTGATTCTTCTCGAATGCGTCTTTCCCTTCGACCACCAGCACGCATTCGCCCTTAAGAGTTATTTTCTTCTGTTTGAGGCGGATGAGCAATGCGTTTATCGTTCCCCGCTCAACAGATTCGAACATCTTGGTTAATTCTCGGCATACCGCCGCTTTACGGTCGCCGCAGAACGCAAGAGTGTCTTTGAGCAGTGATTCCAGACGGAGCGGCGACTCGAACAAAATCGCCGTTAAATCGCTGTCTGCAATGTGGCGCAGGCGTTTATTGCGTTTATTCCCTTTGCGCGGTATGAATCCGTAAAAAGAAAACTGATCCGTACGAAATCCTGCCATCAACAACGACACCAATACAGAACTAGCGCCGGGTATGACCTCAAGAGCATATCCTCGCTCAATAACACTGCGTATCACTATTTCTCCGGGATCGGAAATGCCCGGCATGCCCGCATCCGAGACTAACGCAATTGTTTTTCCTTGATCGAGCAGTCCGCAGACCGTATCGACCCGTTTCTTTTCATTGTACCGATAACAGCTGAGCAGTTCGGTATGAATGTCATAATGAGAAAAAAGCTTTTTAGTATGGCGGGTATCTTCAGCAAGGCAGATGTCCGCTTCTTTGAGGATGCGAACTGCCCTGAACGACATATCTTCAAGGTTGCCGATGGGAGTTCCGACAACATAGAGCCTCCCGTGCATAATGAGTTCCTTATCAGGCATGGCGCACACGAAATGCTTCCGCCGCCTTGATTCTACTGCTTATGCTCGGATGGTCATGCAGGAGAAACTCGATAAGGGGATGCGGTTCTTCATCTGCAAGGTTTAAGTCGGCAAGCTTTTTCATGGTGGATATGAAATGATCGGGCGCATTGGTTTGGCGCAGAGCGAAATTGTCTGCCTGTTTTTCAAGTATGCGTGTATAAGTCGCATTTATCGGCATGGAAATCAGTGTGAACACAAACATGCACAATAAAAAAACTGGAAACGCGGCGATATCGGTAATTCCGGCAAATCCCGAGCTTACCGCAAGGCGGTCGAAAATCAAACTTACTAGATACAGTCCGGCAAACGTAATGGCTCCTCCGAACAAAATCAACTGCCAGATATGTTTATAGTAGAAATGTCCGAGTTCATGAGCAAGGACAACTTCAATTTCTTCATCGCAGAAATTCTTCAGGAGAGTATCGCCTAAAAGAATGCGTTTTGTGTTTCCAAGCCCTGCGAGAGCGGCGTTTGCCTTTTTTGTTTTTGCGCTAAGCTCCATTTCAAAAACGCCAAGTATTGTTACTTTAAGGCGTTCCGCCATAGCAATTAAACGTGTTTTAAGCGCATCGTTTTCCAACGGTTTGAATTTATAAAACAACGGCATAATCAGAACCGGCGCAATATTGCTTAGGATAATGCCGAACCCCACCCATAAAACACCAACCCATAACCACCATGATTTTTCAGCCAGCATAAAGAAAAGATATAACCCTTCGGCAACAAACACCATAAACACAAGGTTAAGAACATACGATTTGCCTTTATCTCCAAGCCATGAGCCAAACGATTGCGTGGACAACGAATATTTATGTTCGAGATAATAACCGCTGTAAAAACTCAGCGGAAGCAGGCATGCCATATACATAGTGGTAAGGATGCCGCTGTACACCGCAACTTGAATCCAGTAGTTTGCGCAGAATGATTGAATCCATGCAAGGAGTTGTGCCGAAAATCCGCCTTGTTTTCCGACAAAAACAAAAAGCGCAATGAGGATTACCGTATAGACAATATCAACAAGAAAAAGCCAATTGTGAATCGCTTCGTATCGTTTTGCAAGCGCTTTTCGGTGAGACGCCGACGATGAATCCGGTTGAGCCATTATGCCCTCCCTTGAACAATACTCAATCGCGCGGAGGCACGTTCCAATGCGGCTAAAGCACGGTCTAAATCCACTTTTTCTTTATCTTCCTGCAGTCGTTTTTCTGCACGCTCTTTGGCTTCAAGAGCACGGGTTGAGTCGATATCCGCTTCATGTTCGCTGGAACGGGTCAATATTAAAACCTTGTTTTTTTCGACATACAGTATGCCGCCGGCAATAAAAAAGGTAATTTCCTTTTCCGGCCGTTTACTTTTTCCGATCGGTTCGATGACAATCCGGCTTATGTGCAACGTTGACATAAACCGCGTATGCCGCGGCAATAAGGTAAAATATCCCGCTTCTCCGTGAGCAATGATTTTTGCGCACTCCTGTTCCAAAACGTCTTTTTCGGGAGTACGTATTATAAGCCTAAGGGAATCCATGGTAAAAATCCTTATTTTGCCAGCGATTTTGCTTTAATCCGCACATCCTCAATGCCGCCGACCATGTAAAATGCCTGTTCCGGCAGATTATCGCATTCGCCATTAACGATCAGTTCGAATCCCTCAATGCTGTCTTCAAGCGGCACGAACTTTCCGGATATGCCGGTGAATTGTTCTGCCACAAAAAACGGCTGAGACAAAAACCGTTGAATTTTGCGAGCGCGCGCTACAACGAGTTTGTCTTCTTCGGACAATTCATCCATGCCGAGAATAGCGATAATATCTTGTAAATCTTTATATTTCTGCAAGATACGCTGTACTTCGCGCGCAACGGCGTAATGCCGTTCGCCTAGAATGCGCGGATCAAGTATTCGCGAGCTCGAATCAAGCGGGTCGACTGCAGGATAAATACCTAATTCCACAATCCGTCGAGATAACACTGTAGTTGCATCGAGATGTGCAAAGGTGGTTGCCGGTGCAGGGTCGGTCAAGTCGTCTGCGGGCACGTAGATTGCCTGTACAGACGTTACCGAACCGCGTTTCGTCGACGTAATGCGTTCCTGCAGGTTGCCCATCTCGGTCGCGAGTGTAGGCTGGTACCCTACTGCCGACGGCATGCGTCCCAATAAAGCTGATACTTCCGATCCGGCTTGAACGAAACGGAAAATATTGTCGATAAACAAGAGTACGTCCTGTCCCATTTCGTCTCGGAAATGCTCAGCAAGGGTAAGCCCGGTCAATCCAACCCGCAGACGAGCCCCGGGCGGTTCGGTCATCTGACCGTAAATCAGAGCGGTTTTATCGAGCACGCCGGATTCCTGCATCTCGAGCCATAGGTCGTTTCCCTCACGGGTACGTTCGCCGACACCGGAGAAAACGGAGATACCGCCGTGTTCGGTAGCGATATTGCGGATAAGCTCCATAATCAAAACGGTTTTTCCTACTCCTGCTCCGCCGAACAAACCGGTTTTGCCGCCCTTACTGTATGGAGCGAGCAGGTCGATCACTTTCAGTCCGGTTTCGAACATTTCAACTTTGGTGCTCTGTTCCTGCAGTTCCGGTGCACCGCGATGTATCGGCGCTTTTTTTGCCGATTCGATTGAACCTCGGTTATCCACCGGATTGCCGAGTACGTTCATCACTCTTCCCAATGTCGGTTTTCCGACCGGCACAGTGATCGGTTTACCGGTATCGATGGCTTCCATGCTCCGTTTGAGCCCATCGGTTGGCGCCATGGAAATGGTGCGTACTTTGTTGTCGCCAAGGTGCAAGGCAACTTCGCAGATAATTGTACGAGTTGTTTTCGATTCCTTGATCGGAATCTCGATGGCATTGTATATTGCCGGCAGAGTCCCTTCAGTAAACTGTATATCTACTACCGGCCCGATGACCTCAACGACTTTTCCTTTATTCATTGCATGTGCCCTTCTGTTGTATATGAAAAAATATTATTTTTTTAATGCTTCTGCTCCTCCGACGATCTCGAGTATTTCGGTTGTGATAACCGCTTGCCGAGCACGGTTATATACTAAAAGCAGATTGTTAATCAGTTCTTCCGCATTAGTCGTGGCGGCATCCATGGCGTTCATGCGGGTTATCTGCTCGGCTAAAAACGATTCTTCCATAATATGCTGGATACGAAGATCGATATAATGGTTCGCCAACGTGCTAAACACATGTTCAGGTTCCGGCTCAAGAAGTGCCGATACACGCCGCGCTTTCGGGGCAGGCTTGCCCGATTCGGTTTCAGGAATATCTCCGGATATTTTGTTTTCTTTGCCGGCATCGCTAAAAATATCAGTCAATGGCAAGAGCTGTATCAACCGCAACGGTTGTTGTCCCATGCTCTCGAATCCAGTATAAAGAGCTTTGATTGAAGAATAGTTGCCTGAAAGGTAGTGGAATTTGATGGTTTCTGCAATCTGAGAATATATTTTGAAACCCGGATGGGTAAACACATCCTGCTTTTTCCCGATAATCGAAATATCCGAGCGGCGTTTCAGTATATTGATCCCTTTCTTTCCGATTACGTATAAATCGGCGTTCTGCAGGTGAGTGTTGCCGAACCGAATCAGGTTGGTATTGAATGCTCCGCAGAGACCGCGGTCGGAAGTAACTATAAGAATCAGGTCTTTGCCGGCATTTTGAACCTGATTACACAATGGATTATACCGTAGCACCACTTCTTTCTTGAGCAAACTCATCATTCCCTCAAGTTCGGATAAGTACTGCTTAGTACGTTCCAGTTTCTTTTGAATTTTTTTGTACTTAGCCGTAGCAACCATTTTCATGGCGCGGGTAATTTTATGTATTTCGCGGACACTTTTTATCCGGCTTTTGATATCGCGTATATTTTCCATTTATTTCGCTTGGCTGAAATTTTTTGTAAACGCAGTTAAGACATCTCTCAGTTCTTTATCGATTTCGTCGGTAATCTTTTTTTCTGCTTCGAGTTTATCGAGTATTTTTTTATGGCTTTTTTCGATATGTTCGAGCAACTCTTTTTCATACCGCTTGACATTCGGAATAGCAATCGTTTTAAGAAAGCCGTTCACACCGGCAAAAATGCTGATTATTTGATGTTCCACTTTCATAGGAGCATACTGCCCTTGCTTGAGTACTTCTACCAGCCGTTCGCCTTTGCTCAATTGAGATTGAGTTGCTTTATCCAATTCCGTTCCGAATTGCGCAAATGCCGCCATATCACGGTATTGCGCAAGTTCAAGGCGCAGAGAACCGGCAACCTGTTTCATCGCTTTGATCTGCGCACTGCCGCCGACACGCGATACGGACAACCCTACGTTAATTGCGGGGCGCACACCGGAATAGAATAAGTTGCTTTCAAGATATATCTGCCCATCGGTGATGGAAATGACATTAGTCGGGATATAGGCGGAGACGTCTCCTGCCTGCGTCTCGATAATCGGCAGAGCGGTAAGCGACCCGCCTCCGAGCTCTTTGCTCAACTTTGCGGCTCGTTCAAGCAAACGAGAATGCAGATAAAAAATATCACCCGGATACGCTTCGCGTCCCGGCGGGCGGCGGAGAATCAAAGACAATTGGCGGTATGCAACGGCATGTTTCGACAAATCATCGTAAATGATGAGCGCATGTTTTCCGTTATCGCGGAATTCCTCTCCCATGGCACATCCTGCATACGGCGCAAGGTACTGAAGCGGCGCCGGATCGCTTGCTGTTGCCGACACGATGGTTGTATACTCCATGGCACCGTATTCTTCCAACGCGTTTATGACTTGTGCAACCGTTGACTGCTTCTGCCCGATCGCAACGTAAATACAGTAGACGCCCGCTCCTTTTTGATTGATGATCGTATCGATCGCTATAGCGGTTTTGCCGGTTTGCCGGTCGCCGATAATGAGTTCGCGCTGTCCGCGCCCTATGGGCACCATGCCGTCGATGGCTTTTATGCCGGTTTGAAGGGATTCTTTGACCGGCATACGCTCGACTACGCCGGGCGCTAACCGTTCTATGGGACGGAATTTTTTACTGGTAATCGGCCCTTTGCCGTCGATGGGTTCGCCCAATGCATCGACGACACGCCCGCACAACTCCTCGCCGACGGGCACTTCAACTTGCCTGCCGGTCAGCTTGACAGTATCGCCCTCTTTAATGAGGGAATCGTCGCCGAGCACTACTGCGCCAATAGTAGTTTCTTCAAGGTTCATGACCATCCCCATGACGCCTTTGTTCATTTCAATAAGTTCGCCAGCCATGGCGTTATCCAGCCCGTAGATGGTAGCAACGCCGTCGCCGATTTGCACGACTGTACCGACTTCTTCCAATTTCATCTCTTTTTCAAAGGATGAAATTTTTTTCTTTATAAGGGAACTTATTTCGTCCGCTTTAATTTGCATCGCCGTCATCCTTCTTGTTTGAGAGCTTCTTTTATACGAGTTAATTCATTTTTCAGTGAAAAGTCCATTACTTGGTTATTCACTCTTATAACCAATCCGCCAAGAATCTCCGGTGCAACACTGCATACCAGTTCCACATCGTTATGGAATAGCGATTTTAGATGCGCAGATATGGATTTTTTAGCAGTGTCACTGAGTGGTATTACGCTCTGCACATGGGCAGTCACCATACGAAACGATTCCTGAGCCCGCTGTCTATAAAAGTAGAGTATTTTTTTTACCAAGCCTGTTCGATTGTTTTCTATAAGAACATTCATAAAGCGGATAAAGACGTCATGCACTTCCGCTTTTTTTAAAATGGCGGTATTGACAGCCTGTTTCTCTTTCTGAGGAATAAGAGGATTGGACACAAATGTTCGGTAATCGCGGTTTTCTTTGAGCAGAGAAGACATATCTTCAAGCTGTGCCCATATTTCGCGTACAACATTGGATTCGTGTGCCGCATCGAAAAGCGAAGCGGCATACCGCTGTGCGATTTTCCCAAATAGATTTTCCATTTAGAATTCTAATTCCATGATTGAGACTTCATTTTTTTCAAAACATCATCAACGAGACTTGTGTGCTCCTTGGCGGAAATCGATTTCTCCACTATTTTTTCCGCTACTGCAACAGCCACATCGGCAACATCGCTTCTCAACTGTGCCGCGGCTTTTTTCCGTTCGGTTTCAACGGCCGCTTTGCCGTCATCGATAATTTTCTGCGATTCCTGTTCTGCACGCGCAAGGATTTGCGTGCGCGCTTCCTCGCCTTCTTTTTTCGAATTTCGAACGATGGACGCCGCTTGAGTTTTTGCCTGCATAAGTTCTTCTTCGCGCTGTTCCAACAAGGTTTTTGCTTCGTTTTGGAGACGGGACGCCTCATCAAGGTCGACTTTCACCCCTTCGGCGCGGCGGTCGAGATAATCGAGCAGTTTTTTGTAGAGCAGTTTATTGAGCACCCACATCAAAATACCGAAATTGATGATCTGAAGTATCATGGTGAAACTTATATCTATCACCGGACTGTACCTCTTTTATTCTTTTTTTGATTAGACAATGCTGTTATTTGATTACAAAAAGCATCAACAGCGCAATAACGAGCGAATAAATACCGGTTGACTCTGATACCGCTTGCCCGATAAGCATGGTACGGGTAATCAAGTTGGCATTTTCCGGTTCGCGAGCGACGCCCTCACACGCCTTGCCGGCGGCAAACCCTTCGCCGATGCCGGGGCCGATTGCACCGAACCCCATACAAATCCCAGCGCCGATCATTGCGGCGGCTTTAATTATTTCCGCGCCTGTCAGTTCCATGATATGAACTCCTTCTTGCGTGTTAAAAAGTTAC
This sequence comes from bacterium, assembly GCA_024233545.1. Classification (GTDB taxonomy): domain Bacteria; phylum Auribacterota; class Auribacteria; order Auribacterales; family Auribacteraceae; genus JACKPL01. The sequence goes on from JACKPL010000009.1 coordinate 43,722, forward strand.
ACAACATATATTAACATTAAAGCAATAACCAATGCATAAATACTGGTAGACTGCGATACTGCCTGCCCAATGAGCATGGTGCGCAACAGTACTGTTTCCGAATCCGGATTACGCCCCACTCCCTCGCATGCCTCTGCGTTAGCAAACCCCGCACCGACACCGGGCCCGAATGCCCCGGCTCCCATGCAGATTCCTGCACCAATCAGTGCACATAACGGCGCCAATCCGATAACAGCCGGCGCATTAAATAAAAGTATAAACGCAACCAGCAATGCGAAAATCGATGGCGATTCGGTAACCGCTTGCCCAATAAGCATGGTTTTGATTACCTGCCCTTCCGCTTCCGGCTGACGCGCAATGGCGTTACACCCGCGCGAGCTGGCATACCCCACACCGTACGCCGGTCCGATCGCGCCGACACCCATACAGCATGCGGCGCCGACAAGAGAAGCGATTTTCATTGCGTATGCATCAATCATTTAATCATATATCCTTTACTTTTTAGGAGAAACGGGCAAAAACGAAGCACCCGCTTATTCATTCACCATCACCGATACATAGACAAGCGCCAGCATGGTAAACACAAATGCTTGAACCGCGCCGACAAACAAACCAAAAAAACCGTTAAGGAATACGGGCAGTACTATAAACCGTATCAAATTACAAATAACGACCATAATAATCGCTCCGCCTAATATATTGCCGAAAAGACGAAACGAGTGGGATATGGTTTTCCCGATTTCTCCGACGATATTGAGCAGTCCCATAAACATATTAAATATAAATTTACCGATATTGCCGCCATTGAACCCTTTATCATACGGCATCGTAACGAAATATTCCGCAACATACCCTTTAAATCCCCGCACATAAATACCGCTGATGTGCGCTACGAAAAAACACATAATGCCGAATCCAAGTGTTGTATTGAGGTCGCGGGTTGGTTCTTCTATGGCTAGCCAATGGGGAAACACGCCATCTACGACATGCCAGAAACTCGGAATAACTCCTACCCAGTTAGACAACAACACAAAAATAAACAGCGTTGCGACAAACGGCAGAAATTTTCTTCCACGTTTTTTGCCAAGCACTTCCGTACACAGCGTATCGAAAGCGGAAACATATGTTTCCGCTATTGCCTGCAGTCTGCCGGGTATGGGCGTAAGGCGCCTCGTAAAAAAATAACTTCCTGCAATAACTACTGCCATAATCAGCCATGTATTAAGAACTGTAGAGATATTGATGCCGTTAAAAGGGATTTTTACGCCGAAAACCGTATGGATTTTTGCAAAAGGAGCCGCTATTTGAGACATATCATATTCGCCGAAAAGAGAAATGATAAACTCAACTGTAAAAATAATTCCGATAACCAGAAAGACTTTTTTCTTGTTACTCATGCTGTTTAAATCCCCAGATAAAGTCGATGTAAATCGCAATTTGAACCAAGAAAATGCCAATGGCGAAAGAGACAATGTTCACCGTATCATATCGGACGGCAACACAAAACGCCAAAGATAAAATTACAAACCGGAAAAAAAAACCTATTAAGATATTCTTCGAAGATTTTCGTTTGTTTACGGTTTCTGAAATCCGTTTGCCGATCAAAAAAAAGTTCAGCAATCCAACGCCAGTACCCAACAGCAACCCGTACACCCAATCGCCCGCACCGGCGGCAATTGCTACGACACAGGCGGAACACGACAGCTGAACAACTCTTTTTAAAATCTGTTTCCAGACAGCCCGAACAGCTTGATGCATTCGTCAACTCTTGTACAATCAGATATTTAACTCTTTTTTTAGGATTCTGTAACATTGGTAGAAGCCGGCACAAATGCCCGCGATTATGAAGACTATAAGAAAAATATAGTCTTTTCGGAAAATTTTATCAAGCCAAATTCCAATAAAAAAACCTGTTATTATTGAAAAGAACATTACCAGCCCGATATTTGAAATCACTACAAAAACCCGGAATATTTCTCTGCGCTGTCCGGTTTGAGGGATTTCCTTCTCCGGTTCGGGCTTGCGAGACGGTTGGTTATTGGAAATGTTTGGCAATGTGTTCGAGTTCCTTTCTTGAATTAAAATGGATAATCAGCCTGCCGGATGTATCGTTCCATTTTATTTCAACCCGAGACTTGAGTTTACTGCGCAGTGTGCTGGTCACTTCGCCGAACGCCTGTTTGAGGCCCGGGTCGGTCAACGACCGCACAACAGTTTTTTTATCGGGCGATTTGAGTGCCTGAACAAGTTTTTCCGCATTGCGCACATTAAAACTGTTGCGGACAATCTGGCGGAATACATCCAGCTGTGCATCCTGATCCTCAAGCCCGAGCACCACTTTGGCATGCCCAACCGTGAACGAACCGTCCTGCAATGCATGCTGAATCTTTGGAGGAAGCTTAAGCAACCGAAGCGCATTCGTAATCGCTGTGCGGCTTTTTCCTACCTGCCGAGCGATATCCTCATGGGATAAACTGAACTCTTCCGACAACATAAGGTAACCGCGCGCTTCTTCGATAGGGTTCAGGTCGGCGCGCTGAATATTTTCTATAAGCGCAAGCTCAAGGGCTTTGAGGTCGTTGACATTTTTCACTATTGCCGGTATTTCGTTCAATCCGGCGCGCTGAGCGGCAATAAACCGCCGTTCGCCGGCTATCAGTTCGTATCCTGCCTGCATTTTACGCACGATGATCGGCTGAATGACGCCGTTTTCCTTGATGGACAGTTCTAAATCCTTGAGTTTCTCTTCGATGAATTCGGAGCGAGGCTGGTAACGGTTTGCTTTAATATCGCTTAATTTTATACGGTGTACCAGTTCACGGTCAAGCGGCGATACGGGAATTAAGGATTGCAGTCCTCTTCCCAGCGGCGATTTCTTTTGTTTCGGGTCGGTTCCGGATTCCATGGTATGTTAAAAAATCCTTTCTTATACAGCGGAGAGCAGTTCCGCATTGCGTTTCAAAAATTCTCGGGCGAGGTCGCGGTATGCTTTCGAACCCACACTCGCCGGATCGTAGTAGAGAGCCGGTTTTCCGTAGCTCGGCGCTTCCGACAACTTCACGTTGCGCGGGATGATTGTCGAATACACATATTCCCGTTTACTGAAGAAACTGTTGACTTCGTTGAGCACATGAACGGCAAGTCGCGTGCGCTTATCGAACATGGTAAGCACGATCCCTTCTATGTGCAGGTCAGGGTTGAGCCCAAGCTGAATAAGATTGATTGAATTGAGCAGTAAACTGAGCCCTTCAAGCGCGTAGTACTCGGTTTGAATCGGTATGAGCACGCTGTCGGCGGCGCTAAGCGCGTTCACCGTAAGGAGCGTCAAAGAGGGAGCACAATCCAGAATGATAAAATCGTATTCGTCCCGAACGACTTTGAGCGCTTCTTTGAGGCGTGATTCCCTGCTTTGTTTTTCGTACAGCCCTACATCCGCGCCGCTTAAATCGCGGTTTGACGGAATAATATGAAAGTTGGTGTAGCCGGTGTCGAGTATGATTTCGGTAAGCGGAAACTCATCGACCAACGCATCATAGAGCCCGACGGTAAGCTGGTGGGTGTTTATGCCGAGCCCGCTGGTAGCGTTTCCTTGCGGATCAGCATCGATCAGCAGAATTTTCCAGCCGTGTTCCGCCAATCCCGCGCACAGATTGATGGCAGTGGTCGTTTTGCCTACGCCGCCCTTCTGATTGGTTATACTGATTACTTTGCCCATCTGACCTCTCGCGCATTATGAATCTACCCGAATGATACCAAGCTTTTCTGTCCGTGGCAATTATTTTTGTCGGGAAAAATTTTTTCGGGCGGCGCGTGAACGGATGCGAACAAACAAAGGTTTTTGTGAGAAACAGAATAAAAAAACGTTCCGATAGAGACAAAAACACTCAACTGCAACAACCTGCTTGACGAAAAACAGAAAAATTGATACAGTTCAAAGATATTTCGTCCGGAGAGGTGGCTGAGCGGTTGAAAGCACCGGTCTTGAAAACCGGCGAACCGAAAGGTTCCGTGGGTTCGAATCCCACCCTCTCCGTTGAATTCAGCGGAGCAGGGCGGCGGACGAATCGATGCTTACGTTACTACATACTGCATGCGGGATGCCGGTTAGGTACGGCACCGCGTTGCATATCATACGATCTAAACGGAGAGGTGGCTGAGAGGCTGAAGGCAACGGATTGCTAATCCGTCGTAGGGGCTCAACCCCTACCGAGGGTTCGAATCCCTCCCTCTCCGTTTTACTTTTTTCATCGTTTGTTTGATAAAACACATAGGCTAATCCAAATCAATCGTTACAAAAAGGTTTCCAAATGAAAAAAATAGTCTTCTTTTTATGTTTGGCGATGATAACCGGTTTCAGCTCCGCAGACGAACCTGCAAAAAACAGACTGCACTTCAAAAACAATAATTTCTCCATAGCACCGCTCGACGAAAAATCAACCGTTCAATCGTATCAATTGCTTGTGATGTTTCTGCCGGCATCGGATGCGTTTGCTCCCAATGTCAATGTAATACTGCAACAGTATAGCGATACCATGGAGAGTTACGCGGCGTTATCGCGCCAAGAATTCCAAGACGAGCAATGGACAATTTTGAAAGAGGAAACCGTAGGGAACTCGATTCATTGGGAAACCAGCGGAATGTTTCAAGGCCAAAAACTCCATTGGTACATGCGAGCAGATTTTAATAACGGTACGGTATACCTGATTACTGCTACCGCCACGGAAAATCAATGGAAAACAGTCGGCACAAAACTCACCGAATGCGTTGACAGTTTCCAGTTAGATGACATTATGCACGATGCTGATAATGAATAAGCAAGGAATTGTCATTATTGTATGCACATAGCCATACCGGTTCGAGTTATACAAATAACTCTGCCTTCGGTTATTGCGAGGAGCGATAGCGGCGTCGCAATCTCCCTATGTTGATTCAGGCATTCAAACGCAACACCGTCATGTCATTCCTACGAAAGCGAGAATCTATTTTGTATTGTTAAATTCATATGCAATACCACTGTACGTGTCATTCCGGCGAAACACACCGAGAGGATAAATACCTTGACCGCGGACGTTCAAACCACAACACAACACTATGTCATTCCTGCAAAAGCAGGAATCTATTTTGTATTGTTAAATTCATGTGCAATACCACTGTACGTGTCATTCCGGCGAAACATACCATGAGGATAAATACCTCGACTGCGGACGTTCAAACCACAACACAGCACTATGTCATTCCTGCAAAAGCAGGAATCTATTTTGTATTGTTAAATTCATGTGCAATACCACTGTACGTGTCATTCCGGCGAAACACACCGAGAGGATAAATACCTCGACTGCGGACGTTCAAACCACAACACAACACTATGTCATTCCTGCGGAAGCAGGAATCTATTTTGTATTATTAAATTCATATATGCAATACCACTGCACGTGTCATTCCGGCGAAACATACCATGAGGATAAATACCTCGACTGCGGACGTTCAAACCACAACACAGCACTATATCATTCCTGCGAAAGCGAGGAATCTATTTTGTATTATTAAATTCATGCGCAATACCACTGCACGTGTCATTCCGGCAGAAAACACACCGAGGATAAATACCTCGACTGCGGACGTTCAAACCACAACACAACACTATGTCATTCCTGCGGAAGCAGGAATCTATTTTGTATTGTTAAATTCATATGCAATACCACTGCACGTGTCATTCCGGCGAAACATACCATGAGGATAAATACCTCGACTGCGGACGTTCAAACCACAACACAGCACTATGTCATTCCTGCGAAAGCAGGAATCTATTTTTTATTGTTAAATTCATGTGCAATATCACTGCACGTGTCATTCCGGCGAAATACCATGAGGATAAATACCTCGACTGCGGACGTTCAAACCACAACACAGCACTATGTCGTTCCTGCGAAAGCAGGAATCCTATTTTGTATTGTTAAATTCATGTGCAATATCACTGCCGTCTTCTATGTCATTCCGGCGAAACACACCAAGAGGATAAATACCTCGACTGCGGACGTTCAAACCACAACACAACACTATGTCATTCCTGCAAAAGCAGGAATCTATTTTGTATTGTTAAATTCATGCGCAATACCACTGCACGTGTCATTCCGGCGAAACACACCGAGAGGATAAATACCTCGACTGCGGACGTTCAAACCACAACACAACACTATGTCATTCCTGCGGAAGCAGGAATCTATTTTGTATTGTTAAATTCATATGCAATACCACTGCACGTGTCATTCCGGCGAAACATACCATGAGGATAAATACCTCGACTGCGGACGTTCAAACCACAACACAGCACTATGTCATTCCTGCGAAAGCAGGAATCTATTTTGTATCCACGGTGTTTCGAGTATGGATTCCTGCTTTCGCAGGAATGACATAGAGGGCGGTTACAGGGTTTCATCTTTACACATCAAATCCATATAGTGTAACATATATTTTATCGAGATTATTTGTTGAAAAATTTAAGATACCGATTGCATCTGAGGTTCACGAATCATTAAGAGTCTTACCTTGTGAACTATGCCCATTTTGATACTTTTTTAAATATGGAGGTGTCGTCATGATAGTAGAATGCGAAAAATGTTCTTCTAAATTACTTTTCGGAAAATATGATAAAGCAATCTCTTGGTGTCCTAATTGTGAAGGTTTGGAAGTAATCCCGAACACGCAAGCCGTACAAATGATTAGGAATGACATAATAAAACTAAATGAAGAAATTAATAAATTAATTATAACGTATGACAAGGAAAGCCTCTTAATATCATTGTATGTGACCCGAGAAGGAATGTTGCATGATAATTCTTTAGACTTGGGACTTTTTATGACTATTACCGAATTGATACAAACGGTAATAAAAATGACCAATAATGGCAGTCAGAAGTGTATTCCAATGTCGGATGAATTTCAGAATATCTTGCAATATGCTGAAGAATTTAGAGAATCAAAAATTATCATGCGATTATTAAATCAAGGTTGGGGAAAACTTATCAAAATTAAGAAAAATATGATGAGTGAATATTGTTATAAATTTGATGATGTTATTAAGTTACGAGGACAAAATGCTGTTGTTTTTGATAATAATGATTGGACTAATCAATGGAAGTTTACTTACGAATGGCATCAAGTTTTGAATAACTTAGAAGAAAATGGATTATATGCAAGAACTACAAAAATTGATAATTCGATTGACTTTAAAAAGATTAACGAATTTTGGAACTCTATTAGAGTTAAAATAGGTTTAGAATTGGCTGTTGGCGATAATAAAATTCTCGAAATAGATACGTTAAAAAAAATACAAGGAAAAGATATTATTAGTTATCTTAGGAAATTAGATGAATTGATTGAAAAATTTCCGTTTGAAATTACCTTTTCTGAAAAGATGGCTATAAAAATTTACTGCAAACAGCCAGTAGATGTAGTTACTTTTCTCTTACCATTGGTAAAAACCAGTTATGTCTCGATAATTTCAAAAATTCTTTTTTTTCATCAATATTTGATTTTAGATGTTTAAAGGAGGAATTTTGTTAACTAACAAGGGATTGATTGTCGGAAAACGAACTTTAAGATAATTTCCTCAAACTTAAAAGCAAAATACTATCAAGATTATTTAAATATAAAACCATGATGTGGGATATGAGTTTGAAGAATTGGTTTGCAATAGAACTTAAAAGTTGGGATCAACATTTCTGTACCCAATGATTCCACAAAAAAAATTAATAAATATGATGATGATAAAAACATCCAACATTAGAAATTGATATTCTAGGTTATATAGGCGACACTTTATTTGTAATCGACTGTAAAAGCTATTGTTATCTCAACAAATTTATAAAGTCATTCACGAGAAAGTACTGTAAGAAAAGATTTAAAAGATGAGCATAGGAAGCAAAGTAAAAGAATTAAGAGTATATACAAAATAATATGCAAAAATTTGGTTTTTTAACTCACAACAGTATCAAAATATTAAGAATATTATTGTCACATATAATAAAGAACCGATTAATCAAATCAATGATATTAAAATAGTGCGTACGAGGAGTTAAAATCATTAATTTCTTTTGACTCATAAAAATAAATACAAGGAAAAATAAATGAATTAAACTATTAGGGGCAGAACATATAGAAGAACTAAAGGACGAAATCAAAAATAAGTAGCCAAAATTTATCTGAAGTTTTAGACAAGCTTAAAAAAGCATTGATGATTTAATGCATCGACCAACAAATTTGCTAATACTCAGAAAAAACTTCAAATTTGGCTATGTATATTTACTTTTGCGCTTGTTATTGTTGGTGCTCTTCAAGTGTTCTTTCGTTAAATCTAAATTTAAAAGATTTATATTGCAATAAGCCTGACTACTCCGTGTTAACCTTATTTGTGGTGTAAAGCCCAAAGGAAATGCTTTTTTATCTGCCCCCGCCCGGAAATGGGCAGTAAAAAAGTTTTTCCGACCCCATGAGCCGAGAAGACAAACGAGTTTGTCGCCATTCTGAAAATTCTATCGGTATCCATGACTGTTTGCCGGCAAAAACGGATCGCATACCGGAAGAAACCTTTCCAGAAAAACATTGACTTTCACCCTCAACCTGCATAATCCTAATGAATATAACAGGATTCATCTGAACAACGAATGGAGTCAACTCCATTTCCAAAACCACAGAACAGGAAACAAACCATGGCTAAACATGAAATCATACCGGTTAAAGTACGACGCTGGAAAGAATCGGACATTCCCGCAATTGTGGAATGCCAACGGGCTTGTTATCCGGATTTTGCGTTGGCAGACCTTTGCGACGAACGGAATTACCTGCTCCAGCTGAACATGTTCCCCGAAGGACAGTTTCTCGCGGAAATTCAAGGGCGCGTAGTAGGTTACACTACAACCCTCATTGTCACACTGGAAGAAGACACCTATTATAGTTACGCGGAAATTACCGGAACCGGAACGTTTTCCACACATAATCCGTTTGGCGATACGCTCTATGGAGCGGACATCGCCGTCCTGCCCGAATTGCGCGGAAAAGGGATAGCCGGAAAACTCTATGCCGCGCGCAAGAAACTGCTTCACCGTCTTAACCTGAGAAGAATGGTGGCTGGCGGACGCATTCCGGGTTACTCGCAGTATGCAGGCAGGCTGACTGCCGAAGAATATGTCCGCAGTGTCATTCATTCGGAACTGACCGACCCGACTCTGACGCCTCAAATCCGGTCGGGATATCAGGTTAAGGGCGTCTATATGGATTACCTTTCCGATGAAAAAAGCCTGAATTACGCCACGTTTCTTGAATACATAAACCCGCATTTCGATGCGCTTCGCCATAAAATATCCGCGTCTCCGATCAAAGGGACGGTCAGGAAAATACGGGTCTGTGCAGTTCAATACCAGATGCGTACTTTGAAATCTAAAGATGACTTTGCACGGCAAGTCGAGTTCTTCGTCAACAGCGCCGACCTGTACGGATGCCACTTTCTGGTGTTTCCCGAACTGTTTACCGCTCAAATGTTCAGTTTGATGGACCCTGACATTTCGGGCACGGAAGCAATCAACGCATTATGCGGTTTTTCCTCCGAGTATATTGAAATATTTCGGTATCATGCTCAGAAAACCGGTATGTTCATTATTGGCGGTTCGCATCCCGTGCGCGATCCTGACAATAAGGTGCGCAACAGGGCGCATCTGTTTACGCCTCAAGGCGATGTTTTCACGCAAGACAAACTGCACGTCACTCCGGTTGAAGCAGAACATTGGGGAATAACGCCCGGCGATGGACTGCGCATCTTCGACACGGGATTGGCACGCATTGCCATACAGGTGTGCTACGATATCGAGTTTCCCGAAGTGTCGCGGCTCCTGACTATGGCGGGGGTCGAGGTCATTTTCGTTCCATTCAGCACCGATGACCGCAAAGCGTACTGCAGGGTAAGGCATTGCGCTCAAGCACGGTCGGTGGAAAATTATATTTACACGGTGCTCTCCGGCAATATCGGCAACTTGCCGCAGGTCAGAAGTTTTCTGCTGAATTACGGGCAAGCGGCAATCTTGACGCCGTGCGATTATCCGTTCCCTAAAGACGGCGTACTGGCTGAAGCATCTCCATCGGACGAGACAGTGGTTATATCCGAACTGGATTTAGGGGATTTATCCAAACAGCGGGAAATAGGCAGTGTCCGCCCACTGCGCGACCGGCGGGTAGACATCTATGCGCTCAATTCAAGAATGCCCATAGAAACCGTAAAAACCTATGAAAAATTTCCCCTGCAGTCTCGGCACAGATAACGGATATTAAATATGGGATGTGTCCCTTTATTTTTTTGTGATTTGCATTTTGGGATAGGTGTCGATAAATTTTGGAACAGCATAGAAAACGATTGCGGTTTTCATCTTTACACGCTAACCCCTTATACGATATTATTTTCTGTATAGATAATGCAAAAAGGAAAAAACAGTGGCTTCCATCCATAAAACTCATGTGCCGCTTATTATTTTTACCGTCTGTATAATGATCTATGCATTCGGCGGTTTCTTGCCCGATGCTTATTCGCAAGTTGCCCTGCCGGAGAATGACACAACACGGAACACGGGATTAACCGTGCAACCGCTTGACAACGATTCATCTATCAGGCAAACGACGGTACTATCAGAAAAGGCACCGCCTCAAAAAGAGTCCGGCACAACCGAATCCGCGGAAAATCAGGAACAATTGCTCTCTGAACTTTCCGCCCGCCTCCTTAATAAACTTGATAAAGATGTCCTCACTATTGCATATAAAGGGCTGGAACAATCCCAGAAAAATATTGACAGGTCTATCAGTATTTTAAATTACGCTACAGGCACACTGGCAGTGACTGCGACGCTTTTAGGGGTGATTGTTGCGCTTTTTGCAGTGTTTATTACAGTCGCCAGTTTATTTTCATACTTTAAATATAAAGATACTAGGGAACTTGAAAAACAAATAGAACAGAATGCCAAACAAACAGAACAGAATGTCATAGAAGCTAATAATAAGCTAAAGGAAGCTGAAAAACTAGTAGGTGAAATAGCAAAGCTTAAAACGCGCGCGGAAGATACTGTAAATTCATTGACAAAACTACCAGTAGAAAAACTTTTACCGGAAGAATCGAAACAGATGGCGAAAGAGCTTGAAGACGCTGTAGAACGTTCCGCAATTATGGGAATTGAACAAAGCCCGGCACAGAAGGCATTCATTGAAGCAACAAAGCTCTATTATCAAGGAAACTATCAGGACTCTCTAAAAGAATTCGAAAAGGTGATTAAGCTTAAACCTGATTTCCCTGATCCATGGCACAGCAAAGGAGTTGTGCTGGGTAAGCTCGGCAGATGTGAGGATGCGCTTAAAGAGTTCGATAAGGTACTGGAACTCAAACCTTACCTTTATGAGGCGTGGTATAACAAAGGAGTTACGCTGGATAGGCTCGGCAGATATGCTGATGCGCTCAATGCGTTCGATAAAGCGATTAGGCTCAAAACTGATTTCTATGAAGCATGGTACAACAAAGGAAATGCCTTGGATAAGCTTGGCAGTTATGCGAATGCGCTCAATGCGTTCGATAAAGCGATCGGGCTTAAACCGGATTCCCCTGAGGCGTGGCACAACAAAGGATATGTGTTGAATAAGCTCGGCAAGCCTGATGATGCACTCGAGGCATTCGATAAAGCGATCGAACTTAAACCGGACGATCATGAGGCGTGGTTCAACAAAGCCTGCTCTTTTGCTTTGAAGAATGATAAGAAGAACATGTTGTCGTGTTTGGCAAAAGCGATTGAGCTCGATCCGATATGTAAACAACATGCACAAGCTGGGTCTGCCTTCGAAACTTTCCGGGACGATCCCGACTTTAAAAAATTAGTTGAGTGATTTGTCTTTAGTACCAATACAAGAAAACCTCTCTCCGCAGAAACCGGCGCAGAAAAACATCGTCAAAAATTTTCTTCCCTAGTATGGCACGTTTCGGTATAATGCGTTTCATTTCGGATAATTTCCGCTAATTTTACCGATGCGCTCCGAGTATGTGTGGGGGGACAAACACTACTGAGTTAGGCGGCGGAACAGTGTGTTCAGTAGTGGTTAAATCCCATAAAAAAGGGCGTTTTCTATGTTCAATCCCGAAAAAAATGCCGTTGCGGCAGTGTTGGTAATCCTTGTCGTTGCCGGATTTTTCTTTTTTTACAAGCTCGGCGAACGGAGCCTCTACAACCCGGACGAAGGGCGTTACGCAGAAGTGGCGCGCGAAATGGTTCTGCGCAACGATTGGGTTGAGCCGCGCCTGTTCAACGTCGATTACCTCGCCAAACCGATTTTGTTTTATTGGCTGACTATGGTATCGTTCAAACTGTTCGGGTTTACCGAGTTCGCCGCGCGCCTTATGCCGGTGCTGTTCGGGTTGATGGGTATCCTCGCTACGTTTTTCTTTGTGAAACGAACTGCCGGTTTGCGCCCTGCGTTTTTTACCGCGCTCATTCTCGCATCGAGTTTCTGGTACATGCAGGTATCGCGGTTTATGCTGATCGACATTGTCTTTGCGTTTTTCATCTTTTCCGCGTTGTATGCGTATTATATCGCCGTATCACACCGCGGGCACAAGGGATTCTTTTACCTCGTTTTTTACGTGTGCCTCGGATTCGCGTTTTTGGCAAAAGGTTTTGCGTGTTTTATCTTGACCGGTTTTCCGATCGGACTGTATTTGGTGCTTGGCGCAAAAGTGAAACATCCGTCGCTGAAACGGTACCATATAGCCGGCATCCTGATTTTTCTTGCGATAATCAGCACATGGCTGGTACGGATTACCATGAGAGAACCGGAGTTCCTTGAGTCGTTTGTCGTGCACGACCACATCAAACGGTTCACCTCCGATGATTTTGAGCATCAACAGCCGTGGTTCTTTTTTCTGCTTCTCATGCCGGTATTTTGCATACCGTGGACATTTTTCCTGATACCAATCAAGAATGCATTCAGTTTTCAGCCGAACAACCGGAGGGATTTGAATCTTTTTCTGCTGTGCACCGGCTTAGGAATCCTCTTTTTCTTCTCGGTTTCGCAGACAAAACTTGCCACATACTGTATGCCGGCGTTTCCTTTTCTCTGTATTCTGCTGGGATGCGGGTGGGATACGTTGTGCGCACGGAATCAGCTTGACAAAAAGGCTTATCTCTCAACATTTTACGGAATAGCCTTGACTATGCTCTGCGGTATCGGCGCGGTGGCGGCGGTTCTGTTTTTCGAGCGGGCATACAGCGAGCATTACCCAATCAGCCGTCAGCTGGCGATCGGAGGGTGCATTATCAGTACCGGTTCCATCGTCTGTTTCCTGTTGCTGAAACGCCGGCATTTGCGCGGGGTGTTTTACGTGCTGATTTGCGCCATGTTATTGATTTCAATTCAAGTTCATGCCGCATTAACGGTAATTGTAGATAAAAACTATTCTTCCGAACAACTTGTGCACGAATTTAAGAAAATGCTCAATGACAATGATATAATTTATATCTACGGTAATCCGAACAAGTTTTACGATCTGCCGTTTTATCTCGAACGGGAAGTTTCACTCATCGACCTGCTCGGAGAACTTAAACCAACGGACATCATCGATCAGTACGAACAAGATGAAACGATTTCATATATAACAAAAAAGGAATTCATCGAACACGCCAAAGCACAAGAACCGTTCTACTGCGTCACCCGCACAAAAGAATACCGCAAGTTCACCCCTGAATTCCAAGCGCTTTTTGCAGTGGTTTACGAAAAGAACGGCAAACTCATTCTCAAATGCGGCAGTCAAATATAAGCGTAAAAATTTTTACTGGTATAAAGAGAATGCTTGATTTTTAAAACATTTTCTGCGATTATCGTACCGTGTTTTCTCTATTTACGGTTTAAGATCATACTTTCGCTCTGCTGTACATTCAGTTCATATTCCATAAAAAATACGCAAAAATGCAACTCAAAAAGGAGGAAAAAATATGAAGGGCATTTTGAGTCTTGTAATTTTAATACTCGATATTTTGGCAATTATCGATTGTATCAAGAGCAGTTTGAGTACTGGCAAGAAAGTATTATGGATAATTCTTATTCTGATACTGCCGGTAGTCGGGTTGATTCTCTACTATCTGGTTGGCAAAAAGTCGTAATTTTTATATTGCGCTATACATTTTATTTATAATTAAGGAGACGTTCGATGAATAGGCACGTTATTTACTCTCTTGCCACAATAGTGATGTGCGGTTGCGTCTTGTCGGGATGCGGAAAAAAAGAAGACGGGCAAGCCAAGCCGGAGACAGCATCTCAAACGGAACAGAAACAACCGAAAAACCTTTCGGAATCACTGGACACATTCGTTAAGGATGTTGAGAAAGCCGCGGCGGATTTGACACAAACAGCGGTAGACTCTGTCGATACAGAGCGCATCGGCAAAGCGGTCGGCGAATCCGTCGATTCATTGAAAGAATCGTTGCGCACCGCCGCAGAATCGGTGGATACTCAGAAAGTTGAAGGAACAGTTGCATCTCAACTCAATGAAATAACAAAATCAGCCGAAGAAACCGAAGCCGCATTGCTTGCCGCATTGCACAATTCCGTTGAAGACTCCGTTGATTTTCCGGAAATTGTAACCGGCAACGTCAATGAATATGGTGTTATTGAACAAGTTGAGCAGGTGGCGCAAGCAGAAAATATCGAGGAACCAGCCCTGCCGGTACAAGCACCTGCATTGCCCGCTCTCGAAAATGAAACGGCAGAACAGGCAACCGAAGAAGACGCAACAGACCAGCATGATGCGGACGATTTTGAATTTCTCGACGAACAGGCGGAATCGAGCATAGAAGCGATTGAAAACGCACAGCTTCTGCCGTCGGTTGATGATCAAGTTGATTATCTAAACGAACAAGCTGAAATGTTTTACGAAGCTAAAAAATTCAAAGAAGCCGTTGATATCCTCAATCATATTCTTGCCAACCTTGACCCGGATTCAGAAGAAGCGATCAATATGCTTCAGAAAGCGGCAGTCGGTTTAGGAAAACCGGCAGAACTCAATAAAGTGATTGGTTCACCGGATAACTAAAGAGAACTTTTTCTTACTGGAAAAGGGCAGTACGATATATACTGCCCTTTTTGTGTCAATACGCCGATAGAAAATCCAATTGCCAAGCGGGGGCTGATTGTATACAATCAGTCAATACTAACCTAATTCTTCAGGAGAAAAACAATGGGATTATGGTCGAAAGGAAATACGCGGCGAATGGAAATTGTATCGATTGAGCCGTTGTCGGTTTTTTCGGTATATACAGCAGTATTTATTGTGCTCTCTATTCCGGCACTGCTGATCCTTGACGCGCTGGGAAAAATACGTCTTAGCAAATATGTATCTTTTATTCCCGATGAAGGTTTTTTCGCCGCATTCGATAACCCGTTCACCATTGCACTGCTTGCGGGTATTGCGGCAGGGTTGGTATTGGGAATGTTGGCACTTATTTTTGCTCTGATATACAATTGTTTTGCATCGGTTATGGGCGGAGTTAAAATAGATATACGCGACTAGCCGGAACGGCATGCACTGCGATGGATTCCTATCGGTGCCAGTACGAATTAAGGAACTGTAAACAGAGCATGAAAATGTTCTTTATCATATATGGTTTGATCTGGTTGACGAATCGGCTATAACCTGTTATAGTACCATATCTTGTCAATAAATGCCGCGCAAACGGCTTTACGCGGGGCACACCACTTCTGCGGAGAGATGTCCGAGCTGGCCTAAGGAGCACGACTGGAAATCGTGTAAACGTCAAAAGCGTTTCGAGGGTTCGAATCCCTCTCTCTCCGCCATTCTTTTTACACCTTTTCTAAATCCCAAATTTACAATATCCTTGTAAATGCACTATGATCTTTAAAATGGTTAGTGCCCAAATTATGCCCATCTTTTAAATGATGATGTGATGAATTATGGCTAACTTAAGAAAGAAAAACAATATCTACTTTATTGCCCGCCGTGTGAGCGTTAAGCGATATAGAACGAATGTCGGAAGATCAAAAAAACTAGCCGAACTAGCCTTAAAAGACACTGAAGTCAAGATTACGAAAAACGAGCTTGGACGATCTATTCACCCAATTCACTTTTTATTCTCAAATCAACCATTACCCCATCATCACAAGGCTATAATACAACATTTCGAAGCATTTTTAGAAAGGCATAGGCATATAACAAATATATATCAGTTCAAAACATTCTGACCTTCCTCCCCAAAACTGTGCCTCTTTGATGTGTTCTGTCGTTTTATCACGTATCCACTCTAATTTCAAGTGGCACAGTTTTGGGGAGGAAGGTCAAGTGAAAGAATCAGAAAAACTTGCATATTTACCCGATAATAATGATGTACAACTCAAACATCCTTAATGTATTGTATAGAGTATACCTCCTTATGTCTGAGGATTAAATTTCTACTTCGTTATGTACCTAATACATAAAACATTGAATTTTTTAGAGGATAGGCCATGTCTGATTTTCTCGCTCATTCGAAGAGTGACGTGACAGGAGATATTGATCCTCTCAATGAACATCTAACGAAAACCGCAACAATTGCAGAATCTTTTGGAAAAACCAACCAAGAAAAAAAAATTTTGGAGTTGCTTGGGTATTTCCATGATATCGGCAAATACAGAAAAGAGTTCCAGACATATCTCCGTGAAGGCGGACAAAGGGGAAGTGTTCCCCATTCTATTTACGGTGCATATTTAGCTTATCAGAAAAAAATAAACATCGCCGCATTTTGTATTGCAGGTCATCATAAGGGCTTACCTGATTCAACAGGGTTAAAAAATGACTTAAAAAATGAAACGTTATTGAATGAAACCTGCAATTTAGAAAAGGCATTTCAAAATGACATAGAAAAAAATATCTCCGATCTCATCCCATCACCACTCAATTTTGGAGATTGCCTTTTATCCGAAACATATACTCGTTTCTTTTTTAGTTGCCTTGTTGATGCTGATTGGCTAGCAACAGAGTCACATTTTTCTCCCCATGTATATACAAAACGCATTTCAAAAACAATCAATATTAATGAAAAAATAACCATATTGGATCGTTATATTTCAAAATTTCCTGTTGACGGAGACATCAATTTTTTAAGAAATACCGCTAGAGAAGATGCAAACAAATTGGCATGTAAGCCTATAGGATTTTATTCTCTGAACCTTCCCACAGGTTTGGGCAAAACATTATGTTCTGTTAGTTGGGCATTGCGTCATGCACACCATAACGATTTGAAGAGAATCATTATTGTCCTTCCTTACACCAGCATAATTGACCAATCAGCAAAATTATTAAAAGAAATTTTTGGCGAAGAAGAAATACTCGAGCATCATTCGACATTTGAATTTAAAGATGGTAGTAACCCCACTTATAAAAAACTGTCTGCTGAAAATTGGGACTTTCCCTTTATATTAACAACAAATGTCCAGTTTTTTGAATCGATTTTCAGTAATAAACCCTCAAAATGTAGAAAAGTGCACAATATTTCCAACTCGATCGTTATATTCGATGAAGTACAGAGCCTTCCAAAAGATAAGTTTCTACCAACCATAACGATGCTTAAAAACTTGAAAGATATCTTTAAAACATCATTTTTGTTCTGTACGGCAACTCAACCAGCCTTCGCATCCCGCGAGGGATTTAGCGGTATTGATGGGATTGTCTCCCTCGTTATCAGCCCTGCAAGATACTATACAAAAACAAAGCGAGTCGATTATTCGCTTTTCAGAAAACTCAGTCAAGTTACACTCGATGATATTGGATATGAAATAGACGAAAATGGTTCTTCAACACTCGTAGTATTTAATACGAAAAAGGATACGATGGGTTTATATAACCAAGATTTTAAAAGTTTCGATAAAAAATACCATTTAAGCACTGCAATGTGTCCAGCACATCGGAAAAGAAAAATCGATGCAATCAAAAATGATTTAGTAAATCATGAGAAGAAAATTATAGTCTGTTCTACCCAGTTAATTGAAGCAGGAGTTGATCTTGACTTCCCTGTCGTTTTTAGAGCATTATCCCCTCTTGATTCAATTATTCAATCGGCTGGTCGTTGCAATAGGGAAGGGAAACTGTCTAAGGGAGATGTTTTTATTTTTAAGCTGGCGGAACAAAAATATCCGACAAAGACATATGAGCTGGTTTCCAACTTTACCGAGATGTTTCTTCAACGAGATGGATTGGATATATTGCATTCTCACGATTCGTACGAAAGGTACTTCATGGAATTGGATAATTTTATTAAATGGGATAAGGGAAAAATCGATGACTTGCGAAAAAATTTCTTATTTGAACAAGTAGCCGATACATACAAGATTATCGATTCTCCTGCACAAACGGTTGTCGTCCCATATAACAAAGGCGAAAAACTTATTTCAGAATTGGGGCACAAACCTTTTCTTTCAAGAAGTGATTTTCAAAAACTCCAATTATATTCTGTTCAGATGTACCCAAACCAATTTGAGGAATCCTTAAGTTCAGGATTGATCCAACAGTCTCCGAACGGACTGTTTTTTATATGGATAGGAAAATATAGTGATGATGTAGGCGTTGTGTTTGATACAACGGAAGCAATAGACCTCGTGATCTGAAAGGAGGAGTTATGCCGGATAAACATGTCGTAAAGGTAAAAGTAACAGGCGATTTTGCGTGTTTCACACGCCCTGAACTCAAAGTTGAGCGGATGAGTTATCCATGTATGACTCCATCTGCCGCACGCGGCATACTGGATTCGATATTATGGAAACCGGAGTTCAAATGGTTCATACGAAGAATACTTGTCCTTAATCCGGTAAAGTTTTTCTCTATAAAGAGAAATGAGTTAGACAAGATAATACCTTCAAGGGGATTGTCGCCAATCATTATTGAAGACAACCGAGCGCAACGTAACAGCCTCATTTTGCGTGATGTTGCTTATGTGATTGAGGCGTCGGTTCATCTTGATGCCCCATCCCAAACGAATCCGCCGGTAAAATATATTGAAATGTTTAACCGTAGAGTAAAAAAAGGACAATGCTGGCGCCGTCCATATTTTGGCTGTCGCGAATTCAGCGCTGATTTCATGCCTGCCTTTGACAGCGATCAACCTATCGCGGAAGACATTCCAATCGGTGGAATGTTGCTCGATATTTTTTATGATAACAAGGGAAATCCTGAACCGCTTTTCTTTAATGCGGCAATTAGAAACGGCATTTTATCTTGCGAAAACGATTATGAAAAAATGATGAACAGTTCGCATTTTTCAAAGCAGTTGGATCTCATTACACAATCCTGCCTTTACTCCTTAACCCAACAGGAGGAACTATTATGATAAAACAATTATGCGAATTGGCTAAAAAAGAAGATTTGGTTAAACACCCGGCATTAACTAAAATTACGCCGACGATTATCATCGACCTTGATTCGGAAGGGAATTGTCTCGGCGTAAGAAGCATTGATAAAAAAGAAGCAAGGGGGTTCCTTTGCGAATCAGTCACTAAAACGAGGAATGTTGTAGCTCGTGTACTTGTGGATAATTCCGAGTATCTCTTAGGCATTACTGCGGATGAAACGAAGAATGCAAAAAACGTTACTCCACAAGATAAGTTTAATGCTTTTCTAGATAAAAATACTCCCTATTTACGGGAAACTGCTCATTTGAAACCTGTTTATAATTTTTATTTTGATAAAAAAACAACGGGGCTGGAAAAAGCAAAAGCCCTTTTCTCCGAGTTAGATAAAAAAGCTAAGGTAGGAGTAATCGCTTTTTACCTGCCAACCGGAAAATATGCGCACGGTTTACCTGAAGTTCTTGAGAAAATTAAATCAGACTACGATACAGCACAGTTAGAAAAAATAGCATCGGGAACCAAAGAGTGTTCTGTATGTGCAAGAAACCAATTTCCTATTGAACCTATTCACGAAAAAATAAAAAGAATCCCAAGTGGACAAGCATCTGGAAATGCTTTGGTTTCATATAATTCCGACGCTTTTTGTTCCTACGGTTTAGAACAGAATGAAAATTCTAAAATATGTTCTGATTGCGCTAAAAACTATGTATCGGCTCTGAATTGGCTTTTATCAGAAGGGAGGCCTGTGCCGAATGAAAAAGGCAAAGAAAAGTTTGTATTTACTCATCGCAAGAATTTAGGATCAGATACGGCAATACTATTCTGGACACGGGATAAGTCAGGCTTTGACCCAATGGATTTTCTTGATGCGCCACAAGACGATGAAGTAGCCAGATTGCTTTCTTCGCCCGATTCCGGACGAGAGGCGGATATCAGGTTAGAAGAAAACCAATTCTATTCCATAACGCTCAGCGGTTCAGCCGCCCGAATAGCTCTGCGGGATTGGATTGAAATAAGCCTTTATCAAACAAAATCAAACTTGTGTAACTGGTTTACGGATATAGAAATAATCGATAATAAAAAGAAGGCTTATACCCCATTATGGAAAATGGCACATGCATGTAAAGGCAGTACTGACAAAGATCCTTTATCATCAAGGGTTCAGGGAATTCTTTGGCGGTGCGCAATAAAAAACCAGCTTGTGCCGTTATGGGTTTTGTCGGCAGTTATCAATAGGATTCGTGCTGATTCATCAAAATTTAAATGGAGAAAGAAAGAATCCAATGACTTGAGTATATATGAAATTTTTTCTTCCGCGAGGATTGCGCTGATGAAATTAACAATCAACCGTTTGAATAAAGAGGAGAGACCGATTATGCTTGATTTAGACCGAGAAAATAATAATACCGCATATCTCTGCGGCAGGCTTCTGTCAGTTCTGGCTGATATTCAACATGCTTCTCTTGGCGATGTAAATGCAGGGGTAGTTGACAGGTTTTATTCGTCGGCATCTACCACTCCGTCTGTCGCCTTTGGAAGATTAATTAAGAATGCGCAGTACCATTTATCAAAAATGCGATCGGAAAAACCGGGGTTGACTGTGAAACTTGAAAAGAAACTTACTGAACTTATAGGCAAGATAAACGATTTCCCGCAAACACTCACATTAGAAGATCAGGGTCGGTTTGCCATAGGCTTTTATCATCAGCAACAATTAAGATTTGAGAGCAACCAATAATATTTCTGCAACGAAGAAGGAGAATATGTTATGAACCCTATTCAAAACAGGTATGACTTTGTATTTATTTTCGATGTAAAAGACGGCAATCCCAACGGCGATCCCGATCAGGCGAATCTACCCCGCGTCGATCCCGAAAATCAGGAGGGGCTTGTTACTGACGTTTGTATAAAACGCAAAGTGCGCAATTACGTACAATTAAACAATCGTCTGAAAGCTCCGGATAACAATGAATACGGAATCTTTATCCGGCAAGGAAACATACTGGCAAAAGACATAGACGCAACTCCCGGTGAAAAAACCGAAGATCGCCAGAAAGAATTGTGCAGGAAATATTATGATATTCGGGCATTCGGTGCAGTAATGAGCGTCGGTGACAAAGGAGCGGGTACGGTGAGGGGGCCTGTTCAATTTACGTTTGCCCGTTCCGAAGATAGAGTCTTTCAAGCGGAACACTCTATTACCCGATGTTGCGTAACAACAGAAAACGAAGCAAAATCCCAAGAAAACCGCGAGTTTGCAAGTACCATGGGACGTAAATCGACAGTACCTTACGCATTGTATCGAATGCATGGTTTTGTCTCTGCTGTTGATGCCCAGAAAACCGGTTTTTCCGAAAATGACATGGAACTTTTATGGGAAGCATTATTGAATGCGTTTGAACATGACCGTTCAGCCGCGCGAGGCGAGATGTCAGCAAGAAAACTTATCCTATTTAAACACAGCAACCATTTAGGCAATGCACGCGCAACAGATTTGTTTTCTAGAGTGAAAATTGAGAGAAAAAACGATGTGCCGCGCGGATTCACCGATTATAATATCATCGTCGAGAAAAATAATCTTCCGGCAGATATACAGGTGATCGAAAAATAATGGATTCTTTCAAACTGAGAGATTGGGATGACAGCCAAATCATCCCAATCTCTGCTCTTGAACATTATTTATATTGTCCGAGGCAATGTGCTTTAATTCACAATGAAGGCATCTTTAGCGACAATGTACTGACGGTCTCTGGCAAGTTGGAACATCAAAGAGTTGATGAGGTTCAGTGTCTTTACGAGCATAACGCCAGAAGGGAAACAAGTTTCCCTGTTTTTTCACATGTTCACGGAATTACCGGCATTGTCGACGTAGTAGAGTTTCTCCATGATGGGACGATATTTCCGGTTGATCATAAACATGGGAAGAAGATCGTATGGCACCAAGCCGCGGTTCAGCTCTGCGCATATACTTTATGCCTTGAGGAAATGTTTCATGTTTCGATCCATAAAGGAGCCATTTATCATACATCATCAAAAAAACGATCTGAAGTTTCTATGACCGAACAACTGAGAGCAAAGACCTCAAAAGCTATTATTGAAACTAGAAATCTTATGGCCTCAAAATGCTTGCCTCAACCTCATTACGGTGCGATCTGTAAAGATTGTTCGCTCATACACGACTGTATGCCCGAACTTGATAATTCCGTTTATTATAAAAACATTTATAAGGTGAATGATAATGACTGAAATTCGCCAAAATATTCTTTATATTACCAAACAAAATACATGGATATACCATGAACTGGAGGTTGTAAAAGTTAATTATGAGGGTAAAACAATTTTTCAAGTTCCAATACACCATTTAGAAGGAATAACATTGTTTGGGGTTGTCTCCATGAGCCCATCTCTGATGAATAAGGCGTTGGAACGGGGTGTATCAGTTTCATGGTTGACTGAATGGGGAAAATTTCTTGGACGCGTAGAAGGAATTTCATCGGGAAACGTTTTATTGCGTCGAGAACAATTTCGAAAAGCTGATGACCCTGCTTTTAGACTTGCCTTGTCTAAGAGGTTTGTAGCCGGAAAAATAAGAAATACCCGATTAAATTTATTACGCTCTGCGCGCGAAATTACTGATACCGATAAAAGTCCTCTGGAGTACGCTTTAAAGGAAATGGCAAAGATATTAGAAAAACTTGAGTTTGCCGATTCAGAAAACAGCGTCCGAGGATTGGAAGGGATTTCCGCAAAATACTATTATGACAACTTTAATGTCATGATTCGGCAACAAAAGGATGATTTTTATTTTGATGGCAGAAACCGCCGGCCACCGAAGGATAGAGTTAATGCTTTGCTCTCCTTTTTCTACGCTCTGATGACTAATGAATGCATATCCGCACTACAATCGGTTGGATTAGACCCGTATGTCGGTTATCTCCATTGCGAACGCCCGGGACGCCCATCTCTTGCATTAGATATTATGGAAGAATTTCGGTCATTTTCTGACAGAGTTACATTAAGTATTATCAATCTCAAACAAATAACCAAAAATGATTTTCTGGAAAAACCCGGAAGTATATTTTTTCTAACGGATGAGATGAGAAAAGAAGTATTGAAAATATGGCAGACTAAGAAGCAGGATGAAATACATCATGAGCTGTTAAACCGTAAATGCCGTATTGCTGATTTACCCCACATTCAAGCACGGATTTTAGCACGTACCATTCGTGGTGATTTAAAGGAATATCAACCGTTTTTGTGGAGATAACTAATGAATTTATTGCTAACGTACGACGTTAATACCGAATCACCGGAAGGCCGGCGGCGGTTACGAAAAGTAGCAAAAAAGTGCCAATGTTATGGTCAAAGAGTCCAAAAATCAGTTTTTGAATGCAAAGTTGGTGAAAAAGAGTATATAATACTTGAAAATACGCTTAGAAAAATTATTGATCCTAATACCGATAGTGTACGTATATATTTTCTTTCTGAAACAGCAATTCAAAAAATTGTGAATATTGGCAATGCACAAGTGATAGATTATGAAGACCCTCTTATTGTCTAAAAAAGAATTTTTTTGTAATCGCCAACATATATTTGCTGTCTGTTTGAACATACAGTGCGCGAATTTCATAAATACCTTATTATCAATTTTTTATTTAAAAACTCTTCTTTGTTCCCTACCCCTTTTGTGCTCTATTAAAGAAGGTTCGCTTTTTAGGGGGAGTAAGTGGTGCTATATTAAGCAGTTATAGAGCATACTGATTCGCCCCTCTTCAATGAGGGGCGTGGATTGAAACGTTATCAATTTCCTCTAATTAACTTCGCAGATCCGATTCGCCCCTCTTCAATGAGGGGCGTGGATTGAAACGTTTGTGCGCCTCTATCTGGCGTAAAGAGTGGGTTGGATTCGCCCCTCTTCAATGAGGGGCGTGGATTGTCAACCACGACATAGCTCGCTTAATCTCTAGTCAGTCAGATTCGCCCTCTTCAATGAGGGCGTGGATTGAACTACCCAAGCACTCCTTATCCTCAAAGAGGAGATGGATTCGCCCCTCTTCAATGAGGGGCGTGGATTGAAACTTTGAACTGAAAGTGTCTAATTTCTATACATATCGATTCGCCCCTCTTCAATGAGGGGCGTGGATTAAACGTGCCTCGCCGAGGGTGGAAACCGGCGAGGAATGATTCTCTTCAATGAGGGGCGTGATTGAAACCCAGACACGTCTAATTTCTATACATATGTCGCATTTGATTCGCCCCTCTTCAATGAGGGGCGTGGATTGAAACTTTCTCATTATCATCTCAATAATGGGAATAACACTGATTCGCCCCTCTTCAATGAGGGGCGTGGATTGAACGCGGAAACGACGGTGTGTTTGGAGCGTTCGATTGAGATTCGCCCTCTTCAATGAGGGGCGTGGATTGAAACGTTCCGGAAACATAATCATATCCGGAGAATACAAGATTCGCCCCTCTTCAATGAGGGGCGTGGATTGAAACTGAACTCCGCAGGAGATTCGGCAGAGCAAGAGATGATTCGCCCTCTTCAATGAGGGGCGTGGATTGAAAACTTAAGAGCATGGAAAAAATCCCATGTTTTTGATCTCGCCCCTCTTCAATGAGGGGCGTGATTGAAACAAAAAATAAAAAAATGTTGACAATAGGATTCGCCCCTCTTCAATGAGGGGCGTGGATTGAAACAATGAAACGAAAGAACCTTAATAAGAGGTTGAATGGATCGGATCGCCCCTCTTCAATGAGGGCGTGGATTGAAACAATAGTGTCAACGGAAATAAAGAATATATAGTTTGATTCGCCCCTCTTCAATGAGGGGCGTGGATTGAAACCGTAGAATAATTTCCAGGTTTGAAGTTTTGATTCGCCCCCTCTTCAATGAGGGGCGTGGATTGAAACCATATAAAATAATCCATAAAATAGCCTGCAGTTCTAGGATTCGCCCCTCTTCAATGAGGGGCGTGGATTGAAACCCCCGAAAAGCGGGGTGTTTTTTCTGGTTTCAGGATTCGCCCCTCTTCAATGAGGGGCGTGGATTGAAACTAAAATGAGTCAAACTGAAATTTTATGAGATTTAGATTCGCCCCTCTTCAATGAGGGGCGTGGATTGAAACACTAATAAAGTTTGTTGATAAAGCGCGATTACTGGATTCGCCCCCTCTTCAATGAGGGGCGTGGATTGAAACTCCCATACCAAACGAACTGGAACGGCGAAAATTGGATTCGCCCCTCTTCAATGAGGGGCGTGGATTGAAACATTATGTCGCCGGTTACGGAACCACATTTAAAGGCTGATTCGCCCCTCTTCAATGAGGGCGTGGATTGATAACATAGTAAAGCGTTATAACCCATCTAGTGATGATTCGCCCCTCTTCAATGAGGGGC
The DNA here is from genome assembly GCA_024233545.1 of bacterium. Classification (GTDB taxonomy): domain Bacteria; phylum Auribacterota; class Auribacteria; order Auribacterales; family Auribacteraceae; genus JACKPL01. The sequence continues at coordinate 69,528 of JACKPL010000009.1, forward strand.
GTGGATTGAAACTCGCACAGACGCTCGATCATCATCGCCATAATCAGATTCGCCCCTCTTCAATGAGGGCGTGGATTGAAACAGTCTATCTTCAAAGCGGCCGGCGGTAAGTGATCGCCCTCTTCAATGAGGGGCGTGGATTGAAACTCGGGCCTCCCGGCCAATGTTCGCAAGGCTTTCGATTCGCCCCTCTTCAATGAGGGGCGTGGATTGAAACGCCGCCTCTACTGCATTCAATGAGATAAGCCGGCGGATTCGCCCCTCTTCAATGAGGGGCGTGGATTGAAACACCTTAGGCAGGTTATTAGGTGGTAGTGTTCAGGATTCGCCCCTCTTCAATGAGGGCGTGGATTGAAACGAATTGCCACGTCGAGTTTGAACTGCCGGTTCAATGATTCGCCCCTCTTCAATGAGGGGCGTGGATTGAAACATCACTACTTCAGCATATGCAACTTATATCGACGATTCGCCCTCTTCAATGAGGGGCGTGGATTGAAACCGACTGCGTAATGAATATTATATCCGTGAAGTGATGATTCGCCCTCTTCAATGAGGGCGTGGATTGAAACGTTACTTCGGTTAATATAGTAAGAGGAACTATGGATTCGCCCCTCTTCAATGAGGGCGTGGATTGAAACTCCATTACTGGAGCAAATCGGCGTTAAAGCCTTGATTCGCCCCCTCTTCAATGAGGGGCGTGGATTGAAACGGTATAATGTTTCGGTTTCATTGTTATCACCGATTCGCCTGCCTTCAATGAGGGCGTGGATTGAAACAGGCAATACTCTTCAACATAAAGCAAGCCGAGAAGGGATTCGCCCCTCTTCAATGAGGGGCGTGGATTGAAACAACACGGCAAACCGAAGTTATGTTATGAGAATATAATGATTCGCCCCTCTTCAATGAGGGGCGTGGATTGAAACAACGAGATATTCCCTGATAATCAATGATGGCTTGATTCGCCCTCTTCAATGAGGGGCGTGGATTGAAACGCAAGAGATAAACTTCTTCAACTCGTGGATTGGCTTCCCGAAAGAAGATTTCGCCCCTCTTCAATGAGGGCGTGGATTGAAAACCGTACATGTCAGCGTCGCGAAGGTTGGCGTACCTGGATTCGCCCCTCTTCAATGAGGGGCGTGGATTGAAACTTGCGACATCGTTTGCAAACGACTTACGTATATTCGGATTCGCCCTCTTCAATGAGGGGCGTGGATTGAAACCGTTTAAGCGTTCTGTATGTTGATGCTTTTTGATTCGCCCTCTTCAATGAGGGGCGTGGATTGAAAACTACTCCTTGCCTCTCGCGCGATATTGCCGCGCGAGAGGATTCGCCCCTCTTCAATGAGGGGCGTGATTGAAAACAGTCAAAAGGCTTTGGGATGTCTATCGTTGATGAAGATTCGCCCCTCTTCAATGAGGGGCGTGGATTGAAACATCCGCTGATATCAACAAGAAATTGTCGCGAGATAGATTCGCCCCTCTTTCAATGAGGGGCGTGGATTGAAACCCGGATAGGATTATGTCTCCGGAACGGATGTGTTGATTCGCCCCTCTTCAATGAGGGGCGTGGATTGAAACTTTGAACTGCGCTAATCGTCCGCATATACGACGGATTCGCCCCTCTTCAATGAGGGGCGTGGATTGAAACTTTGTTGACATGTAAAAATACTTTTTGCATTAGTTGGATTCGCCCCTCTTCAATGAGGGGCGTGGATTGAAACTGCTCCGATACGGATATTCGAACTATATATACGATGATTCGCCCTCTTCAATGAGGGCGTGGATTGAAACTCGCCGGATTGTGTCGACTGATTGCTCCAGTAATAGATTCGCCCTCTTCAATGAGGGGCGTGGATTGAAACCGCCAACCCCACCAACGATCAACGACTTTTACTGATTCGCCCCTCTTCAATGAGGGGCGTGGATTGAAACTTTACGACGTAAAGAAATAGTACATTATAGCATATGATTCGCCCCTCTTCAATGAGGGGCGTGGATTGAAACTAGTTAGGATTATAAGGTATCCGCCGAGATGGGTGATTCGCCCCTCTTCAATGAGGGGCGTGGATTGAAACGCTTTAGGTCGTAAGACTAAGCCTGTTGGAGATCGATTCGCCCCTCTTCAATGAGGGGCGTGGATTGAAACATGATGATGCCCCTCAAAATTATGCGGACTTTTCGATTCGCCCCTCTTCAATGAGGGGCGTGGATTGAAACAACAACGAAACGGCCGAGTTGTTGCCTGAAAAACGATTCGCCCCTCTTCAATGAGGGGCGTGGATTGAAACGTGAGACAATACTTGGCGACATAAGCAAGTCGAGGATTCGCCCCTCTTCAATGAGGGGCGTGGATTGAAACTTTTCGGTTGGCACCCGGACGATGCAAAGCGCATAGATTCGCCCCTCTTCAATGAGGTATCAACTTCGATTGCGACGCATTCCCTTGTATAGTCATCAACTATTGTCAGGCACCTCAAACGACGACCATTTACCAGCTGATCATACACAAAATCCATGCTCCATTTCTGATTCGGGCGTGTCGGCAAATCAGGCTTTAGTTGAGTTACAGAAGCCTTTCTGCGACGTTTGCGCTTCCTTAAAGCTAACCCTTCTTCACGATAAATTCGCTCTGTTCGTTTATGATTAACAACAAGCTCCTCTCGTTTCAGCAATACATGTAACCGAGGACTCCCGAATTTACGTCGTTGCTCTGCCAATTCTTTCATCCTTTTGCGTAGTGTTACATCCTTATCCGGCTCAGGTTTATATCGAAGCGTATTGCGACATAACCCAGTCAATTTACATGCTCGTCTATCTGATAGCACAAAACGATCTTGAACATCTTCGGTTGCTTTTCTCTTCGCTCCAGGCGTTAGAAGTTTTTTGAGCTTAGTTCTCTCAACACTTGATTGCCTAATGTTAAATCAGCAACAAGCCGTTTCAAACGACCGTTCTCTTTTTCGAGAACTTTCAATCTTCGTGCGTCACTGATGGTTAATCCACCGTATTTCGACTTCCAATTGTAAAATGTCGCATCGCTAAACCCGTATTTTCGACATAATTCAGCTACTCTGATTCCCGCATCAGCTTCCTGCAAGATTCTTATTATCTGTTCTTCTGAAAATCTCTTCCGCTTCATACTGTGCCTCCTTGATGTTTTTATCGTTTTATCACGTATCCACTCTAATTTCAAGCGGCATAGTTTTCGGGGAGAAGGTCATATGTCTTTGTACCCATTTTTATATTCAAAAATTGCATCTTCCGAATATCCACTGTAGTTATCGTACTCCTCTGTAAAATCATTAATGGCTTCTTCCATCGCAACAGCACCTTCTTCGTAGAACGTTTCTTGAGGTGGTGTTTCTGTGGAAGCATTAAAAACCATAACGATATCTTTGTTATAATATTCCGCTTTTTCAAATTCATTTTGTGCTGAGGTAATTAATGCTCCTGAATTATCTTTATAATTCATTATTGCAACAGGTGCAAACACTGGTATAGGAGAGACCATTGCAGAGAAGTTATTTACACAAGGAATGGAAAAAGTTATTATATAATCAAGATAAGTCTCCCTACGGTCATTGCAGAGAAGTTATTTACACAAGGAATGGAAAAAGCATCCGCTCAACGTGTTGATGCGAACCCTGAAACAGTGCGGCTAGGTACGAAATGATCCAGATAACGACAGAGTTGCTATGTTTCAATTTGATGAGAATTTAAATGAAAAAATGGTATGAACTGTTATTCGAAAATTACGGAAAAAAATACGACTCGGAACAGTTTACTCGAGGCACGGTTGGGGAATGCGATTTCATTGAACAAGAAATCGGATACGATACATCATTGAAAATAATTGACATAGGATGCGGTACCGGCAGGCATTCGATTGAACTCGCCAAAAGAGGCTACGAAGTTTTAGGAATAGATTTATCGGAATCAATGCTTGCCAAAGCGAAAGAAAAAACTGATCGCTTAAATCTAAAGGTAACCTTTCAAAAGTATGATGCGCGTACTATGCGGTTTAAAGGAGAATTCGATGTTGCAATCATGATGTGCGAAGGTGCGTTTCCACTAATGGAAACGGACGAGATGAACTTTCAAATACTCAAAAATGCAACACAAGCGATTAAAAATAACGGTAAGTTTATATTTACAACATTGAACGGCTTATTCCCACTTTATCATTCGGTTGAGAAGTTCTGCGTCGAAAACACAGCAGAAGGAAACGCGGAATATAAATGCAATACCTTTGATATAATGACATTTCGAGACCACAACATTACCGTAATTGAAGATGATTCAGGAAACAAAAACGAATTGCACTGCGATGAACGCTATTATGTCCCCAGTGAAATAACATGGCTTTTAAAAACGCTCGGTTACAAAAAAATCGACATTTTCGGCGCAAAACTTGGAGCATTTTCAAGAAATGATAAGCTCACGCCAGGAGATTTTGAGATGCTTGTTATTTGTGAAAAGTAGTGTTAAAAAAAATGTATCAACCATTCCTTTATATTTCTATCATTCAAACTTTTGAAAAGGAACTTTTTTACTATAAATATGTCTAATAAGAAAAAATTTTTATTGTAGAGGAAAATACCATATGGTTGCTTATATATGAAAACCTTGTTTGCTGTATTTGTTGCGGTGTCTTGTGTTTTGGGAGATGCAACTGAAGCTTTTCACAAGGTGCTCTAAGAGAACGAGTACGCAACAGAATTTTGCAAAAATGCAAACTCAGCCGGAAGAAAACAATGCTCTGGGGAACAGGTGATACAGAAAAATCCATAGTTGCCGGCGGCATTACACGAACATATATCGTACATCTTCCCACAGGATATACAAATGAACAGCCATACCCTCTTGTTTTTGTCCTGCACGGAGGAATGGGCAACGCCAACCGCGCGATCCGGATATCTCAGATGAACCCGACAGCAGACAGCGAAGGCTTCATCGTCGTTTACCCTAACGGAACCGGAAAACGCAAAGATAAATTTCTTCATTGGAATGATGGAAGCCAACGGTCAGGGCAACAAGCAAACACTGTGGATGACACCGCTTTTTTCAGACAACTCATTACTCAATTGAAACAAGATTACACGATTGACTCAAAAAGGATTTACGTAACGGGCATTTCGAACGGCGCCATGATGGCTCACCGTTTGGGTTGTGAACTTTCAGATCAATTCGCGGCTATCGCACCTGTTGCCGGCGCATTAAATTATGACAAATCCAGCCCTGCCGAACCGCTCTCGGTAATTATCTTCCATGGTACTGAAGACCAGTTTGTTCCGTATGAAGGAGGCGTTGGAAAAGCGGCTAAGGGCACGCGAACCGATGCATCAGTCGCCTATGCAGTCAATTTCTGGGTAACCCATAACGGCTGTAACCCTATACCGGCGCGGACTGAGTCCGGCACAGTCATTATGGAGCAATACTCTGGTGGAAAAGCACATACAGACGTTGTTCTCTATACTGTAAAAGGCGGCGGGCACGCATGGCCGGGTGGCGGGCATATAACTTTAAAAAATAATAACGCCTCATCGGTACAGGAAATTTCCGCTACCAGCCTTATATGGAAATTTTTTAAGAATCACCCGAAAGAATAATTATATAAAATATGTTTGAGTACTCAAAAAATCAAAGCTTCAATAAAATCACAATAACTTAATTTTTAGAAAGATAGGTACACACATTGAAAAAAGCACTCTTACTAACTGCTGTATTCTGTTTTATTTTTACTGTATTTCATGCTCCGGAAACCTATGCTCGGGAAAAAAACCGTTCGGGTTCTTATCAAGGACGTAAAGGAAGCGGGACATTTCAGAGGAACGTCACCCGCACAAACGGGCAATCAATAAAAAGCACAACATGGCAGAACGAAAGAGGAGAAGGAAACCGCCAAACAGAAAAAAATTGGGACAACACTACCGGCACAGGCAGTTATTCTTCATCCACGACAAATGCCGCAGGCAAAACGATAAGCCGTTCAGGTACAGTAACTAAGAACGAAGACGGCAGTTTCACCAAACAGGGAACCATAACCGGAACAAATGGAAACACAGCAACAGTACAAAGTGCTATAACCAAAAATGAAGACGGCGGCAGAAGTATAACCAAAACCTACACGGGACAAGACGGAAATACGTTCGATATCAACAAAACGATACAAAAAACAGAAACAGGCAGAACAGTTTCCGGCAACTATTCTTCATCCGCAGGAGAAAGCGGTACTTTTGAATCGACTAAAACTGTCAGCGACGGAACAGTGACAAAAGAACAGACTTTGACGAATCAAGATCAAGAGACTTGGCAAAGAAATATAGAAAGAACTCAAGGCGATGGAACGGTAACCCGCGACGTTACTACCGTCAATCCCGATGGAGAAACGAATTCTTTCTCACAAACCGCCACATTTGATAAACCTGATGCAGGCAATTAAAACCGTATGACAATCGATATCAGACGGTATGCCAATCCGATACCGGCGGAATTTATTCTTGCGCCATCACCGGTCCAATGAGTATACTTCCCTTCACGTTAAATATAAAAGACAGTGAAGATGTTCGATGAAAATAGCAGTCATTTATCCTCCGAATCCGGATCAATCGCTACACTTGATTCGTGATGAGTATGTATGCAGACAGGTACCGTCCGTGCCGTTTCCCGCAATGCTGGCTCAACTGTGCGCGGTAATGCGCAGTCATTTTCCGTCAGCAGAAATCCGCGCAATAGATGCATCCGCAGAAAATTTTACGCTCGAACAGTGTGCAGAATCGGTAAACGGCTGTGAATTCGCCTTCCTTTTTTCTACCGCTCAAACGATACCGTTTGACGTATCTCTTCTTCTCCTGATTAACAAAAAGAACCCGCACACAGCATTATTTGTCATCAACCCATTGTCTGCCGGATTATATGCAGAATCGATTCTTACTCAGTTCACTTTCTGTGCCGGAATAATCACCAGCGGTTTTCTGCAGGCTGTACCTGATATAACGGCCCGGTACCCTGATATTCAGACGGTTCACAGTGTCTATCTTTATGAAAAAATACCGTCCGGTACAATCCTCCCGACCCATGCGGAATACACTATGACGCTCTTCCGTACATGGCATACGATGCCGTTCCGCTCCACCGGTATTCCCTCGCGTTTCTGCAAGCGCCGTTTGCAGAGAAGCTCATACCCGGTATCCGCATGCATACCGAACACGTATTTTCAATCGGTAACCCGTATAAAGGAGTTGAATACCCTGCCATGTCCGCCGCGCGCATTGTTGAGGAACTCGCGTATGCAGTTAAAGAGTGGGGCATTTGGGGAGTTGATTTTCTCGATAAGGATTTCACCAAAAATACGTTTCGGCTTGAAGCGTTATGCAATTTGATTATTACGCACTCAATACGCCTGCAATGGCGTTGCCGCAGTAATAGCGATACCCTGACTCTTCCGCTCCTTAAACTAATGTACCGCGCAGGATGCAGGGAACTGATTCTTACCTGCTCCAGAACCGCTAATCAGCCGCAAGCGGAACACGAATTATCTGTACTGAACGCACGGCTTAGGCTCATTCACAAAACTGGCATCAGGGCGCGCATTCATTTTTGTGTCGGCTTCAAATGGGAATCGGAGAACACCCTGAATCAAATATACCGCTGGATACGCTCGTGCACTGCAGGCCATATTGCGCTGTTGCCGGTTTTTCCATATACCGATCAAACCGATACCGTTACCATAGACAAAAATCTCTTTACAGTCGAGCAGAAGCTATTATCCGATGAATCCTTCAACCAGCATTTCTGGTGCGATACAGACCATCTGAGCAGAGAAACACTCCGCCAGTTACACGTAACAGCAGGCAATAAAGCGGTAGAACAGTGTTTTATCCGCACAGTGATACGGCATCCGTTTGATTACATCCGCTTGCTGAAACAAAGCCGCAGTTTTGCGCATTCCCGTTTCTTGATCGGACAGGGAATAGCGCGTTTGAAACAGGCGATAAAACAGTGAAATCACGAGTTTTGAGCATTTGCCTGATTGCGCCGCCAAAACATGGTTCCTCGCACTCTTCCACAACGATGTATGTCTCCGAACTGGCACGCGGCTTAGCAAGCCGCGGCAACACGGTTCATATTCTGACAACGCCTTTATCAGATACAACTCTATATCAGAACAGCTCCGTTTTTGTTCATACTCTCGAGGGAATTACTCCTCACTGTTCACTGCGTCGATTTGTAAACGCCGCGAGAAAAACATATAATAAACTGAACACTGCGATTGATATAGTACACTGTGTGGATATTCCATCAAAGGATATTACAGGAGAAAAGAAAGCCGCAGTTACAACACTGCTTTCTCCGCATATTACTGCACAACCGCCTCATTTTTTTTATTCGCTCTTTTCTCAGAATGAACGCAATGCCCGGCGTATCATAAGCGGTTCCGATACGCTGATAACCCTTTCCGCTTCGTTGCGCCGTCATATCCTGCGGCACTGCCGTATCCCTGTATGTTTTATTCCGGGCGGTTATGCTCAGCGAAACACCCTCTTCAAAAACGCTGAACAAAATAGTGCTTTTGACACGACAATAGTCTTGTCTTTAATACCGGATTATTCTCCTGCTATTATGAAACGAATTATCAGTTCGTGGCAATTGATTTCAGTTAAAAAAGCACGGTTATTGATCCTGACTAACCGTAAAAATATACGGTTAGCCCAACGCCTTGCCAATACAGCTCAAAACGAAGAGAACCGGATATCCGTATATGATATCGGCATGCTGGAAAGTACTGATTTTCCGGCAACGGTTACTGCCGCTGTTATTCACGTGAAATACCCATTCGACTGGATAGGAGAAATCCCTCTTCTTTTATCTGCAGGCATTCCTATTATAGGAATCGGGGAAAAATCGTTGGCAGAGTATATCGGCGATGCAGGGGTATTCTGCAGGGATAATCCGGCGGACATTGCAGATACGATACGGTATTTAATGGATGAAACAGAATCCCGTTTTTTTTTACGGTGCAAAGCAAAAGAACGGGTAAAACATTTTTTTTCTGTGGAAAATATGATAAAACAAACCTTAGCGCTCTATTGGGACATACTGAAACACACTCGGCATCATAATCGATAATACATGAATTACAATTCGAAAGGAATACGGCAAGATGACGCATCACATCATGTTTGACGCTCGCTTTTGTAGCGGAAAACCTCATGGGATTGCCCGCGTAACGCATAAACTGCTCGAACATCTTTTGCCGAAATCCCCGCACTGCAGATTCACTGTTCTTATTTCAAACGATCATTTGAAAAACAAATTGCCTGCTCAGCCTTCTTTGAGGTTTATCAAGGCAAATGCTAAACCTTACAGCATCGCAGAACAATGGGAACTGCCGCGCATTATCCGCCGCGAAAAACCGGACATTTTTCACAGCGCATCGTTTACCATGCCGCTTTTTTCTCCGGCTCCGGTAATAGTGACGATTTTCGACTTGATTCCCGTTCTGTTTCCGAAGTTTTTCCCTCTACGATACCGTATATATTACCGGATTATGGTACGGCGGTTCTGCAAACGGGCAGAGAAGATTTTCACTTCATCCGATAATTCGCGCACCGACCTTATGAATCTCTACGGAGTTCCGGCAGAAAAAGATAAAAGTTATACATTGTGCCGCATCAGACAACAGAGAACCATCACATACCAAGAAGCCAAACGGTACGCCGTATATCATGTATATGGGCAACACCATGCACCATAAAAACTTTTTCCGCGCAGTGGAGGCGTTCGTTTTGTTTAAACAACGGTATACGGAGCAACCGGTAACGCTGAAAGTTGTCGGCATACCGCATGCATTCTATGATTCTTCCCGCATAAAAGGAACACCTTGTGTTGACATTATAGAGAATGTTTCCGATCCGCAGTTATATGAACTTATGGCACATGCCAGCGTGTTTTTTTTCCCGTCCCTTTATGAAGGGTTCGGATTGCCTCCGTTGGAGGCTATGAACCTCGGCACGCCGGTAGTTGCCTCCTGCACATCGTCCTGCCGGAAACACTCAGCGATGCGTATCTGCCGGCCGACCCGTATAACCCGCGCGAGATGGCAGATGCGCTGTATTCTGTTATGACCGATTCTGCACTGCGCGAATCGCTGATTAAAAAAGGACGGCTCCATGCATTGAATTATTCGTGGAATACCGCCGCAGAAAAAGTTATCGAACTTTATAAAGAGATTCTCCAATGGCACGAGTAGCAATTGCCCATGATTGGCTTACAGGAATGCGCGGCGGAGAAAAATGCCTTGAAGTGTTCTGCAGGTTGTTTCCGCACGCCGATATCTATACGCTCCTGCATATTCCCGGAAGCGTATCGCCGGAGATTGAACAGCATCGAATATATACTTCTTTTATTCAGAAACTACCGGCGGCACATAAAATATACCGTCATTACCTGCCGTTGTTTCCGCACGCAATAGAATCATTCAAGTTAACCGATTATGATCTGGTAATCAGCAGTAGCCATTGCGTCGCGAAAGGGATTCGCCGCCGGCCGGCGCATATCACATCTGTTGTTGCTATGCGCCGATACGGTATGTATGGGATATGCGGGAATCGTATTTCCCTCGTTCCATGCCGTTTCTTAAACGCGCGTTTATAACCGCGCTACTGAACGCAGTTCAACGCTGGGACATTGCCGCACTGCCTCGAGTCAACCAATTTGTCGCCATATCACACCATGTTGCCGAGCGCATTAAACGTCATTACGGGCTTAATGCGGAAGTCATTTATCCGCCGGTTAACACCGATGCATTTGCACTGAGCGGAAGCCATGAAGATTTCTATCTCATCGTGTCCGCTTTCGCCCCATACAAAAAATCGAGGCTGGCTATCGATGCTTTCAATCGGCTGGGCTACCGGCTAGCAATTATCGGATCGGGACAGGAAGAACGTTCACTGCGGCGGCAGGCGGCATCCAACATCACCTTTCTCGGGTGGCAACCCGATCATGTCGTGCGCGATTATTACGCCCGATGCCGTGCACTCATTTTTCCCGGCGAAGAGGATTTCGGAATCACCCCGCTTGAAGCGATGGCATCCGGCAAACCGGTTATCGCGTTCAATCGAGGCGGCGTAACAGAGACGGTAATCGGATACCGCCCTCAACACAAAACATATACGGGGCTTTTCTTTAATGAACATACCCTCGATTCGCTCTGCACCGCAGTTGAACACGAACGCCGTTTGGCCTTTTCTGCACCGGATATCCGTGCTCATGCGTTGAAATTCGATACCGCCCATTTCGAAAATGCATTGCGTACACTGTTCGCCCGCTGGCTCTAAACTCAGCAAAGAATTATTGCTACGCTGTCAGAACTTCTTTACACCGCATGCCAAATTGCCTATACTTCTGTTATATATAATGTTCAATCCTCATTCGAACGGTTTAACGCGCACACGCCATGTCACGTTGTACTAACGGCACGCAACCACAGAGAGCGCGCCTATGCAAAAACTGGTTGTATATGCGGGAGATGTATTATTCATGGCACGTTTATTTATTTTTATTATGACGGCATTGTCTTTTTTCGCCCAAACGGCAGTTGCCGAGATTGAATCAAACTTGCTCCTTAAAGCACGCAATTTTGCTCTTGTAGACGGTTACCAAAAACTCCGTGCGAATATCGGAGACACCATGCTTAACCCTGCACTCAAGACACGTGACTATTTGGCGGAAAACCGGAAATGCAGGAAGAATTTGAACGGTTTCTGCTTACCGCCGAGCAACTCGGCGAAACACGTATCCAAGAACGCCCAGACAGATTTATCGGCGCAGAAACCGATATGCGCATTACCTTTCTCTCATTTAAACAATTTATGTCAAAAATGCAGTTCTATCGAGGGCCAGGTAAACTGCCGCCCGATTTATCCGGATTATCTACGATGAAACCGATCGATTTTACTGTGACCGGACAAGCAGTAATTAACCGGTCGGCAGTCATACCGGCGCCAGCATCTGACGGCAAAGAACCTGAAGGTTCTGAAAAACCTTTGCCTCCTTCCGGCCTTTCTCCCATTTCCGGCATCGCAGGGTGGGAACATATAACAACTGCCGGACGCCTCAAAACCGAACAAACCGCATTATCCGACGCGCGGCGCAAACTCGCCGGTTTAATAGAAGCAATGCCCTTAACCGAAACGCTTACCGTCAGCGATTTAACAGCGGCAAACGAGGCAGTCCGAACACAGTTGACTGCGTTTATTCAGGGGCTATCCCCTCTTAGCCCATATCGGTACTATGAAGGAGGCATTGTGGAAGTCGATCTCGGTTCGCCGGTTGAAACCATCATTTTCACACTGGAAAAAGCGCGCATCAGTGAAATTAACGCGGATGAAACACTCCAAACCAGCGAGGTTTTCCGGACACCTATTATGAGAATGCTTGAATGGCTCGAAACAGATATGGTAACTGCCACCGGCTCCGCATCCGCCAATCCGGACGACTACCGAGAACAATCCGACGAAGCGGTTTCGGGCGAATCGATTCCCTCATGGGTATACCGTTCTCTTGAAGCCAGCGGCATAGGCATATCGCAACCCGGCGCCACGGGGCGCGCAGGGCAGAGAACCGCTGTCTTTAATGCGCAACTCAATGCTCGCCAAGCGCTCGTGGAAAAAGCATACGAGCTCAAAATCGACAAAGAAACGACCATTGCCGATTTTGTCAATGAGCGCGAAGAAAATAAAGATGCCGTCGGTTTATTCCTCGGCGGAATGAAACTCGCATCAGAACCGGAATTTCTCGATGACGGTTCTGTCAAAGTAACAGTTACCATTGAACTGGAAAAATTATGGCATATCGTCAATCAGAACAAAAAGGGGACATTATGAACATTAAATCATTGATCGCTGTATTGATTTTCGCAACAGTTTCAGCAGTGACGCTGGCTGGCTGTACATATCATACGCATTACCATGCCGCTCCTGCTCCTGAAAAAACTGAACAACAATAAGATATCTACCGATAATCAAACTGAAAAAGGACGCCGAACATGAAAAAAATACGCGGAATCATCTGCCTTATATCCTTAGCGGCAACGCTCTGTGCCGTTGCGGGCTGTACATATCACGAACATTACTACGGCGTTGGGTCGTTAGCCGATAAAGATGTTGTGGTAAAAGAATCAAACCAGGCCGAATAACATTCGGCAAGGATTGTGCTCAATGACACTGCACCGCATCGTGTGTATTTTACTATGTATTATTTTTCTCTCTGCATGTGCCGGATGCACCTCAAAATTGCAAAGGATACCGTCTGTATCGCGTCATTATATTATTGAATAATCAGTGCTTTTGATCCCACATGACACAATGATTCCGGCGGATAAATGCGATGGTATCTTGTGCGCGTTCCGCAAATTGCCCATCGGTAAGGTAGCATCGTTCGAGTATCGGTATCAGCGCAGAGTGGCATATTTCTTTACTCCACAAAGATATACATAACGCATTGTATACGAATCGCTTGCCATGCAGTGCTCTATACTTGCGCGGTAGGTATTGTCATCAGTTAAAGAAAAAAGATGAAACGCTGAAAGGAAATGAAATATCCAGTCTCCCAGAACATGACAATTGCCTCAAAAATGCATCCTTTGTGGATTGCCCCGGATACGAAACGCTAAGTTCGCGCGCGATGCGAATAAGGAAATCATGGTTCGGTTCCTGTTCGAACAATGTAATTAACCGGCGATGGATGCGTTCATCATGAAACTGCTGGAGTGCAGTAAACGCTGTTTGGCGTATCAGCAGGCCGTCAATATCCAGCGCCGCAATCAACAGAGGTATGTCGGACAATTCTGCAGTATGAAGTTTCGGTAGCAGTTCATCAAGCATTCCGGAGTATTCCACAGTATCCGGACTTAACGCCAAATCAAAATATGAAAGTGTATGAATGACCGACAGCCAGCTTAAAAACGCCAATCCGGCAACCGCCGCTCCGATGCCATACCGGCGGACATTCCACTGAATATGCATGTATCCCCTTTCCCATTTCTTGTTAACCGATTAGTTTTTCTATCGGCTGATGCGGGAAAAGGATAATTTTTCTGTAGACGTTTACTCATTGAATGTTAAAACTGCGCCAAACCCGCCGTCGCCGCTATCAGGTTGTACCGGCAGGTTAAAATAGCGCGATGTGCATTTCAGCGCAGGCACCAGTTTAAGAACCTGCTCTACAACCTGCTCGTTTTCCTGCGGATCAATACTGCAGGTTGAGTAAAGCAGTTTGCCTGAAGGTTTGAGAAATGAAGATGCGGTTTTCAGGATGGTGCATTGCGTTTTTGACAACCGTTCGAAATCGTTTTCCTTTAATCGCCAGCGCACTTCTGCGCGTTTGCGCAAAACGCCCGTATTCGAACACGGGACATCCGCAACGATCACATCAAAACGCGTATCGCCAAACAACCTTTTAAGCGATTCATAATTGCCGGCATCTGCCGCTGAAGGAACAACATGAGTATATCCCATTCGATCAAGAGTCGTTTTCAAAACGGCAATCTTTTTTTCCGACCGGTCAACCGCCCAGATACGGCTTGCAGGATGCGCATACTGCGCAAGATACGTTGTTTTTCCTCCCGGCGCCGCACATAAATCGAGCATATCCAGCGGGCGGCTATCAGATATGCTGAGCATATCCGTTATGGCAACTGGTGTTTCGTCCTGAACAACAAACCAGCCTTCATTATACCCGGGCACACCATTGAGACTGCCGAAATCCATTAACCGAATGCAATCAGGATGAATTGCAGACGGCACACACCCGATGCCTGAACCCGTCAGCCGCTCGATAAAATCATGCACGGATATTTTCCGCGTATCGATACGCACTGTCAGTTGAGGCAACAGATTATTGCATGCACACAGTGCGCTCACCTGTTCAAACGAATACACTTTGAGAAAATGTTCAATCAGCCATATCGGATGCGACTCCTCAAATGACATTTTTTCTACCGGCCCAAGAGACTTGACATGGCTCTCGAGTTTTTGCGGATTGCGAATAATCTCACGCAGAACCGCATTAACGAATCCGGCAGACTTTTTCGAACCGTATTTTCGTGCAAGCTCAACCGATTCGTTCACCGCCGCAAATACGGGAATCTTGTCCATATAACGAATCTGATATATCCCCAATTCCAAGACAGCAATTATCGCCGGAGTAAGAGTATCGAGCGGAAAACTGCTGTAACAACCGATGATAGTATCCAGAGACCCTTTGCGCCTTACACAGTTAAGCACAAGATGTGCGGCAAGCCGTTTATCTGCAGGAGATAATGATGTGCGGGAAAGCTGGATATCGAGATTCTCCGAAACCAGCATCGACGAAGGAGTCTGGGTGAGGACATAGAATGCCAACTCGCGTGCATGAGCGAACTCAGTTTTCTTCATGGTTCACCGCGGGAATCGTTAAACAAAGCCGTAGTTGATTCGAGTATTCCAAAACATTTGAGCGTAATTTTCCGGTTCTTAAGGCTATTTAATACCGAGAAAAACGAAAATTTATCATTAAATAACGATGCGCCGTCAATCAGATGCACCGTGATAGATTCCGGTACATTCCTTTCAATTCATCGCTTACTGCCCGCGCTATTTCATGAGGAGGGATTCCATACTCAAACGCAAAGAGGGTTCTTCGGAACGACGCTGGCGGCGCTTCTACCGAAATGGTGCGCAGAAACACCAATCCGTCGGGCAGTTCGCTCGCATCGTCAAAGGTGTTTGATGCGTACACGGCGCGGGCGTCTGATGCGGAAAACGCATATTCTGAGTGCGTGGCATCGGCTGGTGTATCGATCACAAAAAGTAACAGCGGCAACAAATTAACCGCATACGGAACCAATCCGAACACTATCTGCAACGACGCAATCAATACCGCATACACACCCACAATGGGCATCAGTAAAACCTGACATCCCGTAAGCGTCAAGCACAAACTGCATGCGCCAACACTAAATAAAAATTTAACGAATCGTTTCATAGGCACATGGTATCAGACAGGTAGGGATTCCGCAATAGAATCTTAGGTGCCGAATAACTACTGCACAACTAGAATCAGCGTATAAACCAGCACAAAAAAGAGCTATCGAGTTGCCCCGATAGCTCTGTAAACTTTTTGACAAAAACACTGTGCACTTTATTTTTTGAATTTGCGTTTAAGCAATCCAATCAGCCCTATTCCAAGAAGAACAACACTCATAGGTTCGGGCACAGGAGATACATAATTTATCGTAAGCAATGGCCTGTAAGAAAGTTCTGTAGCGTCATCAGAATAATAAATAACCACATCATTTATGGTATTTCGAATCAGCACACCTTGATTTGCGTAAGTTTGATCCGACCAATCCTGAACTAAAGAGGTAATATCGAGGTTATATACCGTCTCTCCCAAACTGGGTGAGAATGCCTGCATTACTGTACCATTATAACTATTGCCGAACGATGTCCAAGTTACTGTACTTTCATTCCAATCGGTTGTGACTCTATAGAGATAATTAAGCCCGGATGTAGCATTACTTGTTGTCCGAATCCCAAGTGTGGCGGATATAATCGATGTTCCATAGGCGATTTGTCCTGTATTCGAGCCGAAAATATCACTAAACTGAATAAGAGTTCGAATGTTAATCCCCGACTGGTCAAGAGCCCAGAGATCGGCATCTATGCCGTGGTTAACGTTGGGAAATCCTTGTTCGATGAACGCGGCATCTGTGGTTGAATAGCTTCCTCCATCGCCTTCTTGAAATGTCAGTGTTGCTCCAAACACGCTCGTTGCTGTCAACAAGAATAAAAACATACTCCATCTGAATAGTTTCATGTTATGCCCCCATTATTTTCAATTTTTCAACATTATCTTAACTAATCCAATTCCAACCCGAATTAAGCCAAGCATGATTATCGCATATTGCATGCCATAAATAATTTAATATGTAAACATCTTATTACAAGATAGATACAAATAATCATCAATCACGGTTCGGTTCTGCAAATACGGTCTGCCGTGCTTTTGCACGGAACAATGCCGCGCGCACCCTTCGAGTTTATTGCTGGGAAAATGCTGTAGCGTAGAAAAATGCTCCAAGTAAAAAGAAGATAGCTTTTTTCACTTTGTCCCCCCGATAAAACTAAAGCTAAAAAATTATTATTTTTTGCTGATGATTTTTTCGATAAAAAGGCAAAAGGATGAAGCCAAAACGTAAAGAAGAAGACTCATTGGTTCAGGAATTGATTCAACTCTGACAGGACCATTTAACGTTAGTATCTCAAAATCGTGATTGCCAAAATTATCGGTTTTTGATACGACAACAGAAAAATCTTCATTAACCAGAATATCAGTGGTTGGATTGATCACAATATAATCGACAGGTACAGCATAAAAAGTAAATGAGGTTTCTGCCGGCACCGGAAGTTTATCAGTACCGGAACTGACACGGGGTATAAAAAAAAGAGGAATTGTGCCGGATGAAAAATACCCTATTGAATAAAATTCTGTGGGTGATGGATTATACTGGTTATTCAAATCCATTAGTGTATTTTCTAATCGAAAGAAAAGAAGAGTGATTCAAACCCACCGGGTCCATCCACATCATTAACTGTAAAATCAAGTATCCACCGATTCTCTATGCCGGATTGAGTATCCTCAAAAAAGTCAAGTGTTATAAGTCCATCTGAGGTTGTTGCGAGTACAAAATTTCCGAAGGAATACAAAATAAAACAAATAATAACAATACGCTAAATTTCTTCATGACACCTCTTTGTGTATTGATAGTTTATGGAAGTCATATATTTTAAAAGTAATCCTCCAAAAAACGTAAAGAAAAACACTTATAGGTTCAGGAACGACTACAAAGCCAATAGGACCAGTAACAGTTAAAGTTTCCGAAAAGGTATTGTCTAAGTTATCTTTATGATCCAAGAATATCGAAATTTCTCCTATCACTGAGTCAAGTCTGGAGGATTAGGTAATTCACTGCTCGGATGATTAAAAAAGAAATTAAACTCCATTCCAACAGGAACAGGTAACGTACTCGGGGTCGAATCAATAAATGGTATTAAAACACCCGCATTTTGGGCAATAAAACTTAATTCATAAAAAACAGAGGATGGATTTAATTGACTATTAAATGTCATATTAGCGTTAAAAAATGTTAAGTCAAATGTCAGTGATTCAACTCCTCCACCAATATCGTTGACGGTGAAATCCAGTTGCCATAAATTGGGCATCCCATGACTTGTATCCTCAAAAAAGTCAAGTGTGATAAGCCCGTCTGAGGTTGTTGCAGAATGACAGAGATTTATCCCTACGCAAGTTACGAATAGACAGATAAGAATAGAAAATATTTTTCACGCCGATTTCCTCCTGCACCGTTTTATTACTTGTAATAACAAATATTATATCCATTCGATAACAGAAAAAGTTGATTATTAGTATTTTTTGGTGTATTTTCTGATGTAAACAATTTGTAGTAACATATCACAACATAGTATGATAAATCACACTGCGCCAGTAGCTCAGCAGGATAGAGCACAGGATTCCTAATAGTCTTTTTTTAAGTTCATTCGACCGAGAAATTTTACACCATTTTTAGATTGTATTTGTACTTAGATATATTATGTTGTATTGCGTTTTTGGTGTACTTTTTGGTGTAACTTAGAAATCGGAAACTATCAAAAAATGTTGCTCTTATAAATAGATCGATCACAACAAAATCTACCACCTAGAATATATCAATCCCCTACAACAACACGATAAAGTCTCTGAGTAACGCCGTCATTATCCGGAGCTGGAGATGTTTCGGAACCGTCGTCTGTCCATGACGTTGTCCCTTCCTGTCCAATGACACTTGTTGTCACCCGATGCCATTTTACCGATTCTTCAGTACCGTTTCCATGATTGTAGATAAAACCGATTTCTGGAGTGGTTAGCAAGTGATCGTAGACTCGTACATCATCTATCATGCCGAGCCATGCCTCCGTACTAAATGTCCCAATTTTAAAATCACCGGAATTAGATTGAAGCGAACTGCTTTGTATAGAGATTGTTTCTTCAAAAGTTCCGTTAACATACAGATTCGCATCACCGTTTGTTGTATTAAGAAGAACAACAATATGTTGCCATGTTTCTGTCGAAAAAACATGATTAAAAACATACGAGATTGCTCCCGATCCAAAATTTAGAATCAACCTCATCTTGCCGGTTGTCTGATCCACTCTTATGCGCCACGAACTATTATCTGCTTTATTCACTATATTTCGATTCGCTGAATAGGTATCTTCATCTAAATATGCCCAAAACGCAAAAGAGAAATTCTCTGTCAGATTTGCGACATTCCCGCAGTTTATGAATTCTTTGTCGCCGGAAAACTTCAACGCTGTATTTAGATTGGAACTTTTACCGGATACCGCATGAACATCAGTATTTGCATCAGGATTGCTTTCCCAATCAATAAATGTACCGTTAACCGACCCCATACGTTCATCAACTGTTGTATTTGAGTCGTTATCATTCATTCTATAATGAAGGATAGGCGTCGTTGATGATGGATCATCATCTAGATATTCGACAAAATAAGTGTCGTTCTCGAAACTTTGAAATTCAATCGTAATAGCATCCTCATTGTCATGTTCGATACCAATCATCTCCCAATGTAATTCATCTGCTCCCATATCGACTGTATTATCGGTAATAAACCCAAATATTCTGCTTTCACCATGGATATCTTCTGTGAGTTCATCAAGATATGTTGCTGAATTTGTGCCTGTGTCAACGCATGGAGAAGTAATTTTCAATCGGAAATCACCGTTATCCGGATCACGGAGCTGGGGATCAACATGAATTGTTCCTGCTCCTCCACCCACATCTTGAATGCACGAATAGGTAACAAATTGGTTAATATTAAAACCACTAAAATCATTATAATTATTATTCAAAAAAATACAATTTGTTACTAAAGGACCTACACCCAAAAAAGCCTCATTATTGACGGCACTTATGTTGTTGTAAACAGTACAATTAATCAAACTAATTCCCCAGCCATATGCCGCACTTCCTTTGTTTGCTCTATTTGAATCAAAAAGACAACCGATAATCTTTGAAATACTTCCGTTATTCGAAAAAATCGCTCCACCTAACGCCGCTATACTTGAGCTTCCTTCGACATAATTTCCAGCAAATTTACAGTTTTTTATTGTTGCTATGGAGAAGAAATTATAGATTGCTCCACCTCCAAACTCATCATCTCCCGTAGAGGGGCAATAATTATTCTCAAAAATACAATTTTCTATTAGCATTGAGCTGTATGAAAGCATTATTGCACCACCACTTTGCTGGGCATTTCCAGAGTGATAATTCCCAATAAATGTGCAGTTTTTTATTGTTCCACCAGCATTTTGCGCATATAACCCGGCACCATCACTATAATCATTTGCACCATGATCATCATTATGAGCAACATTATTTTTCACAATACAATTTGATATAATAGAAGACACATTTTTTATGTATATGCCTCCGCCTTGCTCTGCTTTCCCATTTTGTATCGTGAATCCATCCAAGATTGAATCATTATCCGCTATAACAACATTTGATGATGCTTGCCCGTCAATAATCGTTTCATTTAACTCTATATCCCGTGCCCAATTCTCATCATATCCGCCATAAAGAGACACGTGCCTTTTCATGACAATGTTTTCATTATATGTTCCTGCTTGTACATAAATATACGCCGGAACACCTGCAGTTGCCGAAGCGGTTATCAATGCGTGGGATATAGTCTTCCATGGATCATCTTGTGTGCCGGTACCGGAATCATTATCAACAATACTGGAAACATAATATATGTTGTTATTCCTGATAATATAAACGCCACTTTTTAATTCATCTCCATCATATTGCGCCCGGAATCTAATGCGGTTCTCATATAGACTAACAGTCTCAAACTGAACATCCCCGACTTTGGCGTATGATACCCCAACACACGGATTAGTACACGGTGTGGTACAGTTATCATCTTCATATATCCATCAACATCTTCCCATGTGCTCCATGTGACTCCGCCGTTCCTAGAGAACGAATATTTAAGATCGAGCGTTGCCGGATTAAATCCGTCTCCCAACTCTGTTATTCTAAGAAGCACATCAGGTGTTTGGTCTAAAAACCGTTTGATGGTTCGTTACCCACTCTCCTCCGGATTTTTTTTATGCGCAATGTATTGAAATGAAATCCGTGAAACCCAACCGAACTGACAACTGCAAACGGTTGATTTAAATACGGCAGTTTAAACCCAGTTATACGCACATTATACGTTCCCGGAGCCAACCTATTTTCATTATCCGCCTCAATAATTACTTGTTCAACAGTGTCATATCTGTTGAAACCGATTTTTGCCGGTTCAGTCGGGTCAACTGTCGGTTCTTCCGCTTCGGGGAGCGGAGATGCGTCGTATTCTTTGAAATAAAACGGATACCGCGCAACCCCGTCATTATCAACCACAACCAAATCAAGATCGTTGACAATCGCGTTTACCGCCTGCGGATTACCGGGCGGATCAATCCAGCAGAGCGTTATACGTAGCGATTCATTGTCGCTATCATTTTCCAGAATGGTTAACTGGTACTCAAGAGAAGAACCGGTTTCATCGATACTGCTTGTAATGATATGTCCGCCGGATGTCCCGTCAAGATTTTGTATACATTCTATGCTCGCTTTTGCGTCAACAATGCCGAATCCGTAACTGAAGTCAGGACCCGGATTTCCCTGATCCATCGCATAGTTACAGAGCAGTGCTTTGACAATATCTGCAGTCGGGAATGAGCCGTATGAATCTTTGTATTCCTGAAAAATCAACGCTGAAATTCCAGTTACAACTGGACAAGCCATTGAAGTGCCGTCGTCCTCATTGTAACCATTATCAACCCATGTAGAAAGTAGCTCAAAACCATCAGCTACAACATCAGGTTTTACCCTACCATCACCTGTAGGACCCCAACTACTAAAAGAAGTGGATTCATTCTCAGAATTATCGGTTCCCACAGCACCGATGGTAATAATATTTTTTGCACAACTGAGTGGTTCTAAGCAATAATAATATCCAGAGTATAGTCCTTCACTGTCAGAATAATATTCTCCATCATGCGGATGGTTATTTAGATCATTAGGGTCATCATCCTCATCATCTCTCTCATTTCCTGCCGCTTTAAGAATCAATGCATCATTATCATAATAATCATGCATAAAATCATCCATGTCTTCTGACCCACTCGTATATTTTCCAAATAGATGAATTGTATCTCTCCAATCCCATACAAAAATTCCTCGGGAATTTGGATAGTAATCCCAACCAATTGTACTTCCCCAAGAATTATTGATAATAGAAGCAGAATACGTCTCAATAGCTGATACAAAATCTATTGTAAAATCTATTTCTTGTACTGCCTGGAATGTTCCGACAACAAACAAACTATACGAATACAAATTTACAGATTCAGCCATTCCGCCAGTATCTATATTTCCATCATTATCTAATACTCCTCCTATTGTCCCTGCGACATGAGTTGCATGGGATGAAACAAAGTCATGGTCTACTGTTGTAAGTCTACCAGAGAAATCCTGATGATTATAGATTTTACCGACATCCCGAACTGCAACATTCACCCCAGAACCAGTTAAAAAGTCTGTTTCAAAAAGTCCAGTGATACTGCCATTATTATCCCAAAACACATTTGATAATTTACCGGCATCAATATTTTGCAAAGAAACTGGTGGAGATATTTCCTCTACATACCTAACATTATCCAATAGAGTTAAATTTGCCAGACTATCAAAAGGAATCGAAGCATAAAGTTTATGAGTTAGTGAAAATTCGTTTGATATCATAATCCCGCCAACTGATCTAATACCAGCAATTGCATCGCCAAGAGAAACATCTTCATAAAAAACTGACAACAACTTTAATACTATTTCCTTCGCGGACATAACTGTTAATTTTACCTTTATATAGCTGCTCCGACATTTTATCAGGTGACTCAATGTTGGCAAAACCCTGAATAAACCGAATTTTTTAGTAAACTGAGTTTTATCTTTATCGATTGTAATAACATAAGTTTCATCCGTTACGTATTCATTGAGTTCTATACCGTTTTTCTGCAATTTGCGTAAAACTGATTTAGTCAAAGGCTTTTCAACTTCAAATAAATTCGTTTTACTGGTTCTTTTAAAGAAAAATCTTTCTTTTCAAAAAGTTAATGAACGAGATTTAAGATTTGCTATCCTTAATCCTCTTAGAGTTTTTCTATCTTTTTCAAAGAATTGTTCATGTTGAGAAAATGCTACTGAGCAAAAAACGATTCCACATAAAAAGAGGATTGTCTTTTTCATGTTGTCCCCCCATTATCTTGTTAATTCAAATTATTATAGGATTATTTTGCTTTTAACTTTGCTAGTAGCGATAAAAAAAATCCACCAAAGAGATAAAGAAGCATGCTGAATGGTTCTGGAACGACAAAACCAACCGGACCATGGAGAGGCACAAACTCATCTTTTTGTTGCCCTAGATTATCTACATAGGTTAGACGTGCAGAAAAATCATCTAAGAATAACTCTCCTTGATCAGGTAAATTATTGAGATTAGGATTTGGCAAAGCAAAAAACGTGAACATTGTTCCCGTTGGTACTGGATTAGTTCCTGTTTTAGAGCTAATTTTTGAAGTCAAAAAGATTGGTATAGTTCCTGATGACATATATCCAAATTCATAAAAACAGATTCTGGATTATAAGTGTTATTAAAATCCATTAATACATTAAACATTTCCATCGTAAAAAAAATGACTCAATCCTCCACCAACATCATTCACCGTAAAATCAAGTATCCAACGGTTCTCAATGCCCGATTGAGTATCTTCAAAAAGTCAAGCGTGATAAGTCCATCTGAGGTTGTTGCAGAATGACAAAGATTTACTGAAATAAAAATATTGATAGACTGATAAGAATAGAAAAGATTTTTTTCACGCCGATTCCTCCTGCACCGTTTTATTATTTATAACACTCTCTCGTTAATAATATAACACATTAAATGGTTCTTGTCGAAAATAGGCGGGGTAACATTATTACCCTCTCGGGCATAATTGCCAATTTTGCTCTTATATAATCGTTCCGATATTTTGTCTGTCGGCTGAAT
Organism: bacterium; assembly: GCA_024233545.1. Taxonomy (GTDB): domain Bacteria; phylum Auribacterota; class Auribacteria; order Auribacterales; family Auribacteraceae; genus JACKPL01. The sequence goes on from JACKPL010000009.1 coordinate 93,745, forward strand.
ATGTTCAAACCCCTGAATAAACCTCATATCTTTGAGTAGATCAAGTTTATCTTGATCTATCGAAATTACATATGTTGCGTCAGTTACATATTCATTCAGCTTTATTCCTTTCTTCTTCAATCTGGCTACGACAGATTTACTCAACGGGGTTTTCAATTTTACATAAACCCGATTACTTCTTGACTTCAGTTGAAAATCTTTCTTTTTAAAGTCAATTGCTCGGGATTTAAGAACTGAAGTTCCAGTGCCTCTGGGAATTTTCTGTTTTCTCAAATAATGTTTCTTGTTGGGAGAAAATACTGTGGTGCACAAGAATGCACCAAGTAAAAAGAAGATAGCTTTTTCACTTTGTCCCCCGATAAAACTAAAGCTAAAAAATTATTATTTTTTGCTGATGAATTTTTCGATAAAAAGGTAAAAGGATGAAGCCAAAAACGTAAAGAAGAAGACTCATTGGTTCAGGAATTGATTCAACTCTGACAGGACCATTTAACGTTAATATTTCAATATCATGATTACCAAAATTATCGGTTTTGATACGACAACAGAAAAATCTTCATTAACCAGAATATCGGTGGTTGGATTGATCACAATATAATCGACAGGTATAGCATTAAAAGTGAATACAGTTTCGGCAGGAACTGGTAGTTTTTCAGGGGTAGAGGTAACGATCGGATATAAAAATAGAGGTATTGTGCCCGATGAAAAATAATGTATTGAATAAAACTCTGTTTCCGATTGATTATACTGATTATTTAAATCCATCAGTGGTGTCTCAAATATCATGGTAAAAAGAGTGACTCGAATCCACCGGGACCATCCACATCGTTAACAGTAAAATCAAGTTGCCATAAATTGGGAATACCTTGAGTTGTATCCTCAAAAAAGTCAAGAGTGATTAGACCATCTGAAGTCGTTGCGGAATGACAAAGATTTACTGGAATAAATATTGTGGATAAACAAATAAGAATAGAAAAGACTTTTTTCACGCCGATTTCCTCCTGCACCGTTTTATTATTTGTAATAACAAATATTATATCCATTCGATAACAGAAAAAGTTGATTATTAGTATTTTTGGTTGTATTTTCTGATGTAAACAATTTGTAGTAACACATCACAACATAGTATGATAAATCACACTGCGCCAGTAGCTCAGCAGGATAGAGCACAGGATTCCTAATCCTGGGGTCGTGGGTTCGACTCCCGCCTGGCGCATGTTTTTCTTTGCGCTTAACCGAAAATGTCCCCACAAACATACCGTTTAATGAACAACAATCATGTCTTTGTTGCTTAAAGATTTTTTATTTAGATGAAAGCGTGCGATGCGCATCAAATCGTTTGAGCGTTTTGTAATATGTGGATATAAGTACGCAATGCGCATAGAACGCGCAAGCAGAAAACACAACGGAAAACAACACGGCGTATAAAAACCAGTCTCGCCACGGTTCACTGTGCCGAATGAAAAACACAATCCCGGAACACACTGCCGTAATCAACGCGTTGCACACGGTATAACGGGTAATACGGATACGGCTACGGATATATTCTACAAATTGAACTCGTACCGCGTCGCCTGAAAAGAGCAGTATCCGAATACGATGCGCTTGTTCGGGGTCGGCAAAGAATGCGGAGCGGATACGTTTATCGACAGGGCTCAACAACGCATCCCATACACGGTCAAACACAACGCCAAGCGTATACGCCGCAGACATCAGGACAATGCTGTTTTCAATGGAATGCGATGTGAGCACGGACATCAACCGATCAGGGCTGACCGATGCAAGCGCCAGCACGGCAACCCACACCACAACCTGTACTCCGCCGACAAGCAGTTCAACAAAAAGCGCCGCACCGTTCATCACGTGTTACCCTTGTTTAATTTCATTATACATCTCCACTAATCTATAGTACGGAATACACCGCATCTTCGCAATACAAAATACCGTATCCGACTTTAAGACACATCCATACATTCCGTGTCGCTTTCCGTGTGAATACCGCGGTATGCCGCGGCATACTGTTTTTTAAATAATAAGGTATTTTACATATCCTTATCCGGCAAAACATCTTATACACATCAAAACCACTAGGCACATAATATGCTAAATAATTTTGGAGAATTCGTTCATAAACTATAAAAATAACATCGTGCATCGGGGGATAAAATATGGACTCGTTGTTTCTTTTAGGGGTTGCATGCACCGCCGCCGCTTATGTTTTGGTGTTTGTAATCATTTGCGTCATACGACATTACAACCGGCCGGAACGTATTTCTTAAACACATCCCTCCATTGGCGTTTTAACTCTGATTAGAATTCACAAGCCGGTGCAGACACCTTATTTTGAAACAGGCTGGCTTTTGATATGATGTTTGATCATCCATCGCACAACGAACAAGTCTGCTAACCCTTTGAACATCCGGTTGCCGATGCCGTATTTTGATTTTCCGCTCAGGCGCGGGCGGTGCGACACTTCTATTTCGCCTACCGTAAACCCCTCCATTTTAATAAGCGTCGGAAGAAAACGATGGAATCCGTTGTAGAGTTTGAGGTTTTGAACACACGCGCGCTTAAATACTTTAAGGGTGCATCCGGTATCTTTGATCGATTCGCTGGTAAGCGTATTGCGCACCGCATTGGCTATGCGCGAAGAAATTTTTTTCGATATGCTGTCCCAGCGGACTTTGCGCCATCCGCATACCATATCGTATTGCGACAGCCCTTCAAGCATGCGCGGAATATCGCGCGGGTTATTTTGACGGTCGGCATCACAGGTAATCAGCACCGCGCCGAGCGCGTGTTTAAAACCGGCGGCCATTGCCGCTGTCTGCCCTTTATTCGATTCAAACCGTATCAGCCTGATTTGCGGATATTCTTTCCGATAAAGTTCTATTTGTTCAACGGTATCATCGGAACTGCCGTCATCGATAAACAACACTTCAAAGGTTTTTCCGGTATCCTCGAGCACATACATCAGCTCACGCACTAGCGGCCTGATGTTTCCCGATTCGTTATATGCAGGTATTATGATTGAAAGTTCGGGTGATGAACCGGGCATGAGGCGATCCTTTTTTTATTACAACTATTTTATCTTTATCGTTTTCATAATTCAATACAACGTGCCCGTTAATATGTCCGAGCTTTTCCCAATTTTCCCGTTCCATAATCACGTAAGCGGAATACTCGATGAGATATTCTTCGAGTTCTTCTTCGGTGAGGATTTCGGGAATAATCCGCCGGAGATAAAAACAAAAGTACGGTTTGGCATAATCAAACGCTACAAGGTGGTCTTCCGGCTTTATGATTTTATCCAGCTGACGGCAAAACGGCTCTACGGAGATACGGCTGTTAAGCCACGGTATCAATACCATATATCCGAGAATACCGAGAAATATGCCTGCCGCAACAACCCCAGCTTTTAACGGAGTAGGACATGTCAACCGGCAGAACAGCGATTCCTTCGACCGCGCCCGTGCATATACAGCAAAATTCTGCAGTGCTTTGCTCACTGCCAATGCCATAAACGGGTACAGCGGCAACAAATAATGCGACTGTTTCGACGGGCATAAACTGAAAAAGAGAAACGCCGGCAGAAAAAATGATACGGGAAAAAGATAACTTTTCAGCCGGCGGTGTTTAACAATATCCCACACAACCAGAGGGATACACACCGTCCACGGCATCATGCAGAACGGTGTCTGAAAAATGAAATGCAGAAACGAACGTATATGGTCATAGGGATTAAAAAAACGGTTGACCGTCTCATGCGATATAACGCCCCATATATCCGGTACCGTTTTATATACATACAGAACCCATGGCAAAACACACATCAATGCACACGAGATTCCAAGCAGAGGGTTAAGAGCGCGCACTTCGCTCAACCGCCGCGATTTCCATAAATAAACCACAATCCCCATGAACGGCACAAACAAGCCGACCGGCCCTTTGACGTACAGCGCACCGGCGGCACATAAATACAGCGCGCAGTAACTGCTTTTTTTGCGCTCAGGATATGTCATCCCGCGGATAAAGAAAAAAACCATGGCGGTTTCAAAAAAAACCAGCATCATATCTAATAACGCATACCGCGCATACGAAAAGAAAGAAAACATTGTCGCACAAATGAGAGCGGTATAGAATCCCGTACGGCGATCATACACCATGGTTCCGATTGCCATAATGAAGAAGAGCACGCCGACCGCACACACCGCCGCCGGAATACGCGCAATATATTCGGTAATGACATCATCATTCACTGCGCGGGCAAGCACTGCAACAGACCAGAAATATAACGGCGGTTTGGTTAAGCGCGGCATTCCATTCAGATGAGGCACCAGCCACTCGCCGCTTTCCAGCATTTCGCGGGCAATCTCTGCGGTACGCGCTTCCGGCGTACCCCAGAAGTCCCGTTTTCCCAACCCGAAAAAGAAGAGGATCACGCCAGTTATTCCAATCAATATATATAAATATGCTGTATGCCGAACACGCATTAAACACCTTTGCGTTAGTGTGATTAAAATAATCGATAAGATTACTATAGTTCTGTGAAAAAACCAATAATTTTAGGTGAATTTTTTGTAAACAGATGGTTTTGCCGGCAGAAATGAAATACTGAACTCCGCACCTTCACCGAGTGAACTAGTTACCGAAATACGTGCTTTATGAGCAGTGAGGATTTCTTTGACAATCCCTAATCCCAACCCCAACCCTTTTATATTATGCTCATCGGTGTTGATCCGGATAAACCGCTGAAAAATTTTTTCGTGGTTTTCCGAAGCAATGCCTCGCCCGTAATCTTTTATCGAAACGAGAACCAATCCGCTTTGAGCAGTCACAGAAAAAATAATTGTACCGTTTTCGAACGAATATTTAACTGCATTTTCGAGGAGATTGATACATACGCTTTTAAGTGCATACCGGTCTCCTCGAATGTGAGGCACATCAGCATCAAAACGGTTATGAACGGCAATATTTTTTGCCTGAATTTTTAACTGAAGCGACTGTTCCGCTTCTACAACTGCTTCACGGATATCGAGTAATTCAAAGCAGTAATTCATAGATAGCGAATCGAGGCGCGTCAGCAAACGGAGTTTGTCGATCATCGTTTCCAGATACGCTGATTCCTGTTCTACAATGCGCAGGCATTCTTTGAACTCGCCTGAATCGTTGACTTTACCATCGCTGAGTATTTCCATAAACCCGCGAATAGTAGTGATGGGTGTCATAAGGTCATGGGCAATATGCGAAAATATAGTTTCGCGTTCTTCTTTCACAATCCGCAATTTTTCTATCATGCTGTTGAATACGCGGACAAGTGTGCCGATTTCATCTTTGCCGTTTGACGGCTCGATGGTTTTATCGAGTTTTCCGCTGGATATTTCTTGAGCAATCTGCTTCATCTGAAGCAACGGCATATAAATACTGCGCGACAATAGGTAATTTAATACCAGCGATATCAGCATTGCCGCAACAAATAACGCCGCAATCAACCGGAAAAACCGGTACAAAATCTTTTTCAAGGAATGAAGCGGTGTCGTGATGCGTATAAACCCGATCTGCTGATTGCCATAGGCGAGGGGCATTACGACATAAATCGACTCTTCTCCATTTAAGCCGGGACGCACGGAATACCCGTACGCTTTGCGGGATATTCTAAATTCTTTCTCTTTTAAGGAAATAGGGGTTTCCGGCATATTCCCGTCGGAACGCATGACTACTGTGCCCGTAGTATCGATTACATCAACCACACAATGTTCCTCGACTTCTTCCAACACGATTTTCCTGATGCCATCGATATTTTTTTCAGCAAGAGAATGTTCTATCCGGTGTTGATAAAAGAGGTTCAAATCATTAAGCAAATCGTTGATAATAAAATCTATGTGCGCTTTTCTGATAAGGAGTGCGGTCGATACAAGGGTTGTAGCAAAAAAAGAGAAGACAACGGTAACGGATATCAAAAAAAGTTTGCTTTTTATTGTTTTAAACATTTTCTGTTAATTTATACCCCATGCCGACAACCGTCTTAATGGCAATGGTATCGGAGATTATTTTTTTTCGTAACGATTTGACGTGTGCATCAATGGTTCTCGTTTCGACATCCGTTGTGTATCCCCAAATATGTGTGAGAAGGGCGTCGCGCGATACAACGCGCCCTTTGTTGCGCATTAAATATTTCAAAAGGTAAAATTCTTTCGGAGTCAATATGACGGGTTTGCCTGCGGCGGTAACCTCAAAAGAGCTTTCGTCCAGAAAGACATCGCCAACAGTGCAAAACGGTTGCTTTTCTCCATTGCCCCGCTTGAGAACTGCTTTCACCCGTAAGAGCAGTTCACGCGGGCTGAATGGTTTTGTTACATAATCATCAGCGCCGATTTCAAATCCGAGAATCCGGTCGATCTCTTCTTTCCTCACCGACAGCATAATGACCGGAATATGCCGTGTACGTTCATTTTGTTTGAGGTTTTTACATACTTGAATACCGTCAATAGAAGGCAGGTTGATATCGAGAATTATCAAATCGGGCACATGCGTACGCGCTTTTTCCAATCCGTCACGGCCATCAAATGATTGGACTACTTCAAATTTTTCGTGAGTCAAATTCAGATATAACAATTTCTGAATATTTTCTTCGTCTTCTATAACAAGAATTTTCATTCGCTTTTTCCGAATGGTTTGTTTATTAAACATTTCCATACACTAAAAGTACACTTTAGCCTTTATCTGTTCAAGAAAATCTTTTTTGAGCTTTAGTCACTGAAAGAAACTTTCATTGGAAACGAAGCCAAAACCTTTGTTATACGATACCTATGCGTAGAACGCGGTTCATTTTCTTAATCATTTCACATACTATTTACAGAAACTTCACATTGTTTTTATAGCACTGTGATATACTATAAAATAAATTATTTATAACCTTATTGAGATTTTCTTATGAATATAAAAAAATACGTGCTTCTCTTTCTGCTCAGTATCTGTTTTCCGGCGTATAGCGTATCGGATGAATTATCGTCTCAAACTCCGGCAAAATATGTGATTCTTGTGATTGGCGACGCCATGCATCTTACCCACGAGACCGCCGCAAGCCGTTTCCTCACCGGAACCGGCCGCGGGCTTGTATGGCATACATTCGAATACCAGACATTTGTTACGACATGGGACATAAACACCTATAACCACTACGCCAAATCTCTCGGCAAACCGCCTTATGCTCCCGAATCATTCGACCCGAATATCGGATATGATCCCCTCCAAGGAGGAGCCCGCCCTTATCCGTTAGAAATGCCGCTGGACGATTCGTATTTCCTTGATACGCTCAATGAACGGCTCGACAACCTGACATTTTCGGATAGGATACCGGCAACCGATTCTGCCGCATCCGCGACCGCCATGGCAACCGGAACAAAAGTGTATCGGGGAACTGTAGCGTGGCATGCTTCATCCGGTAAAAGCGGTGCATTGCCGTCTATCTGCGAAACACTTCGCCAGCACGGCGCGGCGATCGGAATTGTCACATCCGATCCGTTCTGCCATGCTACGCCCGCGGCATTTGTAAGCCATAACAGAGACCGAATGCACTATTATTCGCTTACCAGCCATCAATACGGAATAGGGATAGCCGATGAAATACTCGCTTTCACCCGTCCGGATGTCGTCATAAGCGGCGGGCACCCGCATTTAAATAATCCAAAATTCAAGCCGCGCAAAGGATACATCTCTAAACGCCTCTACGAACAAATGAAACAATCCGCTGAATATGTTTTTGTTGAATATAAACCGGAACACAACGGCGCTCTGGAACTGAAAAATGCCGCGGAACGGGCAGTCAGAGAAAAGAAAAAATTGTTCGGGTTATTCGGCGAAAAAAACGGCTGTATTCCATTGCCTCAGGTTCAAAGCGATAACGATACTATCTCAATTACCATGGAATCCACAGAACACCCCTCGCTTGCAGACGCCGCCGTCGCGGCGCTTACCGTATTACGCACACACCCGCGCGGTTTTTTTCTCATGGTTGAACAAGGAGGAATCGACCATTCTAACGGAACAAATAATTACCGCAACATGATTCGTGCGGTATGCGATTTAAACACAACGGTTTGCGCCATTATCGATTTTGTAAACCAACCCGATGACGAACTCGACTGGGACACTGTCCTGCTGGTTGTAACTTCAGACCACGCCGGAGGATACATTCGATTCAACAAAGATATCCCGCTGAAAAAAGGAATTCTGCCTGAACAAAAATTGGAGAAGGGAAAATGGGTATTTCCGAATAAAGAACTTTCCTACGGAACCAAACACCATACCAATGAATTGGTTTCTCTCTATGCGAAAGGAGCGAGAACGGCTGTATTCGCCGGCTTTGAAGGCAAATGGTACCCGCATACAAGAATCATCGATAATACCCACATCTATCACGCACTCAAACAAGCCGCATCTGTAAAATAGTAAGCCGGTACACACGAGGTATCTGTGGAAAAGTAAGCCGTTAGATGAGTTTTCAGTAGCGGCACTATTTGTACCAATGCCACCGCAATTTATAGGCTTTGCTCAACCGCTCTTTGTGCCCGAACCGCGTCGGCAAGCGGTGGTTCTACAGCAGTAACAGGGAGCTGAGAAACATATTCAATAACTGCATTTTGTACCGCTGTAAGAAAAGGAACAAGATTAACTATCGGCATACGCCATCCCGGCAAAGCGCGAATCATTTTAAACAACGGCACCTGTAATTGCTCCTGATATGATGCATAGAACAATGATTCCGCCGTTCCGTTGATTTCCGGCACAGTTGAATCAAGCCGTACCGGCTTAGCGCTGAACTCGAGAAGGAGTCCCTGCACAGTATCTGCTAAAACGGCATGGCGTTCTAATCCGATTTCAGAAAGAAACTGATAAATCACCGCTATTTCGGTTATTGTTGCCTGCCGAACCTCCGTTTGAGGCATCTCTGCGACAAGTATGCCGCCGCCCGTCGGAAGCTCTCCGGAAAACGCATACTGCTCATCGGAAAATTCGTGCAGTTCATCATCGGCTGTGCTCACTGCTGTTTCGGGTTCCGAAACATGTTCGCGCACATAAAAACCGGCAAAACCGCCGATTGGCAGACGGACATAATACGCAGTATACCCATCACCGACAAAAATTTTATTTTCCTGAAACCCTTTATCGTCTTTTATTCCGTAAAAAGAATAGGTTGCCCGTTCTTCTCCGTTAAGAGGCACACTCACTACAAATTCTGCTTGTTCTTCAAGAACCCCGCCCTGCCACTGCATAAAAAGCGAGTCGACTTGAATCAGCCGTACCGACAACTCCGAAGCACGCAACTCATCCGAAAGGGCTATCTGAACATTTTCATGAAGCTTGTTCAGCACACGATGCGCAAGGCTGGCGACAACTTCCCGCGCAATGAGGTCGGAAGCACCCAACACCACATCCAGAATATCGGTTTGTTCAGAGTCAAGGCGGATCAATGCATTTTTCCAAAAAGGATTGTTTTTCAAAACCTGATTGTTTTCCAATTCAAGACGATGAACCGCGGCATATTCCTGCATATCATTGAGCGTAGTATAAAACGATTCAAGAAATGCCACGCCCCACGCATATAGTTGTTCGGTCGGCACGCCTCTTTTGGATGCATCTTCAAGGAAAATAGTTGCAATAAGAAGAGTATCCATATCTTCATGCCCCGGCATTAAAGCGGTTTCAAGGTCAATATTGACTACTTTGTACGGTGTGCCGGCATCGTCAAGAATCACACGGGCATTGATATTATTTCGATCATAGATACCGATCATATATGCTTCTGCCGCCGCTTCGCCAACCAATTGTGCAATTTTATGCGCATGCTCCTCGCCGGCTGTAAAATGGTAGAGCGGATAAGAACCGATATCTTCAATCACATGGAATCCGGCAAACGTCCCTATTTCAATCGGTGAGAATGCATAAAAATACGAGGTTCTGCCTAGCATTTTCAATGCTTCAATGCCGATCACATCGCCGTCATGAGGCAATGCCGATTTAATGTAATACTTTTTCTCGTTCCCGTTTCGATCCGGCACCTCTACCGCAAAAATAAGCCGTTCCCGTTGCTCATCATAATCGCCCTCGGCGATCAATCCGGCGCGCGATGGATGAACAATTTTTATATCTTCCGGCTGAAGCTCATCCGATATGTCTATTTCCGTATTTTGTTTGACATTATTCAAAACATTCAATGCGAGCATCCGCAATTCATCAGTGTCATAAAAACCGAATCCATAGGCGTCATTGAAATAGGTAATAAATTCGTCAAGATACGATTTGGGGTTATTGACAGTCTCGTCCAAGCGGTTCATGACGGCATTCCAGCCGGGCATCCCCGCTAACCCCGGTACGCGGCGGAAATCTATTTCATTATCGGAAAAAATGTCTTGAATATACTGCGATTCGGATTTAAATCCCTGCAAAAAGGCATGAATAAGATTGCGCTGTTCTGCGTCATCTGCGCCACTGCGCCGTGCAACGGCAAGAAAATCGATCATCGGCATAAGCAGTTCTAACGGTTTCTGTTCACGGAGCGAAAGCATATCGTAATAATCTGCAAAGACGACTTTCGTAATACCGCCCGGCACAGAGCTGACACGTAAATCATCTAACGCTCTTCCCGTCATTCCGAAAAAGTTTGCCTGCGCGGCCGCCTTGCCGATTTCAGCGGCAAAGAATGATGCGTTCTCAGCGCCAAAACCGCTATCGATTATATTCTGTTCATTTGTAGATTCGGTGAGATAAAAATGAGTAAACAGTCCTAACTCATGCTCAACCTCATAGTAACGAGGATTCAAAAGATGCAATACGGAAAACGCCGCAACACCGGTTTGCTGGCTATAGCCAGGCGTACCTCCCCGCACGCGGTATACAGTCCGTGAACCGTCCGGATTAGGCAGAGAAACGCTCAGCGATACCTGCGGATACCGTTGTCCGGTACGTAAAATGGCGGCAGTATTTTCTATATGCTCAATTCTCATATCGGGTAGAACCGTGCTATCGATGCCGGCATCCGGATAACGGGCTCCCGCTTTTCGAAGGATATCTTCTGCCAGTTTCCGCATTGTTGCTTCATCATACGATTGAACGAATTCTGCCGGCGCCGGTTTAACTTCTAGGGAAAGGGTTTCCAGTTTTTTCCGCACTGCAGACTGGACAGCAGTATGCGAGCTGTCTTGAACGGTGCTCAGAAGCGCATTGAGATAAAATGGTTCATCGAACTCATCCGAACCAACCTGTACCGCCAAAGACAGAAGTTCCAGAAGATATTCGCCGAACACCTGCCTTGCTTCAGCAGTAACAGTATCTTCCATATAACCTGCACCATACAGTTCCTGCTCGATGCGCCGGTCGGTAAACCCGCGCATATACTGGACAACAGCAACCGGCGACAATTCGCTAAGTACAGTATTAACCGGCAGAGAATCACTCTGATTCAACTCAACCTGCGCCAACATAACAAGTTTTTCAAACAAAGCCTTTTGGATATCGCTGGTTATGCGCCGGCGATAGTCTGCAATGGATATTCCGCCGGATGTCAGTAAATCTCGGGCAAGGTTTGTACGCAACTGCTTAAAGTATGGCGCATCGGCAGTCATGAGCCCTAACAGAACGGGAAACGGTATGTATGACGCCGCGGCATTTGGCATATACAGCTCATTTAATGCCGACTGCATCATGAGCGGCAGATAGATGTCTGCTCCGCCGTTTTCCACCGCAGGAATAATGGTCGCAAAAGAGATTCGGCGCGCCCGCAAAGTTTCCTGAATAATCCGCGCATGAAATCCTCCTGCTACCACAACCGCTATGCGACGTCCGCTTGTATTCATCTGTTCTAAAAGATTTTCTACCATTACCGTACTGCGCCGGTCGGCTGTCGTATAAAACAACCGAGCACGTTCGAGCAGAGCAACAAGTTGTTCGGCACACGCAGAGGCGGCCTGCTCATCTATCGGTACTGCATAATACTTGTAAATCCGATTCAGCGCCGCTATTACATCCTGCGGTTCATTACTATGGCGCTCCTGAAAATACCTGCTCAATTCGCTGTCATTCATTCGCAGGCTTAAAAGTTTTTTATACTGATCGACCTGTATTCTAAGACCATTCAGCTGACGGCACATCTGCCGACGGAAATTCGCATCGGAACCATCTGTTCCCGAAACGGTTTGCTCAATAAGATGCGTACGCAAAGCGGATTCAAGCGCTTCTAACTCGCTAAAGACTCCTGTTGTTCCAATTTGTTCCTTTTTAATACACCGCTGGATAAACCGTCCGGATGCCGGATAATCAGTATCCCACGCAATCCCGAACCGCCCCATTGCATTGAGAAACCCGACAGCGGTAAGCCTGCCAGTCTCAAATTCGAGCACGAATTTCATTGCCTCCTTATAGGAGTGCGCATCAAGGCGGCTCTTCAAATCGGCAAGCAGTTTTTCCCGTTCTTTTCCCAAATCAGCTGTATCATCGTATACAGAAGCATCTTGCGATAGATGCGCAATTGCAGATAATTCAGGGTATTCACTTAACGGCACGCCGCACAAACGAGCATTTTCTGCAAGATAATCAATCCATTCAGTTATAGAAAGGCCGCCTTCCTGCCATGCGCATGCCTTACGTTGAAATTCTTTAAGCCGAACCGGATAAACCGCATTTTCCGCATCAGTAACCATTTTATTAAGCGCTGACAGTATTTCTTCTGCATTATCCGCCGCCATAATTACCGCTCGAAACTGGCGTAAGTTTTCAATAAACAGAGGAAAATGTTCCAATCCTGCCAGAAAAACACCGGTAGCAGAATCATCTGCAATTGCATACTTTTCTACTCCGGTAAGAAACCCTTTTTTCATAAATTCTCTGCATACTTTTTCTCGGACAGCCGTATCGGGCAGGGAACGGTATACCGCAGGGTTAAGCGTACCTGAAGCTCCTTCTATTCCGATGAAAAAATCAGGATATGACATTCGCAGGAACGCTAGAATTTCACTAATGGTATTCTGAACTGAATAATTGCAATGAACGTCCTGAATATAAATAACGAATTTATCCGATTCAAGAGAACGGTATTCTTCCGCTACTGTTCCGAGAGCCGGCGGCACAGTAACGATATGTTTTTCTGTAGTCGCAAACAAACCGCTGCACAATACAGACATACATATAAAAATACAAGAACGGATAAGTTTCATTCAGTTAACAGGGCTCATTTTTGAAATTGAAAAAATCATGCATCAATTATATCATAAAAAGTGCCGTAAGGGTAAAAATACCGTGCCCGAGAGAACATAATCAGGTTTTCGGGGGTTACAGCACCATATTTACTGCACTGCGGTAGCGGCAGTAATCGCAGTCGGGATGCGGAGGGGGCGGATCGTTGCTTATTAAACAGGCATGAATTGCGGCAAGGGTTTTCTCAATCCATGCGCCGTTTCCTGTATACGGTATGATACTAATGTCAAATTCGAGCCGAGCATCAAACCGGCCTGCACCGGTAATACCGTTACAGTAGATGAAATAGCCGGTATCCGATACGTTAAAAACCGCGTTTGCGCAACAGCCACTGATATATTTCCATCTGCCGTTTATAGACAATCTGCCATGGTTCATCCAATGAAACCTGCCCATCTTTGGCGGTCGCTTTATAATCGGCGACAAAAAGCGTCGTATTGCGCCCAACCCAGATATCGTCTAATGCGCCGGTAATAATAAGATTGAGCGGTTCGTAATGGAATTGTAGTCCTTTAAAGTTATCGCGCCACTCATTTAGGTCAGGATGTGCGAACGGCACAACATCAATACCCTGTTTAATACAAAGCGGGTGCGGGTTCTGAGCCGACCGATACAAATCGAACTCCTTTTTCAACAACGCATCAACTGCTGAATTGAGTGTAAACGGATACGACGGAGGGCGTGCTATTCCCAATCTTTTATCCACATAAAAACAACAGGGGCACTCGATAAAAAGTTCTATTTTTGAACGGCTTATGCGAAACGCCGCACGGCTGTTCGGATCAAATATATTACGGGTTCTTTGAGGATTATAGTAAATGCTCATACAGACTCGCCATTTTTCTTAAAATAAGGTTTATTTATTGTATTAAGAGTTAGTATATGCGTTTGTATCGTAAAAAGCCATATTTTATACTGCCGCGATAAAAAAATAATAAAGAGTTATTTTGAATAGAATAAACCGCTTTTTTCTGTACGCCGATGTATTGCAGGCAATATATTTCTTTACTTTTTCTTAAAAAAAACCTATACTTTGTGGGAATTTTATTCAGGAGCAGACTTTTGAACTCAAAAAGAATCGATATTAAGAATAATTACTGTATCGCAATGAACTTTGAATGCGATTAAAATAATATGGTAATCAGCATCTGATATAAAAGTACTACTCATTTTCAGAGATTTACTGACGTTTAAGGAGGCACAGAGCGGCATGAATGTAAAACAGATTTTTAAATTTTTAATTGCAATCGGCATAAGTTCGCTGATATTGCTGGTCGAATTTGAAACACTTTCAAAAGGCGGCCAATATACATTATTTATTTTTATTTTAGCGGCGATTTTATGGACAACAGAAATCGTTCCTTTGTATATGACGTCTTTTGTTGTGCTGTTTTTAGAATCGATACTACTGCCGGGAATCGTTCCGGGCTTATCTAAGCCGACAGTATTTTTCAGCCAGTTTTTTTCGCCGGTAATCGTATTGTTTCTCGGCGGGTTTGCTATTGCCAAGGGGCTCGGCAAGTTTCGGCTCGACGCAATCCTTGCCTGCAATACCTTGCGCATCGTTAAGGGCAAACCCAAAACGCTGATGTTCGCTTTCATGGTTCTTGCGGCATTCCTCTCAATGTGGATGAGCAACCTGCCACCACCGCTTTGATGATTACTTATGGTCATGCCGGTACTTAAAGCGTTGAAGACAAAAATATCAGATTGCCGTGGCAATGTCGCTATCGCATTCAGCGCGAATATTGGCGGCATGGCGACTCCGGTCGGCACTCCACCTAACGCTATCGCCATCGGAATGCTTGCCGATAAAGGTGTCAGCATTTCTTTTTATGAATGGATGAAAATCGCTTTTCCTATCACGGCAATCATGCTCCTTGTTACCTTTGCTGTATTGCTCCTTTTGTTCCGCTTTAAGATTCATAACATCGAAGAATCCCCGAAACTCAACATTTCCTGTATCAAATTCGGGCTCAATGAAAAAATTGTTGTTTCCATTACCCTTCTCACTATTGTTCTCTGGTTTATTTCCGAATTCATCGGACTTAATGCTGGAATCATAGCATTGATTCCGCTTATCTGTTTCTATGGAACCAATATATTGGATAAAGACGATTTCCGCACACTAGACTGGGATGTTCTCATGCTCATGGGCGGCGGCATGGCGCTTAGCGAAGCAATGAAAATTTCAGGGTTGGCGGAATGGATGGTCACCACATCCGGCGTAGCACATTTTAACGACACCTATATTCTCTTGGGATTCATGATATTGACATTCGTGTTAACCAATTTTATGTCGAATACCACCACCGCCGCATTGATGCTTCCTCTCGCATTGAGTGTTATAAAAGACCCGCTTATTGCAGGGTACACTGTTGCGCTTACTGCCTCCATGAGCATGCTGTTGCCGATTTCGACACCGCCTAACGCAATCGCCTATAATTCCGGGTTCTTTTCTGTAAAAACCATGCTGTTTGCGGGAACAATTATCGGTATGATTGGAATGGCGATAATCTTTAATTATCTGCTTATGATGTAAATACAAATCCAAAGCGCCTATTATACCCTCATCAAAAGGAGAAATATAAATGAAGAACGGAGAAATGTGCCACTGGCACGACATGGAACTGCCTTCAGAA
Organism: bacterium; assembly: GCA_024233545.1. Taxonomy (GTDB): domain Bacteria; phylum Auribacterota; class Auribacteria; order Auribacterales; family Auribacteraceae; genus JACKPL01. The sequence continues at coordinate 109,638 of JACKPL010000009.1, forward strand.
CTGAGGGAACTTCTCACAAATGCAAAAAGCGTTGTCGTTCCGAAAAATAAAGCGCATCTTATAGAACTTGCTCTCGGCAACACCGGCAGTGACAGTTTCGATATTGAATATGAGATTCCCGGCAAAGGTTTGTATAAAGAAGCACAAGTCGACCGATGCCGCAACGGCATTTCCGTTAATTACTCCGAAGCCTATATGCGGCGCAGAGACCCTGATTGCATGGTAATAGCCGATAAAAAACCGACCGATAAAAAACGATATGAAAAACAGTTTTCCGTTCCATTCGATACGCTTCGTGCTGAAATACTTGCGTGGCTGGGCAAACAGGATTTGGTTCTCATGCCGTTTTATGCCGGAAGCAAAGACCTCGATTGCGGGGCTTTGCTTGTCGGACCTGCCAATGCCAGCTTCTTTGCCGGCGCTCTTGCCGATATACAAGGCATGATCCCGCGCGAGAAAATCGTCTGCGGCTGGAAACCGGAAGCAGTCATATATCTTGCACCGGTATTCCGCCATACGCATTGCGGCGGCAAACAAATCGTTATTCACCATAGATTAAAAAACATGCACGAGATGTTCTCTCTGAACCTCTACCCGGGCCCAAGCGCAAAAAAAGGGGTCTACAGCGTACTGATATCCCTCGGGGAAAAGCAGGGATGGATCACCGCACATGGCGCAACAGTCAAAATCATTACTCCGTACGATAACGAATTTGTCATCATGCACGAAGGCGCAAGCGGCGGCGGAAAAAGCGAAATGCTTCAATACCCTCATCGCGAGCCGGACGGGCGTTTGCTGTTGGGACAACACGTTGAAACAGGTAAAAAGCGGTACGTCCCCCTCTTTCAAGGATGTACACTCAATCCGGTAACCGACGATATGGCTTTGTGCCACACTAAAATACAAAATGACAAAGGATACTTAGTCGTGCGCGACGCGGAAGAAGGATGGTTTGTCAGAGTAGACCACATCACCCGCTATGGCGTCGATTTGTTTCTCGAAGAATTATGCGCAACGCCGCCGGAACCGCTCGTCTTTTAAACCTTTATTCCGTACCAAAGCAACCTGTTTGATATGGGAACATACTCAGGACGAACCCAATATTCCCTGCCCTAACCCGCGGGTTATTCTGCCGCGCTCCATTGTTCCTAATATTGTCAATGAACCGGTTGAAGTAAACGTTAGAAGTTTCGGCGTGAGGACTCCTCCGTGCACTGCGGCAAACCCATCATACGGCATACTCGGCATACTTCATGTCCTGCCGCGCTCCATTGCGTGGTTGTGGCGGTTAGTCTCGCCGCGCGGCTACGCAAACCCAAGCATCACCGATTCAAAAAAAGGGATGAGCAGTGAAGGGGTCGGTTCGTACTGGCCGTTTGCCACCGGACGGCGGGTAGACCAAGCGAACCTGCTGTTACAGCAAATTCTGCAGACACCGAAAACCAGATATACTTTAACGCCTAACCAGCATATAGGTGCATGGAAAACCGGCTTTATGCCGCAATGGATTGCACGCGAATATCTTGCACGCCGTGGAAGCGCACAGTTCCGTCCGGCTCAGCTCGATCCGGCGCGATGCCCGTTGCTCGGATACGCATTCAACTCGCTCCTTATCGAAGGGTTTTCTATTCACCGTGAATTTTTGCAAGTCAACGTGCAGGAAGAAGTCGGCGATGCAGGTTATGATAAGGGCGCAAAAATATTAACGGATTTCTTTAAACAGGAACTGGCTGTTTACCTGCAGGAAAAAGATTTGGATTCGCTCGGCAAAAAAATTATTGAGTGCTGTCTTAATGATGGTTCGCTGGAAGACTACATACGCCTTATTCCTTCCGAATAATTCAGCATACTTGAGACAAACTGTCTTGATAAATATACGGTGCCTGCCGCTTGGGGTACTCCTGTTTATCGGCACAGATACTCTGATGTTTTTTTGCAAGTTCCCGACATAAAGAAAGGCCTCCGCATAGTATTATACCACCTAAAAAACAATCCGTCTTACCATAAATTAAGTTCAAAAATCCATTTTTGCCATCGCATATTTTTTTTGATAATTTTATAGCATTTTCTATAATATTTAGTACTAT
>JACKPL010000010.1 GCA_024233545.1 bacterium
ATTAGCTGATGCCCTCCGCAAAAAAGGGGGGGACATCAAACTTTTTTCAATGAGGAGTGAAGTAAAAAAATTATTCGATATATGCGGATTGTCAAAAATACTCGATATATGTTCCACAGAAGAAGAGGCATTATTGTGTTGGGGTGAGCAGGTCGGAATAATTGAAAAGCGGCTCCTTTGGAGCATCAAACACCATGATGGAGACTGTTAAATGAATAATAAACAGCATTTTGTTGGTGCCGGTGTGGTGTTCGTTACTTTTTTAGCAGTTATTCTTCCGGTAATCGGGCACATCCTTTCAATGCGCCAAAAGCAGGCTTCTGAAAAGTTTCTCAGCCATCAGGTAATTACCTTACGTGAATTTGAAACTATTTTAGACGATGCATCAGTGAATATTGAACGCGGATTATACACGAAAGCATATCAAATGGTAAAAGATGCCAGTGACAAAATACTCCACAAAGAATTTTCTTACAATGCCTTTATAAAAGCCGGAGATTTGTTCTTTGCGACCGAATTTACCCATAACAAACAAAAATATATTGATGCGTTGTATTTTTATATGCTTGCACAAGAACAAGAAAAACCATTTGATAATGAGCAGTGGCGTAAGTATCAGATTGCGAACTGTTACGTTCAGTTAGGCTATGTTCCGAATGCGGTTACTGAATTTACTCAGTTTATCAGTGATTTCCCGTCGTCTCCCAATCTCATCAATGCAAAGATGCTTTTGGCAGGGTTACTGATTGAAAAGAAAAAAATTGATGAAGCCCAGCAAATTCTTTTAGAGATTATTGATACATCCAATTCAGATGAAAGTATGTCTGAGATAGTTTATCAGCTTGCACAATTATATTTCAAACGAGCTGATCTATTACCTGAGGTTCAGAAGCTCAATGAATAATACCGTGATGAAACAGGCGTTTTTAATTTGTTTTATATGGGCATTTGCCTCTTCAGCCCAAGAAAATGAGAACGATACATCCACCACACTAAGCAGAGAAATAGCAGAATATAGCGGTACAGCAACCGATATCTCAGAAAATTCTCTTGATGCGCAGATAGAATCATCAAACACTTCTGAGGATACGGAACATTCAATAGCGCAAGCCCAAAAAGATGTTATTGCAATAATAAATAGGGAATTTGAATTTGAGGACTTGCCGGAATACATTACTGCTCAAGCTAAGAAGGAATTTTTTATATCCGTCGGCATGGAGCTTATCGAATATCTTGTTACTGTATTTCCTCAGTCAGCCCGATATGAAGCATCGATTAAATTGTTAGGAGATTATTACTATAACAAGAAAAATTATCAAAAAGCTTTGTATTACTTAGAACAATGGTGCGCTAGAGCGGAAGGTGAAGAACTGAGCCTCGCCACTTACAAACTAGGATATGTATATCAAGAACTCGGTGAGCATGAAAAAGCAATTAAAACTTTTTTGAGGGTTATTGACTTTGTTGGTGAATCGGATGAGATGGTGTATACCACATATATAGAAATTGGACGGAGTTACCACATACTCAATAATATAAAAAAGGAAATTGTTACTTATGAAAACGCATCAAATTTTTTTGTTGATAAGGCAAAAAGCGCATATTTTGATTTACTTATAGCGAAAACGCATTTCGAGCAACAGAATTATTTCGATGCACAATGGAATTTAGAAAAAATCGTTCGGGAATACCCTGATTCACGGTTTATTTATGAAGCCCTTTATATTCTTGCGCAAACATATAACAAAACTGACGACCTCGATAAGCAAAGAAAGGTTTTGCTGGATATAATCAACAGACGGACAACCGATAATAATTATATCACTCGCGCATTATCCGACCTTGGAGATTCGTATTATAAAAAAAATGAATACAAAGATGCTGTAATTGCCTATTACACCGCTCTAAAACAAGATACCGGAGAACTCGATGCCGCACACATAGTTTCGCGATTAGCGCACTCGTATGTTAAGTTAGGATTATATGACCTTGCTTTGGAAGCGTTTCAGGAACTGCTGGGCAAGGGGATTGATACAAAAAAGAAGACAGAGGTGTTTTTTGAAATCGCAAAAATCAATTTTGAACAACAACGGTATGACGATTCTTTAAAAGCACTCGAAAATGTTCTATTAAACCAGTCAATTCTTGATGAAAAAAGAACTGATACTTTTTATTTACAAGCGATGAATTTCTTTTATCTAAAAAAGTATCGCGAATCATTCGAAACATTTCTACAGATCAAACATCAAGCTTCCAATCAAGTTATTGCAGTGAAAAGCATTTTTATGCTCGGTGCAATTCTTGAGAAAATCGAAAAATTTTATTCTGCCGCCCGGTATTATAACGAGGTGCTCAACAAATATAATAGCTTAGTTAATCCGGAGGCAGGTGATTCGGAAGAGAATGGGCAGAGGGCAGTATTCTCGGAATATGATAAAAATGAACTGATGAAAGTCAGAACCGACACATTATTTGCATTGGCAAATGGGTATTTTGAACGGGAAAATTATGAAAAATCTGTCGAATATTATATCCAGCTCAGCGAACTTGAATTGGCAGTTTCAGATAAAGCTTGGGCGTTTTACCGCACGGGAAAGTGTTTCGAAAACCGTGGAGAGTATGACAAAGCAAAAGAGATGTTTAAACGGGTGGAAACGGGGTTTCCCGATATTGAAATTGCTCGGCAAGCTTCTTGGGACAGCAAAAATGTAGAATGGCGTCAAACGATGCCTCATTTATCAAAAGAGAAGAACACTCAGCAATAAAATGAATGCTATAAATTTGTCCATGAATGATGTCATTGGGAGAAAAACGATGTTGCATGAAAAGACGGTTCAAGATTATGTTAAAAAATTACACGAACAGAAAGAGTTGTATGAAAAAATCCTTGGTTTTTCGCATAAAGAACAAGAACTGCTCTGTTCGAGCAATCCACGGATTGGAAAAGTTATCAGTTTTTTATCGGAAAAGCAACACCTTTTAAGTTCGATTGGTATCATTGAAAATGATTTGATTCCACTTCGCGAGTCGATAAAAAAGCAGGGTGTGCATATCAATAGCCGCTCATCTATTGCGTCATTGCATGAGTCAATAGGAACTCTTTTAACTGAATTATTGAAGATTGATTCCGAGAACGAAACATTATTACAGAGACAACTTCATATGACAAAACCAACAGTAGACTCAAAACGTGCAATACGTGCGTATCAAACATTAGGGAAATAAAAGTATATGAAAGCGGGAACTTCTATTAAACAGCTTGAAGAGCTAACGTCCGTTTTTTCTTTATTCAACTCTACAACAGAGAGGCTTACACAAGCATACTCTAAGTTGGAGGATGATGTTGTCCGGATCAATAATGAACTGGATGCTAAAAACGAAGCGCTTCGGCAGAAAATAGATGAAGTAAATCATGTCCGCAGTTATTTGGAAAACATTCTGCAGAGTATGTCGACAGCAGTTATTGCTTTAGACCTCCAACATCGGGTAACGCTTATTAACAGGTGTGCCGAACATATTTTAGGATGCACCCGCGAAATGATTATTAGCAAACATATTGCGCATATACTTGTCTTTGAAGCGGCACAATGGAAAGAAATATTTGAATTGTGTGTTCAAAATAGTAATAGCGACGAGAAAGAAACAGTTGTTGTCACTCCGGCAAACGAAAAAATCACTGTTGGAATTGCTATGTCGGCGATACGGAATAGGCATGATCAAACAACAGGATATTTGGTTCTATTCAGAGACTTACGCGAACTAAAGGGGCTTCAGGAAAAAGTACGGCGTGCCGATCGGCTGGCAAGCATAGGAGAAATGGCCGCGCGCGTTGCGCATGAGATTCGGAACCCGCTTGGCGGAATAGAAGGGTTTGCTTCGCTACTTGTCCGCGAGTTGGAAAGCGATATATCAAAACAGCAGTTGGCTCATTATATTCTGCAGGGTGCACAGAGCGTTAACCATATTATCACTAATTTACTCGATTATGCCCGTCCGATTCATTTGAAAAAGGAACTGTTTTCAGTACGGGAAGCAGTTTTTGATGTGTTTGGAAATATTACTGCGGTTAAACAAGATACGCCTGCCGATATTATTATGCCTAATGATTCTCATGATGTTCAAGTATTCGGCGACCGAATCATGATTCAGCAAGCTATCTGGAATATTTTGGTCAATGGTATTGATGCAATGCGTTCAGCGGGTGCTCCAATGATTCTTCGGGTCGATTACCAAACGGTTTTTATTAGAAAACGCTCTTTAAGTCATGAAACGCTTCTTTATTTTGAACATTCATTAAATGCCTGCAATGAAAATATAGTTACGTATGCACCGGATCGAAACGAATTAGATTTGTCATGTTGGTCGTCAATTTCAATATCCGATGGAGGTCAAGGTATTTCAAAGGAACTTTTTGAAAAAGTTTTCTTTCCTTTTTTTACAACCAAAGAGAATGGGTCGGGATTGGGATTATCAACCGTATATAAAATTGTTGAAGAACATAATGGGAAAATAGGTGTGCGGTCTGAACAGGGTAAAGGAACGTGTTTCACGCTTTTCTTTCCGTGTCCGCAAGAGCAAAGGAGAGTGCCTCATGAGCATTGAAAATGTATTGATTGTTGATGATGAAATTCTTATGCGAAAGTTTCTTCAAGAATCACTCCGGCGTTTAGGTATTGCAGTTGAAACGGCGAAAGACGGGTTAAATGCACTCGATATGCTTGCCGATTCACATTATGATGTTGTATTTACCGATATAAAAATGCCTCGTATTGACGGGATGGAATTACTCCAGCGCATTAAAGGCGAATTCCCCGATACTGAAGTTGTCGTGATGACTGCGTACGGCACAATTGAGAGTGCAGTTGATGCGATGAAAACCGGTGCGAGCGATTATATTTTAAAACCGTTTACGGTTGATCAAATGGAAATCATTCTCAATCGTCTCAATGAACGGCAAGCGTTGATTCATGAAAATAAATATCTCAAAAAAGAGCTGAACGAGAAATATAATTTCAATGAGATCGTAGGAAAAAGCAAAGAATTGCAAGGCACAATAAAAACGATTCAGCAGATTGCTTCAAGCCGAGCTACGGTTCTTGTACAAGGTGAAAGCGGTACGGGGAAAGAACTTATTGCGCGGGCTATCCATTTTAGTAGTGACCGTAAAAATTATCCTTTTATACGGGTTAATTGTGCGGCTATGCCTGAAAATCTTATTGAGAGTGAGTTGTTCGGTCACGAAAAAGGCTCCTTTACCGGTGCACACGCAAAACGTTTAGGGCGGTTTGAGCTTGCCCAAAATGGAACTATCTTACTTGATGAAATATCGGAAATCCCCCTTAACATACAGGCAAAATTACTGCGTGTTATTCAGGAACGCGAATTTGAACGGGTAGGAGGGGAAAAGTCTATCAAAATTGATGTGCGCATTATTGCGTCTACAAACAGGAATCTTTATGAATCGGTACAAAACGGCGAGTTCAGAGAGGATTTGTTTTACCGCTTAAATGTTGTGCCTCTCCATATTACGCCTTTGCGAGAAAGAAAAGAGGATTGCGAAGAGCTTTTGTATTATTTCATCCAAAAATATTGCCATGAAAATAATATAGAGATTTTTGACGTTTCAGAAGACACAATGGAAAAATTAAAGAATTATTCTTGGCCGGGGAATGTGCGAGAATTGGAAAACCTTGTTGAACGCTCCGTAGTAATGGGAAAAAGGCGGTTGCTATTGCCCGATGAAATGAATGCTGGAGCTCATACTGCCTCTCACTCTAAAGCCGATTCGGCGAATGGGAAAATCAATGCTGGTGTTACTGTCCGCGAAATGGAAAAACAATTGATTTTTGAAACGTTGCGGTGCAATTGTTGGAATAAAACCAAGACTGCCCAGATGTTGGATATCAGTATTCGCACATTGCGCAATAAACTGAATGAATACCGTGAACACGATGAAATTCCTCAGGAATTTGCCTTGCTTTCTATCAATTAAACAAGCGTTCATAGATAAACTATTAAAAATAGAGTTCGCTTCTTACGGCATTAAGAAAAGCGGAAAAGAGTGCGTGTTGGTTTTGATTTGAAACTTTGCGCAAAAAGATTAAAGCGGTTTCAATAAAATACTCTGCTTTTTCCCTCACATCGATTATAACAGTGGAATTACAAACGGCATTGCGTATTTCTTGGTTCAGAGTGGGTGAGGATGCAAGGTTCTCACACAGGTTTTTTCGTGATTCGGCATCTAATGAATCGACATAACAGATCAACGGATAGGCCGCTTCACATAGTGAAACATCGCTTGCATTTCTCAAACTGTATACATCGTGCATGATGTGTACAGCGCATCCGATATTATTTCCAATATCTTCCCATGTATGAATATCTGTTTCCGAAGTACCGCTCAGGCGAGCGCCTGTTGCTGTAACGAATCCGAACCATGAGGCGGTTTCGCGCTGTATAATCGTTTCGTATTCAGGCAGTGTGGGGAAAGAAGTTTTTAGATGGGCAATCCGTCCTTCTATGGCAAGTTCGAGCGCACAAGTAGCGTGATGTAAAATTCTTGTATGGTTTATTTCTGATAAGCTTTGTAATCCTTTGATTATCAGAAGAGAGTTAATCTCCTTAAAAAGTAGATTATCGGTTTTGTGATTCTTCCTGTTGATTCCTAATGCGATAATTTCGGCCGCACCTGCGGCTTTTATATGATTGTTAGTAATTGTCCCCGCGTTTTTTGCGGCATGGAAAAGTAAACATGCATAGGGGAGTTCGCGGAATGTTTGTATGAGCGGTTGTGTAAAGGATTGAATATCATTGGAGGTGTCTCCTATGATTTTTTGCAAAACATCATTTGTCTGATTGAGCTCGTTTAAAATGGGCTTCTTGAATTGTTCAGGTATATTCATGATATCAAACTTCCGGTTATATATGGACAATGAGGAGATAAAAGGTATAGTATATCACGAATCTCAAACAGAAAAGGAAAAAGTTTGTGAGGAGACCGCACGATGTCAAATACTAAAATAATGCAATGGAAACTGTTAGTGTTTTGTCTGGTGCTTTTAGTCATCTTTCTTGTTCGCGGAGTATTCAATTCGCATGATGAGCAGACGCTCAAAGAGATGCGTATCATAATGGGGACAATGGTAACAATTACGGCACACCATCATGATGTCGGAGTGCTTTCCAATGCGATAGACGCCGCTTTTAAAAGAATCAATCAAATTGATGCCCTTATGTCGACCTACAAAGAGGAAAGTGAATTATCGTTATTAAATAAAGCTAAAAAACCCGGCAGGTATCCGGTATCGAATGATTTATGGAATGTGCTGGAGCTTGCAGGCCGGATGTATCAGCAAACCGATGGCGTTTTTGATGTAACAGTGAAACCATTATGGGATGTTTGGCAATTAGCCGCCGATACAAACAAAATGCCCTTAAAGAGCGAAATTGAGAAAATTCTGGATGGCATCGGTTGGCGGCATATTAAACTCCATTCTGATTCTAAGGAAATTGAGTTTGTGAGCGAATCCTGTATGATTGTTCTTGGAGGAATAGCAAAAGGGTATGCGGTTGATGTTGCGATCGAAGCGTTGCGGGATAATGGCGTACAAAATTGTCTTGTCGATGCGGGGGGAGATATTTTTTGTTCAGGTGTTGCTCCTGATGGAAAACCGTGGAAAATTGGCGTCAGGAACCCGTTCCGCACAGATTCATTGAGCGATACGGTGCGGCTGAAGGATATGGCAGTTGTTACTTCAGGAAATTATGAAAGAATGTTTGAAGTTGAAAACCAAAAATTTTCTCAGATAATAGACCCTCGCACAGGTTATCCTACTATTGATATAGCAAGCGTAACAATTATTGCGCCGAATACTGCTGTCGCAGATGCGCTTGCTACTGCGCTGATGGTAATGGACACACATTCCGGAATTGCACTTATTAACCGCATGTCTGATACTGAAGCTCTTATAATATCTACAGTAAATGGTGAAAAAAAAGTCATTTCTTCCGATGGTTTCTCCACATATGAAAGTAAATAAATGCTAAAAACGTTGTGTTAATGAAATTTTTGCCGGTAAGAATGGGCACAATATTTTTACTTCGGTTAGTTTTTGCATCGCAGAAACCATATATACGAGGTATATTCCTTTTTTGTTTCAAAATAATTATCAAGAATGGTGTTTGGGTATGGATATTGCTTAAAATACTAACGGCTTGAATTATGCAATGAGGTGATAACACAATGCTTGAAATGTTTAACGATGAAAATCATATCTTATTGAAAAAGATGCTTGATATAAGTACTGAGCGGCATCGAGTGGTTTCCCATAATATAGCAAATGTCAACACGCCCGGTTTCAACCGTGCGGATATAAAGTTTGAAGACGAACTAAAAACAGCCCTTGAAGGGGATAGCGGGCTTATTGCCGACTTGCCGATTAAAAGTGTAAAAACAAGTGATACACCGCTTCGCCATGACGGCAACAATGTCGATTTAAATAAAGAACTGGCGATTGTCGCACAGAATACGATTATGTATAATCTCTATATACAGTTTATGCACAAGAGGTTCAATTCTTTGGAACAGGCTATGCAAGGGCCGCAATAAAGGAGTGTAACCGATGTTTTCATCTCTTGATATCAGCGCTTCCGGATTATCAGCTGAGCAAACGAGGATGAGTGTTATCGCAAATAATTTGGCGAATGCGCATACCACATCTCCCGATGGAATGCCGTACAAACGCAAACTGGTGTTGTTTAGTGAAGTCCTTGATGAGACAATAGAAAATAGTTCCATGCCGTTTGGCGGTGTCGGAATAGATAAAATTGTCGAAAGCAAAACTCCGTATGAAATGGTTTATGATCCGTCGCACCCTCATGCTGATACGGATGGGTATGTTCAGTATCCTAATGTCAATCCAGTGGAAGAGATGGTAGATATGATTACTGCTTCTCGAGCATATGAAGCAAATATCGCCGCGTTTAATGCGGCAAAAACAATGATGAGCAAAGCCCTTGAACTCGGCCAATAGGAGTGTGACATATGTCGGATTTGAATTCCATTCAGCCTGTTAGCCCAATAAAAATACCTGAAATACCTTCCATTGACAGCATATCGCCGACAAAACTTGATGTGCCTCAAGGGACTCCTAAATTTGGGAAAATTCTTGCCGGATATATCGATGATGTGAGCAAATTACAGCATGGCGCAAATGAATCGCTTCAAAAGCTGGCAACAGGAGAAATCAAAGATGTCCATCAAGTGATGGTTGCAATGAACGAAGCTGGCGTTGCGTTTAAACTTATGATGGAAATCCGTAATAAATTAGTTCAAGCCTATAAAGAAATCATTAAAACTCCCGTATAATTTTTATTCAATATCAGTACGCTGTACTGAAGCGCGTGTTACTATTTGCGCCAGTGCATTGTATGAAAAATACACACCTATTTTAAGATGGAAAATACGTACTCATCTTACGCTTTTTTTTTGATGCCCGAAATAAGTGTCTCAATGAAAATATTGCACTATTATTCACTCAATAGTAGGCATGGTATAGAAAATGCTGAAACAATCTTCTGATATTACGCAAATTCTATAGAACAAATAAGGCATCTTATGCATCATGAGGAGGAAGAGTGAAACCGTATTTAACTGAGTATATAGAATATCTCAGAGATATATGGGGTAAACTTGGTATTAACCAACGTGTATCGCTGGGTATCATTATTGCTGTTATTATAAGTGTTTTTGCTGGTTTGATTTTATGGGCAAAACGCCCGGATTTTGCATTGCTCTATTCCCGGCTTGAACAGCAAGATGCCGCGGCAATTATTGAACGCCTTCGTGATGAGAATGTGCCGTACTCGTTAAAAAATGGGGGGAGTACTGTGTATGTCCCGTCCGATCGTGTATATGACCTGCGCCTGCAATTTGCCGGTGAAGGTGTTCCTCGCTCCAAAGGTATCGGGTTCGAAATATTTGATAAGGTCAATTTCGGTATTACCGATTTTGTACAGCGGATGAATTATATCCGCGCGATTCAAGGAGAAATCGGCAGAACGATTGCCCAAATTGAAGAAGTTGTTTCAGCACGTGTGCATATTGTAATGCCAGAAACCGAGTTGTTTGAAGAGAACCAAAAACACACCACTGCTTCAATTGCCCTTACCATGCGTCCGGGAGCGGTTCTCGATACTCAACAGATAAATGCAATCCGTTATCTTACGTCTACTGCTGTTGAAGGGCTCGATCCCAAACATATTACTATTATTGACCAATACGGCAATATGCTTTCAAAAATCATTGGCGGTTCAGATTCGGAATTGCTGAGTGATAATCAATTAAGCGTCAAGAAAAACGTCGAAATGTATCTTTCTACAAAAGTGCAGTCGATGCTTGAAGGCGCGTTGGGAGTGAACAATGCAATTGTACGGGTAAACGCCGAATTAAATTTCGAACAGATTGAAGTTACCGAGGAAAAATTTAATCCTGAAAGTGCTGTCGTTCGAACAGAGCAGATAAGTTCAGAAAAAAGCCATGGGCGCTCCGATTCTGCCGGCCCAGCCGGGACAGCATCGAATCTGGATGAAGAAGCAGAACGGTATTCCGGCGGCGAAGAGAATTCCAATCAAAAAGAAACGGTCAAAAATACCTATGAAATTGATAGAAGCATACAAAAAATCATTCAGACAGTCGGTGATATTAAAAGGCTCTCGGCCGCAGTGTTCATTCGCAAGAATCAAGATGCAAACGGTACTTTAGTAGATCGCGATCCGCAGGAGCTGAACCAGCTTGAAGATATCATTAAAAATGCACTCGGATTTAATCTCAAAAGAAATGATTCTGTTGTGGTAAAAGAGATTATTTTTAATGAAACTGACAAGCAATCTCAGCAGATCGAATTGGAAAAAGTAAAACATCGTGAATTTATTATTATGATAGTAAAAAATGCGTCGGTTGTTGTGCTCATTATAGTGTTGCTTATTGTTTTTGGGCAGTTATTCAAAAAAACCCGTATTGATGAAGGTTCTGGAAAACGTTTAATTAAAGGGGTTCCCGGCGAAGTGGAAGAAGATTTTTCGCTTGAAGACTTAGAATTGCCCAGCGGAAATCTTGCATTGCGCAAGAAATCAATGATTTATCATAATGCAATTACAAAAATTGCTCAGGAACATCCTGATAGTATTGTTCAGATTCTCAAAGGGTGGTTGACGGAAAAACGGTAATAGTTTTCTTTCTAATACAGGGTAATAACTCAATGGCAAAACTAACAAATATTCAAAAAGCGGCAATTCTGTTGATTTCACTCGGACCGAGGGCGGCGGCAGGAATTTTTAAAGAACTGAGCGAAGATGAGATAGAAAAAATCACGGTTGAAATATCTCGGCTAAAACATATACCTCGCGATTCTAGATTAGAAGTTTTCGAAGAAGCCTATCAGCTCAATATGGCAAACGATTGTATTGCCAAAGGTGGCGAAAACTACGCAAAAATTGTTCTGGAAGAATCATTAGGAGAGGAAAAAGCCGGCCAGATTCTTGAAAAAGTCCGTTTGCAGATTGGCATTGCCGGCCCGTTTAAAGCATTGGATAATATTGATTCCAATCAATTAAGCAATTTTCTCCAGCAAGAACATCCGCAAACAGTTTCTTTAATTCTTGCGCATCTTGATCCGGAAAAAGCGGCTGAGCTTTTAAGCGGCTTGCCGGAAGAAATGAAAGCGGATGTGATTATCCGAATGGCAACCATGACGCAAACGTCCCCTGAAGTGATTGATCAGATTGAGCGCGTAATAAAGGAAAAATTGGTAAATACATTTAATACCAATTTAAGCGCAATAGGCGGTACAAAAGCAGTTGCGGAGGTACTCAATTTTGTTGATCGTGCAACAGAAAAAAATATTATGGAAACGCTAATTGAGACAGAACAAGAATTAGCTGAAGAGATTAAGAAATTAATGTTCGTTTTTGAAGACATTATTCATGTCGAAGACCGGTCTATGCAGAAAGTTCTTAAAGAGGTTGATTCAAATGAAATTAGCGTTGCGTTGAAAGCGGCGAGCGAAGAAGTTAAAAATAAGATTTTCAAAAATATGTCTGCACGCGCCTCTGAAATGATCAAAGAGGAACTGGAATTTATGGGGCCGATCAAGTTGTCTATCGTTGAAGAGGCTCAGCAGAAAATCGTGAATATTGTTCGCCGTCTTGAAGAAGAAGGAGAAATAACGATTGCCGGCAGAGGAGGCGATGATGATCTCCTCGTCTAAAGTAATCAAATTACCGGGCAGTCTCAAGCAAATCAATGCGGTGTCTGATAAAGTAAACAAATATTTACAGGATGAAGAATTAAAAAAAGTTATCGAACAAAAAATTGAACGTGTTCAAAAAAAAGCATATGAAGAAGGATTCGCAAAAGGACTTGAGCAAGGAAAACATGAGGGTAAACAACGGTATGAAGCGGCAATTCAAACAGTTAAGGCAATAGTAGATGAGATGAATGCCTATATCGATACGTTCCACAAAGAAATGGAGCAGGAAAATATATCATTGGCGTTCGCATTGAGTAAAAAAATAATACGCAAGGAACTTTCAGCGGCACAAGAACTATCACAGATTATTCGTGATACTTTCCATAAGATACCCGAGAAGAGAGGCATACTCATTAGGCTTCATCAATCGTCCCAAAAACATATCGATGAGCTGAAAAAAGAGTTAGAGAACCATAATGTCCCTCTCGATCAGATAGAAATTGAAACGGATGCTTCCGTCGAACAAGGAGGATGCTATATAGAAACTGATAGCGCTGTTGTCGACGGAAGGATTGAGACTATTGTATTAGAAGTAGAAAAACGCCTTCAGGAATTAGCCCAATGGGAACCGAACAGTTAAACGCGCATATCAATGAGACTGCCATAAAATATGCCTTTATTAAAAGAAATATTGCGGCGTTTGACCCGCTCAAACAAAAAGGCAAAATCTGTAAAATTGTTGGGCTGGTTATAGAATCAACCGGTCCGAAAGCAAGTATAGGTGATATGTGCATTATCGAGAAACGAGGGGATGGAAAACGAATTATCGCTGAGGTAGTTGGCTTAAAAGAGAATCATGTCCTGCTTATGCCGCTGACCGATATTGCAGGAGTAACATGCGGTGATTTAGTAAACCCGATCGGGTTGCCGTTTGAGGTGCCGGCCGGCATAGGGTTATTGGGAAGAATTATCGATGGGTTGGGTAATCCGATTGATGGGAAAGGGGAACTCAAATTCAGCACAAAATATCCTCTGTGCAATATGCCGCCAAATCCAATGGAACGGCAAACAATACATGAACCTATAGGGACAGGCATTAAATCCATCGATGGGCTCCTTACCATTGGTAAAGGGCAACGCATGGGTATTTTTGCTGGAAGCGGAGTGGGGAAAAGTATGCTTTTAGGCATGATAGCTCGGTTTTCCGAAGCAGATGTCAACGTGATCGCTCTTATTGGGGAACGCGGCAGAGAACTTCGCGAGTTTATTGAAAAAAGTTTATGTGAAGAAGGGTTACGCAAGTCTGTAGTTGTCGTTGCCACATCTGACCAATCGCCGCTTATCCGTTTAAAAGGCGCATTTATTGCCCATGCAATTGCTGAATATTTTCGTGACCAAGGTATGAATGTCATGTTCATGATGGATTCACTTACCCGTTTTGCTATGGCACAGCGGGAAATCGGCCTTTCAATTGGTGAGCCGCCTACGACTAAAGGGTACACGCCGTCAGTTTTTTCGCTTCTTCCTGCTTTGCTTGAACGGTCGGGGCCCGGAAAGAATGGTAGCGGTACCATAACAGGATTGTATACTGTTCTTGTTGAAGGAGACGATTTTAACGAACCGATTTCAGATGCGGTGCGTGCGATCCTTGACGGGCATATTGTGCTATCCCGTGAATTAGCGGCGTCGAATCATTATCCGGCAATAGACGTATTGAATAGCCTGAGCAGATTATTTACCGAAATCACACCTCCCGAACACATGAGGGCGGCAGGTGTGCTGAGAGATACGCTTGCAACATATAAAAAGGCAGAAGATTTAATCAATATTGGTGCGTATGTGAAAGGAAGCAACCCTAAAATTGATTTCGCAATAAAAAATTTTGAACGCATTCAAAGTTTTCTAAAACAGAGTTATACATTGAACTCAGCGTTTGCGGAAAACCAGCAAATGCTTATTCGGTTATTCAACACAACTGCACAATAAAATGGTGGTTATAATGTTCAAAAAATTTTCTTTTAAACTGCAAAATGTACTTAATTTGAAAACAATGCTCGAAGAAAAAGCTGAAAAAGCGTTTTCAACAGCAATAATTGAATTCGAAAGAGAACGGTCTTTATTAACAGAAATGGAAAAAAAAGTTCGAGAAAAACAGGTTGAATTAAAAGCGCTTGCTACTAAACCGTTTTCTTCTGCTCATGCCCTTCAATTTGAGCAGTTTATTGAAAAACTCGATAGAGAGATAATTAAACAAATAAAAAAAATAGAACACGCAGAAAAAAACGTTGAAATTAAGCGGCTTCATTTGCTTGAAGCAACCAAAGACAAAAAAATTATTGAAAAACTCTGCGAAAAAGAATTTGAAAAGTATTCGAAGGAAATAAACCTTCTGGAACGCAATGTGTTAAATGACATAGCGGTAACACGTTATTATCGAAATACTATGAAATAAGGTAAAAAACGAATGATGCCTAAGAATTATTCGCGGTCAAACGGGAATGTTTTATTTTTAATGCTTATTTTTTTGTGCAGTATTATTCTTGCGGCAATTGTTGTTTTTGGAATTATAATGATTAAACAAAATCAATCGCGGGACACTCAGAATACTCATGAGGTGCAAACGCAAAATACTGCATATTTAGAATATAGTGCAATGATGGATCAGTTACAGGATAAAAGTAAACTTCTTCAAGATAAAGAGAATGAGCTGGCGCTCCAAGCATCGCGCATTAAAAAGCTTGAGTCAGAGCTTCTTGCGACTCGGAGTGAACTGGAAAAGATTCAGCGTGAAACTCAGGAACAATTTTCTCTTCTCCAAGAGAGCGAAAAAAAGAATTTAAAAAAACTTGCCAAGGTCTATGCTCTTATGGAACCTGTCCAAGCCGCTCCGATTTTATCAGCGCTTGATGATGATACAATAATCAATATTCTTACCTTAATGAAGGAACGGAATGCGGCTCGCCTGCTTGGCGGGTTTGCCGCACAGAATCCTGAAATGCAAAAACGTGCCGCTCTCATAAGCGAAAAGATGCGTTCGCTCGCGACCACAACAACTTCCTCAGCACAATGATTTTCTTGTGTGCCGATAGGTATTTTAAAACTTGTCCTTCATACGTGTGCCTCGTTAATTTCTATGGTATATAACGTATTAGAAATAAATGATTTGAGCTAGTGGAATTAATTTCTTTATTGAGGAAAATTTTGCATATCCTTTCTCGGCGCATTGTTTAATTTAAGCTCAGATGTGCGTGGCACACGAATTGCCATTATTTTTGGCGTATGATTGAACACTTTGTAGCATGGAAGGATATATGTAATGGAAATAAAAGATATCGATCGGTATAGTGCTGTCTATAACCAGCCATTTTTCATTGCATCAGGTTTTGAACATTTTGAGCTTCCTAATGTTTCACATAAATCATTTAGAGAATATTTTCTTGAAGCAGGAAAAATGCAATCAGAAACAGACAAAAATCTGAATGCCTCGCACAATGTTGAGACAGCACGTAACGATTTTAATAACTCTTCTCGTATAGACATCTATACAGACAAGACTTCTGGTGAACATAACAGCGTACCCAAAAACCGAATAACAGATGATGAGCACTGCAGGGAAAATATGTGCGTACCGGAAAAAGATTCGAATACGGTCTCAAAGAATTCTATGCAAGATTCGAAAACAGAATCTCTACATGAAACTGTTGAAAATAGCACTGGCGCGGAAAAAGAATCGGTAAAAGAATCGGAAACAAAAACAACCGTCGAAAATGCGCCCGAAGAATCAGTTCCTTTAATCGATAAATCAGAAAATCAGCAAACGATTGATGGCAGTTCAAACGATACACCGGAAAATCAAGCGGTGCAAGAAACAGAAAATGAACTGTTTAATATGCATGTAACAGATGTTGGTAGCGATGTGAGTATCGAGGCAATTTCAGCACAAGCACTTGCAGTTGCCGGACAAGAGAATATTGTCAGCCAGACGGCGGATCAACTTCAAGCCGCTATCCCTGAAACTTTGGATTTACTGAAGAAGGAAGAAGCCGAGACCGAACCTAAAAATCCGGATTTAACACATTTAGCGGGAAAAGATAAAACAAAGCCTGAATTGTTGACCGATGTTCCACAAGAACACAATGGTGTATACAAAGAATCAATGATTAACTCAAATAAACTCAACCAGACTGTTGATATCGTTACCGAGTCAAGCGGAGCCAAAACACAAATCGCTGAAAGTGCGAATACATCAAAAGATGCAAAGCCGGATCATTCAAATCTTACTGTCAGCCAAGGCTATACAGACGTTTCCCAAAACAATGCGACGATGTCTAATAATGGTGAAAATTTTCAAAACAATACAAATTTTCAAGGGCAGAAAGTTATCGATTCGATTATTCCGCAGAGTGAGAATGATGAAACATCGTTTAAAACATTGTTTGAGAATGTAAAGAATGACCTCAGCATGTCGCTTGAAAGCACACGCACTACATCCGGAGCGGAAAAGAACATTTCTCAATCCGTTGAAAAAGAAATAAATCTGCCGCGCTATTCCGATGTTCGGCTTGATGAAAAAGAGCTTCTTCAGGATATTCAAAGTAAAATCCAATTACGCAATTATGATGGATTGCGCCATTCAGAAATACGTTTCAGGCTTAATCCGGATTCCTTGGGAGCATTATCGTTAAAGTTGGTTATGGAAAATGACACACTGAGTGCACGGATAAAAGTCGAAAACAATACTGTGCGAGAGATTATTGAAAATAATCTGACCGAATTGCGCAAAAGCCTTCAGGCTCAAGGGGTAAAAGTTGAAAAAGTTGAAGTGTCGCTAAAGAATGATACCGAGCAGCCAAGTTATTCACCCGAAGGACAAACAGGCAACGGGCATATAAAACAGCGAAATAAACAGTTTCTGAATCGTTTGTCCACACGGAATTCTGTTGCGGAAAAAAGTGTTAGTAAAAATGGCGCGGCTTCTCCGCTACGCCGGTTTCACGAAGGACAGTTAGATTATTTAATATAAGCATCATTTTAAAGGAGCAAAAAATGGAAATTTCGCCGACAACCAATACTGCATCGAAAACCGAGAATTTGTTTTCTGCGAGTGGATCTCAACTGGGAAAAGATGATTTCCTTGAGTTACTGGTTGCACAGCTTGGCAATCAGGATCCTCTTGATCCACTGAGCAACGAAGATTTTATCGCTCAGATGGCTACCTTTTCTCAACTTGAACAAGTTACAAATCTCAACACGAATATTACATCGTTTCTCGATAGCCAGATTCAGCAGAATACTGCTCAGGCTGTTGCTCAATATTCCAGCTTGATCGGTAAAAAAGTAATAACGAAAAACAACGATTCTGAAACAGTTTCCGGCACTGTTAAGTCTGTGTACTTTGAAAATGGGAATGTCTCAATTGATGTTGATGGTAAAAAAGTGCCTGCGGCAGATATTATTCAAGTTTCAACAAACAATTAGATAAAACAAGGGAGATTCACGTATGACAATTAGAGCATTGTATTCAGGCGTATCAGGATTGCAGAACTTCCAAACTCAGCTTGATGTGATCGGTAACAATATTGCCAATTCTCAGACAGTTGGGTTTAAATCGTCCCGAGTAACGTTTCAAAGTTTATTCTATCAGACTCTTGAAGGCGCGTCTGCGCCGAGCAGTACTAACGGCGGAAAAAATCCTAAACAAATAGGTTTGGGATCAATTATCAGCACGATAGACCAGAGTTTTGAACAAGGTTTACTTCAAACGACAGGCAGAAACCATGACCTTGCAATCCAAGGGGATGGGTTCTTTGCCGTACGAGACGAAAATGCAGATTTTTACACACGCGCAGGTAATTTTAACTTTGATTCAACCGGAACTTTAACATTCGACGGCGGTTTCAAGGTATTGGGGCTTAATGCAACCAACGGCATTCTCGGTTCGGAAATTGAGCCGGTTCAAGTACCGTTAGGGGTGACGTTGCCAGCTCAGGCAACACAAAACGTTTCGCTTGTGGGGAATTTAAATGCCAGCGCACAGCAAATCGGAACGATTCTGCAGTCTGAAGATTTTCTTGCTCGTGAAGTTTCAGGAAGTGCAACAGATGTGGACGGCCTTTTTTCTACAGGAGCCGCAAATTCGTTCGTGACCGGATTGGTTGACGGTAATACTACCGTTACCGTTACTACAGCTGGCGATTCTGGGACATATACATACAGTTCATCACCGGTATCAGCTCCTGCTACCAGCCTAACGTTCAATACGCTTGATGATCTTGCCGCGGCAATTGCCGCAGATATCAGCGATCTTTCCGCAGTATCATTAAATTCGAGCGGTGCTCTCGAGTTTACAAGCGGAGCCGCAAGCAATACATTAACGATTAGCAGTAACTTGTCGGTTTTGAATACAGCATTAGCGAGTTCAAATGTTACATCAGGGTTTGGTGTAGGTTCGACAACAGCAACCGATGAATTTTCTCATAGACCGATCACTACCGATTTATTGGTTAATTTACGTGATTCGTCAGGAACTACGCTCGGGTTGGCTTCAGGAGAAACCATAACTCTTGACGGTGACGTAGGCGGAACAGCAGTTACACAAGGGACTCTTTCTGTTAGTGGTACAACAACGCTTGGCGATTTATTTGATTCTTTGGAGACAACATTTAATATTAATACTTCCAATAACGTTACTTCTACAAACGGTCGGCTTGTAATAGGTGCAGACGGCGGTACAAATTATGCCATTTCTAACGTCAATATTACAACGAGTGGCACAAGTACTGCATTTGACGCTATTTTTGATAATACAACAGGTAATTACCAAACGTCTCAAGTCGCTCAAGATAATCATGTACGGTCGTTTACGGCATATGATTCCAATGGTACCGCACATACGTTGACAATGAAATTCAATATTCGGGAAAATGCAGGAAATCAAACAGAATATACTGTTGATATTTCCAGCGTTGTTACGGCAACGGGCGAATCGGATACATCTATTTCGCCTTCTACGGGAACAATCATCGGAAATTCTGATGGGTCATTCAGTTCGTTTAATTTTCCCACAATCACCATCACACCGGTAGGCGTCGGTGACCCTATTGTGATAAATGTTGATGCAGGAAGTGCGAACGGCTTTTTGGGAATTGTTATGTTTGAAGGCGATTCCACGGCATCGTTTAGTGAAGCCGATGGATATCCGAGCGGCGAATTACAAGACGTAACTTTTAGTTCTGACGGAATTATTACCGGCAACTTTACTAATGGACAAATCCAAACATTAGCTCAATTACAGCTTGCCGCTTTTGCGAATCCCGCAGGATTGGAAAGTTTCAAAGGTGTATTTAGAGAGAGCAATAACTCCGGTGTGCCGGTATTAGATTCTCCCTTGGTTGGTCAGCGGGGCAGTTTGGTCGTAAGTACATTAGAAGCGTCGAATGTGGATTTGGCAAACGAGTTTGTAACTCTTATCACTGCGCAAAGAGGGTATCAAACCAATGCGCGAATTATTAGGACTGCTGATGAGATACTTCAGGAGTTAGTCAATATCGTATAATTGAAATATCCATTCTCTATACAGAACGGCGCTTAAACACTGGGCGCCGTTCTGTTTTTATGGTTTTCCGGTATAAATGGTTTTCCGGTATAAATTGTGTTTTATCTATATGGTTAAATTTTTCGCTTTTTACAGTTGTATGAAATAAACTTCTTGCGCCAAAAGCCGATATTAGATTCTGGAGGATTTGATAAGTGGATATAGCAACAATTATTGGCATTATATTAGGTATTATTGCCGTTGTGTTTGGTATTATCTCCGGTGCTGGCGTAGGCGGATTCGTAATGTTTGTGGATATACCTTCAGCAATGATTGTATTCGGTGGCACGATTGCAGTCATTCTTATCGTGTGCCCTTTGGATCAGGCGCTGAATTTTGTTCAAGTTGTAACCAATGTGTTTCTTACAAAAAAAAGAGACCCACAAGAAATTATTCAGCAGATGGTTGTTTTTGCCACGCGCGCACGCAGAGAAGGAATCCTTGCGCTCGAGAACGAAGCAGGAAATGTGACTGATGATTTCATGAAACAAAGCATTCAGTTGGCTGTAGACGGCACATCGCCCGAAGCAATACGGAGTATTCTTGAAAGTGAAGTAGCCGCATTGGAAGAACGCCATGAGGATGGGCAGAACATACTCAAAGCTGGCGGAACATACGCACCGGCATTCGGCATGATCGGGACTCTTATCGGGTTGATTTTGATGTTGGCATCACTTGATGATCCTGACAGCATCGGCCCTAAAATGGCAGTCGCACTTATCACCACACTGTATGGCGCGCTTGCGGCAAACGTATTTTTCTTGCCGATGTGTGACAAATTAAAAACGCGCTCGAAGCACGAACGGTTAGTTCGTGAGGTTATTTTAGAAGGGATATTGAGCATTCAATCGGGAGATAACCCGCGGTTAGTGGAACAAAAATTGAATGCATATATTGCGCCTAAGTTCCGAGTTACTGAGGGGGAAGGGCGCAGTTAATACACTTGTTTTATGAAAGCAAGCGAATAGACATGAAAAAAAAACAGCAGGAAGAATCAGGCGGCGCACCCGGATGGATGGTAACCTTTGCCGACATGATGACTCTGCTTCTTTGCTTTTTCGTTCTGCTTCTTTCATTTTCTTCAATTCAGGAATCGGAATTTAACAAAGCGATGGGATCGCTCCAGGCATATCTTGGGATACTTACTACGAGAGACATTTCTCTTTTTAATGCAAAAATGGATACGCCTCAGCAATTCTCGATTCGATATTCCACGCAAGCAAAAAAAGTGGAAGAACAAAAAGCTGAAAAAGTCTCTATTTTAGCTTTATCACAGGATATTAAAGATCAAGCGTCGAGCAAAGAGGGAATGGGTGGAAGCATTGAAGTAATAGAAATGCTTAACTCTTTGCGTATTCGAATCCCTTCGGCTATTGCTTTTGAGTCGGGTGAATATGGTTTATCAAAGAGTATCAAAGAATTCTTTTCGAAAATCGCATATCTCATTAAAGATTTGCCCTATACGCTAACTGTTGAAGGACACACTGATAATGTTCCGATTTTTTCTGAAAAATATGAATCGAATTGGGAATTATCAAGCGCTCGGTCTCTTGAAGTAGTGCATTATTTTACTGAGCTGGGTATCCCGGGTAATCGTTTAATCGCTTCGGCATATGGTGAAACCCGCCCGCTTGAACCAAATGATACAATAGAAGGAAAACAACGCAACCGGCGTGTCGAGTTGCTTATTACCCTCGAGCCGGAAGATGTAAAAAATCTCATGAGTACTGATGAACGGTGATGTATGGCTGAAGAAAATATTTTTGAAGATATATTTGAGGATTCAGAACCGGAAAAAGCAGATAGTAAAAAAGATGCTCATTCCGGAACAGCTGTTGCAACTCAGAAAAAAAGTATCTTCAATATTCTAGCCCTTCCTTTGGTAATACTTGGTATAACGGGAGTTATTGTTGGAACTAATTTTCTTACAGCTGTTATTGCTTATAATCTTTCATATGCCAAACTCAAACGAATATTTTTAGAAAAAGACGACATTATTGTGTTTAAAAAATATACCGGGCCGCTGTTTCGCGTTCTTTCACAAGAGTATACACTGACCGATAAAAGTTGTTCAGTACATTTGCATTTGAGTGCTTTTTTTGAGCTGGACAGTATGGCAATGGTCAGCGAAATCCGAGAGAAGAAAACACAAATACACCATGCAATGCGGGAACTTTTACTAATCAACCTGTGGCCGAATTTAATTCTACTACTGGCATACATCGTGCTCGAAGAATGTTGCTTGAGAGTATAAATGCGTTATTGGAATCGGGTGATATTGTAGAAATTTATTTCACTGATTTTCGCATAATGTATGCTTCTGAACAAAAAGCCTAATATCGTTAGAAAGCCTGAAGATAATCGGAGGTAAACATGGCTGAAGAAAAAAATGCGAAGTCTTCTGAAGAAAAGAAGTCATCTTCTAATCTGAAACTGATTATTATCGGCGCAACACTTGTTATACTTGTTCCTATTGCTGGTTTTTTCATAGCGTCAAAGTTTATCGTTTCATCAAACGAGGAAGAAGTAAATCAAGAGAAAGTTGAAGACGTCGGTACAATTGTTCCGATGCCGGTACTCGTTGTCAATGTTGCGAATACGAACGGCGGTAGATATCTGCGTGCCGGCGTAAGCTTTGAAGTTACTGATTCGGGAACAGCATCGGAAATAGAAAAACGAAATCCGCAGATTTTGGATACGCTGATAATGATTTTAACCAATAAAGATATTGAAGATTTGGTAGAATTAACCGGCAAAAAACAAATCCGTACGGAAATTAAAGAAAAAGTTAATGCCAATCTTATTGCAGGTAAGATTAAAAATGTATATTTTACAGAATTTGTCATTCAATAAAACCATAAAAATATGGTCGCATCATGGCTGATATACTTACACAAGAAGAAGTTGATGCGCTATTAAATGCGGTGTCAACCGGTGATGTCCCAACGCCAATAAAATCAGATATGGCGAATGCATCTCCCAATTTGCGGGATGCAATAGTCTATGATTTCAAACGGCCGGAAATGGTCTCGAAAGATCAGATGCGGACGATACAAATGGTGTATGAAAATTTTGCGCGGTATTTAAGCAATTTATTATCGGCATATTTGCGTACAATGGTTGAAGTTAATGTATTGGCTGTGGATCAATTGACATTTGGCGAATTCATAATGTCGCTACCGAACCCGACTAATATGAATATTATTGATATGAAACCGTTAGAAGGAAGAGGAATTTTTGAAATCAATCCGGTGCTTGTTTTTTCGATTGTAGACCGTTTGCTTGGGGGTGCTGGCACAACACTTGAAGAAATACGGTTATTTACTGACATTGAACAATCGATCATGGCTAATGTTGTCCAGAAGTCTTTAGGTGCTCTTGCGGAAGCATGGTCGAGTGTATCAAAAATGAGTTTTACGGTAATCGACCGAGAAATGAACCCGCAGTTTTGTCAGATACTTGCGACTAATGAAACAGTGGTTTCCGTTACGCTTGAAGTTACCATTAAAGATGTCACGGGCATTGTGAGTATCTGTATTCCCTTTATTTCTCTTGAACCTTTAATTGGCAAGTTAAGTGCTCAACATAAGTTTGGCGCCGCCTTAAAGGAGTTAGATGAAAAACAAAAGGCACAAATTGTCGGGACTGTATATTCTGCGGCTGTAACGGCCTCATTTGAAATAGGGCGTACTCATTTAACAATTCGGGAATTGCTGGAGTTACAGCGCGATGATATTGTTGTTCTTGATAAATCCGTAAAATCGCCCTGTACAATGTGTGTCGAAAAAATTCCTAAGTTTGTTGGATCTCCCGGGTTAGTAAGTAGAAAAAAAGGATTTAAAATACTGCAGAAATTATAATTATAGTATATGATTAGGAGGATAAAAAATGGCTGATCAATTAGGTCAAAGCGATATAGATGCGTTATTGAAAAATCACGATAAAAAAACGTCTGCGCCGAGTACCGTATCACAGCCTGCGGTAACAGGGGCTCAAAAAAATGATATTGCTGTTGCGCGGCCATTGTCATACTCTCAACTTGGAGAGTCAACTTTTTCTGGCGGCAGTAATAACATAGATTTGATTCTTGATGTAGGTGTTGAGTTGACGGTAGAACTTGGAAGAAAAAATATGCTCATTAAAGATATTCTTGATATCGGAGCGGGATCAGTGATTGAACTCAACCGCCTTGCCGGAGAACCTGTTGATTTGCTGATTAACAACAAACTACTTGCTCGCGGCGAAGTTGTTGTTGTGAATGAAAATTTCGGTATCCGCATTATTGATATTATTGGGCCAGAACAGCGCATTAAGAATCTCCGTTAAAAAGTTGTAGCATTTTTCTACAATGTTCAGAAAACCACAGTAGCACAAGCGGCTTTAAACATTTCATATAACTTCTTGTATCCACTTTTATGACTTGTTTAAATATACCGTTGAATTAAAATAAGTATTTATATTCTCGTCTTCCGTAAACTTTACCTAGTGGCATATTTATTGCTGAAATGTACTCCGAGCTTAAAAATAAGGAGATTCAGCAGTTATGTTGTTAGGAATACGCCGCTTCTTTTTTTGTCTTGTGTTTTATTACTGCACTATAAATTCCCTTCCTATTGAAGCACAAGAAACGGTAGACAACAATCTCTATTCACCGCAGGAAAAGCAGACGACTGAGGGTTTTCTTGAGTACGAAGAGCCTCATACAATGCAAGAACCTGATTTCAAGCGGTTATTAGTAAGAATTATTGTGTCGCTGAGCGTGATTATCTCCTGTATTATTTTGGTTTCATGGCTCCTTAAAATTATTTTTCAGGACAAAGCATCTGCGATGCAGAAGAAAGAACGCTGTTTTGAAGTTGTCGACCGATTATATTTAGATAATAAAAAAGTAATATACCTCATAAAATTACTTGATGAAATACTCGTTGTCGGTGGAACACACGAGTCTCTGAACCTTCTTAATAAAATTACTGACAGCAAAAAGGTTGAAGCTCTCGGAAGCAAAGATTTTCTTCCTTTATTGAGCATTTTCCATAAAAAATCCGCCTCAAAAGAAGATTTTCAAACGGTTTCTCAAGAGGACTCTCAAGATGCTTAAACAAATTCTTGGGATTTTCTGCTTGATATCATGCATGGTAAGTTATGCAGAGCCAATAGGTGCACAAGATTCGGATTCCGAACCGTCACAATTTCCCGTGAATATTTCTGTGACTTCAGCTAGCGAAGACGGTAAATCGATGCCGTTGACAACAACTATGAAAATAGTTCTTCTCATGACCGTTTTAAGCCTTGCGCCCAGCCTGTTAACGATGGTCACGTCATTTACGCGCATCGTAATAATATTATCATTTATGAAGAGGGCATTAGCTACCGGTTCTCAGCCGTCAAACCAAATAATGGTTGGAATGGCATTGTTTTTAACGTTGTATGTTATGGCGCCGGTATTTAGCGAAATCAACAAGGAAGCTATTAAACCTTTGTTAGCCAAAGAGATAACCGAAAAGGAAGCATTCGAGCGAGGGCTGAAACCGATTCGTTCGTTTATGTTCAAGTATACACGTACGAAAGACCTTGCGTTGTTTGTCAAGTTGAGCCGGTTGCCTCGTCCTAAGAACAATGATGATGTACCGACTACGACTCTTATCCCGGCATTTATAACGAGCGAACTTAAAACTGCATTCCAAATGGGGTTTGTCTTGTTTATCCCATTTCTCGTTATTGATATGGCAACGGCGAGCGTTTTGCTTGCTATGGGGATGATTGTTCTTCCGCCGATGGTCATTTCACTTCCGTTTAAAATACTGATGTTTGTTATGGTTGATGGATGGTACTTGATTGTACGTTCTATTGCGATGGGGTTTCAATAAGCTGAAAAGGGTAATACAATGACTACTGAATGGATCATAGGGCTTGGCAGGCAAACGTTGATTGTCATTCTTTCAATATCATTCCCCATGTTGGGAGTCGGAATGGTTTTGGGAATTTTGATGAGCATCATTCAGACAGTTACTGCCATTAAAGACCAATCGATGATGACAGTTGTGAAGATTGTCGGTGTAGTTGCGGCCATGCTGTTTAGTTTGCCATGGATTATCAATACTCTTATGGCATTTATAAATAACCTGTTTCTCAGCTT
Source organism: bacterium (assembly GCA_024233545.1). GTDB lineage: Bacteria > Auribacterota > Auribacteria > Auribacterales > Auribacteraceae > JACKPL01. The sequence continues at coordinate 25,979 of JACKPL010000010.1, forward strand.
ACCTATGCTTGCTCAATAAAAAGAGGCATATATGATACCAGTGTTTTCGATGAATATATTCGGCGCTCTTTTGGTGTTCATCAGAATATTTTCCATGCTTCTTTTTGCGCCGATATTCGGAAATGACGCAATTCCTATACGGTTGCAAGTTATTATATCAATTCTTTTTACAATGGTCATTTACCCTATTGTTTCCGAAACGCTCCGTGTCCCTTTTTCACTCGATTTATTGATGTTGGCATTGCTGGTTGGCAAAGAGGCGATGCTTGGTATTATCTTCGGTTTTGCCGCAACCATCGTTATGTCAATAATGCGGTATACCGGAGATTTCCTCGGCAGGCTGATAGGGTTTCATGAAGGAAATATTGTTGATCCGTTTTTTCAAGACGATGTTGGGTTTGTCGGACATTTCTACAGCATTCTTTTTATGCTCCTGTTTCTCTCACTGAACGGGCATCATTTTATTATCCAAATAATCGCAAAGAGTTTTTCTATTGCGGCGGTTGGCGATGTAACCATTACCGGTCCGCTTGTACAAAAAATAAGTTCGATGATCGGCGATATCTTTCTTTTCGGCATAAAATTTTCCGCGCCGATTTTGGCGTTTATCATTATTACAACGGTTGCTTTTGGTATATTGGGAAAAGCTATTCCCGAAATGAATCTTTTAATAATGATGCTTCCGGCAAAGATACTTATAGGGCTTGTCGGTATAATTGTTATTTTTCCTTTTGTCTTTGTGATTATGAAACAGCTCATTACAGGGTTATACAGAGACCTTGAACTAATACTGCATCTTGTATAGGAGAGTCTATGCCCGATCAATACAAAGAAGATAAAACAGAACGAGCGACGCCAAAGCGTTTATCCGAAGCTCGGAGTAAAGGCAACGTGGCATCCAGCCAAGAAATCATGTTGGTTGTTGTAGTGTTTGGAACTGTGTTATCGCTCTATTGGATTGGGCCCTTTATGCGCGATCAGATATTCTGTGTATTTAAATCAACCATAAATCATATGAATTATCCGTTCAACGAATCAGATTCAATTGCGTTTGTTGCCGATACTATTGTGATGCAGTTGAAGATACTCATGCCAATTTTGATCGTTATTGTTTTATTGTCATATTTTTCGAATTGGGTTCAGTTCGGCAGTATTTTTACCTTCGAAACGTTAAAGCCAAAGCTCAGTAATCTGAAGCCCAAGTTTTCAGAATTAAATATTTTTAAAAAAGACAAAGTAGTCAAATTAATCACAAGCCTCGGCAAACTGTTGATTATTGCGCCGGTTGCTTACGTTACGGTCAAAGATGACTTGATAAATATTGTCATGCTTGTTGACCGTACTATTCCGGAATCATTTAACTATATATGCCTTACAGTTTTTAAAGTTGTGTCGCGGATTATGCTGGTAATGCTGGCGTTGGCAATAGGTGATTTTGTATATCGAAAGTGGAAGTATTCAGAAGATATGAAAATGACCAAGCAGGAAGTCAAAGATGAGAGAAAAAATATGGATCAGGACCCGATGATAAAAAGCAAAATACGGTCATATGGGCGTGAAATAATGCGGAAATTGATGTACAAAGAAATTCCTAAAGCAGATGTTGTCATTACAAATCCGACACATATTGCAGTAGCGATCCGGTTTGATCCGGTAACAATGGCGGCGCCGATAGTCGTTGCGAAAGGCGCTCGTCTCATAGCGGAAAAAATAAAAGATATTGCACGGGCACACAATGTGCCTATTGTCGAAAACAAACCTCTTGCGCGGTTGTTGTTTAAAACAGTCGATGTCGGCATGGCGATTCCTCCGGAATTGTATCGTGCCGTAGCAGAAGTTCTTGCATACATATATCGGATGAATAAGAAAAAACTGCCGAAAGCGGCTGTATAACATTCAGGGAATAACTCATGGCAAAACGCCCGCACTCAAAAATGATTGATAAGATTGCTTCTCACGGCGATTTAGGGCTGGCAATCGGTATAGTCGGTGTTCTTGTGGCAATGATTATGCCGCTTCCGCCGTTCATTCTCGATATTCTTCTTACCATAAATATAACTATTGGAGTACTGGTCCTCTTAACGACAATGAATCTTGAAAAACCGCTTGAATTTTCTGTATTCCCGTCGTTATTGCTTTTCACTACATTGTTTCGTCTTGCTTTGAATGTGGCTACTACGCGTCAAATTCTTCTTAAAGGGTTTGCAGGAAATGTAATAGAGGTATTTGGAAATTTTGTGGTCGGCGGGAATTTTATCGTCGGTGTTGTTATTTTCCTGATTTTAGTAGTCATTCAATTTGCCGTTATTACGAAGGGTGCAACCCGCATTGCAGAAGTTGCCGCTCGGTTTACTCTCGACGCAATGCCGGGCAAACAGCTGAGTATTGACGCGGACCTCAACGCAGGCCTTATGACGGAAGACGAAGCGAAAGAACGGCGTAAAGAACTCAATCGAGAAGCAAATTTTTATGGAGCAATGGACGGTGCTTCCAAATTCGTTCGCGGCGATGCTATTGCCGGCATTATTATTACATTTGTTAATATTCTCGGCGGATTGGGTATCGGTACACTGCAAATGGGAATGCATGTGAGTGATGCATTGCAAAAATATACACTCTTGACAATCGGCGATGGATTAGTTGCTCAGATTCCGTCACTCATAATCGCTACTGCGTCAGGTATTATTGTTACGAGAGCAGGTGATTCTGAAGAAAGTTTAGGCGGTAATATAGGGAGACAGTTGTTTCTTAAACCGCGTGCGGCTATTTTCGCGGCAGTAGTTCTTATTATATTCGGATTGGTTCCCGGTTTTCCCAAAATACCTTTCTTCGCTTTAGCGTTGATTGTCGGCAGTATTGGGTATATGGCGCGTGTGTCTCCAGTGTTGGAAGTGGAGGAAGAAAACGAAGAAAATACTGAAGAACGCGACAGAAAAGAAAACTTGGAACAACTTTTGCAAATAGACCCCATGGAAATCGAAATCGGGTTTTCGCTGATTTCGCTTGTCGATGTAAATCAAGGCGGAAACTTACTCGATAGAATAACCGTTATACGAAAACAATTTGCAAACGATTACGGCATGATTGTTCCATCAATTAGAATTCGCGACAATATTCAGTTACGGGCTAACGAGTATCAAATCAAAATAGGCGGGGTACATGTGGCGCACGGCGAACTGGAAGCAGAATCGTATTTGGCGATGAATCCCGGTACTGCATACGGAGAACTGGACGGCCCTAAAACCACAGAGCCTGCATTTGGGTTGCCTGCAGTTTGGGTAGAAGAGGGAAGAAAGGATTACGCCGAATCAATAGGGTATACGGTAGTTGATTCGACATCAGTGCTTGCGACTCATCTTACAGAGATAATGCGTACGCATTTAAGCGAACTGCTATCGCGCCAGGATGTGGCAAACCTCATTGAGAACCTAAAGCAGACGAATAAAGCGGTTGTTGAGGATGTTGTTCCTGCGCTTGTCCCAATAAGTACGGTACATCGCGTATTGCAGAATCTCTTGCGAGAATCGGTTTCCATACGGAATTTGCCGGTTATTATGGAGGTGCTTGGCGATTATGGGCATCGCTGTAAAGATGCGGATGTCTTATCGGAATTTGTCCGCCAGCATCTTGGCAGGGCAATTGTTGTTCCGTATTTGAACCAGAAAAGCGAATTGAAAGTTATAACTTTGCATCCTGAACTCGAAAAAATGATCGCCGACTGTGTAACTACGACAGAAAAAGGAACATCAATTATCATTGAACCGGCTTTCATGCAAGTTATTGTATCTAATATTGAACAAAAAATTGAAGAAGTATCGAAACTGAGCGAACACGTGGTTGTCATTTGTTCACCGGCGATACGTTTCCATTTGAAAAGAATGATTGAGTCAAAACTTCCTCAAACACCAGTAGTGTCATATGGCGAGGTTGATCCGAAAGTTATTATTATCCCGTTGGGGATGGTTTCATTGCGTAATGCAACAGCAGAAATACCATCAGGTGAAACGATTTAAAATAGCGGAGCGGCTTCATGGAATTAAAAAAATACCGTGCTCGTTTGATAAGTGAAGCAATGGATCAAATTCGAAGCGAACTTGGTCCCGATGCAGTTATTTTGAGCACTGCAAAAATATCTCCTTTTGACAGCATACAAAATAATGATTCTCCCTACGAACTTTTCGAAATAACTGTAGGGATCGAACCAAATCAAATGAGGCCGGTTAAAAAATACCAGCCTGTCGCATACGGTAAGAATGGCAAACGGTTTTTTAGTGCGGGGAATGGAAAAAACATCCAAAACAATGGCGAGTTTCCGCAGGATATAACACAAATAGAAAGAAAAAATGAGTTTAATTCGCTGAATGGAATTCAATCGCATATTGAACAGTTATTCGGCAACCTTGATAGAAAGCTACAGCAAAAGTTTTCAGGCAAAATTGAGACTGTCGACAGTTTGGTTCCGCAAATAGAGAGTATTCAGCATGAATTGCTGGAACTGAAACATATACTATCGCGGCAGTCGTCAGTGATCGAACAGACAGTATTGCCGCGGTTTGCTCAAGTGTGCAATTTTTTAATTGAGCAGGATGTTGACCCGGAAATCGTTGCGGCGATTTATAAAAACGGCGATAAAGAATTGCTTGCCCGCGATCCTGAGCGGTCGTCGGCATTACAGGCATATTTGGAACAATTGATTATTCGGATGATGAAATTTTCTAATGGATTGGAATTTATAACGGGACAACCAAAGTTAATGTCTCTTATTGGGCCGACAGGTGTCGGTAAAACCACTACTATTGCGAAGATTGCCGCTGATGTTTCTCTTATCGCAAAGAAAAAAGTAGCATTATTTACCATCGATACTTTCCGAATCGGGGCGCAGGAACAGCTCAAGTCATATGCGGAAATTGTCCACATACCTTTTGAAGTTATCCGTACCAGCGAAGAATTAAGGATCAAACTGAACATGCATCGCGACAAAGATTTGATTCTGATCGATACCACCGGAAGAAGCGGGTATGACAGTGAACATTTGAATTCTATGAAACAATTGCTCGAGAGTAGTCCGATGCCGATAGATATGCATCTTGTTTTGAGCGCCGGCGCACGCAACCGCGATTTATTTGATGTGGTCAAGTCGTTTAGTATTTTTCCAATCACCAATCTGATTTTTTCAAAACTTGATGAAACAAAAACATTCGGCAGTATATTGAACATCGCGGTACGCACGCAGATTCCTGTTTCATATATTACGACAGGACAAAATGTCCCCGAAGATATTGAAATAGTGTCTGCAGGGATAGTTGCACAGGTTCTCACTAAAGGTGCGGCGTGTATCAAGAAATTTACAGCAGTAACAGCATAATGAGGTTTTAATGCAGGACCAAGCATCCAAATTACGTAATCTCGCGCATGAGAATTTTAAAGAATCCGTTCGGATTATTGCTGTTACCAGCGGTAAAGGCGGTGTGGGGAAAACGAGCATCAGTACAAATTTGGCAATAACTCTGGCGCATATGGGGAAACGTGTGCTGATTTTTGATGCCGATATGGGGTTGGCAAATATCGATATCATGCTTGGCATAAAACCCTCTTTTACACTTCAGCATGTTTTGCAAGGCGATAAAACCCTGGATGAAATTATTGTCGATGGCCCAGCAGGGATAAAAATTATTCCTGCATCTTCAGGTGTTCAGCAATTGACTCAGCTTACCGAAACACAACGGTCATTTTTTCTTAGCGAACTGAATAAACTGCGTGACCGAATCGATATTCTGCTTATTGATACTGCGGCAGGAATTGCCCCAAATGTCATAGAATTTGTGTCGGCTTCGAGTGAAGTGATAGTAGTTACAACACCCGAACCGACTGCTATTACAGATGCTTATGCGCTCATTAAAGTTCTTATTCGCTCTTTAAAGCCGGTTGTGAAAACCCCTAAAATCTATCTGTTCGTCAATATGGTTCGGGATCAAAACGAGGCAAGAGATGTTGAAAATAACCTAAAACTTGTCAGCGATCGTTTCCTTGGAGTTTCACTATCGAGTATAGGGTTTATGCAAAAAGACGATGCTGTTTTACGAGCAGTGAGAAAACAGGTACCATTTGTGCTAAATAATACTCCTGACCGTCCTTCAGCCAGTATTAAAATGCTTGCCAGCAGGTTATGTGCTGTTAATGTTCAGGAAGCCAACATATCGTTATCGCAATTTGGACAATGTATTACAGGCGCTCATGAATCATGAATGTGTTGTTGAAGAAAAGTTTCTTAATTTTATCTCTTTTATCTTTTTTTATTACTGCCGGGTTGTCTTTGAATGCAGGTAATTCATTAGTCTCGTGTTTGTTTCGCGGATGCATTGCTCTTGTTGTTATTGGAATTGTGGGAAGTTGTCTCTTGAAAAGTGTTTTTCGCGATATTGCACTCGAATTGTTGGAATTTGAAGAGAAACGAAAAGACGAAGCGAAAGAAAAAATGCGGGAAGAAGCAGAGAGTGTTAGTGAACGGTTGGCACAAGAAGAAATGGATACATTTGCTGAAGAAATTATCAATGCGAATACACATTCATAATATACTTTAAAGAGGGGAGATCAAAATGGGTGAAACTATCCGTAAAAGGCCCAAAAAAATTGAGGAGTCTATCGAGCAGTTATGGACGGAATACACCGGTAAGAAAAGCCAAGAAGCGAAAGACCAGTTGATTCTGCACTATCTTCCATTGGTTCGATATATTGCAGGGCGCATGGCTATAAGCATGCCGTCTCATATAGATTCCGACGATCTCATTAGTTCGGGCGTTATAGGATTGATTAAGGCAATTGAGCGGTATGACATAAATTGCGGCACTCAATTTGAAACCTATGCTACCACCCGTATTCGGGGATCGATCTTAGATGAGCTCCGTTCCCTCGATTGGGTACCTCGTTCGGTACGAGGCAAAGCAAAAGTATTGCAAAAAGTATACTCTGCTCTCGAAGAGCAGTTGGGGCGGGAACCGAAAGATGAAGAAGTTGCCGCACATCTCAACATATCGGAAGAAGAACTTGAAGAATGGATTTCTTATGCGGCGCCGACAACGTTGGTATCTCTGAATACTGTTCTAAATTCAGGTGATGATGATAAGCCCCTGCAAGTAATAGATATACTTGAAGATGGAAAACACAAATCGCCTTTTTCCCATACCGAACAGAAAGAACTTGAAACATTTCTTGCAGATTCTATAAGCGATCTGAGCACACAGGAAAAAATGGTTATTATTCTCTATTATTATGAAGGGCTTATGCTCAAGGAAATCGGGCAAATCCTTGGTGTTTCCGAATCGCGCGTTTCGCAAGTGCATACCAAGTCAATGTTGCGGCTCAAGGGAAAACTGCATCAGAGAATGAAGGAATTTTCTCAAGCCATTTAACTCTAAGCAGGCGAGGTTAGTTATGGAAGTCGTCGAACGAAGAAATTTTTTTAGAGTACCTGTTGTTCTACCTGTTAAGTACAGCCAGTTCACTCCCAATCCGAATGCCGATACATCATTTAACCGTGCAAGTATGCTCGATCTTAGTGGGGGTGGGATGCTTTTTGAAACACCTCGGATGATACAAATGAATGATTCGATCGTTGTCCGGTTTTCATTGCCGTATAATGAAAAAAACAATGCGTTGCAGACATTTCATTTACAGGCATCTGTCATAAGAAGTTCATATGAAGACGATAAAAATATTTATAATTATGGTGTTGAATTTATAAACATTGCATCGCGCGTCCAAGATCGAATCATTAAGTTTTTATTCGATTTGCAAATTGCAGTTCAAAAAAATAAGTCTGCCGAATGCAAATTAAAACAAGCTGAGTGATTTACTGCTATTCTTCGTAATAGTAATTCATTCCGAAATCGCAGAAAATTTTATTGATGTCCGAGCCCCTCATGTTTATCGAAAGCAGATTTTATTATCTATTTACTTCTCTTTGCAGTTTACTTGATGCAGTTATTTTATTGTGCTTAAAAATTGTTGTCACTTTTAAATTGCAAAATCTGTATTACAGTTGTATCATGCTTGAATGTTACTCAAAGTAATTGATTTTCCCTTGCAATAATGATGAAAAGATATTTTTCCGAGTACATAAAATCTTTAAGTTGTATACATAGTATAGTGGTTTACTAAGAATTCGATATAATATAGTGGTAAAAAATAGACAAAACCATGTGGAAGCTTTGGGAGATGCATAATGTTCCGCAAAAAGATATTGATTGTAGATGATTCGCCTGAAATTTGTAAACTTTTAGAAGAACTCTTGTTATCTGATGAATACGATGTGATGGTGTGTGAAGACGGTACAAAATCACTCAACTACGTACTCGAAGAAGAGCCATGCTTAGTACTGCTTGATTATATGATGCCGAAAATTGACGGCATTACGGTATTGAAGAAAATCAAAGAAAATGCCCCTGAAGTAAAAGTGATTATCATCACTGGCGCTGGAACAGAAGAAATTGCGGTTGAAGCTATGAAAGCCGGTGCAGACGATTACGTTACAAAGCCGTTTACTCCAAAAAGAGTGCTTGAAGTTTGCCGGCTCTATCTTGCAAAGTTCCGTGAGCAGTTTATCAAATTGAATGATAAGTATGAATATCCTTTAAATGATGAAATTATCAGCCGGTATGAATATTTGCGTGCAGGATATACGAACTCTCAGTTGAGCATCAATAAACTTAAAAGATATTTTACGTTCAGCCGACAAGATTTTTATATTCTTGATAAGAAGAAACGCGAATTTGGAATTATCGGTTTGTTTGACCGTCCTTTGCATGAATTAGAAAAGCAGCTTGACGAGGAAGGCGAATTGAGCCCCAAGAAGCGCCTGCCCGATTACATTGAAACGGATTCACAGGAATTTAATAGAAAACAATTCTGCAATTTAGACAGCTTTATCAATAAAAATGACCCAGTGCAGATTCGCCTTGAAATTATTAGAGATGCCGCGACATCGGATCGTCCTAATGTAAGTTTGATTTGTAAAAAATATAATCTGACCAGAGAGGTTTTTTACCAAAATTACCGACGGTTTCAAAAGCATGGAGTTCTGGGGCTTTTGGACAAGAAAAAAGGGCGCCCGATGCTCGGTTCAAAACGGTAAATTCGTGCGGTTGCTTTATTTTTTACCTCACTGCTATTCTCAAAAAGTGAAACGTAATTTTTATTATGCGTAATTTGTTTTTTGCTTTTGCATGTATTCTGTTTCTTTACAATCAGCCGGTTTCTTGGGGTATCACCGAAGATACCGAAAAGGAGAGTGTTGCTGTCTCTCTTCATGATTGTTATTTGTTAGCGCTCAAGAACAATGTCGATATTGCATTCCAAAAGGAGGACCCTCTGATCAGAGAATGGGAAATTACCAATCAGCGTGGTATTTTCGACCCTTTGTTTTCGTTTGACATGAATTATACCGATAAAATCCTGCCATTCCCTTCGTTGACTCGTCTTTCTACCGGTTTACAGCGCTCACAAAGCGAAGAGTTATTTTTTGATTCATCTTTATCCGGATTGCTCCCGACAAGTACTCGTTATGGAATAGGCTACGAAACACTGCGCACTATGGGTACGACCACATTATTCGAAAATGAATATGAGGGTATCGTAAGTTTTCGGTTAACTCAACCGCTCCTTAAAAATATGGGAAATTTCGCCGCAACGTATCAAATTACCGTGGCAAAAATCAATAAAAATATATCTGATGAAGAATTAAGAGCAACTCTGATCGGTATTCTTGCGGAGGTTCAGCATAAATACTGGGACCTCTTCTTCGCGATTAAGGACCTTGAAGTCAGAAGAGAATCTTTGATTTTGGCGCAAACGCTTCTCAATGACAATAAAGAAAGAGTAAAAGTAGGAATATTGCCTCCTATTGAAATTACACAGGCGGAATCCGGCGTTGCTTTGCGCGAAGAGTCCGTGATAATTGGCGAACAAAACGTTAAGAATAGTGAAAACGAACTCAAAATTTTATTATTTAGCGATCCTTATGATATCATAAGAAAACATATCATTCCCCGCGATAAGCCAGCGGATGAAAACATTGAACTGTCGTTTACCGGAAGCCTGAATACTGCAATAAAAAACCGGCCTGATTATCTTATCGCTAAGAAAAAACTCGATACATTTAGAGTAAAAGCCCGGTTTCTTCATAATCAATTATTGCCGGAACTTAATTTTGTCGGAAAATACAATTTGCACGGTATCGAAAGCGATTACCATAATACTTTCGATACTATCGGTTCTGAAGATAACCGGGAATGGATTGTTGGGTTTGAATTGGAAGTCCCGCTGGGTAATCGTTCTGCAAGAAGCGGATATTTTATTGCAAAACACGAAATAAAAAAACAGGAGTTCGAGCTGAGAAAAATTGAATTACAGCTTGTACAGGAAACCGATAATGCGATCCAAAATATCAAAACCAATTATAAACGGGTCAGTGCAACCGCAGTTTCTCAGAGATTGGCCGAAGAGGCGCTTGCGGCAGAAATAAAAAAATTGGAAAATGGCACATCAACCAGTCATAATGTGCTAGAGTTCCAAAATGAATTGTCAGTTGCTCGTTTTAATGCGATTCGAGCAATAGTTGACCTCAAAAAATCCATCATTGATCTCTTCAAAGTCGAAGGGACTCTTCTTGACAAGCTATCAATTACGGTGGAATGAAGCAGGCAAATTTGAATACAGGCCCTGGCTGAGGTTCAGTCCAGGGCCTACGCATACCGTGATAGTATGGCTGTGTGTATGATTACATCAGTCCATCAACGAATCAGGTTGATTTCGGGAAGCGGCATGCCGCTACGATATAATCATGTCTAACTTACCTTCTTTTTTTATTAAATGCAAACAGTTTATTCTAGATAAAACAGGCATGGCTTTTTGTTTGTATGTTTATAACATACAAAAAGATCGCAAAGACTGATTTTCCTGCTTTGGCATCCCAGTAAATTATGCTATAATTTGAATATGGAATAAACTCGGAAAATTAAAGAAAAAGCGTAAAAATTATATCATCTGTAACAAAAAGTCCGGATGAGGTCCCTTTGCGTCTATTAGGATTATTGTATTATGAACGTTATTTTTTAAAATTAACATACTAAATGGAGTTGTACTGCCATGAACGGAAACAACAAAATTAAATTTTTTTCTATCGCGCCGGAGGGGAAAAAATTTAAGAGAATACTCAGTTTACTGTTAATTGAGTCTCTCGCTTTTAGTTCGGTCGCTTGGGCGGACGAAGAAAAGGGTATCACATCTGATACGCTCAAAATACCGAATACTCTGGGCGCTGTTCAAGAACGATATGCCGGTGAAACTGATTCATTGGTAATTCACATTCAGGATACCCATACCAGTTACTCTGCACAAAAATACCTTTCCCATATCCTTCGTTTTCTCCATGATTCATACGATACTTCGCTCATTGGCATTGAAGGCGCTTCAGGCATTATTGATACATCTGAATTTTCCCGGTTTCCCGATAAGGAAATTAAGAAGAAAGTTTCAGAGTATTTTCTTAAAAGTGGAAAAATAGACGGTACAGAATATTTTTCCATTGTTGAAAATAGCGGTGATGGGGTTGATGTATATAAAATCCGCGGGGTTGAAGTCGATGTATTATACCGTAGCAACCTCGATGCTTTTTTACGGTCGATACCGTATCAAGAGAAACTTACCGTATTTTGTGATACATATCAGGAAAACCTCAATCAGCTTAAAGCGAAAATATACAGTCCGTTGTTGTACCAATTCGATAATCTTGTGCAGGAATTTCATAGGAATGAGCTCAATTTTGTTGTTTATTGCCAAGGGTTGCTTCACATTGCCGAAGAAAATCTTATCGAATATGACAAATTGGAAAATCTTACCCGCTTGGTAAGTGTTATTGATCTGGAGTCAAAAATAAATTTTCCAAGAGTAGATGCTGAACGTTATATCGCTGTGCGGCGTTTAAGCGGCAAACTCCCTGAAAGTGAATCATCGGATTTATTAGCGAGAGAATTTAATTTTCGGACAAAAAAGGTAACACCAGAGGAATATCATTTCTATCTTAATGAAGTTTTCAAAAAAAATGATTTTTCAATCGATGAATTCCAAAATTTAAAAAACTATATTGAATACCTCTCTTCATTTTCTCAAATAGACCGCTCCAAAGCGCTTGCTGAAACACAACTGCTTGCAAAATCAATTTATGATACCCTTATTGTTTCTAATGACCAGCGCACCCTTTATGAACTTTCATATTTTGTTTATTTAATTAGCAAGTTTTCTAACTTAAAAATGACTCGGGAAGAAATAGCCCTTTATCATTCTTACCGCCAGAAATATTCCTGTGAAAGCATCCGCGAATTTATACAGCATGCTATGAATAACTACGCAGTAACGGTGACTGATAATTTTAATTTAGCCGAAGTAGAAGAAAATCTTTCCCATTTTGAGGAATTTTATAAAGTTGCGCATCAACGAGAACAGAGTATCGTAAAAAATACTCTCGGTTTAATGAAGCAAGAAAATCAAGATACCATCGTCTTGATTGCGGGCGGTTTTCATACGCCAGGGATTACTGAAATGCTTCAAAAAGAAGCAGTCTCCTATGTTGTGGTTACACCGAATATGGAAAATGACCCTGCGTCAATCCCTTATTTATCGCTTCTGCAAAATTTCCAGACTCCTCTTGAACAAATGATTGCTACTAATACAAGCACGCTGAAAATAGCGTCATGGTTGGCGGATCAGCCGCTTGTTTACGGAGATCGTGCTGAAGTGCTGAAAACAAAACTAAAACTTCTTTTAAGCACAACCGCTCTTCATAAAGAGTGGATGAACACAATGGCTCAATATTCCCGCGAAGAGCAAGCGGCGCTCGGGTACCGTCTTGAAACTCAGTTGGCTCAAGCGGTTAATAATGTCATTCAGATTGCCGGTTATCAAGATGTTCTTCACGTGAATTCAGTAAGCATGGGAATTGGTGGACGCGATTTTTCTGCTAATGTTACTATTCAAGGTGCCGGCGCAATTGATGTTTCGTTTTCTGATCAGGTACAGGGCGGTACCGTCGTTGAAGATATTCAAGACAATATTCTCGAAGTCATTCAGTTCAGCGACGGCATAACCACTCATATCATGAGCCAAATCGGTTCAAGCCGGCTTGCGCAGAATTTTGCCCTTATCCGCACCGTCATTCTTCACAGTGTTTACTCAACTCCAAAAACAACGGATGAAATACTTGCCGATATTCAATCGGCACTTCCCGACACGTCGGTTACGATGGCTGAGCTTAAAGTCTATCTTAATGATTTTCGGAGTATGGGGGTTCTTGTCGAAGATACTGAAGGCAGGTTTGCTGTAACAAGCAATCTGAACCAGCGGCTTGCCGCATTCCTCGCACAAAGTTTAATCGTCCGGCAGGCCGGTAGCAACGATATTCAGACAAGCCGGATTCGCCGCGAAAATGTACCGGCAGAATTAGCCTCTCTCTTAGAAGGTTTAGAAATAAGCACATTGATTATTGATCCCACTATATCGCTTTCTTCACTCGAAAATTTTCTTTCGCGCCTGACTGAAGGCGAATTTAACGGTCAAATTCAGCCGGGTGCTGTCATACAACTTTCTGATACATTGCAAGGTATTGTTACCCGTCCGATAGATAGCGCGGAATACATCTTTGCTATTATGCGCAAACCGGCTGAATCTGAAGAAATCGGAACCGTCAGTAAAAATATTCAGAGTTCTTTTGAGCTGAGCGATCGTTCTCTTGCCGCTCAACGGAGTGGTTCGGATTCCCTTGTTATCGATTTGTTGCGAAATGAGTTTGGCAGGAACCTCGGTGTTTCCAATGATGAGGGGCTTGTTTTGGAATTATCTACCCGGCTTGGCGATGGAGAAAAATCGGTTCTTCGCACCTATATTTTGGATCGAATTTCCGATGATCAAGAAGTCCGGCAGCAATTGGCAAAGAGAATCAATTCTCTTCTCCGTGTTAAAGAAGAACTAGAAGGGCGTTTTACCGGACGAGTTGCACGGATTATCATCGGGAACAGTTATCCGGCTCAATTTGATCAGGCGGTACAAGTTATAACACAAATTAACCCTGATTTTGCAATTACTCGTGAAATTGAAGAACAAATCAATGCCGCTTTGATTCAATTGCACGGTTCCAACAAAAGAGGCGATTATCTCAGATATGATTTGTGGCAATCAATCATAAATACTGCATTGGCAAGTGCTCCTGAAGCGGTGCGCAATTCTCGGTTTAATCAGGCAGTACAAAAAACTGTTGCAGAAATTCAAGAAATCCAACAGAAAGAAGATGGTAAGCCGGCTGGATTAGAAGAATTCCAGCGTATAATAAATAAACACCTTGCCGCTTTGGAATTACGTGCTGGTTCAATAGATGAGAATAAACCATTACTGCATCAAACAGCTCAAAGGCAAGCTCTCCTCAATCGAGCAATTGTAGAAGAGCATGTGCTTCGTTTTTCATCACGGTCGGGCGAAATAGAATTGGATGTGTCAGTATCCAATCGTACCGCAACTAATACGTATTATGCATATGATAAAGCAACCGGCAATCACTATCTGATTACACTGCTTTCTTTGGATGAACAAGGACAGGAGTTTGTCTACTCTACGGCTAACGAGCAACAGCAATCGGACGGCACGCCATATCCGGGTGTTACAGAAGATTCATCGGATGCGTTTTATGATGCGTCTGGGTTTCTTGTTCGGCGTATTGAACCTCAATCGGTACCGCGAAGCAAAGATGTTGTCAGGGAGATGCAGTACCGTGCATTACAGAATCAATGGGAACGATCATTACAGACAGTTCCGGCTGGCGTCATCCAAGCAAGCTTATCGCGCCGTTTGACTGGTGTGTTAGAACAGAATTTGGAACAAAGTTCATTACAAGAAGCCGCCGCATCATATAGTGAAAATGTAGGCAGGCACATTGCAAATGCTCAGCAACAGCAACAGCGGTTACAAAGGGAACAAGTTGAACAGGAAGAGCAGTTAGAAAGATTGAAAAGGGAAATAGAAACGGCAAAATTAGAATTGAAAAATCGGGCAAATACCGTTACTGCGCGTCTCAATGAACTTGAAATTCAGCATGTCGCATATCAAAAAATAATCGGCAGACAGGATGAAGTGGTCGGAGAACTTCTGCTTGATTATATTTCGCGTGAAATGCTTCGTGTCATGGCAACCCGGTTGTACGAAACAGGCAGTATTCAAGGGATGAACATTGTGCTTGCAGAATGGGCAGGTATTTCGGGTGCCACGGATGCACGGTTGGCAAGCATTCTTGCGCAGAACCCGGAAAAAATACATAGCCTTGATTTTGGGCGCATTTTTTCGCGTGAAGATGTTGCGGCTTTGCTTAATGTCTTGCCCGAGGGTATTGATTCGCGTTTGATTGACCGTTTTTTCCCAAGTGTTCCATCGGGACGAATAGTAAGCAAAACGACAGTTGATGCAGTAATGAAAAGACTGTCGCAACCTCAAACGGCCGCTACTTTTTATAACATGCTGAATGATGTGCTCGGCATCAGAAATCTAGAAAGGACTCTTATTCCTGCCGATCCGAATCGCGCAACAGTTGAGCGGCAAATTCAAATTATCAAAAATAAAATTTCATCTTATACGAACAGTACTGATGCTCGAGCCTCTTTGACCGCTTCTCTCGCTGAACTGGATCGTGCCAAAGAAGCCCTTAAACCGGTGGAAGTAAATGGAATTGCGATTACCGCCATTGAAGCCCAGAGGCGAAAAGAACTCGATGAATACCCGCAGATTCGCAATGAACTTATCAATAAAATAAATAGCCTTCAAGAGACATTGCGTGTTGCAACAGCATCCCTCGATACATTACAACAGCGTACGAATACCGAATTGCAAGCGGTTAATCGGCGTATACAATTTTTGAGAACTATTCAACGGGCGCTTGAAGGCGATACTGCTCCGGGTCGAAAGCCGGAGTGGCTGTTCGAAGGAATACGTGCAAAAATAGAACGAGGTGATACGACGGTTCGAACAGTCGGGATGAGGCGCTTAAAAGGAGACCTGCCGCTTACGAAAGATAATCTTTCCGCAATCGTTTTTGGATTAGCTTACAATATTTCAATCAACGACCAGATTACTGCCGAACAACAAGGGCTTCCTCGCCAAGAAATTGACGAGTTTGCCGCAGTTGTTAAAATGGCTGAACAAGCATTTAATGAAAACCGTGATAAAGCTATTAACCGTAATCAAGAACAAGAACTGGCAATTCAGCAGTCTCAAGTGGAAATTGTTTCGGGAGGTGTGCGCGCAAATCTCTTGGTATATGGACAAGATGCCGCAAATGAATTCGGGCAGATAAATAATCAGGCGAATAATGTGCAAGTAAGTTCTTTAATGAATCGTGCCTTGCAGTTTTTAGCCACCATAGACCCGATAATAGCAAACGCCATAAAAAAACAGATGCGTATTGTTATTCTGCAAGCGCCGTTTTATCCTTCCGACGAAGCGAAATATCAAGAATTATTACAGATTGGGCGTACTACACAAACTTTGTATATCGAGAAAGCTGTTTTCGGGCGTGTCATGGAGTTGCTTGCTACTAATTCCGGTGCGGCTGTACGCCTTATGGCCGCTTCTATGGCATATGCGGCGCAAGGAACAATCTTTCCTGAAACTAATGTGTTCGATATAAATCAATTGACCGTTGAGCAACTGCAACAAATCATTACGTCACGAATGGAACGAATAGGACGGCCTTTGGATGCACAGCGTGCGGAACTTATTGCCGGAGCAATTGTACAGCTTCGTTCGCGTGCGCCCATCAGGCAAGTAGGGGATTTGGAACAACTCTATGGACAATTGCAAATGCCGGAGTTGCCGTTGGTTTTTGCCGTTACGCAATCATATTTTAATTTTAACGGTACACTAAAGGAACCGGCATATAAACTTGTTGCTTCAAATAAAGCAGATATACTTCTCGGTTCAAGCTTTACAAATTTTCGGCGTTTATTGATGGTTGAGCGCCAGCGTTATTTGGAAGGCATGAATCTCGATGAAATACCTGCATCGTTAGCCGCAACGGATGTCGAGTCATTATGGTCTGTTGTCAATAATGCGAATGTTCCTGTTCAGCATCAGTATTATGTTTTTCTTCGCCGGCTTTTTGGGACAAACTTTATTCCCGACCAAATTTTTGAAGCGGTCAGCAGTTTCGATCCGAATTCGTCAGCCGAAGAATATGTAAGTTATACTCAGCAACTTCAAAAACTGTTGGATAATTATATTGGAGAAATGACCGTTTCCCTCAAACGCGCAACTCAGCAATTAAACAATAGAGGCACCATCGATTATGTCGTTACGTATCCTAATGGAGAACAGGTACAGTTGAGCGTATATGAATATCGCCAGCTTATGGCTCGGATGGAGCATTATGCAGGTCAAATTCAAGTGTATTTCCAACCCGGTCAGGGATTAGGCATTATGTTGCGCGATGGAGAGAAAGCTCCAAAACGGTTGCCATACCTTGTTCGAATGAATGACGAGGCGGCATTTCTCAATCAAGTGCTTGTTCAAGGCCGAAAAAGAAGTTTTGATGAATTGATGCTTGATTCGCCTTACCAGCAGAGTTTATCGGTTTCAGTGGGTGTTGGGGTTGCTGATTATGGATCAGTTCAGGCAGGAACTTCTCCTCAAGCCAATTATATTCAGCAACGCGAAAATGCTATGCAAGTGAGAGTGCTGTACGAAACGATTGCCGCTTACATTCAACAAAAACAGCCTGATATATGGCAATCGCTAACACTCAATGAGCAAAAAGGGTTGGCGGCGCTTTTAGCAATTCAGAATAACGTCGATGTATCGTGGGTAAATCTTATTTCAAATATTTATAATGAAGATATTTCTCTTTCGATGACTCGGCGCGTACAGGACATTTTTTCCGAATGGACATCGAACGATTCATTGGATGTGTTTGTCAATGCGTTATTTGATTTATTAGTGATTATGGGACAGTCGGAATGGCAAAATTTAGCACCGGCAAGTAAGCAAGCTGTTTTCCAAACAGTTTTAAATAAATATGGCGATGAGCTGTCTGATCAAAAGCATCGAGATAGTTTGGAAGTGTTTTTTGCTCAGCGTGAGCCTCAAGCCGCAGAATCAGCTCCGGTACTTACCGCACAAGATATCCAATTTCTTTGGATGATATCGGATCAGGAAGTAAAAAGCTCCGGTGAATTAGGTATTATTCAAAACGAACTGAAGCGATTCTCAAGTTTGATCGAAATGCGCGAGAGAGCATTGGATGAGCGGCAGACAGAATTGGATACTCTGAAAACAACAGATTTAAAACCTGAAATACAGCAAACGATTACTACCGAAGAGGCACAAATAGGCTATGAAACGTTTCTTCTCAATCAGTTGCGAATGAGTGTACAGCATGCTTCTTCAGTTTCAGTTGTTCAAGCTGTGGATGATTTTAATAAAGAATTCTCCGGCATGATGCGTATCGATGCATCACGTGAGTTTATTAACCAAAACCCCGATACAATCCGTGCACTTATTGAATTTTTGCGCCAACCGCTTGAATTTGATGAGCAAGCGCATCCTGATATAGTGAAAATCCAGCAACTCCTCGATCAGTATTCTTCTGTGCGTTCTCTTTGGAATAGCGGGCAACAGGAACAGGCGATAGAACAGCTTCAGGCACTTATAGGGCAAATAGCCGAATTTCTAGGAACGACACAATTTTTAAGCGGCCAACCATCTCTCGCACAGTTTGAATATGACCTTGATTTACTGAAGAATTATGTTGATGGAACTGAACAGGATATTCGTCAGATTGAGCTGTTTGGAGGAATCGGACTGTTGCATAAAGAACTTTTACGCCGTGTGCCAGCCAATCTCTATATACCGGCATTGTTGGCAGTTCCCGGGTATATTGCCGGCAATATAGTTCCTGTAGCAGGCGTAACGGATATCGTAATTAGTCTTAAGACTGCTGAGTTTGAACCGCGCCAATTCGATATTTTTGATGAATTGAACAGGAACCGATACAGAGACGAAGGCATTGTGTATGACCAGCAGACAATTTTCATCAATACGGATCGCATTGATCCGCAATCCGAAACTTTTTTTGAAAGTGTTGCCGATACATTCGTTGACAGTTATATTTCTACGTCCCGAAAAATTTCCAATGAGATAGATGCCCTTGAAAGGGCAGGTTTGCCTGCGGATTTGCGGATGTATCAATTCGGTGCGGAAGCGTTGGAAAAATCAGGTGCTCCCATCCGGCTTGAAAATGGATTTCAGGCACGGGACATTGTATTATCCGGAGATAATTTCGGATACAGTATTCCTGTCGCTTTGCCTCCTCATAAATTTGAGCAATTGCGCCAGAACCAATTAGCAATGATGCGGCTTGTGCAAACCTATATTACCCAAGCATCACTTTTTGTCAGTGAACAGTCTGATTTTGAAACTGCTCGGGATTTTTTACAGGAAGCGGGACGGCTTGCAACAAATTTGCAGTTGTTTTCTCCAGTACTCGTCAACAATATACTGAATACAATAAAACGTGATCTGGACGATGTGGAAGCACAATTGAAATTAGCCCAAGGAGAACCGCCGGCAGATTCAATCTTGCTCTATGGCGGCCGTTCGGATATCTTTAAGCAAAATCCGATTCTGACAGATACCCCTACGGTGAGGCGTTTGCTTGATGGTGCATTCAATAATCTTGCGAGCGGTTTAGGTGAAGATGTTGCACGTGACGTTCGAAACCGTTTTTCAATTGTTATAGGAGCACGCCCTCGAGAGAATATCCCCGTGAATGTAATTTACATCAGCGCCGCAAAATTCGATATGCTTCGTTATCTTGCTTCTAATGAAAATACTGAAACCACTGCGTCAATACTTTTAGCGCGGTATTTGTTTGATTCATATAAAAATGTTCCGCAATTATTATCGAAGATATTCCTCGACCAAATTGCTGTTTCAGAAAATGCATTGGAAAAATACCTTATACCGGTTCAGGTCAATAGTACCGAGCCAAACCGCGATTATACAGGCGAAGTGATTATTCCTCACGATATTCGGTATAATCAGCTGGGACAACCATTTGCTAACCTTAGCGGACGCCAAACAGTAACAAAATTTCGCAATGGACAGCCTGTTGAAGTTGTAAATCGAGGCCAACAGCAAGTGGCAATTGACCCGCGGTCGGGATTGCCGATTCGCCAGAAAGACGGTTCATTGGCAGGTGAAGCAGTGCGCTATGAAAGCGAACGAGTTTTTTCATTATCCTATATGCAGGGCGACCCGCAGATCGGCGGGTTCAGTCTTGTGCGTAATAATGAAGGTGATGCGACGAGGCTTGATTTGCTGTCTCGTGCTGAAAAATGGATCGGTCCGTTATCACAGGGTGAAATGATAAACGATGAAATCGTTGGCAGAGACGAGGTCTATGTTTTATCTAAAAATGGGACTCCTGTTGCGTTAATCAAAGCGCGTGATGAAAAAGATACGGTTATTCCGCTTGTCTCTTCAATAGAACTCATACGAGTGCTTGGTGTTGAGTCCCATGAAGAAGCAATGCAGGAACTGAACACAATGGCAGAGAACCGCCGCGTTAAAGTTCGCGAAATTGAACTGAAATATGCTGAAAGACAAACGGCATATGAACAGCAATCAAGAGAACCTGGCAGGACAGCTCGGGTTACGTTGGCGTCTATGGCGGGTTTAATGTTACTGCAGACATTAAGCGGATGCGCAACATCAATGGGGCCGCGCCCTGATTTGCCTGTGGGCGATGTGTCTTACCAGCCGCCAGTTGTACCTGATGACGGTTCTCCCGTTACGGATATTTCACGGTATACTGGCGTAACCGATACGCAACCTAGTTTTCCTCAAGCCATATTGTTTGATGCACAGCAAGGTGGTTTAGACCTTTTGAATAAAGCATTAACTGCCGCTGAAAACGAGCTTGCCGGCCTTGAAAAACATGGGGTTGTAAACTCTGACCGCGCAAAAATTCTCAAAGACCGGATTGGTGTTCTCAGAGACCGAATTGCAAGTTTAAGCTCATTGCCCACAACTCAAATTCCTCAAATGGAACCTGATACTCGCAGAACTTCTCAGCAGTCCGGGCAATACGTCGACAGGCAAGTTGATCGAACCGGTGTGGTGCAAGGGCAACCCGATATTGTCTTTCCTCCTCAGCTTGCATCGGAACTGCAAAATATTCTTAGCGCTCAGGAATATAAAACGTTAATGGCAGATATTGTGAAGTTTAGTGTAAATCAAACTATAGATGCAGGCAGTCCGGCGTTTACTGGAGATAAAAAGTTTGATGGTTGGGTACGGAGCTATGATGGTGACGAGTCCGATAAGGATTATCCGTTCCTTGCAAAACCGGGAAGGGTGTTTGGGTATGATCAATCACTCAGCGTCTATGCGGATATAGCAAATAAGGATTATGCAAAAGCAAAACGAAAAGTCGATGCTCTTTTCCGCATAATGGAATATGAAAGAGGGCGAGGATTAGATAGTGTTATACGGTTTAGTTATAATACCGATGGGACAGGATACGAGGCGGCTCTTTCACCGATGGGAAATACGTCGTGGGTACTTAAATCAATCTTTGCGTATATGGATGTAACTAATGACCGGTCGTATTTGTCAGGAAGGAATGGTGAACTACTGCTTGCATCTATGCGGTATGTTCTTGATAAACAAGTGCTTGATAGAGCGGATGTGCGGTACGGTTTGTTTCAGGGCGGGTCTAAACCGACAATTGTAGACGGCAAAATTCAGAGTATTCCAATGGAAGTTGTTTTTTCTGAACACAACGCCGATGTGCATGACCTCTTGAACCTTGCGTATCGCGTTACCGGTATGCAAATTTATAAAGACAGGCGTTTATTGCTTGACCAGCAAATGTTGCGCACTCTGTTTGTCGATGATGCACGCGGTACTTATTTTAAGCCTAATCTTGACCGGTCAGGAGAAACAAAACAAGGTATTGCTATTGACAACCTTACATGGGGAGGCAGTATGGTTTTAACCATGGATCACCTTCCTCTCGCAACCCGGCTTGACATTACTCGAAAACTGATAAATCACATAAGGAATAATTTTGCAGTCGAACATGTTCCGGGACAACAAGAAGCAAAACCGGTTGCATTAACGCCAAGTTTTGTTGCGCAACGAATCGCTAAGCCATCAAATGCGGTGGTCGGCTTGAAATTTTTTGATGAGGTTTTTAGAGATGATTTTCTTACCCAGCCGATTGATTGGGATTCGCCTAATATTATGTCCGTACAGTTCGAGGCAACTATTGGTTATATTCATCTCTTAATTCAAACTGCGTACCTTACATCTGATTCTTCTGAGCGGGCACAATTGATCAATGAGGCGAAGTTCTTGTTTTCTAATATTCAGAAATTTCACGCGGGAAACTCAAAAAAGGGAGGGATTTCTTATTCTACCCGCCCGATAACAGGCATACAAACATCTTTGGAATCGCTTGTTGCGTCTGAAACACTGCGGACACTTACCGGCATATGGAGCAATCCCGATTTATTATGGACGTTCATCGGAGCATCCAGTCAATCGTTGCAAGGCGATAAAACAGTCCAGCCGATTGACCCTAACCTTAACCCAATAAACGCGGTCATCTTAGGAACCGATGCGAAACCGGATATTCTCAGCCAAAGCCTGCAAGGGCGTGTACCGGAAAAAGTTACACCGGCTGGAACCGTTGTCATTGATGCGCGTACGCAAACAGCAATTCATGCTGAAAGCCAATATGGAACCGTAGCAGTTGGAACCGCTGAAGACACTTCCGTTTCGCGAGTTTTCAGGGAAGATTTTGCATGGGTTGTTGATTTTCTCCGAGGGTTAGGTGAAAAACCGGATTTGTCGCCGCAACAAGTGCAGAAATGGAATAACACAATTCTTAATCCAATCAGTTGGCAGGCAGATATATCTGCAATAGCCCCGCTTAAAAGATTAGCACAAAATACGCAATATTCGGCAACGATTGAAAAGGGCAAACTTCGTATTCTCGTTGAACATCCGATTGCCGCGGCGCAATTCAGGGGCGTTGAATTTAAAAATGCCGGCGATAGATTTGAAATAACAATCATTGGGAATGAAGTACGAGTCAAAGCAACATTAAATGCGGCTGAATATGAACGGTATAAAGATATGTCCGATGTTACTCAACGAATATACCGTGATTTATCTGCTCCGGCAGTATTTAAACTGAGCGATTTTCCAAGCCTTGCAGGATATGCGGATCAATCCGGAAAACCAGTCGTGATACAAGCGCGGCTTGATGCGTCGAGGCAAAATCTTTTAGTAGAAGACAAACAGCCGAGCATTGTGGTAAATGCCGCATCAATTTTCGGAAATCAGTTTTTTGCGCCGGATAATCAAAAGTTTACGCTTTCTATTGATGGGAGAAACCGTCTGAATATTACAGAAAATACTGATTTAGGTTCAGTATTCCAAAATCCGTGGTCACCCAACATTCCGGCTGAAAAATTACCGCAAATGTTTGCGGCATTGCGTGCATCAGGGCATACAGCGATTTATGTGAATACGGATCCGCTAGTCTATAAAAATACAATTCATGGCACAAATACACGCCGTTACTATATGGCAATGATAGAACTTGCTCGCCGCGAAGGTATTAAAGTGTTTGCTGTACAAGGAAGCAGTGATTGGGTAACAGTTTCCGGTGTATCTGATGCATTGCTTTTTGTTGATGAACTTGGAAAGAAACAACTCGATTTTGATGGTTATGTCTTGGATGTTCGCCCTGAACGCATGAAAGATTGGAATACCTATAATGATCAAGATAAAGATATTTTTATCCAACGGTATTCTCGATTGATGGAAGAGTTACGGCAACGGCTTGCATATTATGCCGGTGGGCAGAAAGAAATTTTTTCATATGTATCGCCGGATGTCGAATCGCGTAAAACGTATCGGTCTCCTAAGGAAGTTAGCGATGTGCTCGTCATGCAGCATACAAGTGTTACAGATATCCTTGCTCAATTACAGCAATATGATCCTCAGCGTCCGTTTCAGCTCTATATAGAAACAAGTTTATTAAACGATCCGTCGCGGACTTTTGCACTAAAAGAAGCGGAAATGGCTTCAGTTTTACGCGATTTGGCAAAAAGTTTACGTTCAAACCCGAAATACGGCGCCCTGTTTAGAGGGTTTGTTGTAAACCATGATACCGGCGAAGATATTTTACACGTTCTTCAAACGGGAAAAGGACGCGGCGCCGGTGATCGAATGGAAGACAGTATCTATAAAGCGCCTGACGGCGCAGTACATATTACCGGCAATATGTACCAATTTATCGTAACGGGAGGAAAACCTGAAGTAGTGCCATTGGGAGCTGATAGTCCTTCTGCTCAACAAGAAACAGTGCGTACGATTCGTTCCCGCCTTGAAGCGATAGCGCGTGGTATCACCGGCGCTGGAAATATTGATCATATGGCGCGGAGTGTTATCGAGACTATTCGGCGTGATAAAGTAACTGTCATGTCAGACGCGCCTCCATTGGGAGCTGAAATCGGGTCATTGATATCGTATTCAAATATTCTTTGGGGGCAACAATATACTGATTTGGGTCAAATCAATAATGTTAAGATTGTTGGTGTGGATGAAAGCGGTAAAACTGTCGCAGAATGGCATGACCTGATTAACAATCCTGTACCGATCGTTGTTGGGATTCACAGTAAAATTGTAAAATTAAAAGTTCAGGTTGACGTTAAAAGTGCAGATACTGCCGGCAAAGTATTTCCGGGTTATATTGCTTTCCTCACCCATCATCCCGGAAGCGGCGGTGTTGTGACAGAAACTGCATCTGATGAATTTATTCTTAAACAAGGCGAAGGAAGAACAATTGCGTTTGAGGTCCCTGTAAGCCGTGAAGGTTTTAACAATTACAGTATCATGCTTTTACATGGTAAAAAATTCAGCAAGTCTGAGGCAGTGGTCGATCAAGTTGGGTTTGCTCAACGGTTCAGCATCGTTGAGCACTGGATTAAAACACATGCAAGCGGTTTCCCTGAATTTTATCGAGATGCAATTGTCAATGATGTTAATTCTCAGATCAATCAAGCCGGAGTGTTCTCTGGTGTGGTAAAAAGCAGAGTCGTTGTTCAGGATTTTACCATTGATGATTTTACCGTTGCCAAAGGCAGAACCATTGCAAACCTTCTTGCGGCATCCGGTATTACCGAGTTAACGCTTGATGGAGAAAAACTGCGGCAACTTATTTTGCAGAGCCCTAACGAAAATCTTGCGAAAAAGCAAATTGCGGATTTTATGAATCTGATTACGGAACAAAATATCAGATTGGTTTTGATGGTCGGTAATAGGTCATGGTTGGATTCCCTGAACGGTAAACAAAATATGCAGAATGACCTTAACGCTATTTTTCGCATGAAACTTCCTTTCAACTCTGTAGTGTTGAACCTTGGCGATAACATTGCGGCGGCATATGATATCCTTCCCGAAATCCAACGATTGGCATCAAATGAGGGGCTTGCAGATAGCCAGTTGCGTCCGGTTGAAGTATATGATACCACCGATTTACAACCGGTACCGCCTGCGCGTCAACAAACAGTGCGGTTAGACAATGCGTTGCAGAATCTGATAGATACGATGCGTTCAGCTGAAAATTTACAACAGCTTCGCGACGATTCTCGGTCGTTTGTCAATACCCAGCAAGTAAAGCGCGGGCTTTTCCGAGGAGCGGTAACAGGCTATGATGCTAACGAAAAACATCCTCAGTATGGATCGGATGAATACAAAGCATTGATACAATTTGGAAGAGTAAACCCGTATGACGTATCAGTGAGCGTTTTCGCCGATATAAATAATGGCGATTACCGTTCAGCGCGCACTAAAGTACGTTCATTGCTTAGAGTTATCCAATCTGAACAAGATAGCGGGTTTAACGGTGTTGTTCATTTTTGGTATAATACTGACGGCGATGAGTCTGTATCGGGGATTGCACCGTTAGGAAATACTGCATGGACACTAAAAGCGATTTTCGCATACATCGATGCAACCGGCGACCGTTCTATACTTGAAGGGAAAAGCGGCGAATCGTTGCGTAAATCTTTGGATTTTGTCTTATCGCAACAGGTTACCGATTCCAAGGATCCGCGTTACGGGTTATTTATGGCTGGGTTGCGCCGTAATGTAGATGCTTCGGGCGTGGCGATTGATAAGTCTGGACGCCCGATTCCCAAAGGAGCTCCTGCCGTTTATAATCAGATGGGGCATGTGGTTTTTGAGCATCAGGCAGACGTTCATGACCTTTTTAATTTAGCCGCAAGAGTTTTGACGGATAGCCAAGATACGCAGAAACGAACCGCAATACAATCCGCTCGAAAATTGCTTGACCGTGAAGTTATGTCCCGAATGTTTGTCGATGCTGGAACAGACGGAGCGTTTTTTATCCCCAATCTTAACGCTGACGGTACACGGGGCGTCGGAGAAGCAATTGACGACCTTACGTGGGCGGGAAGCATGGTTCTAACGATGGATGAAACTCAGCTTTCACAAACCCAGAAATTGCAAATTGTCCGCCGCATGATCGCTTATATAAATAAGAATTTTATCGTCGAGCATGACCCAAATGTTGAAAATGCACAAAATGTTGCTCTTACACCTGCTCTCATTGCTAACCGGTTATCGCGTCCAACAACGACAATAATCGGCACAAAGTTTTTTGATGCAAAATTCAAAGACGAATTTGTCCCTGAAAGGAATTGGGATGACCCAAAAGTTTTGTCTGTCCACGTTGAAGGAACACTTGGATACATTAACCTATTGTATCAAACAGCATTATTGACACCTGACGCGAATGAACGCGAACAGTTGTTGCGTACGGCAAAGTTTTTACTTGATAATATAACAAAATTAAAAAATGCAAAATCTACTAATGGCGGTATACCGTATTCAACACGAGCTATCTCTGAGATTCAATCGACATTTGATTCCACAATTGCAACAGAAACATACAGAGCGTTAATGGGTGTGTTTTCTAATCCTGATCTTGCGTGGAGTTTTATCGGTGTGCGTGAAGCATCGTTGCCGAGAATACCTACGGTGCCGACTATTCCGCAAACAATTCAAACTTCTCAAGATGTCCTAAATTCGCTTCGTACGGGATTGGACATAGCTCCATTGCCGTTTACTAATTTCAATTCACTGCAAAATGTCCTGCAAAGCATTCCACAGGCAGATTCGGATGCATTGTCGGAACGGGCTCAATTGGTAACTGAACAAGACCTTGAACAATACGTTGATATTGGTCTTTCAAAGTTATCTCGCGTTGAACGGTTGTTAATGGGGTTTTCCCGTGTAAAGCGCTTGCCCAGAGTTCAGTTGGGAGAATCGGCCGCCGAAGTGGATTTGGTTACTTCAAGAACTATTTTTGTCGGAACCGATACAGCACCGTATGTTACCGTTAATATTGAAAATACCGGAAATCTGGCGGTAGGTGCCTTTACAGCTATTGTTGAATTACGCAATACGGTAACAGGTGAGCGCAAAGAAATTGCATTTCCTATTCTCATGCGGCAAAAAGAAGCGCGGCAAATTAACCTTCCGATCGAACATCTTGAAGCAGGGCAGTGGCGGTATGATATTAGCGTTGTCCCTGAATATTTTCAGAGAGACCGTTCTTTTATCCCGTCAAAGCCTTTAACAGTTGGGGGTACTACGGTAAAAGTTGGCCAATGGGACTTTACAGCGTTTATGCCCGGTGAAAAAGGCGAACCGCAAAATGAACGAACAGTACGGTTTCAAAACTATGAGTTTCAGCTTATCGAAAATTATGGGCCTAATAATGCCAATGCAGTTCGGTTCTATGATGAAAAAGGCGTACCTCAAATTAAAGTTCTCACTGATAGGCGCCAAGGGGTCGATTTTGAGTTCGGGCCTTCCCGCATTAGAGTCAATGTGAGTAAAAATTCGTTTAATGAATGGGCAATTGATGTTGGCGGCGAAGAAGCGACCATCGCCCGTCTTCATAGCGGTGAAGAAGTATTAACGGTGGGTGTCCCTCATAAAGCCCGAATATTCGGCTATATTCAGAAAGGGTTACCCAAAATCCAAGTTACCAATATTGAGGTTGATACAAAAAAACGCTACTTAGAAGATACGGTATCGCAAATTATTGACTTAGAGTATAATAAAGAATACAAACTGCAGGGGCATACACTGGTATTTAAAGGGCACCCTAACGATGAAATGATTCAAATTCAGGTAACTGCTCCTGACGGAAGTATCGACCGGCGAGTATTTCATCGCGATTCCCCCCGAAGAGTTGTTGAGTTAGATTCTCATGTATTTATTTTTGGAAACAATGCTGATGGAAAAACCGTGGGTGTTATTTCAAGGGTGAGCAATGTAACATTCACTTTTGATGTAACAAATGATGGCGACAGCCCGCTACGGTATCAGCCGGAACTGACCTTTTATCATCCTCTTGTTGGTGAAGTGTCTCTGCCCGGAAGGGTGCAGTATACGATAAACCCCGGAGAGACAAAGCGCATAAGCATGGATGGCCCTGTCCCTGCAGATATCCTTGCAAAAGAGAAAGAACGCCTGCTTGATGCTCTGTCAAATGCCCGTTTGCTTCAGGAGGAATATGATAACTTTTATATTGAGAAAAGAAGAGAAATCGATAGCGGCGAACGTCATAGGAGTATTGTTCAGGGTGAACTACAAACACGCCAAAACCAAAATAAAATTAAATTGGCTGGATGGTTGCGCGATTCGATTGCCCTGATTAAAGAAGTGCAGAATAAACATCTTGTCCAAGAAGCGTTTATTGCGTACCGGCTTGATTTAAATGCGCGAATTGCTCAGTTGCAGAGTTTGATTTCAAAAATTGAAGACCCTAAACTTTCGCAAGAGGAATACGGCGTTTTATCGATTCAGATTATTCATACAATGAATATAGTAATGGGTGATTTGAATGATTTGTCCACGCAGAAAATGGGATATAAAATATCTATCCATGACGTATCGAACCTACTTGGCGAAAAGGTTTATTCGCGCGGATTGTCCGGTGCTCCCGGAGCTACAACACAACAACCGGTAATACGCGATGTTGTTGTCGAACCTGTATTGGTTAAAACCGAACCACAGCAAGTACGGCGTATCGGCAAAGCAGAATATGCGAATGTTATGAGCGGTATAATTACTCCTACGGTCGTCGACCAGCGTGCCAACGCATATGTCGGCGAAGAGATGGATTATTACAATGCGTTTGTTCAGCAATCGTTGTTAGCGGAAAGCATTTCGCGGGTTCAGTCGTTCGACCTTCCAACCGCGAAACTTGCTGAAGAGACTGCTTTAGAAAATATCGTTGTTGCTACTTCCGATTTGGATCGTACACAAAGCCGTGATCTTATTGCGGTATTATTTAATAGTATAAATAAACTGAAAATTGCAGACCAGCGAGGCGGCAGTACCTATATTTTACGACACGATACGCGGGTGATTGGAACGGAAAAAGTTATTTATGATGCTAGTATATCCGCAATTGAAGATTTGCTTGCCGCCATTCAGGCTGATGATTCAAAAGTAGTCAAATCTGACCTATCGCGGTTTTTAACCGACCTTGGGCAGTTCTTTGGTTTTATTCAAAGCGATGGAGCGACCAAAGCAGAAACCATAATTAGAATGAAGGAATTTTTAAAAGGAGAAGACCCTGCAACAATCGACCGTGCTGTGCGAGTAGTGGAAGATATTATGGTTGACGGCAAACGAGCGACTCGCCGAGACGCAGTCATGATTGCTATGCAAGTGTTGGTAAAAGAAGAAGTTCGCGAACGGGTCAAAGCCCTCGCTTTCGAACAGCTTAGAACACAACTTGCGCAGGATAGGACATATATTCCCGAAGTAATCAGAATTCTTAGCCAGGCGAACGTTGGCAATGATTCTCGCAGTATGATTCGAACATTAGAGCGGGAACAAAACGGACGGTATTCGTATTACATCAAATTTGTTGAACAAAATAAGACGAAAACACTTGCCGAACTCAGAGAGCGGCAAGCGGAACTTGCTCCTATCGAGGCGTACTTGAATTTAGTTGAAGAACATGACCGCGCAAAACGCCTTATGGATGAAGCGGAATCAATCGTAAAGCATAATGGTGATCCTGTTGTACAACTTCAAGAAGTCCGCCGTGCTTTTGACCGGTCTATGGCATTTTTCCTTCAGATTATTGAAGTACAGCCTAATTTCAGCGTGATCACAAATTTAGATCAAGTAATAGCAAAAATCAATGCATCAAATCTGAGTGCTGCTGATAAAAAACATGCGGTCGACACAATTCTTGCCATTAAAGCCGATTTGCAGAAGTACACTCAGCTTCTCGAACGCAGAAAAACTGCATTAAGTGCCGCTGATACCGCGTTGCAAAGCCGAAGCGAAGAAATAGGCAAAGCAGAAATTCTTCTCAAACGGCTTACAGAAATAAGCACCAACCATGACCTTTTCCTGAAGAGAAACGAACAGGAAGCAGAAAAAGAGTTCGGCAGAGTTCAGGATGCGTTGCGCCAACTGCCTGCAGATCAAGCAATACCGTTGATTCAGGAAATGCAGAGGCTTCATGTTCGTTATTTGCGTAATCATGTTGAGGCATTAGAAAGGGCGACAGTCGAACGGAACCGTTATCAATCTATCATTCAGGAAAATCAAACGCTCATACAGCAACTGCGCCAAGCTATTGCTCAGGAAGATTCAGATACCCGCAAACGGGTGATGACATCAAAACTGCGTTTGTTGCAAAGGGATATCTATGAAGCAACCAGCCGAGTTGCGTTTGATGATTGGTACATACCGGAACTCGAAAAGCAAATTAGCCGGATGCAGAACCGAATTGCCCAATTCAACGGCGCAATTGTTGATTTAGGAGGAACGCCGGATCGAAGCATCTTTGATGCACAGCTCAAGACAACTCAAACTGCCGCACGGGATGCACGGCGTTTTTCGGATAATCTGTCAGGTGCTGTTACGTTGCTCAATCGTCAACAAACCCAGCTGATCGGTTCTTTGGAAGAATTGGAGAGAAAATATAATTATACTCAGCAAATGAGGGATGTTTCTCGAGAAATGCCGATTAGCGCGGTTCTCAAGGATATTCATCTTATACATAATCCTGAAAGTTACATAAAATTCCTCCAAGAAAATGGAATTAAAGAAATATACATCGATTTTGCTGACCTAGCTACACGAGAAGAACTTGAAAAATTAGGTAGCGATGCATTGCAGCCCTATAATCCTAATAGGGTCAATACAACTGATCTGCATCGTGTAAAACTTGCCGGAAGAGTCATTCAGGCGGCAAACCAAAACGGCATGCAGGTAAAGATTCTTATAAAAGGGCAGGAAGAATGGGGAAGAGGCAGATGGCGTTTTCTCTTTTTCAGCGGTGAAGAACGGCCGGGAACAACCGTTATGAAAGACTTGACTAAGAAATTAAGATTGTTCCAGATTCATTTGTTTGAGCATGACATATCTATTGATGGTTTTGCTGTGGATTTTCCTCCTCGCGTTGTTGATGGAAAAGTCGATTTGGACAATTATCGTGAAGCGCGCAATACTATTGGCGAAATATTAACCGAAGAAACCGATGAACTTATGGATGGGCTCAAAGAACGAATAGAAAGCCTTGATGAAAAGGGATATGTTGACCGAGCAAACCGTTTAAGGCAAATTTTAAGGCAAGGGCCTTCTGCATTTACTTACGAATATGAAGTATTTGAATCGCCAGAAACAGCTCGCATGATAAATCAATACGTTATGCGCAATGCAACACCGAATGAGAGAACCGAAATTTTTAAAGGCACACCAGTTCTTGTACCAACAAGGCCGGTAACGTCAGTTACTACGGAATCAACAATAGATATGATGCAGAGAGTGGGGTCTCTTCCGAGCGTTAATCACGGTTTGGTCATTGATTGGTCTGGAACTGCCGCTCAAAATAGACAAGAAGAATTGCCGGCAATACTCCAAAAACTCAACGAACACCGCAAAGTTTCCCTTAGAACCGGACAACCTCTCGGAAAAGTTATCCTTGGAGGAGATACCACGAATGTTGTTGATTTACAGCGTAACCTCAATGCATTGGGTGCTGTTCCGCTTCATGCGCTTAATCTTCTCGAAACACAGCAAGATGTGAGAGAGGCATATCAGTCAAGGATGCGCGAGTATACACTCGGATTGCGCGGACAGTTGGATCACTTAACAGAAATTCTTGAAAAAGAAAAAGCATACCGCGATACCCATGAAAAAGTCCTTGGTATTGTCAATCAAGCGGTATTGCAAGAAGGGTTAGTGCTCGAATTACCTGCGTTTCTCCAAGCAGATTCAGGAGATTTCGATCAACTTCGGCAACGTACGCAAACGGTTATTAAAAAGCTCGAACAAAAATTGCGGCCTGGAACAACATTTGAAGAATTGCAGGAATTGTCAAATGAAATTGACACCCTTTACCGAGACGCAAATATTCATGTGCGGCGTATGCGTCTATCACTCAACGCTTTGTTAAGCCCCGAAGGAATTGCCTATGGATCGGCAACAGACCCTCGCGGCTTTTTAACCGGAACTAGTTCTGTTTCGCTAAACCTCACGAATCTTATCAGCAAAGCCATGCCTTATGTTGGTGTAAGTTTGACTGTTGTCGGCAGAGACGGCAAAGCAGATCAGCGCGATTTGCTTAAAGAAAGCAGGGAATTACAGCGGGAAGTCCAGAATCTGCGTCAACAAGCTTTGATTTTTGCTAATTTTAATTCACAAATTCAAACAACCGACCTCCAGTTGCAAAAAGACCGCACAGACATTGCTCTATTACGGCGCGGGGTTGATATTGCCAGCAAACCTGATGCTCAAATAGCCCCCATTCGTGTTCAAATACACCAGCCGTTGACAATCTATATCGATGGGGTACGGCAAAATATTCCTGTTGGGACCCACGTTATTAAAGGCAATGTGTTCACCGCGCTCAAAGAGATTCGCGCATTGTTGCTTGTTATGAAGGATCCTTCAGAAAAAGCGCGAGTAAAAGCCGAAGGGCTTGAAAAAGCATATGATGCTTTAAGAAAAGCATTTACTGAAATACCTACCGTTAAAAAAGGCGACTCTTTCATCAAAAAAGAAACCAAAGAATTGGTAGCGGTTCGTTCAATTGACAATGCAAGAGAGAATCTCTTGCAAGCTGAAAGCTTATTACAGCAAGCGCAACTCGGTAAACAAGCGGCAGAAGCCACTCTAGAACATGCAAAACTCGGCATGCAAGATTCTGATAGGCTCCTCAAGAAAGCTATACTTGATATTCAGCTTGCGGAAACCGGCGAGAAACAGGCACAAAAAGATGCGGAAGATGCTCTAAAAGATTTAATTAAGTCGTTGACTGGTATCGATGCCGCACAGCGCATGCATTACAGCTCTCAACTAGGAGAAGTCGGGACTTCTATCCGCCTTGATCAGGCAACGGATGATTTAAGTAAAGCGTATTTCAATTTCGATACGATTATTCACCGATTATTCCGTGTGTTCAGCCAAATAGGAGGGCCGAGCGCAGAAGATGAATTTAAACAGTTTTTTGCCGCATATCGAAGCGGTGTTGTTACCGAGGGGTTCGGATTAGAGTCGGTGTTAGGTTCGGGAACACCGTATCTTGGCATTGATGACAGCAAAGAAGCATCTCTTGCCGCAGAGTTAGTTGGTGGTGCAATTAGGCCGTTTACTATTTCTTTGTACGGTGGATTATTCAATATCGCTTGGAGTCCGCTTAATCCCCAACAGGTAGGTTTTTCAATGACGTACCGTCCGGCAGAAGACAGTATCGTCGGCAAAGCGCAGTATAACTTGCTCCAGCGTCACGCTCAGCATATCCTCGGACAAATGGTTACAGAGGATAGGCGCGAAGATGTAGAGAGAGCAACAGCTCATTTTGGGCGTATGATTGAGTCGTACCAAGATGCAGTAATCTGGGCAAATGCCATGAAAGAGGAAAAAGTTAAAGCAGAAAAACGCCAGCAGGCGGCTAAAGATGATTTAACCCGTGCAGAATTATTCTTGAAAAATCAGCAGTTCGAATTACAGCGCGCTGAAGAAAATTTACGCAGTAAACAGCTCGGCAAAATAGCCGCTGAAGCGAGCGTTGATGAAATCGAAAGAGAAGCGGCAGACAAAATTACTCCAGCCGAAGGGCAAGGAGAATTCCTTAATCAAGGACAGCCGAAAGTGATTGATGAAGCTGTCGATACCACTATAGACCAGAAACGGGATTTGAGCGATGCAGAAATAAGAGAGCAACGCGTCTCATCAGTTTTAGCGCGGTTGTTCTATGCTGTAGCAGGATTCATTCTCGGTTTATTTACCTTAGACCGCAACAAACGGTTGTTTACCCGATGGAAATTGAGCAAACAGCGTGAAGCAGTACAAAAAGGAGAAGGAAAAAGAAAAGGAATCATGGCGGCGCTTGTTCAAGATTTTACCTTTGACCGTGTTACGATTTCAAAAATTATTCCATTCAGTGGACGCAGAATTGTTGAAATGGCAAAGAATCAAGCGCAGTTTAAACGCGTTGCACGTTTGATGAGACGATATGGTGTTGATAGCATGGCGGTTGTTGCAGAAGAACTTAAGGATGCCGGAAAATTCGTCGAAGAAGAACGCTTAACCTATGGATCGTTATTTAGAAGTGAGAAGATCAAAAATCTTTCTCTTAAACAAAGGTGGCAATATAGGACGCGGTTGTTTCTCCGTCTATTTAGAGCACAATACGATGACCTGATCTCGAGCGGAAAATTTAAAATTTTCTGGGGACTCCTTACTATCGGTCTTGGCATATTTGTTTTTCCTGTTGTCGGTTTTCCAACATTGCCGTTAAAACTTTTATTTAGCATTCCTATGTTGTGGGGCGGCGATCCGTTATTGAGCCCAATCCTCTTTTTGAGCGACCCTACAATGATATTGCCATGGTTTTTCTGGGTACCGTTTTTATATGTATTGCCTCGGCTGTTATATAATCTTGTGGTGATGATACCTGTTACACGCAGTGTTCTTGCCTTGCTTATGTTTGTTGGAAAGGGAGTCGCAGAATATTTAGGTAAAAAAGCATTGTTTGTTATGGTTCCTTTTTTACCGGTTGCCGCAATGTTCCAAAAAGTTGTAAACGGTATTTTCCGGCGAGAATTGATTAGCATTCGAACATTTGAAAACGCTGTTGAAAAAGCAGGGCAAAGCATAAAAAAACAAACGGTTAGCGCTATTCCTAAACCTATTCGGGAAGCGTTTGATATAAGAGAAAGACGAGCAGGGACAGGGCCTGAGTTTTCACGGCAGTTTTCTGAAAATGCCGTAGCGCTTGCTCGCCAATGGGCTGAGGAGAATGGCCTTGGGCCGCTTGAACAAATGAAAAAAGCAGATGCGCAAAAACTCATTAACAGTTTTATTATTCAGGAAACAATTAAGCAGACTAAACATATTGTATTCCAAGATGAAGGAAATGCTTTAAGAGTTAATGTCGGGGCGGAGGCTGATGAACTGGCGATTTCTCCCGGACAGTTTGCGTCGATGCCGGCAATTTATGTGCCGTTCTTTCTCCCGACCAAAGGGCATTTCAATAAATGGTTTTGGGGAATAATGATTCAAAATTTTACCCAATCACTGCAGTATGCGGCGTCAATGGGTGCCCGAGGCTTACGCGGTGCGGAACGAGGCGCTAATGCAAAACATAAAATGTTTTCTCACATTGTTTCAAAATCCGAACTGGATATTCATTCATTTTTGTTTATGGTACAACCCCGGTGGCTTGTTGGGCACTTACATGTTGTAAGAGAAGAGTTAGTTGGCGGCAGAATCGTGATAGACCTCGACTTTTATGATGCCCGAGAACTGCAAGACAAACAAGCTCCTCCCGGAGTTGAGCAATGGGCGAACGTTGAAGATTATGTTCGTTACTTGATTGACCGTCGAGAAGAGATTGATGAACTCGACTCAGAAACGCTTGCCGAGCTCTTTGCAAAAGGTGGAGATATTCAAATCAATTTTCCTGACGGTATGCCTGAGGATGAAAAAGAATCTATTAAACAAGATATGGAGTTGCGATTTAAACAACTGACAAGTATTGCCGCAGGGTATTACCGTGCGTATCCCGACGAGTTCAATCCATTCTATGGGCCGGGCGAGAATGTTACATTCAGCGGGCATTTTCCTGATATATCTCCAATGGATGCGGCAGACCGGTTTGGTTTAGGTTCCTACGAACAAGACCCTACCGAAGGCGTTTTTTATGCACGAGGAAATTATTTCGGCGGGTTTAATTATGCGGCGGGAGGTGTTAATGTTAGAGGCGAAGATGGTAACCTATCGTTTGAGCCTACCGGAGAAATTGTTCGCGTTGAGTATCAGCAGAAAGAAGAACACGGTAAAGGAAAACAAAAAATTCCCGGCAGTAAAGCGACGAACCTCAACGCAATTTTACTTGCCATTCAGGGACAAACGTATATCACTCGTGAGGTGGTTCGCAAAGAGGACGGTTCAGCAGAACTTAATATCCAATTTAAAGATGCCCATGAAGAGTTTTTGCCGGAAGTGGCAGAAGCAAGAGAAGAATTTGAAGAGAAGTCTGCTGGACGAGATCAGGCATTTAGAAAAGGATGGTGGAAATCAGCTAAAAAACGTTTCGTCAAAGTTTGGGATAATGTAACAAAGGACTATATTACGGTAAATCTCGGTACTCGTTTAGGCTTTGAGCCGTTTGCCGGATTACGAGGAACTCTTGCAAAATGGAAAACATTGACTCTCGGAGCAGTAATTGGGGTTATTCCGGTTTCGCTTTATGGGAATTTACAGGATCCGATCAATGCCGCTATGCAGTCATATTATGATCCGATTGTTGTTGAAAAAGTTGCTCAATCAACAATTTATCAAAATAATAAAATATATCGTAAAAATGTAAAGAAGTTTGCTGAGGATGCACATATTCTGGATAATCAGAGCGTTTCTCTCGGACAGCGTTCTTCAAGCGATACGACCGAAGAAACATACATGTTTGTCCCAACAAACGTTCTTCAGGAAAATGAAGAATCTCGTTTAGAATTTGCTCGGGCTCTCCATGCATTAGCGAGAAATGTGGGTGTTCATATTCCTGTGGAGTTATTTGAACAGAATGCAGAATTATTAACGGATTCGTATCAATCGCTTGTAACATTTTTCCTTGCGGTTGAGCAACAACGCCTCGAACAGAGGAGATATGCACAGGGCAGTATCATCACAAGTTGGGAAAAAGGAATTGCTGAAAAAGGGGCGGCGTTGGTTAATACGCAAGAGTATATTCAACGGTTGAGTTCCTTGTTCCCTGAAAAAAGTACCGCACGGCAAGGGCTTGTTTTTCTTGCTTCAACAGTCGGAAATACCGAAGAGAGTATGGATATAACTATTCATCGGAGTGATATTGGGACTGAATCGCGTTCTTTTGATATGCGGGCGCTGTATAAAGTAGGCATCTATAACCGCACCTCAGAGAAATATACTGCGGCATTTAATAAAATAGCTGGAATGACATATCATGGTTCCCACGATGATAACGTTCATAGGTCCGGAGCTCTTGAACGGCAACTCGGTGACAGAGGCAGAGAACCTATTATCAGGTTGGGACAGGAGCGGAATGCGTTACAGGGAACACGGTCGTGGGCAATGGTTTCTCCGCGCGGCCCGCTGGGAATATATCAAATTACTTCTATGGCAAAGCGGATTCGCAACGGGCAGGATAACCCCGTTGCCGTCGAATTTATGCGTCAGCTTGTTGAAGCCGCAAACGAAAACGGCACGTTAATCGATAGAATAATTATTCACGATGGCAATGGCAATGCTCCTTCGTCAAACCTGAGAGACTCTGCAAACTGGAAAATCCTTGTAGTGAGTGATTCTCAAAATTTTCTTACAAATACTAAACAGCTTGAACCTCTTTTCAATCAAGTTGTTAGCGCTATGAAAAAACGTATGTCAGCGTCTTCAAAGCAAGATTTTGCACCTACCCTTGCTAATGTGGATGTTATTCATAAAGATGCATTCAGGACATTGGAACAGTTTAGGGTATTGACTCAAGATGGAAACGAGCTAGACAATTACAATGAACGGATTCAAAAGGCTAACGGTTCAGTTGTAAAAAGATTAAAAAAGAGTGTATTTAATTTAAAGGTTTTTCTAGGTATTACCCCGCAAAACCAAACAAATGCTGTGATTGATAAAATTGCCGGCTTATTTAACCAGAAAAAAGCTTTAGAACAACAAAGAGCGGCAATGGATGCTCAGGTTGACGCATTTATTACGCAAGAGTACTATGTTCCCGAAGGTGAAGAAGCTCAAATTGCTGACCTTAAAAATGCAATTGTTATTCAAGATAACGCTTTGCAAGCACAAGAAGCCGCATTTGCCCGGTTAGAAGCAGTAAATTCAGCTATTGCTGTTGCTGAAAAGGAAAAAATAGCGAAAGAAGAACGTTTGAAATCGCTTAGAGACCAAAAGAAAACCCTCTCTGAAGATATTGCAACATTACCGAGGCGATATAAGCAATCTATGAGTGAGCAAAAAGATGCAATCCGCCAAAATAAAAGTTCGATTAGTGAACAGATCGCAGTTTTACAAACGATGTTGCAAACTGTTGAATCCGATAGCGTATGGGTTACGGAACAGCAAAGTGTTGCCGAAGAATCTGGTATTCAAAATTTGATTGATGCGGTTAGTCTTGAAATTCAGGCATTAGATGCGAGGAAAACTGCCCTGAATCAGCAAATAGATTCCTTAAAGAAACAATTGGATGCATTGAATAAAGAAGAACAAGCGCTTGCTTCTGAACAAAAAGCAAAAAATCAGGATGAAATAGACACTTTTCAAGCTGAACAACGAGGTGCACATCAAGAATATCTTTCGGCATTTGAATCCCAACAAACCGCAATTGAAAATCATCGTCAGGCATTTGTTGTACAGCAACAAAATTTTGAATTGCATGTTTCCTTTGTGACTGAACCGTCAAAACAAGTTCAGAAAAAGATAGATCAGATGCGCCGTTCTTTTACTGATCAGAACAGGATGTTTGTCGAACAGCAGGAGCGCGTCAATACGCAATCTCAACAGTGGCGATTGCAAGGCGAATTATTATCGTTGCGTGAAACGCCGTTGCAGGAACAAATCGACGCTCGTAATCAGCGGCTTTCAGAAATCAATACTGAGTTGGAAACGTTGCTTCCTGAAATAAAAACAATCGCTCAAAGCTTAGAGGGTTATACCAAAGAACGGGCTCAGGCATTAGTAGATCAGAAAGCGTCGTTTAATGAGGCGAGAAAAGCATTTAAAGAGCAACAGCGCATAATGCAGAGAATGGAAAAAACAGGCATTCCTGACGAGCAAAGAGAACCCTTTGAAGCCCAGAAAAAAGCGTTCGAAAACCAAATGGCCGCTTTTGAACATCAGGAAACATTCAACCGTGTAAATGATGCGGTTAAAACTGTCAAACAGCTTTTTACCCGTAAGAACAAAAGGACTACGCTTTTTGAGAGTTTCTTTCCTTTGGAGAAAGATAATGTGTTTTATAAGTTGTTGATATCGCCGCTCAATTACATCGTGAACCATGGTTTGCTTGGTCTCGCCGGAGCCGTTGTTGCCGCACATGCTACAGTTGGTATTGTTCCCGCGGTAACGATGCTTATTTCCGCTTTAACAGCGCCTCTCGCGTTGATGGGGGTTTTGTCTGCAATCACTCCGGCTATGATTGCGGCATATCTTGTAGTAGGTGTGCTTTTTGTATCATTATATAATGATACAATGATGAAAGGGGTAATTGGAACATTATCTGTTGGCGCTGTTGTTGCGGCTTTGACAACGGGTATTGGACCTGCTCTTGGTGTCGGCATGTCGTTGCTTGCCGCTCCGTTTGCTATTCCCGGGTTTGTTGGATTGCTTAGTTCTGTATTTATTGCCGGTCTTGCCGGATTCGCGTTAGGGCTTATACCTGTTATGGCGTGGACAGGGTTGCGTAACTATACAGAGAATATTTCTTTATTTAATTCACTAAGAATTATTTCGCGTGCCATGGACTCTCCTGTAGTAAAGGATACCCCTATAAAGAATAAACTGGGCATTGTCGGTGCTATAAAAGAAATGGAATTCATCGATCAAGGTTTAGGTATTGATGAGGCAAATCCCAACGATCCGTTTCCTTTTAGATCAATTGTTAGAGCAATACGTGACGGCAGTAACCTTGTGAAGGATACCTATGAAGGAACGCTTGATTCTGCGAACATGATACAACGTGCGGTTCAACATGGAATAACTATGGAGCCCTCAACTGTCGATGAAGAATATATTGTTACATCTGATGCTTCTCCCCAAGCGGTGGAAGGCGGTTTTCAGGAGTTTAACTACAATAATACTGAAATTGAGCCGGCGGTAGAAGAAATTAACGATGAGTTTGCGCGGCAGGGGCGTTTGATGCTTGATAACCTTCGCCGTGCGGCAAATGAGAATCCTCATGAACTGCTGAGAGCGGTCAATGACTATATTACTCAACGCCGGTTAAGTGAAGCGCCAATGGGATACGAAACAAATTATGAATTAGCAACCCTTGATGATATAAAAGCATTGGCTGACCTTACCCGTGACCTGAAGAATCATGGTTTTATTGATGTTCGTATTCGGGCACATAGGAATGATGTGAAGATTTTGGGCAAAATTTTCGGGCTCAATGAAAAAGATGCTATGGATGTGCTCAGCGGGTTTTGGAGTGAAGCCCGTTGGCCGGTTGCGATTGGTGTGCCATTCCTCCCTGGAACAACTAAAGGAAGAGTACGTATTGCAGAACGGGGAGGCACCATTGAAGATGCACGCCCGATTCCTTTGATGTCTGCACTGCTTGCTTTTTCTGAAGCGCCGTGGCTTGCGGGATTGTCGGCATTTAATATACTTGATACTGAAGCGGATGACCCTGCATATGCTCTCGCTGAAGATACAAAATTTGGTATTATGGGTGTATATAATCCTCCTTTATATCCTAATACACCGGCGATTTCCGTACACTTGAAGCAGTATGTAGAGGAACAATATGAGCGTCGCCTATTTGGTGAAAATAGTTACAAAACAGCCGCTCAAGTGGGTAAAGGATTTAGTGTATTGCATGGTTTGCAGTCTTTATTCAGCCACCCGATTTTTACTTATGGTGCGAGTGATGAAAAGCAGATGAATTGGCAAGAAGTGATGAGTAATGTATTCAATTCGAAAGCAATGAAACGTGATGAGATTGCATACGAAGGAGCTGGGCGAGGTTCAGGCTGGATTAATTACATTATTTTTGGATATACCTTGTATGGGCACCTTGCAAAAAGAATAGGCGCATTTCCTCCGGGCGTTGGGCAGGCGGTGAGGCAAATTCAATATATTCAGGAGTTGAATAACCAACTTGAAGGCGATGGGCGGCTCCTTAAAGTTATTAGGTATCTTCAAATTACCAGTAAGACGCCTATTTTAAATGGGTTAAGCGGTGTTGATTTCCGTCTTGCTGTATCAATTGCCAAAGGCCTTGAACAGATAACTGTTGCGGGAAAAACACCGGATATGGTTTTAGATGAACTGATTCAGGAAGCCTTAAAAGATTATATGCGGGGATTGAATGAAACGGAACTTGCGAAAGCGCGTGCCTTGTTCATTGCTGGAAACAATTTATTCGGACAAGATATTCCTATTCCTGAAGAGTTTGCACAGAAAGAAATAGCACAAGAAAGACCTGCGCAGACGGAATCATTTGAAGATGCTGAACAAATCGGAAAAGACAAAACTGGTCAAGATCAGCCGGAACCTTCACGTGAGAATGATGAAAAAATGCATTCTATTGTACAGCGGCTTGAAGAAAAGGTTTTACTCCTGAACAAATTGAATCTATTCAAAATAATATAGGGCATTTAGGTATATCTGACCGAATAGGTGCGTTACAGAGTATTTTAGATGCAGTTGATCAATCCGCATTATCGGTTAAGAATGCAGTTACTGCGTTACAGCAGTTTCGTTATACAAAATCTGTACCGCGTTCAATTGTTCGCAGAAGTTTTGCTCGGCGTTTGCTTGGGCGCATTTTTAATCTGGGTATATTAGCAGGATCAGTATCATTGTGGGGGTGGTGGGCAATCGTTATGCCGCTCATGCTTATTATTACTGAAACAATCGGGCAATATCGAGGGAATGTAGTCCGTCGTGCTCTCCGCTTGGTTGTTGGTGCTGGCGCGGCTTCAGCAATGGTATTTCTTATGGGCGGTGCTCTTTCTATTCCTGCGGTATTGTTGCTTACCGGTTATGTGCTTGGTGGAGAACGGGCGGCAGATTGGCTGTTGTATTCGATAGATCGTGTTCCTATTATTAGTATGTTAACGTCGAATTTTATCAACAATCGCTTATCTCGAATTTCAAACGCCCGGGCTTTGCGTAATCTTACTATAAGAAGGGATGTTATTGCTGAAGTAGTGGAAAGCATTGGTACTCGTGCGCGCGATCAGAAGGAATTTGAAAGAATGTTTACTCAGCGGATAATATTGGATTCGCTTGAGCAATCATTTAAAGACCGTTTACGGTCGTATTATAGAGATGTATATGGGGATGATGCTTCGGTTATCGAGTCTCAGATTGAACAGAGCCTTTCTAAGTTTGCTGTTGACCAACGGCTAAGAATTATACGCAAAGTGTATCAACGCGTTAATAATCCTTGGATGAAGTTTTCGCAGATGTTTACCCATATGATGAGCCGATTGAAGCCGGGCGATAAATTGGAATATGAGGGGCGGTTGGGTTTTATACGCACATTATTTTCAAACCGTACTAAAGGGAAATTGTTAGGATTGGCAGGTGTAGCAACTGCAGTTGCAGGGCATATATTTTTGCTTGGTGTTTCTTTAAATCCCTTGAGTATAATGGGCTTGGCAATGTCTGTTTGGGTTGTTCTATTCCTTGGGACAAAAACCTTTGAACAAACTTTTGGTGCTGTATCGGGTATTTTACTGCCTTTAATTCATATTTCATTATATGGGATGTCTGCGTCTTTTATGCCGTTGGTTGTCATTATTTCTGAAGTTATTGTTGGATATATGGTCGGTTCAACGGCGGGATTATTATTAAAAAATACTGCAGAGATTCTGTATAATTTCATTATCAATCCTCTCATTGTTCGTCCGTTTAGAAGTTTTGGAGAGATAATGAGAATCCGCAAGAAAAATGATATAACTCGCCAGCGATTATTGATAGCTTCAGTTGTGCCGTTAATTGATGAAGCAGACAGCGATTTGGAATTTATTTCAAAGTTCGATAAACTCTTCCTTGATACATTAGATGAAGCAGACCAAATTGAATTAGGTGAGCCCGGTCTTCCCAGTGATGATGAAGGACCAGGTGTCCCACCGGGCACCACCCCTCCGGGCGGATCACCTTCGCCGACTGATGTGGAACCTGTTACACCCGTCATCGAGCCGAGCGAACCGGTATCTCCGGTGCCTCCGATTGAAGAAACACGTTTGCCAGAACCGCCAATACAGAGTCAATTACCTGAATCTGTTCAGCTGATAGAGCAGGTGGCGAAACCAGTGGTTTCTGAAGTAATCCAAGCACCAACCGATGGCATCATAGCAACAAATGATTCTGTGATTGAAGAACAAGCGGTTGAGAGTAAAGATGCAGTTGCTCCAGAACCTGTAGCACCTCCGGTAGTTGTAGAACCAATCAATAAGAAATTTACCGATTTTGCTTTACGAATTGGCTCTAACCTTGGATTGACCGTTGAAGAAATGGAGTTTCTCGCCTCAGCAGTGCGTGAAGCGACAAAAATCCGCAACAAGATAAGCGAGCCGCTTTTTAATCGAGCTCTCGAGCTTGTAGATACAATAGACCGTAAAAAAACGGCATTAACAATCAAGCAGTTAAAAGAAGTTCATCAAGCGCGCGTCAATCAACTTCAAGAACTCGAAGAGTTGGGAACGATAACGCTACCCCAACAATTACAGCTCAACAGACTGCGCGATGGTTCTGTTATGGTCCAATTTGCTAATATTTCATCCGCAATAGCAAAAAACAAAAAAATGGAAATATTTGATTTGAATCAAACTATTCCCTTAACTGAAACCGGATGGATTTTAGAATTAATGGATGCAAAATTAAAAATTATCCAAACGGTCAGGGATACTGAATATCGAGATCCGACAAAAAGGATTGAAGAAATTATTCAGGAGTTTGATTCCTATATTCAATTCATTAAAGATTTATTTTATCACAACAATAAAATCAACAATGATCGTTTAAGAGGGATTCTCAACGCAGTAAATATAGTTATAAACTCTCATCGTGATGCGGATCGGGAAACATTACTTGAAGCGCTGGAATCTGCAGTTACAGACGGCCGTATTTCAATGGAAATTTTCAA
Source organism: bacterium (assembly GCA_024233545.1). GTDB lineage: Bacteria > Auribacterota > Auribacteria > Auribacterales > Auribacteraceae > JACKPL01. The sequence continues at coordinate 70,512 of JACKPL010000010.1, forward strand.
CGAGGTTGTCAAAAACACTTTTGAGGATATTCCTACCGTTGTTTTTGAAAAAGCTGAGGTTATTGAACAGGAAAAACCGGAAATTCAACAGCCGATTGAAACTGAAACACCTTTAACTGAAGTGCCTTTATTGGAAGCCGAAAAACCGGCACCACTATGGGATGCCGAAAAAACGTATCGTGAAAATTTAGAGGAATATCGCAACAGACTAAATCAAAATACAATCCCACAGGTGGCGCTTGTCAGGTCAATCGAAGCAAATACTGCCAGAATGGAGCAGTTCCTAAATACGGCTGTTATTGAGCGTGGAATTCGACGAGTCATTTTTCTTGGAAATAAAGTTTTTGGACAGAATGTATCCGATAATATAGCGTTTAAAAATTTTCTCCAGTCACTGAACAGAGATGAAAATGGATTCATCGAATATGGCCCTGAAGGACAAAAAGAAACAGTTGAAGTACGGTATTTATTGAGTAATATAGATTTGTATTTTATCCAGTCAATGATGGGAAGCAGAATGCACTTTCTAGCATGGCTGTCGAGTGTTGGTGTACCAATTCTTGAATCGTACAGCGCGGAATTGAATATTGCGGATATTGATTTAGTAAGTATTCAGCAAGAAGCTCGGAATGCGCTTCGTTTCTATCGCGAAACAGGTCGGAATCCTTTTGAATATTTCAATACTACTGGAAACACATTTTTCTTTAACCGTATCAGAGATAATGTATTGAAAAATGCTCAGTTACAAGAGCTTAAACAGTGGATGGCTGATAATATGCAACTCTACTATCAAGATACGGATCGAGGAACGTTATATGTCTCTCGCGGAATTTCAATCACTGCTGATGGCAGGCTTGGAGAAGGGTATGCACAAGATGGAATACGCTATTTACAACAATTACAGGATGATTTGCGAGAAGCGTTTAGAGCGAATAATTTTTCTGCTCCTGTTTTGCGTACGCTCGATGGCGCAAACTCTCCATTGTGGGCACAGCATGATATCTGGACGCAAACCTTTGAAGAAATGGCACAGAATGGATTGCAAGATATGTCTGATGCTGTCCTTGAACAGCTGAATGTTAGCCGGGTGGTTGTGGGCAATTCTGATTTTAGGCCTAATACTTCTCAATTATTGGAAGATGTTCAAAGAAAGATTACAAAACTCGAGCAACCATTGGATGCCGAACAAAACATTGTTCAAGAACAGCCTGTTGGTGTGTTGCAAACTACCGAAGAACCTGAAGATATACATGTCGGAGCTCGAATTAGCAACATAGCTGTTGCTATCGGTGTGCATATAAAACTTAATGCTTTAGAAATGAAAAATCTTAATCGAGCGCTACGTATTTTTACCCGTGTGCCCGGCAAAGTTGATGACCAAGCCTTTATTGAGGCAAACGATTTTATTTCTAGTTTGCCTGATGACAATGTTCAATTGACGTTGGCTGGTTTAAGTGAAGTGAATCAACTGCGGCGAAATGAAATTCAAGATGCATTCAGGAAAGATAAACTAAATCAGCAAGAATATAATTCTCAGGAAAGCGCAATCAATACCCATGACGGCCTCTTATGGGTCATATCAGTATTGCTTGAGCAGGAAACAAATTACGAGCTCAATAGACAAGTACCGCTGACACGTTCTGAATTGCTTTCTCGAATTGAAACTGTACGCGGTGAGCGTGCACGTGCTATTTCCGAATCAGAATTACCTGAAAAAGCGGCAGAACTGCTTGCTGAATCTGATGTGGCATTCAATTCATATATTGAAGTTGTTAATGTGCTGTTTGATTATCATAAAGAATATAGGAATAAACGTCTCAGCGATATTCTTTCAATTGCGAATAGTATTGAGAATTCCCATAGTATTGCGGATAGATATGGGCTTTTGCCGTCGCTTCAAGAAACGGCATTCGAGGGAAGAATATCCCAAGAAATGTACCAAAGCATTGTTGAAATGGTCTTTGATGAAAATAATCGGGATTTTATTCTTCTGATTGCTTCTTCGCGCGCAAAAAGTGCTGCGGTTGATGATGTTGAGCCAACGCTGGTCGATTATTTGGTTACTCAGGAAATTGAACCATACAGGACGATTTATGGTAAGGACACGGAATCTGTTCGAGATCAAGAAGTTCCTGATAATAAAATTGCCGCGTTTGTTGGAATAACCGATCAAGAAACGCTTCCAGTACAACCCACGGCAAATGAACCTTCGTCGGCTGAGCTGTTATACCCTCAAGAACGGGTGAATGAAATTTTTAGGGCATTTAATCCGCGTACTAATGCACAGGAACTTACGGCATATCTTGATTTTTACCAGTCACATCCGTCGATCGTTCCTGATGCGGCAGTTTTAACGGGCAATACTTTTTTCTCACGGTTGTACAATGAAGGTTTTTCTCCGATGGATGTATACTTGAGAATTGCTAAAATCGCACAAGTTGCCGGTTTGTCTATCGAACAAAAAGTGCAGTTGCTCAAAGTGCTTGAGAATGCAGACTTTCTTGTGTCTCTCTATGGAAATAGAGATGTGATACTTCTTGATATGGATACATTTCAGTTATCTGGTAGCGAAAATGCAGGGAACCAGAACAAGCGGACGATCATTAGAGAGCATATCGATGAATTGCGCAGAATGTATCATCAAAATGGAAGAGAAGTGAATATTATTGTATTTTCTGAAAAACTCGAATCGAATCAAATGGGACGAATTCTCGGGGATGAGTTATCGTCGAGAATTCATATTTTATACGGCACAGAACTTTTTGCCGCTAAAGAGGCTGTTGATACACCGGCTCGGTATCTGGAATTATTTTTAGAACGTATTGTAAATGAGAATGTTAATAGATTGAATATAAAAATCTTTTCGAATCGTGATACGGTTATGAATGCCGCTCATGATTTTGGTGCAATCCTTGCCGACCGTCAAGGCGATATTTTGGATGCGCTCCGTGTGTTTGGCAACTTGCATCCACAAAGTATTGCTGATACGCTTTATTCCAAGACTGCTGAGACAATGGTTCGCAATGTGCTTAATACCAAACAGAATTATAATTTACTCGGAGGACATGAGTTTTCAGTTAACGGAAAACCATCTCCATATAAATTGCAAAACTTCTACGGAAATTATTTTGTGGATCAAGCGGCGTAAATATCCCTATGACTGAATGAAAAACAGTGGTGTATTCAGCCAGCCGAGAAATGGAATATAAATTTCATTGCTCTCCTGTGATTATTCATTTAATCTGTATGTATTTTATTGAGAACTGCAATAAATGAAGATAGGTACTTATGCAGAAACGGACTCCTTTTCTTATCCTAATTATGCTTTTTGCCCTTTTTTTATCCATGTTAAATGGATGCCGGCAACAGGCACAGATACCGCTTGTTTCGATAATCGAGCAGTATCACACAGAAAAAGGCATATTGAACCCGCACTATGTTTTAACTGTTTGGGCAGAAAACACATATGACGAAAAGTGTGTTTTAGATAAGCAGATTGAGGACATTTATGCTCAGATATCAAACGGTGAAACAGAGGGGCGCATATATAATAATTTGGGAAAACAACTTTATTTGCGATGCCGGCTTGAGGAAGCGCAGGATGCTTTTAAAAAAGCAATTCAAAGTAATCCTAACGATCAGGAAAGTTATTATCTCTTAGGATGCACATATTTTTTTACTAAAAAGTATGATTTGTCAAAAAAAAACTTTATAAGAAGCAAACAATTAGGAATGCGCATTGATCCCCATACGGTAGATTTTTTCCGTAAAACTACTCCTCAAGTTGTAGGTTTGTATAGAGCACGGTTGAATTTTAATATTGAAAAGCCCTATGAAAAAAAAGGATTGCATTGTGTCTCATTAGAAGATGTATTGAATCTGGAAAACAATGAAATTGATATGGCAACGTTTGGGTTGCTTGCATCGCACTATGTGTCTGAAAAACTTTACGGCAAACCCTTTGAGATAAATCAATATAAAGAGACAATAGGTGCTTTAGTCGACGAGATACTGGCTGAAATCGGAGGGGAAAAACGCCCTGAATGGATTATAACCGCAATTAACAGAAAACTTTTTTTTGATTATAAATTTCAAGCGCCTGCGGAAGACACGGCAAATTCAAACTATGAGAGCTATAATTTAATGCATTTCCTGATTGATTATCGTCAAGGTGTGTGTATGTCGTTGTCTCTCTTGTACCTATCTATTGCGCAACGCAGTGATCTTCCGGTATATGGCGTTGTCGCTCCCGGTCATTTTTTTGTTCGGTATGATGATCAAGGAACTATGATTAATATAGAAACGACACAGCGGGGAAAATCTGCATCGAATGATGATTACTATAAGCAGTATCCAAATCTTGATAGCGAAGAAACACTCTATTTCAAAAATTTAACGAATAAAGAAACGATTGGTTGTTATTTGAATAATTTAGGGACGCTATTCATCAATAAAAAAAACTATGATGAAGGAATAAAACTTTTACGTTTTGCCAATATATGTGCGCCTCATTTTTCCGAACCTTATATAAATATTGGAAAGGCATATCTTGATATGCGCCAGTATGATGAGGCAATTAAAGCATTTTCGGATGGCCTTTTATTTAATAAAAGGCATAGCCAACTTTTAAAAGGATTAGGAATAGTTTATTTTCAAACCCAGCAATATGACAAAGCGTTAGAGGAATTAAAAATTGCAGTTGCCGTAAATGGAAAAGATTCTGTCATACATTATTATATCGGAAAGATATATCAAATTCAGAACCGCCATTCGGATGCTATACTTGAGTTTCGTGAAGCGTTAGCCTTAGAACCTGATTTAGTGGAATATAATTATCAGATAGCCCAATCATATTATATGGTAGAACAATATGATCTTGCATGGAAACATATCAACTCAATCCGCAAACAAGGTGTAAGAGTTGACCCTGAATTTTTGAAAATGCTTAGAGATATGTCTCCAGAACCTCACATTGTCGATTAGTTTCCTAATGAATTTGGGTCAAGGTTAAGAGTAGAAAATTTCCCCTTTTTTACCCATTCTGCATGTCCGTCACAGAATCCGACGGTAATACCGTCGATGTGATTAAAGACAGCTCTGTCCATAGAATAGTCTTGTTCGACTTCTTCGGAATCCTGCATACTGCGTATTTTTTGCGAGTTAATCCAAAGGTGGTTGCCGTCGCTAATCAATGCGGTAGATGCAGGTGAACGCTGTAATCGTGTCAGGTCGCCTCCGATTCTTCCTCCGAAAGAGGTAACATCACCGCCTCCGCCGGCATTATAGGTATTCCATCTGTTGTCTATTCCGACCACGTCTTCATTGGCAGAATATGAACATTCGGTAAACTTTGTACGGGCTGAAGGCGGATAATTATACCAGTTATCAGCGCTCCATGACGGTCCGTGAGCATGAAAGTTAAAGTCTGTAGTGTTATCATCGCTTGGGCAAATAAAAAAAGTTTTATCGTTGTTTACATAAGGAAGCACCATATCCATCCACGGTTTGCCGACTCCATGATTGCCGCGTGGATATCCATACGGATTGATATTCGCTTGAGAATACCACCCGCATAAGGGGAGTAATCCATGGTTTTCATTGGTTGCATAAATCATGAACCCTTGAGAAATGTTGCGGACATTATTCAAACAACGGAGAATGTTTTTCTTATCGCGTATGTTTCTCAAGGTAGGTGCTAAAAATGTAGCGACAATGCTTATTACGGATATTACTAAAATAATTTCAATCAGGGTGAAACCGTTTTTCTTTTTCATAAAACATCTCCTTGATTTCTTTCATGACTAGACTAGCATTTTACATTCCCTATGATTGACTCGAATCAGGAGGAACGTGTCCGGCAATCGGACAGAGAAAATGTCCGAAAAGGCTACACTGTGCGGTATCACGAAATGTAACCGATTTCAATTTTGCAGTCTTATTTATCGAAATAGTAAAGAAATTCTTAAAGGTTAAGTTCATCTGAGACGAACAATTAGTATGAGAAATAACTTTTTTTTTAATGAGCATATATTCTGTTACAATGGTTTACTGCAGAAATAGTGAAGGATTAAAATGTGATAGAATACCGCAGGGAAAATGCAGGGTTGACCATTACGGAACTTCTTGCTGTCGTGACGATTTTGATCGTATTGATATTGATCGTAACATCCGGTTTAAGAAGTTCTTATAAAAAAATGGAATCTATTCAATGCAGTAATAACCTTAGAAAAATTGGTATTGCTGTTCAATTGTATTCTTCTGATTATGACTTGCTTCTCCCGACACCCGGAAGAACAAGCGGTGAAACATGGCGGAGAAAATTAGTTACCGGAGAGTATATAAGTACACAGCAATTACATATTTATTCCTGCCCTTCTCTTCCTGCTCCGTGTAATTATCGCTTAAATGCGGGGTTTTACGACGGTACGTTCTGGGAACACGGCGATGAAGGTGAGGGGGGACCGAAAGATATATCGAGCATCTCAAATCCTGCAACGACAATACTGATATCTGAGTATCAAAATCTTGCAATGACAACCGATATTGATTCGGCGGGAAACGAAACAATAACCGACCATACTATGTGGTCGGGTAATTATCCTTCACAACCCAATGATGCGCTTCAGTCGATTCATAATGGCGGCTGTAATTACTTGTTTGTTGATTTTCATGTCGAATGGATTGATAAAGAGGACATGCAGAATGACCCGCATAATTATACCGTCTATGAAAAACCGTAATGTCGGTAACCAGTGCTCAGCGTTTACTCTTATCGAAATGCTGATCGTCTTGGCAATTATTTTTCTTTTGATTTCGCTCGGCATGAACGGATATCACCGTGTGCGTCAATATGCACAGCATGCTAATTGCATGTCCAACCTTAAGTCATTGGCATATAGTATCAATCTTTATTTGTCTGAATATGACGTTATTATGATGCCCACGGAGAATGCTTCTGGCGACCGGTGGCCTACCATTCTTGTAGAAAATGAATATCTCCATGAAGGACGAGATTTTGAACCGGCTCATCTTGATGCCGGCTCTGCCCGAGAAGTCGGTACAGAACCGCTATTATGCCCGAACGATTACAGCGATAACGATTTGTTTTTCAAGGATAAATTTGCCGCGGGAGGAAGTTACGCAATCAATAAAGACATTTCGTCGTCTGCAACGGTACAGCGGTATTGGACACATATTAAAAATGCCCACACGAAAATTGTTTTGGCTGATTACAATCATCAAGGGATACAAGATTCAGCAAATTTTATGATAAGCGCCGGAAGCAACTCCAATAATTGGGAAACCGGGGGCAGTTCTAATGAAGGTACTGTCGGTGAAATTCATTTCGGCGGAGCAAATTGTCTTTTTGCTGATTGGCATGTAGAATCGCGTACCCATGCGGAGCTTAGTGATGAAAATTTTTCTTTGGAAATGGATTTTAATTAGCAGTATATTGAACTGATGAAATACCTAAAACAGAACATACTTCTTTTGCGCGGTTTTTATAAGTATGGTTTCTAAGAACGGATGTGTATCCGTTTCGAGCTATTCTTAGCCGCTCATTGGGGCGAGTCAAATAATAATCGATTTTTGATTTCAATTCGTCAATGGTTTCATATGTTACTATGTCGTGGTCTTTTTGTAATCCATACTTTTCAATATCGTTAAGAAAAGGGGCAATAATAAATCCTTGTGAGCCGAGCGCTTGAAACAAACTTTGATTATAACCATGAACCGATTGAACTTGCGGTAAAACAAGGTTAATCGCCGAGGAAAAAAAAATTGTACGGCATTCTTCCGTCGTAATGAGAGTGTCTTTGACTGTATGCTCTGCTATCCGAGGATTAGACCATTTCCCTCCCCACAATTTGATGTTATAATTGAGCAGTTGTGCGAGTATTCGCCCCCGATCGGTATACGGTGTTCCGATAAACGAAACGTCACTGCCGTAGTAGGCGTGTTCTTCTTCGGTAACTTCTTGCGGGAAATACTCATGCGGATTGTATGCGCAGGGAAGAAGATGTACATTAGGGCATCCGATACGCCGCAAACGAGGGATGTGGAATGAATCGAATACAAACAGATAATCGAAAAAACGTATTGATTCATAATTGTTCTGGTGAACAAATAATTCATCTTTACCGAATGAAATCAAAGGGTCGTCAAGCCACCATGCCGCAAGAGTAGCGGAACACTGTTTTTTAATTATTTGCAGTGTTGAGTAATGAATCGTTTCGTTGCGGATAAAAAAAACAATATCGGGTTTATATGCAATGGCAGTATCAATGATGGAGCTGTTGAGGCTTTTGTTACAGCAGAAATCGCCGATCGTATCGAAAACGGATACTTCGTTGTCGAATGATTGTAAGGCTGAAGCAATGTTTTGTGTTATGCCGACAAAATGTTGGCAATCGCCTATTATTAAAAAACGAGCCATAGCATACCTGCTGTTATTAAGTTGCTGATTCCAGTGATGTATGGTTAAAATGCGGCGTTTGCTGTAATCGTATTGTTTTATCCAGTTCGAGCGTTTCGCAAAGCGAACGCGGCATGAATCCTAATTCCGCATTTGTCCGATTATTGTTGAGACTGCAATTTCTGCTCCGTGTGACATAATCTTTTAAAGAATCCATTGGTGTTGGGCGGCAAAGAGATTCCGGAACATTGTATAAAAAGGATAATGCCAAGCCGACCGAATAGGGCGTAACAGATTCATTGCCTGCAAGATGAAAAATGCGCGATGAACACGATGTGTCGCCAATCATTTTTTTTTCGATAATTTTTTCAACTGCCTTGGCAATGTCTTGTGAAAAAATAGGTGTTCGGTACTGATCGTCGAAAAGGGGTACCGGTTGATTGTTCAACAGTTTGAGAAGTATTTTATCAATGAATCCTCCTGCAAGCTCCGGAAGGCTTTTCCCGTATGCGAGCGATAGACGGCATATCAGGTTGGATTCATGAGATGCGAGAGTGAGTTGTTCTGCAACGTATTTTGTTTCGGTATAAAAGTTTATCGGGTTTGGCTGATCATCTTCACTATAGTTGCCTTGCTTTCCATCGAATACCATATCGCTTGAGAAGTAAATAACGGGAATGTCTTTGTCATTACAGTAGTTCAAGAGATGCCGAGTCCCTTCGACATTGATACGGTATCCCCGTGTTTTATCGCGGGAACATTCATCAGGAGAAGATATTGCCGCAAGATGAATAACATAGTCAACGTCGAGTTCAGTAATCGCTTTTTTGATTTCCGATTCAGACGCAAGGTCGAAATGTATCGATTTTGTGCAAGAGAGCGCAGATTTAGTTGTATGAGTGTGCACGGTTACTTGGGCAATGGAAAAAAAATAAGCGGAGAGGTTTGTCCCTAAAAAACCGCTTGCTCCGGTGATAAGAATTTTAGGATACATTTTTCTTAATACACTCACCTGAAAGATTTCCTATCGGCGCTATTTACGATACTATTTCATTGATAAACTGTTTATAAAACCATCATTATTCTAATCAGAATACGATACTTTGCATGGTGAGCAAAAAATATGCCATACTAAGATATTCAAATCCCTTTCAAGAACGTGGCAAATCACTTTAAAATAGGGTATAATAATGCTAAGTAATGTTTTGAAAAAAATAGGTGGGTTTGATGATTCTATTTTCTAAAAAAAATGCATGCTTTCTAATTGTTTCTTTTCTTATAAGCATTCAAAACGTTTCTGCAAGACAGCATATAACACTGGTGCGTGATTATCATTGTCATTACGAGACACAAAGAAAAATAAGCGAATTTATCGGGCAAAATCTGTCCGACAGTCATTCTGTTGTTTTCGTTGAAGGTGCGCACGGAAAGATTGATTTAAATGCTTTCACCAGATACCCTGATAAGAAAGCGGTTGAATATGTATCAGACTATTTCCTTAAAAAAGGACTTATAAGTGGTTCTGAATATTTTTCAATCCATAACGATTCTGCAGAAATTTTGGTTGGTATTGATGACCGAGATTATTATCTCAAAAGCACGCAGATATTTCGCGATATTATTGCTCATGAAGCTCAAATCAAGACGTATATTCAATTTGTCCAAAATGAGATTGTTCGTCTTAAAGAGCAGTATTTTTCCGATGCGCTTTGGAAGGTTGATCGGTTGCGTACGGCTTATCATAATGATGGTTCTATGGGGTTATTTGAGTATCTCGCGGCACTCAAGGAAGAATATATCCGTTTTGGAAAATTCCAAACATTTACAATTATAAATCGTTGTTTTGAATTGCGAGAATCGTTGGAAGATATTCCTGAAACGGATTTTCAGCAAACAAAGAAACAGTTTATGGAATATTGCAAAACAGCTGTAAGCGGTGAAGCTTATGAAAACCTTAACACTATCTCTATGAAACATATGCTTGGTGCTGTATCAGATCAGGAATTCTGGTTTTTCCTTAAAAATTTTATAGAGCAGAACAACCTTAGCGTACAACCGTTTGCTGTCTTTTTCCAAAAATTGTCAATGCAAGATGAATTATTGAAAATGGTAAAAGAAATCGACCGCGAACTTTTTGAATTGGAGTGGGAGCTTTATCATAAACTCGGCACCACATTTCCTGAACAAAAACTGACGGAGTTGATTTTTTATACTGAATTCAGCCAAAAGCTTTGTAGTTTTACCATACCGGGATATTTGATCGATATTTTTAAAGAAAAATTATATGATTTTGACTACGATGGCGCTTATCGGATTATGTCCCGTGACGAAAATTGTGCAAAGATAACCGATGTATTATCACAAATTGCCTTTTTTACCGGACGTGCATTGAGGTTTTATGCATTGAGCGCTAAACGTGATGAATCTATGCTATTCTGCATTGATTCTTTTTTTGAAGAGCATCCATCCGTCACTAACGGAATCGTAGTATGCGGCGCTATGCATATATCCCTATTAGAAAAGGAGCTCAAAGAGCATGGTTACCGTGTTTCCGTAGTATACCCTGAACCATCAGGGCCGCTTGACAATACGGTTTACATAGAACGTATGACTGGTGAGCCGGTCGAATGGTCTGACTTTATGCCGGAACCCGGTTTTCTTGCGTTTGCATCGCTATTTGCAAGTAAACCATTTCTTGAGCAGTTGCCGCTAACCGATACTCATCTTCCCATCTTTCGAAGAGTGAGAATAGCTTTGTTGACGACTTCCTTGCGAATGCTGATTGAATCACAAAAAAACGCGGTCGACAATATTCACACATTGGTTCAGCAAGTAAACGCTTTACTTGGTGTAAGTGCCCTTGAAACAGAAACTGAGCTTGAAGTTACTAATATTTACGTCATTAAAGAAAATCAACTTGCCGGTTTTGATGCCAGAGTGGTTTCAAACGGGACAGCCCAACATATCCGTGTTAATCTGACAGCAGACATTGATTTGCTTGATGACGAGGATTTCATTTTAATACCTTATTTACAGCGTCATACATCTATGCGCAGAGAATTCCATGCGGCTTTAACAGGAAACAAATCTAAATTTGATTCGGTGATTCTGCCGGCAAAAAACGCGGTTGAAGCAAAGGGACGGATTGTGTTTGGCGATACATTTGTTCGGCTTAAAGATGTTGATCCGCAATTATTGAAATCCGTTTCATGGACGGTAAAGCCGAATGGAAGCCCATTTGACTTGTCTCCTTATTCAATGGCGATACATGTGGCAAATAACCTCAATATCAATGGAATCGATCCGAAGTATCACCGTGTTTTGCGATTAGCGGCATTAACACAGGATATATGGAAGGTTTATGCTTCGTTTGATGATTTTCAGATTATCAAAGAAGACAATAAGGTACGCATTACATTTGCCACGTCAGAACAAGTTAATGGCGAAACCATTACCGAATGGAAAACAGTTGCCGGTACTCCCGGTGAATTATCTGCAGGATTGGTTCCATTGGTTTTGTCGGAAATGCGTTTAACATTACCGGTTTGGGAATTACAACTCCTTCAAAAGCTCCTTACAACCTATACTGCGTTCGGTGTTATCGGGAAGGATTGGAATGAGGACGCCGCCCGCCAAACATTTCGTACTGCCGCCGAAGAACTTGACATTAAACTTGAATCATATGTTCAGCTTGCCAGACGCATTTATGAGGCTGATATCGTTAGTATATACACCGAACTTCGTATGGCAGGAAAAGTTGATGAGCAAGTAGCGGCGCTACTCGATATATCCGAACGGGAACAGCGAGTGTTAGGAGCATTTACTCCGGAAGTCCTTCCCGTTGAAGGGGGAGAAAAAATCAAGTTCTTCGAGTCGCTTGTTTCTTCCGGGCCTGAATTTATGCGTATGATTACCCGTGCAATGGATGACGATGCATACGCCGCACAAATATTTCCGCCCACGATGCTTCGTTTACGTGAAATTTCTCATGAAAATACCTCGGCAATACATCGCCATCCCGAAACTGGTTTGGCGATAAATCCTTTCTTGCATACGTTAAATGTTGTCAATCAATTAAATATTGAAGGATTAAACAATGTTCGGGCTATCCGCATAGCGGCGATGTTTCATGATTTGGGCAAACTGCAGTTTGTGTCGTACACTGATAAAGGATATAAATATCATGCTGAAGAATCAGGAAAGATGGTACCGAGTGTACTTGAAGAATGGGGGATTCGAAATCAATTGAGTGATGCCGAAGTGCTTTTAATACAATATCTCGTTGAAAGGCATGACCGGTTGAGCCGTCATACTCAACCGACAATGCAATGGGAATGGACACTGCAGAAATCGACTGAAAGCATTATTCCACCTAAAGAATTGCAAGATGCAGGATTCGATTTCTTTACTGCATTACGATATGTGCGGCGGTTACAACAGGCTGATTCAGACTCTATTCCCAAATATAAAGGTTCAAATAATTTTGATGCGATAGAAACATTATTTGCGCACAACTATATTGCTCAAAACCCTTCTCTTTGGGAAGTTTTGAGTAAGCGTTATTCTCCCAATTTACCTATTAAAAGCAAGCGGGATCCTGCTGTTCAATTTGTTGCTTTAAATGCTCTTGGGTTAGAGCGCGGTTCCGATTTTGTCGATCAGTCTCGGTCTCTTGCTAGTGCGCAAGGAAGAGTGAACGGCGCGACTCCTATGGTATTTAATCCGTCCCAATCAGCTGTTTTGGAAAGTTCTCTTTAATGATGAACGGGGCAGGATTATGGAAAGATACCGCGAATTTCATATACAGTGCTTATATGTTGTAAAGCGGCGGAATAGCATGCTGTTTTTAAATCGCAGGAATAATCGCGGGCGATTTTCTTTATGCGGTGTGTTGCGCCTGACATGAGTTCTTTGAGGCGCCTATCGACAGTGTCGAGGTGCCACGTTTCAGCTTGCCGGTTCTGTTTCCACTCGAAGTAGCTGACAGTAACGCCTCCTGCGTTGCACAAAACGGCAGGGAGAACGGCGGTATCAGTGGTTGCAAGGTATTTTTCTGCTTCAGGTGTAAGCGGTGCGTTCGCTCCTTCAGCGATAACTTTGCAATTCAGTTTTTCTGCTTTATTCCGGTCAATCATCTGTTCAAGAGCCGCAGGAATAAACAAATCGACTGATAACCGATAAAAATCTTCTTCAGAAATAGATTCAGCATTAGTGTACCCTTTAATGCCGCTTTTGCGCATTGTGTAAGCCGCCAAATCATGAGCGTCAATTCCCGATTTATTGTAGATAAATCCGGTGTGGTCTCCAACTGCTTTAAGTGATGCGCCGCGTTCACAGAGTAAGCGGGCTGTCCATGAGCCGACGTTTCCATACCCTAAGATACTGAAAGAAAGGTTGTTAAATTGCAGGTTAAGTTCCGGTAAGAGTTCTTCAAGGACGAAAACCAACCCTTGTCCGGTAGCTTTTTCTCTGCCATGAGACCCGCCGAATTCAAGGGGCTTGCCGGTAACGACGCCTTGAGCGGCATGATGACGGTTGGATTGAATATTGATATAAGTGTCCGCCATCCATGCCATGATTTGTGCGTTGGTGCCGACATCAGGAGCGGGAATATCGAAGTCAGGGCTGATGTTGTTGCCAAGTGCGCTGGTAAAACGGCGTGTCATGCGCATCAGTTCTTCGCGGGATAAAGTGTGCGGATCGACTTGAATACCGCCTTTTGCTCCGCCGAATGGGAGCTGGATTAACGCGCATTTGATGGTCATGATTACCGCTAGGGCTTTGATGTGGTCGAGCGATACGGACGTATCGTACCGTATGCCGCCTTTATAGGGGCCGAGTACGTTGTTATGCTGGACACGGTATCCTTTGAATAACCGATATGCCCCGTTATCCATTCGGACAGGGAAGTGAATCATCAATTCGTTTTTCGGCGCGGCAAGCAGGAGTTTCAAGTGTTCGGGCAAAGAAAGTGTTTCTGCCGCGTCGTAGATCGTATCGATAATGTTGGCATACAGCGAGTGCGGTGTGTATGAAAATCCCAAATTATCGAGTACGCATTTATGGTTTTCCATGGCGTTATCCTTTATTTGGATGATGGAGTATCTATTTTCTGTGTGGTCTCTATTTAAAAACAATGAATGAGTATTGGTTAAGATATTATAATGATAAGTATAGTGGTGATGCATTATTTTGCAAAGGAATATTGAGAAAGAAAACAGAATTTGGATTTGCCCTTGTATTTTCGCCCTTCAGTGTGTCATTCCTGCGAAAGCAGGAATCCATTTTCACAATAAACTTGGATATAGATCGTTCCATTCAGGATTCTCATTTTCAATCAGTTCGACTTTCCATTGTCGTTTCCACGTTTTTATCCGTTTTTCGCGCAGAATGGCACATTCAATATCGTCGTATTGTTCATAATATACGAGAGTGTGTATGTGGTACTTTTTTGTAAATCCCTCGATTAAGTCATTTTGATGCTCATGGATACGGCGGAGGAGATTATTTGTGACACCAACGTACAGGGTTCCGTGTTTTTTACTGGCTAAAATATAGACGTAATAATCATTCATAGATTTATAGATTCCTGCTTTCGCAGGAATGACAAACTGCGGTGAGTACTTTTTTTCATTAGTTATTTTCTTCTTAACAATTCATCTCGCACTGAAAGCGCTTTATCTTTGTTATGAATAATTTTGTTAACATCTTTTTTCTGCGATTTATCAAGCAAACGTATTGAATCAATTATTGTGTAGCCCAACCTTTGCAAACTTATTTCGACTTCATTCCATCGGTTAATAATTTCTGTTCTGTATGCTTTAGCTTTTTGGACTTGCCATATGGGATATATTTCCGCCATCACTGTGGCTGTTTGAGGATTAGTTTTAGGATTATTACCTACTATATATTTATATTTCAGTCCTAAATCTTTAATTTCTGCTGATGAAGCCGGAAATCTGATGATTGAATCATTACCATTGTTGTCATATTCCTCAAAGAAAGAATCTTCATCATAAATAAAATTTTCATTTAACCACTTATCGAAACTATTAAAAATTTCATAGATATGAAGTTGTTGTTGGATTTTTTCTCTTTTTTGTTTTTGTCTCCAATCTGTAAATTGTATTATTCCTAAAATACCTCCAATTATGGTAATTAAGGAGATTATGTATGCCATCGGATCGGAATCCTTTAAAAAGTTAAAAAGATGATTTTACATTACCTCTATTATTTTTGTTGCTGTAGTTATGAAAGAAATAAATTTTCATGATAGGTCAACAGATCATCTCTGTACCGCAGTTTGTCATTCCTGCGAAAGCAGGAATCTATTTGGAAGATTATGATAGTAAGGTGAAATGATGTTCATTTCTGACTCTTAAGGAATTTAATACATTATACGAAGGTTTGAAAATTCAAAAATAGAAGATAGCGGCGCAGGGACTTGAACCCCGGACACGCGGATTATGATTCCGCTGCTCTAACCAGCTGAGCTACGCCGCCAAAAGAAAAACAGCCTCTCTTTGAGACTGCATAGCAACTTAGGAATGATTGGTAGCGGGGGTTGGATTTGAACCAACGACCTTCGGGTTATGAGCCCGACGAGCTACCAGACTGCTCCACCCCGCGTTAAGGTTTCACAATTAAAGTAAAAATCGGGGGTAATGTCAATACTTTTTTGTGAACTTCTATTGAAATTATTCTTACTTTAAAAAAACATAAATACTTCTCTAAATTATGATTTGAATAGTCGGTTCTTTGGTATTGTTCAAACGATGCGCAAGGAAAGTTTTTTGTTTCTTTTTTCAAAAAAGAATAGAAAAATATTAAAATTTCCCAACAGTATCCTAATCTTGAACATTCACATTTCGTTATAAAATCTTTTGATTCAGTGAGATTTAAATGCGTTTAGCTTCATTGACATTTTGAACTCAAATTTGTTATAATATATCTCATAAAAAAAGGTGTATGAAGAACTTATTTACTTGCTCTTTTTGAAAGGAGAAAACATGCGCGCAATGGCACGATTTAAAAGGCATATGCTTACCAAAATCATCATCGTTACGATCTGCCAGGCGATTGCTTTGTTGCCGGGGTTTTCAACCTATAGCAATCCACCGGAAGAGATTCGCATCAATCGCCGGTACGGCAGGGTAATCAAGTCGGATAACGGAGAGGATTCTTCTGTTCGGATTATTCATATACAGGATGCTCACTGTGTTGAAGAAGCCCAACGGAATATTGCCGGTATCCTTAAAGACCTTGCTGTGGACTATGACATTAAACTGATTGGAGTCGAAGGGGCTTCCGGTAAATTTAATACCGATAAAATAGCTCAGTTTCCTCATAAAGAAATTCTTAATAAAACATCCGATTTTTTTCTAAAAAACGGAAAATTGACTGGTTCGGAATATTTTTCAATAAATGAAAACAAGAATCTCCTGCTTGGTATTGAGAATCCCGATTTATATCTTGAAAATTATAATAGTTTACTTAAATCGCTTGCTGTTCGAGAAGCGGCGGTTCAGTATTTCCATACTATCCGCAGTGATTTAGAATTGCTCAAGGAACAGTATCTTAGCGAAGATGTCCAGCGTTTTAACCATGAAATTATGCAGGCTCGGGAAGTTGAAAAGGATTTTGTCAAATATACGCTTCTGCTTAAGCATTATGCTGAAAAGAAAGGTGTATCAAAAGATAAGTATCCTGATTTTAAGCTGTTTATAGCTACGATGGAATTAGAAAGTTCTATCGATTTTGATTCAATAACACGCGAGAAAGCAGAATTAGTCGATAAGTTATCAGAAGTCCTTCCCAAAACAGAAATAGCACAGTTACTCCAACAAAACCTGTATTATAATATTAATAAAATTACTCCATCCGAATATTACGGTTTTCTTGCTGAAAAAGCAGAACAGGCGGCCATTGAAAACGAAACGTACCCTAACTTTTATAAATACGCTGAATATTTGAAGAGTTATGATTCGATTGATCAAAAGAATCTTTTCGCTGAATGTTCTTCTCTTGCATCGGAAATCAACAGCACATTGTGTGTTACCGATAGCGATGCACACATAACCCAGCTTCTTGAAGATCAGAAAATAATTGAAAAATATACCATGCTTCAGCTTACATCTGAAGAACTCAGCCGATTCACTAAAAAACCTGCTGAGATTATCCGTGAATTCGATATGGCTATGCAGTCGTATTCGCGCAAAATGAACTTGAATTATGCGGCAAATGCAGAGCTTTTTAGTGTGTTGGCAAGCGGTTTGCCTCTGCTAGAAGAATTTTATACGCTCGCAAAGAAGCGTGATAAGGCACTTGTAGATAGATTATTAGCAGAAATGGACCTTGAAGGGATTGATACTGCGGTGCTCATTGCCGGCGGTTTTCATACGGAAGGCATTGTTGAAAAACTCAAAGACGAAGGTGTTGCTTATGATGTGATTATCCCAGAAATCACAAAAGAGCAGGAATATAACCCTTACTACAGTTTAGTGACTAACCAGCGGGATGGTCTTGAGGAATTTCTATCCTCAAATACTCTTCAGCTTGCCCTCAGGACTGCGAAGTTGAACTTGGTTGACCAAGCAAACCAGCTGATATTTGCTCGTGAATTGGATGCGATGATGGCAGTTTTATTTGCCGATGAGTTTGATTCCCGACTGATGAGCGAATCAGATATGATCGATCGCGTTAACACCGCTCTTGTTCAGTATGGGAATGAGAATAATATACAGATACTTGGACGGGTTGTTTTAGACGGGCCATTTGGTTATCGCGCATATAAGGTGCAAATTGATAATCAAGTAGTATCTTTTGTCGTTAATGACAGTTCGCAATCATATTCAGCTAATGAGAATGCTTTATTCAGTGGGATTGTTGAAACTGCCCATGTCAATATTTTCGCCGAAGACGAATTTTCCCGGTTATGGGCCCAAGCCGCACCACTTAATGGCATAACAGAATTGTATCGCGGTGCAAAAAATGCCGTTTTCCGAGCAGACCTTGTGCGTCAAGCACGGTTTGCGGCAGTTGAGAGTTTATATAACTTTGGCGAAATTACTCCGGAAACATTGGAAGACATCAACACAAGGTACGGCTTGGATGTTTCTGAAGAAATACGATTGTTTATTCAGCAGTACACAAGCAATGACCCTACTCAATCTTTATTGTCTTACCTGCCTGAGACAGACACCTATGTGTGGAACGAATCGGATGGAAATCTTAATCTATTATTGCTTGAATCTGTTGATAAACTTATGGGGATGTCACCCAATTTGCCGGATGAAATCAGTGCACTCGGAGGAGCGCTTGGCACCGTCGATGAAATTCGTTTTTTTGCCGATGTTGTCAATGACGCCAATAGAACTACTACCGGGAACATAAAATTATTTTATTTTGAAAAAGATTTGCCGCGTGATATTCAGCTACATGTTTTGCAAGAACTCCATCGCGGCAGTAACGAGTTGTTCAACCCTGTTGAGGGTGGAAGCGTATCTTTTGAATCATTAAATAATAATGTATATGAAATTAGAGTGACGTACAGGCCTCAGGACGACGGCTATTTCTTTCGGGTCGGCTTGAAAGAAAATGCTGTTCAGAGAAGGCCTCAGTTAGTTGATCCGTCGTTTGCTTTTGTTAGTTCTCCGGTTGTCCAGCGCGTTCAGCCCGGTATTCAAATTGCATCAACCAGCCCGCTTGATTATCCTATTGTCGGATTTCCCAGAATTTACATCGAACGTGATGCCGGCGGAAACTCATACCTCGCCGCAAAAATTCTCGAAGTCGATAGAACTAGCGGAACTGTCAAGAGTTTGATAGACACTGTTTCTTTGCGGTTTCCCTTGAGTGATTTGAATAACGTCCGGCTGGTATTGCGTGACTTAGTCGACGCACTGATAGTTCAATCCCAAGAACAGCGCATTGGGTTGTTAAAACCAATCTTCGGCAATGAGTTAATGCGTCTCATTCCTGACGCTGATACCGAATACAGTTTAATAAAAGTTGGTGTTGCTTCGCTTTACCGTCCGGCTCAATTAGGGGCAGTCTTTCTCGCGCCTGACGGAACATTTTCTATTGAAATTGAACCGCGCGGTATTGCCGATAACCGTCCGGCATTCAATGATCTTGTGCAAATAGCTTCCACAGTCATAGATAAAACTATAGTAGAACGGTTTGTGGAAAATAATGACAGGGAAGGGCTTTTGAACCTGTTTTATGCATCGGTTCAAGAAAACATGAAAAATATATTAACACTGCTCCAAAATAAATATGTGAGTAAGTCTGATAATCCAAATCAAACAATACACGTTTCTATAAAATTGGGTTCCGAAAAACTTGCACAAGCGCACATAGACGATACGGATCAGCTTCGTTTGGAAATCAATGCGCATGCGTTTCGTTCTCCGGGATTATTGTATGCTCAGCTTGAACATGAGATACGTCATGAAATCATTGGAAATTCTGTTCGAGATTCGCTTGCAAAATTTGTACAAGCCGACCAAGTTTCTCCGGAGTTTGCAGGATTTCTTGCCGAACTTTATATTGCTAAGAAAGAATTAGAGCGGTATCGTGAGTTTGGGCGCGATGCAGAGTTAGGCGAAAAAACGCAAGAGGTATTGCTTGCGCCTGATAATCCGATTGATCCCAATGGCGAATTTGTATCAATCATTCAACTGCCGAGCGATCAACAGCAAGCTGTGCTTGCAAACCTAGTGGCACAGCGGTATTTTCCGACAGCCGCCGCATTTCCAAGCCCGGCTTTAATTGATGAAGTGCTGGCAGATATTGAAACGAAACTTGCAGAAAAAGAGTTGAATGGACTTTTCTCAGTAGTTTTAAATCCCGCCGGAAATTTTGTTGAGTGGACACAAGAAAATCGGGAAAAAAGCGCAACGATTGCGCGTACGCTCATTGATTCTCACTCGTTTTATATACCGTATATTTCTTCGGTTAAAATTGACGGAGTTATCAGCAACCAAAAGGTTAACGGCATAGGAATGCGCGGTTCAATAGGCGCTGACACAACGATTCTAGGCGATGCCATTTCCATAGGTGACGAAGTTCAGATTGGACGAGGCGTCAAAATTTTATCAGAAGGCGGTACCGTCATTATTGAGAATGGTGTTCGTTTAGAAGACGGCGTAGTTATTCGCGCTAAGATCGGCGAGACAATCCGTATAGGAGCAGGCACTGAAATATTACAAGGCGCTGAACTTTCTGGAAATGTATCTATTGGCGAAGGAGCTGTCATTGACCGTTCACAAATTAAAAATGCAGTTATTAAATCGGAAATTGGCAATCCCGTAGTTATTAGAAATAGTTTAGTGTGGGGAGAGACCGGCGCTGAAAACGATTTGGTATTGATCGAGACTGGTGTTCAAATAGATTATTCAACGATTCGAACGGAATCCGAAAAGAAGTCGCTTAATCTCCTAGAAAATGCTTATACGCCTACTCTTCTTTACGACAGCTATATTGTGGCGCCGGAAAAAACGATAATTCAATCAGGGGCGCGCATTGAACAAGCAACTGTGGTTAATAGTGAAATTGGGAAAAAGGTTACTATTCGCGAGCATGCAAACATAGCTCATTCAATATTTAAAGATGGTTCTGGAGCGCGCGTCAATACACGCACATTCCTTTCTTATTTTGGACGTGAAGTTCAGGTTGGTTCAACAATAACCCGGTCGTATTTTGGCGATGGTGTAGTTTCAGAACATCAAGGTACAAAAATTGATTTTCTTCTTCTTCCAAATGAATATCCAATAGTCGATGAACTCGGCAACAGAAAAACAATACGGTTACCGAACACTACTAATATTGGTGCGGGAACAATTATTGAAAATAACACCAAACAGCCGATAATCGGTTACCATTTATTTACCGGAGTGAATTCACGCATAACCGCAAAACCTGATACGCTTAACATAATCTACCCTCTTACTTTAACGAAAGGGGAAGTCGGAGGTGTTATCGCGCCGTTTGCTTACTCACAGACTCCCGATAGATATATAGATGCGTGGATGTTGTCTGATTATCCGGGCGCTATCATCAATCATTTAAAGAAAACAAAATCGCTTGTCACGAAACTAAATTATCCCATGGCGGATTTCGATCAGTTTATCAATGGTTCTATTCGATTAGCGTTTCGCCCTTTTGACGGATCGCGCACGCCGAGCGCTTTGTTGGATGGATTGCAAGCGAGTTTTGCAAGCGGCCCGGAGGCTCAAAAAATCGCGCGCTATCTGCAAGCTCAGGTTCTCAGCGGAGCATGGGATATGAAAGACGGGGAATTAGTCAACGGGATGTTCGAATGGGCGCCGGGAGATAAATGGTCGACGAATGATTTAAGAGAATTTCTATCGTGGGATGAAAACAAACTCCGCGATTTTAGGGATAACTATACTGAGTTGAAAGCAGTATTTCGTGAGCAGGAAGCATATGCTCCGGTTTCTATAAAGAGTAAAGCCGAAATGGGCACTGATGGTCTTCGCGGCGTTGCAAGTTCCGATAGATTCATTGACAATGCACATATTACTCCTGTTATTGCATACCGCCTTGGATTGGTTGCGGCACTGCATGCGATGACAGAAGGGAAAAAACATATCCGCGTTGCTGGCGATACTCGGCCGAGTACTTCCGAATTATTAACAGCTTTTATTTCTGGAGCTACGCAATTAGGTATAACGGTTATTCAAGATGGACAAAATGTACCCGGTCAAGAAGCGGTATCGACTACTCCTCAAGAACAATATTATGTTATGAACGATCCGTTGGCTGGCGGCGGCGCTGTAATAACCGCATCGCATAATCCTGCGCGGGACAATGGGATTAAACTGCTCAATGCGGCAGGAGCTAAAATATCGGCTCAATGGGAAAATATTGCCAATCTTGTGGTGAATTCATCCAATCTTCCCCATACTCTTGCATATATTATTGAACAACTCGGGGGAAGGACGGCTCGCTATGAACCGTTATTTGAAGGAGCGCCGGCGGTCACTGAGCGGGCTGTATCCGAACAATATTTTGATGAAATACTCGATGCATTGCGCGTATTGGTTCCTCCAAGCGATACAGAACGAGTGATCACTGTCGATGCGGCGAATGGCGCGGGTTCATATGCTATGGCGCATTTAGCTGAACGTATTGCGGCAGAAATGCCTGAATTAAAATTTAGGTTACATGTAATCAATGCCGGGGACGGCGTGATAAATGAACAAGCCGGTGCAGAATATATTCATAAAAAACTGTCTAAAGATATTGCCGCTGGTAAAACACTGCCGGTCTGGCTGGAACCTCTTAAAGGGCAAATGGTCGGAACGCTCGATGGCGACGCTGACCGGAATCTGTTGTTTCGCTTGAACGAAGATAATTCTCTCGAGGTTATCGACGGCGATAAATTTGCGGCAATGAAAGTTTTAGTCCTCCAAAAATATATGAAAGAATTAGGTTTAGATGCCCAATTCAAAGTTGGAGTGGCGCAAACGGTTCTTGCCAATACGGGTTCGAAAATACTCTATGACCGTTTAGGAATTGAACCGACAAAAACGGCTGTCGGCGATAAATATGTACGCGATGCCGCCGATCAATGGGTTAAAGAACATGGTGTTGCTGTCTATTATGAAGCCGCCGGGCATGGCTCGATTCTTTTCTCCGATGCATTTATTTCAGCGGTAAAAGCGGCTGAAGAATCACCGGCAAAAAATATTCTGTCAGCTATTGTTGCTATGCAGAACTTAGCCGGTGGCGACGGTATTCGCAACTTGGTTTTGTTCCTTGCACTAATGGAACGGGAAGGATTGGATTTTAATCAGCTGAACGATCCGGCATTTCTCTATAATGAAAATCCTAAAGTCGAACTTGAATTGAAAGTTGCTTATAAAGATAATGTTACAACTGAACAGAATGGAGCGCTGTTGACAGGGCCTCAAGATGTAATTGATGCATTGACAGAATGGAAAAACCGGCTTGGCGATGATTATACGTTTATTATTCGAAAATCCGGTACTTCTCCGAAAGTCAGAGTGCAAGTCGAAGGCCCCGATGCGGGCCGTGTTGAAGAAGCGGCGTATTCTCTTATGCAAGCGATTTATGACAGCCCTACCGTTATTGGCGACCCGAAAGAACCGCGTCCGCTTGGCCTGCTTGCGGCAATTAACGAAAATCGAGCTCGTGAAGAACAGGCGAAACAGTTGCGCGTTTTTCAGCAGGAAAACCTTATTCCCATTACCGATCGTGTGCGAGCGCTCTTTGTCGAAGATACTCTAAACGCCATTGCAGAACGAGGCGAAGGGCAAGTTACCGTCGGAACTGACGGAATACGAGGAAAATTTGATTCCAGCAACGATCTTAAGAAAAAACTTATTACTAAACCGATCGCTTATCGTATGGGAATTACTGCCGCCCTGCATGCTTTATCGGAAGGTAAAGATGTCATCCATATCGCGGGCGATACGCGCGAAAGCACCCCTGTTTTATTGCAGTCGTTCATTGTCGGAGCAACGCAAATGGGCGTATCAGTGAAAGTCCATGGACTGGATAGCGTTGCATCCACGCCTCAAGTTCAACTTTTTACTCAAATTGATTCTCTTGCAGGTGGCGGCGGAGTTATTACTGCGTCCCATAATCCGGCACCCGATAACGGTATTAAATTGATAAATGCTGAAGGTGAAAAGATTTCTGAAGAATGGGAACAAATTACTAACGAAATCGTCAATAGTGAAGATTTGCCCGCTACAATAGGACGTGTTATCAGCATGTTCCAAACTGACGGCAGGCCGGATATGTCTAAAATCGACCGTGCAGTAAATGGAATTGCATTGCGTCGCCAAACCTCCGATCAGCAATATAAGGAAATACCGAATGTTGAAATGCTGGGAAACGATGCGTTAAACCGATATGTCCAACAGATCGTTGATGCAATGGTTAATCTCAATAAAATAGAGAGTGCGCGGTATGACGGCAGTGCACCGAATGCGCCGAATACAGTCTTGATCGATGCGACTTTTGGTGCAGGGCAAGTTGCCTTAGAACAAGTGCGCGATACTGTTAATCGAATGAACGATCAAGGCGCTCTCAATTTTAGAATCGAATTGATAAATTCCGGAACCGGTGTGGTAAATTATCAGACTGGGGCAGAATTCATTCACAAGGACCTTGCCGATGAACTTGCGGCAGGCGAACCTTTGCCTCAATGGATAGAACAAAATAAAGGCAAGTGGATTTTTACTATTGATGGTGATGCCGACCGCTCACTGATTTTTCAGGTTACAGAAGATAATCAGGTACAGGTAATCGACGGCGATAAACTTGCCGCATTAAAAGTTATGGTCTTGAATAAATATATCAATGCATTAGGATTGCAAGACCGGTTTACTGTTGGTGTTGCCCAAACAGACCTTGCTAACCCGTCAGCAAAATCATTTTTCGAAAATTTAGGTGCACATCGCGATCAAACTCCCGTAGGAGATAAGTATGTCAGCGCGTCAGCAAAAGAGTGGGCGCGCGATCATGGTTTAGCGGTCTATTACGAAGCGGCGGGGCACGGTTCTATTGCATTTAATGAAGAGTTTCGGCAGGCGGTTCGGGAATTCGACCCAACCAACGCGACGCCATCGCAAATAGAAGCGGCACAAATATTAAATAATATCATGTCACTGCAAAATACTGCCGGCGGCGATGGTGTAATGAATGTTTTGCTTCTTGCAATGATTACCCGTCTTGAGAATCTTAAACTCGACGCCGATTTGCTTTATAAAGAAGCTCCTAAAAAGGAACTTTCAGAAACAGTTGACAATAAAGACGTGGTGACATCTGTTGAAGGGAGAGGCATAGAGCTTACCGGCCCGGCAGATTTGATAGAAAAAGTCAACCAAACTAAAGCCGCATATAAACAAAAACTTGAGCAGTTAATTAAAGAAGGGCACATTACCCGTGCTGAACTTCCCATACCGGATTTTGAGGTAATCATCAGAAAATCGGGTACGTCTCCCGTAATGCGCGTTCAAGTAAACGGGCCCATTCAAGAGTTGGTGGACGAAATGTCATATGAATTGATGGATTTCATCTATAAACATCCGGTTATAAATCCCTCTGCTGATCCTGCGAAAGCGCCGGCGCTTAAATATGAACAAGTCGTTGCCAATAAACAAGCAGAATTAGAAGCTTCTTTGACTGTTTCGGCAGAAGATATTCGAGCATATGTATTGGGCGGAGATAACTTGTCTGAAAAAGAAATTTTTGAATTGAGGATTGATTTGACTCGTAATGGATGGACATCTCAATCGCTTGCTCAACTCATAGCGGTGCACCGAAAAGGCGGTGATGTGGCGGTTGAACCGCCTGCCGCCCGCGCGGTTTTTTCAGCACCCGATATGATTGACATATCACAAACAAGTGCGGTACGGCCGGATAAAGTTGCCTTAGGCGCACAAAAAGATGTTGTCGATCGTTCAGCGTTAGTACTTCTTGCCGGAGGAGACGGCAGTAGATTGCTTGGCAGTATGGGATTTGCAGATGATCAAAAAGCCCTTTGGGCGAAACCGACAATCCCTGTTACAGCAATTGCCGCCAAACCTCCGTTACAAAGGATTATTGAGACAGTAGCCAGTATTCGCCGCCAACAGCAAAGTAATATCCCAATCGTGATTGTTGTCGGGCCGCGAAGCAAAGGGCCAATCAAAGCATTTCTTGATGCGCATAATAATTTCGGCATTGAAAATATCATTCTTGTCGAACAAGATAAAAATCCCGTGGTTAAAGCAACTGCAGAAAACCAAGAGGGAAAACTTGTAGTCACTCCCAATCTTGATATCGAATACAGCCCGAACGGTACAGGCGGAATAGTTGATGCTATGGGCAAACCCGTAAAAGTGCAAGGTACCGATTTTCAATCTGCCGCTCAATACCTTGAAAGCGTCAACCGTGATAAAGTAATCTTTTGGGGTGGAGATGTCGGTGGATTAACTACCGAACTTTTTTACGGTATTTTGGGCGTAAGCAAAGGATTAACCGGCAGTGAAGATGTTGACGTTGTCGGACTTGCATATCCGAGTAAAAACAAAGATCTCGGTACGATGGTAAAAATGAATAATCAAACCGTACTCGTAATAGAAAAATCCGATCGTTCCAGTTATGCCGGTTTGGAAGAAGCTGATGACACTCAAGGCGAATTAAACGGATTGCCGCGCAATAGCGGTGGATATTTGATGTCGCTCGATGCAATCAGAGAAGTAATTGGCAATTTTCCTGTTCATTTACAGGCAAATAAAGATATAGAAGGGTATGACCCGTCGACAGGCCAACCTGTGGCAAAAGCGGATAAAATGGAAACCTTTTTCCCTGATATTTTTCCGCTCGTATCTGAGAATCGCGATATGAAGATAATTATCGCTGTGGCTGATGAAAAAGATATGGTGCCTCAGAAATCTGTTCCGCAGTTGGATAGGGGCAGGCAGGAACTTATACAGCAGGATAAAAATCGGCTTCTTGCAGAACACGAAGTTCTCATTGCAGATTCGGCAGTGGTTGAATTGTCGCCGCTCTTTGCCGGTAGTTTCGGAAGCGATGTTCGTTTGGATTCGAATGCAGAATTTTATATTGGCGAGAATGTTTTCGTTGGTGAAAACGTTTTGTTTGGCGAAGGGACTCGTGTTCAAGGTGAAAATATCCGCATTGGAAATAATGTCCGCATCATTGAGGGAGCGAGTATAATCGTCGAAGGTTCGGGTGAATTAGTCATCGAAGATGGAGCGGTGATTGCGGATAATACCCGCATCGTGATAAAAGATGGAGAAAAGGTCGTTATCGGAAAGAATGCGTATGTATCGCTTGCAGTTCTTACTGGTTCGAATCGTGTCGGCGAATATTCAGTTATTGAGCAAGGTTCACGGATCGATAATGTGCAAATCGGTTCAAACAGCCGTGTGTCTGACAGCCGAGTGTTTGGAGTAAAAGATAATCCAGTTGTCATCGGTTCAAACACAGTTATTTCTGAACGTTCATTGATCACATCTTCACAGAAGACGAAAACTTGGAGTTTTCTTGAGAAAAATGATTTGCGTGAAGGGTTTATTCCGCAAGATGAAAACATTCCATTACGCCGTTACCAAATTGCCGTAAAACAGACGAGAATCGGCGATGGGACAACTATAGCAAATGCGCGGTTAAATAATACGGAGATTGGAAATAATGTTGAGGTTCAGCCGGGGGTGGCGGTGGAATTTTCTCATATTGGCAACGGCACACAGTTGCGTTCCAATACTAATATCACGATATCGTGGATTGGAGAACGAGCCGTTATCGGCAGTGAAGTGAGCAAAAGCTGGTTGGGAAACGGATTTTCCACGCTAGACCAAAATTCTTATATCAGTTTAATTGCTCCGAATGAAATGTTAGTTTTAAATGAAAATTTTGAGTTGGAAATTATTGATTTTGCGAATCCGACGCACATTGGAAATTTTGTCGTTTTTGCAAATTATGGCGGTAAACCTCTTCCGGATTTGAGCGGAAGCCTAAAAGGCACTGCCTTTGTTTTTTCTTCAAAAATCGGCGAAGCGAACATTGTTAACTTGTACGATCATCCTGATGTTCATTTACCTGATTTGACCAATGAAAAAGGCGTTACCGTTATTTATCAGTTTTCCCTTGTCCCGTCGGGGGAAGTATGGGGAACTGTATTCCCCTTTACCGAAGCATCTACGCTAAGCCCGGCATCACATAAAATTGGGAGTGTTGTAAAAAATAATCCTCGTTTGATTACTTCGATGCTGACTCAAATGGGGCGGTCGTTAAATGCTGATCAGAGAAGTACGTTGCTCAATGCCGTTGCCGGCAGTTTGCGGCTTGGAATAAAGATGGTTGCCGCAGAAGTTTCCACCACTTTTCCGCGGGTTCCGTCATCATTATTTCAAGGGCAACAGGAATTGCTTTCAAAAGTAACGCAAGATATTCCATCAGTTACTCGCAAGGATGTTGCGGAATTGAGAAGCCGTCTTAAACATTTATTAGCAGATATTGATGCGAAAACTCCTGCGACAGACATTGCACGGTTTAAAGAGGTTTTAGCGCGATGGGCAGTTGATATGGAACCGAGCGAGCAAGCTCAATTTGAGCTGACGCAACTAATGCGCAATGCCAAGAAAAACCTTCAACGCCTTGATCAATTGTTTGAAGGATGGGACAACTATCTTTTCGGATTGGAACGCGATTCATTTTGGACTCAGCAATTGTCATGGTCGGGAATAGAAATGGCATCGTATAATGAGGCTCCTAATACGCTTAATTATGTTTCGGTTTATTCTAATCCTAATGTGATTACATTACAGGATGCTGTGATCGATGAAATGCTGAACGATCCCGATACTATCGATGAAATTCTCGAGATACTTGCAGGAATGATATCAGTCATGACTCCTGCTGAAAGAAATGTTTTTGATTCTGTGACGGGGCCTGAGGGAACGCCGCGAGAGCAAGTTGCTTTTTTTAATCAAATTGCAAAAAGCCGCTTGATCCAAGTACGCAACATACTTGCGGAAAAATATGAAGGAATTGATGATATAGAGTTTGTTATCCGATTTGGAACCGAACGCCTTGCTCAAAATGAAACTGGCGGCGACAAACGCATTATACTTAATGCGCAAGCGTTACGTTCTCCCTATCTATTGTTTGCAGAAGCGGAACATGAACTATTGCATGAAATTATTGATAGTGAAGTTAACACGCGTGTCGATGGAAGCGCTCTGAACGAAAAACGTATTGTAGAAGCTATAGTCCGCCAAAATATCCTAAGTACATTACGCACAGATATTGAATCGGGTTCTCTCGAAAGAATGGTTGCTGAACAAACATCGGCTTTTTTTGATTCTTTAAAAGTCTTTATCAAAGAGCGGTATATAATTGCAAAAGAACTTGACCGTATTATTAACGCCAATGCCGCGGCAAATGTAACCGGTATACTGCGTAACCCCGAAAACCCAATTGATAAAAGTGGGAAATTTTCGGCGTTAATAAATCAAGCAGTGGCTGAACCATCAAATGATAAAACACAAATGCTCGTTGCCGATTACGTATTGCAAAATTATCCCGGTATGGCTGGAATGAACTCAATTCTTGCAGAAATAGCGACCGTGCAGGGTTTCATTGATCGTGGTGTTGATATTGCCAAATATGGAGTTGCGGTAACTGCAGATGATTTTGAGCTTCTTAGAACCATCATTGATGGATCAATCTTTGCAACGATAGACCATGCGGCAGGGATAACGAATTCTTTTGGGTCATATACTATAGAAGTAGACGCTAACTCGCAATTGTTGGCTCATTCCCTTGGACAAGAAGAATTAGCAGAAATTCAAAATGTTTTGGTTACGCTTGGGTATGATGTGTCGGTGATAGATTTTGATATTTTTGCCGGAACTGAGCTTACTGATTCTAACAGTTTGTTTTTTGCTGATACACTTGAACGCATCAGTCAAAATGCACGGGCAAATGCAAAACAGCCTGAAATAGTGCTGTTTTCATTTTCTCAGGATGAAAAAACAATGCGTAGTTTTCTGCAAAAGCGAGGAGTGGACCTTGCGGCTGTTAAGATAATTGACAGAAATACTTTGATTGCACGAGCTGATTCCGATCAGGCATTTTTAGATATTCACCGCCTTCTTGATACCGCGAGAAGCACGGAAAACTATGAACAGCTCGAAACGCTTTACGCAAATATTTCGCGTGGCGATGCGCAAGCAAAATCGGTAGGAAATAATTTAATGAAATTATTGATGGAATTGGTACCCATTACAGTCAATATACCGGAGCTTGATATTACCGAAGTAAAGTTTGCGGCGCATAATAATGCGTTAGGGCAACTAGCTGTTTCGAATAACATCCGTTCCATCGAATGGGGAAAAGGATATGATAACGTTCAGGAAGGCGATTTGATTGAAGCGGGAATCGATAACTTGCTACTGCTGGAAATACTTGAACCGGGCAGTGAAGTGCCTCGTGAATTAAATGTTACTGCTGTCGCACAAGGCAAAACAATACGTGGCAAACGAGTAGATGAAATTTTTAACGCTGAATATAACCGTCAAAAATCTGAAGCTGATGACAGTCAAGAATTTGAACCGGTGATAACGATCGAGTTCTTAGTAAATAAATTAGGAGTCAGCTATCTAACCAAAGAAGATTTGAAAGGTATTGGCGTAAAGGCTCCGAAGCGACAAGTAGACCGTGGATATATGCAAAGTTTGCAATCACAACGGCTTTTTGATCAATCGGCGTAATTTTTCATGAGAAATATGAAAAGTATAGTATAATTAGCCATATTTCAATTAGTAGACGAATTTTTATTTTAATAAATATATTCAATGAGGAGAAAACACATGTTGAAGCCGATACATTTGAATTGCTGGCAGATAATAAAATGTTGTGTTGTACTTATGATAGGGCTCGTCTCGTATCCGTCTAATGTACTATTGGGAGCGGTGCCGACAAGTGTGCAGTTCAATAAAAAATATGGGCGTGTTCGGGATCAGTTTAAAGGCAGTGAAGATAAAATGATTGTGCATATACAAGATGCACACTGTGTATATGAAGCACAGCGGAATATTATTGGGCTAGTGCGCGACCTCTATAAAAATCATAATGTGCGTTTAGTGACAGTGGAAGGTGCGGATTCTTACTTTGAAGCGGGTGAAATTGCGTCTTTCCCTATAAAATCGGCAAAAGAAGATGTTGCAGATTACTTTATGCAAAAAGGCAGAATATCCGGTATTGAGTATTTACTGATTGAAAAGGATTTGCCCCTCGCTGTCCGCGGCGCAGAAAATCGGGATTTATATTTAGAAAACTACAACATTTTTCTTAAAACATTGCCGGGGCAAAACGATGCGCTCGCAAACGTACTCAAAGAGTTAAAGAACGGGTTAGAGAATTTGAAGACATTTATGCTTTCAGATTCTTTACGGGAAATAGATTCATTTGTTGTTTCATATAATGTGGGTCAAGTGCAATTTGCCGATTATGCAGTCTATTTATTAGAGAAGATTAGTGAGAAAGGCATCTCTCTTGAGGGATACGAAAATTTTCAAGTCTTATCCAAAGCACGTCAGATGGAGTCGTCCATTGATTTTGCAAAAATTAACGTAGAACTTTCAGGCATTATAGATATCTTATCGGAAAAAATCGATAGAGATGTCCTCACAGATCTTTTAAATAAAAATCTATTTTATAAGATCGGTAAAATTCAGCCGAATGTTTTCTTTGCTTTTCTTAAACAAGTGTGTGATGAAAATAAATGTGACTTAACGGAATATCCGGATTTACAAAAATATATTTCCTATCTTGAATTGTATGACTCGATTGATGATGTTGCTATAGTTAACGAGTCGGATATGTTGTTGGAAAAGATAGAAAGCGCATTATATGAAAATGCCTCACAAAAAAAACTTATTGAACTTTCTTCTGATTTTTTAATCCTGGAAAAACTGCTTACTCTCAAAGCTTCTAAGAAACAGTTAAATTATTTTCGGACAAACAAAGAAAAATTTTCAGAAACGTTGTTTGTTGATTACCTTAAAGAATATGCGCCGGTTTATCAGATTGCAGTGAATTTGAATCTTAATTTTGACATAATCAGCCAACGGATTCAAATGGCTGATGAGTTCTATGATAGTGCTGTCAAAAGAAATGCGGCGCTGATAGAAAATACCATTGCCGAAATGGACCTTGAGGATACGAATGTTGCTATCCTTATAACGGGAGGGTTTCATACTGAAGGGATTACAGAAATTCTTAAAGAACGCGGCATATCGTATACAGTTTTATCGCCTATTATCTCTGAACAGCCTGAGAATACCCACTATTTATCGCGATTAGTCGGCGCGCCGACGGAAATTGAAGAATTGTTTGCGGCAAATCGATTGCAAATTCCGCTTGTTCTTGCTGATCCTGCAATTGTTGAGCAAGTGGGAAGGCGGCAATTCATTGATGCCTTTAAGGCATTGTTAGAGACGCACGAGTCTTCAGCTATGTTAGGGGAAGCGTTGGAACGCCAAGGAGAGAGAGCAGAATATACTCCCTTGATTACATTTACCGATGCTTTTACATTGAATGGAAATAATTATCTTGCGTTTTCTTTTGCCGGGCAAAAATTCTATATGGTTCGTGGTGCCGATGGAGAGTCGCTAACAGAACAGTTTCAGCCCGCTCAAGCTACTGTATTGCGTAGAGCGGTGCAGAAAATAGGAAATAGGGAATTTGCATTCATTGATGAAAGCACTTTCTTGCAAAAGGCACAAAATTCTGAGCGGCGAATCATTGCATCGCAATCCGGATTGGATATCTATTTAGAATCAGCTCTTGCGACTGGCGATATGAAGCAGTTAGAGAGGATTGGCAGTAAAGATGCAATGCTTTTAGATACATATTTACGAAAAAATTTTATTGTCAGTGATGAAGACCAATTAAAGCCTACCCTTTCATATCTGCTGAATTCTCGCGCATCCGCATTGGTAATTCAGCCTAAGGTTGGTTTTGCAAATGTATTTGAGCCAAAGACGAGAGATATATTCCTTAATAATTCTATCACGCGCGTTGAAGTATTTTCCAATGTGACTGATATATCGGATGCTGATGCCGCATTTCTTAATAATAACATAGGCGGCTTAATAAAAAACGGTGCTTTGAATTTACCGAGCGGCCAACAAGTTCGGGCAGTTGTTGTGGATGGAACATTGCGAGTATTTAGTGTAATGACTCAAGGTGAACTCAGTTTGCGTCCGCAACTTGTGGTTGATGACGATGTATTACGTGCGTTGTATCCCGATTATAAACCGGTAGCCCTTACATCGGTTGCCGAAGCGCTTCGACAGGGTACAGATATTGGTTATATTGATATTGATGCCAGTGGATTAACTGTTTCGTTGTATGCTACTGATGCATCAGGTAAGCGAACGCTAATAGATTCTGTACCTATAAACCTTGAAAGCGCTTCGAAGCAAATCACTTCAACTACTATTTTCGATGCTATTATTGCGCTTCGGCAAAAAGCGAATGAAAGTAACATTGCTCTGGTAGGGTATGGAAATCCTGCTAATGGAATTGCAATTTCGTTTGATTCGCTTGATTCGCTCATTGCAAATGTTCAGAACAATGATTTGGTGCGTGCCTATCAAAGCATCTTTAGATTTTTGTCTGTTGCGCCCTCCATGAAGGATATTACACCAGCTGTTTTAGCAGATGAAGGTATAACCAATGCTCAGGGATTAGCAGATTATTTTTTACGGTTTTTCCCTGAAACAGAACGCCAAGCGTTAGAACCGGTAGTAACTTGTATATGCGCCGCCGCCGCAGATTTTCACGTAAAGTCCGATCTTCAAATAGGGCAAGGAGTGTTTGCAAAACTTACACCTGAACAAAAAAGGCTGATTTTTACGCGCTTGATTCCGTTAATAGATTTACGCATGAAAGGCGCACTGCCGTCTATGCATGACGGCAAACCATTATATAGTTTATATTCAGTTGCTCAGGCGTATAAAATTTTCGGTTTAAATTCGCAACCTCTTTTTGTTCCGCAAGCGCAGTTGCGTGGGTTGCTGGAAGCATTGCCGAGTGGCGAAACAGCAATAATTCGTCTTGTTATAGATGGTGCGGGACATGTTATTTCAGTTGAAAAAACCGCCGATCAAAAATTTCTTGTTACCGATTTGATTTATGAATCATATCTCCAAGATAAAGGTGAAAAGGGACGGCAAAAATTACTCAATATTGATACGTTACTTCGCTTATATGCTCCCTCTTTTAGTGGGCAGGCGCTTGTTGCGCAAAGCCAACTTGCTACGACATCGATTCTTGATAGTTTTCTTGCGTCAAATGACGATGTTTATGCCCTTGGCATTGACGATCAGCTTCAAGCTGTTGCGGCAATGGGAACAGTTGTCAACATTGGTAATTATATTGTCAATTCCTCCACCCGTTTTTCTCAAGAGGTACGAGCAAATGTTTTGGATGCTCTTTCTCCGGTTAATGCAGAGGCTTCAGATGTTGATAGATTGCTTGGCGAAGGACCTGTCTCGATAACTGCAGACAATCAGTTTGTACTCCAGCCGCAGAGATTGACAGAAGTCCTTACGGTCATTCAGGGCGAAGACCCGGCTAGTGCTCCTAACGTCTTAACTGGTGCATTATATAACTTGACCCTTCTTGAATCATTAAAAAGAATTGCGGAAACGGATGATGATGATGATATTCTTCAATATGTTCTCGAAAATCTGGATGTCGAGATAAGCGATTCTTTATATAATGCGATGCGTGAGTATTATTATTATCCGACTCAAGTGCCTGATAAGAAACTAGTACTCGAAGAATTTATAGCAAAATTCTATACACAGCGGATTTTCCCTGATGAATCTTCTCAGTTTTTCCAACGATCAGATGTCGGACGTTTTACTAATGCGGTAGAAATGGCATTGAGAAATACCGATCGTGGACGGATGTTCGTAGATGCCGTTGGCTTTGAAGCGCCGGAAAATCAAGTTGATGCATTGCTTCAACTTATAAAAAATATCAAAGCTTTAGGAATAGACGTATCACACATTGAACAAGCTGTGACTGATCCGAATAATATTAACGTTATCTCAGATGCGCGGCGTGATGCTTATATAAGAAATCTTCTCAATTATAATCTTGTTTTAGCATTGAAAAATATTGTTCCGCAAGGTGAACTTCGGTTTACAGCCGATGAAGAAGCTATTATTCAGCAAAAGATTAAGGAGGATATTGATTTTGCTCGGAGGCGATCCCTTGCCGTTGAACAAGTACCTTCAATTACTGCAATGAATTTTGATTTTTTTAAAACTGATGCGGTTAATGATATCTTAAGCCAGCCGAATGTAATTGCATCGTGGGATTTAGAACAATTACGGCGTATCATTACTGAAAGAGGCGGTGTTGCAAATTCTCGTACATTCAATATTAAAAATCAAATTGAAGAATTCGGTGCGAATCCAAATAATAAGTTTGCAATTTATTCACTCGAAGTTCCTTCGAACGTTATTGAAAAAATTCTTGCCCTTCACGGCATTGGGTTAGATAAAGTACTTGTTGTGGGAAGCGATACTTTCCAATCTGCTATTCCAGCAGAGGGCTATGAAGCGGGAAAAGCGGATAATTTTCTCTCTTTACCGGTAATTTTGCAGAATATGTTAGAGTTAAAAACAGAGTTGGATTTGAGAGATTTTACCATTATTGAAGAAAATAGTGCAATTGCGGCTATTGCTTTGTCGAACAAAGCCATAGTCATTGATATGCCTGAAGGGTTGAATCCAGACGATCTTCAAAATGCTGAGGGGAATCTACTGCGTGATCAAATTGAAGCGGGTGTTTCGGCTCTTGACCTTGCACAAATGTTAGGTCCGGATCAAAAGGAATTGCCGAGAGACCTCATTGTGACGGATGTTTCGGGTAATCCTTTGATTCAAAGGATTTATCAAGATATTCTTCAGCAAAAAAGAGCAAAAAATGAACCTGAAGAGGTTACATTTGGCGAATTGGTCGATAAAAGCCCTCTGAAAAAATTCAATACGGAAGATTTGCGAGGATTAAAAGTGATTCGCAAAATCAAAGTTGACCAGTCATTTGTCGATAAACTCAAAGCACAAAGAGCTCTTGATATTTCTGCCTAAGCTGTGTTAAATTGGATAAAACCGGCGGTATGCAAATACGCCGGTTTTTTATTGGGGTTTTGGCGATGGAAAAAGAATAGCAATTACGAATGTACTTATAGAACCGGCAACAACATACCATGGCCATGCAATAGCTGTTTTGCTAATACAGTAAACGATTACAAAACTGGAAAGCATAGCAATAAGGTTGCCAATATTATTTCCGCGTTTTGTCAGTATGCCTGTAAGAAACACGCCTAATAATGCTCCGTATGTGTATGAGGTTATTTTAAAAGCAAGTATCAATACGGTTTCCATGTTTTTGCATATATAAGCAATGGCAACGAGCATCATTGAGAAGAAAATGACAAAAATACGTGACATATTGACATAATGCTGTTCAGTTTTGTTCTTAACAAAAAAAGGACGGTAAATATCGTTGATAGCGCTGGAGGCAAGTGAATTTAATGCTGAATCAAGGCTCGACATCGCGGCGGCGAACATACTAACTACAAGAAGCCCTGAAATACCCGGCGGCAGTGAATTTCTTATAAAATAGGGGAAAATATGGTCTCCGTTTTCTGGAAGCGACATATCGGGAAATAAAAGGTAATAGGCATAAAGTAAAATTCCGATTGAAAGAAATATAATCACGATGGGGAAGTTGAGTAAACCAGTTAATATAAGGGCTTTTTGAGCAAAACGGGTGTTTTTGCATGTCAGCATACGCTGAGTGAGGTCTTGATCGGTGCCAAGTGCGGAAAATGTCAAAAAACAACCGCCAAATATACCGGCGAGTAGGGTAAATGGTTTAGTCATTGATAATGAAAAATCAAAGACTTGAAGTTTTTTCGATGAAGTTATTAGTGGCTGTATATGAGCCCATCCTCCGCAATAGTGGAATATAAGAATCATGGTTGCTAAAGCGCCTCCCATGAAAATACTGATTTGCAGTACATCTGTCCAAATAACTGCTTTTATACCTCCCCACATAGTATAAAGCATTGCAATGCCGGAAGTAATAACGATTGATGCAAATAATGAAATACCGAATATAACGTGAATTGCTAATGATGCAACATACAATCTTACGCCGCTCGCAAGTAAACGGGTAATGAAAAAAACCACTGCGCCCAATACTTGCGACTGTGTTCCGAAACGAATAGAAAGATATTCATAGACTGTCGTAACATTATGTTTATAAAAAACTGTAAGAAATAATGTGGCAATAAGAATCCTTCCAATAAGCGAGCCCAAAGCAAGTTGAAGGTAGGTAAAATTTCCGCCGGCATTAAAAGAAAATGCTGGAGCGCCGATGAAAGTAACAGCGCTCAATTCTGTTGCAAGAATCGAAAGGCATACTGCCGGCCACGGCATTTTTCTGGATGCGAGAAAAAAATCAGTTGTAGTAGATTCTTCTTTGCCGGTGTAGTATCCGATAAAAGCTATCGAGACAAGATAAATAATGATTGTTAAGATATTTAATGGATGAAAAAACATGCGATTATAAAGTATACTTGGTTAGGAATTATGGGTTGTCGGAATAACAAAATTTATTCAACATTAGATTAAACATCCTGTTAAATCAAGGGAAAAAATTATGTCTTTTAAAAGTATCTATACTCTGGTTATGATTTTACTTTTTTTTATAACTGTTAATTCCTATGCGGAAGAAAAAGATTATGGCGATCTACTGAATAATTTAAACCGTGAGAAAAGCGAACTTCAGCTCATTTATACCGCTGAGAAAATATCTGCATTAGATAAAAAATCCATAAAAGGCAAAACATATGCATCTCGGTTGCGCATGGTTTATGCAGGAATTGATGAGGCGAAAAAGCTTCTCGGGAATCATAGGATTTATTTTTCCGATTCATTGAAAGATAAAAAAAGAATTGTATTTCTTGATCCAGGGCATGGTGGTAAGGATGTGGGCGCAACTGTTCCGCCAATTGTGGGACAAGAGCAAGAGACATATTTTTTGACAGAATCTTCAATAACATTTCGTATTGCCCAACGAGTAAAATCGCTGTTAGAAAATTATGGATATGGAGTAATTCTTACGCGGCCGAA
>JACKPL010000011.1 GCA_024233545.1 bacterium
TCCAGACACTAGCCCGACATAACCAGTGCCAATGATGCAGATTTTCATGAATAACTCCTTCTATAATTAATTACCTACTTTAAACCTGACGGTCGGATAGTCTTTGAGATAGAAAATCACAAAAAAGGAGCGGTCAACTACTTCCCGCCCTCGTTCGTATCCTCTATCCATGTACGTTAAAGCCATCTCCCATTCATGAAGGTCTTTGACCAACACATACCGTTGTAATTTGCGCGCACCACCCGCACTGTTTTCTCTATTAAAATCCAGTACATGAGAAATACTTACACGCCAATCAGCATTAAACCGGTAATTGAAAGTATGGCCTAACTGAGTACTTCCGCCAAGATTAAAAGTTGTTGCTATATCCCAGCTGATTTTATCTGTATTAAAGAACGAAAACACCCATTTTAATTCCTCTAACTGTCGGTCATGAGGATCATACCGGTATTGCACCCGCGTTTCAAACCATTCGAAAGGTGCAAATTTCATTTCAACGAGCAACTCAGATAAATACTCGTCTTTGGTGCTCCGGACAAATGGAGACCCCAAAGCAATATTTCTTCTAAAAAAGAAATCCATTGCGCTTATATTCTCAAAATCTGAGGATATATGCCCTATAGAAAACGTATCTCTTCGGGCTTTACTTGGAAATACATCGAAAGAAATGCTGAAGTCAATCAAATCGACCGAAACCTCATCAAATCCTCTATGTTTAACCATTTCGGCGCTCTTTTCATTTTTCTTAACATAATAATAGCGTTCTTTTTGCCTTTTCGTCTGTAAAACATTGCGAAATCTAAATGAAACAAACGTATCATGGATAGGCGCGTCAATCTGATCGAACTGGTAAACCCGTTCAGGACCGTAGTTAGTCCTAACCAACCTAAAATCCATCGCAGGTTCGAAAATATGGCGCAAACCATGAATATTCCATGCTTCGCTTTCAGCATTATAAATTTTCGATACTCTAAAGCTGGAATCAAAACCCATTGCAAATACGCCGCGCGTTTTTTCTGAACCTGCCCGCATCTCAGAATAACTGATTGTTCTTCCTTCAAGATAAGGGGTAAAATTCATAAAATCCCAAAGAAAAAAAGGCATTGATGCTTTATGCAGTGTTGAAAAACGCAATGCATCAAAATCATTTTCATCAGCATCGAATTTGAAGCGATAATTGCCGGCACGGACGTCTGATTCATAAAATATTCCGGTATCATATACTTCATTTCGTTTCTTTGTGAAACTTGCTTCGGGAAGCCGCTCAAGCACATCAAAAAAACTATTAAAACGCGGCATTGCAAAGAATTCAAACTGATATGCTTCATTCGCTTTTGTAATATCAAAAAAGTTGGGGCGTTGGCTTTGCCGTCCATACTCTTCCTTAAAAAAATCATCGATTATTTGCTTGTCGCTTTGGACGTTTAATTCAGA
Source organism: bacterium (assembly GCA_024233545.1). Taxonomy (GTDB): domain Bacteria; phylum Auribacterota; class Auribacteria; order Auribacterales; family Auribacteraceae; genus JACKPL01. The sequence continues at coordinate 1,435 of JACKPL010000011.1, forward strand.
AAGCATGCGGATTTCAGGAGAGACACGATGTTCGTGTTCCCATGAAACTCTAAAACGGTCTTTCTTGAGGTCTTTACGCAATCGTGCCGTTCCATCTGCTTTAACATCGTATTCTTCAAAATTTCTATCCTTAATAAAATAGGTTTTAAATTCGCCGAATGCTTTAGGGTCAAATTTATACTCGCCTTCTGCGCCACCGCCAGCGCCGCGGTCAGAACGCCAATCGAGCAAAGCGCGCACTTTTAGTTTTTCCGATCGGTAAATTTGGGCTGAGTTTAGTAAATAATATCCCCACCTACCCGACTTACCGGGTACGGAAGTAAACGGAGCTTCTGCAGTGTTAAGAGGGAAATACCAAAAAGGAAACCAGAAAACCGGTACTTTTCCTAACCTTAACACGATATTTTTCAATAAAACTTTATCATTCGGAATGATTCTAGCACTACTTGCGGTAAGTTTATAATCAGGGAGAATATAATCAGATGTCGTAATGTATCCATCTTCAACGTGATATTCAGTATATTTGGTTTCTTCTTTTGTAAAATCTTTTTTCTTAACGATACTTCCAAAAAGATAGAAAGGCTTAAACCGCCCGTTGGTGTATTCAAACCGCCCTACTTCCGAATCAAAATTATAATATGCATGGTCTGCTGTGTATAACGTGTCTCCTTGATAGAAACGGACATTTCCATCCGCATAGGCATCTTTAGTAACAAGGTTTACCGTTATTTGCTCGGCACGCAAAGTCACTCCTTTGAAATTGATTACTACATCACCGGTGCCGCGCACAATTTCTTTCTCTTTGATATACTCCACATTATCAGCGTTGACTTGAATGGGAAGCAACTCTTTCTTACTCTCAGCAGTATCTTCAGCAAAGACAATTGAAAGGGACATAGTCATAATTGAAAGCACTAAATGGATAATGAAAAAACACACAGCAAAACGCACATTTGAACTTATGTTTTTCATAAATAAAAAACCTGTGGGGGTTAAAATATACAAAACAACGGTTAGATTTATCTAATTTATACTTCGGAAAGACCCATACTATCAAAATATCCTTTGAAAACCCAACCAAAAAATTGAGGAAAGTTTAATTATTTTGCTTTGAACCATGCGGCAAATTTTTTTATTCCGTCATATATATTCGTTGAAGGAGAAAATCCAAGCATTTTCTCTGAATATGAAATATCAGCATATGTAATAGGAACATCACCCGGCTGGTTGTCCATTTGCTTAATGATTGCTTGTTTGCCGATTGCCTGTTCGATTGTAGCAACCAGTTCTTTTAAAGAAATTGTGTTTGAATTGCCTAAATTGAAGACTTCATAGGGATAATTTTTTTCTATACTGGCAAGAATACCCTGAATAATATCATCGATATAGGTATAATCCCTACGGGAAGACCCGTCACCGAAAAACGGTATCGGTTCTCCCTGAGCAATGTTCTCTGCGAATTTATGGATTACCATCTCGGACGTTGACGAGTCCATATACGATGGAAGAAACGTAAAGACGTAATGTACATCCCCATATAAATGATGGTAAGCAATGGCATAACATTTCACCGGCAATTTTGCTGGCAGCATGAGAGAAATCGGACGGTCAATTTTTATCATCTACAGAAAGCAATTACTGATATTTACCATAAACAGATGAAGATGAACCGAAAATAAATGTCTGTTCACCGAAGTTAACCGTGAACATTCAAACAAATGAGTCGTTCAACCATTAACTCGATTGTACAATCCGGGTCGACCAGAGGGCGCACACGCCTGCCCGAGCCGCTGGAATTTTTCAACGTGAAACTTTTCCTGATCGAAAATTTTCTTCACATTGCAGGTAATTCTGAATATCCTCTTCATATAATTTGTACTGAGGAGAAGAAGAAAAGGCACAATATTTTTTACGTTTTTATCTGTGGGTCTCATAAATCATTTAAAATTGTCTATGCAACATACAAGAATGATTTTAAACCAAGGAGCTTTTCCGTGAGGTGCAGACAAATAAACCCAGCTCCTATTTTTAAAATTTTCATCAATACTACTCTCCATAATACTCGTATTTCATACATATGTTGCGGCACCATATATATGCCTGCGTCTTTCTTTTTAAAACCATGAGATTATTTCCAAATTAGCGAACCTGCTTTACCGGAGCCGTATATCCTGTACTGTACGGATCGGCTCAAGCGCAATATATCCCAGCATATCCTCCTCAATAACTATTTATCCAGGTTTAAAATTTTACTACTCGCAAAAACAAGGCCGATAAAATATCCGGTATCATCCATATTTTTGATAGAACACACGCGCCTGAAATAATAGTTTTGGATAATTTTCGATACATCGTTATCACTAATTTCAGCGATTACCGAAGGGAATCGTGGCGTCTCAACAGCGCTGCATTTGATCGGCGTATGATTGCGTGTCGACAAACTTTTCGAGGATAAGGTTTGTATCTGAGACAGTTCGAGATTAAGAGAACAAATATATCGCCCATTTCTCCCGCACAAGAGCATTCCCCGATAGCTTGCATTGAGCACAAATCCGCTAATCCTGTGCCAGGTGCAACAAATAAGATTGCCTGTTTTCCTGCTCCGTGCTCAATTCGCCGTTATCATAAAGGTTGACATCGTTATTAGAATACCTCTTCCGGCAACTTCTTTCCAGAGGCATATTGGTCAACCCTCGAACAATTCCGTTTCAGATCGACACACCCGGCAAACCGACACCAGTAAGCAATATTCTTTCTCGAGGTATCGAATGTTCCTTAATCTCATCCAGCGCTGGTTAACGGCGGTGAAAAATGTGATTCCTGATACGTTTCAACAGAATCACACGGCGCTAATCACATTCCATTGCTGATTAAAGACCGATTTCGTGCCTTGTTGCGCCAACGTCTATCCAAGCGGGTATATCACTGAATTTGTCATAGCTACTTTGTTTTCATATGTTAAAAAGCCTCATAGTATTCTCATATTACGTACACACCAGACAATTGTTTGGGAACAAGACACTTTATTTCTGCTAGAACATCGCGCGTAACCACAATCAATGCCGGTTCCGTTTCGTTTTACCTCGAAACCCTTGCGGCGCTAGATATGGAGAATCTGTTTCAGTAGTGTTTTATCGAGGAACACACTGTACCACCTCATATCGTTTGAGGATTTTAAATATTTCGAATGAAACGAAAAAACCTCGTTCAATTACTTTGCAAAATTTGAATCTCCGGTAAAACAATGAAAACGCCCCGCACATTTGGATATGCATCCAGAATATTTACAGCGTTTCTTTTTTCTGCGTCCCGACAATGATATTACCACCGCTTAAATTGAATTCAACTGCAAGCTTTAGATGAAAATCAAACAGTTCTGCCTGCTCCGAAAAAGTATCTACCATAGTACCGCGTCAATCCTGTTTCTCTATCCTGCGCCATATCCGATTGCGATTTTCGGGAAACAAACATTAACAAATCATTCTTATCGCTCTGACTCGCAGTATGAGCATTATGCGGATGTATAGCTGTTGAATATATTGCTTATATTTGCGGTAAAGCAAACAAACGCCTGACGCGTGTATGCAAACTATCACTTCTAGCCAAATTCGGTCAACGGTGTTTTCTGCGGCACGCATAATAATATCGTCAATCGCCATCTCAATTTCATCAGCTAAATGCGCATTAATGAATCAAAAAATAGCCATCTGATTTATTTCTTGGGAAAATTGGTTGGATAATTCCAGGTTGTATCCAACTTTAATTTGTCCCCATTTTGCCGCCTCATCAAGGAGTAAACACAGCGTGCTAAATTAAGCTGTTGTTGGATTTTTCCCGAAATCAAGGGCATAATGGGATAAATAAGAATATTTGCTATTCGAATGTTCAAAACGAAAATAAAGCGTGTTGTCAGGATTCTTTTTGCAAAACGGCATCCTTTGCCAGATTCACGGGCCTTTCCAGCAAAACAGTTGCTCCAGCTGGATCAACTGCCATATTCGATTGAGCACGACATGAAACCGCATCGCATCATATTCTTCTTCTATGGTATCAATAAGGCAGAATGAAGCTGTTTCACTCTGTTACTGTTTCATGCCGCAGAAACATCCGCATCAGGCACTACTCCATTCCGATACTTTTTGAGCATGGACAAAACCCTTTGAACAAGGTTGCCCCAGTCATTCGCCAAGTCTGCTTCATAACGGGTATCGAACTTTTCTATGTAAAAATCCCCATCTCGATCGAAAGCTATCTCCCGCATAAGAAAATAGCGAAGAGGTCTGCGCCATATTTACCGGCAATAGTTATCGGATCAAGTACAGTTCCCGTAGATTTGCTCATTTTTCACGCCAGCGCAGATATACAAACCCATGCCGAAAACACGCTTCCGGCAATTCAATGCCGGCCGCCATAAGCATGGCAGGCCAAATAACTTCGTGAAATCTGGTTATATCTTTTCAATATAACATGAACGTCTGCCGACCTACATTTTCATTTAGCCTCCATTATCAAGAATTTTTAGCCGCCGTAATATGATGATGAGGCATCAAACCCATAAACCGCGGTTTTGCTGCTCCGAGGGCATTGTCAGTATTACTAATCGATAGATGACCGTGACACGCTGATGTCCTCTAATCCGTTTTCTATAACGTACAGATTTCATTTTTCCGTATTTCCGGCAGGGCAAAATCCGGGGGTTTCGGTTTATATAATTAAGAATCTTTTGCACTATATTTGGAAAGAAACATAATTTTTCTTCTTAACTAATCCATACTGCATTTTTTCGTATTCAGCGGGTTTCATCGATCAGTTCATTTTGGGAATGGCTTTTCGGATGACTGAATACCACCAGAATATTTATCTTTATATATATATCGCCATTTTCTTTGTATCGAACAAGAACTGAACTGCTTTTTATGGTCTCTTCGTCTGTTGTGCGTATAAAGCTGGTCCATGTAATGTGTAAATGATTCCATACATCTTCAGTGCAATACCATTTGATCGCAATATATGATTTTTGTGTTCATTCTTTTTACTTTGTGGCCTTGTTTAGCGACTTTCAGGCTATTCATCATTATGCAAAAATTTATCATCATCGCATTCTTTAAACGAGCAGGCATCCGCGCCGATTTTTTCGTATGCTGTTCAAGATGAAGTGCAGCGTTGACGTAATCGATTGCTGTAGTAATATAAAATCTTTTAGCCATATCTCAATAGAAACTCTGCTGTATAATCTTGGTAACTATTTAATCTTACAGGTCTTTGATTGTTTTTTTCGTCTAAATCTAATTCGTTTATGACACCTTTTTTCTACCGCATCCGCATTGTTTTTACATCGCTTGCTTTCTTGATCATTAACAGAGAATTCTGATATTTTCAAATATACGCGGGCAGATTTCTTCAAGATGATATCGATAATAGTTCAATACCTGCGCTTGTTTCCACAGCGCTTCCGCTTCTTCAGGCATCTTCATTACGGAAATTCATAGCGCAAACAACGGCCAACCGTCACCCTGATATTTTGGATTTAACGGTAACGCTGATCTGCTTATATGCAGCCATGTTGCAGTTTTCAACTATGGAGATGCGATGCTGCCCGTCATCTGCCACCTTTTGCCGTCACAACCGTTTACATTTCCGATGTTTTGGTTTCATCGCGAACATATTGACGCAACTCAATCGCGATCGAAATCAGAGCAAAGCGATTGAATTCTCTAAAATCTACTCTGCCGTCAGCAGTAAAATAATAAATACTATGCGTGAACTATCAGAGAAATTCGGCGATGATCAATTTCGACCGGCTGTGTGTTCCAGCAGCCCGCCCGCTGGCATTTTATAAATGCGCGTTCTTACCGCCAATCTTATTCTCTTCATTACGCCTTAAATCGAAATTAATCGATTTAAGTTTACGTTTTATCTTTGGCATCAGTTTCACCGGTTTCATCTTTGAAGGCTTTTGTATGACCGTTTTGCGTAATCTTCGCCACGCTCTAATTGAACCGCGCGTACTCGCCTGCTTCGAAGCTCGATATCCAGCATTTTTACACATAATTGCAGCCGTTGCGCATTCGAATGATGCGGTATGTATCGGACGCCGTACTATCAATCAAACCTACCCCATATTTATAATCTCGTATTCGCGCGAGAATAAAAGATTTTGACCAAATTCCGTTTGGTCTGGAAATACCATTTCTCATACCGACATTCGGCGCATATGTAGTCGATGTGGCGATTAATTGTCAACGCGTTCAACCACAATACAATTATCAAAAGAAACCGCCGCTGTTTCAATACCTTCAATGCCGATAACCTCGCTGTGGATAAGCCGAAGCGCATTTTCTTTGTATCTATCGCGTTTGTTTTGCTTAAACGGCTGGAGCGGCAGCAACCTGATAAAAAAACCATCAGAGCCATCTTTAAGTAATTTACGCATAACAAGATACGCATTTTTTCTATCATCTTTAAGAGCACCGATAAACAACAGCATTTCTTTTGTGTCCGAATCGTTTTCTCCCTCGATGATACTGAATCGAGCGGCATGCGTTGAAGTATGTTGAAATAAGCTTACTCCGCTTATTGGTTCTGAGATTATTTCTTTGACACGCCACTCACTGCTATACTCACGAGTTTTTTCAATGAGCGATTCACCATATAATGTTTCCGGCTTATATCGTACTGTATATTTCCACCAGTTACCAGTTTTAATTGGGAAATATATCATTCCATCAAAGGAAAATTCGTCTTTGGGCTGAACACTGTCAATACTAGCTTGAACAGGTTCATTTAAGCGGTCGACATGGTTCTCGATTTGCCACGATTGTTCCAATTTTATCGTGCTAATAATATTTTTAGGAATAATAATCGTACCATTCGGCATTTCTAAATGAACCGCGGTTTTATCTTCTTGCACTATACGTCCTGAATATTCTGTTCCATCGAGCGTAGCTATAGTATCATCTGCAAATAACTGCGTTTTTGGAAGAAGGCTAATTATAAACCATAGCAGAACTGTTACTATGCTCATTGCCCTAAATAAATACATCATAGGTCAGTTCCTGCGAGGCATACCGGTAACCGATAAAGAATCATAAAGTATCTCAAGTGCAAACTCCAATTTCGTATTCCCTAAAAACGCATGATATGCTTGTTGGAGCCGGTCGAGGAAATCGCTTAAGGCATCAAGTTCAAAAACATTCGCTAAATGTGAAATATCCTGTAGCTTATCGCTATTAACAAGCTGGTGTTTATCGTTCGTCAACTTATAAATAATAACATCTCGGCAAAACAATTCTATTGTTTCAAAATAGTCGCAAACTTCCTGATTATACAAACTTTTTTCAATGCTCTTTTTATCCGATTCAGCCATAGCATCATCTTCAGGGCGCTTTTGGTCTTCTGAAGATAACCCGGCAATATTCTGGATGCCGCTTTCAATTTCTTCCGCCAGTTCAAATGGATCACGCCGTTCGTTAAGTAAATCCACTAAAGACGATACGATAAAGTTACGCCAATTACTGCGCTGTTCGTTTAAATAGCGGTGAACAATAGAAAAATTGCCTCTCGCGCGCGCGCAAATAAATTGTGCTTGCTGTTCGGAAACATTGCAATCATCGACTAAGTATGTACGAATATCATCGTTGGAAGACAGCGGCAATGTTACGTGCTGGCAACGCGATCTAATTGTGGGTAGTAACGATTCAATGGTATCGGATATAAGGATTATGTAAGTATTTTCCGGCGGTTCTTCTATGGTTTTCAACAACGCGTTAGCCGCTTCTTCTTTCATTCGGTCAGCATGTAAGATGAAGGCAATTTTTTTCCCGCCTTCAAAACTCTTTAATGCGAGGGCCGCTTGCAAATCGCGTACCTGATCGATTTTTATTATTCTCTGAATACCAGATGGATATAACCACAAAACGTCAGGATGATTGTGAGAGTTGATACGTACACAGGACGGGCACACATCACAATAAGTAGCACCGTGAGCAGTACATATAAGCGCTTTCGCCATACTGTTTGCAACCCAAATTTTTTTCTGGTGATCCGGGCCTAAAACAATATACGCATGAACTAATCTATGGGCTTCTATCACTTTATAAAAAAAAGTATTCTTCCATAAGTCATACTTTTTCAAGGACATCGAGTACAAGTTCCTTCACCTGTGCCTGAATATTTTCTATCGTATCATCCGCATTTATTTTTTTTATTCTCCGTGGTTCTTTTGAGCACAATTCAAGATACCCATCGCGAACTTTGTGGTGAAATTCCATTACTTCTTCTTCAATGCGGTCTAATTCTTCATTTCGGCTTTTATAACGGTCCCGTACACGTTTAAGACCGATTTCCGGATCGATATCAAGTAAAATAGTCAAGTCGGGAGCAACATTTTTTGTCGCAAAGGTATTCAATTTTTCAAGGGTGTCTAAATCCAAACCGCGGGCATATCCTTGATATACAAGCGTTGCATCAGTGTAGCGCGAACAAATGACTATATTGCCTGCCTGAAGATGTTTTTCGATTTTTTCATCCACCAGCTGATGCCGACTGGCAAGGAATAAAAATAGTTCTGTTAATGCGGCAATTTTGTTATTCGCGGCATCTAACAACACACTCCGGATTTTATCTCCGACTTCAGTGCCGCCGGGATCACACGTTAAGATAACATCATACCCGATTGACTCAAGGACATCAGCCAACAAACGCGCTTGTGTCGTTTTGCCGCATCCCTCAGGACCTTCAAACGTAATAAATAATCCTTTCATTTATCCCCCATTTATAGTTGAAAATATATAGTTTGATTTTTTGTATCACGTAACGTATAGCCTGCTTGCTGTAATACATCCCTTATGGTATCGGCTTGTTTAAAATCTTTCTTCATTCTATACAATAATCGAAGACGAACCAACAATTTAATCTGTTCATCAGAAAATTTATTGATATGTAAGCACGAAATACCTTGTTCGATGATTTTTTGTTCGTCAATATCCTCGATATCAGAAAAACTGACTTGCGCCTGTTCAGGAAGAAACAGTTCAATACCGAGTATCGACGCCATTGTTTCAAGAGCAGATAATAAAACACTCAGTTCTTTGTGGCTCTTACCTTCTCGTACCGCCTGATTCATACATGAAACTGTATCGAAAAGAATAGCCAGCGCTTTCGGAGTATTAAAATCATCGCTGAGCGCCTCGCAAAAGCCTTTAAGCATCTCATGGTTTATATTTTCAATAAGAGAATAAGTATTCCGGCTAAGAATATTGTGCACAATGCCGCATGAATTTTCTACTCGTTTCCATGCGTTCACCGCATCACCAACCAGCTCGCTTGTAAAATCCAACGGAGCATGATAATGTTTCGTTAAGAGAAAATAACGTATATAACGCGGTTCAAACTGGTTATAAATATCTTCAAGAGCAAAAAAGTTTTTAGTTGATTTTGACATCTTCTCTTTGTTGAGCGTCACCAATCCATTGTGCATCCAATAACGGGCATAGTGACAACCTGAAATTGCGCGAGCTTGAGCTAATTCGTTTTCATGATGAGGGAAAATCAAGTCATTTCCACCGCCGTGAATATCAAATTCATCCCCTAGAATTTTATGAATCATCGCCGTACACTCTATGTGCCATCCAGGACGCCCTTTTCCCCATGGGCTGTCCCATGCCGGTTCGTTGAGTTTGGATTTCTTCCAAAGAGCAAAGTCAAGCGGATCATTTTTTTTGTCATTGATCTCAATGCGAATCCCTGACAAGAGATCATCAACCGTTCGCCCCGATAACATACCGTATTCATCAAGCGACCGGACAGAAAAGAATACATCACCGTCTTTTTCATACGCAAAACCACGAGCAATCATTTTTTCTATCGAAGTGATAATACATTCAATATGTTCGGTGGCTTTTGGTTCAAAAGAAGGTTTTTTGACATTGAGCCTATCAAAATCTTCATAAAATTTATGAATATATTTTTCGGCAAGCTCATTCCATGAGATATTCTGCTGATGCGCCCGTTCAATTATTTTATCATCAACATCAGTGAAATTCCTTACAAACGTAACTTCATACCCCAATGCAGAAAAATAACGGTAAACAACATCAAAAAAGACTACTGCCCGAGCATGGCCGAGATGGCACCGGTCATATACCGTTACCCCGCATACATACATTCCAATTTTGCCCGGCGTCAACGGAACAAAACGTTCCTTTTTTTTTGTGAGAGAGTTATACAGTGAAACTTCATACATTATACATTCAAACCCTTTTTAACACGTATTCTCATTTTTTCTTTTGGCAATAATTCGTAGAGTTTTGCAATTCAGGCCCATGCTCAAGACCGGTAAGAACCCACCGTAAAACAGACTGTATCATTCCTTGATCGGCTTGAGTTAATTCTACTATTCGACTGCAAAACTCGTCGAAAGGAACATTCACTTCAACTAAGTCTTTTTCTTCATCAAGTACTTTATCAATCGCCCGTAGAATATTCTGATTCAGGCTTTCCGACAACTTTTGAGTAAGCGCATTCGGCAATGCAACATAATCAAAAAAGAAAATTCCTGCATAATCGTTGATTTCCGCTAAGGAATCGACTTGATTTCGAATCAAATCGATAACTTTAATGATGTATTCGTAATCTCCTTGTGCGAGATTACTGCTAATCATTTTATTTTCCTTGAGGTAAGGCAGAGTTAGGTCTGCTATACGAATCAAATCAGCAGACTGAATACAACACCGATTTATCTTTTTGAGCGCTTCAGGATCAAAAGTTACATATGTTTTCGTTGAAGGAGACACCGTAAATCCTTCAATAAAATCGTCAAGTTTATGTGTAGTAGAAGACAATGTATCTTTGCCAAAAAGTAAAAGATAATTATGAATGCTTTCCGGCAAGAAACCATTTCTCCGAAGATGTGAACATGAATAAATATCACATAAATCCTGCTTATACAACGGCTGACTATCAACTCCGTACATCATCTCAAAATGTCCGTATTGAGGAATATGATACCCCAGCGCATTAAACAATAATATATGCGCCGGAATATGTTGCAAATGATTTTGTTCCCACAGGACATGAGAAATTTTCATTTGCGCATCATCAACTGTTATGGCAAATATGGGGCTTGGGGTGTGATCAGCATTCATAACGACAAAATCGTTCATTTCAAAAGTATCAAACGTCATCATTCCCAACAGCATATCATGAAAGACTATTTTTTGCGGTTCGACTTTAAATCTCCAAACCGGCTTGCGCCCTTGATTTTCGTATTCCAGCTTTTCTGCTTCCGAAAGATTTCTCGCTCGATTATCATAATGAACCTTTTCTCCTCTTTGACGCTGATCAGCATAGAGTTGTTCAAGTTCTTTTTGTGTTGCGTAACAAGGATATACAAGTTTCTTTTCAATTAAATAATTAAGGCGTTCTGTATATATTTTTCCTCGTAACGATTGCCGGTACGGCCCATAAGGGCCTCCTTTATTGGGGCCTTCTTCCCATTCAATTTTAAGCCACCGCAAATCTTTTGTTACTTGCTCAAATGCTTCATCAGTCATGCGGTCTTTTCCGCAATCTTCGATGCGCAATAGCAGTTCACCCTTATGTTTCCTCGCAAAAAGATAATTTATTAAAGCGATTCGCGCATTGCTCACATGGAGGTATCCAACCGGACTGGGAGTAAACCGAACACGCACTTTACTCATAAGCAACCCTTCTTGATTTCAGCAGTGCGACAGCATATGCGGTTATCCCTTCTTCTCTCCCAACAAACCCTAGTTTTTCTGCGGTTGTTGCCTTGAGATTCACTTGATTCAAATCAATACCACAAGCTCGAGAAATAACCATACTCATATTTTTCTTTTCAGGGTTGATTTTTGGTTTTTCTGCAAGAACCATTATATCAATATTCTCAATTACATAACCTGCATTATGGATTACAGCGGCTGTCTCGTTGAGCAGTTCAACACTCTTAATATTTTTATATTTGCTGTCCGAATCGGGGAAACGCTCGCCAATATCGCCTAACCCTGCCGCGCCTAACAACGCATCGCAAACCGCATGGATAACAACATCACCATCGGAATGAGCTCTCAATCCGGGGCATGAAGGAAAGAAAACTCCTCCTAAAAAAAGTGGTTTATTAGCATCAAACGGATGTATATCGCACCCGAACCCGACTCTCATATTTATACATCCTATAATTTTATGTATGATTTAGTAAATATTCCGCATAGCGGAGGTCTTCCGGTGTCGTAAGCTTAATATTATCTTTATGCCCTTGAACTACTTTAACCGAATAACCAGCATGCTCCATCACCATCGAATCATCTGTAATGATTTTTCCCGTTTTGCGCATTTTCACATGTGCATTATACAATTCATTAAACTGAAATCCCTGGGGAGTTTGCACAGACCATACTTTGTCTCGATCAAGAGTTTGCACAACAATACCCTTTTCACTAACTTCCTTCAAAGTATCACCACTTCTAATTGCCGGAATAACCGCCTGAAATTGACCAAGGGAGTTGTAGACTGTCTGCCACACTTCATTCGGACAAAACGGCCTGACACCATCATGTATCATTACGTAATGCGGCATCCTCTCTATCAATGCTGTTAAACCATTAAACACTGATTCCTGACGTGTTGCCCCCCCTGCTACAACAGATTCAATTTTTTTAATCCGATATGGAGCAATAATGTTTTCTTGCACATATTTCAAACTATCCTCAGATACGACAAGAACTATTCCACTAATAAAAGGAATACGAGAAATACTCTTAAGAGTTACGGTAAGAACAGGCAGAAAACCAATCTTTAAGAACTGTTTAGGACATGCAGCAGCCATTCTTTTTCCACTGCCCGCAGCTACAACAACGGCATAACAAGACATAATATAATTTTCACGCTTTTGCCACAATGATTCAAAATGTTTGTTAGCAGAGGATAGTAACAAAATTGATGCATTGAATCCAGATAAATTTAAAGCCGGACACTAGATCATGCCCGGCTTTACACGAAAATGACACGAAAAAGGATATTAAAATGTTCCCTCAAGGCTAGGAGCGTCTTGTTTCAAACCATATATGATGCCTTCATTTCCATCAGGCCGGTGAAAAATACCGCCGATAAACGTCCCTTGAGGTGAAATATTAAGATCAGAAATGTATTTATCTTTATCAGCCGAAAATGTCATTTCGATTTTAGTTCGTTTGACCAGTCCGCTGAGGCGTCCGACTTGGTTATTTACCTGATCTAAAGTTTTACCTTCAACTCTGCCGTCTTCGTCTTGTGTAATCTCGACAGTATAAGAACTCTTCTCACCCTTCCGAGCGCCTTTGACAACTTCAACATGTAATTCCCACATACCAGCAATATTTTCCGCATATACGCAAGAAGCGCTTACGGAGCAAAACATCATATATATCCCAGAAAAAATTATTCCGTATAATTTAAGCAATCTCATATTTAACCCTCATTCATGTTTATTTTTTTTACCATTTATATATTTTAGACTATTCGGTTTACACGGACATTCAAAAGCAATAGGAAATTCTACTATTTTCTTTTTATTTTTCATTTCAAAAAGACGAGGAACCATTTTATCTCTCAGCTCTTCAGGACTAATCGGATTGACATAGATTTTAGTTCCGCCTTCAAAACCAGCAGGATTATTTGTCCGCCATTTTATAAGAATATGCCATGGAATATTTTCCCTCGCATCAATAGGGCTATAAAACCACTCTTCATTACATGCTATTTGACTTCCCATTGCCGTATGGCATGCATGAACGATATCACTCATTCCCCGTATTTCCTCTTTCGTATGATCTTGCGGCATTGCGTTGGGGCTTTTCGAATAGATTGCTATGGTCGGGAAACGATGTCCAATTTCTACAAATGCAACTGCGTGTTCATTTTCGGCAAATACAAGATTATGGTATCCTGCAAAATTAACTGCTTTTTCATTATAAATGTTAGGATTTTCACGATAAAGCTCCATCTCCATCTCGAGAGCAACACCCCACTCATCTATTGCAACCAATTGTTTATGGAGATGATCGAATGAGGCGCCAGCGTTTGCCAGCCAATTCTGAAATACGCTTATGTATCGAATATATCTATTCTGCATAAACATATCTTTCATCGCTTCTATTGTAAATACAAAATACTGAAAGTGTTCGTCTGGAGTCATCTCACCCGATGATTTTAATTCAACATCGTACTGTGCGTCTTGCTTAAAATGTTTGCCGGCAATTATAAGCTCGTGAGCACCTCCGAAAAACGAATCGGAAAAAGACAATTTCTGTTCAAGGGAACATTTTTTGATTTCATCATCCGACTTACCCGCAATCTTTAACTTTAAATTAACGATATTAACAATATGTTCTATACCTTTTGTTGTGGAAATATAATCGTTTTTATGGGCAAGAACATCCTGAGACATAACATATGAATAATTTTTCACCCAATAATCATAGGTAACTATTTCAAATAAATTGGGAATCCTGCGGAATAGGGCTGTAGTATCAAATAAATTGTCCGCGCGTAAGTTTTTAAGAATTTCATAGGAGTTCCCCTTTTTCACTAATCGTGCTTTTTCAGGTGGGGTATTGAGGTAATTCGCCTCGCAAAAATTACAATGTGCTTCTTTAGTTTGTTTCTCTATTTTCTTAGCAGTCTTTGGGATAACATTTTCAATCGGTTTATTACCTCTGCCGGGAACAGTCCATACCTCAGTTCCGGTAAAAATATTGACTTGCTTAATTGTACCATCAGGCATTTTGGTGTAATTTTCAAACAGATTGCTGCTCATTAACCTCTCCTTATAGTATAACTACACTGATTTATCTAAATTATACACCTTTTCCTATCTCATACCAGAGATTTTTGCTCGCCAATAACGTTTCTTGATTATCAGTTGAGCATGCGGGATGATACAAGTATCAAAAAATATTCCCGATATTAGATGATTATTTAATAAAAAAGCGTTTTTTGAGTATTTGAGCTTTATTATGCACCAAAAAAATATTTCCTGCCGACTCTTATCAAGCAGCAAGCATCCATTTTTTCAACATACGGAATAAATCAGGCAAATTCTTCCGCTAACTTCATCTTTTCATACTCACGGAGATATGCATTGCTAATTTTCTGTTTAGGAGGCTGAAGAACAAGGCCTAAAACAACATGGTTGAGCATCTCAGCACCGATTGCCGATATATCAAACCCTTCAAATACTTTTGCATTTATGCCGTCTGCGATCTCTTGTTTAAAATCTTGAACGCTTAATTCCGCAAGATTTAATCCTAATTCGCCAATCACGGAATACGTCAATAAATTATAAAAATTCTGTTTTAGTTGTTCCACATTTGCCGTTCCGTAATACGAAGTCAAAACAGTAATAAATTGCTGTTCATCAAACGGTACTTTCTGTTGTTTTAAGAGATTGATGAAAAGGTCTATAAGCTGTTGTGCTTGTATTTTCGACAACTTTGCATTAGGTGTTTGGAGCGGATATGACTGAATACGAATAGAAGCCGCGTTATCTTGAAAGCCAAAAACAGTTCCGTTTACAAATAAGTTTAAAGCACCGACAAGTGTTGCCGCTTCTACACCCAACGTTGTACGTTCAACCGTTATATCTGTATCAACAACCATCGCCTGAATATTTTTATTGCCGGCAATGGTAAGCGCTGTTTGGTCTTGAGGAGAAACCACCATTTTTAGATTTTCATAGGAAACAGCATAATTTTGTTTTACTGCCTCAATCAGCTCGTTGAGCGATTTATTGCCGTTTCCTAAATCCCGTGCAAAAACATCAACCTGCAACTCTGACACACGCAGTGAACGCAATTGTTCCAATATATCAGTTGAATTATACTTTGATGACACAATGACAAACCGAACATCTTTCCCATTGTTTCTACTTGCTTGCGTCAAGAGTTCGATAGTTTCTTTTAAAATAAAATTCGATTCGTTTGCAGTAATTTTTCCTTCTTGTGCTAAAGCATCAAAACTCAGCACAAAAACATGGCGGTTTTCCGATTCCTGCTGATTTATTTGACGGGCTATATCATCAAATATGAGATTACGGACCGCTTGCCGTTCTTCATCTTCAAGAGCACGAGAATCGAAGAGGTTCTCTCCAAAGAGCGACCGCAAAACTCCAGCAAACACACGTTTCCTTTCAATGAGGTCTTCTATTGTAGTGATCTGCACCAATTGAGGGGTTTTACGTTCAATAAAAGGAATTATTTCTGTTTTTACGGAAGATATAACATCTGGGTTCAACCCTTCCGGAAGGGCTGTGCCGAGATAATGATTTGCTATAATTTGTACTATATTCTTTCTGCTTTGTTCAAAATTCAATCCAGTAAAAGCACGGGCGGTTGAAGGAAATGCTTCTTTGAGTAGTTCGGTTTCTAGCGCGTCATCAAGCAATAATGAAATTATGCTTGCTAGTTTATCATCGTAGAGCATTTGCCTGACGTTGATTGAACCTCCTGACAAAAGGCTGAGCTGATCCAATAAACGAAGTGTCAGAGGATCAGCCTGTATTCCTTCCTGCATTAAATTTACTCCTACTGCATTGTCTATTTGTACAAGGATATTCCGTATCTTTTGATTAAGCTCCGCATTTGGAGAAATAGTGCTTATCTGAGAAAGTATCGGCTGTGAAATAGATACCGAAACTTTTCTTTGCACAATAGAACTCACTGCTGAAGAGCTTTTCTGCATAAACGGGCTATTGAGAATCTTGGATTTAAGAGCAATGACCGCACTTGCATACCGCGCACTGTTTTTATCGTCTGATTGAACATCGCCGATTTCATCAAGCATTCCGATCAATATTTCGATTCGCGCTTTGTTTTGCTCAAGGATGCGGAAAAACAGATCGCCTGCATGCACCTTAAATTCATCATCTGACATATCTTCTTTTGTCAAAGAAATATCGAACACTTGTCCTAAAACAAGCTGAATAAGATCGACTTCGTCTTTCGATAATCCCTGAACAAGAAAATCAATTGACTTTGGAGATTCTTGTTCAGGAGCAATTTGTTCAGGCGCCACAACAACTTGAACATTTCCTGTCACTATACTATTTAAGGTTGCATTCAGCTCTTGGAGTTTCGAATCAAGCACAGTAAGCGTTTCAATTGTAGGGATTTGCTGAAACATTGCACCAACCCCAATTGTCCGCATTATATCGCGCAACTGATCTAATCCATCAATCAGTTCGCTTCGGTGAGCTTTTACCACTTCTTGATTTTCGACGAGAAAACTGCCGTCAACAATGATTTTTCCAACGTCATCCAACCGGCTCAACATTTGGCGAAATGCACGCATAATACTGGGATTCTCAAGTAACTGCGGGTTGCCAATCATTTCTTTTAACATGGTATTACGAATAACGGTATTTGTTAGAAACTTGAATCCTACCGTATCAACCATACGCGGATTAAAAGGACGGTTTTGTTCAAGAGATGCAAAATATTCTTCAACCATTTCGGCAGCATGTTGATTCCGTCGGGAAAATGCATCATACCCAACAGTTGACGTAATTGCAGAATACAACATTTTGAAATAATCGTTTTCATTCACTACTTGAACAGTCTGTTGAGCAGCAGGGACTTCAGTTTTCGGCTTAATTTGTTCGGGAGTCGGAAACAATTGCCGTAACTCTTTTAATAAACTATCTGTTCCATCGCTTAAATCGAGGAGAATATCAGCATTCAATCCATCAGATTCAAAGCGCAGTTTTACTTCATCCGTAAGAGCAACAGTAGGTAAAATGATGAGGACGCCCTCATCTATTTTCATATTAAGACCCTGATTATCAATAGCTTGCTGAATTATCCCCAGCCGCGCCAGCGAAATATTTTCCAAGACAGCTCCTTTAAGTGCAAAAATCGCCTGAGTAATATCTTGTGTAAATCCGGTCGCAGTTTGGACTTCATCGATATAATCGGAATACTGTTTTGCGACAATCTTAATGGCTTTCTGCTGTTCAACAGACAAAGAATACGGATTATCAATACCAAACTGTGTACGAATAATAGTAAGTTCGCGCTGATTCAATTTTCTGTCAACATCAGATGTTGATTCGGCTATAGCAGAATCAACATACAAACTATATAACTCGCTAATTCGCCCATTGACGCCTTGATAAACAGATGCAAGTGTGATTGGCGCTTCCATAATTTCTTCCACAGATACATGCGGTAAGAAAAACTTCTTTAAAGATATGACGGCGTTTTTGCCTATCAACTGTTCAATTTGCGGGCTCATTTGCTTAATAACAGCATCAACATCTCCTTTATTTCTCTCAATTTGAGTAAGAATAACAGGAATAATACTGCTGATTTGCCCATCAAGCTGTTGTTCAGCAAACTTCTCAACACGACGCCGCACATCAGCCGTTTCTTGCGGAGAAGCGCCAGCCGAAACCTTTTCCAAATAGGCAAAAATGGATTGTGCATCTTGAATCGTTGTATAAAGACGCCGGCTTTGCTGATCTAAACGCTCATCTTTAACCGATGTCCAAAAATCAAACCATTGCCCAAAAGTACTGCTGGGAAGCGCCTGTATCCCAAGTTGAGGATTTTCTGCAACAAGAGGCAAGGCTTCCCGTTCAGATTCCTTGAAGGCACGATATGCCTGAGAATACATCTGATTGACAATCGTCGTTTTTGTCTGTATAAAAGCAAGAAATTCGGCTACGGCTTCATCAGTATCTAAGGCGGTTTGTATAGTTTGCAGTACCGCAGAAAATTCCGTCTGCAATGACCTCTTTTCAGCTCCAGGCAAATGGAGTGTTAATGCCGCAAAAGCATTTTTGAGCGCCTCAATATTCCCCGACTTAACCGCATTTAATGCAGAAACCAGCGGAGGCATTATGTATGCCGTTCCCGAAATAAGACGGTATTGCTGTGTAAAAAGATTCGATGCCGCCAACGCATTTTGAATATTTTTCACCGCATCAATTTGTTCCTGAGGAGCAGTATCTTTCTCAAGCTGAATTATAGTATTGCTGAAATAAGCGTTTACCGTCTCGGAAAGAGGTTGATTAAAAGCGTTTTTCAGTTTATCTTCAAGAGATTCAATGGCATCGAATTTCAATAACTCATTTAACAGCGTTGTTTGTTGCTCAGAATTGCCTTTAGCACTGTAAATTTTCTGTGCATTTGTATACGACAAACCAAGAGCAGATTGTATTGCTTCAATATTTTGTTCATCGGTTTTGTCAGGAGAAATAAGGGCTGAAATATATTCGATAAACGTCGTTGCGGTTTGCGCATATCCCGCGGTAAAACCCAGCGTCAAAATATTTGCAAAAAATTGTACTTGCAATTCGGTAAGACCAACTATAACCATTTGATTACCAACCTTCTTCACTGAAGCAGAAGGCTCAACAAGCTCAAGGAATTCAATAAGTTTTTTGTTTTTATAATCTGACACAAAAACAGCAAGACCACCTGTACCATCCAATGTATCAAGCATAATATTATCTTGTAACACTGCAATGGTTGGGTTTTGCGTTTTAATGCCGCCGGTTTTAATATCTACCCATAAACCTGCTTCGTCCGGAGAGAGAATTGCATCAAAAGGAAAACTATCCACTAATGCCTGCATTCCTTCAAACCCCGATAAAGCCTGAGATTGTATTTGAAGCCATTGCTGTGCTAATTGGTATGTCTTTGGGTTAGCAAGTAAATCGGTAATTTCCTGTCCTACAAATCCATTAAGCGCTTTTAGAGTACTTAATACTTCCTGTTTGAATATTGAGGGAGCATCTGCTGATTGAGAAACATCCAACCACACAAATAATTCTTCAAAAAGATTTTGTGTTGCCTCAGGATTCAGTTCTAAATCACCACTTTTTATATTTTTCTGTAATAACGCCAGTGCACTTAAACTTTTCTGCAATTCTGCCTCGGAAAACTGAGCGGAAGGAATCATTTTTTTCATTTCTTCAACCACAGCTTTTCCGGCAAATGCATCTTGCAGTTTTTTCAATTCTAGTTGTTCCGCTTCCTTCGGATACAGCGCCGCAAATTTTTCCATCGCATTTTCATAATTTTTTGTGTCATTAACGGCATTGAAAACCTCCATCGCAAAGAGAAGAGAATTCTGGTAAGACGGCAAAGAAGTATTTTTATCTTTAACAATGTTTAATGCCGCCTCAACAAATTCATCAATCGCGATTTGAGACTCCTCTTCACTTTTTTTCAGTTCATTTTGAGCCGCAACTAATGCATCCTGCGCTTGTTTATGCTTTTCTTCCGCATTTTTCACCCATACATCGGGGCTTTGTTCAAGTTGTGCAAGTTTTTGCTGAGCTTGCTGAATTGCCTCTTGCGCTTGCTTCATATCTTTTTGTATCTTCTGAAACGCAACCGGATCCTGAAATGCTTTGAATAAGCTTTCCTGTAGTTTTTGAGCATTTTCCTGAGCTTGTGAGAGGGCGGCTTTAGCATCATCTATTTCTTGTTTTAACAATGCCGGATTGTTGGCAAACTTTATATTATCTGCTTGAGCTTGTTTAAATGCTTCATTGGCTTTTGACAACGCTTCTTTGGCACTTGTTACTTTTTGCTGAGCTTGCTGAATTGCGTCTTGATTCACAAGAGACTGTTTCTTAACAAAATCAATTTTAAGAGCCATAACTTTAGCAAGATTTTGAAAATCGGCTTTGTCCTGCTTATCGATAACCTGAGAAAGCGAATCATTGATAAGCTTGAGTGTTTGTTCTGCCTGTTCCGTGCTTTGTTTATTAAAGGCTGGTGATTGAATGATAGAATCAAGCTTTGCAAAAAGGAGCCCGGTCAACTCCGGCGATTCATTGGATTGTGCAATTTCAATAGCGAAATCTATCATTTGTGCAGTCGTTTGATTATAAAAAGGCGATAACTCTTCCGCTCCGCCAAATCCTGCCTGACGTAATTGGTCTATTTGAGTGAGCGTTAAACCCGACAAAAGATCGAGATGAGAAATCGGTGCTTGCTCTCTTTGCGCCACAATCTTTGCCGCAAGTTCGGAAGCTTCTCGTTCCGATGTAATTATTCGTTGTCCCATTAACCCATTCTTAATATCGTCTTGAGAAGCAGTATTAATGTTTTCTAAATTCTGGGTTGTTTGTTCCATGAGTTTTGAAACTTTAGCAAGGTCGGAAAGAATAAACTGGTTTTTATTATCGAGCCGCGATGCAATATACAACAATGTAAATGCTTCCTCCGCATTCTGACGTCTATTACCGTCCGAAAGCGTATCGTCTTCAAGTGTTGCAAGAAGCTGTTGGGCACGTTCATGCATATCGGTTAGCAATGATACCGCGCTTTGAGTACCGGCATACGACATGAGAAATAACTCGGTAACATTATTTTTAACCTGTTGAGAAGCGCGCCTCAATAATGGAATAACATTCTCAAAGAATTGATCCCCGTATAATTCTTTTCCGTGCATCAGATTGTCTTGCCATGAAGAATGCTGTTCAGGGAAACGCGCCGTAATTTGACCTTGTAAGGCCGGAAATACTTGCCTAACCTCATTTCCAAGTGACGAAATATTTAATGCGCCTAATATTCTATTAAGCGTTAATCCTTGCGCGTTTAATAGTGCTTCCGCTCGCTGTTCCGTAATTGTGCTTACATCAACTGCGGCATATCCTGTCTGCTTTAGCGTTATATTTGTGACCATGGAAAATTGTTCGGGAGAATTTGAAGCCAATTCTGCAATCTGTCTCTGAATAATTTGCGCATTGATTTGAGCAGGAACAGCATCAAACCGAAATTCCGCTAAACTGAGTATATATGACGCGAGTGCCTCTGCATCCTTTTCAGGCAGGTTCTCATGCTGGAGTTTTTGCAATATAACACTACGCAATGCATTGAGGTTTTCCTGAATACTTTGTGCCGTTTGGGAAATATTCACTCCCATTGCTTGTAATAGTTGTGTTTCGCGAGTTACAAGCGTTTTGTTCTCTTGGTCAACATTCAATAAAAGGGCATTATAATTCAAGGCAGAAACTAATAGTTCGCGTTTTTTCGCAGGATTAAGCTCTTGTTCCGCTCTTTTTTCTGCAGTATTGCGCGCCTGTTCGAATAATCCCTGCATAAGAGCGGCACGCTGTTCGGCTTGAAAAGCAAGTTGTTGAGGAGTTAATTCCTTTTCAGTGATAAACCCTATATCTGTAAGCTGAAGCCCTTTAATACGCAAAGTAATTAAAACAGCAAGAGTATTCAACTCCGCATCGTTCAATTGTTCAAACCGTTTTGATAACTGATTGATTGCCTCGCCAATCTGTTGCTGAAAAATGAAGTTAGGATCGTCGTCATCAGGAGATTCATAGAACATTTCGAAAGATTTCCTAATGATCTCCCTGAGGATTTCCTGCTCATTTTCCGGACTGCCCGGCATAAGCTCCGCCGTTAATGACGCAATGCGTTCACCACGCGCATCGGTGTCTTGAATTTGAACAATTTCTTCTAAAGCAGGCATATGCAGTGATGAAAAGTTTTGCTCTGCATCTAATCCAAAGAGAAAATCATATGGTTTCTGCAAATCTTTTTGCAATTGAGCACGAAAATCTTTGAACTGTTCTTGTGCTTGTTTTTCGCGGTTCTCTTTCAGTTTTTGCGCTTTAACCATACGAAATGTTTGAGGAGTAAGAACCATAATCGCTTGTGATAAAAATTTCACGCCTTGAGAAACATAGTACAATGTTGGAGACTTGCTGATCTGCCAAAATTGTGTAAACCGCTCTTTAAAGGTTAGTTCTTTTTTTGCCTCAGGTTTTTGACCGAATGATTTAGACAATGCATCCAGTTTTTTACTTAACCAGTTAACACCCTCAATAAATTTTTTCAGAACCGGCCCTTCCTGAACAACATCGCGCACTTCACCTTCAACTGTCACAAGCGTATCAAGAAGAATGGCTTCTTCGCGCCCTTGTTTAAAAGAGTTTTGCCCAACCACTACCGGCCCCTCTACAAGAACGTCAATAACCGTACTTCCTTCACCAACAGTCAACACACCATTTAAACCGTTGACATGAGACACTGAAGCATTTTTTCCACTATGCAAAGAATTAAGCAACACATCGTTGACGTTCGACGAATCCATAATATTTACGGTATTGCCGATTTTAGCATTTTTAATTGATACATTGTTGCCGATCGTAGAATGGATATTAGAATTAACGCCGATTTCACTATTGACAACCGATGTATTTGACCCAACACTAACCTGTTCACCAAGAGTAGCGTTAATCAGCACACTGCCGACGCCGACATTATTTTTGTTATATGTATTTTTCCCAACGAGAATAACACCGTTTTCAACAACAACACCCGATTGAGCTATCGTTTCAAATAAGGGATGTTTTGCCAAAGGTTCAGTATACTGAAACATCATAAGCGCCATACGATCGCCTTTTGCTTGCAGTTCTTTATATTCTTTGGCTTTTTGAGCTATTTGGTACACGGTGAGAACATCAGGATTGATAAACTGAGCATCGCCCAAATTATGAGCTTCTATTTGCCCATTGGAGTTGCGCCCAAACAATACGATTTCACCTTCCACTTCCAACAAACCGCCATTGGCAAACAGATTATCCAATTTTTTCCCGTAATCATTTTTAGTGAGATATGCCAGCGCACGCTGGCCGATAACGGTTGTTCCGATTTCTTTTCCTTGGCTGGTGAGGCGTATGCCGTCTAAATCAATATTATCTGCGTTGCCAGCTTTACCATATGCCCGCAGAGCAATAATAATCGCTTGTCCTGCTGTTTCAGGATTTTCAACATCAATCTGAATTATTTTTTTGCTATTGACTTCAGCATATCCTGTGACGGTCGCCGCAATACCCTTGTCGGTGAGGCTCTCGATAACAGCTTGGTCTTGCGGGCTTCGAGCGACTAATTGCCCATCAGTAAGATCAAGTTCAATACGAGGAGCAACAATCGATTGTTTGTCTTCGAAAGAACGCTGTTGGTTCATTTCAACATTATGCACGGCATAAATCCCTGCTTGTTTCCCTTGGGCGGCGGCAACATCTCGCGGTGCATATTCTTGAATATTCACTGCCGCATTAGCCCGCACTTTTTTCACTTCTTTCGGCTTGGAAAATCTACCGAAAACCGCATTTATTCCTCTATCAATCAATCGCACCGCTCTTCCAAGAAATGTTGAAGGGCGTATTGCATCCTCACGCGCACGTTGTTGTGCCTGTTGCAATCGGACTCGTTTTTCCAACAATGCTTCGTTCAAAGCATCTTGAACCGTACGGGAAGAATTTTTCTCCGCCATATGAACATCAGGAACTTCTGTTTTTTCAACTTCTGCAAGCATATCTTGACGCAGTTTTAAGAGCAATTCTCCATAATTTTTAACCAAATTGTCTTCAAAAGATTTGAGAGATTCTTGAATTTTCGCTTCAAATTCTTTCGTAACTGCCGCTATTTGCTCTTGAATTTTCACCTTATATTGTTCTCGAATTTCTGAGGCTAAATTACGCAAATCAGAGCTTACTTCATTGAACTCCGGCCCTAAAACTCCACCGAAAATCATAAAATCGAATGTAATTTTATTATCCCTGATATCTTTCATTATTTGCGTTTGCTTCTCAGCGAGGCGTGGCATGTCGTCCTTTGTGAATTCAATGCGAAGAGCACCAAGGTTTTTTTGTAAAATGAGAAAATCAGCTTCTGATTTTTGCGACTTACTATAGATTTCAAAAACGAGCTTAACGAGTGATTCGCGCTCTTTCTGGCTAATACCTTGCTTTTTAATTTCAGTGAGCTTTTCATTCATATCAGCATTATGTTTATTACGAATAGAACTCCATTCTTTTAAAACACCGCTGTTAATGCCTTTAAAGACATCTTCATATGCACCATCATATGCAAAATCCAACTTTCCTTGTTCAACTTGCACACGAAGTTTTGAAAGTACACTTTCAGCATTCTCCGCCGTAATGGAATCATTTAAGACAATTCCAAGTGCACGCAATTGTGTAGCCAGCTGTTCAAAATTTTTATTTTTACTGAAGGATTCTATAATTGTATCAATTATATGCAAGTTGATAGCTACTTGCACTTTGGTTCCATCTTTCAATACATACGATCCATCCGCCACAGCGCTTTTAATTTCACCGATACGCAAAGCACCGTCATATTCGACTGCATCAAGTGTTGCTTTTGAGACACGCCTTTCAGAGTCGACAACATCGAGCAAATACTGCGCATCGCGAAATAGCGCCGATATGTTTCTTTCGATCTCGGTATATCTTTCCACTCCGTTTAATAATAAGGTAAAATCACTCTGTTTCTGTTCGAGCGACCGCGCTTGTGTGATATTGCCGGAACCTATTTTAGCAGTAATTTCAGCAAGAATTCCATCAAGGGCTAGCGAAAATTCCTGCCCGCTTTCCTGAAACCTTATACGCACAATTTCCTCTAAATGCCCCTCATTCAAACCTAACAATGCGGCTTTATCCATTACGTTTGAACGAACGAGATTAACCAGTTGGTCAACAGTAGAAAGATTGAACGAAAATCCGGCAAAAATTCCTGCATCAATTTGGCGCAATTGCTCGAGGAATGCTTCATCCGATGCAAACTCTTCGCGTTTTTTTGCTCCTTCAAGAATGGCATATGCCCGAATATACAGCTCCTCCATTTCCTGATCAGTAAATGACGTTTTACCTGACCTTTGCTGTAATTGGGAAACGATATGGTTTAAGACAAGCTCATTTTTCACTGTATTAACTGTTTCGGAACGGTCCTTGACTATTGTTGCGGCAATAGTTCTTATACTCATATCCGATAACCCCATGCGTTGCTCTACAGGAATAGCCTGCTCTATCGGGACAGGATTACGCAAAATTAATTGAACGAGAAAATCAAGCGCTTCCTCACTCAAAGGAGCGGCACTTTCCTGAGAAACCGCTTTGAGAATCGCATCTTTTACTGACTGGATAACAGTAGCAGTGATTGGCTGTCCTGCGGCAGGCCGTAACGAAACAATATCAGCAAAATGCTTCGCAAGAGCTTGTTCCGTTTCCCGGTTGGTTAAAGCCCCTAATTGTGCGGTAAATTCTGCAACTTGAGCTTTTACCTCAAGTTCAGTTCCTTGTTGTGTAACGCGAACGACATAATTCTGCATTTGCGCTTCAAGCCCTTTTAGCAAAGCAGGCAAATTATTACGCCGTTTAAAGTTAAGAAGTTCTGTCATAATCTGAGCCAGACGCCCTTCCGACAAGAAATCATTGACTGCTTGTTGAGCAATAGCAGGATCATCTACTTGAGCAGAAAAATGGGCAAGCAATGCATCGCGTAAACGTACTTCAATTTCCGCACGCTGGGTTTGAAGAGATTGCACTTGATCAAGATATTCGATTTTTTTCAACTCTCCTTCGCGAGTACCAATCTCAGCAAATGCTTTTGCGGCAATAGCATCATGATCTACATCAAGCGCAATAACCGTTTGTTCGGTACGAGGAGCAGTCTGACGGCCGCCGCGCCCAAATAACTGCAACGAAATTCGTTCGGATAAAGACAATCCGGCTTCATATACTTGATACCCGTAACTTTTTTCTACTTTAATGTTTTGGAGAATTTCAGCAAATTGCGCCGCATACATTTGAGTTAATTTGTCATTAGAAATACTTTGCGCCAATGCCTGCTGAATGACTGCAAAGAACTGAGCCACAGCATTTTCATCATTTTTTCGGTCAATAATGTCGCGATTGTCATCAAACCGCTGAATCAGTTGAGTCAACCCAAAATAAAAACCATATTGGGGATTATTGCGTAACATATTGACAACTTGTGCAATATCGCCATCTTTTCCGGCAATTAGTTGAGCGAGTTCCTGTAATGCCGTATCATCTTGAAGATATTGGGAAAGTGCTTGTTGAATCGTATCACTTTTGATCAAATTATTGAATTGATCCATATTAAACAATTTCAATTTAAAGTCTTTTCCACGAGTTCCGAATGGGCTGATAAACGTAATACTGCCGCGTTCGCCTGCAAGCGCTAAAAATGCACGCTCCTCTTGCTCAGATGCAAAAGTATTGCCATGATATGAATACAGTTTTGAAAGCCTGTCAATAGAGGTAATAAATGCTTGAACTTGCTGTGATTCGGCATCGAATTTCTGCTGAACTTGAGTATTGAATGATGCAAAGTCATTAGACTGCTTAATTTGTCCGTAAAGTTTCGCTTGGTTTTCCTGAATTGTTGATTTTAGCGCAGTAATTTGCCCTAACAGCTTTGCCGCTTTTTTATCATTGCGTGCACTTGATGCTTCCTGCCATAACGCAAACAATTCCTGCACACTCGCAAGATCGGAAGATATCAGTTGACGTAATCTTTCAACTTCTGAATTATACGGCTGTCCGGTACGCAAATCATTCCATTCGCGGACAGCATTAAGATAATTTTGTACGGATAGTTCGTACGCTTTCTGAATAATTTGCTGAGCAAGTTCTTTCTTCGTAAACTGTTCTTTAGCGTCTGCTTCTCCTCTCACCGCTTTTGCCTGTCCGATCAATGAAATGAGTTCTGCGAGCCCTTCTAGTTGCTGTTTTCTGAATCGGGGATCAACAGTATCGAATAATCCGGCAAGAACCGCCGCTTGTGCGAGCGCTTCCTTCTGATACCGTTCAACAGCTTGTTTATACATGGATTCCGACTCATCCGCCCCTTTCGTTCCAACCAAAATCGGAGCCGCATCCCTGTTCGAAAAAATATCTTCTGCCTGCCCGAAGATGTAGTTATTCCGTTCATCAACAGTTTGAAAAATTGCCGCATCACGGCGTTCAATTACTTTTTGTACAGCCGGGGGGATTTCAGTAATAATGTCTTTTCCGTATAATTGTTTTAACTCTTCGCGCGCTACTTCAGTTGCGATAGAACCGCTAAAACCGCTGAATTTTTCTATTGCGCTGATAACGTCGCTTCCGCCTACTTTTCCGGTCGTTTCACTTTCTCCAAGCACTTCAATATTGACACCGCGCCGATACAATAAAAGAGCTTCCATAAGAGTGTGGCGTCCATTGCTTTGGCGCTGAGAGGTAATTTCTCCTTGATTATTGACCAACTTTATTTCATAGACTATCCCGCGCTCGTTGGTTACCGGTTTCCCTTCCTGATCGAGTTTTTCCTGCAATACCCATTTCGCATTTTCTTTATGGAACAATGCTTGTTCGAGAGTAATACTGAGGATTTCAGTAAACTTTTGCAAATCCGGCAATACATAACCTTGGGCTTTTGCTTGGTCGTAAAGCATTTTAATAATATCATGAATTTCCGATTCCTGATTGAATATGAAACGCTCGCTTCCTTCAAAAATCAAACCGAAATTTTCCTCTTTAGTTTGATAATTTTTGAGAAGGTTTTGAAGAATTTGTAATCCCGGATCGGCATCTTTATCAATTTTTTGATCGCGTTCCTGCTCAATAAACCCTTTAATAGTATCGGCGAAATCCCATGCCAATTTGTATACCTGACGTTCCTCAGTTGATAAAGGAGGGCTCGGGTCTGCGTTGATGAAATCCATCAGAGAACCTTCGAATACAAGGGCATCGATTTCATCAAAGTTTGCATATGCTAATTTTGCAGGAAGAATCTTTTCTTCGGGTTTGCTATACACATCCGTTAATTTCATAAAAGCATAATCGGAAAACGGCATATATACGACACGCGGTTTTACTTCTTGTCCTTGTGCAACACGTTGTTCTCTGCGCATTAGTAAATCTCTGGCATGATCGCGGTCGGTGTCTTTGGTGACCACTTCCGATTCTACGCCGAGAAGGGTAAACATCCCTTCCACTTCATGCTGATCGTTGTTCGCAAAAGATTCTTGAGTAAGAAATTGAACTGCAGTTTCGCCTGACAAGGCATGCAGATAGAGTGTTAAAGCTGAAGTGAGCGTTTTCCCTTCACCGGTTCCCACGTTAAGAATACCGCCATTGGCTAAAAGAGCTCCGGCAAAAAGTTGTATATCATGAAAGTAAAATCCATTTTCCACAAATAAAGCAAGGGTAACGTTCCGAAGCGCTTTTTGGACAAACTCCGGATCGACATTATCGCTGAGAAGATCAACGCCATGATCTTTGGCATACTGCATCAACTCAACAGTGCTTGCTTGAAGTTTCAGCTTAATCGAATCCCTATATTGCGGCTGTTTAAATATGCTTTCCTTAGTGAGTGTTTTTAGCTCTTCAAGTTCTTTGGAGATAAGGCTTTGCCTCATATCAAACGCGGCATTGGAAAATCGTTCCTCCTGCAAAACCTTTTCTTTTGTTTTTTGTTCCCATTCCTTTTTTGCCTGCTCGTCTTTTTGAAGACGTTCATATTCAACCCGGTCAACTTCACTCAGCCTTTCAAACCGCTCGTTAACTTTTTTGTTTATTACACGATCATTTAACATAAGGAGACGGACATTTTCTTCAGCAAGATATGCTTTTTTAAGAAATTCAACGTCGTTTAACGCTTCTCTTCTTACATCAAAATCAGTATTTTTTTGTAGAGCAAGCAGAAGTTCTTTGCGAAGATCGGCAAGAGATGCGTTTTCTAAACGACTGATAATTTCATTTGCGCGCTGTTCATCAAACTGGACGGCAATTAACCGTATCAATTCTGTACGGTTAAAAAGAACACTGGATGCAATTCCATGCCCTTCAAGCAATTTTGATATAAAAAATGTCAGCGATGCATTTTCATCGGATAACATATCCTGCTTAACTTGATCGTATTCAGCAGTTCCGAACATTCCATTTTGAGTAAGAACAGCTTCCTGTAACAACCCAGCAGTATCCAAGGATTCCAATGCAGTTTTTTGGGCTAGGTACTCCGCAGTTCCTTTTACAAATCCTTGAAGAAGAAGAATATGCTCCACTAGTTGCTCTGATGACTGAATCATTTCTTGAGACAACCCCGTATCTTTGAGCATGCGCGTCAAAAGCGCAACAGGATTTTCAAGAAATGCAAGATTGATGCTTTCCCATGTTTCAGTATCCTGCTGAAGAATTTCATCAATAACTTGACGTACTTGATTCACTATTTGAACTTTATTTTTTTCCGCCGCTTCTTTAAGTTTCAATTGCTGTCGTTCGATGCCTCGAGAGCTCGCGATAAATTCTTGTTCCGTGACAAATTTCTGGGCTTGTGTGCGAATGTACTTTTCGTTGACATTCTCAATTTTTTCACTTGCCTTTATCAGCGCTTCCAATACAGTTCGCTCTAATTCTGATTCGACTGAAGCGGCGCCGGGACGATTGTAAACAGCCGCTATGAGCATATCGACCTGTTCTTTGGTTGTAGCCGACACTGCATATTCTGCAAGCAGTTTAGTGAATTTTTCTGTCAATAACCGTTGACGTACAAGCATTGAACTGATTTCCAAACCGAGTTCTTCAAGCCGTACTCCATTTTTCCCATTGTTATCGGTAAGGAGCTTCAAAAACTCAGCCAACGAACGCACATCCTTAAATTTTGCTTCTATTAACGCATCAATAGCGGCGTTGACATTGACAAGTTCTTCTCCCTTAAAAGCTTCTCCTTCTGCTCGTTCAAGCTTTTTACGGGCATCGTTAAGCTGAGGAACAATTTCCTGATTGATGCGTTGCTTAATTTGCTGAATATTCTGTTCGATATCTTTTACCTGTGCCTCTGCGCCTTGGCGAATTGCATCATAAACCATTGCATCGACTTTATTTCCATCAATTTGTGCTGTATTAAACCGCGTGGCGGCAATCTTAGTATAGATTCTTAAAAATTTTTGCTCTTCTTGATGAATTTGGATATAACTTTGAGCAATTTGCGCCTGCATACCTAAAATCTGTGCTTGCAGTTCTGTTGCAAGTACAATATCATTCGCACGGTTTGCCTCTTGGAGTTTTGCTTGGAGTTTCGGCAATTGGGTCTCAAAAGACTGAATTTTTGTACGGATTTGTGCAATGGCATTATCTCTGTTTTCACGCGCGGGAACCACACCGAGATCGATTTGAAGTTGTTTTTGAATATCTGCATCAAATAAATTTTGAACAGAAAGCAATGCGCCGCTTTTCAGCGAATATACTAAACGTTGTCCTTGGGAATTAAACAGCACTATATTTTCATTTTCAATGTAAAAAGACGGATTGCCTTTTACATTTTGAGTCGTTTTCCCGACAAATGAGAAACCATTTTGCAAATCGCGCTGAAATGTTATCCCGTCCAGTTCTATGCTTTCCACTTCATTCGCCTGAATCAAATCTGAGCGGAACAATCCATTTCTAATTAAAGATGACCGGATTTGCTCGAGTTCGGCAGTTGTTTCAAGCCCGACAGCAAGTGCATAAATAGAATCAATGCTCGATGCAGAAAGCTGAACCTTAGAAAAATCAAGAAACTGATTGTTGGCGGCGAGTGAATCATTTACAAATGCTTTGATAAGAGTTAGTTTAAGATTTTCAAGTTGTTGTTGAAGCGCTTTAATTTGTGTTTCTGCGCCTTTTTGTTGTTGGAGTTGGGCAAGAGATGCCTCAATCTCTGTTACCTGTACGACAGTCGAAGCAAAAATATCATTAAACCGATCGGCACTCGTGTTAGCCATTTTTATGGTTGCTGAATGAATTTTTTCTACCTGCTGTCCGATCTGTCTATATACTTCCGTAACACTGATGCCGCCTTGCTGAGATATTGTTTTCACAAATCCATTTTGCACACCCTGCTCATTCGCAGTGATACGAATTTGATATGAATTCTCAATATCGTCGTATGAAAGGAGAATTTTATTATCAGCCTTACGGATAGTTACCCCTTCAATCACAACTGAATCCAATTGTGTTACATCAAGCAGTTCTGTCCTTTGTGCTGATCCCGTACCGACAACAACATAAATAAATTGTTGTCCCGGCTCAGCACCAAAAGTCCATTGCTCAATCTGAACTTGCTGGCCGCCTATTTCAAGTTGAAGTGAAGGGATGGTTTGATACGATTTTTGTGCCGCCTCATGAATTTTTTTATGTTGTTCAATAATACGTTCGGTGATTTGCGCACGCGATTCGCGTTGGGTTTCTTGCCGCTCTCGCGCTCTTTGCGCTTCTGAATCGAGGACATCGGCAAGCTGTTGTTCGATTGCAAGCTGATTTAAAAATAATTCCTTATAATTTTCATGGACGGCATCCCATGTTTCCCGCAACTGGCTTAGTTGTTTTTCCGTTTCACTAGTGAAGTCATTCTCTGCATATCCATCCATCAAAAGCCCTGCTTTGAGAATAAGGCCTACTAATGCATTTAACTGGTTCGGATTAACTGAAGGATCAACTTTTGACCAAGCAACAGAAGATATAAACAACGTTCTTTTACCGGTTAACTGATCAAAATGAGTCGAAGCAAACTGATTTCCATCCACAAATTTACCCGGTAAGACATCCGTTACAATAATTTCAAATTGACCAGACCGCAATTGTTCGGCAATGGAAAGTATATCCTGCCGAGCACGTGATGAGACATTCACTCCGCCAAAGCGTTTTTCAATAAGGCTGGCTACTGTTTCCGACCCTACATTCAAAGGAAGTACTTTTCCAGTATTTACATCAACACCGCTTACACGAGTACCACGGGTAATAGCATTATTGGTTTGACGTCTAATCTCAGAATCAATCATTGCATCGAAAGAAATTCCGGTACTTGGAATCGTCATTGCAGATTGCGATAAAACCGTTCCTGAACCAGCATCGATAACATATAAAACACCTAAGTTTAATACTGAATCTCGGGTAATTACATGAATCTGATTCGTTGATCCGTCATAACGAACATAATCCACCGCATTTTCGTCAAAGGAAAGGTTAACGGGAATAATATGGGAGATGCCAAACTGGTTCATAATTATTCTGCCTGGCATAATTTTTATATCCGTTGCCGCTTCATTAGAACGTATATCAATATGCGCATTGATATTACCGCCTATTTGCCGCGCTTGCTGGAGAAGTG
Organism: bacterium; assembly: GCA_024233545.1. GTDB lineage: Bacteria > Auribacterota > Auribacteria > Auribacterales > Auribacteraceae > JACKPL01. The sequence continues at coordinate 34,419 of JACKPL010000011.1, forward strand.
ATTCTTGGATATTTTGAATCTCGATACCTGTCAATCCTGCCTGCCGTTGCTGGTTTTCAAGGAAAAAGTGCGCAATTAACGTCAGTTTTTCTTGTTGCGACCCTGCTTTGCCTACATTTTCGATAAGCGATATATATGCGGCAAGCGATTGTGACGGATAATACCGGTTAGATAAAATAAATTTCTTAAATTCCTCAATCTGAGGACTCTCCATTGACGCCAAAGCTTGAAACAACGTATATTCTGCAAGTACGTTTTCATGTATGGTATTTCCAAGGTTTTCAAACTGTTGGAATATTCCTTTTTGGATAAAAACGCTTACTGCCGCTGGATTTTCCAAAAGACTTTGGTCGATAAGAATATGTCCCGGCATTGATTGAACAAATTGTGCAATATTCATCCCAAAAGAAATATCGGTATTTTTTAACATCTTTAGGGCTGGAGCACCGAACCGATTTATCGCTTCGTTTACAGCACGAATAAATGTTCCGGCTTGAGCCACTCCTTGTTGGGATTGAAATGTTGGTGCCTGGAATATATTGGCAACGATTTGGACAAGAACCGATTTTGTTTCTTCATTAACTGCCAAACTGTTAATAGTATCTGCATGAATCAAAAGCTGTTGCGCTAAAGCATAAGCAGTATCAAAAGACAAGTTCGGGTTTTCAAATAAGCGAATAATACCCGATATAAGCGCGGCTTGATGATCATTAGATAAATTTGCAAGAAGCTCAATCTTACCAACAAAACCAAGGTCATCAATTGTTGCGCCTAAAAGGCTGTTTTTTTCTTGAACTGTCAATAAAACCGACTGCTGAATATACGGTTCGTAATTCTGAATAATATCAGCCTGAGCTTTTAAGACTCCTGTAGTGCTAACCGGTTGAGGCTGTATATCCTGAATTCTTTGAGCCAACTCTTGAAACAATGCTTCATCCGCATGTAATCCGAGATTTTTATAAAATTCTCGATATTTAAGCAATGCGCTATTCTTGTTTGCAGTATCGCTTAAAGGATTATCAATAACCCGCTCAACTAAGGTTTTTAAGCGTACTTCAAGAACACTGATGTCTTCAAAATTTATATGTACGATTGCCCCTAATTGACTGAGAAAAGCGATAAAATCAACTTGTGTTCCTACCGAATCCTGCTGAATTGCAGAAAAACGGTTGTCGATCAAGTCGATAAGCATATCTAATGTTTGCCTATCAACCGCCCGCTGTTGATTTTGCTGTATGAGAGCAATTTGCTGTTGGGCAGTACGAAAATCACCTTGCTGAATCGCGTTTAAAATTGGTGTTACTAAAGTACTTAAAGACTGGTTGGTAATGCCCTTTCGCAATATAACACCATTTACGACCGATTGTACAAGTGCATCTATATCAGCGCGAATATTGCTAAGATCGGCTTGTGATCGGTCGTTCAGGCTGTTGTAAACGACTTGAACATAATACGCGATTGTTTCCTGAGTTAAAATTTCTTGCGGCAACTGTGCCTGCAATTGGGCAGTTATATACGTTTTGTTTTTGAGGGCGGCTTTCATTTCAGAAGAAAGCCTGCTTTCAATTTGTAGAATATATTGAATATCGTCCTGGCGTTTTTCATAGGAAATCGACTGTAACCCTTGCGAAGAAGCGGCTATATCTCGCAATTGAGCAATATAAAGCTGACGCATAGTAGTTGAAGAAAAAACAGGGTCGCCAGAAACAGTTTGAAAAATCTTTTCGATTTCCTGTAATTGACGCTCTTGCGAAAGTGAGGCAAAATCCGAAGAGATCAAGCCTTTATTAGCAAGAACTTCATAAATTACTTCTATAACTCCTGTTACAGAGTTTGCCTGCTTCATAATTATTGCACTTAAAAGCAATTGTTTTACAACATTTGTGTTATCAAGTTTTGCTACATTATTTAAGATGCCTGCTTGCTCAAACGTACTATTTTGATTCGGCACAGATTGCTGAGTTATAAACTGCAATATTCTATTTGCTTCGTTTAAATGTTCAAAAAGGAATAATGTCGGCGTATCCAAAGAAAAGGTATTCTGAATATCACCGAGAACCGCTGATTTATCCGTTTTAATTGACAGCGTTCCGTTTGCATCAAAACCGATTTGAGCAACAGTGCTATTATTCAGCAACTGATTGAGAATACGGATATTTTGAGAAGACAGCAGTTTCTGTCCTCCGGATTCAAGTTTCGTTACATTAAACAATGGCAACGCCGTTGCTGATGCTATAGAATTCGCTATCTCTTGACTGTTCGGGACATCGCCTATAAAAGAACGTATAAATTGCTCTGTTTGATCTTGCTTATAACCTATTAAGTGTTCTAATTTGGTAAATATATCTGCACCGGCAATTTCAGCAAAGGAAATTCCGGGAGTTGTAAGAAGCCCTCGTGTGATAGTATTTTCAAATTCAATGAGCGCTATTCTTTGTTCTTGAGTTAACGCTGTAACATCAATTCCGTATTTTTCAAATTTGTTTTTCATTTCCTGTATGTTCTGTTTAATGAACGATATATCTACAGCTGAATGTAAAACAGGAAATTGTTCGAACATTGTTGCAACTGCTTCAGCAATGATTAACTTGGAAATACTGTCGATTGTAGGCGAAGTTAACACTTTTTGTGCTATTGTCCCAACTAAGATATTGGCAATATCTGCGGCTCTATTAAGAACAAGCGGCGCTCCCTTTTTAAAGCCTTCCATGAAAAACAAAACAAGATTGTACTGTACCTGAGGAGAAAGAGCTGAGACGCTTGTTATGCCTTGCTGTATTGAATCGACTAGTATATTGAATAAATTCGCCGTTTTTTGGTCAACAGCGATTTTATCGAAAAACATCTGTGCACTTGCTGTAACTCCCTGCTGTGAAATGTCCGCAATAATCTGGGATGAATATTGCGCGAGCACAGTTTTCTTTAATTCATCAATATTATATTGAGCTAATTCAGACAAGTCGATCGGGAGATTATATTTTCCCGAAAATTGCTCCAAGAGCGCAAGCACATGGAATTGTTCTATTTTTTGTACTGTTGCATCTGCTAAAAGGTTACCAAGGTATGACTGTAACGATTTTTGAATTTGAACAGCTGTCTGGGATGTTGACGGCACAAGTAATGCAATGGCAGATAGTGCAGAATAGCGAGCATCGGCTGTTAAATTGAGCCCGTCCAAAACGCTTAAAATAATTTCAAATGTCTGCTGGTCGACAACAAGCTGAGTTTTCTGAGCATTGAATAAATTCACATATAATTCCTGCGACCGGACAACTCCATCTGCAGACAGGTCTGATAAACTTTTGAGAAATGGAAGGATAGCGGTATTATAAAAATCCACTTGCTGGTCTATATTCTGGTCTGTAAAAAGTGCATCAAGCAAACCTGCGACACTTGACTGAAGATTCTGCTGATTGCTATGGGTATGAAGAAGAGCTGTGTAAAATGCTTGTTCAGAATCGGTGAGACTGATACCTTTGTCGTTAAGATAGGATTCCAGAGTTACCGCAATATATGCTTGGCTCCGTAAATTATTCTTTTCCACTTCGGACAACTGTTTTTCTACTTGAAAAACATAAGCAACTTGACCCGCTTGAGCGTTAAATTGAACATCTTTGGCAATATTCTTTTGTTGCTGAAGCGCCATCAAGCTTGATAGGTATTCTCGTAATATTTTAGGATTATTCAAAACAATATCTGAAGCGATACTCTCCAAGGCAGATATAATCTCACTCTGTTGAAAACCCTCGATAAGATAGCCGTTCACAACAAGATAATTTGTAAGAAATGATGCAAATTGTTCAAAAGAATGAATATCTTCTTTTGCCGCAAGAGCAATCAGTTCCTGTTTAAAAATATTTTGTTGGTCGCTTAGTTTTTTCAATGCCTCTGCAACAGGCGAAATGTCGGATGAAAGAATCTGCTGAACCGCCTTTATCGCCTGATTAGTGCGGGCTTCCTGTAGCGTTTGTGCATTATTCCGGTTCAAATATTGTGCCATTACATTCACGAAACCTGCTACCGTTGCGGCATTGTTTTGCTGAACTAATGCAAGAATGTCCTGTTTTATTGCCAAATCGCCCGGGTTTGTACCATGTAACACTGACTGCAACGCCGCCCAGAACTCAGAATTTTGGAGATTATTCGTCCGAACAAGAAGATCGACGAGTTCTGCCATTTCGGAAAGTTCTAATGCGGTTTGCAACGCCGCTTGCTGATCAATAAAAGATAACGTGGAAAAGTTCTGAGCAAGAAATCCTTTATTTATAAACGACTGGGCCGCCATAAGTTGAATTTGCTGGATACTTGTTACATTTTCTAATCCTGTGGCATCTTGTAAAATAAGCTGTAATACAGAAGGTTGTTTCACACCAGCATCAATCTTCCCTTGGATTACTCCCTGCAATCCTGCTTGCAATAGCGCCGTTTTTAAGGCAAGATTCTCTACTCCTTGTGTTTTTGCAGATTGATAATTTGAATTTAGAAATCCGGTTTGGATAAGATATTGTGCCGTTATTTGTTCAAGTTGTTCAATAGATTCAACTGCGGCAACTGGGGAATTTTTAATAATTTCAAAAAACAATGTATTATTGGCTAACAGCATTGTTTGTATCAGTTGTCCAATCGAACCTTGCGAAAATGAATTCGCAAGTACTTGCGAAACAGTCGCATATACTGATATTTGTTTTTTCGCTTTTTCTACACTTTCTGTGGAGACCGTTTCAATATTTGCTAATAAGCCACCTAAGGCTTGTATTCCTGATAAATCAGAAGCCACTCTGCGGGCTTCCTCTGTTATTTTATTCTGATTATCAAGTTTTATTTGCAAACTATAAGAAAGAAGAGCATTTTGAAGCATAACCGATTGCGTAAAAGATTGCGCATACGACGGCATTTGCCCTTCTTGTGTTTGCAACAATTTATACGAACCATCCAAATAACCTTGATCAATGAGCACATTTTCTACAATTACAGTGATTTGGTCTATGCTCGCTATTTGTTTACCTCTCAAAGCAGAAACCACAGTATTCATCATCACTTTATCGTTTCTCAGAAGTGAAACAATAGCAGATTCAACAGTCCCGCTAGGCGAAGCATGAACTAAAACTGCATCCACTTGCTCAAACGTATTGATGTTTCGGATAAGGGATGCTGTATTTTGATCCAATTCAGCGACATTTAATGCCGTTGAAGCCCATACCGCTACAATATTTTCACCAACTTCAATATTTTGCACATTAGATATCTTTAATGCCTGTCCAAGCACTCCCATATCTTGTTGAGTTATGCCATATGCATTTAAATCTTCCGCTTTAAAAATTCTGAATAAAGAAGGGAGTATTTGATCTGCTATCTGCTGTGCATTGGGAACATTGCCCAGTATCTTCAATACTGATTCTTTCGCCGCCGCCAACCGTTCATCCAACAATCGGGAAAATTTTGCAACAATGACTTGTTCATCATAGGTTAACTTTTTAAACTGCTCAAAAGAAACAAAACCAACTTGAGTATTTAATTGTTCAAATCTTTCAACTTCCTTTTGCGTGGGCAAATACGCAAGCTGTCCTAACCGGCGTTCTTGTTGCTGGATAATTGGCTGTACTTCTTCAATTTCGACAACAGCGGCGCCAAGGTTAGAAATAGTGATATCATCTTCACGTAATACATTAACTCCTGTTTGCGCAGTATCAAAAACTGCCCATTTTTGTAATTGTTCAAAACCCGCATACCGGTCGACAGTTCCAATTTTTGCAAGGAGGCTTTGAAGTGCCTGTTCAATTTTTTGTCCACGAGTTACCTTATCATTGGAGAGAAAGTCCGCCACAGCCTGCTGAAATTGATCGGAGAAACCGATTCGTTTCACTTTCTGCATTTTACCAAGAATTTCCTGTGACACAGGCCCTTCGAATATACCGTGAACAGCATTTTCAATCTCCTGAAAATCATTTATCTCAGTATCAATATCTGCGCGTGTTTGCAATTCTTTTATTACCGCATCAACAATAGCCGGCGATGTTATTTCAGCAAGAAGCATAAGAATCGGAACTTGATATTTTCCATCAAGAGATGTTGTATAATACCCTGATAGTACTTCACCGCCTTTCCTAAAATATTTAAAAATAGTAGCCGCTAAGGTAGAGTCGAGCTCCCTGTATAATGTTTGTTTTGCTTGATCGCTCAATTCAGGGTTGGATAATTTTGCAATAATCGCCGCTAAAGGCGCGATCACGCTTGAAAATTCACGAGCATACGCATTTTTCGATACCTGCTCACTCAACATAAAATCAACTGCATGATTAAACTCATGTTGCTCTCGCATTTTTGATATAATCAACCCAAGATGCTCGGGAAGTAATTGATTTATGACGTCAGCAAGAGGTGCTGACAATGTATCTTTCGCAGTCTCCTGAGCTTTCACCAGTATTTTCTCTACTTCTGCCTGAACAAGAGACTCTTGCGATGCGAACATCACAAGCACATTTTTCCCTTCATAACCCGGTAAAGAATGAACTACCGGTAAAAATTCGCCTTCGGGGCCGATGCCTTCAATGCCCGGTTTTCCGGTAAACACGAGAATAGTGGTTTCTTTCCCGTTGACCATTGCGGTAATTTCTTTGACATTTCCTTCGCTGAAATCGACAATTGTGCTGTATCCAAGAAACAACCCCATCTCAAAAAAAGCATTGGCATTTAACCGAGCAATTACTTCATATTTTAAACGGTCAAGCTCAGTTTTATCGGTAACACCTTGTACTTGATTGATATAATTCCTTAAATCTACCGCCGCTTGTGCAAAGTTAAGGTTATCAAGACGATCAGCAAACCGAGCTAAACCCTCAAGAGATTCCTGTTCAACACTTTGAAGAACAAAGCTTATTCTCTGCATTTCTTTTTTTAGAACGTCGGGAATTTGCCGTACTACAATTCAGCCAGCCTGTGATTTTACTTCAAGCCGAGCAGACTGAACCAAATCAGCTGTTTGTTTTGCTACTTGAGAACTGTTTTGTATCTTGGAAACGATGAAAACAAGTTTTTCGATATTTGCCGGGTTAGTTAAATCCGCATTAACACCAGCTTGAACAGCACGCTGTTCGGCAATCAATCCTTGCTCATGGAAGAAATCTCGAAGACTCTCGACTAGTTGGCGTGAAGCTCCTCCTTTCCGCATGTTTTCGCGAATCCATATGCGTAAAGCGCCGTTGGCAATATCTTCAGCAGTCATGTTAAGATGCTGTTCGGCAAAATTACGCCATAAACGCAATTCAACTAATTCATGGGCCGCCGTCGATGCATTATCCGCATAAACCGAATTACGTGCAAACCCTGCATGCCCCGCCTGTTCATTATTGCCAATACCCTTAAGAAAAAATATTTTTTCGCCGGATATACCTAGAGCTAAAGCTTCTGCGGCAGTTACAACCTTGCCCGTGCTTGTAATCACAAAATCAGCTAAAGCTTCTTGCCCTTCTCTATTTTGGAGCTTTGCTTTTAGTTCCAATAACTGTTTAAACTGTTCATTCGCCTGCCGATGCGACGCGGCCATGTTTCCAATATTTGCGAGTACAATATCGCTTTCCGTTTGAGAACCTTCAAGAATGTTTCTGCCGACGGTTATTTCATTTAATTTATTCCACAACTCTAAATTGCCTAAGTCCTGATAATATTCCATTGTGCCAAGCTTTTGAACAAGTTCTTTTAGCGCAAGAACAATGGCTTGTCCACGAGCACTTTTATTTCCTTCGAATTGATTCAAGAAGTCCCTATAACGATTTTTAAATTCTTCTGAATAGTCGAAAATGCCCTCCTGAGCTGTTTCGACAAGAATGCCAGTTTGTGAATTAGATAGATTGGCTGTTTGAACAGCAGTAAAATCATTTGTCATGCTCGTAATAGCAGAAGTACTCGCCTGCTCCTCTACGAGGTCTCCTCGCAGTAATTCTTCTTCGAGCTGGCGAGCCCATTGATCGGGCGTCTGCTGTAAATCCACCGCAGGTATAACCTCAAAACTCCTCTTCACCACCTCATTATACACTTCCAAAGACATACGCCCTTCCGCAACCGCTGTCTCCAACGCAGAAAGCAACGTCTCGCGGTCTACTCCACGATGCGTATTCATCACGATATTCGACGCTTCCAATATCCCCTTCAAACGATCATTGTTTTGCCGGTTATTTACATAAAACATGTCCTCTATCAACTGCGTATATCCATCGTATTCTCGGAATATCTCCTCGGACATACGGGCATACTCCGCTTCCGTACGCGCACTCACCCGCGCATTCTCCAACGCCTGCATCTTCGCATCTGCCAACCCTAAAACCCAATCCGATTCCTTCAACGACGCATCCCGGTTAAAATCAAATATCTCCACACCTCGCACCTTCGATAACACAGACGATATCTCCGCAAACTTTACTGCTATGTCGCCTCGCTCCAACTGCCTCAAATACGACCGGTCTGCCTCGCTTATCGTGCCCAACTCCTCCAGCTCCTTCAACTTCGATACCCGTGCCTCGTGCACTGCCTTCAAATCACGCATCGTCATCGATGCGTTCCCGCGCTCCAGTACACTCAACAACTCCAACGCTCGCTCGAACATTACCTCGCTTACTTTGCCTGTCACCTTCGTCGCCTCACGCAACGCCGCCTGCAAATACGCCTGCTCTCGACCACTTAAATTAAAATCCTTACCTAACTCCATCGCATTGTCTATAAAATCCTGACGCACATCCACCGCTTCCACTACCGCCACAGGTTCCGATACTACCGCTACAGACCGCTGAGTAACTACCGCATCAACAATATTAGGGGACACTAACTGTGCTAAAAGCAATAACATGGGATTTTGATATACTGCCCTGCTTTGATCATATGAGGTTAAAGGTGCTTGATTATCTCCTGCACCCCTCAAATACTTATGGATGGATAATCCGACAAAAGAATCCAATTCACTATATATTTCATTTTTCTCGGCTTGAGTTAAAGTAGTGTCAAATTCTAAACGAGCAACACGAGCCATGAAAGGAGATAAAACCACTGATAGTTCTTGAGCCGCTGTGTTATTTATCGCATCGAAATAACTGCCGTTACGGTAATCAACCCCATGTTTCAATTCGTGCAAGTAATTTAACTCTTGAAGTTTTTGGGCAATGCGGTCAACGTATTCCTGAGAACCGACGAAGGGGGTTGAAACATCATCTACCTGCAAAGCAAGAGCATACGGCAGTGTTCCGGGTTCATTTTCATATAATTCATTATTTCGTTGCTGTATTATTCCATTTATCTCTGATTGTAAGGCTTGGCGGTCTGAAAGGAAAATAATGTTCACTCCAGCAGGGTATCCCGGTAATGTATGGTCAGTATTGCGCAGTTGTCCGGCAGGCGGCAAGTTTTTTTCGGGAGCTCCACGAAAGATTAAAAACGTCTGTTCAGTATTGTTGATCGTGACAGTTTGCTCCACCACTTCTCCTTGAGAAAAGTCAAACAATCCCGAGGGAGTTAATAAAAAGCCCATTTCAAAAAACACGGATTCATTTAATTTTGCAAGCAGTTGCTTTCTATTTGCCTCGATCTGCTCCGGCGTACGCTGTTGAGCAAGTATATCTATCTGTTGACGGAGGATATTTGCGGCTTTAGCATACTGATTGTCATCAAGAATATTTGCCGCTTCCCGTAAATTGTAGATTTGTGCAGTTGAAGGAGCTGGAGATGTAAGAATACCGCTTAATAGATCAGAAACTGTTCCTGCTATTTCATTCCGTGATGGGACATCTTTGATAATAATTTGTTTGACAGGAACCGTTAAAGCATCAGATTTCCGGCTATAAACATTCGATATAATACTTTGAACATTAGTATTTTCAATAAGCTGATTGAGAGACAACAATACCGCATTGAGGTTATCTTCAGTCACTTCTGATGATTCAAGAGCAATAGAACCGGCAATTAGACCGATTCTGTTAATCATAGTACGAATTTGAGCAACCAACGCCTGTGCATCGCCTCCTTTGCGGTCATTTTCAGCAATCCAGATGCGCAGTTCACCATTAGCAATCTGTTCCGGTGTGAATTTAAGTTCCTCAACAGCAAATTGTTTCCATATCTTTATTTCGGCAATCTGTTGAGCCGCCTGCTGAATATTAGAGGCAAAAACAGCATTTTGCATTACTCCGAATTGAACCAGTTCTTCGCTATAAACAACTCCCTGTATACTATGTATTTTTTCTCCGGCAATTGGAATACCTTGTTCAAACTGCTGTTGAATTTGCTCAAAATTCTGCACTGTCCCGAAAGAGCTGACGAGAAAATCCGGTAAAGGAGATGTCCCGGGAATATCCAATCCTGAAGTTCTCTGCTGATTAGCTTTTCTTCCTAATTCTTGTCGGATAGAATTTTGAATTTGTACAGGGGATACTTTTCCAAAATCCAATACGGGCTGTAGCCTTTGCATAACCAAGCCGTAATCGGGAGATTCATAAAACTGGGGCACATTTACCGCTTGAGCATCGACTCCGACATGCTCGTTCATATTCAAAACAGATGTTTCATCGCGTAAAAGCAGTGTTTGAGTAACACCCATTTGGCGCAATATCTCTGCCCTAACCTGATTTTGATATAAATCAATTACCTCTTGGGCAACTTCCAAATCTTCGACAGCTCTGCCGACATTAGCAAATGTAATATCGCCGCGCCTTCCCAAAATTCTGTCGACCACCTGACCCGCTTTTGAACCATATATTTTCTCCCCTTTGTTGATTGCGTAACCAGCAAGTAAAGTCCCTATTGCCACCGGCAATGAACCCAGTAAAGACATTATGGTCGCCCCAATTTTTACATATGTCCACGCTTTTTTCCCTAGTAGTGCTTTTATCGCAAATTGAGCTAATTTTTCAGCTCGCTCTTTGCCCAAGGTGTCAATTGCGGCTTTAGACCGTGAATAACGATGTATGAAATTGAGTACGAATTCGACACCTTTTTCAGTCGCATTAGTCAAGACATCTGCATCAAGCGAAGCCGTTTCCAAAGCCCTATCTGTTTGTCCCGCAACATCTTGTTTTGCTATTTCATTATATAGTTTTACTTTTTGAGTATATACTTCAAAAAATTCTGACATTACATTATTAACTATATCCGACATCTCTTTAATATGTTCTGCTGTCAAATCCTGGCGGGCAAAATTATCTAATCCCGCTCTCCGGACACGCATTTCAGCAATTTCAGCAAGTGCGTGGAAATCATCAAGCAACAGTTCTACAAATTCCCGGCCGACTTCTCCATTATGCGTTAGATTATCTTTAATCCATGAACGCATATCCTTTCCGGTTACTAAACCGGATAATTCTGCATCGGTTTTATGCAGAACTTCTTTTGCAAATTGACGCCAGAACCGTAATTCAAGCAATTCATGAGCAATTACCGATGCTTGATTGCCGTACACAGAATTTCTTCGCAATCCCAAATGCCCTTCTTGCGTATCTGCATCATACCCTTCGAGAAGAAATATTTTTTCACCCTGAGCGGTTTCATCAAGTTCTGCAATTGTACCGTCATTTTTTATTATAAAATCAGCTATCGCCCGTCCATCAGTCCGGCCTTGGCGTTCTGCTTTTTGCTGTAAAAGAATTTCAAACTGAAAATTGACTACTACGTGGTCTTTTGCCCCTCTGCCAACATTGGCAAAACTAATATCAGGAACATCTTGCCGATATGCATTGATTAAATTTGCCGCCATTTCAATCACCATATTCGAGGCGGCAGTACCAACTTCACTAAGCTGAGCCAACTTATTTCGCATATCCAAAACATATTGCTTCATTGAAGCAGTTACCGTTTGGTTTTGTTTTAAAGCTTCGTTGATATTATCTAAATTAGCAATAAGCGTTGGAATTTGACCAAGGTCATAATTACGCGTTTGCGTTAATGCATTTTGCAAGCCTGCTAAATTTTCAAAACGTTCATTTGCAACACGGCTATTGGCTTTATTTATAATATTCTGAATTTCCGGATGAACATTTTGTCCCATAACTTCTCGAACTACAGCACCGACACCATAAACATCCGTTCTCTGGTTCAGTGCATTATTGAATAATCCCATAGACAACTGTTCCAATTGCCTAACAAATTCACTATATTTTTCTGCGGGGATTTTATTATTCCGGAAAGAATCAAGCAGAGCATAAACTTGTTCAAACTGTGTTGTTATGTCGGCACGCCCCGCTTGTTGCAGTAATTCCTCTTCGAGCTGGCGTGCCCATTGATCGGGCGTCTGCTGTAAATCCACCGCAGGTATAACCTCAAAACTCCTCTTCACCACCTCATTATACACTTCCAAAGACATACGCCCTTCCGCAACCGCTGTCTCCAACGCAGAAAGCAACGTCTCGCGGTCTACTCCACGATGCGTATTCATCACGATATTCGACGCTTCCAATATCCCCTTCAAACGATCATTGTTTTGCCGGTTATTTACATAAAACATGTCCTCTATCAACTGCGTATATCCATCGTATTCTCGGAATATCTCCTCGGACATACGGGCATACTCCGCTTCCGTACGCGCACTCACCCGCGCATTCTCCAACGCCTGCATCTTCGCATCTGCCAACCCTAAAACCCAATCCGATTCCTTCAACGACGCATCCCGGTTAAAATCAAATATCTCCACACCTCGCACCTTCGATAACACAGACGATATCTCCGCAAACTTTACTGCTATGTCGCCTCGCTCCAACTGCCTCAAATACGACCGGTCTGCCTCGCTTATCGTGCCCAACTCCTCCAGCTCCTTCAACTTCGATACCCGTGCCTCGTGCACTGCCTTCAAATCACGCATCGTCATCGATGCGTTCCCGCGCTCCAGTACACTCAACAACTCCAACGCTCGCTCGAACATTACCTCGCTTACTTTGCCTGTCACCTTCGTCGCCTCACGCAACGCCGCCTGCAAATACGCCTGCTCTCGACCACTTAAATTAAAATCCTTACCTAACTCCATCGCATTGTCTATAAAATCCTGACGCACATCCACCGCTTCCACTACCGCCACAGGTTCCGATACTACCGCCTGCTCCTCTACGAGGCCTGTCGAAAGCTGTTCAAGGGATTCAATTTTTTCTCTAATCGCTTGCAATGCTCTTGCGATATTCACATCTTGACGGCCTAAACTTGCGCTCTCCTTTAATAGTTGAAATTCCGGAGTCAACGCTTCAAGCAAACCGGTAATCTGCCGAAGCTCCGGCGAAGAATAACGAACTTGCGCAGAGACTAACTGCACATTGTCTATTTGCTGGAACGGCTGTCCTGCAACAATAGAAGCACCTAGATTGACGATCCGAATATCTCCTGTTGGAGAAATGAGAATATTTTCCGGTTTTATATCAAGCTGTAAAACACCCGCTTTTTCAAGTTTTTGATACTCTTGAACTAACTTGACTGCAAAATCCAAACGCCCTGTTTGGGACGTTGGCAAAGTATTTTTTTCAATGCTTTCTCTTAGAGAAATTCCATTGAAAAAAGGAACAGCAAAAATTTGATTTTCACCATTTTCATAAGAACCAATACCATCAAGAGCATAGACATCGCCGTATACTAATTGTGTCACAGCCGCATCACGCAAAAGAGCGCTCCGCACCGCATTTTGATCGGCTGTCTCAGGATTGATTAGTTTCACGGCATATTCCGCACCATTTTTTGTAGCTCGAAAAACAACGCCTGATAAATCTTCGCTAAGCTGTTCCTCAAATTTAAAACCTCGAACCGTACCGCCGATTTTTGCAACTTCTAGATCGGCTTTAATGCTCATTGTACGGGCAAATTCGGTAATATTCTTCGCATATTGCACCGCGGCTTGCTTTATGAGGGGTGATAATGCGGTATTAGCTTCAATCTCAGCTATTTTGGCTTGTTCATTGGCTATAAGGTCTTTGAAATATGATTGAAGGGCTTGTATTTCATTAGTACTTCCCTGATTAGCAGAGGCAAATGCTACGGCTCTGTCAAGGCGCCGCTGAAATTCATCCTGTACGCGAAGACTTAGATCGCTAATGCTTTTTTTATTTTTTTTATTTATGAGCGATTCCAAAAGCACCGCTTCTGTATGAGTAAAACCAAAGACATGCTCATCCAATTCATGTTTAAGCACCTGAAAGAAATTTATCGTATTCCCCAAAAGCCCTTGCGCAACAACTTGCGTTTGAGAAGCAAAAACAATTGGGACCAAAATTTCAACTCGATCCGCATAGGGAATAGTGAGAGCATTGGTGCCAATACCATTTAAATCGTTTTGGCTGACCAGTTTGAGAATGATAGGGCGATTCTGTGCATCTTGCCCAAGCGTAATTTGCGTCTGGCCCGGCTGAAGATTTGACAGTGCATCTCTCAAACGATTCAAAACACTATCAAAATATTCAAAACTTTGAACAAATCTAGATGCTTCATTTCCAAATATTTCTGTCAAGCGGTCTTTAATGCCTTGTCCGGAAATTGGTGTTGTTTCAAAAGGATTATTCTGCTGGAATTGTTGGATAACAGCTTGAAGTTCACGGGGAAAACCATACTGTTTCCACCCTTCAATTTCTTCCAATAAAGCTGGATTAGCCGAAGGATTGAGTTGTAATGTTTCGCCCCCAATATATTTTGCTGTTTTTGCTTGGCTTACCGGTTCGGCATTTCTTTGTCGAATTTCGACTAATGAGGCATAGAGTTCATCAATGGACATTCTATTTGTGCTGTCAATTTCTTTGGCTCGTTGCCTAATCTCTTGATACTCAGCAGGCACTTCGCCAAGAATATTCTGGAAAAAGCGAGTTATAATCTCACCAAAAGAATAAACATCCGATTTACTTGATAATGTTGAATAACTAATAGCAAGAAGGCTCGCCTCTAATTGAGTAAGGGCACTTTGATAGTCTTGCGTTAATCGTCCGGCTAAAAGTTCGCTTAATATTTTATTTGCTTGTATAAAAGCATCTGAAGTTTGTTGCGTTTGCGGCAATGCCTGTTGTTCGACAGCAGTTACAAAGCCTTGAAGTTCTTGAAAAACAGCTTGGATTTCAGGTAATGATATATCTGCTGAAGAAACACTTTTTATGGTTTTAAAACTTTCCTTGAGAGCATCTAAAATGTCGCTCAATCTCTTAAGTTCTGGAGAAGCAAACCTTTTATTAAACACAACAAATGCTTGATCGAAAGATTGCGGAATTTGATTCAAATTCAGTGAACTTCCGAAATCTATTATTCTGATGGACCCTTCATCAGTAAGAATAAAATTATCCAACTTAATATCGAGATGGATGATTCCCTTCTCTTCAAGTTTTTTGTATTCTTCGAGCAAATCAATAAGAATATCAAGGCGAGACTTTTGCGTTTCTTGAGATAATTTCATAATATCAAAAAAGGTTTTTCCCTGAACAAATGGCACAGCGAAAATTCTATTTTGTCCGTTTTCATATTTTCCAATATCTTCTCCCTGATAAACATCACCATAAACTGCTTGAGTGTTTTCTGCCTCCTGTTGGAGAAAAACACGTAGTGCCTCTTGATTGCGTGCATCAGGGGCAATCAGCTTAACAGCATATTTCTGACCGTTTTTTTCTGCAAGAAACACTATTCCATTAGCGCCTACGCCTAAAGTCCCAAGAAACTTGAAACCGCGTAAAGTACCGCCCGCTTGTGCTATTTCAAAATCGACTTGTATTCCCATATTTTGGGCAATTTTAGTAATATTCTGCGCATATTGAACTGCTAAATCGCGCGTTCTTTGCGATAGCGATTCATCAGTTTGAATCTCAGCAATTTTCGCCGTTTCATTTGCAATTAAATCCTGAAAATATTTTTGCAGGGCAACTAACTCAGATTCATCACCCGTTAATCGGCTTATTTCTCGAGCACGTTCTATTCTATTAAGAAATTCCGCCTCAACGCGTTGACTAATAGCCGCAACATTATTATCAAACGGTTTTTCATAGGCTGGTTTCCCAGCTTTTTCAAGAAATGTTCCTTTGACAGATGCTGGATCGATAATTTTTTGATTAAGAAGAGATTCCAAAAGGACTGATTCAACATGTGATAATCCTTCAATATGTTCATCCAGTTCATGTTTCAGCAACTGTAATATGACCGTTGTATTGACTGCGTTCTGTGCTTCTACCGCCTTATCAGTAACAGGGCGAATAAGGTTAGGCAGATAAATTTCCACTTTGTCACTCTGAGGCACAGTAATAGCGTTGGTTGCCAATGACGCTAAATTATTCTGGTCAACTAAAACAATAACAATATCTCTGCCTTGCTTGTCTTTTCCGACAGTAATTGAATTCTGTCCCGGTTTAAGATTTTCTAATCCTTGCTGGAAATTTCTAAGGACTTGTTCAAAATTTTGAAAGCTTTGAATATATTTTTGGCTTTCAGCTCCAAATATATCTTGAATTCTCGTAGTGATATCGAGAAATCCAAGACGTTCAACACTTGACGGATCAACAAGCGGGTTGTTCGCTAAAAACTGTGAAATGCTCTGTGCAAGGCTTGCCGGTAATTCAACCCGGTTCCACTGGCTAATCTGAGCGGTAATTTCAGGATTTTGCTGAGGGTTAACATTAGGCGTTTCCCCCCCTATGTAATGAGCGGCAATTGAACCTGGACGAGTTTCTTGGATTGCTTCAGTAGGCAAAATGGAATCGACTAAAGACTGATCGAGCCCCTGAGCGCCTGTTTTGGATACCAAAGACAACTCAAGCAACCCCTGTCCATCAACTTTAACTTCAATTTTATATTTAAATTCTTGTCCCGTCCGCGCAATGATTGCGTTTACTTCACTATCGATCAAATTTTGAAGAAGCTGTACGTTTTCAGACTGATTCTCCGCAATATTTTGGGTATCTATCTGATAAATATTTTTAAAACTTTGTAAGATTTGGGATAAAACAATTTGATCTTGAAACTGCACACCTTGAGGAATACTTAGTTTGGCGATATTTGCCTGTTGCAAATATTGAACTATTTGCTGAGTTGCCTGCGTTGACGGCTGAGCCGTATCGAATACAACATTACCGATGCGGGAAACAGCAGTAAGCTGGCTCAATGCTTTTTCGAGTTGAACCGCTAACGATATTCCCTGTTCAGCGGTAATAATTTGCTGTGAAATTTGCCCGCCCTGTACTCCGGCAAATTTTAAAGCAACTGAATTTCCTTCAGGCATTCTTATATTTACAACAAGATCATTGCCGACAAGAGCCACTTTTTCAACTTCAAGAGGAAATTGGGCTTGGGCAATAGAAGCGTTAATTTGCTGGCTAATTACCTCAGGTGTTATCCCTCCAACGGGGTTAGCAACTAGATTCTTAATTGAATTAGCAATAATAAGAAGTTTGAGACGGTCTTTTAGAGGACTCTGAACCTGTTGGCCAATGAGCATTTCCTCAGCCATGAAAGTTGGAACAGCAAGGGCATTCGAACTGAATCCTTTTTCTAATAAAGCCTCTAGAGATGTTTCCTGATTTTGAATCAAAGAAATATAGGGGTTCTGAACATCAATTCGAGTAATGCGCGGAGCTATCACATAATATGATATTCCATGCTTTTTTAGATATTCCGAAATACCGTATGTATGGAACCCACCGGTTATGATTACTCCCGAATCTTTATCGAGAATTTCCATTTCAGACAACGCATTTTCAATAAGCGCAGTATCGCGATAGCTTGCTATCGAATAAAATTTTTCAAGTTTCGGCGCATATCTATCTACGATACTATTATTGGGATCAATATAATATGCAAGGTTATATTTTGGTGCGTATGTCCGGACAAAGCTATTTATTCGTTCAATTGAAAAATCTTTTTTATTCTTCTTATAGGTTTCAAATTCATCGCCGGTAATTTTCAGATCAAATAATTTTTCTAATATTTTTGTATTGCGGCAGAAATAATCAAGCGTTCTTTCTTCCTGAGTAGAATAAAATAATTCTTTTAACCGATTACACAATGTTTCTACTTCATTATAAAGATTTTCCTGATTAATCTTCGCATTTATCGAAACAAATTTTATATATTGCCCAAGCCCTTTATTCGAACCAAGGACAATCGAATATTTTAATGCTAATTCTTGCATTTTTGCATAATATTTTGCCGATGAAACAGTTCCGCGAATAAACCGAGAGTGCAGTTTATTCCATTCTTCTTGTTCTGAAGAAGTCAAAAGGGTATGTAATGAATCAATAACTTTTTTCTCTTCTCGGGTCTTAGATGCTAAATCAATTAAACGCTCCGCTTCAATTGACTGCAATACCAAGGGGAAGTCTTTATATTCTTGATTCAAAACCCTATGGCGTTTTCCTAATCCATACAGATATAAATAATATTCATTAAAAGTCAGCGCATTCTGTTCAAATTGCCTGATCATGAAATCTAATTCAGCCAATTGGGGTGAAAACATAAATGGCTTTAAACTGGTTAACACGGTATGAAGAGACCGGCAATACTGAATGCTTTCTTGAATGACTGGTAACGCATCGCGCAATGAATGATAATTCTGTATATATAAATCGACGTCTTCTATGCCTTCAATTCTCGGTATTTGAACATTTTCACTATTTCCGGCAATAGAATGAAGTTCCGCACCGGTCATCCGCCCTTCTTGCACGTAGACAACCGATGCGTCCCACCGAGCTTGGGTATCGGGGAAAATAGAAAATTCATGGGTATTCACCGTACTTGATGCGCCTTCAACACCAATGAATTTCAAATCGGTGTTTTCAGAAAAAAGCGTTCCAAGGATTTTGTAAATATTATGCTGTACTTCCCAATTGCAATGAGCATCCTGAATATGAATAACCACCCGCCCATCATCGCCATCAAAATGATCAATGACTCTTCCTATCCTTTCAGGGATGTCAACATCAACACCCTCTCGTGCCGCGAATGCCGAATACGGCAGGATAAGCAGCTGAATCATTATCAGCGCAAGGACTTTTCGTCCGAAATCCGTTAAAAATCGCATCATAATGCACCTACCCTATGATTTATAGTTAAATTTTTTACATTGAAAAATCGTTTGAGCATAGTTTCCCTCTCCCCCATTCTACAGAAATAATCCTGCAGTATATATCCTAAAATTTTAGGATTACATAGAGGACCGCAACATTTCTTTGGTAGCTGTATCAAGGCCGACTTTAACCTGCGACCTTTGTAACCGCGCTTCAGCAATAGATATAACTTGATCTAACCGAGTATCTTTAAACTGATTTAATTCCAAGATAATAAATGCCAGTGTATTTTCGTCAATACCGGCTTCAGGCATTTTCGCACGATCAACAATATCATCAAGCAACGCATTTACATACGCTTTAACATCTAATTCTGATTGTGAAGACATTAAATCAGAAATAAAGTCAAGCATCAACTTCTGTAGCAACGCTTCATTAAGTTGTTGTTTTCCTGCCTGCTCAATTACTATATTGAACAATAGGTTTTGACGAATAGCATCAGCATTCTGTTTATCAAGCGCCGTAATAACATCTGCTTGCATCAATACCTTGCTTAAAGCGGCGCCAATAGCCACCAATTGATCCGGAGACTGTTTTCCTATAGTATTAACAAGAGCAAGCAATTTATTCGTCAAGAGTTTTTTGCCGTTTTGATCAAGAGACGCCACATCCATTTGCTCAAATAAATATTCTATGAATTGAGCTTGATAAAGCCCGCTTTGAGCACTAATGTGTGCTATGAGCGTATCGAGCGCTTGTGCATCTTGAATTGCAAGAAGCCTGCTGAATGCATTTGCCCCTATGTATGCACTGGCATTTCGTTCAAAAGTACGTGCCCTATAATTCTCAACGCTTTCGATGATAAATTCTTTGCCGGAAAGCATTACCTGAGCTTGTTCGATTTGCTGTGCCGTAATATACTGCGCATCATTTAATGTTAGAATCACAATTTTATCGCCTAACTGCGCACGATAAGAACCGTTTGCCTCAACGCCTAAAATTTCCATTTGCTGTTGAGTAGTTTCAATATATACAGGCAACCCAAGTTCAAGTGCGAAAAATTCTATCGCCTGAACAGTACCGCTTGCAGAAGGCGAAATAATACCTTGAATGCTCAAGTCAACCTGCTTGGTTTGTAGTATTCGAACCAGATCGCCGAGGGCGATTCTTCCATCAAAGCGATTAACCAACTCAATCTGACCAGTTGAGTCATTCATGACAAATACAGCGGATATATTTTGTGCCCGCAAAATAGAATTCAACAATGTGCTGTGAGCTTCAAAGAAAGCCTGTTTATTCTCAACGTTTTGTGCAATAAATTCAATCGCTGAAACAGCACCGTTAAATGATTGAGCCATGCGCGCTTGATAAAGCAGTTGTTCCTGCACCATTTGAGTATTCATAAGCTGTTGCACAGTCAACTGAACCGGTTGCGCATTTGCGAAAGCGGCATCAGTAAACCGTATTGTCACTCCACTTTCAGTTACCGCAAACTTCACAGCACCGCCAATCTGACGAGTAATTTGTTCAAGTTCAACGGCAAGTTTGCCATCTTGACCGAAATATTCATCCAATAATGCTTGAACCATAGCAGTATTCTCAGGCTGTTGTATCATCTCGCTAATATGCGCAATTTGAGCCGTAATTGCCGCTTGTATAGTACTCGAAATGTGTTGGCTTACCGCCGCCGGAGCAATAGCCCCTTCGCGCAGTTGAGTAATCAAACCTTTTTGAGAAACCGTCGTTCCATCCAACTGAACCACCTCACGATCATTAAGTGCAGAAACTAACCCTTGGCTTAAATTGCCATGTTTTTCATAGAGTTTCTGAACCATACCAACATTAGCGGCTACGCGATTTTCATAGAATTCATCCATTTCTTTGCGTACATCAACCCACTCTTGTTCCACTTGTCCGATTTTATCATGGATGAGAGCGGCAGTGCGCACATCTTCAATTGCAGGACCTCTCTGAACATCGGGAACTTTAACAAGCAGTTGAATGCCGGGAGCCACAGTATGAGCCACTTCGCCGATCTGCCTGTCAGTCAATTGCCCAAGCCGGAACTGCAATACTTCTCCTTGACGGTCTCCGCTAAGCACATCAACAAGGAAGACTCCTTCTTGTGACGTATCTCTTCTTATATTGCCAACAACAACTGTTTCTTGCCCAACACCGGCAATATTAAGGCTTAACGGAATTGTAACATTCGATTTCTTGTCGGCAATATGATCAATAATCGATGCAACCTGCGAAAGTTTTAAATCTTCCGGACGACTAATATTACCATTAAATAGATTATTTGCAACATTCGCTACATTGCTTGAATATAACGAGAATACCTGTTTGTCGGGAGTTTGCGCAAGAAGAACTGCACCGGCAATTTGCCCGCTCGGCAAAACGATCAGTAATTGATTATTCTTGTTGACAGTAACTTGTAACCACCCAAGATTCTGATCCGCAAGGACTTCACGAACACTTTCAATATTTTCAGCAACAAACTGGTTTATATCGACAGGTTTATCTGCATCCGTACGGTTATCAAACCGTGATTTAATTGTAGCAACAATCAGTTTTTCGACTTGCGAGGCAAGGTGCTGTTCAAAACGCACAAGTTCGTCTTTAGTGCGTTCTGCATTAAATGCCTGTTGAGCATTAACTAAATCATTCCGCGCTGAAACATATGCTGTAAAATGATCGCTCTTGCGTATTTCAGTAACTATTTCTTGCGTAATCGCGGCTATATCTAATGCTTGCTGTTGTGCCGCGGCTTTTGCTTGGAACGGAGCGGCTATACGGTCAATTTCAGCGGCAGGAAGATTGTAGCGCGCACCGATTTGCGCAACAGCGTTACGAATAATTTGGCCAGCTTCACGTTTTTGAGCAACCTCTTCTTCTGCAAATTGACGCAACTCTTGAGCTAACTTTTCTGCAACCTTGACATCTTCAACCTGCTGAGCACCAGCAATTTGTTGTTGATGCAATACTTGCTGTATTTGCTGAGCAAGCGCCCCCGTACCACTGCGAGCGAATTGCGGCAGTTCAGATTGTTTAACCGTTTGAGCAATACGACTCATGAGGTCTTGAATGTCTTGCGCTTCATAGAGAGCAAAATCAGCATAATTTACTCGAGAATAATCCCCTTCCTCACGGAATTTAAGGGCAACATCATCAATCGAAACGTTCATGATATCTTCTATTGAAACAGATTCTCTCCCCTTAATTCCCGGCAAGATTCGTCCCAATTGCGAGAGCAACTGCTGTGACAAACCGCTGGTATTTATTGAATCGATTATATTCCCTTCACCTTTGAGCGCTTCGAGTCCAAGCAATGCATTCTTGACCCATTCTTGTGAACGCTTGAATCCGCTGTTTATCTGTTCGATATTAGTTGTTGGGCCATCTTTGCCCATGGTGATAGTTTCATTGATGGATTGCTGGCTCGTATACTTTGTCCTCATGGAAATTAATTGAGTGCGGAGGTTCTCAAGAGCTTTCGCACGTTGTGAATCAGGCGATGCTTTCTGCAGTTCAGCAGATACAATATTAACCATCTCTGTAATAGTGTTGGTAATAGTAAAATCTTTTACGCGATTTAATGCTTCGCTGAAACTATTTTGAACGTTAGAATACTCGTTCCGCAACAACATCTGGAGCAATTCTCCATGCCCAATTTCTTGGCCGCTTGTTTGTCCGAGAACGAATATATCGCGCGCATTGAATTGAGTTTGATCGAACGTTTGGCCGTTAAAATGTTCATTATAGCCGCGGTCTCGTCCAAACCCTTGTAATGCAGTGGTCATATCCGTTTTAGAATCGAGTACATCAATAAACCGTGTTTGTCCATTTGTTTTTAGATCCAAACCGAACACGTCGCCGCTATGCGTTATGATAGTAACCGGTTTCACATTGGCGTCTTCTTTCATACGCAATTTAACTTGTGCTTCCCATTGTTCCGCAGAGATTACATCGCCGCGAACGTATTGGCCTTTTGCTTTATCAAATTCATAGCGAACCCATTCACGCCCTTCATGAATGATTACTTCACGCGGGTTTGCTTCGGTTTTGGCGTTCTGGGTAAGCTGAGCTAATGCCGCACCGAAATAATCGCTGGCATTAGCAGACTGGGCATGAAGCACAAAAACTTGATGTTCGGCAGAATTTGCCGGCATTGCATTTCTCATAACTTCCGCAAGGTCAGCGGCGCCTCTGCTGTTCTGAACTCTCTTTTCAAAGGTAGCTTCTCCGCCAAATTGATCGTTCGGAATTGCTTCAAGGACTTTGTCTTTACTGACACCAAGCACTTTTGCGATAAGTTCTGCATTTTGATCGGTTATAGCGCCTTTTCCTTCAGCATCTAGCCCCTTCCAGAATTTAACAATAGCATCAATACTCGGACTTCTATCCACTTCAATTCCCAATGCACGGTGCATTGCCTCAACAAGCCCTAACGTTCCGGTCATGGTAATAATACCGCCGTTATTGGACTTAACCAAATAGAGAAACTCCTCGTAACTCGCTTGCAGTGATTCGGCGCTGACCGTTACCAGATCAAGATCAGCAACTCTACCAGACTGAGCTTGTCCGAATAACTGTTTAATACCCGCTTCATAGACTTCGGAGAATTTACGGCTTTCTTCGGTTTGTCCAAATGACACCGGCACAATTTTCAATAAGTCTTCACTAACACCGTAATGGCTTCCTTCAGCCTGTGAAACAAACGCGGCAAATGATGCCAGAGCCGCTCTACTCGCTCCAAGTTTACCGTCTACAATTAATGTATTGATATCAGCATTCCCTGTTACATGCTGTGAATAGAGCGACAGTAGATAATCATTAAATACGGCACCAACCTGCGTAACAGTATCGTTCTTCACAACAGAAGAAGTCGTCAGAAGGTTTAATCCATCAATATACGAGATAACATCACCGGTTAAATCAAAGCCCTCTTGAGCAATCCGTAAGCGTGCTTCAGCTTGGGTTTCGTTACCCTGAACTTTAACCTTGACGACTCCTGTATCGAACCCAATTTTTCGAATATCTTGAGAGAACGTATTTTCGATCTTCATATTTACAACCGCAAAAGACTGCAGTGAATCGGTCAAGTTTTGTTGTCCAACCCATGCCTGCATATTCGCAATAATCTGAGAAGCGTTTGCTTGGCTTAATGTAGCCGCATCGCCCAGCATATCCTTAAGAATTGCCTGCCGGACTTCATCAATGCTTTTCTGCTGGCCATTAAAGTACGTATTAAGTGCTTTCTTAAAGAACACTTCGTCTAATGCAAGGCTTTGTGCTACTTGCGCTGTCAATTGAAGAGCAAGCAGTTTATCGGCATTAGCATTCATGAAACCGCCGACTTGCATAATTGCTTTCTTCTGGTCTTCGGTCAGCTTAATATCTTCACCTTCAGATAAAATGTAACTTTGTCCGACAACCGTATGAATTTCGTCATTGACGATCTGAACATTCTTCGTAATCAATTCTAGTGCTCTGCGATGGTGTTCATTCTGCTCAGCAAGACGCGGCAAGAAACCGGGCGCGGACATGGTCGTAAAAATTATATCTGCACCTTCCATTTGAGCCAATAACTCTGCATTGACATCGTTCGTATCTTTAAGGATTGCCACTTTCAATCCAAGGTTTTTATACAGGTCGCCCGACTCTCTCAATGCTTCTTCCAGTTTGTTCTGATCGGACAGGATAATAACGCCGCGCTGTTTACCGTTAATTAACCCTGCAACAGCGGCAAGGTGCATCAATACCGATGTTTTACCACCACCCGTTAAAATTTCGTGCCCTTTAGATGGATTGGCGACGAAATCGAGCAGTTTTTCAGCTTGGTTTGCATGTAGTGGAAATCCTCGTGCTTCTTGGAAAGCAAAAAGCGTCTCGTTAAGGGTTTCGACAAGCTGCTGCACCTTGGCATCGTTTGTTTTAGATTGGAATCTAAACCTGCTTTGACCGGTAACGTCTTGTACTAATTTAATGTCTTCTTTGAATTTCTCTGCAAGTGCATTACGATCGGCTAGTATCTCTGAAGAGTATGCTTGAGATAACGCTTGGCTTGCATTAGCCACAACAGTTTGAATGTTGCGTTTTCCAGCCGATGCAATTCCGCGCGCGGCAGAATCGCTCAATGCGGCAAGAATATTATTTAACTCAGCAAGCAGAGCGGCATTTTCTCCGCCCAGACGTTTGATATCGCTGGCAAGCAGTTTCAGGTTTTCCTGATCGTTAAGAGCGGTTAATTGTTGCCGTAATGCATCCGCATTGCCAAGCTCATTCACTAATTTGAGGAAATCAGTGAGGTCTTTTTGGAGACTGGAAATATCAAACTGAGCATTGATAGTATTTAACGTCGCTACTTGTAACCCCAACGCTTTTAATGCCCCTACATACCTTACCGCCGCTTGTCCAAGCGATGCCTGCAATGAATTTATCAAATACGATTGCAATGCTTCGCCTTGTAAAATAAGCTGGCCGTCTTTTGTTTGTGCTTGTTGCAGTAATTGCGGCATAGCTTGAACGATTTTTATTATCGCATTAGAGATAAGCTGTTTTTGCCCCTGCTCACCAATTTGACTGCCTATATTTCCTGTAAGGTTACTCAACTCGTTATTCGCATTGATCCGTTCAATAATCTTTGCTATCTGCTGGGTTATTTGCTGATCGTTCCATTTAGAGAATGCTTCGCTTAAATTGCCATATGCAAGACTCGGGTTTTGAGCTTTTGCGGCAATCATTTCATTATTTATTTCAGTAACGACCTGTGCAAGCAGATTGGAGAACTGGTTGAAATTCTCACCGCTAACACCAACCACATCTTTTCCGAACACGGATTGCAACAACTCTAGTTTTGCTTGCGCAATCTTTTGTGAATCGGTCTCTTCTTTCAACAACTTATTATAGTCTGCAAAATTGGATAAGAGCGACGTAAGCCCTTGAACATTATTTTTAAGGGTCTCTGTTGAATTTCCGAAATGAGTGTTTATCTGAGTTTCAAGTTTTGCCTGTTGTGCTTCTAGTTGCCGAATTTCTGTCGCAAATGAAGCACGATCAGCAACCGCAAGCGAATTGAGGAGAGAAGTCGTTACGCGATAAGCTTCTTTAAGACGTGCCAGATGTTCAATTTCGGTTACATTTTCAAAATTTCTGCCCGCTTGAGCTTGTGCGGCGTTTATTATATCAACGCTGTTCATCGCTTGAGTAGAAATATCGAGTGCAATCTTTGCAAACTGTTTTCGAACGTTATCGAGTTGAACTTGCAGAGCCTGTTTTGCCTGATCTGCCATTGCAGACAATCTACTTAACTCTTCTTTGCTTACTTTGCCTTTCTGAGCATTTATTGCGATATCAATTTGGTCAATGCGTTTCTGCAATTGAGCAAGAATAGCATTTTGATACTGATCGACGCTTTCTATATCCGCGGCAGAAACATCAATGACTTGCTGTTTTTGCCCATTAACTTCGATTTCCTTGGTTTTTCCAGCTAAATCAGAAACCTTATTGATGCCTTCATTAACACGTGCACTTATACGATCGTTGTATGCTTGATTAAGAGCAGTAACAGGCAATATGTCGAGGGTGAACTTACTTGCTACGTTTTCAAAGAGTTTAGCAATTTGTTCCAATCGTTTTGTTTCTGCTTTAATCTCTTTTATGCGTTCTCCGAGCTCGATTTCTTTGTTAGTTAACTCTTCAATTTGTTTTCTCAGGCGTTCACGTGAATTTTGTACCGTATCGCTACTTCCTTTGAGAGACATTAGCTGGACAATAAGCTTATTGATTTCATTTCGAATTGCCTGCCGTTGTCCAGTGTAATTAAAAAGGCTACCAAGCTGTTGTTTTTCACTGGTTAATTGTTCCATGCGCTGTTGTAAATCAACCTGAGCATTTAAAATGACTTCCTGATAATTCAATACTTCTCGCAACAAGCTATCCATCAGCTCTTGATTGTTTGCTCGTTCAGCTTGCTTGTAATCGTTTAATGCTTTAGAGAAACGTTGTTCTAATTCCTGTAAACGATTTGTAATGACCTCAAGATCGGATGTTTTGAGATCGTCAACCAACTTTTGAATTTTATCTTGCTCGGCTTGAGCTTGAGCTTGCTGTTCTTGCGCGAGCCGCTGTTCTTCCTGTGCTTTAACAAGCTGTTCTTGTGCGGCACGTGCTTGAGCTAGCTGTTCCTCCGTTAACTGCTGAGTTATATCAAGCCTTTGCGTATTGAGATTTGCTACAATCGGTATAGCTTGCCCTGTGATATCTTCAATTTCAAAATTAAGTTCTATCTGCAACGACTGCAACTGTGCAATAAGCTGAGCTTGAACAGCCGCAGAAACAGTTACGCCCGGTAATGACTGAATCTCTAACACTATCTGCCCGTTGACAAATTTGACACTATTCACAACAAAACCGAGCGAATCGATCTGCTGATTTAACGTCGTAATATTTCCGGCGATAAGATTTGCCACTTTGATAAGTTCTGTTGAACGAGCATCTATTACTAATTCGCGGCCGGTACGTTTGCCAAGCAGGATATCCTGTACGTTGGTATTGCCGGCAATATTAGCAACCATCAATTCCATAGCAACGTCTTGGAGAGCCTGATTATTGCTTTGGGCGGCTTCATGGAGTAGCATTCTTATACTCATTGCCATGATAATTTCTACCGTACGTTGACTTGCTTGCGTCTGCTGGGAATTGCCTGCTTTGACAAGTTCATTTGCTAATTGTATGACTAAGTTATTTACCGTATTTGCATCAAGGTTAGCTTGATGTTTGACCAGCACTTCTTTAAACGCATTTAATGCATTGGATATTTCCGCCTGATTCATTTGGACTTCTGTATTAAGCGGCAAGACCAAATCCGCCACATTTGCAAAATCAATTGCGCCTGCAGTAGCAAGTTCAATTATTTGAGCAGATTCAGCCTGCTGTATTGCTTGCTGAACAAGTTTGATGATCTCCGTTTGAATAGCAGTTGTTGTTACTGGGGCAACTGTCGGCTGAGCGGTTACTTCCGTAGGAACAGTACGCCCAAATAACTCGAGCGGAGATACAAACGGCGCAGACGGCGTAACCGGTGTCTGCTGTTGTTGAGATGCCAGTATGAGCGCCTGATTAAATGCCGATACCAAATTGTTCTGCTGTATGAAATTGATAATTGACGACTGCACTGACAACGCAGGGGTAAAATCGTGCAGTATCCTCAGGTCTCGAATTAAATCAGACTGAACGATACCGATGTTCTGTACATTGGATAATTGTATCTGTTGAATCAATATCTGTGACAGCTGACTGTCAAGAGACGTCTTCAATGCTTGTGACGAATCAACATTCAGGAACGTACCGAAGGTATTGAGCGCATTAGTAATTGTTGCAATATCTTGCCGAAGCTGACTTAGTGTCTGTATGTTTGCAGGAGTATTTATAAAAACACCGTTTGCATTAAACAATGTTTGCAATTGTGTTGCAACCGATTGTGAAGCAAGGTCAAGGGCAACGGTTATTAACGCGCTGTTATTTATGCTTTGCAAGCTTGTCAACAACGCTTGACGCAATGTTTGAATATTGCCCAACTGATTATTGTTGATTGCAAGGCTTAAATTCAGTGCATTTTGCAACGTCGTAATCTCATTGGCAAACCGAGTTTGAGTAAAAGTAAGGCTATTGAGCACATTTGTACTGAAATTACCGTTGTTAATCTGATTCGCCAAAGCAGTTATTTCTGCTAATGCCTGGCTGATTGCAGTCTGGGCAGACTGGGTATTGCCTGTCTGGATAGAGCCGGTGGCAATATCAATGTATTCTTGAAGTGTTTTTGAAGATGAAGGCGCATTAACCGTATTGATTCCAAACTGATTCAAGAAATTTGTCGATATCACAGTAATCGACTCGGAAGTAGTAATAATAGTCTCGCCATTTACTCGAACGATATCTTTAATCTGTCCGTTGATAACATCGAGGAACTGCCCTGCGGCATCGTAGATGGTGGTTTGAGCAATACCGTTGACTTCCTGAGTGACCAATCGCAAACCATTATTAAATTCAAAATGCTGAACGGTATATTGATTAGTCGAAATGGTTGTCTGAGTAAACCCGTTTTGTGCATTTACGGATGATACCGAATTAATTTCATATAAGTTCAGATTAGCGTCAACAACTGAACTTATCTGCACCAATTGCCCATCGCGAATATCGTATATAATATTGGTGGTAACACCATTGCTGATTTGCTGTACTATTATTTGATTCTCATTCAGTTTTCGGAAGAATTTCTGACCGCTCAGGTTCTGAATCTGAGGAATATTGGTAGTGAGAATCTGTCCGTTTTCATTAACTTCAATCGTTGCAATTTCGAGTTGCTGTGTTGTTTGATTGAGTTGGAATAAGTTCAACGAAACCATCGATGTACCGTCAAGAACAACAACCGTGCTTTCCTGAATTGCCTGAATTGTGGGGAACGTTCCATTCTGTAATCCGACAGTAACGATATCAACATTGCCGAGAGCGTTGATAATCTGAACATCGCCAGCCTCAATTTGCCCCACAATTTTGCCTTGAAGGTTGCGTACATTGCCAATGCTATCGACAAAGAACTTGACCTCCTGATTGATTACATCAAATGCCTCGCCGCGCGCGTTTACATAATATGAAACACCTTCAATTTGAACTGTCCTGACAATCTGGGCATGGCCGGCAAGCGTTTCAACAGCAACAGGCACTGCTCCAACACCTTGTATGGTTACTTGCCCATTGGCAAACGTTCCGGTACGCACCTGTCCATTCAGCAATACTTGAACTTGAACTCCGGATACTTCCTGTAATCCGATATCGGCAATTACTTGCGATAACTGCTGTCCGACCGGCACACCCAGAATATTGGTCGATACAATGCGTCCATTCATATCAACTTCGACTAATCCGGTTTGGGTCCCTAATTGCATTGCTCTCACGTTGGTAATGCGCCCGACAATAGTATCGTTCAGGGTAATAACACCATTCTGAGTTATTTGCATGCCGGCAGTGAAACCGAATGCATCCTGTTGCACAACCAACTGTCCGTTTACAACAGCTACCGGCACTGTTCCGCGTTGTCCGGTCTGGAAATTTGTGGCAACGATGTTGGCGTTGGCAAGGCTTCCGCCCGGTTGTGCGAGAAAATCGGTAATTTGAATATTTGCATTCGCGGCAAGATCGGTTGCAGAAACAAACTGAGACTGGCCGTTCACAAGGTATCGTAATTGCGCGGTTAATTGTCCGGTTTGAGTATCAACAGTATATACTGTAATAGCCGGTACAACTTGAAGCGTTGTTGTTGTACCATCGGTCACCTGCACAACACGTGTTTGAACTACATTAGCGAGTATTGTTCCAGCCTGAACACCGGTTAAGAGCACGCCTGTTTGATTTACTGTTGCAAAGCGTGATCCTGCAGGAATAGCGTTTATTGTTGATGCAGTGACAATACCGTTTTGTACTGTGACAACGCCAATCTGTGTTACACCGTTCTGTGTAAATTCAACTTGTATTGTTTGAACTTGGTTAAAAGAGGATACATTCGTATTAGCTGTACTGATTGCGGGATTGCTGTTAGTAAACTGTACTACTCCGTTAAGGTTTACATGCGCAATTTCAACCTGATTGTTTGCATTGATGATTATTTGCTCAGTAGTTACTTGAATTGGCGCGGCAATTCCCGGAACAACCTGTCCGTTAATTTGGTTGATATTGACATTGGCCAGCGCATTCTGGATATTCGTAATTTGTGTTTGAATTGCTTGTTGGTTTACAACCTGGCCTGTTACCAACGCTCCAACGACATTAGTAATAGTGTTATTGGCATCAACTTCGACTTCAAGAGAAACAATAACAGTTTGTCCGTTTATTTGTGCGGCAACATTGACTGTTCTTACAGTCTGAACTGCCGGTTGATTTGTTTGGTCAATGACGAATGTCGATTGATACCTGACACCGGTAGTTTGATCAACTGCAACAACAGTAGAACCTGATGGCGTTGACACAATATTCAAATCTGCTAAGTTTACTCCCGTTATGGTCTCTTGAACGGTTACCGTCTGATTGTTTTGTATACCGGTAGCAAAGAGCCCGATTCCTTCGACTTGATTTGTTGTAGTGTTAAAAATTTCCGAAGCAATAACTCGTCCGGTGTTGACATTGATAACGGCAACATCACGCCCATTAACTTGAATGACGTTGTTAACTACCTGCACATCATTCAGCGAAACTGCATCAACAATAACTTGGCCGGTTGGGGTAACCAACTGGTTATTTTGAATTTGCACATCTAACTGCACGTCTTGAGATGTAAAGAATTGAACTTGGTTTGCCACCGTTGAACCACCGACAAATGTCTGTCGCACATATGTGCCTTGTGTATCAATGGTTTGTTGAACTGTACGGGCAATTTCAACACCGTTTTGTGTAACTTGTCTTATTTCGAATTGATTCGTATTCAGTTGCTGGACTTGTATGTTTACAATTTGCTGAATTGTTTGTAAACCCGTCGGCGTTGTGATTTCTATACTCCGCTGTTGATTGAACTGCAATATTCCATTGTTAAATTGGATATTAGTTATTGGAGCAGTATTCTGGAAACTGCCGATTTCTTGTCCGGTAGCGGAATTAATAATTCTTAGCCTAAAAATGTTTTCATCGATCTGCTGTTGAGTAATAATGAGGTCTGTTCCTTGAATATTAAACTGCTGAACAGGGACAACTTGATTATTTACCTGATCGACAGCGGAAACTTCGCGGACATTTATGTTAGATGGCAAACCAGTATCTTGCTGTATTATTTCAAATAAACTTCCGAACTTCTGTTTGAAATCTTCTTTTGCAAACATATCGACTAATGTTCTGACAAAATACATCTTAACATCTGCTCTCTGGTCACCGCGCAGAGCAAGATACATTTGTGCAAGGAACACATCGTTGTTTCTCTGGTCTGCAGTATACCAATCTTTCACGAATGACTGAGCCATGACGAGAAGATCAACAACTTCGTTCACGCCGAGTTGAGTGAATAAGACGATATTTTGGAATGAATTAAGCCCAAACTGAGCAAATTGATCCTCCATCCGCTCAAGCACTTCTGCTATTTGTCCTATGTTTTCTTGAGTAATGCGGGCATCTGCAATGCGTAAAGTATCCCTCAGTGATACACCATGCAAGCGAGCAAGCTGGCGTTGAGTTTCAAGCCCGACAAATCCGAACTGATCTCTCAACGCATTTATATCCTGCGCTAATGCCTGAACCGCAGGATTGGTCGACTGCTCAGCAATAATTTGTGTGTGATCCTTACCGAAAGATTTACCAAGGTTCTGGAACTCTTCTGCCGTTTGGCCCGGAGATACGTTTACAATGGATAGTTGCCCTGTACTGCTAAGGCTCAATTTGAATGCAAAATTCTGATTTACTCCGATAAATTGTTGACTCTCCCCTTGAGCTAAGGTTTGAACCGTTCCAGTCTGCGGATTGGTAATTCTAACAACTTGATTTACAACTTCAACCTCATACTGCTCATTGTTGACAGTCAATGTGTAACGGGTATTATTCGTTGGGTTTGCATCCAAACGGGCAGTAAATGGTGTCTGTGTTCCGTTTTGCGTAAAACTGCCAACAGTTAAATCTTGATTAGCAACTAATTGAGGGCTTAACAAATCACTTAGGTTAAAAGAACTGATATTTATATTAAATGAACTGCGTAAGTTCTCAGCAATTTGAGTAATATTTTGGTCAATGAATCTCGTTGAATCCAATGCATAAGCGCCAGCATAGATAAACGCTTGGTCAACAGCTTTTAAAAATACTGCATTAAATTGCTGTTGATCATTTTGCGACTGCTGTTCAAATGAAGCAAATTGATCGACATATTGCTGTTCCTGAGTTGTCAACGGTTGGCCGTTAGTAATCTTTGCACGTGCTGTATTGAGGATATTAAGGGCAACTTGCAGGCTTTGATTTTGTACGTTGTTCGCCCATTCCTCAAATCGGTTGAACGTCAAGAGGTTTGCGGCGGAATTATACACCGACTCTACCGAGGTATTTCCGTTAACTGCAAGTAAGCCGCTCTCAGTCAAAACTTGAGTGCGCACAGTATCTTGGGCTATAACATTTTTAATCATTTGTGCCGCATTAAGCGCAGGAGCCGCAACATTCGTTACCGTTTGACTGGTAGTTTGATTGACAAAATTGACATTACCTGTAGTAGCATCAAATGTAACCTGCATCTGTATTGCACCAACAGGAACTGATACCGTAGTGCCTTCAGATAATTTATTGCCTTTCTGGCCATTAACCACATCGTAAACTCGTATGGTTTGAGAATCGAGTACCTCAACGATAAATTGTTGCCCATTTGAATGCTCGAATCGAATGCCTTGTCCTTCGAACTGCTCGATTTCAACGAGATTAAAAACGGTAGCAAGTTCTGCAGATTTCCCAATGCTCAAATCAAAGTTTGTTCGAGCTTGGCTTATCGCTTCTTGAAGCGTTACCGTTTGAACTCCGGATAACCCAAGTGTCTGGCTTGCTGATATCAATTGGCTTACTCTGCTAATAATCTGTTGACGAGCCTGAACATCAACAACATCCGACAAACTTGCCTGAACCTCTGGAACACCAGCTAAACCGGCTATCAGCACATCTATTCCAACATTGCTTTCCTGAGCAACCTGCCTTAAGAAGCCAAGATCAACGGTCAGCGCATTCAGTTGCTGAGTTTGTCCAAGAGCCTGATTTGAGACAGCCGGCGCTTCTCTGACTACTCTATTTACAGCCGATGCAATATTTAACAAGGTATTCAGTGATTGCGGTACCTCAACACCGCTATTTGCCAGTTGGTTAGCAACTTGCTGTGCCGATTGAGATACGGGGAGAGGCAGGTTTGCATTTGCAAAGAAACTGCCTATCTCAAACGCAGTAAACTGCGATGGATTGGCACTAATATATTCATTCAATTTTGCAACGCTAAATGTTCCGTTTTCCTTGAACTGATCAAAATCGAAACTCTGGAATACAGTACTTATTGAAGTATCAATACTTGTTTGTATACTTTCCAGTCCTGTAACCCCTTGTTGCTGTAATTCTGTCACTAATACCTGCATGCTTGCTACTGATGCGGCAAGGTTGCTTCT
The DNA here is from genome assembly GCA_024233545.1 of bacterium. Taxonomy (GTDB): domain Bacteria; phylum Auribacterota; class Auribacteria; order Auribacterales; family Auribacteraceae; genus JACKPL01. Next base: position 68,554 of record JACKPL010000011.1, read on the forward strand.
GGTTTGTGCATCCAAGGTATTGATATTCAAATTCGACAACGTGCTGATTTGTGATGTCAGCGAATTACGAATATTATCATTGAAATTAGCAATGCCTTGGCTCGCGATATCACCAGCAAACTGCTGTGCGGCAACATTAAATTGCGCCATAGAGGTAATATATGCATTTGCACCCTGATTCCCCTGCGTAATGCCGCTTAAAAAGCTAGGCGTATTTTGTGCAACCGTATTTATAAGCGCGGCAACTTGAGGAAGAATGTTTGTATTAAAACTCGTCTGATTGAACGTATTTCGATTTACAGAAACCGTTTTTAAGAAGTTTGTTACCAACCGATTATTTGCCAGATTGCTAAAATCGGCATCCGCGGTAAATCGAGCAGTAATGTCTTGAGCAATATTTGAAGCGAAATCGGTAAGATGATTAGCCGGCTGTCCATTGACAGTTTGTGCATTTACAACAGTTTGGAGTGTACTATTGCTCGCCACCAAATCAAACAGTGCAACCATATTCTGTCGGTTATCGTTGGTAATGCCCTGCGTTACATTCGCCGCTTGGAAACTATTATTTACATTCGAAATAATTCCCGTAACAAGATTGGCTAACGGATTGCTCTGTAGATTTGTATTAGTATTAAGCACAGAACTTAAATCCAATCCAGTGATATTCGCTGAAGTCTGAGAAAGACCGTTGAACGCTCCGATAAAATTAGTCAACCCCTGCAAATTTTCACCAGTATAGTTATTCAACCCAGACTGGAAGCTTTGCTGGAAGAAAGCAATTTGCGTATTTGCCATTTGAGTTATGTTAGTATTAAAAGCATTGGAATTCGCCGCATTAAACGAATTGATTGAAGTAGCAAAATTCGCATTCTGGCTTAACTGGCTAATCGCCGCAAGCGTATTAGACGCTACTTGCGCTGTTTGCATATTTGCCCCTGCCGCTTGAGTAAAAGTGGTGTTGACATTTGAGGCAATTGCTGAACTCGCAACAGCAAGATTGTCAAAATTTGCTTGAGTTAAAGTGACTGGAGAAGCACTGTTTGCAAGATTCCCTATACTGCTCAATAATCCTACCGCGGCAGATACGCCGGCGAATTGATTCGAATTGATTACACTATTAGCCGTTGTATTTGCAACATTAAGGGTTTGCGAAATAATATTATTTACAACAGTACTTGTATTCGCTGAAACACCAATCTGGTTAAGCTGAGAATTCAACGTGGATACATTGACAAAGCTTTGAGTAGCTCCAACGGGAACCGACGTTGCGGCCGCAAATGAATTCATAAAATTTGCAATAGTTTGATATGCCGTAACATTTGTTTGTAAACTATTTGCATTTTGCTGTCCTTGTCCAAGCGCAAACGTTCCTGCAAGGTTATTGATGGTATCAAGCCCGCGCGCTATATGATTATGCACGTCTGCCTGAAGTTGAGGAACAGCGGCTGTATTGACCACTCCCGCTTGCTGCCATTGATTGATGGAATTCACAAAAGCCCCCAGCGTAGCAACATTACTAATTTGCTGTTGAGGGATAGAAGGATTATTGTTATTTTGCAGTTGATTTCCAATGAAGCCCGACACTTTTTGGAGCGCATTTGCAACACTTGCTGTTTGAATATTTGCATTTAGTGCCGGATTATTAAATGAGGCATGTGCCACATTATTAAACTGCAAGAAATCATTTACTTGCTGGTTTGTCTGGAAATTCAACGGAGAACCTGAAACAGCCGTCGTACTTGCGGCACGAGAGAATACTTCATTGATTATAGATGTTACTCTTTGACTCGTTTGAGTATTAAATGCCGCACCTGCTACTGAAGATAGATTATTTACATTATTTAACGCTGTTGTAAATGTTGATAGATTATCCGCACGTACAGAACTTCGATTGTTGTTCAAGAATGTCAATACATTATTCTGGGCAGTTGCCAGTGTGGAAACATCCACATTATTTCTATTAACTATACCCAAATCTGAAGCCGCAAGAATGTTCTGAATCGCAAATGATGACTGGCGCGCAACATCCATTGATGAAATATTATTTTGCTGTTTCCCAATATAATTTATTTGAGCAGTAACCATATTGCTTAAGTTTGTACGAAGAGCCGCAGTTACTTGAACAGCTCCATTCTGAACAAGGCTCGACGCATTAGATAAAAAGTTTTGGGAATTTACAAAAGTAACTGAATTAGCGCTTGCGCCAAGCCCGCTATTTGCGGCTAATGCTTGTGCCCCTCGGTTCACAACAGCGCTGAGGCTACTGGCTAATGACTGTCCGTTAACTTGTGTATTGAGGTCAAACGAGCTTGTAGCGCTCACTTGATTCATTGTTTGCATAAACTGGTTCATTCGCTGTAAGTTCTGGAAGTCGGTAATTGCATCAAGCCGGAAATTCGTCGTATTATTCATAAACGAAGCTTGATTATTCACAACCGACGCAAAATCAGTTGCCGCAGTAGCAGAAATCGACGAATCTGCAATATTGATGATGCCTGCTGAAGCATTAGAAGCAATGCTTTGAATTAAGGTGTTAATACTGTCAACATTCGTCGTTGTAACACTTGTTGCTTTTGCTACATCGAATGCGGCGGCGGTAAAATTATTTACTGCGGCAGTATAGGTGCTTCGAACACTCTGTGCTCCCTGGTCTGTTGATAAAACCACACTGCCTGTTTGAACAAGATTTGCAATATTCTGGAACGCTCTTCCTGCTGAAGATAACGTTGCAGGAAGATTTGATTGATTAAATAAAGGATTCGCCGCGGCTCCGCCACTGACCAAAGTATTCAAATTGGTTACATTTGTTGCAATTGCAGTCTGCGCCGCTGCATTAAGATTAGCATTAGTTTGTATGCCTGTTGCGGCGAGGTTTCGCGTAACCTGCAATAAATCGGCAAATTGATTTAACTGAGTATGGTTTGCTGTACCGGTTGCCGCCGGTGCCGCGGCAATAGTAATAGTACTTAACTGGGACACAGTAAACTCAGCCGCATTATTTACCGCCTGTTTAAATGCTGTAGACAATGGCGTCGAACCTTGGAATGTCTGCTGAGCAACAGCTAATTGAGATACCGCTAATGCAGACTGTAATTTAAAATCGTTAACTGCACTTACATCTTGTCCCTGAATTGCGTTAGCGGCAAGAATATTGTTCGCTACAGTTAATACAAAATTCTGCAGATTTGTCCGCTGTTCATTGGTAAAATTCTGAGAAATATCTGTTGAACTTAATACTTGTGCGGCTTCAAACGCCTTAGATACAATATTTCCTAAATCTTGTATATTATTGATATCAAAGTTATTTACATCAATACTACTAACCACATTATTTATATATTGGTTCGGATTGGACGTTATAGCGCCGATCGTTGCAGACGATATCGTGCCCGCACCGGCTCCCGCCGCGGCGCCTGCTATTTTGTCAGTATCTGTACGCGACGCGCCGGCGGCGGCATTCTGCGACACACCAACCGGAGCAACACCGGCAAGATCGAAGAATCCGCCAAATAAATTCAATGCCTGAGGCTGGAAGAAATTAGCAAACGTAAACCCAACACTTGCTCTTTGGAAATCGGCAATCTGATTAACAATTTGAGTAAAATTCTGTTCGGTTAATACTGTCCCGTTTGACGCGATATTAAATATCTGTTGTAAACTCGACTGCCCCTCAGTTAACGAAGAACGTGCCGCCGCGGCATTGCGCTGTACTTGGAATGGATTAACATCTCGAACCGCTTGCTGATTATCCGCAAGGAATTGAATACCTCGTGCAACAAGCCCTTGCTGTATAAGCGCCACTTGCTGTGCCGACAATCCAGCTCTCTGCTGTAATTGAAGCGTCAGTTGCCCTTGCTGTAATTGCTGGGTAACAACATTGATCACATCAGTTGCCGTAGCGCCTGTGGCAGATAAACGTGCAAAGTCAACTGCTAGCTGATTTGATACACGCTGAATTTGACTCGCCAAAACCGGATCAAATTTTTGCACACGTTCTAATTGCGCCTGCAAATCAAAACCGGTAAATTGGTCAGTAATTCTTTGGAAATTATTCAATGATTCTTGCGCTTGGAACAGTATGGTACTTGTCGCGCCTGCAAAAATGGTGCCTGCAAGCGTTGAGAACGTGTTCAGCCCTACGGTCGTAAACCCACCGCCGATAAAGCCTGCGCCAAAACCTGATGCAAAAGCATTTGCAATTCGTTCACTGCGTTGTTCGGCGGTCAATCCTTTAAATATTTCTTGTGTAGGCCCAAAATTGAACGACAATGCCGTTGTCCCGGCACTTAAGCTTCCTTGAACCAATCCGCCGGCAATCGCACTGCCGAAGAATGCCGAATCAAAGCTGATTGCAGGGGTTACCGTCGGCAATGCAAGATTGAAAAATCCACCGGCTATGTTGGAACCGATTGCAATCTGCCCAAGGCTTACTCCAATATTTGCAAAAGTTAACAACGTGTTCTGGAGCGAAAACTTTGTTACGTTTTCTCCTTGTTCATTCTTAATAGTCTCAGTAAAAGCTTCTATGATAGTTGACAACGAACTCTTATCCGCCGCAGTTACTTTTAAACTTTCTGCTTGGAACACATTGCCGATAATTTGCTGTGCTATATTCTGTATGCCGCTTAGCGTGCCGTTGGCAAAATTGACATCGACATTCGATCGTGCTTGAGCTTGAGCTGTCGATGCGGCGCCGCCTTCACCGCCTCTTCCGATAAACTCGGCAAGATGCTCGGAAGCGCCAGCGGCAAATGCGCGGCTAAATCCTAATGAAATGAGTAATCCCTCGATACGTTTTCCACCTAAATCTTCGACAAAAAATTCGTCGATGTAGAAGTTTGCTTGGAACGACACAAATTTTCTCACTCTAACATCAACTTGTTCAGCAAAATTGCGTGCAAAAGTACTAAGCGCAGTACCTCTAATGCCGAATATTCTACCTACTATAAGAGCACCCACCTGAGCAACTACACGTGCCGCAAGCGAGGTAACAATCGAAATAGCAAGTGTGGCAACATCGCCGCCTTTATTTATTGCGTTTAATACGGGATCAAGGGCAAGAATAGGCTGAAATACCGGCGATAGAATCGGGAATAATAACCCTAAAGACAATCCTTGCTGGAATCCTTCAACTGACTTTTTAGCCGTCTCTGCAATAACATCAAATATGGATAGTTCGCGATTGTCGATTCTCCCAAAGCCAAACCCGCCGAAATATTCAAAAATCGCGTTCGATCGTGTTCCCGTAACAAATGTTACTTCATTGGTAGCAAAGTTCCTAGTAAGGAATCCTTGTTGCTTGAATACCGTATCGGAGCCGCCTGCGCCTGCCGCTCCTGCACCAATTATGCCGAAGAACTGTAATCCTTTGCCTAAAATGGTGCCGAATATTCCGGTGTCCTCAGCGCCGAGAAAGTCGCGCAAACGTGCAAACACATTAAACCCATTTACCGAATCATCGCCAGTCAAAAGCTGTGTTCCGCGCACAACAAGTTCCAAAATAACCTGCCCAACAGCTTCCTGTATCGGACGAAATGCTCCAAGACGAGCAACGCGAAGCACTTGCGATCCGAAACTATTTAATCCTTGGAATAAGAGATTCGACAATGATACTTGACCGCCGCCAGCCCTTAAACTTTCTCTGTACGTTGCACGAACGATTCGAGCCGCCTCATCGGAAGAATTAAGCCCGAAGTTTAGTATCGACGCCTTGAACTGACCTACAGCGGTTGCGATAGTTTTACCAAACGCTTGACTAAATGTCAGTTCACCGCTAATAACCCTACCAAGTTTCGATCCGGCCGCTCCGGCTTGAATTGCCTGTTCGCCGCCAGCAAATATTTTGCCAAACTGAGCAACCAATTCCGCCCTTGTAGCAAATGTAGCGCCTCGAACGCCTTCCAGCGCGGCATTCAAACGGCTTCCGAACCCAAAGTTTAAGCGCAACAGCTTGCCGCCTTCACTCAAACCTTTGCCGATTGAGAGTAAAATATTATTGGAAGATACGAATACGTCAAATATCCTTGAACCAAGCCCACCTATTCCTCGCGGAATAAATGATAGAGCTTGCAATGTTAATCCGATAGCTTTTCCAACTATTGATCCCGGCGTAATGAGCCGTGTTAACACGGATGCGATACGTGCAACCGTACCTGCGGTCTCGGAAACGGCAAGAGTTCCTCTCAATACTTGTCCAATCGCGTTAATTCCCTGACCAAAAGATTTAATTGCATTGAAAAATTTCAAACCGGCATTTAAAGCAAAACCTGTTATCTTTGCAATACCTTGCACAACAGCTCCTACTGCTCGAGATGCTAAAGCCACGCCCTCAACAGCAAGATTACCGAAGAAAACAGCCGCTCTTCCAACCGCAGTATTTGCCAATACGCCGACAACACCTTGAGTTCTCGCAATATTCACAAAACCGCCGATTGCGGCGCCTACTCTAGTTTGACTTAACGCAGTGAAAGCGCCTCGTGCAAAATTCGCAATGACAGTTCCTATGCTTCCTACAAAAGCAGAAACCCGAGAAATTGCCGCACCGATTCGAAGAACTTCGCCAACTCTTGCAACAGCTAAACCCACACGGCTTGCCCGCGCCACCGCAAAAGCTACTTCAGCACCACGAATCACTGTTGTGGCAATTCTGCCGACTGCAAGCGCACCTCTGCCAAAGAGAGTGGCGGCGGCGGCAAACCCGCCAGCGCCACCGGCAGGCAACGTCACAAAGAACGATGCAATTACCGTTATAATATCAGTAACGATACTGATACCTTGGCTAAATTTCAATAAACGGCCTTGTCTTTGTGCTTCAGCACTATCGCCTCTTGCAAGCGCTGTAAAGAGTTTATTTTGGGCTATGTTTGATGACCGATTAAGCAACACATCCAACGTTGACTGCCCATTTCCGTACCGTGCTTCGATAATTGTTGCGGCATAGTCTGTTCCGGCAACTAAATCCACAACAAATGCGCCGGCGGCGGCTACGACTGCAACAAAAGAATTAAGAATACCGAAAACCAAATCGACGCCAACATCTAACGCATCAATCACAAAACCAAGACCAGGAATCCTGCGCAATTGTGTTGAAATGCTTGCAAGAAAGCCTGTTTCGCTCTTTATTATTTCTCTGCCTTGATCTACCAAGGCACGCCCTAAGTCTCTTACTTGTGTAAAGTTAACAGCATTTGGGTTATTAGTATCCTTCCCGCTTAAAAAGAACCCTGAGCGTTGGAAAACACTTTCTAAAGTAGTATTGAATCCTTGCTGTGCCGCATTTCGTGCGGTAATTTGCGCTACCTGTTCATTGGTAAGCAGAGTAGGGCCCTGCGTTAGTTGTGAACCACCTGACGGCGTCGGCGTTCCGGTAAAACTTGCCCTGTATTGAGCTGCTATTGCATCAGGAGAAAGATTCGATGCATAAGTAAGGTTTAAATCGAATAAAGCAGTTAATTCCGCATTCTGTCGTCCAAGCGTGCTGTTACCGTCCCCTAATCGTTCAAGTATTGTTTCGCGCTTTCTGCTTAAAGTACTATCTTCAATTCTTCCGGTAGCCAATGCGGCAAAATCATTAAATGTCGATGCGCGGTTAAGATCAAAGCTGAAAAATTGGACAGACAAGTTATCATTAATTCTCCGCGTTTCTAAGACAGGAATATAAAATGATCTGCCGCCTGTCGACTCAAACGTTCTAAAGTTTCCGGCCAAGCCGAATACTGAGAATGCGCTTGATGGTTTTATTCGTTCAGATGCGAAATCGTAATTTGCAATGCCGGTATCTGATAAATCGAGCGTCGCTATCAAGCCGATAGTAAAAGTAGCAAAAACACCAGATTCAATAGTCCGGTTAAATAGTTCAACTACGCCAGATTTAGACTCGCCGAATGTACTTACCGAACTTTGATCGCCGAATAACCGAGCAAAACGGTATTGATCCGCTTCAAATAACGCTTGGCGATCTTCAAACGATGTCTGGTTAAACCGCGCTTCGCGTACTTGAGTAGAAATGATATTCACCGCATTTTCAAAAGCGCTTCCTTGCGAACCAAGATTGTTCACATCGCTTATAAAAGTCCTTAAATTACCGATACTCCCGCTCAAAAGGTTCTGTAACCCTTGATATTGCGCCTGTGCAAGAGGATCAGCACTTATACTGCTGAAATTGTCAATTTTGCTTTCGAGGACTTGGCTTATTCTTTTGCCATCGATAGTTAAAGGCGGAATAACAATAGTTTCATTAAGATTCGTTCCAAATACAGCATTAATCCCTTTCGCTACAGTACTTGCAACAAAACCGACAACACTTTTCACAACACCTTCAACAAATTCAAAAGCACCAGCAATTGCAGAAGTTACGGTGAAGAATGCGTTACTAATTTTTCTGCCGATTTTCTCGAAAACCCTTCCGACCTTGCCGCCTGTTGTTCAAGTTGTGCCTGCAAACGTTCAATTTCGGTATTGCTTCTGCGGCAAAAGCGGCTCTTGCTTTGTCTTCAGTTTGTCTAGAAACATTTCCGACAAGCGCAACCGGGTCGAGCAGGCTGTCTGCCAACCGGTACGCATCAAACGATCCACCGCCAATATTCAGATTTGCTCCGGTAATAACAAGCACTTTTTGACCGTTTATGGTCTGTTCAATGGTATCGAACCTCAGAGTATCAAGGTCTTGGAAGAACTGCTGATCGCTTACGCCGTTAAAGAAATCCGATTTTTCAAGGCGTCCAAAAACCAACCGTCCGCCTTGTTCTGCATTATCGCTTATAATAGGATCGATAAAACGTTCAAGCCCAGCTCTACGATATGCTTCCACTTGAGCTTGAGTAAGCGTCGGGCCCGCAAAGGTAGCGGTGCCGTTTGCCTGTCTTCTTTCAACTTCATCAAGAACACGCCGTCTGCCTTCCGCAATGAAGCCCTGGAGAATTGTTCTATTATCGAGATTGACACTATTTCCGCGTTCTAATTCTTGGAACGCAATGTTGCCGATATAAAGCAGTGCATTATTGTTAATAATTTGCCCTTCGTTTAAGAACTGCTCTTGAATTCGTAATGAGAATAATTCAGCATCAAATTTTCCATCAGCGCCAATTAGTTTTGATGGATCGGCAGATAACGATGTCTGTGTCGCAATGCCGACCGGCGTAAGAACCTGCTGTACGAACTGCCCGTTAACTTCGACATTCTGGGTAGAAATAAATTGTCTGCCTACACGCAATGCCTGCGTACGAGTAAGGTCGTCTGTCCTGAATCCTTCTTCTTCTCCGCGAAGCTGATTACGGCTCGCTTCATTTTGCTCAAAGAAAGTTCTCCGAACAGCAGTACTGTTGTTGATATTAAAAGTGATAAGAACCGTTTGGTTACCTTGCGCATCAAAGTTTGCCCTCTGATATAAACCTCCGTTTATTAACGTATCTATTTGCCGGGTTGTATCTGAAAGAACATTTCCTGCAGAATCGATTTGTATAACGGCTTGCCTACGCTGTTCGACAATAGCTCCTGATGCTTGAGTTTGAGATACTGATTGAGTAGAATATACGGTACTCCCTATCTGAATTGACCGAACCAAAGAACGGACATTATCATTTTGCGCCGCTTGCTGACGGCTGATACTGGATTGTAACCCTTCACTTAAAGTTGCCCGCGATAAGTCAAGCCTGCCGGTCGCGATGAGGTTCTGACCGGTTGAGCTTAATAACTGCTGAATTGCAGATTCGCCCGTCAACGTTTGAGGAGCTTGAGCAGGAGCCGCTTGCTGACTGCTGAATCTATCCGCATAGGTCGTCTGCCCTGTCCTGATCGGTTCAGCCGTTCCTGCAAGCAGTGAAGCAATGCCTTCCAGTCCCGGTACTTCTGCTATAGCGTTAACCGCCGCACCAATGGCTTGTAAAGACTGCAAAGCGCTTAAAACGCCGGTTTGAGCAAGAGCAAGCAATGTTGCACGAGCATCACCGCCAGTCTTATCGGAATAAAAGGAAACCGCACGCCGAGTACGTGCCGCAATAGCGCCTGATAACGCTTGTTGCGCAAACTGGTTTGCCGTTTCGTTAGATACTGCGCCTGTGAATATAAATCCACCGCCGGATGCGGCAAACTGCAACGGAGCCGTTGAATCCGGCTTGCCATTGGTAAACCCGCGTTGGGTAATTGTACTTCCGTTATCACTTGTTGTAATCCAGAATTCAGTTAATTTTTCCTCTTCGTCTTCGTTCGTAAACCCATCGCCGTTGGTATCGTCCCATTTATACACGATAATAACGCCGAATCCTTCGACAGGCTCATATCCGCGTAAATCAATGATGTACTTTTGACCGTTTACTTCATGGAACAATCGTTGCAACTGGCTCTTATGGTCAACTTGCACCGTTTTAGTTGTACTGCCTTGAGTGTAATCGATAATAAAATTATTAACCTGTACTTGAGGCATATTGCTTACTATATTATTCCAATAATCAGGAGCACCTGAAGTTGCACTGCTAAAGGTATGAGCAAGCAGAGATGCTTCGTCATCGAAACCGAAACCGGCTTTATTGGTAACAGCAGAAATTGGTACATACACTGAAGAATTTTTGCCGAGATAATCTGCTATCTGGTCGGTTGCAACTGCATTGAACTGACCGCTCATTGTCATATCGTAAATGACCGGCAAGGCATCAGGCTGGGTATTGCCCGGTTGAACAGTCGGCTGTTGCGCGGCAAACGAGAAATTCACCACACTTGTCGGTTGATAGGAAAGAACAGTAAGATATTCCGACTGGCTGAAAAGCGTTTGTATATCGAAATTCGGTTGTCCGGTAATAAAATCATTAATGGTAACACCGTTCAACCACCCATCATGGTTTTGGTCATCGCCATCGAACGTAACTTGGAAATTGCTCGCATAATAAACATTATTCTTCCACGCATCTTCCACACGCTTGCCGTCGGTATCAAAAAGCGGTGCCCAGTTCATATTAAAGAAGAGGAAATCATCTTCCACTTTTTCATCCTGATAAGTACCTTCATACAGGAATGCAATCAGGTCTGCAAAGCGTTCCATCGGTGTTGATCCTGATAAATCGCCGGCAGGATCAAATGAACCGAGACCGCTTTCGTTACGCGGTATTTTTCCAGCAGACGAAACCGACAGCTCTAACGATTCACCTTGATTACTCTTGCTGAGATCGGTCTGATATGTTCCATTAAAGAAATCGGTCAGAGTAAACGCAACGACAAAATCGTAAAAGTTCTTGACTGCTCGTGTAACCGTTATTGTATATGGCGTAAACGGATGTGTGGTGCTGTTCATTGTTTCTGTAGCAGTCCATGGCTGGCTTAAACTATACAAATAACTGGCGTTTGCGCTGAATTCTATGCCTTCCTGATCTTTAAGGTATAAATCGTACAACGTTGGTAAACGGCGCGCTATCGTTTGGAAATCATCTGTTTGGCTGAAAACGACGCTTAAATCATTTTGGAGTTGTTCGTTTAAGAACACCAGCATATTGCGCAATGACGCAGATTGAAGCAACTGCTCCCAATCGCCGCTCCATCCTCCTTCATTGACAGCATTGCTTAATGAAGTATAAATATCCCATCCTGATGCATTAGGATCATCGTTAAAGAACCCTCTGCGAATTGGGAAGTTTATACCGAAATTACCCTCAAACCCATCGCTGGCAGTAAAAGTGCCTTCTTCATAAAAGTTATTCAGTTCAACGTTAGTTAAGCCGCCTCCTGTATACAATGAATCGAATAATTGTCCTAACTTATTGATAAAGCCCGTTCCATCCACCAAATTTTCCAATTCCGGAATCTTATATCCTTTACGAACAGTTTGGTCTTTATTATCCGAAGGAAGAACAAACAGCATTTTATCTGCTCCTACAATAACCTGCCGGATGGTTTCTACCCAGCCAACCGGTGGAGACTCTGGATCTGACGGGTCTTGAGGAGAATTATCCCAGAATGATACTGGCAATACATCTATCTGAGGAGCAACAAAGACTTTACCGGCACTGGTCGAAGGAGTAAACTCTGTTCCAGTCAGCTTATCAAGATAAATAACCGATACATACGGAGCAATTTCTGGATTTACGCGGTCATCAACGGGCTGGTCGGTTAAATACGGGCCGACAACGTTGGGATCTCCTTCGGTAGCACCCCATCCTCGAACACCGATAACAAGGTTCGAATGTTCATCATAATTCTTCCCTTCCAATTCATAGAAATCTTTAAAAATCTGATTCCATGTTTGCCCGTTAATACCTGTTACTCGAATGTATTCAGTCGGCTTTTTAAACTCGTCATGCTCTGTTAAGTCAAAGAATGGTTCGGTATCAACCTCACTGAATTCAGTTTTAATATCCGTTCTGGAATCATAAGTAGTGTTCCAATCACTCCCGGAAAGAGATGAGGATTGGGCATCTGTCAATTGATATTGCGATGTTTGAATAAACAGCGGTATGGTGATATCACCCTCAATAGTCAACCCGCGAATCCTTCCTTCCTTATCGACACTGAAGAGCACATCGGGACCAACTTTAAGCGCCGTTCCTTCATCAAACCTATCCAATGCAAACCCTGAAGGTGCATTTGCTTCTTTAGTAATTGTTGAAGTAAGGTTGCCTGCCGAATCATAGAAGTAACTGAAATGATAATCAATTGGTTCAGAGCGTCCTTCCGGCGCATTTCCTTGGTCATCTTTGAATTCGTATACCAGTTGGCGCCCTTCATACTGCCTGTTTGTATAGGCAAAATATCCTTCTTGCGTATCGATTTCATCAATGGCAAAAATCGGATTTGACGAAGCCTTCGGCTGATGGATAATTTCTCGCACATTATCATATTTATCAATTTTTGTTTTTGTATCGGTTTCGTACTGTTTGACTTCTTTATCTGCTATTTGCCCATCTGCCGCGATTGAATACGTAGTTCTGACTGCAGGGGGACCGAATTCAAATTCGGAATCCACAATTCCATTCCCATCAGCATCACTTACATAGGCATATGATCCTTTCCCGATAACTTTTGTTCCTGTTTGGTCATCATCCATTGGGTAAATAAGCGTATGGTATTCTCTGACCGGTAACGGTTGCCAAGTTAGAGACGCATCATAGCGCCGAATTATATGCCTTTCCGAAAATCCATCCTCAACAAGGAAATTCAGCGTTTCAGGAAGACCGTCGGCATCAATATTGACTTTTTCAGTTCGAGGGGCAGGTGAATATTTGGTTTCCTCTGTCCATCTTAATCTTCCCGAACCATCATAGTAAAAATAAGTAAACGGTTGATAGACATAAAGTTCATCTTCCTGAACAGCTGATTCTATTCCTCGAGTACGAATATAAACATCTCGCCCAACGATATAATCAACCTTCCCAAACACTTGCGGAGTAAGCGGGTCGGCAAAGAAATAAGTGACTGTTTGTCCTGTTATATCACTCCCTGTACTTGTTTGAGCAAGCAGGTTGCCTACAGTATCAAATGAATACGTAAAGTAATCTGTATATCCATATCCCGGCGCGGCGGCATCAATTTCTACTTGTTTAGGCAATCCCCACTCTGCCGAATCGGCCGTAGTTAGATAGGTATAATATTCCGTTGTTTTGGTGACGGTAACATTTGAATTATCATCACCAAAGTAAACACCCGGCTCGGTTTCGGTTGACGAAATAAGATATGTTCCTGTTGAATCGTAGGTAAAACTTACTTCGATATTGGTACCCGATTCCGAAGTATAAATGACGTTGCCAATGTTATCGTACTGACGGACAATGGTGATGAACACCGGCGCCGCCAAACTGCTCCGTGATTCAGTAACTGATAGGAGCACTCCTCGTGAATCAACTTGATATGTCCAATTAGATTGTAAATCAATGTTTTTTGACAGTTGGAGATTGCCTACTGCATGATTATTCGGATCAGTAATAAAAGTGGCGTCTTGCAAACGTGCCGGCGTATTTATTTTCAACAAATTAACGCCGCCGTCATAGGAGAATGTTGATAAGAAATTATTTTTATCAAAAGATTGATTGATTAAATCCGGCTTAACTGTATTAAAATCTATGGTAGAATCGACATAATTATAACCGCTTTGAATGTTGTGGGTGAACCTCTGGCTCATGATGCCAGTCCATGCACTGATTTGATACGTAAAGCGTTGCTTATCGCCGGCGATATCTGCAATCTTTTCTACCTGCCCGCCTTGCGGTAACGTATAATCAGTATAAAACGTTGTTGTAGTTTCCGAACCGTCTTCAAAGATGCTCACTAATTTATTACTAAGCGGATCGGCATAATAATATGACGATACCCTGCCTATTCTACTCGTTGAAGTTTCTATTTTACCCGTCACCTTTTGCATCTTGCGGATTAAAACATTATTTGGTGTAGTAGCAGGATTCGTTGTGATAAAACTATTTGTCAAATTGCCAAGTGAATCCGTCAGGAATGAAAACTTGGTAACATTACCACTATCATCAATATAAAGGTTTTGAACATTTCGCAAATCAAGGCTCGAGAAATAATACGTGGTTCTTCCTCGAGTATCATTAGATTCAGATAGCCCGACAGTATCAGCAATATATGTATTTGAAGTAACAACTCCTAATACGTCCGTGATAGAAATAACAAGCTCGTCCGAATCAAATTTCCGAGTGGTAATATTTCCGAGAAAACGCCCATTGGTTTCAAAACTCCATGCTTTTAAACCGTTAGTAGCCATGATATATGAGAAATATGCAACAGGCCCGTCAAAATTGGATGTCTCTTTTACTTGCCCTTCCCATAACCCGAAAGTGTAGAAAAATGTTTTATTTTCGAGTGTATCTTCCACACCATACAAAATACCGCGATCAGGCTCATACTGATAACTGCTCACAATGCCATTCTTGTCAATCGATATTTCAAGTAATCCGGTATCAGTGTCGAATTGACGAGTTGTAACACGCGGGAAAATGCCGTACTGTGTTTCATAACTGCGGAGAAGCAAGCCGTCGACCATTTCATAGGTGAAGGTACCTTGTAATTCGGATTTTCTCGATGTTTCTCGAACTTGCCCTTCCCAATCACCGCTCGTAAAATATTTCGACACAAACCCTCGTTCATCGAACGTACTCTTAAGACGATCAATGTTATCATAATCAAATGACGTTACAGTGCCGAACCGGTCGGTTGATGTTGCCAAATTACCTGTTGATGTATCGAAATTACGTGTTGTAACACGCGAGGAATCACCATATTCCGATTCATAAGAACGGACAAGAAGCCCGTCGGAATCGATTTCATAACTTAAACTTCCTTTATGAATACCATTGGAAGACCGTTCCTTGACCTGTCCTTCCCATGGACCGTTCGAATAGAACTTTGATACGTTCGACTGCTCATCCCAAATACTGCTTAGGCGGTCTATTGAATCATAGTCAAAAGACTGTATTTTACCGAGATGGTCTGTTGATGATGCAATGTTGCCGGTTGCCGTATCAAATTTTCTCGTAGTCACCCGATCGGGATTACCATATGCACTCTCATATGATTGAAGCAATTCGCCGAATGTATCAAGATCGTAAGAAAACGTTGACTTTAAATCACCGTTCTTTGACGTATTCTTAACTTGCCCTTCCCACGCTCCATTGGTATAAAAATTAGAAACATTATTCTGAGCATCATTAGTACTGGTCAAGCGGTCTAACGCATCATAGTGGAAAGAACTTTTGCGGTTCAAATGATTGGTTGATGTTTCAACATTACCTGTACTGGTATTGTAATTTCTAGTTGTAACTCTATCCGATAAGCCGTTTGCCGATTCGTAAGAACGTATTGGGTTGCCGAACGAATCAAGCTCATACCCAAAACGTGATTTTAATGTATTGTTCTTTGAAGAATCCTTAACTTGCCCTTCCCATGCTCCATTGGTATAAAATTTGGAAATATTGCCAATAGCATCATTAGTACTGCGCAACCTGTCGATTGAATCATAATCAAACGAAGTGACACGTTTTAAATGATTCGTCGACGTATTTATGTTTCCGGTATTCGTATTGAAATTGCGTGTTGTTACGCGTGATGGATCTCCGTAGGCGCTTGAATACGACCGGCGTGTTATGCCTTGTGAATCTATGTCATACGAGAATTTATCACGCAATGTGCCGTTCTTGGAAGAATCCTTAATTTGCCCTTCCCATGTTCCATTAGTATAGAAATTGGAAATGTTATTCTGTGCATCATTCGTACTGCGCAATCTGTCTAACGAATCATAATTAAATGACGTAACGCGGTTCAAGTGATTCGTTGACGACTCAATATTACCTGTAGCAGTATTGAAATTGCGCGTTGTAACTCTATCCGACAAACCGTTTGCAGATTCATAAGAACGTATTGGATTTCCGAACGAATCAACTTCATATCCAAAATGTGATTTTAATGTATTGTTCTTTGACGAATCCTTAACCTGGCCCTCCCAATCACCATCTGTATAAAATTTGGAAATATTGCCAATAACATCATTGGTACTTTTTAATCTGTCGATTGAATCATAATCAAATGAGGTAACGCGATTCAAATGGTTCGTCGATGTGTTTACATTTCCAGTAAGTGTATTAAAATTACGTGTCGTCACTCGTGACGGATCACCATATGCACTTTCATAAGATCGCCGAGTAATTCCTTGAGAATCAATATCATAACCAAAATTATTCCGTAATGTTCCGTCTTTTGAAAAATCTTTTGCCTGCCCTTCCCATGTCCCGTTTGTATAGAACTTAGTTACCGCATTCTGCTGATCGTAAGTACTCAAAAGACGATCTACCGAATTATAATCAAATGAAGTAACTTTTCCTCTTCGATCAGTAGATGTTTCCACATTGCGAGTCGCTGTATCGAAATGACGCGTCGTCACCCGGCTCGAATCGCCAGCCGACGTTTCATATGATCTTACTTGTTCGCCACTATCTAATTCATAACTAAATTCGGATTTACGTTCATTGAACTTTGAAGTCTCTTTAGCTTGAGTATCCCATTCTCCAGCAGTATAAAACTTTGTAATATTACCAATAGCATCGTTTGTACTTACTAACTTGTCTTCATTGCTATCGTAATTAAACGATGAAACACGGTTTAAATTATTTGTTGCTGTTTCAACATTTCCTGTATTGGTATTAAAATTCCTCGTTGTTACTCGGCTCGGTTCGCTCGATGAACTTTCGTATGACCGAAGCATATCACCTCCAGCAAAATCATACGAGAAATTATTGAGAGGCGTATTATTTCGTGACGTATTCATTGCCTGCCCGTCCCAGTCGCCGCTCGTATAAAAACGTGTTATATTGTTTTTATCATCATATACACTCACCAAACGGTCTTCGTTTGCATCATATCCATAACTTGATACCCGCCCAAACCGATCGGTCGACGTATCAACGTTCCCGGTATTCGTATCAAAATGACGC
>JACKPL010000012.1 GCA_024233545.1 bacterium
CCAAGCGATTCGAGGATAGCCAGCATCGCATAAACATCACTTAATGGCGGCACATTCCGAATGGTTGATCGGGATTCTGCCAAAATGGATGCCGCCAAAATCGGAAGCGCGGCATTTTTAGCGCCGTCAATACGAACCGTACCGTGTAAAGTATTTCCGCCAATAATGCGTAGTTTATCCATGTGTAACCTTCCGTTTCATTGCATGTACCATTCGTTGTATTTCCTGATGATCCAAATCAATGACTATATCAGCATATCCTGCTTGTTCAAAGAAATATCTAACTTTTTGCGCTTGTCTGATGCCGATTTCCATATATATCTTGCCGCCTTCTTTTAGCCATTGCCCGAAATAGTCAATAATTCTTTTGTGAAATTCCGTACCGTCTCCTGATGCAAACAAACTGACATGCGGTTCAAACTCGACTACATCTCGAGGCAATTCATCCTTGTCGGACTCAGGAATATAGGGGGGATTAGAAACAATGCAATCGAAGAGCATATCAGAAGTTCGGTTCCATTCGTTACGCATATCTGCCTGAAAAAAGATTATTCTATCTGTAACCTCGTTCCGCACAGCATTTTCTTTTGCCACAGCTAATGCATCGGCTGATACGTCGCACGCATACACAATGCAGTCAGGAAAATTTTTTGCTAAAGCAACGGCAATATTGCCCGATCCGGTACCAAGTTCAAGAATACGCATACACGCACCGTTGTACGAAGAATGTAAATAATTAAGAACTGCATCTACCAACAATTCAGTTTCAGGGCGTGGAATCAATACATCCTGATTAACAGTAAGGGAAATATTATAAAAATCAATTTCTCCTACTATATACTGCAATGGTTTGCCTTGCACACGCTGGCGAACCATGGATTTTACTGCCGCCAATTCTTTTGATGTAAGAGGCTGATCATAATTAACATACAAATCTATGCGCCGGTAATTGAGGAGTTTTGCAAGGAAATATTCAATATTGAGCCGCGGAAATTCAATAGAGTATTTTGCAAGATACGGCTCCGCCCATTGAATCACTTTCATAATTGTCCAATCGGCAGTTGAAAGAGGTACATTACTTTGCGTCATGAGTATTTCCAAATGTTTCCTCCACAACCTGTTTGTAATCGTATTCTATCAAACCGCCAATCAATTCTTCGAGGTTCCCTTCCAAAATATAATCCAAATTATACAATGTTAGACCTATCCGATGATCGGTTATTCGATTCTGAGGAAAATTATATGTTCGAATTTTCGCGCTCCGATCGCCTGTAGAAACTTGTGCGCGCCGTTCCTCTGCCCGTTCTTTATTTTTTTCTTCTTCGATTTGTTCATACAGCCGCGCTCGCAGTACACGGAGCGCTTTTTGTTTATTTTTAAGCTGAGATTTTTCATCCTGACACTGAACGACTATCTTAGTAGGCAGGTGAGTAATGCGCACTGCTGAATCCATCGTGTTGACACTTTGTCCGCCAGGGCCGGAAGAACGGAATGTATCAATGCGTAAATCTTTCTGGTCAATTTGAACTTCAATCAACTCTGCCTCAGGAAGAACTGCAACGGTTACCGCCGATGTATGCAAACGCCCGCTGGATTCCGTCACCGGCACTCTCTGTACCCGATGTACACCGCTTTCGTATTGAAATTTTTTATGCACATTGGTTCCCTGCACAGAAAAGATTATTTCTTTGATTCCCCCAAGACCGGTTACATTGGTATCCATTGTCTCAATTTTCCAGCCTTGCCGTTCAGCATAACGCGAATACATTCGAAACAAGTCTGACGCAAACAAAGCGGCTTCTTCCCCCCCTGTTCCGGCGCGAATCTCAACAATGGTATTTCTATCGTCATTTTTATTTTTAGGCAGGAGCAATTCTTGAATTCTCAATTCAAGCTGTTTATGTTTCTCTTTCAGGTTTTCAATGTCTGATTTTACCAATTCAACAAACTCGCTATCAGCATAATGCGATTCTAACAGCTCTTTGTTTGTTTCAATCTCTTTGGTAACCTGTTCGTACTCGGCAAGCGATTTATCTACTTCCTCCACAAGAGAATACTCTTTGGTATATTCTTGAAATTTATCGCGGACAGCGATAACAGCAGGGTCTGAAAGCAGTTTTTCCAGTTCTTCCTTTCGTTTAGAAAATTTGCCGCGAACATTACCGAACATCTTTTATACTACCTTAAATAAAAACAGAACGTATAACATAAATACAAGAAAGGAGTAGAAAAAACATGTTTTTCTACTCCTTAATATATGCACTAAAATAAAGTAACTACTTTACGCCGTATCGTTTTTGGAAACGTTCCAAGCGCCCTGCAGAATCGACAAATTTTTGTTTACCGGTAAAAAACGGATGGCAATTTGAACAAATACTTACGCGAATGTCCTTTTTTGTAGAACGTGTTTTGACAACACAACCACATGCGCATGTAATCGTCGCTTCACCATATTGAGGGTGAATACCTTTTTTCATTCTCTTAATCCTCTATATATTGAGTGTTTAATGTCAAAATAGAATCCGGTATTTTATACCACACTCCATAGTTTTACTCAAGATATTTCTTGATTATTGATTCATCGACATTAAAAACTCAACATTTGACTGCGTTTTCTTCAGTTTCTCCACAATCAGTTCCATCGATTCGACAGGATTCATATTTGCCAACGCTTTTCTAAGAAGCCATATTTTCGGCAATTCATCAGGATGTAACAGCAATTCTTCTTTTCGAGTACCTGACTTTTCAATATCTATCGCGGGGAAAATACGCTTGTCAACCAACCGCCGATCCAGATGGAGCTCCATATTACCGGTGCCTTTGAATTCCTCAAAAATAACTTCGTCCATACGGCTTCCGGTATCGACGAGAGCGGTAGCAATGATGGTAAAACTGCCGCCGTCTTCAATATTCCGCGCCGCACCAAAAAAGCGTTTCGGTTTATGCAGTGCATTTGAATCGACACCGCCCGATAAGATTTTGCCGCTATGAGGCTCGACGGTATTGTATGCGCGGGCAAGACGAGTGATACTATCCAACAAAACCACCACATCATACCCATGTTCAACAAGCCGTTTTGCTTTTTCAAGCACCATTTCAGCAACCTGAACATGGCGTTCCGGCGGCTCGTCAAAAGTAGAACTTATGACTTCGCCTCTCACCGTGCGTTCCATATCGGTTACTTCCTCAGGGCGTTCGTCAATGAGAAGAACAATCAATTTTACGTCAGGATTATTAACTGCTATGCTATTTGCAATTTTTTGGAGCAATATAGTTTTTCCTGTACGCGGCGGCGCTACAATTAAACCGCGCTGTCCGCCACCGATGGGAACGAGCAAATCCATAACCCGCATGGAGATTTCTTCTTTTGTTGTCTCGAGAATAAAGCGCTTATCGGGATATAACGGAGTCAAATTTTCAAACAATACTTTTTCTTTAGCTTTTTCCGGATCAGTAAAATTTATCGCCTCAACCTTGAGTAAAGCAAAATACCGTTCTTTATCTTTCGGGGGGCGTATTTGACCTGAAATCGTATCACCAGTGCGTAAATCAAATTTCCGTATCTGTGATGGCGATACATATATATCTTCCGGACATGGCAAATAATTATAGTTCGGCGACCGCAAGAAACCAAAACCATCCGGTAATATTTCAAGAACACCTTCGCCAAACATCAAACCGTCGTTTTCAGCTTCAGCTTTAAGAATTTCAAAAATCAGTTCATGTTTTTTGCGCGCCGCACTCGGTATACCGAGATCTTTTGCGATCGAATTTAATTCAGAAACTGTCTTTTTTTGTAGAGTTACAATTTCCATTTTGGACTCTCCTCCGTACTTTCGGTGGGGAAATTAGTGGTGGATTATTCTGACCAAATTATTATACATATTCTTTACGGATTCCCTCGTACTTTCGAGCGACCCATTGTTATCAATTACATAATCAGCGAATTTCCGTTTTTCTTCATCATCTAACTGATTGTTCATGCGAGCAATTACTTCCTCCCTTGTTAAGCTATTTCTTTGTATGCACCTATCAATGCGCGTTTCCTTATCAGCAGTTACAAGAACAACCGCATCAAAATCATTCTGGCGGTTATTTTCTATCAATAACGGAACGAGAACCGCCACACATACAATCTGTTTATTTTTACTTAGTTTCACTAACAAATCATCAACCGCTTTTCTCACCCGCGGATGAACAATATCATTTAAGCGGCGCAATAAATTTTTATTAGAAAAGACAATATCAGCTATTTTTTTTCGATTTATTTTACCCGATGGTTCGAGCCCTTTACCGCCAAAAACCGTAATTATTTCGCGTCTCATAAGCTCATCTTTTGCGTACAACTCATGGACAATCTGATCAGTATCAATTATTTCGCACCCCAACTCTTTTAGAATCGATGCGACTGTATTTTTGCCACTGCAAATACCACCTGTTATGCCAATGCGAAACAGCGATTTCACCAAAACACCTTATTTATTTATTTTTACTACAGACTGCTGATTGTCTTTGCAGTATTCCATTGAAGGCGCGCCTCATCAGTTTTGCCTGAAAGCCACAATACTGTTCCCAGCTTCATCCGCGCTTTTCGTAATGCAGGATATATAGCAAGCGCTTCGCGATACAATCTTTCTGCCTCTCCATAATCAGCATTGGCAATAGCTTCTTCTGCTTTTTCACAGCGGTGCTTTGCGTATTCTTTCTCTTCTGAGAGTATCCTTCTAAAAACTTTATAGCGGCCATTTTCATAGACTTGAACAAAATTCATCAGCTCTTTTTGCCGGCGCTCAAATCTATACGCAACAGATTTATGAAGCTCCTCATCGTTTTTTGCCGAAAAATATGCAGGAGCATATATCGATTTATTCCACGATGTCCCTTTTTGAAAAACAAAGTAACGCGCATCATACGCGGTCATAAAACCAGCAAACCTATCTTCTGAATCCTCAAAGAGGGTTTCAATGAACCTCTGATATTTGTTTCGTGTTGATTTTGCCTCAAACTTCGGTTGCAATATTATAGGACGTCCTGCATAATTGATAATCGGCCCGCTTAGTTCAAAAGAAGCAAGAATTGCATCTTCTTGCTGTGTATTTTCTTGAATCCACTTTAGTAAATATCTCAACGATGCATAATCTACATTTCGTCCCATACAACTACTATAAGAATACGTTCTAGAGTATTCCCCGCAACAAAGAAGCAAAAGAATACACACTGCACAGATATTCCAAAGTTTATTATGGAGCTTAAACCAAAAGGATATCATCAAAACTCCAAAGAACGCGGCAAACACAACCATTCGTACAAAAAATATATACAAGATCAGAAAAAAAATGAAACCGAATATTATAAAGATATCAGTCGGAAAGAGTTTAGCGTATTTCCTACAATAAAACAGGAATCCTATTGATACCACAGCAATAGAAATAATGCAACAAAAATATGTGCATAATTGCTCAAAACTCGCAGAATGCAACGCTGGCGTCCATAAAACGCGAGCATCAAACGTGAGGTATTCAGGATTCAGGGGTTTACAATTCAAAAACCGAATTTTCGCACATAACAACTCCCAAAAATGATTATAAGCATCACCATAAGGAGTAATAAACAAACAAAGCGGAACCAAACCAAACAACAGGCTATATCTTATAATAGGATAAGAAAACCATGCAAGCTTTTTTATTTTCTTAGTTCGAGTTACGAGTATCTGATAACAACACAATCCAGTCATAACCAACATTGGAAACGATAAAATGCCTTTGTGATAAGAAAGATACGGATTAACTAATGATATCACTGCACACGGAATAACTATACCGGCGATTTTTTTAGCATGAGAAGGGTTTATCACAAAAAAGACTGCCAACACACTCATATATAAATGAATCATATCCCATAATGCCCATGCAACAGCCAAAACAATGCCGCTTATTAAATAACTATATTTCTTATTATTTTTTAATGCCGACAATAAAAAAGCACTATGAACAAATAGCAACGGCAACGCAAAATTTTCACGCATAAATTCCTGTCCGGTACTCCGCAACACTCCGGGAATGCTTATACCATACATACATGCCATTATAAGTCCGGCACTCTTCTTCCCTGTTAAAATTATACCTATAAAAAAAAGTGCGGACAAAGACACCACAACAAAATAAAACGGTACGGCATACCGATGAAACACCTCAAATGAAACCGCAGAATGAGACAACTTTGAAAACATTTTGTATGCTTTGCCTAATATAATATCTCCGCCAAGTGAAAAAAACTTGCGAGGCTCGACGCCGTATGGGTATTCAACTTTTTTATCTATTACAGGGATATCATTCGTAAGAGAAAGCCGCGCGTACCGAAACAACAGCGCGCTTTCAAGCGTAAAACAAAGCGGCTGTCCAATTGATTTTTCCTGTTGTCCCCAAATGGTTATCCTTAAATGATAAGATGCGATCATTGCCGCAAAAAGAAATAATAAAGAAAACAAAATAGCGGTTCCACGGCATAACCGTTGAGAAGAAAAGAGGTGCTCTTTCATTGAAAACCCGGATTAAGCGTTAGTATCGGCATATTCGATTTCAATTAAAATACCTTTTGCACGTATTTCAAAATTTCATTGAGACGTATCGTTTCCATCAAATCAAACAAATACTCAGATCAAAAATAGCGTAAAATATTATTCGCTTTCCTTTTCGCGTTTTGCAACTACATCTTTATAATCAACTCCGCTGGGAGTAATGATTTTCGCTGTGACAAAAATCAAAAGATGTGTTTTTTGGCTGGATTCTCTCTCCAATCGAAATGCTCTTCCTACATACGGTAAATCGCCTAAAAAGGGAACCTTATCTTTTGTCTGGGTTATTTCTTCTTTAATTAACCCGCCTAAAACAACTGTTTCGCCATCGTTCAGCAGTACTGTTGTAACAACATTTTCTGAATTAAAGTGCGGGACACGGATCGGCGCACCCGTTGTACCAAAGTTAATCCATGTCAAGACGGAGCTCACTTCAGGAAGAATCGTCAAAGTAATGGTTTTCTTATCAGCGCCGACATCGGGTGTCACACTGAGAACGATACCCACTTTCCGCGTTTGGAAATCCCCTACTTCCACTACCGATGGAGTAACCGCATCACCATCATCGTTAAATGTTGCCTGTGTAACAGTAAACTCCAGCGGATAAATGACTTCCGTCACATCACGAATGATTGCCTGCTGGCCGTTTACCGTAGTAATTTTCGGTGCTGATATAACATCAGTTACTCGATTCTGGCTCAATGCATGAAGTATTACGCTAAATTCCGGTTGAGTCAAAACTCCCGATAATCTAAATATACTGCTTGACGCACCGCCGAAACGTAACCCGCGAGTAAATCCATATCGTCCAGCGATACTGCCCGGATACTGCCCGGATAAATCATCAGACGTATTAGACAGCACACGAGGGCTTCCGCCGCCGCCTGTTAAACTGTAATCATCCGTCAGGAAAAATTCCAAACCGAGTTCTTGTCCGTCATTTTCTAAAATCTCAACGAACTTTGCCTCTATCTGTACCTGCAACGGCGCTTCGGTAATGTTCTTGAGCACTTCTTCTATTAAAGAATGATTGGCAACCGTATTGGTGACGAGCAGTGTGCTGGTGCGCGGATCAAGAAACACTTTTGAACCGGGGGGAAACGGCACGGCTTCACGCAGAAGCTGAGTAACGTCGCCACCGGTTTCAATTGTCGCGGCACCAGTAAGATTTTCTTCCTGAGTAACGCCTTCGTATTCAAGCAATCGCTGGACACCCGTCCCAGCCGGCAACGGATACATACGGGAAATCATTTCAATATCTTCGACATCTTTTGCAATCCATATTGCATGGTCTTCTATTCTGAATTCCATGCCTTTGGTGATAAGAATATACTTCAACGCTTCTAAAAGCGGAATATTTTTCAATGAAATGGTTATTCTGTCATCAGGGTCTTCGGAATTATAGCCGTCTCCGGGAAATGATTGTTCGTCAAGAATAATATTAACTTCACTGATTTTTGACAAATATTGAATAACATCACGCAAATGGGCATTAGTAAAGTTTATTTCAGGGATAATACGTTTTGCTTTGGCAAAAAGTTGTTGTTTGTCGTTCGATATAATATTATCTTGCGTAATGGAATCATCTTCCGCTACTTCATCTTCCGCAGTTTTTTGCTGAGGCGGTAACCATGCATGACGAACAGCAATAAGACGCTGGCGTTTAACAATATCTGAGTCTTCTTCTCTATAACGGCGCAAATCCGCTATTACTTCGTTGATACGGCGTTGGGCTTCATGGTTATCCGGAGAAAATTCAATAATAGATTCACATACATCTATCGCACCATCATAATTACCGGTTTCCCACAATGACTTCATTTCTTCAACATGAGTACGCACTCTTTCTTCAAGTTGAAGATCGCGCTCGTCTTTGCGGCGGTACATCTTGATAAATTCATCGTCAAGGCTGTTCATGATGCGCTGCATTTCTTTCTTTTTGCGCTCAACTGTTTTTGCCGCATTATATGCCTCGAGCTTTTGATTGCAAGCCTGAACTAAATCCTGAGCTTCTTTATTGGTTGGCTGTTGGCGCAAAATACTTTTACATTTATCAAGAGCTTCCTCATAGTGCTTGTCTTCATACAGTTTTTTTGCCTCTGATATGCTACCGTTAATTGTTTCTTCTTCATGGAGGCGTTTTGCAACAATTTTTTCAGCGATATCCTGTGCATCTTCCGCCATAAGATATGATTGTGTAACCATGCTCATCATAAGGAGCACACAGGCAAAGTAAAAAACTCGTACTACTGTTTTCATTGTATTTCTCCTTAATATAATGAATTTAATTTTGTTCTGCGCGCGCTTGTTGTATTTCATCTTGCAGTGCATTGCCGTTCGGAGTAATAATCCTCGCCGTGATGAAAATTAACAAGTTGACTTTTTCATCGACTTCCGCTTCGCTTCGGAACGCTTTTCCGAAAAACGGGATATCGCCTAACACCGGTATTTTATCTTCTGTAACAACACGCCTCGTACTTACTGTTCCCCCAAGCACGATCGTTTCGTTATCATTGATTACAACACTTGTGGCTAAACTGTCGCTGGTGAAAATAGGAACCAACTGCGGGGCATTTGTTATCCCGAAATCCATCCATTCCTGAAACTCGCTTACTTCAGGAACAACGGTAAGATTGATGGTTTTATGATTGCCGCCGATATCAGGCGTAACGGTAAGAAGCACGCCGATATCGCGCCGGATAAAATCGCTCGCTTCGACAGCGGCAGGAACTATTTCTGTTCCCGTACCGTCTAGAACGGGCGGAACAACATCAAATTCTTGCGGATACCAAAATTCAGTCACAATTTTAATTTCCGCTTGATGCCCATTGAGCGTTGTCACTTTAGGAGCATTGAGCACATCAACATTACTGCGCTGATTGAGCGCATGGAGAACCGCTTGATAATCTGAATCGCCAAGAATACCGCCGACAGCCAAAATATTTCCCGCAGGAACTGTCGTGCCGCCCACAGTCGTTTCAAGGAACCGCAAACCTGAGGTGATACCTTCTAAATTTGCCGTAGTATCCTGCCCAAACGTGGGATCGGTGTTATTCGAATCGATACGCAATCCGTCAAAACTCGTTCCCGCTCCATCAGCAATAAACAATTCCAAACCGAGTTCTTCAGAATCTAGTTGCCCGATTTCAACAAACCGAGTAGTAATCTCTACTTGCAAAGGCGGAACGCTCAGCCGTTCTACTATTTCAGTTATCAAATCATGATTTTCCTTTGTATTGGTTACGACAAGAGTATTTGAGCGGTTATCAAGAAATATTTTGCTTCCCGGAGGAAATGGGACAGTCTCTTGAATCACTCTTTTAATATTAACAACTTCTTCTATGCGTGCACCGGGTGCCGGACCTTCGTTATTTGGTTTATCGAATGTTAATTTATTGATTGAAAGTTTACCGCCCAATAATTTATACGAACGCGTAAGCATTTCCGGCGCAATAATATCTTTTGAAATCCACACAGCATAATCATCAATGCGATAGCGAAGCTTTTTTGTTCTCAGTATATATTTTAATGCTTCAATTAAGGGAATATCCTGCAAAGCAATAGTAACACGATCCGTAAGCTGGTCTTGAGGAATAACCGGAACCGGTATGGTTTGGTCTGCTTCTTCCTCGCCTGCATATTGATCGTCAGTTTCCTGATTCGTTACTTCAATGGATGACGGCATACTGAGGACATCGGTTACTTCATTCTGAAATATTGCTTCGTCAAGAATAATATTTACATCGCCAACAGTATGCAGATAATGAATCACATCGCGCAGATGTGCATTCGTAAAATTTATTTCAGGAATGCGCTTATTCAGTTTTTTTTCTAACTCGATCCGTTTTTCAGTTTTTTGTCCTTCAACAATCTGGCCGTTGTCTGATTTAAGGTTGTTCACAACTGTCGTAGGAAGAGGGTCTTTAATCATTTCCTCAGTATTCAGCATACGTTTCTCGACAGCATTGTCACGTTTTAAATCAGTAAGGCGCTTTTTCTCATCAAGAATCGTTTTGATAGCAATTCGAGCACCCAAATGATTGGGTTTCAGATCAATGACTTTCTGAAATTCCGCTAATGCATCGTCATACTTTCCCTCGATGAACAACTGCCTTCCCTCAACAAGATGCTCTCGAATAACCGTTCGTTGATCGAGATTGCCATTTTCGTCTTCTGCATGCAGTGTACTGTATGCAGAAACATAGATACACAAACCGATTGCTATTACAGCTGATTGCTTCACGAAGAAGTTTTTAAATAATCCCTTCATCGATTTCTCCTTTCATATTTTAAATCGAATTGAGTATTTTCGGTGTCGGTAACAATAATTCCTTGTTCTGATATTGACTGAATAGTAAATTGACCGAAATGATCGCCTTCTCGCAATTCGAGATTCGTATTTTGGTCGAGATCGCTAATGGTAACCCACAGCTCTTTTTTTGTTGTTATGCGATGAAATACAAGCATAAGCAATTCACCATTTTCATCAGATAAATATAATTCCGATTCGTCAGTTTTAAGTTCAACGCCCATGCGGTTGGTTTCGCTTAACCGCTTTTTGAAATTGATAATTTTATAGCCGTCAATTGTTTCGCCCATTCGTTTGAAATGCGTTGCCGTACCGGAATTGATGACAAAACTAAAACTGCCGTCAGGAAGCTGCATATACCCGTCAAACAACAATTCAAGCGGTTTCTTGTAAATATTGAGTAAACGAAACCGCCGCAATGGATTATATTCTTCCGGCTTACTGAGAGGGTCTGCAGGGTCTGTGCCGGCAGTAAACTCATCGAAGTTGGAAAACATGTCACTGTCTTTATCAGCGTAAGCATCGTTGGCATCGAATGGATTCAATCCGTACATCTTTTCCCATTCGTTCGGCAAACCGTCTTCGTCAGAATCAAATTCGTTTTTTTGTTCCGGTATTGGAGAAAAAGGATCGCGCGTATATATTTTCAGATAATCTGTCGGTGTTAAAAGAACTTGCTGTAAATCGACATACGCCTGAACATCAACTCTCTGAATAACAGAAGCACTTGCCCGTTTCGATATCTTTTGTTCAAAAAGCGATACTTTAAAATGCGGCAGATTAAGAATCAGAAGAATCAACAGGATACACATACACGAAAAAAGCGCAAAAAATACGAATTTTTCTATGTTTTTCTTAATGTAATAGAAGAAATAACTATCAAACATAATTTTATGCCTTATTTTAGTTCCGCATATGTTATCTCTACCGATACCTCAAGCAGATGTCCTAATTCACTATCTTCACGCGCTTTTGTAAGAGGTAGGGTATCAACATTTATGTTTTCGACAATAAAAAGCCCCTTTTGCGCTTGCAATAAATTTAAAAAAGTTGCCAACCCTCTGTTTTCGGTTTTAAACGTGACGGAAAACGGCAGTTGCCGCTTAAAATTGCCGGAGCTTATAACACTTTTCTTCACCATCGTGTCGACTCGTTCAACATTCGATTGAAAGAGGAGATCAAATAAAAGAGATACAAGATTAAGCTGAAGCGACAACAAATATATTGATTGTTCAGAAGGTATCTGATTTCCCATCAACTCTTTAAATCCTAAATCAAGAGGAATCGGAATATTCTTTTCCTCAGATTGTTCCTGAAACTCCCTTTGGACGGTTAACAAATGTTGTTTAAATTCAAGTGCGGTTACTGTTGTTTCAGAAGGCTTATTTGATACAAACTCGCATATAAATCTTCATACATTTTTTTTGAGTTCTTTACCGTGTTCTTCGTATTCTTTAATCAACTTGTTTGAAGGTATCTCTTTTTGCCTGAGGATAAATTGATTATAATCTTCGCGCTTTTTACCATATATGGCGTATGCTTTGCTGTGCTCATGCCAAGCGCCCAGCAGTTTGCCGCTCAAAAAAACCAAACAAATAACGAGAGAAACCAAGCAGGCAACAAGAATCACATTATTTTTCCAGCTTTCAAGAAATTTTGGCAATCGAATGTTCACGTTTTTTACCTCAATTAGTTTTGCAGGAGTTCGCCGACAATTTCAAATCGGCGGATATCTTTGCCGCCAATGGACACACTGCTTAAATCGTCTGCTGATTTAATTGAAACATTTTTAAAAAAGGGCGATTTTTCCATCCGTTCTTTAATAAAAGGTATTTCTCCCAACGGTGCCGTTGTTTCACCAAAAATGCGAACGGCGTAGAGTACATCTTTAGTACGGCTTTTATGGACGGAAAATCTTTTCAGCCACGCGTTCTCCGGCAATACTGTTTGCAATTCCGTAGTAAGCCTAGCCCAATAAGTACGCTGTTGCTGGAGTTTAAGCAGATCATCTAATTTTTGTTTATAGACAGTAACGTGTTTTTTGCATCGTTTATTTTTGTAGAATGTGATTTTAACCGTTTCAAATCTTCGTACAATCCACTACTAACATTAGTTTCGTATTTTACCCATTGTTTAAAGAAACCGATTCCGCTTGCCATCATGATGCCGACTAAGACAAAGCATCCCAATATATAGCTTTTTTTCTTTTGATTTCCCGTTGAGTTGCAAGCTGTTTCGGCAGTAAATTGATCTCCATAACACAATCAGTCGCTTTGCGAAGCGCTAATCCAATAGCACATCCAAGCACGTGTTTTTCTTTGCAATGAATTCTGCCATTCCGTTTCGATATTCGAGGTTATGCATTGTATCGAGTTTTTTAACGCCCACATTGAACTTATGTTCCAGAAAGGTACCGATATTTTCAATGTTGGACCCTCCACCCACAAGTACAATCTGTTTAATGCGGCCTCCTTCCGAATGGGAACGGTAATATCCGATTGACCGGGATATTTCTGCAAGAAGCCGAGTCATTGTAGCAGTTAATGCCCGTGATATCCTCAACCGTTCCGGCGATTCGCCAACCATAGGGCCGTCTCCACAGAGTATGACAGAATATTTTTTCTTAAGAAATTCTGCTTCTTTGAAAGTAACTTTAAATTCTTTCTGGACAGCTTGAGTCATTGCGATACCACCAATAGGGATATTTCTTAACCATACGGTATCTTTTTCCATCACCAGCATATCGGTCGATTTAGCACCGATATCAAGAACCAATGTACAGCCGTCAAGCGCCGGTTCATTAAACTTTATGCAATTGCAGAGTGCAAAAGGCGCAATATCAATATATTCTATATCCATTTTGAGCGATTCGAAATTTTCCAGCAATCCTGTTATCACTTCTTTTTTGCTTGCAACTAAAGCAACGCTGGCTTCATCGATATCATCAATAGTCGCCCAATCGCCCAGAAGCTGGTAATCCCATATGACGTCATCAATAGGAAACGGCACCTGTTGTTGTGCTTCGAACTGAACAATCTGATCAATTTTACTGCGGTCAAGCGTAGGGAATTTAATGAACCGAGTGAATACCGACTGCCCTGAAAGCGACACTACTACGGAACTGCCTTTGATACTCGGGTTTTTTAAAGCCCGGGCAATCGCTTCGGCGACTTTCTCTTCGGAATAATTTTTTACATCGTCATATTCAATAGGTTCTATAACGCAATTAGTAGCGACAAGCCCTGCTTTATCGCGCTTTAATTCGATCACTTTTATTGAATCATACCCGATATCCAAACCGACAAATGAATTACGCATACTTTACTCATTCAAAAAAACTTTTGATGTTGATGTTTTCTTCTTCCAAATTTTTGTCGAGCACAAATGGAGTAAAGAATTTTATCTTCATGCTTCCCTGAATAGGGCGATGCTGAACCCACCATTCTTCCTCAGATTTATTTGGCCACCATTCTTGTGCGGCTCTTACGCCTTGATGCCATATTTCAACCATTACTTTTTGCGGTTTTCCATAACGCTCCACTGTTCTTGGATGAACAAATATGTGTGCATTATGAGCAGAATCTTTCGGTATGCTGTCATACTCGACCTCATCGACGAGCATAGTGTTTCCTTCGCCTTGCCCTTTTTCTTCGAGTAGCACATAATATTTCACGACAACACCATCCGACCATTCAGGCCGAGAAGAATAGACCGTAGTGATTCTATACCAATGAGACACCGCTCTCCCAGCTTCCACCGCTGATAATGTTCCGCTTTCTGCCGATCGGCGGATTCTATCAACCTGAATTTCTCTGATGCCAAAGTCCGCTCGCTGTTGTTTTTTAGACACTTTCGTATACTGGGCATGCAAAAAACCGACACTTCCTGCAAACTGCCCTATAAAACACAGAAGCATCATTAGTAGAAAAAATATTTTTCCCCGCATTACAGTTCTCCTTTTCATAGGAAATATTTTCTTCATAAGAGTACTTTTTTCTTTCATAAATATAATCACGAAAATGCATTCAAAGAAATCATCGGGACACTCTCTGTATACTTAGGAGAAACACAAACGGTGAGCAAGGCCGCATTCTACAACCATCCGATTGAATCCGCATGGCAATAAAAGAAACAGCACAAACCGTACCTTGAATTAAAAAAGATAGAAAAATTTATGGTATACGTGCGTCTGAAATTGAGGTAAATAATTATTAGGAATTTAATGGTTAAGGAGTTACATCAATTATTGAAAATAATCCGCAATTGTCCTAGATTCTCTTTTGCCGTTTGATAACCGGCTTCTACAACCGGCTCAAACTGTTTAAAATTTAAAAAATCGAATTTCTCAACGCGCGGGCTTAATTCGAAATTCGTGAACTGCGCTCCTGTACGCGACATTTGCACACTATTGATATTGAGAGAACGGGTTATTACTTGAAGAATATTTGGTTCATAGAGTGCTTCGCCAACAAACGGTATTTTACCAAGAATTCTCTTCACTTTTCCTTTAGGCTCCTGCTTCACATCGAAAGAACTTTCGCGATCAGGAGTTACATTAACAGAAATAATCAGGCTGGCGTTATTTTCACTTAATATTCGCGCCGGAACCTTGTTTATGACCGATCCATCAACCAAATAGGTATCTCTATATCGTACCGGTTTAAAAATTCCGGGGATAGCACTGCTTGCTTCAACAGCAGTTTGCAAAGAACCTTCATTGATGATAATCTCTTTCCCAGAAATTAAATCAACGCAGACAATATATAAGGGAATTTGCAACTGAGAAAATGTAGCGCCTTTGAAAATATTCTCTGATATTTTTCTGATTCTCTTCCCGCGTAAAAACGCAGATATGGGAAGAGTAAAATCGAAAATATTGCCATGCTCCGCTAATTCAGACCGTATTATGCGTTCTGTTTCATACGCAGAACCAGTCAAACAATAGGTTGCGGCAATTAAAGCGCCCATACTGCTTCCCGATACCACATCCACCGGAAAACGCTCTTGTTCTAAAACTTTTAAAACACCGATATGGGCATACCCGCGAGCGCCTCCTCCTCCCAAAGCAATGCCGATTTTTCGATTGGTTATTTCCCGTGCCATTCGACCGAATCCGCTACACACCGGCTGGTGCTCAAATACTGTCTGTTCTTTGAATACCGCATCATCAAATGCTTTCTTTGTGACTGAAAAAAGCGGTACAACAACATCTTTTCTCGATAAGGCCGTATTCAATTCTTTCTGTACTGCATCTTCAGGATTTTCAGAGTGAAACAACACTGCATTGAAGCGGTGGCAATCCATCCCTTCGGAAGCCGTCATCGTAGAAATATGCCGTTTAAACACCTTGACCGTTTCTGGGCGTTTTTCGCCTACATATAATGATAAATCGCACTGAGACATTGCACGCATTGTCCGGGCAGTAACAGTTGTGCCGAGGTTAATCAAAACGAAATCGTAAATCTGAGTCACAAGACCTAATAAAGGGGGTATCAATCCTTCGTTGATCGCTAACTCATCATTTTTTGGAGCTATAGTCAAATAGAATAAACCTGAAGCATAGTGATACTCTCTTTCATCTTTTCTCAGCGTGTATCGCGACAAATAATTTTCGTTTGCCCGCCTGCTGGGAAATTTTCCGGAAGCAACGGGTCGAAATTGAAATAATTCTCCTTCAATATTTTTTAAATCTTCTCCAATATCGTGGGTCCCGATAAATGAATGGAGCTTTTCCTGCGCTTGTTCAAAATGGAAATCAGATATGTCTTCAGCGATATGATCAAAATCAATTATGAGAATCCGGTTGTACCCTTCGAGATGGAGGCTCAAGCCAAGAAGAACAGAAAACTTTGTTGAGGTTTCTGTATCACATGACGAAAACACGCCAATTTTGGTTGGCAAAGGCTGTATGCTTTCATAAACATTACGTTCTCTCAACCGTTTGCTTAAAATCATGCTCATGGTATATGCAATGGCTGAGTACTCGCGCAGGAGTTTTTTAAAATCGTTTTTTTCAAGCGCTAGAAACTCTGAATCGAGAGATGTTTTTACAGTTGCAGAAATCGGTTCACCAGTCAAAAGCGACATTTCACCGAAATAATCTCCGGCACGCAGAGTGGCTATAACTTCTTCATCATTTGAACCTGTATGCGGGACAGTAATGCGTACCATCCCACTACGGAGAATATAAAGATAATGCCCTTCCTGATTAAAATGAAGTACAACAGAATTATTACGCTTTTTTATCAATTTAAAAAGCGGAGCGATAGACTCAATTTGTTCTAACCGAAGCCCCTTAAAAAGAGATACTTTTTGTAATGTCGGAGAAAATTCGTGCATAAACCCTTCTTTAGTCAAAAAATATTATTGAGGAGGCGGAATAGGCTGTCCAAGCTTTTTGTGCATAAACTTCAGTATCCTGCCAAGATGAACAGACCATTTTTGACAATTCTCACAGATATATATCAGGTCATCAGGAAAATTCATTTCCTGTTCCATTCGCTTAAAAAGGTCTTTTTCAAGCCGCAGTTTGAATTTTTTTTCATGTTTGCATAAAGGGCATCTTACGGAAGATTCAATTTGTTTAATAATATCATTCTGGGCAAGCAATGCCTCGATTTCTTCTTCTGTTTTATACTGGATATTAGGCGGAGGCGGATATCGGACTTCAATTTCCGTTTCACCGAGAAACAGTTCGTTGGGCAAGTCAAGCAATTGTATCCGGTATATACCTGGGGTTTTAGCAGTAAAACGCTCTAATCCAAAAACAATGTCGAGAGTAGGCAATTTGGTTTCTTGGTTTTTTATGCACACTCTCTGATGCATATCCAATACAATTTTATTATTCGGATCGATTATTTTTAATTCGCAGTTAACGGTATATGAACCATTCGTTTTCATAGGCGGAAGTTTAAAACCGAAAACGACAAACAGCTTGCCCCATGACGCAGGCAAAGACTCCGTTGTATAAAAATTTTTTAATGAAATAAACGATAACGATCCTGATTGCTCATCTTTTATGACATTCTCACAAACAAAGCAATACCGTAATACAGGTTGTTTTTCCACCGTTCACCCGCTTATTCTAGAACTAATGATAAACATTGTTACTCAGAATGTTTTACTTTTGAAATTTTACTCAACCCTAACTTTGTGCTATAATATATTCATCACATCTGCAAAAAACATGATTTAAAATACAGTGTAATAAAATTCTGAAATACCCTCAAGGTATATTAAAGGATTGTTTGGAGTTTATGATACATTATATCCGCTTAATTTCTCTATTCACCTTATGCGTATGGAGCATCTCTTCTTCGATTGCATCGCCTCAAAACCAGAAAATTACGATTCAAGAAGACGGTTTTTCCCTGAACGGAATAATCGAAAAACAATATTCCGGAACATCCGATATAACAATTGTATACATCAAAGATGCGCATTGCAATTACGAATCTCAAATAAATTCGTTCAAAATAGTATCATACCTTGTCAATTCGCACGATTTTAAGCTCATTTTTAATGAAGGAAGCGCAAGTAGCCTAGACACCACAGACATTTCATCTTTCCCATTGAAAAACGCTCTACAAAATGTATCTTTATATTTTTTAAAAAACGGCTATATCAACGGAATTGAATATTATAATTTACTCAACCCCACTGATCTTAGCATTGAAGGAATTGAAGACCGTACACTCTACAATTCAAATTATGCGGCATTCTACAAATCAATGTCATTCAGAAAGAAAGGAGCCGAATATAATGCCACACTATCGGCTGTATTAGAACAACTTAAACAGTATTATTATTCCGAAAAGCTGTTGTTACTTGATGAACAAGCCGAGGCATATCACGAAGGAGAAATCACCGTATTTGATTTTTTTGAGATTTTACTGTCATACTCAGAAGAATTTTCTATTCAATTTGCCGAACTAGAAAACATTTCTCTTCTCGATAAGGCGCTCTCTCATCACCATATCCTTAATACCAAAGAAGTCGAACAAGAAAAAAACGCGTTGACTGATACACTGCTTAAACTTGCAACACCAACTGATAAAAAAGATATAACTCGAACACTACTGCAATTTGAATTTCACACTTTATCGCCTGACGGATTGAATGAATACCTAGCACAAAAATGCGATGAATACCTCATTGATCTAGACGATTTTCCTCTGTTTTCCCACTATCTAGCTTATTCGCGGCTTCTCAAACAAATCGATCAAGAATCCCTTATCGCCGAACTGGACTATTTCTTCGAGAAAATTAAAAAACCGCTTTATTCTTCTCCTGAAACTTCATCAATTGACCGTCTATGCGCATTAACACACCTTATCGGGAAAGCATTTTCTCTAACCCTAACGCCAGATCAAAACGAACAGTTGCTCAAAGCACTCAAGCGCCTTGATATACAAGAACTCACCGATTTCATTGAAAGCTCCGTACAAGCACACAACATTCCTCTCCATATATCTCTCGATGACATTAAATACATAACGTTTGCCATCGAATATGTAAACGAATTCTATTCTCTTGCCCATCAAAGGAATATGGCATTGGTTGACAATAGCCTGCGCCTGCTTAAAGAACATAATCAGAAGAAAGCAATACTGTACATAGGCGGGTTTCATACGAACGAAATTTGTTCGTTGCTTGAAAAAAACGACATATCATATTTTGTAATAAAGCCCAAAACATCACTGTTCCCTTCCCATACACCTTTTACGTACTTACTCTCAAACGTAGAAAACAATTTCATCAAATCGCTTGAATCAAATATTCGATCTCATGCGAACAATACCCTTGCACTTGCCTCTCGGCTTGTACCGCCTTCGGAATCGCTAACCGAGGATGCGTACAATATTGAAGCATTCCGTCAGCAATTAAAAGCATTGTATCTCACCGGCGGAATTAGAGAAGCTGTCGAACCGATACACAAAACAATTCTCCCCTTCGCCGCATCACTTAACGATGACCGGTTAGCAGAATTATCTGATAAAATTGCAGACATTCTCGCTTGGCGCAACATTCATTTTAAAGAACTGCAGAATTTTTCTTTGCACCGGAACCAAAATAATGGAATAGACCTCGAGTTCACTATATTCGATGAAACATATATTGTCCCCTACCTTATTTCCGATGCACAACGGAAAGAAGCGTTTGCGGAACAAAGTGAAAGCGCGCATCCATTGCTAACGATCAACTATGCAGGATATCCATTATCAATCGCTCATAAAAAAAGTTCACTGCTTGCCAATCAATTTACTTTCGCCGGATTTTCGGATGAGAACATAGCACAGTTTATACAGCCTTTTATTAAACAACCTGTGATTACAGAAAGTGACCTATTGCAACTATCATCTCTTCCATTAAATGATGCAAAGCGCCTCATTTTGCTACTCAAAAGCAAAGGAATTATAGCGCAGAAACCGGATAAACAACTTTCGCTCGTTTCACCACGGTCATCCTATTATACCACCGCCTCACGCCTCTTTCAACTTAAGCATAACAAATGGGTGGCTGTATCAGAATTAGACACATCTCTTTTCCCAGAAAACTTTCGGGCATTTCTCGAACAGAAAAATATTACCCGCATTGAACTGCCAAATACCATCACGTTTTCCGCATTGTTATTTATGCTTGAAACATTTTCCGGCGTAAAAGATTCAAAAACTTTTTTTCCAAAGGATAATCAGATAAATTTCATCTTTTCTGTTACGAATCCTCTCGGTTCTCGCGAAACTCATTTGATAATACGCGAACAGAATACTATCGAACGCGAAGTGATATTCCGCGAAAGAAAATATCTTTTAGGCGCTCAATATGACGCTATTATTGAACGACAGTTATTCGGGGTACCGGCATCACAATCCACCTATTTGGTGTTACCGGTGTTGCCTCCGGCTCAAGAAATTAACATTCCCGATTCACACGGCGTATTGCGAAGCATTCGGTTGGCGTCCCCTTCCATAAGCGAAAAAATGTGGCGCGAAATCAATGACATTTCCATCAACTACGATCCTCTCTCCGGTGAATTCAAATCATCAGGCGGGTTACTGTTCGGTTATGAACTCGGCAGTGAATACGTCATTACTGCTGTCATACCGCTTGACGAAATGGACTATGCAAACCAAACCGACACCTCATTTACCGTTGACGCACAACACATGGATGAACTATTATCAGAATACGCAGTCAACGGCATAAAATTGCTCGGCCAATACCACACGCATTCACCCGAACGCATTTCCCGCGGTATTCAACCGGGTATCGGCAAAAGTGATATCATGAGAGGCTACCCATATAATGTGCCCAACGATAAAATAGCCGCAACACCACTCGGTATTGCATTCGCACTATCACCGCGACAAGAAGAAACAGGTTCTCTCAACCTTTCATCATTGACACCTGACCACGTAAAAATATTTTTTTATTTACAAACACCAAATTATGATTTGACTGCATATGCATTGCCGGCACTCGATTTTGTTCCCCCCGGCGAATCCGCTTTCGAAACATCCGACATACGGTTTATATCATTAAATACCGAAAAAGTTACTCAAACACAGGACACTCGCACTCTTGCAACATTCCAACGGCTCAATAATAACCGTGGTTTCCTGCTGACGACAAATGGGAAATTGCCACAACCGCAAATGCAGCAGCTTGTACAGTTTTTTCATTCAATCCGACTTGATCTTGAAGAATATCCGGAAGTCAAAGATATATCAATTGTACGAGGCCCACATATTGCTCATGCCAACAAGAACGACCGAATACTTGAATTTAATGAAGCGCTTCTCAATTATCCCCGAGTACTTCATTATTTGGCATTGCCTCATGAATGGAATCATTTTATTCTTAATTTAGATGAAGCAACAGAAGAAGTTATTGCTGTAATGCTTGACCTTCACCGTTTTGCAGAATTTTATCTCGTTGATACCCAAACGGCTGAATCGTTTCTTGACGAATTGAGGCAATTCGAACAGCCGATTGAAGGCAGGCGATTGTTTCATTCTGTTCTCTCAGTAATTAAACAGCGCATCTTAACATCGCGAAAAGTTCCCTCTCCAACTGAAATATTAGTTATTGCAAAACAATACATACGCAGTATGCCTGACTTGCTCAGAAAAACCCAAACTGTATTAAGTAAAGATGCCCATTTTTTTATCGACCCATTTACCGATATAATTGCCCCGGCAACACCTTTGCCGCTACCGCTATTACCCGGTGCCGACAACCTTGTGGTATTTGACGAATCACAGCTTACCCAGCCGGAAGAAGTATTCCGAACCTCTTTAGGCAATGAACAAAGTATCGCTTTACGCTACATCACGTTAGAAGAAGAACCTAAACCTACGCCTCTTCACTTAGTAGGTGCCGGAGAAACGGAGGAAATACAATCAGAAAAAGATGATCAGGAAGAAAAAGAGACGGAAGATAGTGCAACAACAATTAGAGAACTTTCCGCCTCAATACCTTATGAAATAAATTTTGCTGATTCATTGGGGACATTCGATCCCAATACTCCATCTATTGTAATCAATTTGTCATCACAACTCCACCAAGACTCAAACGGCAATCCTGATCCAAATATGATTCTTGCAACAATTATTCGCCAGCGAACCCATTTGTTACTGCACCATAACCAACCCGTTTTGGACGCTTTTGTCGATATCATGAATGATGAACCACACATCAAAGACTCCGTATTAAAACTCTTTCTTACCTTAAGAAAAGAACGCCCTTTTGAAGCTGTTTCCGAAGAAACACTGGAGCAACTCGCTCATGATCCGGTTTATTCAAAAGAAGGAAACATTGATTATGCAAAAATACTCAATGCACTCATTAGCACCGCAAACGGTTTCAACGCAATAAAAAACACATACCTTAAACTCCTTGAAACCAAACAACAGCTTCTTAAAAAACAACAAGAAATACCTCAGTATCTTGAAAACCGTATCGCTCAGTTAAAAGCATTTACTGGCGCCAAGCAGTATCAGGCTATGTTTTACTTTTCCCAAGAAACTGAAGAATTTCTTCGCAGGAGCGATCGAAACTTAGCACGCATTTTTCAAATTTCTACACAAACTACTCTTCATATACTCGATATTACTGATGAACATATTGCTGAATCAAAAGAGACACACAGCGGTGCAAAAATTTACCACGTTGATTTTAGACGGGACACAAGCCCTGCTACCAAAGAATCTGGCGAACTTGAAAAAATAACTTCACCGCCAAGTGAACAATTAAGCACACGCTTTCAAATTGATGGCACAGCCGAATCAGCATTTTCAGTTACCACGAATCAAGCAAACGATTTTCTTTCTTTGATGAATTATTTATCAGGCGAACCGCTTCCAAATACACCGCCATATACGAAAGAAATAGCGTATGAAAATGCCCGTGAATTCTATGAATTTCTTATAAAAAAGCATCGTGAATCACCGCAAACCGCACTTCCCGTCACGATTTCCGTTGTGGATATATATCTCGGGACACCGGAATACGCTAAAGATTTTCTCGATCATTTCAAAGCGCTTGATGAACCGAACAATCTATTTTATAAAAGGTTGAAATATCATATTGCCTCACATTCTGCGGCATCATCGCTCATGTTACAGGAAGTTGAGCATTCAGATATACTTGCAGGCCACTCTGATGCGGTTCAATTTGATTATTTTGAGACTTTGCGTGATAAACAAATGCGTTCTGCAACCGAAAATGCCCTTCTTGTAAGAGCCTTCGGCAACACTGTTCTCTTCAACGATGCGCTTGCTGTTGAAAAATCAAGCGGAAAATATAATGTAACCCATTTCATTCCAAATTTTGACGCTACGGAAATAGATGGACAAACAAAAGAAGCTGTCATATCTTTAATTCTCGATCCATCTCACATAAAGCAGTTTCCTGACATCAACAACTTAAAATCGATAGTTTCAAAACTAACATGGAACAAATCGGAAGTTCCTATCGAAGATATTACAACATTGCCTTTCGGTAATTTTCTCCAATCCTATACTGAACATATACATGCTCTGAGCGGCAGATTCATTATTCATCCGTCATTATTAGAATTAGTCCGTACTTCATTATCCGGTATGAATACTCAATATGGAGGTTATTGGCAACTATTCGGAAATGAATTGACAACGTTTCATCCTGCTTTACAAGAAGCCGTTGAACAACGGCAAGAATTGGATTCAAACGCACTAGAGCTAATCATGGCTCCCCATGACAACACTCTTTTTTCCGCTTCAGGAAAATTTATCCATGAAACACCTGAAGAATATCTTCTTCATCGTACATCACATCAACCATTTGCATTTACTTTAAGCATTCTGTTTAATCAACTTGCTTCAGCACCGCATGATTCGCTTGAACTCGCTATGCACATTATTCCTCCTTTTCGCCTTGAGTACCTTTCGGCACTATCAAAAATTACAGAATTACGGCGGCAACCACAATTTGTCACATCTACCCCTGAAACATTTAAAGCATTTTATAACATTCTTGTAACACGCGGTTTAGTTCCGACACATTTTCCTATTCAATATATAAAAGCGCCGTCCGGACAAGACGATTTTTTATATAGCATAGAACACGCTTTCGTGCAACAAACGCCTCAATTGCATAAATCAATAGTTGACGCTTTAATAATTTTAGCAAAAGAGGCTGTTACTGCCCCGATTGTGTCCGAAGAAGACTTTTTTACGCGGTTTGAATCTCAAGCAAGTTCAACGGCTATTTTATTTTCTCGCCCATATTTATTACGCATAATACAATCGTTATATGACCTCTATAAAAGCAAAAACAACATTCATCTCCATGCTGAAATTGCGCCATCAATAAGCGCAGTCAGTGATACTGCTAACCTGCCGGACACACCTCAATCTCGTGAACCACAAAGGGTTCGTGTCAGAAAACTTTCGCACGAACAATTTAAAGAATATCTTGCTAACGTGCGGGCAGAACTACAGCATGAATACCCAGAATTGGATTTCGACAATCCGCGGGCATTGGCTAATCCATTGAAAAATGAAATTGTATATAATGGAGAACACTCTGAACATCTCTTCCCCGACGGTAGTTTCAACATTGCCGAATTACTTCAGACGATTTATCACGAGAAAGCACATATGCTCATTTTCTCCCGCTGGGATACTTTAGATACAATCGTTAAAAATCTTGAAGGGCGTGATTATGAAAAAAATCGCATAGTAGAACTCTTCCTTCAGTTCAAAGGAGCAGGACAATTTATCCGGACTAAAGACGAATTATCCAGAAGCCCCATATGGAGCCGAAACGGTAAAATTGATTATGCTCGTGTTCTCAGTGAATTGTTGGCACTCATCAATCAATACCAATCTATTCCTTTGATTATAGATCATTTAGGAAAAACCGACCGCCAATACCGTTCAAAAAACAAAGCAACACCTCAAATGGTGCTTAAATCGATACAGCATATCTTCACCGCATTAGACCAAAGGGTATATCTGACAGAAACAGTCAATGCACGGAGATACCTGACAAATCTTGACCCATTATTTGACAACTTATTGTTTTCATCAAGAGATTTACGCGGCACGCTTCAAATTAACGGCTTGCTTCCCCGCATAGCACCACTGCCAAGCACGCCCATAAGAACTGTCTTTTCTGATGAAGAGGTGGAACACGCAATAAACACTCAATGGAGTTCATTACCCGGGAAAAAGGAGAGTACTCGCCTTACCGGACTACAAATACCAAGGCTTCAAACCGTTCTAGAAACAATAGAAACTCATGTCCGTACTTCGGAACAAAAACCAAACCGTTTTAGCGAAATTGTGGCATTCTGGAGGCAACGCATCACTGAAGGCAAAATTTATATTACACCTTCTACAGCAGGAAATTATTCGATAATCGGTACACATTTTATCCATGAAACATCATCGGGCGATATAGTTATTTCCGAAGGGTACTTCAGTTTTTTACATGACAACAACCTTCTTCCGCTCGCTTTGAGCCACTTTGCCGCTAAAAAAATTGGCATTCCCACTGAAAATTTCGATCGGATATTCGATTCGCCTTCGATTGAAGATGTCAATCACACAATATATGAAAACTATATTCGTAATACAAGTTATTTGCCGATAATTCGAGACATCATGTCTATTTATGGTATTGATATTAACAATATATCGCTTGACGCTCTCACTATGATTATTAGCCGATATACCGAACTCGTCAGCGATACAACTTCCCCCCAATTGACACACCATGTGAATGCAATAAAAGAATTATTGCGTGATGTTCAATTTACGTATTCCACTGCTGTAATTGCCGATGCCTTTGATGTATATGCCCAACATGAGCTCAATACAGGTGAAATCAATGAACTGTATACCGCCGTATTGGAAATCGGCGCTATTTTAGAACGTCAAGCCCGAGCACCCATCGTATTTTTAATAGATAAAAATACTTTAACCGGAACTACAAATGCACACAATATGGAAATACGGCAAACACTAGCTCAGATTCGCACAGACATTGAAACGCTCGAACAGCGTAATGTAGTGCTGATTGCCGTCGACACAACCGGTACGAATCACAGCGCTATCTCAGATGAACTTAATGCGCGGCTCCTTCGAAAAGGCGCGTCCGCTGACGATTTTGACTACATTGTTTCATACAACAATCCTGATGATTTGCTCACTGCACTTAAACAAGAATTTCATGATTTTTCAGATGATGAACTGAAGCAAAATATAAAAATTTTTGCAGAATCGCACAGTGCTCTGGTTTCAATGGCACAACAACATGAACTTCAATTCCAGGCGATTGATGAATCGTCCGTCACTAATCAAGAAGAACGCGGAGAAGGCATCTTTTTAGTCGATTACTTGCGTTCATTAGGGTTATCCCGTTTCTTTGCCGAAGATTCAGAAGCACCATGGGCAATTGAACTAAAACAAGCAATGCATATTGTGAACATTCAACCCTTG
The DNA here is from genome assembly GCA_024233545.1 of bacterium. GTDB lineage: Bacteria > Auribacterota > Auribacteria > Auribacterales > Auribacteraceae > JACKPL01. Next base: position 26,870 of record JACKPL010000012.1, read on the forward strand.
ATAGATTTAACAGATATTGCGTCTGAACAATACAAAGATGATATTGCCGCCTTTGCAAGGCATATTGAACAATCCGCCGAATTTCAAGGGTTCAATACAATTTTACCGGAATTCCTTCATAAACTGGCAGATGAAGGGAAAGGAGATGTTCCTGCAATTATTACCGACGATCCGCGCTACACCGCTTTCACCGCTCAATATGCATTATCTATTACTAATAAAATGTATAAAGAGTTACAGCGGCAGAGCAATGAACCTATCAATGCCTTCCTCGCTCTTTATGCTAAATTAGAATCAGCATACCATGCACAACAAGACACACACCCGACATATTCATCGGTCATAGAACGTTTCTTTTCATCTCTTGATGCAGAGGCTTTGACACGCCTTCAAACAAAATTTTCTATTTTAACAGAAACATCTGAAAAAGGTAAAACAACTATCTCCCAAACCGATTTACCCAATCTTTTTATCGGATTTTTGATAAGAACCAGCCTTTTATCGCCATCAGAACTGTTTATTCTTGAAAAGAGGATTAAAGATACTGCAATACAGCCTGTACCACTCCTTGCCATTATCCAAAACCTACAGACGAGAGGAATCGAATTTGATCCGGCATCAAGCCGTTATCTTGCGGTTGAAATAGCACCGAAAAAAATTGAGAAAAGCATCAAATCACTGATTGCAACTCAACGCCTTTTTGAAGAATCAGCCTAATTGCTTTTTGAATCCTTTATTATACGAAGCATAGTACGGGCAGTTTCATCATTGGGATGCTTTACAAGAATTTTTTTTAACAGCTTCTCCGCACTGTCTATTTTGTTTTGCTCATAATACACCAGCGCTAAATTTCCCATTGCATCAATCATGTATGAATTAAGTGAAACTGCTTTTTTAAAATACATTTCAGCCTGTTGCAATCGTGCTGTTTGTCGATATAATATCCCTAATTGCGTGTTAAACACATAAGTTTCCCCAAATACTGCAATGCCTTGTAAGAAAATTTTTTCGGCAAGATCATATTTTTCATTCAGCTGATAAAGTATGCCAAGGTGAACATACGTAATCTGAACATGTGGGCTCCTCTGAAGTTGTTTCACATATTCGCCGCAATACAATTCGGTTTTTTCCATGATTTCTTTATTTGATTTGTCAAATATAACGGGATTGATATACTCAAACCCAACCTGCTTTATGAGCGGCGCATATTTTTCAGTGTTTTTGAGGTATATCAACGCTACGTCATCAAAATATGCTAATTTCCATAGCGGCGAGTTATGCAAATAGCAATGAAGCGCGGAGTGTTCTTTTTCATAGGGCAATAAAATAATATCGAAGGGATATTTTTTTTCCAATAACTCAAAATAGTGAGGAACAGACAGCGCTCGCCGAAAAAGTTCATATAATTCTCCGCCATATACATCGGCTCTTCCATCAATAAATACTTTCAAATCAGGATACGAAGTGTATATAACAAATCCACCGTATTCGTATGAATTGAATACATTCCCCGTTATAGTGTACGCATGCAGAAATGCTATCGCATCAACCGGCATCACCGATTTGTTGATACCGAATCCGATACGGCTAGCGCCTCTTCCTTGAGTGGCAATCGGAGTTCCCTGTTTTATTGAAAAAAAAATGAGTATCACCAATCCCAATACACACACCGGTTTAAGATAACTGATATATATATTTCTTATTCTTTGATAAAAAAGAGTGAAATTCAATAAGCAGTACGGCAATGCAACCATACCCCAAAACGGGATATTCCGTTGTGATTTTATTCCCAGCAAAAAAAACAAAACAATAACCGCAAACTCAAACAATGGAGGCTTTTTCCATGCAAGAACATACGACAACAGAACACTTACACTAAAACAAATAAAATAAATGCGTAGGTAATATCCGTTCATACGGCTATCAAATGGGGAAAACCATTCTCTGTTTTCCGCAATATAACCTTCACGTATCAATGTAAATGGATAGACGAAAATATCTACCCCGTGAGGATTTATGAAACATGCCAAACAGGAAAAAATAAGTATCAAGGATACTATTGTTTTTTTCTGAGTCCAAAAGCAGGTTCCACGAAACAGCACAATTTGAGGAACGCAATAGCACGATAAATACAGCAATCCGAACAGAACTCCGCCATGCATATTTGCCCAAACCATCATAAGCAACGGAATACTGCCGAACCAAAACCGGTTACGAGTGGCATGCTGAAATTTTTCCACCCATAAAATGAGGAGTGAAAAGAAGAAAAAAGAATATATATGAGGACGCACAAAAAAGCGATGCCGCGACAAATAAAGAAATCCTATAATCCCCAGTATTGCGACAAAACTGTCTACCGATTTACCGCGGATTATCCTATACAAACAGAGACAAACAAAAAACAACAAGAGTGCTTTGAAAACTATCAAGCCATTTAAACCGAATGTATGTTCAATAAGAGAAAAAAAGACTTCCGACAGCCATTCGTGACTAATCCATTTATTTCCTGCAGACGTAAAGGAGAAAAAATCAGAATGCGGTATTCGGTGAGTCTGTAAGATAATTTCGCCTGTTTTTAAATGCCACCATATATCCGCACACGACAGCGGCGTAACTGCAAGAACTACGGCAAAACAAACCAAAAGACCCCACATTACTATAGTGTAAAACGGCACAATACGCATTATTTTTAATGAATGCATATATAGTTAAACCTTTGCAATTCAAACAACATTATAACGTAGCCGAAATTGCTTTGAGAATTTCCTCTTTTCCCTGCCGGTTCAACGCAGAGAAAAGAATGCACTCTTCAGGTTTAAGCATCAGTTTTCGGCTTATTTCAAGTTGCTTTTTCTTTGCATCATTGCGCGATACTTTATCAGATTTCGTAATAACAATCATATACGGAAGGTGATAGTTGACAATCATATCAAAAAAGGTCATGTCTTTTTCAGACAACTCTCGCCGGACATCAAGTAAAAAGAGGACTTTGCGGATATTGATTGCTTCACGGAAATATTGATTGAGCAAATATTTCCATTGTTCTTGAGCGGTTTTTGACGTTTTTGCATATCCATATCCCGGCACATCGACAAAATAACATTCTTCATTAACCTTGAAGAAATTGATCGATCTGGTTACACCGGGTTTCTGTCCGACGCGCACCAGTTTTTTATTATTTACCAGAGTGCGCAATAACGATGACTTGCCAACATTCGACTTACCCGCAAATACAAATTGCGGCAGATCGTAACAGAACGAGTCAGGACTGCCGGCAATCTGATGCAGAACTACTGAAGTAATTTTCATAATCTTATACTATATTGCTATGCTGAGAAAAATAATTGAGTACCTGCTTCTCTTTCTGAAAAATCTTTATCAGAAGAGCCGCTCGAACCCACATTCCGTTTCTTTCCTGCCGCCAATACATTGCTCGAGAATCATTATCGATTGAAGGGTCTATTTCTTTGCGCCTCGGCAAAGGATGCATAATAATCGCATCTTTTTTCATTAGGGATAAATGCCGTTCTAAAAGATGAAAACGCTCGTATTCTTTTTCACTGATTGCTCCCACAACCTCATACTCATCTTGAATACGCGTCATATAGACTGCATCAACGTGCGGCAACACCGATTCAATATCATCGTTTTCGAAAAATTGAATATTGTTTCTGCTAAGCACTGATTTAATGTCATCACCCATTCTCAACTCATTTGGAGCAACATAAAATATTTTCACCCCATTATAATTCGTCAGCAGATAACTCAACGACCGCACAGTCCTGCCGCGCATTAAGTCGCCAACCATGGCGATGGATTTTCCGTCTATGCCGCCGTTTTCTTCAAAAGAGCGTTCCAGAGTGTATATATCCAACAACGCCTGTGTAGGATGCTGGTCTCTGCCGGAACCCGCGTTGATCACAGGAACAGGGCGATCAGAATTATTCAGTACCCATGCCGCAGTTTCTGCAAACCCTTCGGACGGGTGGCGCATGATAATAACGTCAACATAACTTGAAAATGTCCGTATCGTATCGGAAGGCGTTTCTCCCTTTACTTCGGATGACGTCGATGGATCGCGCACTTCTGAAACTTTGATTCCTAGAATATGGCATGCGTTAAGGAATGAGAGAAATGTCCGAGTTGAAGGCTGAATAAAATACAACATTGCCCGTTTGTGAGCTAAGACCGTCTGGAGCCACATCATACCTTCATAACTTTTAGCAATTTTGCGAGTAGCATTAGCAATAGTGCATATTTCTTCCAAAAGTTCTCTTGAAAACTGTTGAGAAAGAAGCACGTCGAAAAGAGCCCCCTCTTTTTGATAGAATGCCACTTTTTGTTCTGTGGAAAGAGATTTAAACTGGACTAATGAAATATTACGCGGATCAATTGTATCAGTTTTCATTATTATGCCCTTTTTTAACACCTAATCGAATTACACACTTAATCATTCTTATCTCCAAAATGGGAGAATTTCATATTAAACGTTCCACGCCCTTCGGTCAACGACCGTAAAGAAGTACTATAGCCAAATAAAACTGACAACGGGGCTTGTGCAGTAATATTTTTCAAGACATCTGCAGAAGGGTTACCTGAAACATCCTCATTAAAAGTTATGTCCTGCAATTGCCCTCCGCGCGCATTTATATCGCCGATAACAGGGCCGGTGTATTTATCCGGAACGATAACATCCAGCCTCATAATTGGCTCTAATAGCTTCGGTTTGCCTTTATGAAGAGCATCGTTTAATGCGATATTTGCGACTGCACATATTGCCAATTCACTTAATTCGATAGGGTTATATCCGACATCCAGCAAAGTTACTTTAAGATCAGTCAACGGATACCCGCTAATGACACCTGAATGTGAAGCGCTTATGATTGTTTTTTCTATCCACTGATGAACAGCCGGCAAGACATCTTCCCGTTTAATGTTATCTACATAAAAGAAACCGGTATTTCGTTCCAGCGGTTCCAATTGAAGAGCCAGCTTTGCATAATGTGTCTTATCAGCAATAACTTTATTGAATTCCGACTCATGAGTTATTTTTTTCATGACCGTTTCGCGGTAAACGACTTGAGGTTTTCCTGTGTTTACTTCAACATTAAAGTCTTCAAATAACCGGTTGACGACTACTTCAAGATGTAATTCCCCCATTCCTGAAATAACTTTTTGCCCGGTATCATTATCGATACGGAAACTAAATGTAGGGTCATCCTGCCCTGCTTTTTTAAGCGATTCAAGAAGCTTATCTTCATCCACTTTCTTCTTGGGTTCGATTGCAAGCGAAATGACCGGTTCCGGAATTTCAATTTTTTCTAATATTATGGGATGTTCAGGGTCACACAACGTATCGCCAGTCATAGCAAACTTCAAACCCGTCAGCGCAACGATATCGCCTGCATACGCCTCATCGGCACGTTCACGTTTATTTGCGTGCATATAAAATATTCGGGCAATGCGTTCGGCTTTATCACAGGTCATGTTCTGCGTAACTAATCCTTTGGAAATTTTACCTGAATATACTTTCAAAAACACTAGCCGTGTGTCCTTGTCAGTTATAACCTTAAACACTAAACCGCAAAACGGTTCATTGATTACCATTTTGCGTAATTTTATTTCACCGGTTTCCGGTTCAATACCTTCAACGGGGGGAATATCATTTGGAGAGGGGAGATAATCGACAATTGCATCAAGCAGGGGTTGAATCCCTTTGTTTTTTAATGCCGCACCGCATAATACCGGCACAATATGATTAGCAATAGTTGCTTTCCGTAATACCGTATGAATTTCTTTTTCCGAGATCGGCTCGGAGTTTACATATTTATCAAGGAGTTTCTCGCTATGTTCGGCGAGTATTTCTATCATGTGTTCTCGGTAAGTACGCGCTTGTTCCAAATAGTCGTTCGGGATGGGTTCTCTGATAACTGTTGTGCCTTCGTCCTCGTCAGAATTATAAACTGCCTCCATCCTGATTAAATCTATAACACCGGTAAACGAATCTTCTTTGCCCATGGGGATTTGAATCGGAACAGGGGTGGCTCGCAACCGGCTTTTCATCATATCGATACACCGGTTAAAACTTGCGCCTGCCCGATCCATTTTATTAACAAACGCCAGTCGAGGCACCTTATATTTATCTGCTTGGCGCCATACTGTTTCGGATTGGGGTTCCACACCGCCTCGTGCGCAAAAAATGATAACGGCGCCATCTAATACACGTAATGAACGTTCCACTTCTATGGTAAAATCGACATGCCCGGGAGTGTCAATAATGTTAAATCGGTAATCGTTCCAGTGTACGGTTGTTGCGGCAGAAGTAATGGTAATGCCACGTTTCCGTTCTTCGGGCAGATAATCCATAACGGTTGTTCCGTCATCAATCTCACCGATTTTATGTGTTCGGTGAGTGTAAAAAAGCGTCCTCTCGGTAACAGTTGTTTTCCCTGCATCGATATGGGCTATAAAACCGAGATTTCTTGTTTTTTGGAAATTACTCATGGGGTAACTTTAACGCTAGTGGATTCAAATATGCCCAAACATAATAGCATTATGAATACTTTATTCGCAACACTTTAATTTAAATTTACCCACAAGATAATTGATAAAATAGTTTTTTATGTGTGTACCTAGAATATGCTATTGTAGAACTGTTCTAATAACTGATTACGCCGCCAACGAAATGATAGATTCTTCTTGTCTTTCTTCAACAAGCGAGATAGTCCGTACAGAACGCAGGCCGACTAACACGATGGGAAATGAGACTAACGCCGCAATGTCGGCATAGTTGATTGCAAAATTCAATTCGTATTCGCCTGCAAACGAAGAATAACCGATCCAATCAACAACATACCCTCGAAAAATGATATCAACCGCATTACCGAGCAGTGCGCCGATTAACAAACCCATTGCATAGTAAACTGATATTTTAGATATCCGTTTTGAAATCAGATAGTATGCAATATAAATCCCTATACACGGCAAAAGGATCATACGAATAAAAAGCTGGTGCATTTCAAAATAGTGCCGTACATTGATAAAGAAAAAATGTATTCCCGCAGAACCAATCATCTTCTCAAATAAACTAATGATATGATAACTTTCCGTTGCAGGATCACTAACAGCAATAGCGGAAACAAAAAATTTAGTAAGTTGGTCAACTGCTAATGTAATAAGGCCTGAAGCGATGAATATATTTTTCTTCGATAAAAACTGCTTCATTCTGATCCCTTTCATGTCTTTTTTGCCAACGACAAATCCATTATAACATATATTTATTTCAAATGGTAGAGGATGATAAGAAAAATTTTTATAAATTACGTAACAAAAGGTTTTTCTGGCATTTAAAGGAAGAAAAAGATAGAGTGATATCAAAACATTCTTAAGGAGATTTTCAATGTCAATAACACTGGTAAACACTGAACTTTTGATTCTCAATGGCGTATATCACCAAATCGGTGCTGACGCGCTTATTTTTCCAACCAACACATATCTGTGGATGGGAAACCCAATCTCAAACGACATAAAAAAAAGAGCGGGCACTGAGATTGAACAACAAGCCATCGACCAAGGACCGGTAGCAGAAGGTATATCAATCATTACTGAAAGCGGAAATTTACCTTATAAAAAACTTATTCATTGCGCCTGTATCTCTCAAGAAATGCATATTGCTGTCAATGCGTGTTCAGCATATGTTAAAAACAGCTTACTTCTTGCGGCATCACACAATGTTCAATCAATACATATAATTCCTTTTTTTCTTGATACCCTGCATGTTCATCTTTTTACTGTTGCCGAACAGATGCTACAAGGGATTATAGACTTTTGCATCAATCACAAAACGTCTGTGAAAAGAATAACCGTTATTTCAGAAGATAAAACGATTATTGAGGTTTTCAACAATACTATTTCTACTATTTTTCAAATGAAGAAAAAGAAAAAAGGATGAATCTTACTTCTGATATATGGTCGGGTCAGGAATACACGCTTCAAGAAAACCTTTTTTTCGCAGGCAACAGCTGTCGCATTTTCCACATGCTCTGCCCGCTCCATCCGGTTGATAACAACTGACGGTAAGGCTATAATCACAACCGGCTGAATAGCCTTGCCGGATAATTTCGCATTTTGTCAGATGAATTAGAGGGGTACGTATAGTAAACGGCTTATTAGAAACACCCGCCTTTGTACCCAGATTCGCCATTCGTTCAAACGCTTCAATAAACTCAGGGCGGCAATCGGGATAACCACTATAATCAACAGCATTCACACCGATAAAAATATCTCGAGCTCCAATTACTTCTGCCCACGCAAGGGCATACGAGAGAAAAATTGTATTCCGAGCAGGCACATAGGTAACAGGAATTTCGGCAGATATTTGTTCATCAGTTCTATTTTCAGGAACAGCAATAGCATCCGTTAGAGCCGAATTGCCGATAGCTTTGAGAATATCAAGATTGAGAACCAAATGCTTTTTCACCTTAAGCTTGCAAGCAATCTTACCTGCGGCTTCAACTTCAACATGATGTCTTTGGTGATAAAAAATAGTCAAAGCATAGAGTTCAAATCCTTGCCGCATAGCTAATGCGGCGGTTGTATAGGAATCAAGCCCTCCGCTTAATAACACCAGAGCATATGCCACTTTATACTCCTTTGGCTTTCGGCCCCCATATAATTTTGTGCAGTTGTATTTGCATACGAATATTTTCCAATCCATCTTCGAGCATCCACTCAGCCAAACTGCGCGGCTCCACTCGCCCCCAAACAGGCGAGAAGATATGAGAACATTTCTTTAGAAGATTGTGGTGTTTTATGAACTCCACAGACCACTTGTAATCATCGTAACTTGAGAGGACATATTTCAGTTCATCTTTCATTGAAATATGAGTCAGGTTTGCAAGCAGAAACGTATTGCCCGCGCCGCTATCCGGACATTTGACATCAAGAATAAATATTACTTCCTTAGGAAATAAACTTATATCGTAAGTTCCGTTTGATTCAATCAGTATAGTGAACCCTTCAGAAATCAGTATGCGAGACAATTCAGGAAGCCCTTTTTGGACTAACGGTTCGCCGCCTGTAAACTCGATGAGTTTACAGGGATAAGAATAAATAGCCTCAAGAAGTTTTTCCTGTTCCCACAGCTGTCCGTCTTGCGCGGTGAGCGCCTCAGGAGTATCACAATAGTTACAACGAATATTGCATTCTGCAAAACGGAGCATCACACAGGGAAAACCGCTGTAACTGGATTCGCCTTGAATGGTATAATATATTTCTTTAATATTAAAAAATTTGTCTGGGTTCATTATAAAAAAGCGGTTGCTGAAAAGTTAATCTTTGAATGGTTCTTCTTGGTCTTCATCTTCTTCAAAAAATTCGCTTTCTTCATCTTCAAGCTGGATATTTGGATCATCAATTTCCTGATGAATTTTTGCGAGTTCGTCGAGATCGATATGTTCTTCGTTGGGATATATAAAAACGAATAGTTCATCAGCGCGTTTTTCATCCAGCTTTTTTAATTCGCGGTACTCTTGGATAGCTTGTATTTTTTTTCCTTGTTCTAGATAGAGCAATCCTAAGGCATAGCGAGTATGTATATCGCTGGGAATCATATTTTTTACTTGTTCCAATGCGTTCACCGCTCTATCCAATTCATTGCAATGATAATACGCCCACCCCAATTCTCTGAGAATCTCAGGATCATTGCTATTAAGCGAATTAAGCTTTTCGTAGGCTTCACGCAATTTCACATATTCTTTTTCTTTCTTAAAAATTTCCGCAAGGGAAACATATGGTTCCATTAAATCCGGATCAATTTCAATCGCTTTTTCGTACCAATGGCATGCTTTCTTGACACTTTTCAACTGCATATAACTATGTCCCATTTCACAGCATAACTCGGATGAAATTTCACCTCCCGCAATATAAAATTCTATACGCCTGATATTTTTGCGGATTATCCTGCGGCCCTGCCATTTTCGAAGAAGAAAAAAAGAAAGCACGATTACCAAGACAGCGGAGATGAGCATGAAAACAAAAAACATTATCTCCCGTGCCGAGTAATACATGAACAAATCCATTGTTTCCTGTATTCTTTCTTCAATTACGCATACTAATTCCTCAAACTGTTAAATAGTACAGCAAGAAGAAAATTTAATCTACATGATTTTTCTACAGGAATAATTATTTGGTATAAGAATCCGACCTAAAAGGAGTTTGTTCTGCCGAAGGGGTGGCTTGATAATTAATCTTAACGTCGCGTTTGCCTATATCATATACTTCCGATAGTGTTTTAAAATCATCGGTTGATAACTCTTTTTGCCGATGAACTGCACCTTGGGTATCGAATACCATCTTTTGGTTTTCTTTTACAGTAAACGTTTCATGTTGAACCACATCTTTATTTCTTCCCGTCATTATTTCTCGGGAAACTTCAACTTCTCCGTCTAAAACTGCCACAGAAACCTGTTTAGCATCGCCAGTCTGTTCAGCTTGAACCATAAACTGAGTACCACGCACTTTTACAGTAACCAAATCAGTAATGACTTGAAAATTAGGCAATTCGTTATTCTTTGTTTTGTTTACGTCAGCTAAAATAATACCTTGCTCTAAGCGGCATACTAATGTCGCATTCTGATTACCGTTTGAAATTTCATCTATATAAATACTGGTATTTTCTTTTAGACTTATTTTGAATTTATTTTTTAGTTCGCAGTCAACCAAAGAAAAGGCGCCTGTATGAAGACGCTCGCCAATGCTAATCCGCCGATTTATCGATGCCACTTCAAGGAGGTTAGATTCATCTGATATAACGGCTTTCCCTTGTATAAAGGTAATAACAGGAAAGGAAATTCCATCACTTTTCGTATTCACCAAAAACATTCCTGCAAAAAGTAAAAGCATTGCTGCCACCCCAACAAATCCAACACGCCAAAAATATTTGTTTGGAAACACAATGACTTTAGAGGATTCTTTTGAGAGTTTTTTTACTTTTTCTGCAAATTTTTTATGATAATCTGCAGACGGCTCGCATTGGGGTAACCTCTTCATTACATCGCGAATATTCATATAATGTTTATATACGTCCCGATAACCGTTTTCTTCCGCAAACCTTTTTTCAACTTCCACTTTTTGAGCCGGAGTGCATTCGTCATCCAAATATAATGATAATAATTTGTCTAACGCTTTCATGGATTAACGATTATTCCCCCAAAACTTTTGTAAGAATACTAATTATTGAGTGAGTTACATCATAATACTTACAAACTGCTGTAAATATCTTTACTAACTTTCATTATTTAAAACAATTACTAGCAAAAATCATTACAATTTTTTTTCTTACATCGAAAGATACAAAATAACGAATAAAAAAGTATGCCTATTTATTTGTTTAGAAGAGGCTCAGCTTCTTCAGCCGAGATATAACCCTGATCTTTAAGGAACAAAATCTGTTCCAAAACCGACACATCATCCGGTATAACGGAAAGAATCTTTTTATATTCAAGAAACGCACGGCGCGGAAACCCGTGTGTTATGAGAAATTGAGCAAAATCTGCACGGATTTTTGCATTTTCAGGGAAAAGAAGCGTTAATTCTTTAAACTCTACTATTGCCATATTAACATTCTGGGTTCGAACAAGCATTGCAATGATCTTTTTTTGAACAGTGATGACTTCTTCTGCAGAATAGCGATCATTGTTTTTCATTATTTTAACGGCTTTACGACACATATCAATAGCTTCATCCCGTTTTGCAAGCATTTGTGCGGCATTGCTTGTTTCAAGAAGAAGCTCAACATTATCAGCGTCGTTGTCGAGCTGTTTTTTTAAAATTTCAAAACGGTCATAATAGTGCTGGCGGTATTGTATTCGAGATTGCAGTGCATCGGAGGAAACTTCTCCGGTTTGGTTCTCAGTGCTGTCATTATCGTAAGAGATTTCGCTGTCTACTATTGACGCTGTATTATCCATTTCCGGAACCACTGATTCATTATCCATCTCTTGTGAAGCGGCATTCAACATCATGGACATATTGATAAAGAATACAATTACTATCATAAATTTAAAATAGTTCATAAAATTTCCATTGTGGTATTTTTCGTTCTTTGACATATTTTTATATCTCTATTGTTGTGTCATATCTCAGTTCGATATTCAAGTTTTTTTTGCAGTTCGCCTGTATGATATTTTCCGATCTTGTCCGAAATATACAGCAATCTCTTCTATTACTATTACAACCGATTGCCCGACAATTTGTTATCTACACTACTATTCTAAAAGGAATAACTCTATAGCCGATACTACTCATACACAAAAGAATACGGTACGCATTAAAAAATATTCACTATTTTGGAACATTTTTTGCTTTATTACCCAATGGTAAATAGTTTAACTCTCAACAGTACTATACGGAACCTATATGGAAAATATACGTATCGACCAGAATGCAGTTACTCCTCTTCCTCCGATTACAAATCCGGCACGTATTGATAAAAATAACGATGCTTTCAAAAAAACATTGGAAACACTTATTCCAAACACACCGCAAAACAATCTTCCCCATCCGGAACAACCTATCCAAGAACTGCCTGTTTCGGAACAGCCGAATTCATCTTATAAAGCAAAAAATATTCAGGAATTTAAAAATATCCAAAAGTATGCTCAGCAACAACCCGCTTCATCAAACCAGTCATATATAAACAAAACTCAAGGAATATCCTTAAAGCAACAAATAAAATTATACAAAGAAGATCAATTTCTTGCACATCCCGGCAGTGACAATTATTTCATTCGGAACGGAAAAATAGAATACGATACAGCCTATGAACATTCTGATTTTTCAAAACGCATCGGGAAAGACATAACAGACGCTCTCTTAAACTTCAACAACGCAATATTAGATTCCCTTTTCGGCGCTAAATTTCGATATGTCGATCAAAACGGATCACTTCAGGAAGGGAAAAAAGACGGTTTGCTTGGCGCTCTCGGAAAATTTACAAAAAATATGTTTGAAGGGATTTACGCCAAACCAGATACCAATAACCCAACACCAAATGCAATGGATAAAATTGTTTATTCCGGCAAAAAAATTCTTATCGACGGCATCTGAAAAAACTTTTTCATTGATGTGCCTCATAGCATGATAGACATCACTGAAGACCTCTTTATAGGAACGCTCAATGCATTCGAGATTGTTCCTGATGCAACGATTGGCAACTTTGAAGCGGGTAGAAAATTAACCACAAAAATATTCGACAATGGACAACTCGCAATAAATTATATTTCCGACGTTTTGCCTACCGGTGAAGCATGGTTGCGCGTACACTCATTTGGTACTGACGCAACAAACCGTAACTTACCTGTTTTATTTAATATCAAATCTCCTCAGCAGGGACTTGATGATATCCGCTGGGAATCTATCAGAAACACCCCTTTCAGGAAAGCTATCGAAACCGTAGGAAGCATAGCGGCAAATTTCCTTTTCTTTTTATAATTTTCGCAAACACAAATACAGAATGCTTGATTTTTTTTAAGTTTTGCTGTATATTACGCTAAAATTTTTCGAAACTGAATCAAAAGTGAGGGCTCTCTCTATGACAAAAGCATCCTTGTTACGCAAAGGGAATGCTGTTTTAATAAACGGTGATATCCATATCCTTGTCGACCTTTCTTATCGTTCCCCCGGAAAAGGAGCGGCATTCTACCAGTTTTCATTCCGTAACCTTGCAAATGGAAAAATGTATTCCAATAAATACCGCCCAAACGAAGAACTTGAACAAATTACGCTCGTATCAAGAGATGTTCAATTCTTATATCATGAAGGCGATTTGTATTATTTTATGAAGCTTGATACCTATGAACAGATATTTCTCAGCGAAGAAATCATCGGCGACAATAAACGCTTCCTTAAAGACGGGCTGGATGTAATTATCATGTTCCATGGAGAAAAGCCTATTGAACTTGAAATGCCGGTAAGTGTCAGTATGCAAGTAATTTCTACCGTACCCGGACATAAGGGGGATACTGTATCAAACGTCCTCAAACCTGCTACGGTCGAAAACGGATATGAGTTTGAAGTCCCGCTGTTTATTAAAGAAGGCGATATAATCAAAATCGACACTCGAACCGGCGACTATTTAGGCAAAGACAACTAAGCACCTATCGTCCGAATTCTCGTTATATCTGCTAATTATAATGCTAACACTTCCGATATAATTAAGTGAACCATAAGACTTAATTATTAGGGGTGCGTTCTGTGGACGAACAGGATAGAAGCAATCAGAATCTCAATAGACAAAACCGCAATACCGGCATAGAAACCGCCGGTTCTCCCGATGAAACCCAGCCTCAAGCAAAATGCCTCGTTAAATGCCAAGAGTGCGGAGAACGCCAAAAGATTGTCTGGACACCTGAACTGAATTGCCCGGTATGCAGTTCTAAGAAATTCTTTCCGGTTGTACAAGTCGACTCATTCGAAGAAAAACAAGAACAAACAGCAGAAATCACCATAGAAAAAGAAAAGAAAACACAAATCCGCATTAAAAAAGAAGACATTCGGAAAGCCGCATCAGTCTTCTTTATTCTTTTGCTTACTGTTATTTGGGGATACATTGGAATTATGTATATCAATATGTATTTTAATAGAAAAAATGCGCCCGAAAATCTTGTCTGGGAATACCGCTGTACAACATGCGGCAACCGCTTTCTTGATATTCCCCGCATAGCACCTATTCGGTGTCAGGTGTGCAACAGTAAAACAGCATACGTAACATTTATTTGTAATGATACGGGAAAACGTTTTACTCTGATTGACAAAACAAAGGTACCCCGCTCCCCATATACCAACAGCGCAAATATCGAAGTATTTCGACCGAAATCAGGGTATTAAAATTATTTGCCCGCGGCAAGAACGATATTATATATCCATTCTGCGGCGCTTACAATCTCATCGATAACCACATATTCGTCACAGGAATGCAACTTCCGTGCACCAATGCCTAATACAACAGCAGGAAACCCTTTTTGATTAAAAACATTTGCATCACTTCCGCCAAAAGCCGATTCCAAAATAATTTTTCCCTTAAATGCCTTACGGCATAATTCGATTACCAAAGACTCGGGAGAAACATCAAACGCAGTAAAGTTATCATAAACGACAATAGATGCAGAACCGCCTTTTTTTACTGCCTCTTCGTGAAAAATTGATTTAACATTTTGAATGTATTTGTGTGCATCGTTATCAATATACGACCGGACTTCGCCATTTAACCGCACAATGTCAGGAACCACATTAAATGCGGAACCGCCTTCAATTTTGCCAATATTTGCAGTCATTGTAGGGCTGAGGCGTCCTTGTTCAATGCGTGCTATCGCCTTTGCCGCAATTTCAATCGCATTGACTCCTGTTTCAGGCGCAATTCCTGCATGCGCCGCCTTTCCATGTATTTCAGCATCATATCGAATCCCTGTGGGAGATTTACATATTACTGTTCCCACATCTGTGTCACCGCTATCGAGAACAAACACTGCTTTTCCCGTCAACCGAGAATAATCAAATTCCTTAGCGCCGCAGAGCCCTATTTCCTCACAAATAGAGAAAACAATTTCGACATCGCCATACCGTTCTTGATTTTCTTTCAAAGAACGCACAACTTCGCAGATAATTGCAATGCCGAGACGGTCATCGGCGCCAAGAATGGTTGCTCCTCCCGATGTGATTCTGTCTCCGGCAACCGTTGGTACAATACCGCATGTACTGCTCACGGTATCCATATGCGCAGAAAGAATGATCGGCGGCAGAGATGGGTCAGTTCCCTTTAAAGTAATCAATAAATTGCCGCTATTCCCTTGCAATATATCGCCGGCAGTATCTTCTTCGATCGATGTTACATAATCGTTTAGGACATGCCGGATATAAGCATTAACATTTTTTTCGTTTCGAGGCGCGCCATCTATTGATACCAGCTCAAGAAAAGTTTCCAGAAAACGATCTCGAGAAATTTTCATATCAATTCCTTTCAAACATTCTTTAATATGCTGTAACTAAAAGGAGTATTGTAGAGATTAGTTGAAAAGATTACAAATAAATTTCAACCAGCCGGGTAAATCTTTACCCGATATTAGAATAAAATTTATTGTGAGAGAAACGAGAAATAATATAATGCTCAACAGTACCACGACAACAGTTGTTGTAGAAAAATCTTGGTATGCATTTGGGGAGAAACGAGCTTTTACAATTCTTTGAGCTTCCTCATATCCCATCTGAAATTTTTCTTCTTCACCATCAGTTTTAACTACTAATTGATCTTTTTTGGACGGCGTCACAGGAGTTTTCTGCGGCTGAACCGTTTTTTCTTCTTCTATAACGCTCGCATTTGCTGTAGCGGCGGGCAACGGCTGTTCGTTTTGTAATGGTTTTTCCGGCGGTTCGATAGCATTTGATTCAACTTGAACTTTCTGCACGCTTTCAGCAGGCATCTTCAAGTTTATTTTTGGGACACTCGCTGACGGTTTATCCAGCTTTTCAATTTTTATATTTGAAGACTCAACAAGTTTTTGAGGTTTGCCCGAAGCTTCTTTGTCTTTCGTTTTCGGAGATAGCAATATATCGCTTTTGGCTTCGATTTTCTCTTCAACATCTTTTTTTGCCGTTGAAGTTGTCGATTTTTTTACAGAAGAATCAGATTTTTTATCTTGTTTTTTTACATCGCTTTGATCTGCTATTTTGGTAGAAATAAGCGCCTCAGGAGCCGATGCCATTTGTTCTATTTGCTTGACCACATCAATTTGATTGCTTAACACTTGATTTTTATATTCTTCTCCCCATTTTTGGAACGTCCCGTTTTCGAGGGCATTTTTCACTTCTTCCTTCTGTTCCATAGTCAAATCGCGGGAAGAGTTAACATTATATTTCCAACATATCAGCGGACGGGCGTCGCGTTCGTATTCATATCCTTTTTCATTCAACAGTTCTACAATACGCTGAACGATTTGTTCTTCTTTGCTTATACGTGCTTTCCGCACCTCTGTTTTTGATGGGGATTGAGACATTGCATTCCCTTTATGTTACATTCTCGCTTATTATAGTATCTTTTAAGTCAATTTTGGGATATTATGCATCAATGTTATGGAATTAAATTCTCTCTGCTCAATGAACATTTTATTTACACGCCGATTTCCACAACCAATTACTGCATACTCCTCTCATTAGAATCGGTAACATGCTCTAAAACTTTAATCCAATGATAATTCCTGTGCCTTTTTTTTCAATACAATACCCGTATCATATAATGATTGAGGAAGCACTTTCGTATCACCGATCACCGGCATAAAATTAGTATCGCCATTCCACCGTGGAACAATATGGATATGAATATGGTCAAGGATACCAGCGCCCGCCACTCGTCCGAGATTGATTCCAATATTAAAGCCGTGCGGGTTCATTACGCTTGTTAAAAGCTGTTTGCAATCGCGCGTAAGCTCCATCATATCTGCCAATTCATCACGTGATAATAATGCAAGGTCATCAGTATGTTTTTTAGGCGCAACCATTAAATGGCCGCTATTATACGGATATTTATTTAATAACGCAAAACACGTATCGCGAATAATAATTATGTGATTGTCTTTGCTGTTCCCTTCCAACGCATTGCAAAAAATACACTCGCCGCTTTTATCGGCGTTAAGAATATACTCGATACGCCATGGCGCCCATAATTTTTCCATTGAACCCTCTGTTTTGTATAAATTATTTAAAATGAAATTATATCCGCATCAAAAGTTGTATCCGTTATGGTAAATATACCTATCGATTGTGAGCGGTCGCCGACAGCAGAACCCGGATTAAAAAAGAGCGTGCCGCCAATTACTGCTTTCTCTGGACGATGGGTATGCCCATACACGATACAATCAACCGAATCATTTTTAAAAAGCCGTTCTATACCTTGCTTGATATTTTCATACCCCGCCTCATGCCCATGAACCAATCCGATACGGATGCGGCCCGCATCAATAATTTTCTTTGAAGGGAACTGCTGTTTAATCTGATATTCATCCATATTGCCGTGTACCGCATGCAAAGGAGCAATAGACTGCAGTGTATTAACTACATCTATACTGGTAAAGTCTCCGGCGTGAATGATACTGTCGACGCCATGAAACGCCGCGACAACTTCCGTAGGTATAACTGAAGCCCTATCGGGGATATGGGTATCAGAAATGACTCCAATACGCATCAGTGTCATAAAGAAGATTCCTTAAAAAAAGTTTTATACGTATTTTCAAGTGTCGATATCATATGCCGTTTAGAATACTCTTGCGCAATAGTAGTACGCGCTTTGCTACCGAAAGTATACCGTAACTCATCATTTTTAACCAGTCTTAAAATGGCGTTGCATAAACGATGGGAATTGTGCGGTTCAACAAGAATGCCGTTCATATCGTTTTCTATCAATTCCTTGATACCGCCTACGTTGGTTGCAACACACGGAATGCCGCATGCCATCGCCTGCATCAGAGCAACCGGCAACCCTTCCCACAACGAAGGAAGGACAAAGATATCCGTTTGTGATAAATAATCAGTAACATTCGGTTTAAACCCTTCAAATCGCACAGCATTTTCTAAAGATTTGTCGCGTGCATAGAGTATCAGTTCTTGTTCAAGTTGCCCCTCGCCGAGAATAGTTAATGTACAATCCACACCAATAGAATGTAGCTCTGAGAGTGCATCAATGAGGTATTTGTGCCCTTTTTTGTGCGTCAAACTGCCTATTGTAAGTAGTTTAACGGGATACGCAATCTGTTTTTTTATACTGCAATCAGGATAATAGTCGATATCTATACCGTTATGAACAACCGCAATTTTTTCTGAAGCGGCGACAGCACTGTCGACAAGCATCTGTTTTCCTG
The DNA here is from genome assembly GCA_024233545.1 of bacterium. Lineage (GTDB taxonomy): Bacteria > Auribacterota > Auribacteria > Auribacterales > Auribacteraceae > JACKPL01. The sequence goes on from JACKPL010000012.1 coordinate 45,775, forward strand.
CTCGGGAATTCGAAATAATTAGGTTTGCGTACCGCGCAGTTATACGGTCAATAACAGTATGATACCATTTGCGCCACGGATCAACATTGCGCTGTCCTGATATAATGACGGGAATACTAGCATGTTTCCCAGCAACACGACCTAATGCATTTGCATGGAATAAATAAGTATGCAAAATATCTATCTTTAAAGAACGCAACAACGCTTTTAAACGATAATATGCGGAAACATCACATTTCGATTTCATCTGTACGGAATAATAGGGAATATTCGCTTTATTGCACCGTTCCCGAAGCTCTCCGCCATCAACTAAAGTTATAACAATCGAACGGAAGGACTGCGCATTCAGGCCGTTGGCAACACTGAGTATCATATGTTCTGTGCCTCCCATTTGAGAGTCGGTCGTAAGATGCGCTATAGTAATATGTTTGGGTTGTGTATCAGATGATATCATTTTGTTCAGTCCAAATATAAAAAGTGAGTATATTCCATAATTGCCGCGTACAATCTGCCGTATTAGAACGGTGCTGTAGTAAAAGATGCTCTACGGCATTTCTGTTAAAAAAACGGGATGATAATATCTTTTTATACGAAAAATATTTTTTCATCACAGGATTCTCAGAATCTTTCAGCCATTCGTTAATCGGTAAGGTAAAACCGTGTTTTTTCCTTTTGAGGATTGTTTCAGGAAGCAGTTCTTTAAATAATGAACGCAGAATAGTTTTTGATGAAAAAATGTTTGTCTTATATTTGCGAGGCAACGAAGACGCATACTGAACAAGTTCCCTATCCAAATATGGCGCCCGAGCTTCTAACCCGTGAGCCATACTCAATTTATCAACTTTCATCAATAGATTCTCCGGCAAAAACCATAGGAAATCCCACATCATGGTTTGTTCACATAACGCATAGTGTTTATTTATCGGATCATATGTTGTTGAAAGATCGCTTGAAACACTCTGTTTTTCAGGAATGAGAGCCGTAAATTCATCCGGCAGAAATACTCTGTCCCACGCGATAATTTTTTCTATTCCTGCGGGCAAAGAAATCAAACGAGCACACTTTTTGATTCTCCGGTTTTGAGCATAACCTTTTTCCAAAAGATGCGCAATGCCCACAGGCGAATTAGGTATCACACTCAACCATTGATATTTCTTATAACCGCCGAAAAGTTCGTCCGCTCCTTCTCCCGATAAGATCACTTTCACATGCTTTGACGCTTTTTGAAAAATGAGCCATGATGGTATAAGCGCTTTATCAGCAATCGGTTCGTCCATATGATATATAACTGTTTCAAGCAATTCTAAACAGTCCTGTTCTACATTGAATACTGTATGGTCGGTTTTAAAATAATCTGCAACCTGTTGGCTGAAATTGCCTTCGTCATATTTAGGATATGACTTGAAACTCACCGAAAAAGTCGGTATATCCTTTCTGCCGATATGATGCAATGCGGCAACAATACCGCTTGAATCCAACCCGCCGCTTAACAAGACGCCAAGAGGCACATCGCTCATTAAACGTTTTTCAACCGCCGCAAAGAATTTCTCACGAAGAACCTTTTTTGCTGTTTCAAATGTCATAGATGTGTCAATACCCTGCGCATAACAATGCCTATACTTACGTATTTGGATTTTTCCTTGATTTAAAACAAGAACACTGCCCGGAGGCACTTTATATACATTCTTATAAATGGTTTGAGGATAAGGTATATAATTGAGTATAAAATAGTTGCCGGCCGCACACATGTCCAATTCCCGCGTAAAGTATGGATACTCATTAAACGCTTTGTGTTCAGATGCAAAAACAAACACTTCTTCTTTATGCATATAATAAAGCGGCTTTTTCCCGACAGGATCGCGGGCAAGAAACAATTTCTTACTTTGTATATCCCACAAACAAAGAGCAAACATTCCATCAAGATGAACTAGAAAATCTTCACCGTATTCTTCATAAAGATGCACAATTACTTCCGCATCGGAATTACAGTGGAATATGTGCCCTTTTTCTTCAAGCTCCATGCGCAGGGTTTTGTAATTATATATTTCTCCGTTACAAACAATAACAACCGATTTATCCTCGTTGAAAATGGGTTGTTGCCCTGTTTGAATATCAATAATGCTTAAGCGCCGAAAACCAATCATCAGCTTATTATCGGAATATATTTTTTGATCGTCCGGACCTCTATGTGCGATAACTTTAAGCATCTTTTCTAATGTTTCAAAATCGCTGTCTGAATGTTGCTTATTTCTAACAAACCCTGCTATTCCGCACATCTTGTAACCTGTCTTTTATAGTGTTCCAGAGTTAAAGCCGCCGTTTTTTGCCATGAAAACTGTTGAAAATGCACTGCCGCTTTTTCGACTAATTCAGAAACTTTTTTCTCATCGGCAAGAATGGATTGAATCCCCCGCGCAATATCATGTGCATCATGAGGATCGACGAATACTGCATTTCCTCCGGTAATTTCTCGCCCCCATTCACTGTCACTGACAATTACTGGTGTACGGCACGACATCGCTTCAAGGACGGTAAGCCCAAACCCTTCGTAGAGAGACGGCAACACAAACACCGACGCCCCTTTATATAACTGTATTAACTCTTCATCGCGTACATGCCCTCGAAGTACAAGAAAATCTTCGATAGATGTATCGTATACGAGCATTTCGCGGGAAATGTAGTGCAATCCTTTGCTCCCAGTATGTACACCCGCCAGAATCAATCGTATATTTTTCTTCGTAAGCGAACGAAGAATCTCTACTGCTTCAACTAACTTTATAACATTTTTCCGCCGGTCTACCCCGCCGACAAAAAGTACATACTGTTCGCTTGATTTTTTGACGCTCTTTTTAACATCGGTAGATTCTTTTCGAGCATGTTCGATGAAAATATTCGGACACGCAAGAGGCACTGTAACAATTTTTTCAGGCGATACGGAAAGAAACGACAAAATATCTTTTCGAGAGGTTTCCGAATCTGTAATGATCAAACGAGCGTTTTTGCAAATAAAAAAATACATAATCCGAATAACGAAGAGCATCCGCGCTGATGTTATTTGTAGATTCTTGAGCAACAGCGGGCTTATATCATGCAAAGTAACAATAGTCGGTTTCCAAGGAATAAACCATACAGCATTATCGGGAAAATGCATAACATCAATGCGGTCTTTAAGGGCAAAATACGGCAGTTGTAAGTTTCTCCAGAAAAACATTTTTCCCCTGCGAGGTATTACACGAACCGTTATTTTTTTCAGCTCTGCAAACTCCGGCAATTCTTTATCGGTATACAGTATTATTGAAAAATCGCCTTCCAGACAAGCAAGAGTGGTAAGTAATTGGCGTACATAACTTTCAAATCCTCGTTTATTATTTTTAAGAACAGTTCCAACAATACCAATTTTTATCGACATAGAATCAGCTTGTCACCTTTCGATATATTTCTTCAACCGTTTTGCCATATACTTCTGTAGAAAAACATCGATGTGCACGTTCCCATCCCATTTTTGCGAATTTACGGCGCAAAATAGGGTGCTCAAACAACCGCATAATCGCTTCTGCTAAAGCCTGAGGATTGCGCGGCGGCACAAGTACGCCTGACTCATCGGGTATAATTATTTCCGGTACACCTCCAGAATTACAGCCGATAACCGGAACACCCAACGCCATTGCTTCAATCAGAATCCTGCCGAACGGTTCCTCAATGGATGTTAGAACAACAACATCCATTTCGCGCATTAAAGATTCCGGTTCATTTTGATACTCAACAAACGTAATATAGTCTTCAAGGCATAAATGACGGCACATCCGTTCTATCTTATCTTTATATGCTCTATCAGCCGCCAGCTGTACGGGATTGGAGGTTACGCAATCCCCAACCAGTACACCTTGAATTTCAGATGTTTCACGTTTGATGTATGTAAACGCCTCAAGAAATGTCTCTATCGACTTGCATGCGGTAATCCTGCCCACCATCCCAACAACAAAAGAACGCTGATGAGGAATACATTTTGCCAACTCATTTGAAGTATACGATATCTTATCGAGAGGTAATACATTAACGCCGTTGTGTACAATGGAAATCTTATCCTTTTTCCGTCGAAATGTTTTAAGAAAAGGCGCCGCGAGATTATGCGATATGCAAATTACCGCATCGGTACACAAAAAAAGCAACCGTCCCACAATGCCGAAACGCCGGTTATAACTGCGCACATGCCATACGAGGGGTTTCCATGTTAAAAGAGATACACATACTCCATAAAACAATGATGTCGTTTTATTTACATGTATCACATCGATATTCTTTTTCTTTGCAAGAAAGAAAACATACATGCTGAAAACAAATACCGATACCATATACCACAACAATATAAAAGGGTTATACCGCCGTGCAATGGTTGCCATAGGAAATTTGAAACAGACAGCTCCTGCCTCGGTAAGCCGCGAAAAGAAGTGCCCGCGGTTCGGCAATATACAATATACCGAATTACCGCCGTTTATCAGATAAGAAACAAGTTCAAACATTGACCTTTCGCCGCCGCCTATTTGACAGCCGTGATCAGAAATAAAAAGAATTCTCATGCTATTCTTTTTCACCATACCGCTGTTATTTTTTTACTGTAACTTTAATCATAGAAAGCATATAAAAAAGAGCTATGAGGAAAATAAGATTTTTAAACCCGAATAAAAGCGATGAATACTCAAGTACTCCTCCCATCATTGCCCCGAGCAAATTTGCTCCCATCGCCGCAGAACGATGCCCGCACTGAGAAAACTTTGTAATAAAGATTACACCGGAAAAGAAAACCGGCAATCCAATTAGGATACCAGCAACAAAGGCTTTTATCCAGAAATTAAACAGCAAAATCTTCTCAAGAGGGAAACAATAATGAACCAATAACGCACTGAACAACAACCCATAATAAAGCGTTGTTTTTGAAGGGCGCACTTTTGCATAATAAAGATTTGCACAGAGGATAGTAATAAAAATAGCAGTAAAAACTGCCGAGTTCACAATCCATGTTGAACCGAATAATAATGAAAGATGCGTTAGGCTTTTTGTTTCAAATAACAAAAAACCTGCACCCAAAAAGAAAAACACCGGAGAAAAATCGGTAATCGAACCGCGACGGACAACGAAAACCAATCCCAAAGAAATCAGCAACACAATAAACATTACAATGTAATAATCTGAAGGTATAGTCTTTTCTTTCAGGTAGAAAAACGGCCAGTCATCTATTGACGGTTCTATGGGCATATCACCAAAGATGTTCGGATTGAGAATCTTATAATCGTCTGAAGGCAGTACTTGCCTACCGTATATAAACGTAAAACCATTAGGTTCATCGCCTGAACTGACTAAAAGAGGAGTTTGGCCTGTTGCTTCCTCCATTATCTTCAGCAACCGCCTGCCGATCCAATCTTTTGTGACGCAGAATGTTAATGAAATAATTCCTCCCGGTTTAAGCAACCGCTTTGCTTCCCGAATACTTTCGACGGTATATACATACGTATCCAAACGAATCGCAGACATACTGGAAAAGAGTTGGTGAGAATCGAGAAAACCGAATACTATTGCATCATATTTTTTGTCTGTCTTTTTAAAATACGAACGAGCATCATCGACAATCCGAGTAACGCGCTCTGAATCATATGGTTGTTCCGGATGATATCTTCTGCCTATTTTAAATATTAGAGGATCAATATCTACCGCATCAATATGCGCCACGTTCATTCGCAAAGCGCCGGCAACATCATTTCCCGTGCCTGCCCCGACAATCAATGCATTTTGAACATCAGGATGGACTCTATACGGCAGTTCATACAAACGTGCCCACTCTTTTAATCCGCGTGATGCTTCTGTACGGTCATCGGATAAGTTCAACGCCATTTGATGATAATCATTGTTGACAGTAAGGTTGAATCCTTCAGAAATCGTAGAATGAGGCAGTTTGCTGATTTCTATTTTATAATACGGCGACCAAAACGACCCCGTATCGATAGAGGCAATCCACCCTAAAAAAAACACTAAGAGAATCGTTGCGGCAAGAAAAATACTGCGGCTCGATCGTTTATAAAAAAAATATAAGTACATTACTACAAATATGGCAAATAACCATACCGGTGGCAAAAGGTTATACGAAAGAACAGAGTAAAAAAGTATTCCGAAAACGCTCCCGAAAATATTGGTGGTATATGCACTCACCGGTTCCATTTTATCAAATAGGCTACCGGTCTGTTGCCCGATAGGGATAAACAGAGCTGTCATCACCAAAAAGATAATTGCGAGAATCCATTTTATATCGATGTGTGTTAACGGAGAAATAATTGTTTGCCAAATGTATATTGTATCACTATGGACTACTTCAATACTGTTTTTTGAGAATAACCACGCCAATGTAATAAGCAGGCCGAATATACAGGGGAATCCATAAAACAACTTTATTTTTCTATCCGCCAGCATATACCCGACACCCAATCCAAGAAATGATGCCAGCATAACAATGTTGGTGTAATATGCCAGAACACGTATTTGAGACGGCAACCACCGAATACACGCCATCTGCAGGAACAACCCGAGAGAACTTATCACGAACAAATCTATTCTTTCTCGTGTCAGAATATTTTTCATCGCCCATTATTTTCCGTTAATCTGTGCAGTCTTTCTTTCACACGTTCCACATAGGCATGGTTACGGGTAATATTGCGCCATGCATCCTTTGCCGCCGGCAAATTGCCTTTCAGCTCATACGTTAAACCGATATAATACCAGATATGCTCATCGTCTGGATAGAGTTTAATTGCCTGATTCCATACTTTTATTGCCTGATCGAAATCATGTTTTCGGTAATATACCGCCGCAAGATAATCTAATGCTTGATGACTGTTCTCATCAAGGGCAAGAGCTTTTTTAAGATAATATTCCGCTTTCTCATAGTTTTCAAACCGTTTATAGATATCGCCTGAAAGAATATACCCCATAACATCCGACTGATCATACTCCACCGCTTTTAAAGCAAAAAACAACGCATTATTCATATCGCCTGTATTAAGATAAATACGAACTAAGGTGTGATACAAAGCATTTTGTGCATCGGAAGCCTGCTCAATGCCGCGCATACAGTACTCTCGTGCCTTCTCATAATCCTGCAGTTTGATGTAGTTCAATGCAAGATTCTTATACACTACGCTTTGATGTTCTCCTCTATCCAGAACAACAGTATTCTCTCTAATCGCGTTTTCATATTGCCCTGCTGAATAATACATTTCAGCCAAAAATATTCTAGTTGGAATATGATTCGGATGTATTTCCAATGACCGCTTTAATACTTTTATTGCCATTTCCGGAGCGCCTTTTTCTCTATAACAAACGGCAAGATTGAAATACCCCGAATTACTATCTGGAATATCGCGTAAAGTTGTTTTCCAAAAAATGATGCCGGTTCTCCATTCTGCATTGCGCTTTATTGTTCCTAAACAAAATGCTAATGCACAGAGTAAGAGGAGAGCATTCATCAAATAAAATTTATTATTTTTTTCGAGACTACGCCCACACACTGTTTTACACCACATTTCCGCGGCAAAAAGAACAAACCCAACGGATGGCAAATATAAAAACCGTTCCGCCATTATATCCCCGATACGAATAATATTGGAAACCGGCAACAAGGAAACAAGAATAAAAAATAAGCCAAACTGCCCCTTACATCCCGATTTAAAATAACGCAGTGCCGCACAAAACCATATTATTACTCCCACTAACGAAAAAAGAACCCTCCATTCGAATAAAGATGAGGAAAGCGCCGTCAAGCGATATGAACATAACAGGTTAGTCGGAACCAACAGAAGTTTTCCATACATCAGAAACACTCGCATCATTGTAAAGAAAACCGACGAAGAAGATACATTATGAAAAAACTGCTCCGTTCCCTGAGGAGAAAACGATCCGATAACCGACCAGCGAACCGCCAAATAGATACACAGTGGAACAAAATACAAAAAACCGACACGAAGAATATTTTCTATTCTCTGATAAAAACTTTTATTGTGATCCCAACGCAACAATAGTGAAATCAGAATGACCGGTAAAACAACGGCATTTTCTTTTGAACATAATGCGAGAAAATAACATCCTGCGCTGAGCATAAGATTGCGTTTGAATATGTTTATTTTCCCAGATGGAGAATCGATTATTGTGCTTTCGCTTTTGAGAAACAGTAGCCATCCGAGCAAGAAAAAAAGCGCCATAAGGACTTCCGCTCGTCCGACAATACCGGTAACGGCTTCTGTGTGAACAGGATGAGCCGCAAACAACAATGCCCCGGCAAAAGCAATCCGCCGCGATTTCAAGAACCTCGCAAAAACAGAATACAATATCCAGCAGGTTATCAAATGAAAAATAAGATTGCTTATATGGTATCCGGCAGGTTCCTTGCCCCAAAAATGATAATCAAGAGCATAGGTAAAAAAAACCAGCGGCCTATATAATCCGGCATTGGCAATAGAATGCCAATAATTGGTTAATAAAACTGATTTAAGATTAAAAATATCGCGTATAGCTTTGTTGTTCAGAATAATATCGGGATCATCAAAAAGAAATTCATTATTAAAAATATTACTATAACAAAGAACTCCAAATGCTATTATAAGTGATAATGGCAGCCATTTTTTCATATAATACTGTATTATTTCGTGTTAAACATTTGTTACTATTTACGCCAAAACATCATATCATATCAACAAAGCGGCATTCACTATGAATATACAAGCGGGAATTTATATACACTTCCCTTTCTGCACAACAAAATGCAATTACTGCGGTTTTTATTCAATCCCAAATCATCCTGAACGAGTTTCAGAATACTTAACTATGCTTGAGCGTGAAATGGAAATACAGGCACCGCTCAGCCAACAGTTCACTATGGATACCATTTTTCTCGGTGGAGGCACGCCTTCTTTAATGACTATTGAACAACTCGAACGCATTTTTTCTCAACTACACGATAATTTCACCGTCTCGGAACACCCTGAAATTACTCTTGAAACCAATCCCACATCGATTTCGGCTCACAAAGCAGAACAGATTTTTTCAACAAGAATAAACAGGCTGAGCCTCGGCTGTCAATCATTTGATGACACTCTGTTAAAAACCCTTGGAAGAAATCATAAAGCATATGACAACATAAAGATTTACTCCCTATTCAGAAACGCAGGTTTTAAAAACATCAGTATCGACCTCATCTTCTCAATCCCCGGACAAACAATGAATCAGTGGATAGATTCGCTCTCCCAAACAATTGCATTACGCCCTGAACATATTTCTCTTTACTGCCTCAGCTATGAAGAAGGAACACAATTTACCCGCCTCATTCGAACCGGCAAAATAACGGCTGTCGATGAAGACACGGAACTGCAAATGTTCAGAACATGTATCGATATGCTTACCGATGCAGGATATGTGCAGTACGAAATTTCGAATTTTGCCTTACCGGGATATCAATCACGCCACAACACACTCTACTGGAAAAACCTGCCCTGCATAGGGCTTGGTACATCCATACTCATACGTTAATGGCGAACGATATCAAACCATTCCCGACGTTCAGCAATATTGCTCAATGCTCAACACGCAAAAAAAAGAAATCCATATCAACCATGAAAAATTGCCTGATGAAATGTCTTTGCGCGAAACCGCCGCTCTCGCAGTAAGACTTATACATGAGGGAATTGATATAGAGGAATTACAAAAAAGATATTCCACTATCAATGTAAAAAAAATTATTTTTCCTACCATTCAAAAACTAATCGATGAAAATTTACTAAAAGAAAAGGAGAGTAATGTCTATGTGCTTACTGCAGAAGGGATACGTTTTGCAGACTATATTGCTGAAGAACTGATGTAACAGCCTATTCGATACCTATTTTTACGGCAATAGTGTAAATTTAAAGTTGTTATCAAGAGTTTTCAGTTCTTCTGCAAGAGTATTCACTTTATCTTTAATAGCGATGTTTTTCGTCTCAAGCCATTGATTGTACAAATCAAGAAACTGGTCTTGCTTGTTTTTAATCTCCAGCTCGCGTTCATACGCTGAAAGATTCTCAAAAAAAGTGCGTAATTCATTAGCTGTTAAACTTGTCATTTTCGATTCACCTCCTCTAAGAGGCTGTTAGTTTATCCTGTCATTGTATTAGTTTTATCGACAGGACAAATTATTCACTTAACCGAAATAATTAGACTTATTTTAGCGTCTCTTTATTTAAATTATCGAATGAAGTCGAAAGGAATAAATGTGCGGATTCACACAGCGAAGAAAATCGGGAAACTATTTTTCAAGAAGTTCTTTTAAACGAGGTATTTTACTTTCTGTTTCTTTTTTCCCGCGAGCAATAATTTCATCGGTTTTGCTAAATTCAAACATGGCAACATCACCAAAATCAGGCGTAATCAGTATATCGACACGTACATTTAACAATTCAGACCGTGCTATTCGTTCTTCAGCAATATACACGGTCTGAAGCAGTATATCTACAAGGTTCGGTGTCCATGTTTTTTTTCTTAACGAACGGAATAGCCCAACAATGCTCGGTTTGCGAAGTTTAATGAGATTGGCAGTACTCAACGCTTTCTCATGTTCTTGTGTAAATGAATGTTTATTGCGTTTTTTCAGTACGTATTCAATGTATTGTTTGACATTACGCATCACACTTACCGCAATGATAATGTCTGCCCCCATTCCAGCCACAACCGAAGCAGGTACCGGATTCACCAATCCGCCGTCGACAAGTATTCTGCCTGCGTAATGCATTGGCGAAAATAATCCGGGAAAAGAGGCAGATGCCCGAAGCGCTTTTTTTAAACTGCCATCGGCAAGAATAATTTCATCGCCGGTACAAATATCGGTGCACACAACGCTCAAAGGAATACGCAGTTGGTCAAACGATGTATGCCCGATATGTTTATTGAGGAATTTTTCTATCTTTTCTCCATCGAGCAACCCTGACTTTTTAAAAGAAGGATTGGCGACTTTTCCAACATGAAAACTTTTTGCAATGCGCTCGAGTTCTTCAACCGGAACACCGGCAGAATACATTCCGGCAACTATTGCTCCCATGCTTGAACCGGCTAAATAATCAACCGGTATATTTTCCTCTTGCAGGGCTTTCAACACACCGATATGAGCAAACCCCCGCACTGTGCCGACACCTAATGCAAGGCCGATTTT
>JACKPL010000013.1 GCA_024233545.1 bacterium
CTCGTGGATAACCGGCGCAACGACGTAGTAAGAAATCCCCTTTTCTTTCATTAACTTTGTCATGCCTTCGGTATGGAAACCGCCGGTAATGAGCACCCCTTTGTCGTGCCCTTCCAGTTCCATTTCTGCGAGAAGGTTTTCAAGGAGAAATTTGTCGCGTTTTTTGGATAGGGTATAAAATTCTTCCAGCAACGGCAGACTGTTATCGATGATCGTCATATTCGCATCAATAAAATACATAAACTTGAACTGGTTTGCATATGTTTCTATGAACGAAACAATATTCTGGGTTCTGAAATCCGCAGTGTTGTTTATGTAATATTCGAGTTCGTGCGGCAATAGTTTGAGGTCAAAGAAATTTTCAAGTATGTGGATTGATTTGCCATACCGGTCAAGGTCTCGCTGTTCTTGTTTTTCATATAATTTTTCTTTAATTTCGGATAAGATCGCATCGGTTTCTTCAAATAAATCCTGAATATTTATTTTCTCAAACAGTTTGAGGTACTCCATATAACCGACAACTTCGGGGAACTCATCAAGCGGCACATTATGCGTATTCGCCGTGGTTATCAAAACCTGATGGAAATCGAGAGGTTTCATCTGCTCTAATTTATATGCAATATTTTTGCGCACTAGCTCAACACTTTCCGGTTCGGGAAGCGCTTTTGCAAGGCGGTCTACCAAAGCTGAACGCTGTGTTTTAACTTTCTCAAAATCTAGTTTCTCTTCGAGGGAGTGCGCCTCGCGCATTAAGGAATAATTTTCATAGAGCCATAAGTCAATGTTGTATTTCTTGACATAGGTATCCATGTATTTGCTGAACTGGTAAAAATTGATTCGCTCTTCGGCATAGTCGCGATATACTTTGTCGATATCGGCTAAATCGCCGGTAAAAAGATGCTCTTTGATCTTGGATAGAACTTTGTTAAGGCTACTACAGTATTTTTTTGCGGTTTTACGAACTTCTAATGACCGCATCAAGGCTTGATAATTTTTAAGGTAAAGGTCTCTGTTTTCCACCCCGACCATTCGGATGTCCAGCTCGGTTTCATTGAGCGCAAAATATTCTGCGCCGGATAAAACACCTTTTTCCATAAAATAGTGCGCAACATCCGATCGTGTTTCAGGATCGGGAAACGAAGTGATGTCGCCTACATCCAGCGGCCCTTCGGCGCCTTCCAGGCCAATGACATCATACCCTTGTAAAGCAAGGGCTTTTATCATTTTGTTGATGTTCGACTGCGAATCAAGGATACAGTGTGCATCCTTAATATGCACAATAGTTTTTTTATCCGAACCTTGCGAATGCTCCAGTATCCGTCCTTGGAACGGCGATATTTTTATATCATCCGCATAGACGGTGCTGTTGCTGAGCATCAATTCGGATAGAATCAATGCAATAAGCCGCATCCATTTTCGTGTCCGGCGCGATGTGGTGTGGGATAACATATTATGTTCTCCGTGTTAAATGTTATGTATGTAAACGTGTTAAAATCTTAAAGCCGCTGTGTTCCGAATACTTTTATACACAAAAAAACACTTTTTATGACAACTATCTCTTGAAATTGCCATAATTTTAGCGTTATAGTACGATTACTCCGGTCTTATTATACCAAAATTGAATATATGATTCAAAGAGAATACATGGAAATAATGTATGCCCATGACTCCTAAAAGAAGAAAAAAAAAATTCCTAAAAAAAATAAAGCACACGTTTTTTTACCCGCTTTTTTTTGCACTAGTAATGGGATTGCGGTTAATTCTGTCTATCATGCCTGAAAAGTGGGTGTTTTTTATCATGGAACACCTCGCTCATATCGTGTTTATATGCGCACGCAAGGAACGTTCCAAAACACTGCATAATTTACGGACAGCATTTCATAATGAGTATTCTGAAGCGCAAATCCGCCGTTTAGCACAGCAGGTTTTTGTAAACTTAGGAAGAAATTTGGCTGAAATTTGTATTTGGAATCGCTTTACAACTGAAGAACTGAAGAAAAGAGTAGCATTCAACAACCTGCACTATTGTTATGATCTAGCTGAGAAGAAAACCTACGGAATTGTTATTGCCGCGCACTGCGGAAACTGGGAACTGCTCCCTAAAGCACTAGGGGCTCAAAATCTTAGCGCAACCTTGATAGCGCGCGAACTTCGATTCAAGTGGCTCGACCGTTTTTTTGTCCGCCTGAGAGAATCGCCCGGTTATACGGTGCTGTACCGTGCCAATGCCTCGCGCGAAAGTATGCGCCAACTCAAGAAACGCAGTAATTTCCTCGCGATTCTTCCCGATCAGGATATAAAAACCATTGAAGGAATATTTGTCGATTTTTTCGGCAAGCGGGCGTACACTCCTACAAGCCCTGTTAAGCTGGCTCTTGCCGCAAACGTTCCGTTAGTGCCAATAATGTTTAACCGCGACGACGACAATAAATTCCATCACACCGTAACAGTGTATCCGCCTATTTATCTTGAAGGAAACAAAAATGATTCGGACACGATTAAAAAATATACCCAAATGTGGTCGACAATAATCGAAAGCCATATCAGAAAACATCCGTCTCAATGGGTGTGGATGCATAACCGATGGAAAACCACCCCTGAAAAAATAGTATCAGAGAAAGGTACCGCACAATGAAGCGAATAATAGCATTAACCGCACTCGGGTACGATCAGCCGGGGATCGTCGCATCACTCACAGAATGCCTGTATAATGCAGGCTGTAACCTTGAAGAATCAAGCATGACCCTTTTGCGCCGCGATTTTGCTATTATCATGCTCATAACCATTCCCGCTGATATGTCAACTGAACATGTGTATCAATGCATTACGCCTGCGATAGATAAATTTCGGTTGACCGTCAATATACGCGGGCTCATGGGAAATGAACTTGAAGAAGCATCAGCCGACAACCCTTCAAATTATGTTTTATCAATATACGGGCTCGACAAAAAAGGGATTGTATACAAGATAACATCGGTTCTCGCCCGCATGATGGTCAACATTACCGGTTCGGAAACGCATACGAAAACTGACGGTTCAAAAACCATCTATTCATTTTTCCTTGAGATATTTGTGCCGTTCAAGTGCAGTATCGAAACACTGAAAAAAAACTTAGCTGATGTGTGCAGGGAATTATCGGTCGACTTTTCCCTTACAGCTGTTGAAGAATACGACGAGATGTGACCCGATGGCCGTTCAACCGATACTTCTTTATCCCGATCCCCGTCTTAAACAGGTATGCACACCGGTCAATGTACTGACCGATTCCGTTAAGCAAACTATCCGGAACCTCGCCGACACGTTCGACGTATCTCCCGGATGCGTTGGAATTGCCGCACCGCAAACCGGTTGTTTACTGCGGATTATTATCGTAGACGCCTCAAACTCAAAAAAAACTCAAAAAAACACTTCTGTCCATAATCGGATTGTCTGTATAAACCCGGAAATTACACAGCACGACGGCACAATCATGTTTCGTGAAGGATGCCTCAGCATCCCCGATTTTACCGGAAACGTTATCCGCCATAACACAATAACCGTTCGCTATCTGGACGAACGGTTTACCCAGCATGAAATTCAAGCGCACGGTTTCGAATCTGTTGTGCTCCAACATGAAATTGACCATTTGGACGGGATATTGTTTCTCGACCGCGTCCGGTCGTTCACCCATGATGTGTTCCGCCGCAAAAAATATCTTTGATGCCGCCTCAGGGAAACATCCCCGGCAAGTGCAGGCCAAGCGTTTCATCCAAACCGAACATGACATTCATATTTTGAACCGCATTGCTCGATTGCCCTTTCATCAGGTTATCTATATGCGAAACGATAAGCAGAAGACGGGTTTGCTCATCAAATTTAAGCGTCAGATAACAGAAATTATTTTCCCGTACCCATGCTGTTGTTACCGGTTGATCGGGAGTACATACCCTCACAAATTTTTCAAATTCATAAAAGCTGTTGAACGCATCAAGAACAGCTTCTTCTTTGATATTCGGTTTGATTTTTACGTAGACCGTTGAGAGGATTCCCCGGCACATCGGAACAACTTGAGGCGTAAAACATATTTTTACCGGATGATTGCCCAACCGCGACAACTCGCGTTCAATCTCATAAACATGCTGATGCCCTGAAAGGCGGTATGCATTCATCGTATCGTACCGCGCAGGAAAATGAAACGACGGATTCGGTTTTTTGCCGGCTCCTGAAACGCCGGTTTTGCAATCGCAGATTATCGGTTCTTTGTATTCTTCCAACTCATATTTTACCACAGGCGCCAACGCCAGCAAACAACTGACCGCAAAACACCCCGGATTCCCAACAAGCTGTGCTCGCGCTATTTTCTCGCGGTTGATTTCAGGCAGTCCGTATACGGTATTCTCCAGCAAATGCGGCGATTTATGTTTCAGGTCTTTTCCCAAAGCCGCCGCATATCCGCAATGATCGGCGCTATCGGTAAAACGGAAGTCGCCGCTGTAATCTATCACTTTCAAACCGGCATTAAGGTATTTTTCCGCTTCACTCATCCCAACGCCGTCAGGAGTGGCAAAGAACACAACATCAGCATCTTTGGTATTATCCGGATCATCGGGAGACTGAATAATCAAATCATAAAATTCCTGCAAATGCGGAACGAGAATCCCCAAAGGCTTGCCGACCTCAGACGGATTGATTACCCCTTTAACCGTAACCTTTGGATGGCGTGCAAGGAGTTCTAATAAACCGCCTCCTCCATATCCGCCTGCACCTACAACTTTTACTCGAATCATATCTTTTCTCCTTATTCAAAATATGTTTATTTGCCACGATTGGACAGAATCAGCTGTGTTTATTATGGCAACAAGGATCGAGGATATAAAGTATATTTTAGAGGCGGGATAAAAAATCATCCAGCACCGCTACAAGATACCGGTTGTCCTTTCGCACATAACAGCAGAAAATTATATCCTGAATGGGAAGAGTGTAAAACAGGTATTTTTCAAAAAAAAGCGGATTTGCGTATAAATCGTAATCGCCTTTGAAAAGCGGCAATTCGTGCCCCCACGGGCCGCTAAAAACAATTATGTCAGGCTGGCGCGACAAGACATATGAGCCGTCTCCCAATTCATGCCCCGCTAATCCGCCCCCTTTTTTCGAATTATTATGCGCAAGATATTCATCAGTCAGCCCGAGCATATCGATCGTTTTCAGCCGAGAATAATAAGGCACCGCTCCAACCGCATTCAAGGCTATTACCGTATCAGACGGCAAATATTCCTTTATCCACATGCCTATTTTTCGCCCGACCCGCGTCACATCATCGGCATAAAGCCTCAAAAAATCATGCCGATACCATACCTGCATAACCTGCACAACAAACGTTATTCCTATACACACCGGCAAAAGCCGGCGCACAGCATGTAGCTTCAACCGGCTATATATCTTACAAATAAAAAAGAAATACCCGATGTAAATAAAAGGGGACAGCGGAATTAAAAAACGGTACGCAGGAAACGGATCGCCTCCAACATACACAACATAGCCCATATAAAATAATATAAGCAGAACAAAGTGAAAGTATCGCTTGAAAAAAAATATATACCCGAAACAAGCAGGCACTATCAAAAATACATAGTCAAAAATAAAGTTTGCTGTGTAGCATATACCTCGCATAACTTGCAGAATACTATTGCCTACTTTCGCATAAAATGTGTTAGGAAACAAATATCCATAATAATTATAGCGGATAAAAAAATAGGGAGCGTACAGTAGAAGAACAGGCAAAAGAAACGATCCGGCATGCAATAAACTATAACGGTAATTTTTTGTGCGGATGAAGGAGCTCACTGCCGTAAAAGCAGAAAACAGCACAACAGGAATGCAGCCTTCAGGCCGGGCAAACATTGCCATGGTAAGAAGAAAACCGCTTAGAAACAATGGCTTATATGACCGGCAATCAAAGGTTATTGCACCAAAAAAAAGGAAACAGGTAAACATCATTGTTTCCATAGCGCTGTTCGACCATGCCGCAAAATCGCCGTTAGAAGCAAGCAATAAAAGAATGATAAGCAGAAAAACAGGATTTCGCCGATATTTGGCTCGCAAATACATAAATACGCCGAAAAGCGTCAGCACCGCAAAAAAAATGCTTGCCGCCCGAGCAAAAAATGGAACATTTAATTGTGCTATGAACCCCATTGCAAGAAGCATAACCCATGCAAAATTGGTATATCCTTCGACATGCTCGCCTACATTAAAAACCAACCCTTTGCCTTCCACTACATTGCGGGCATAACGCATGGAAATGAACGCATCGTCGAGATACCATGACCGGAATTGGTATACCAATGCGCAGAATACACCAATAACGATTGGCACGCAACACAGAAATAGAATCTGCTTGCTTCGGTGTGAGAGCTCTATCATGAGAGTTCCTCATTAGTATGGGGTTAAGAGCCCTAATATCATTCTAAAACAAAGACGGATGAAGTGTTACTTTAGTAACTTAAATGAATAATAGCAAGCGTAAAAAGCATTTTTTGGCAAATTACCATGAAGAAACCATAGTTAGTTTTGCAGTTTCCGCACTTTTCTTTGCGCTGTACAATTTCCATTAAAACACAGTTTAACATATAACGCCTTATTCTACAGCGTATGAGAGAAATCAGCCGTTTCTTTTTGTAATGAAAAATCCCCATAACGCAACGCAAATCAACACAAACGATGCCGGTTCGGCTACCACCGAGGGAGGGTTGAACGGTATGTCGCCCAAGGGAATCATCAAATCTGCTAAATCATTGCCGCAGGTCATTGCCCAATGAAGCATAATATCTTCTGTAGCTGTAAAAGTGAGAAATGATATATCAAAAGAAGTCTCAACAATGTAGTGTTCGGGAGTATCGTCCTGCACGTAAAATACCGATGTATTTCCTACAAGAATCAAACTGCTCGAATTCCGATAGTTAAGCTCGGTGGGCAGGCTTCCGAAATTCGCGAGGCCGGTATTCCATCCATTCGAATTCGTAACATAGTAGATGTTGCCAACCTTCGAAGGGTCATAGGTATACTGCCCATTGCCGGGCTGTCCGTTAAGCGTATTATCCGAATGGCCGGTCAATTCGATACCGAAATCATACATGCCGTCCCCGTTAACATCTATGCCCAGATCGCCGGGATACCAATATGCCGCGCCGGTATCAGGCGATCCGCCTTGTGTCCAAATGGGATATGAACCTTGCGGCGGCATGCCGATTACCATCGAAATATAGAGTTTACTGTCTTCAATCGCGGCATAAAGCGCTTCCGCATCAAACGGTTGTCCGCCATATCCCGGCCCGACATATCCGCTATTGGCATAATTGACTGAATCTTCTTCCCAATAATACACACTGGTATTTGGTATCCAATCAATGCCGGGGTCAACGCCCCATTCGGCAAGACTGCCGTCAACCTGATATGCCATACTTGCGGAACAAACAAAAATATTCACGATAAGCACCATTATTGTTTTTATGCGCATTGAAAAAACACCCTCCATTGTTTTCTGGCCGGTAAAGAAAGCAATTATAGTCATTTGTACCACTACATATCGGCACAAACTAAAATGCTCTTTACATTGATAATGAATAAGATACAAAAACAAATGAGCGTTTAGCTCAAAGAAAGGAGCGTTTTAGACGCAGTGGTTTTAACACCGCACGCGATGAGTTCTTTGAACGTGCGTTCTGCAAAGCGCAGATCGATACCGCGGCATGCATCGGTAACAAGCCATACGAGAAAACCGGCTTTTTGCGCATCCAATGCGGTATCTCGAACACAATACTCGGTTGCAAGCCCGCCAATATACACCGTAGTAACTGCCCGCGCATTCAGTTGGGACGCCAGCGAAGTTCCTTGAAAACCGCTGTACGCTTCTCGTGCCGGATTGGTTCCTTTATGAATAATGACCGCATCCTGAACCACATCAAGGCGCGGATGCAATGCCGATCCGGTTGTATTTTGAACACAATGAACTGGCCATGAAAGATCGATGTAGTGCGGTTCTTTCGAAAAACTGCAATGATTCGCCGGATGCCAATCCTGTGTATACACCACTGTCTGAAACAGTGGTATGAGCCCATTAAGCACAGGGACAACCGCATCGCCGCCCGGTACCGCTAAAGCGCCGCCGGAACAGAAATCGTTTTGCACATCCACAATAATTAAAGCGGTATTATTCGGCAGTTTTTTCATCGTAAAACGAACTCCACTATCTTTTGCATACGATGCGCATACGTGTGTTCTGCAATAACCCGCTCATACCCGCGCCGAGCAATCTCTTTGCGGTCTTCGGGATGGTTCGAGTAATATAACGTTTTATCGCGCAGTTCATCATATGTACGAAAACAAACAATTTCTGAGTCCAATTCGAAAAACGATTCTGCCTCAGGACGGTAATCGGACAATAAAAATCCTCTGCACGCAGGAATTTCAAACGCGCGATGCGAAAATGAATTGCGGATTTGCGGCACGGTAATATTGATATTGATTTTCGAAGCGGAATATAATTCCGGCAGTTCAAGCCGGTTATTTATACGCCCTTTATATTCTCCCTTTCCTTCCGATATAAGGTTCATCCATCCTTTATCGCCATATAACACCGGATTAAACTCAAGAAGCTGTTGAATAATTCCTTTGCGATACCCTGACCGAGCGTAATTTTGAACGAACGCCTCAAATTCATGTTTGCGCACCGGGTCATCAATAGAAAACGATATGCCCATTTTTACTGTCAATTCGGCAATAATCTGCTCAATCGGCGTCCACGGAGACCGGCACAACCGTTCCGATACCCGCCGGATGAAAACCTTTTTTGCTTCCTCAGGAAACGGCAGTTCCGCCTCTTGAAACAATGATGAACCGACAAAACTAAGCGGTTGTTCATTGACATTGCGCGGATAAAATACTGCAGGGTTCGCGCCAAGAGGCACATAGGTTACGTGAGGGAATCCAGCGGCATGCAAATCGGATACATACGTTTTATCCCATACAACGATATGGTAGCGTTCAGATACATGCCCGCTTTTCAGCCAGAGAAACGGGTTATCAAAAAACCACGATACATAGGGGATGCCAGTCTTTTCCAATATTTCAGGTACTAAGCCAATGGCATCAAGAAGAAAGACAACATCCGGCTTGACCACATCCACCATACGGAAAAATTGCGGCATATCATAACCATCACCTATATTATAAGTATACGCTTGATGCCCCAACTGATGGAGAGCCGCGATACAATCCTGCAGAATGAAGGGCCACCCTGTTCCGCTTGAACCGATTAGCATGAGGAAAACATACGTTTTCTCCTCAACTTTACGAGGCGTGCGCGATACGATCAGCGAAGGAATCAACACCGTTATTTCAACATAGTATTCCTCGTTGAGAATATACGATTTCGGAGCCTTCACAAAAGACACAGAATCAATTTGAAAATAATACTGTTTAAATTGATCGGAAAACGAATCTTTATCAGAATCGATAATAAACTTGATGCGCCATCCTTTAATCAACCGGCTCAAATCTTTCTCAAACAACACCGCCGCAAACTGAGAAAGGCTTTTCTCAACAGCAACAATATATGCGTAGCGAGGAGCCGAAGCGGCAACGGAAAGCAGGTACTCCGCCGAATCAATCCCAAAGATAACAATGCAATTATGGCCTTGAGGAACATCAAATCTAACGGTATGCGGCGGATTCTGAACCGGTGAAACAGACGCCCTGCCGTTACTGGCAAGATAGTCTTTAACACGAACCGCTAAGAGCGGGTATTCATGTTCAAGGGCAGAGAAATTTACTAAAAAAATATCATTGTAAACAGTCGCATTATTCATTACTTATTTCTCAACCATGAACTCGATGCGTCTGGATGCCGTATTGCCGAGCCGGTCAGCGGCAGTTATTTCAACCATATTCATCCCTTTCGGAAGCGGCCGCAAAAGCGTATACGTAAAAAGCGTTTGGTCAAAGATGTATTCTGCAGGCACTTTTTTTCCATTGATTTTCATAACCAGCGACTGGTGTGCTATGCCAATTCCCACATCGTGAACTTTACCGCTGATAACCTCTATCCGTCCTTGGACGCTGTTTTTACTGTCCGGAGATATGAAAGAAATATCGGGTGGAATCCCGTCAGTAAACACCGCAAACGTTGAAAGGTGTGTTACTGCCGCGGCAACCCATCCATGCTTCTGCTGGGAAATTTGGGACAACAACTTCCATTGCCCATTCATCCATTCAAGAACCGCTAAAGCGCCTGTAACAGTGTCCGCCCGGTCAACATACAGCCGTACCATCGCCTTTTGCGGCAATTCAAACCCCACCGGACGAATTTGATACGCATCGCTTAACCTCTTCACTCCCGGCGGTTCGGTAAAATCTGCTACTTTCTCTGCCGAAGGGACAAATGATCGGGACTCTGCTTCAACAATCAACTGTACTTTTCCATCGTCCGTAGTAAACGTACCGCCTGTTTCACTCATAAAAGCTACGGGAATTGACACTTCAGAAATAACCGCTTCGCTTCCCTCTTCTCCTATAAAAACTACCGCTGTCCCCATTCCATCAATAGTAACGACCGGTTGAAACACATAATGAATCAGCCCTTCTGCCTGTCGTACAGAAAAGAGAGGCGAAAGTGTTTGTTGCCCAATTTTAACAATCGTTTTTACGTCAGGCAATTTCTCGCGGTTCAGCACATCAATGGCAAAAAAGGTTTCAAACCGTGAAAGCTGGACATCCACTTTTGGAAGCTGTCCTCCTTCCCATGGAACTGCCGCAATTTGCATATACGGATTTGCCACATTTATAATCCCCTCACACACCGTAAGGTTGCCTTGAGCGTCTCTTGCTTCAATGCGCACAGTATGAATACCGTCCGGAAGGATATTTCCCGCGCTGTTCATCGTATTCACACCGCAATGAATATAGCCGTTCGATTCGGCAGTATATGCGGTGGTCTGCAAACTCTTTCCTCCTAAACTGAATAACCGGACATAATCGCCTTGCAACGAATCCGGAGCGCTGTAACGCAGTTCGCGGTCATAGAGAAAAAAATTATTGCCATAATCCCCATCATACCCGATTTTATCAAAGGCAACGGTATAATTGAGCATTCCGTCGATAAAAAGTTTGACCGATTCAACAGCAAGGTTATACCGTCCGGTTTTATCGGTATCGGATACCGAAGCTTTAATAGCGATAGAACCATATGCATCGACAGATCCGAAGGAACAGCGTTCCGGCGAAACGCTTTCAACAGGAAGAATAAGTTGAGTATGGCCTCCTTCTATAAATGATGCAGGAGCAACAGGTTTAAAGCATACATTTGCCACTTTAGGAAATGTTTTATCGGATTCAGGCAATGACAACCCGTGAGTAAGAATGTTGATTGGTTCATCGTTTTTTGTCCGCAGTTCAATATGCAAATGCGGCGCAACATCACCGGATTTGCCCGAATATCCGATCGTATCTCCTTGTTTGAACCGATACCGTTCGTCGGGTATTTGCAAATCAACGGTATAGTGTTCCATTTGATGCTGATAATCGCTCAGCGCTTCCTGCAACGGAGGAACAAACCGTTCCAAATGTGCATACACAACACGGCGCCCGTCGTCAAGTTGCATATACAGCACACGCCCATACCCTGCCGGAGAAGCTTTCATACGGTAAATATAACCATCGGCGATAGCATAAATTTTAAACCCTGTTTTGCCGAATGTCGCGATATCAAGCCCTACATGAAAATGATCCCACCTGCACTCACCGAAATTACCGGAAATATCGCCCGCTATCTCAACCGGCCACACATACCTGTTCGAATTCGATTCAGCATGCACCGCACAGCTCAAACAGTGATAGAGAACGCACATCCCTAAGATGAAAATGCTTTTTCTTATTACCATTATTTGACTCCTCAACAGCTTTACTGGTATAATAAGAGTGACGAAATAATTGAAACAACAATAGGAACTACTTATGCCCGAATCAGTTGCGAAGGTATTTCTGTTCATCGAACAGTGGTATCATGCCTGCACCAATAATATATATTATACAATCATATGTATAGGGATATTTATTCCGCTTATGATATTGGTTATTTATCATGTGAAAAAATTTTTTCTCCCCGATACTACGCTCATTCACCGTGCTAATAAAAAAGCTAAAACAGAAAAAACGATTATTCCTCTGCCTCCCCGCAAAAGCGTTAAAGCTCGTATTGTCGGAACAACTGCCGCGAAAAAAAAATATATATTGATTCCCTATGATGAATGGAAAGAATTCACTGCGTACAAAGAAAAAATTAAAGCCCAGAACACATCTCAATCATCATAATAATCTTATCGCTTTAGCCATAGCAGAAGCAAAACGCACAATAAAAGATGAAAACAAATATCTTGAAAAAATAAAAAAATATCTTACCATTCTACTTACTACTTTTTCAACATTCGTTTCATCTAAATATAAAATGAAAGGTGTATGACATGTCCATCAAGGATACAGTAAATGCTGATATGAAAGAAGCGATGAAAGCACAAGACAAAGACCGTCTATCTGCGTTGCGGATGTTGTGGTCGGAGATACGCAAAGGCGAAATTGACAGCCGCAAGGATTACGAAGACGACGATATCATTAAAATTATTAAAACCGGTATCAAAAAACGGGAAGAATCCGTCAGCCTCTATATACAAGGAGGGCGCGAAGAACTCGCCGCGAAAGAAAAAGCAGAAATTGAAGTGCTACAAAAATACCTGCCGAAACAACTTTCCATTGCTGAAATAGAAAAAATTGTCGAAGGAGTAATCGCACAGCAGGGGCTATCCTCACCGAAAGATATCGGCGTTGTTATGCGCATTGTTATGGCTCAATACGGCGCACAACTCGACGGTAAAACAGTTCAGGAAGTTGCCCGCATCAAATTACAACCTTAAACGTACTAGAATCTTTATATCCGACTGTTACTCGAGATGAGTGCTCTCGACGAATTTCGTTGTTTTTTTAACAAAAAAAGGGGAACAGCATAACTGTTCCCCTTTTTCCGGTTTGTATACGACAAATCTTAATACATTCCGCCCATACCGCCGCCCATACCCGGACCGGGCATTGCCGGTGCAGGATGTTCTTCAGGTATCTCGGTAATCAATGCTTCTGTTGTCAGGAGAAGCGATGCAATACTTGCCGCGTTCTGCAATGCCGAACGGGTAACTTTAGTCGGATCAATGACGCCGGCTTTTACCAAATCTTCAACCGTATCGGTTGCAACGTTATATCCGGTATTGCCTGATGAACCGAGAACATCATTGACGACAACGTCGCCTGATTTTCCTGCGTTTACTGCAAGCTGTTTTAACGGTTCTTTGATCGCTTGGCGGACGATTGAAACGCCGTGCTGTTCGTCACCGGTTAAAGCAAGTTTATCAAGAGATGCAAGTGTCCGCAGAAGCGCAACGCCGCCGCCGGGAACAATGCCTTCTTCCACCGCCGCACGGGTCGCGTGCAGAGCGTCTTCGACACGGGCTTTCTTTTCTTTCATTTCCGTTTCGGTAGCGGCACCGACATTGATTACTGCAACGCCGCCTGCAAGTTTCGCAAGGCGTTCCTGCAGTTTTTCCCGATCGTAATCGGAAGTGCTCAGGTCGATTTCAGTTTTAATCTGGCTGATGCGCGCCTTAATATCGGCATTTGATCCCGCGCCTTCGACAAGAGTGGTGTTTTCTTTGTCAATTGTTACACGTTTTGCTCTGCCAAGATCGGAAAGCGTAATATTTTCCAATTTGATGCCCAAATCTTCAGTAATGACTTTTCCGCCGGTTAATACGCCGATATCGCCGAGCATCGCTTTGCGCCGGTCGCCAAACCCGGGGGCTTTCACTGCCGCACACTGGAACGTACCGCGGATTTTGTTTACTACCAACGTCGCGAGAGCTTCGCCTTCGACGTCTTCGGCAATAATCAATAACGGTTTTCCGGACTGCGCCACTTTTTCGAGTAACGGCAACATCTCTTTAAGGTTTGTTATTTTCTTTTCATGAATAAGGATAAAACAATCTTGCAGGACTGTTTCCATCGTATCGGGGTTAGTAACGAAATACGGTGAAAGGTATCCTTTGTCAAACTGCATACCTTCAACGACCTCAAGATGCGTTTCTATCCCTTTTGCTTCTTCAACGGTAATGACGCCGTCTTTGCCGACTTTATCCATAGCTTCGGCTATAATGTTGCCGATGGTGTCATCGCCGTTCGCGGAGATAGTGGCTACCTGAGCAATTTCTTTGTTATCCTTCACTGCTTTGCTAACGGTTTTAAGCGATTTAACCACCTGCTCAACCGCACTGTCAATACCGCGTTTCAGCGACATGGGGTTGTACCCCGCAGTAACGCTTTTGAGCCCATGGCGGTAGATTGCTTCCGCTAAGATTGTTGCAGTCGTTGTTCCGTCTCCAGCGACATCGCTGGTTTTCGAAGCTACTTCGCGCACCATCTGAGCGCCCATGTTTTCATAAGGGTCTTCGAGCTCAATTTCTTTCGCAACGGAAACACCGTCTTTAGTGATGGTCGGCGAACCGAATTTTTTGTCTAACGCTACGTTACGCCCTTTTGGGCCGAGGGTAACTTTAACCGCGTTGCTTAATTTTTCAACCCCTTTAAGGATAGATTGACGAGCTTCATCGCCAAATTGCAGTTGTTTAGCCATAGTGTAACCTCCTATTTCATTATAAGACTATTAAAAGTTTATTATTTGGATACAATTGCCAGAACATCATCTTCGCGCATGATGAGATAATCTTCACCATCAACTTTAATTTCTGTGCCGCCGTATGCGGTAAACAGAATTTTGTCGCCTACTTTAACGGTCATCGGAACTCTTTTGCCCGAATCATCCAGTTTGCCTTCGCCGACGGCAACGACAGAACCTTGGCGCGGCTTCTCTTTCGCTGTATCAGGAAGGATAATTCCGCCTTTTGATTTTTCTTCTGCTTCTTCTCTTTTTACCAGCAAGCGATCATTTAATGGTTTTACATTCATCTTTCTGGTCTCCTTTCTTGTGATTGAGTTGTGTGGTGTTACGTAAAAAAACAAGTAATCTTTTAAAGCCGCTCAATGCAAGAACGGTGTTCAGTCAGTATAAAAATTATTGTAAAATGCCCAATACTTTTTGTTTGCGCCGATTTCATCAATAATTCTATAGTATTCTGCGGGTGTGAGGTCTTCCAGTTTTTTTCCATACCGAGCCATAACAGAGTTAAACCGCATTACGTTGCTGATCATCGACTCATGCGTTTGCTGTGATCCGCCGGCAAGGTAAAAATTATCGCCGCGCGTGATATATTTATCCGCTGAGCCGCCGTCAAAGCCAAAACCCCATAATAACGGTTTGTCGTTTGAGGAATTATCCATACACTTTTTGTTTTTTCACCTTATGTACATTTTTCCTTTATTCGAAAAGGAGTGCTAATATATAAAAAAAACTGTGCTGTGCGCAACAAAATTTTATCAAAAAATAATTTTTCCTTTGTTTAAAGGAGTGCTTAGATATCAATAATTGTAATATGGTTTAAAGTATGTTAGAGTTTTTTTCAATTTTTACCCATCTGACAAGAAAAAGGAACTGCCATGGCGCCATTAAAGAAATTGATCCTCGCTTCACAATCGCCGCGGCGCAAAGAACT
This sequence comes from bacterium, assembly GCA_024233545.1. Taxonomy (GTDB): domain Bacteria; phylum Auribacterota; class Auribacteria; order Auribacterales; family Auribacteraceae; genus JACKPL01. The sequence continues at coordinate 15,681 of JACKPL010000013.1, forward strand.
GCTCGAAGCACTGCATATTCCGTTTGAAGTGTGCCCTTCCGATGCGGAAGAATACCATCCTGACGGGCATGAACCGTCTGTTATAGTCATAGAAAACACCGTGCGAAAAGTAAACGCTGTACTCAATCGATGTGCAGGCTCTTTGATTATTGGTGCAGATACCATCGTGTGGCTCGATAACGAAACGCTCGCGAAACCGGTTGATTTCAAGCAGGCGCGGGAGTTTCTGCACCGGCTGTCCGGCACGACGCATACCGTCTATACCGGCGTGGTGGTTGCCGACTCCGATTCGGCGCGCGCAGAATCGAGCGTATGCGCAACCGACGTAACGTTCAAACAGTTAAGCAGTGCAGACATAGATATTTACCTGCGCTCCATCAATCCGTACGACAAAGCCGGCGGATACGCAATCCAAGGATTCGGCGCGCTGGTTGTGGAAAAAATCAACGGCTGTTATTTCAATGTAATGGGACTGCCTGTTTCAATGCTCGATTCGCTCATGCATAGGTTCGGCGTTTCTCTTTTTGACTATATTTCAACTGAAGGATGACACATCATGGAAATATCTATAGGAAATGTGAAGATAAAAAACCCGTTTTTTGCCGCTCCGTTATGCGCAGTAAGCGATTTGCCGTACCGGCTCCTCGTACGCGAACACGGATGCGGATTGGCTTGGACTGAAATGACCATGGCGCGCGGACTGGTTGAAGGAAACAAAAAAACCGTCGACTATTTCCGTTCCTGCGACGCCGATAAGCCGCTGGTGATGCAGTTGGGAGGCGGCGAACCGGACATCATGGGGCCTGCCGCTGAAATAGCCGAACAAATGGGCGCAGATTTTATCGACGTCAACTGCGGATGCCCCGTACCGAAAATGATCAAGCGCGATTATGGAGCAGGACTGCTGAAAAACCCGCCGCTTATCGGGCAGATTGTCCGCGACATAAGAAAGCGCGTGCGTGTGCCGGTGATGGTCAAGATTCGCGCCGGATTCACCAAGACATCCGCAAATGCCGCCGAAGTAGCGAAAATCGCTGAAGATGCAGGCGCGCACGCAATCACGGTACACGGACGGTTCCGCGATGAATTTTTCAAGGGGCATTCTAACTGGGAAATCATTGGAGAAGTCAAGAAAGCAGTGTCCATACCGGTTATCGGCAACGGCGATATCGTATCGCACGAAGACGCACAGCGTATGATGAACGAAACCGGATGCGACGCCGTCATGGTCGGGCGCGGCACATTCGGCAGGCCGTGGATATTCCGCGATTTGGTGCACCAGCGGCACGTTCCGGTTACCTCTCAAGAATGGATTGATACGGTTGCGCGGCATGTCAGCCTGATGATCGATCATTACGGCGAACGGGTAGCATTTTTAAAACTGCGCAGTATTCTGTGTTATTATACAAAAGGGTTGAAGAATGTGCGTGAAATACGCAAAAAAATATCTAAATTAGAGAGCTTTGAAGATTATGTTCCTATCCGTGATGAGCTCAACGAACTGGTGAGCCGCTGTGAGACGGTATCGGTTTAATTGTTAACCCATAGTTTTACAGAAAGGAAAAACGTATGTGTAAAAAATTGTGTGTTGTGGCAAGTCTCCTTGTAATTCTGTCAATGAGCGCGGCGCTCTATGCCGACAACTGCATGACGGAAACCGAAGAACGCGTGGGATGGGCTGGCGAAAAATTCGTGCGCGGAGCAACTAATTTAGCGTCCGGCTGGCTTGAATTTTTTGCCAAGATTGATAAAAATGTCACGGAAAAGGAGTCGGTCGAAGGAGCGGTCAATGGTGTTGCCGAAGGGCTTGTGTGGAGCGGATACCGTACTGCGGCAGGCGCGTGCGATTTGGTGTTGTCTCCGTTCGCGGCGATCAAGCAGGATGAAAAACCGATCATTGATCCGCCGACGTTATTTGAGAAGTAATCGAATTTCTTTTTAATCCTTAATTATATGGCGCTGTCTGTCACCTGCAGGCGGCGCCTTTTTTATTTCCCTGCTGAGCGTATTTCTTCCACACTTTCTTATAAACATGTCATACCGATACTTATTACTCTGCATAAACTCTTTTATTGTCGCTATCCGGGTAAAAAAAGAGGGATAAACCGGAGTTTATCCCTTAATTTTGTGACATAAGTCTTATTAACGACTAGACACTAAAGACTTACACTGATATAGTGTGGATATACAACATATCTTACGCAAACGCTTATAGAGGAGTCAAGAAAAATGTCAAAAAAAATACCGTATCGATTAGGAATCGATTTAGGCGCTTCTTCACTCGGCTGGTGCGTTTTAGAATTGAATAATAACGAACCAACAAATGTGATGAACTCAGGAGTCAGGATTTTCTCAGATGGACGGGATGCCCAAACATACACCCCCTTATCGGTAAACCGAAGAGAAAAAAGAGGGCTCCGCCGGCAACGCGACAGATTTGTCGCCCGCAAAAAACAACTCATGGATTTCTTGATAGAACATAATCTAATGCCGAAAAATATCAAAGAACGCAAAGCGCTTCAAGAAATAAATCCGTATTATTTACGCGCAAAAGCCCTCGACGAAAAACTTGATTTACACAAACTTGGCAGAGCGCTGTTTCACTTAAATCAGCGGCGCGGCTTCAAAAGCAATAGAATCCAACAAAAAACCGATCCCCATGAAGCAGGTGCAACAAAACTCGGTATTCGGCAACTGAAAGACAAAATCGAAGAATGCAATGCACGCACACTCGGCGAATATTTTTATAAACAAACAAAATTTGAAACCCCCATTAGAATCCGCCCTAAAACCGTCAAAAGCAAGAATTCATACGACATTTATCCCGAAAGAGCAATGTATGAGGACGAATTTGAACAGATATGGAATAAACAAGCTGAATTTCATTCCCTGCTCACCACTGAACTGAAAGAGCAGATCAAAAAACATATCATCTTCTATCAACGCCCGCTCAAACCGCAAGCAGTGGGAACATGTAACTTTGAGGAAGGCGAAGAAAGAGCGCCGTCCTGTTTGCGGACATCGCAGAGATTCCGCATCCATCAAGAGGTCAACACGCTAGAACTGAGAAGATACGACGATACCAGCCCTTGCCTTACCGCAGAACAAAAACAGAAAATAAAAGATTTTCTTCTGAACGAACCGTCCGAATTGAAAAAAGACGGCACAATAACCTTCGACAAACTGCGAAAAAAACTGGGCTTACACGAATCCACTTTTAACCTCGAAGACGAAAAACGCAAAGAACTTAAAGGCGATAAAGTGATGAAAGATTTCTCGTCCAAAGATTACTTCGGCTCCCAATGGCTCGGGTTTTCCGACGGCCTGCGCGACGAAATCATCCTGCGCCTTTTAGAAGAAACCTACGAACAAAAAATTATTCTAGGGCTGATAGAAACCTATTCCGTATCGCCAGAAAACGCGCAAAGAATATCCGATTACCGCCTGCCGGACGGATACTCGCGTCTGAGTGTAAAGGCAATGCAAAAGATTCTGCCGTTCTTGGAAGCCGGACAACTATACAGCGACGCCTGCCGGACAGCCGGATACCATCATTCCGATTTTCGCCCCGGCGAAAAGCTCGACCGGCTCCCCTATTACGGCGAGGCATTGCCGAAACGAGTTATCGGCGGCACGTTCGAACTTAAAGACAAGCCGCAGGATAACGCGCCGACAGCACAATACGAAAAATATTACGGCAAAATCAATAATCCCACCGTTCATGTCGGGCTTAACCAATTGCGCAAACTCGTCAACAGCCTCATCGATACCTACGGGCACCCTGCCGAGATTGTCGTAGAACTCGCCCGCGAACTTAAATTGAACAATGAACAACGCGAGAAAATAAAAAAAGAACAAGCTGAAAATAAAAAACGCAACGAGAGAATCAATGAAATTCTCCGTGAAAACGGCATTTCCGAAACATACCAAAACCGCCTGCGCTATAAACTGTGGGAAGAACTCGCCAAGGAACCTGAAAAAAGATGCTGTCCGTTTTCCGGCAGGCAAATCAGCATAACGGACATGTTCTCGCATGAATTCGAAATAGAACACCTCATCCCCTTTTCGTTGTCATTCGACGACAGCCCCGCCAATAAAACGCTGTCTTACCGACAGGCGAATAGGGACAAAGGCAACCGAACGCCACACGAAGCGTTCGGTCATAATCCGGCAGGGTATGACTGGCAGGAGATCGAAGCACGTGCGGAAAACTTGCCCGCAAACAAAAAATGGCGGTTCCAATCGAATGCCATGGAAAAAATTAAAGGAACCGGCAACGACATTATCGCCCGCCAAATCCACGATACGCAATATTTATCGCGTACAGCAAAAGAATATCTCGCACACATCTGCGATCCGAATAAAGTGTGGGTCATTCCGGGACGTTTAACCGCTCTGCTCCGCGACAAATGGGGCGTCAACCTCAATGCATTGTTAAACCAAGGCCCGAATGAGAAAGACCGCCTCGACAACCGCCATCACGCCATCGACGCGTTTGTCGCCGCATGCACAACACCCCGCAACCTCGAACTTATATCTCTTGCCTCAGCCAACTCGTTCACCGACAGGCTCATTGCGCATATGCCGCCGCCAATGAAAAATTTTGATACGCACGGCAGAGAAAAATTAAAACAATTGCTCGTATCAATGGTCATTTCACATAAACCCGACCATAAAGGAGCGGAACAAGCAGTCAAACGGCACAGCACCACCGGCGAACTGCATCAGGAAACCGCATACGGATTTGTCAGAGAGGAAGATGACAAAATCGTCCTTACCGTACGCAAACCGCTCGGCGCACTATTTGACAAGGACATCAAAAAACTGAAAAAGAATATTGAATCAATCCGCGACCCGAAGATTAAAGAAGACTTGCTTAATAAAATTTTGCCTGAACTCGACATCGAAAAACTCAAAGGAGCAATCGAAGAATATGCACAAGAAAACAATGTCAAGCGTGTACGAATTCTTGACGAACGCTCAAAAAGCGTTGTGTTTTCGGTTAAAAACAAATACGGCAAACCGAAATGGTTCGCCTACGGCAACAATTACTGCGCAGACATTTACTGTCCTCTTGCACCTGTACCGAAATGGGAATGCGAAGTTATTCCGGCTTACTGCGCGCACCAACCTAACTTTATTCCCCAATGGCGCAAAAAGTATCCTGCCGCCAAACTGGTGATGCGTCTTTTTCAGAACGATATGGTTGCGTATGAAGAAAACGGAGAAACCGTCTACGCACGAGTTGAATATTTTTCTTCTTCAAATAATAAAATTGCATTTCTAAAAGATACTATTGCGAAACTAAAAGATAAACAAAATACCGCCCGTTCGCCAAAATGGATGCAACAGAGAAGAATGCGCAGAATAGCGGTAGATATGTTAGGCAGAGTAAAAGACCCGCTGAAGAAAAGGAACCGGTAACATGTCGATTCTTGAAATAGCGCAGGATAACCGGTTTGTCAGCGTTGAGCGCGGTTTTTTGGTAATCAGCCACCACCGCGAAGAACTGGGCAGAATACCACTCGACATGCTCGACGCAGTCATCGTTACCGGACACGGCATAACCTATTCCAACAACGCGCTTCTCAAACTCTGCCAGCATGATGTGCCGGTTATTATATGCGGTGAAAATTATCATCCCGCCGGCATAGTAACCGGCATGGCGCTTCATTATAAACAGACCGAACGGCTTGAATATCAGATTGCCGCCGGCAAACCGCTCAAGAAACAGTTATGGAAAACCATTGTCCAGCACAAAATCCGCCATCAAATGTATGCGCTGGAACGCGCAGGAAAACATTCGAAAAGTTTTGAGACATTACTAAACAAAGTACGTTCCGGCGACCCCGACAATATTGAAGCGCAGGCGGCGCAGAGATATTGGAAACGCCTGTTCGGCACAGGGTTTAACCGCGACCCGAACGAAAACGGCATCAACGCCTTTCTGAATTACGGGTATGCCGTCATACGCGGAGCGGTTGCACGGTTCACCGTAGGATCGGGGCTTCACCCTTCCATCGGCATTCATCACCACAATAAACTAAACGCTTTCTGCCTTGTCGACGATTTGATGGAACCGTTCAGGCCGCTCGTTGACAGAACCGTTTTTGCACTTTTCGCCCCGCATTTCAGCCACACTGAACTCACCCTCACGCCGGACTATAAAAAACAGTTAGCCGGAATTCTTGAACGCCCGATATATACTGCAGGGGAAGAATCTACCGTAAATAACGGCATTCAAAAATTTGTATGGTCCTATGTTGAATCGCTGAGCAGTGGCAAATGCCTTCTGCTGGAGTTTGAAGAAAAAGAATGAACAACGGGACACCTAACATTTTAGACATCAGCGGATACCGGCTTATGTGGATGGTTGTTATGTTCGACCTGCCGGTCGGCACAAGACAAGAACGAAAAGCCGCCACCAAATTCAGGCAGGCGCTCCTTGATATGGGATTCGAAATGTCGCAGTTTTCCGTCTATTTCAGATTTTGCGGAACAAAAGAAAAAACCGAAAAATTTGTCAGGAAAGTTCGTGAAAAAGCCCCGCCTATGGGAAGTATCAGTATTCTTTTTTTCACCGACCGGCAATTTTCCAACATTATTACCATCTATAATAGAAAGCCTATCAATAATCCTGAAAAACCACAACAATACCTGCTTTTTTAAAAGAAAAACACCGTTTTATTGGCGCACAAAAGAAAATAACCCCCTTATAATAAGGGGGTTATCCATATGCTATTATAGCATATTAAAAATTAGTGTCTAGTCGTAACGCACGAGATGGGTTGGTGTTCAACACGGAAATTATAGCATATTAAAAATTAGTGTCTAGTCGTAACAGTAAACGATGAGATAATTGACAACGTTTATTATAGCATATTAAAAATTAGTGTCTAGTCGTAACCGTACGCATAAAAAAGGAGAACACCATGTCATTATAGCATATTAAAAATTAGTGTCTAGTCGTAACTGGATCGCCTTGCGATTTTTCAATAATATCATTATAGCATATTAAAAATTAGTGTCTAGTCGTAACAATCAAGGGGCAATCGATGAGCGAAATATAATTATAGCATATTAAAAATTAGTGTCTAGTCGTAACTAATACAACGATGGTTTCGTCATTACTGATATTATAGCATATTAAAAATTAGTGTCTAGTCGTAACCCTTATCCAGTTCTTCTAGTTTGTCCAGTCATTATAGCATATTAAAAATTAGTGTCTAGTCGTAACCCTTCCCGGTGTACATCTTCACCAATATATATTATAGCATATTAAAAATTAGTATCTAGTCGTAACGAGATGGAAACTCTAATGGTTTTTCTAATAATTATAGCATATTAAAAATTAGTGTCTAGTCGTAACAGCATTATAGCTCACCTTGCAAACGAGATAATTATAGCATATTAAAAATTAGTGTCTAGTCGTAACTCAACCGAAACTCACCAACTCAAAGAGGCTATTATAGCATATTAAAAATTAGTGTCTATGTACCACCGAAACTCAAACTCAAGAGGCTTTATACAATGAAACAAAATTTATAACAATTATAGCATATTAAAATTAGTGTCTAGTCGTAACGAGGATACAATGAAACAAAAATTTATAACAATTATAGCATATTAAAAATTAGTGTCTAGTCGTAACTGACGCAGCAGCGTTACCGCTGGAAGGACAATTATAGCATATTAAAAATTAGTGTCTAGTCGTAACAAAGAATGCTGGATACACATGTGGCCAATTATAGCATATTAAAATTAGTGTCTAGTCGTAACGGAAAGGAAAAAAAAATGAAATTATAGCATATTAAAATTAGTGTCTAGTCGTAACAGAGCCTCAGCACCATCTCGATACCCCGCCATTATAGCATATTAAAATTAGTGTCAGTCGTAACCCCTGAAGACTCAGGGCAATACACCTGTATTATAGCATATTAAAAATTAGTGTCTAGTCGTAACGTGTTGTTGCATAATCCGATAGGTTTGAAATTATAGCATATTAAAATTAGTGTCTAGTCGTAACTCAAAAGGAACGGCCGCCAACTGCCCCCTGAGTTCTGCCAACTATATCGCGCGTAACGGATTGGATATGAAAGAAGACAGTTGAGCTGATGTACTAATCACTGGGTAGCAAAGCCTTTTGGAAAATGAAATACTATTTTTCAGGAGTAGCAATGACTTGCTGTAACACATTATTAGAATAAAAAATCAGGATCAGTCATGACGATAGTGTCGCCGTCCCAGTATGTTTCGTTAGAACGAGATTTAATATCATCGGATTTGACAAACCATGACATCACTCTTTTTCGGTCCGATTTCCGTACTTCAACATAGTGACGATAATATGCAGGGAATATCCCCCATAGCGGATTGCTGTATATATCAATTTGTATTTTCCATTTGCAGATACTGTGCTTCCTATGATTTTATCGCCCGACGCATAAGTCATAATACCTATCATGTATCCCGCAAACAGTATTCCCACAAAAGAGACTATTTTTTTCATAAGAGTTTCTTATTGTCCGAGTAAATGTATTATTTTTTGCCTGAGTTGATCCCGCGTATATTTTCCTTCATATGCGCGAGTAAATGCGTTGGCAATATCCCGAGCAACGTAATCATTTAAAATTTCGACATCAGCTTGTCCTTGGCGGTGTTCTTCATCACCAAAATATTTTTGCCATATATCCGCAATTTGTGCAATACCTGAAATAGCATATCCCGTTAATTCTCCCACACCTTTTTTAGTGGGGATAACATTAAAGGTGTCATCCATGCCCCTGCCTGCTAAGATCACACCCGCATGCCCGAGAACATGTCGAGTAACTGCCGCGTTTTGCTTATGATCGGTAAGCCGCGGATCAAACCCTGAAATATCTTCCGATTCATATTCGTATCGGTTGCCGAACATATTCCGCCCTGCATGCCATGACGGATTTGATGAGCGAATACTATCATCATAAATTTGCATCAAATGGTCAACGAATTTTTCTACGCCTGTCTTGTAATCCATGGTATCTCTCCTTATGCGAAGTTATTTTGTTGATGAGAAAACGGTTCTCTCTCTACATATAGTACCGACAATTCAGGCTCATTTTAAACTCAGCTTGTTTAGTTTATATGTCACAATCGAATCGCCTGACAAAAGGATAGTTGGATGCGCTTGCCGGCACGTCGTTAGCCGTAACAACGAACTAGAGATACAGACTATTTATAAAAAAATAAAAAAACGCTAAACTATCGGAAATACCCTGCCGATATTTCCTGTGTAAGTAAAAAAATGTTCTTTCAAAAAACCAAATTACACTTTCAACAAGGATGTTGAAAAACTACTTTAATCAAGGAGGATTACACAATGGCTCACGCATTTTCTGCAAGCGATCTATTTTTAAAACAACATAATGTCTCTATCCGGTAACATTCCGTAACCGGAAACGTGTGCCTTGCGCATTTGCGCAGGGGTATAAGGAGAAAACCGCGCACAATAAAAACGCGCACATACTATAACTGTGGATATACACGGAGGTATATCCCGTCACCCAATCACGGAGGATATCACTATGGGCGACTTAGCACGTGTAAACACAAACGTATCTGCTTTACGCGCTTTTCAGACGTTAAGCAACATCAACGACCGAATCACAAAAAGCCAAGAACGTATCTCGACCGGTAAAAAAGTAAACCGCGCATCAGACAGCCCGTCGGACTATTTTATAACACGCAAACTTGGCGCTCAAATCGACGCTACCATGCGCAAAAACGCCAACATCGAACGAGGAATCAACTTCCTTCAAACCAATGACAGCCGCCTCGCTCAGGTTGCTACCATCTTAATTGAAATGAGCGACCTTGCCAATCAGGCGAACAGCCTCGCGGTAACCTCTGCGGAAAAACAAGCCATCCAGCAGGACATTACACAATTGACACAGGAAATTCAAAATATTCTCCAGAGCGGCGTGTCGTCACATCTGTATACCGGATTCACACTAGGCGGCCTTCAGAACGTCAGCCTAACCGGAAACCTAACATCTAACCCGTTGTCAACATTAACTTTAGACGGTACAAACGTCAGCGTTACCGGTAGTCTGTCTGAAATCGAAGCGACCATCAGCAACATCGATAATGCGCTGACTGTCGTCCTGCAGGATGAGGAACGCCTCGGCTCGTTCATCAAACGGCTGGGAACAACATTTGAACTCAATTCCGTTGAAGAAGTCAACCTCAGAGCTTCGCTCAGCTCCATTCAGGATACCGATTTGGCTCAGGAACAAATGGAATTAACTAAACTCAACATATTGCAACAAGCAACATTGTCGATGTTGGCTCAGGCGAACAGTTCACCTCAGTCAATTTTGATTCTGTTCCAATAAAAAAGGAGAAAAACATTGGATAGCGGTGATTATCAGTAACATGTAAACAGAAAAGATGTTCTTTATCAGATTTGGCAGGCGAAGAATAGAGAAGCAATCAGGGCAAACGCACTGCCGGCTAGGTACATAAATCATTACTGCGGCGTAGTACGCAGAAAGCCAAAACAGTACCTAAAAAAGAGTCCGTTTCATGGGATACCAGCGGTATAACACTATGGCTTAGACATCCGACATGAACCGAAGAAAACAGCTGTGTTTGCCCAACAATTGATTGAACTGAGATTTTTCTTAGTACAATGCGGAATGATTCTCAAAACGATCTTGATACATGAACAATTAAGCCAAATTTAATCTAAACTCCGATAGTCAACAAACAAGGAGGTTTGTAATGGGAGACTTAGCACGGATAAATACAAACATAGCGGCAATTCGGTCGTTTCAGACATTAACAGACATCAACGAACGAATTGTGATGGCACAGGAACGGATTTCTACGGGTAAAAAAGTAAACAGGGCATCAGACAGCCCGTCGGATTACTTTATATCCAGAACTCTCGAACGGCAAATCAATGCGGTGCGCCGTAAAAACGACAACATCGAACGAGGAATAAATTTCCTCCAGACCAATGACAGCCGATTGGCTCAAGTCGCCAATATTCTTATTGAGATGAGCGACCTCGCCAATCAGGCTAACAGCATTGCAGTAACGTCTGCGGAAAAGCAAGCGATCCAGCAGGATATTACTCAGTTGAGCATCGAAGTAGAAAATATTTTACAGAGCGGTGTCAGCGTTAAGCTTTATTCCGGCTTTACGCTCGGCGGATTAAACAACGTCAGCTTAACCGGTAACTTGACCAGCAACGCATTGAGCACCTTGACCCTTGATGGAACAAACATCAGCGTTACCGGTTCGCAATCGGAACTTGTTTCAACAATAGAAAACATTGATAACGCATTAACCATCATTCTCAAAGATGAAGAGCGGCTCGGGTCATTCATCAAACGATTAGAGGTGGAAACGGAAGTAAACAAGATAGAAGAAGTCAATCTGAGAGCATCGCTCAGCTCAATTCAGGACGCAGACCTTGCTGAAGAACAACTAGAACTAACTAAGTTAAGTATCCTCCAGCAGTCGGCGTTAGCAATGCTCGCTCAGGCAAACAGCTCACCGCAATCGGTATTAACGCTGTTTGGATAAAAATAAAATGCATTATGAAAGAATCACATTGCATAAATTTGAAAATAGGATTTGGCAGTAGGATGTTATGAACAGTTTGTATTCGCATAAATAAATTATCTATTAGTAGTGACATTATAAGAAATTGCAATGGTAGTAAAAACAAATAAACACTGAAAGGAGCGTGATATTTCCCCGTCTTGCATGCCGGTTAATAAAACCGTACGAGCGTTATAATATTCATTTTCATGAATTAAGATGGGACTGAATAAAAAGGAATAGATAACAGTATTAAATAGTAATTTCGCGAAAACGTAGTAAACGGTTCGCAATCAAGGAAGACAACCCAAAACACGGAGGTTTATACCATGGGTGACTTAGCACGAGTAAACACAAACGTCGCCGCGCTACGCGCATTCCAAACGTTAACCAGCATTAACGACCGGATTGTCAAAGCGCAAGAACGGATTTCTACAGGTAAAAAAGTAAACAGGGCATCAGACAGCCCGTCGGATTACTTTATATCCAGAACTCTTGAGCGGCAAATCAATGCGGTACGCCGTAAAAATGACAACATCGAACGAGGAATAAATTTCCTCCAGACTAATGACAGCCGATTAGCTCAGGTTGCCAACATTCTTATTGAGATGAGCGACCTCGCCAATCAGGCTAACAGCATCGCGGTAACGTCTGCGGAAAAACAAGCTATTCAGCAGGACATTACACAGTTGAGCCTCGAAGTGGAAAATATCCTCCATAGCGGCGTCAGCGTCAAACTCTATGCAGGGTTTACACTCGGCGGATTAAACAACGTCAGTTTAACCGGCAACTTAGTTGCTTCTCCGTTGAGTTCGCTAACCCTTGACGGAACAAACATCAGCGTTACCGGCTCTCAATCTGATCTGGTTACAACCATAGAAAACATTGACAACGCACTGACTGTTATCCTTCAAGACGAAGAACGGCTCGGCTCGTTCATCAGACGGCTTGAAGTGGAAATGGAAGTCAACAAGGTTGAGGAAGTGAACTTGAAAGCTACACTCAGCTCGGTACAGGATGCTGATTTGGCTGAAGAACAGCTTGAACTAACCAAGCTCAGTATTTTACAGCAGGCATCGCTCGCAATGTTGGCGCAATCGAATGCGGCACCGCAAGCAGTTCTGAGCTTGTTCGGTTAAGAGTAATTAGTCTTTCCGGGTTGTGGAGCACCGTCTCACAGCCCGGAAAGGAAATAAACATATTAAGAATGTCTATTAAAGTACATTCATGATGTTTTGAGGAATAACACGCTGAGGAAAATAAATTTGTCTACATTAAGTGACATTTAAAAGATATGAAGAGGAGAACAAGCAAATCCAAATCGGCATACACTAAAAAGTAACCCGTTTATCGTCAAATTTATTTGCGTATGTATCGATGGGATGAGGAAATATAATAATGATATCAAACAACTAGTCATAATCAGCGACATGAAAAATACATGTCAAACCAAACAACCCAAAACACGGAGGTTTATACCATGGGTGACTTAGCACGAGTAAACACAAACGTAGCGGCGCTACGCGCATTCCAAACGTTAACCAGCATTAACGACCGGATTGTCAAGGCTCAGGAACGGATTTCTACGGGCAAAATGGTAAACAGGGCATCAGACAGCCCGTCTGATTACTTTATATCCAGAACACTTGAGCGGCAAATCAATGCGGTGCGCCGTAAAAACGACAACATCGAACGAGGAATAAATTTTCTCCAAACCAATGACAGTCGACTGGCTCAGGTTGCCAACATTCTTATTGAGATGAGCGACCTCGCCAATCAGGCTAACAGCATCGCGGTAACGTCTGCGGAAAAACAAGCTATTCAGCAGGACATTACACAGTTGAGCCTCGAAGTGGAAAATATCCTCCATAGCGGCGTCAGCATAAAACTCTATGCAGGGTTTACACTCGGCGGATTAAACAACGTCAGTTTAACCGGCAACTTAGTTTCTACTCCGTTGAGTACGCTAACCCTAAACGGAACAAATATCAGCGTTACCGGTTCTCAATCGGAATTGACTACAACCATAGAAAACATTGACAATGCGCTGACTGTTGTTCTTCAAGACGAAGAGCGGCTCGGCTCGTTCATCAGAAGGCTTGAAGTGGAAATGGAAGTCAACAAGGTTGAAGAGGTCAACCTTAAAGCAACACTCAGTTCGGTACAGGATGCTGATTTGGCTGAAGAACAGCTTGAACTAACCAAGCTCAGTATTTTACAGCAGGCATCGCTCGCAATGTTGGCGCAATCGAATGCGGCACCGCAAGCAGTTCTGAGCTTGTTCGGTTAAGAGTAACTAGTCTCTCCCCGGGCTGTGGGAGTATAACTCACAGCCCGGGAAACGTTTCTGTTGAATGATAACTGCGTTATTATTGAAATAGTATATATAAAAAATAATTTTAATGAAACTATACAGTGACAAAACAATAATATGGATATAAATACTTTTTTTTAAATAAGTTATATTAAATCGCTAAGAACTCTAACAAAAGGAGGAAACACAACCTTACTAACTGGAAACAGCATGGAGAACTTAAGTTTTTCACAAGTACGCGTGTGCCCAGTCTAAGGAATTATTAAAAACAGATTACGCAAATAATTTACATTAACTAATAAAACGGTGAGGTACGAAAAACGGATTTTTGCTTGCCTTGCCAATGGAACACCCTCATTAAACAAGGAGGTTTAAAATGGGAGACTTAGCACGAGTAAACACAAACGTCGCCGCGCTACGCGCATTCCAAACGTTGACCGACATCAACGACCGGATTGTCAAAGCGCAGGAACGGATTTCTACAGGTAAAAAAGTAAACAGGGCATCAGACAGCCCATCGGATTACTTCATATCCCGAACGCTTGAACGGCAAATCAATGCAGTGCGCCGTAAAAACGACAACATCGAGCGAGGAATAAATTTCCTCCAGACAAACGACAGCCGATTAGCACAGGTTGCCAACATTCTTATTGAGATGAGCGACCTCGCCAATCAGGCAAACAGCATCGCGGTAACGTCTGCGGAAAAGCAAGCCATTCAGCAGGACATCACACAGCTGAGCCTTGAAGCGGCCAACATTCTGCAAAGCGGCGTCAGCGTCAAACTCTATGCAGGGTTTACACTCGGCGGCCTGACCAACGTCAGTTTGACGGGCAACCTGACCAGCAACGCATTAAGCACCTTAACCCTTGACGGCACGAACATCAGCGTTACCGGTTCTCAATCGGAATTGACTACAACCATTGAAAACATCGATAACGCGCTGACGGTTATCCTTCAAGATGAAGAACGGCTCGGCTCGTTCATCAGAAGGCTGGAAGCGGAAATGGAAGTCAACAAGGTTGAGGAAGTAAACTTGAAAGCAACACTCAGCTCTATTCAAGATGCCGATCTGGCGGAAGAACAGCTTGAGCTGACTAAACTAAGTATATTACAGCAGGCATCGCTGGCAATGCTGACACAATCAAACAGCGCGCCTCAAGCAGTATTGCAACTTTTTTAACAAAAGGCAGAGAGACACGAATAATAACTAAAAAGGCGGTCACACATGTACAGTATCTGTTGATATTCATATATTTACGTGTAAGCAAGTTATTGCTTGTTAACAGTAGCAAACACAAATATGAAAAGAAAGGAGTGGTAACTGCCCTCTCAATCCGGAAGTAATGAGCCATTACAGGCGGTGGAGTGTGCCGGAATGCCGGAGGGAACCAAACAAAAAAAGGAAACGATTACGTTCTTAAAGTTATTGTTGCATGGATGCAAACAAGGAAACAAACCCACACACAAACCATGGAGGTAGTAAAATGGGTGACCTAGCACGTGTAAACACAAACGTCGCCGCGCTACGCGCATTCCAAACGTTAACCGACATCAATGAAAAGATTGTCAAAACGCAGGAGCGCATCTCGACCGGTAAAACCGTCAACCGTGCATCTGACAGCCCGTCCGATTATTTTATCTCGCGGACGCTAGAACGCCAGATTAACTCGGTTCGCCGCAAAAACGACAACATTGAGCGAGGAATAAACTTCCTCCAAACCAATGACAGCCGCTTGGCACAGGTTGCAAATATCCTTATTGAAATGAGCGACCTTGCCAATCAGGCAAACAGCATCGCGGTGACTTCGTCGGAAAAGCAAGCCATTCAGCAAGACTTAAGCCAGTTGAGCCTTGAAATTGAAAACATACTTCATAGCGGAGTCAGCTCGAAACTGTATACAGGGTTTACTCTTGGCGGATTGACCAACGTCAGCCTGACAGGCAACCTGACCAGCACCCCGCTCAGTTCGTTGACAATTGATGGGACAAACATCAGCGTTACCGGTTCGCAATCCGATCTGGCTACAACCATAGAAAACATTGATAACGCGCTGACCGTCATTTTACAAGATGAAGAACGGCTCGGGTCGTTTATTCGACGGTTGGAAGTCGAAACCGAAGTCAATAAGGTTGAGGAAGTCAACATCAAAGCATCGTTAAGTTCCGTACAAGACGCCGACCTTGCCGAAGAACAGCTTGAATTAACAAAGCTCAGTATTCTGCAACAGGCGTCGCTCGCGATGTTGGCACAAGCAAACAGTGCACCGCAAGCAGTATTGCAACTCTTCTAAATCGGGTAATCCGGTTCCTGCATAACCCCGGGCCGGCAACTGTTCTGCCGGTTCGGGGTTAAAGAAGAGCGGTGCAACAACAGCAAGGAGCAATGTCTCTAAATGGCGACAATGTAATTGAGTACAGAGTTTAGAACTCTAATACCATCATATGTAAGCATTTCTCAAAGGAGGTGATGTAATACCCGTACCATAGGTGCCTATGCATCCGAATGGAGTGGCAGAGAACACATATCGACCTAAAACTGCGGGAAAATAAAGAGGGTACTATAAAGATTCATACAGAACTTTTGTCTAATTTGTAAGCGTGTGCTTTCGCACGGATGCGAGGCATAAAAAACCCACAACCATGGAGGATTACAAGATGGGTGACTTAGCACGTGTAAACACAAATGTCGCGGCATTGCGCGCATTCCAAACGTTAACCGACATCAATGAAATGATCGTCAAAACGCAGGAACGCATCTCGACAGGAAAAACAGTAAACCGAGCATCCGACAGCCCGTCAGATTACTTTATCTCGCGGACACTGGAACGTCAGATCAACTCGGTACAGCGTAAAAACGATAATATCGAGCGAGGAATAAACTTCCTCCAAACCAACGACAGCCGCTTGGCACAGGTTGCAAATATCCTTATTGAAATGAGCGACCTTGCCAATCAGGCTAACAGCATCGCGGTAACGTCTGCGGAAAAACAAGCTATTCAGCAAGACTTAACACAGTTGAGCCTTGAAGTGGCGAATATTCTGCAGAGCGGCGTTAGCGTGAAACTGTATACAGGGTTTACGCTCGGCGGGTTAAATAACGTCAGCCTGACAGGCAACCTGACCAGCAACGCATTGAGCTCTTTAACCATCGACGGAACAAACATCAGCGTAACAGGAACTACGAGTGAATTGACAACAACCATTACGAACATCGACAACGCGCTCAACGTTATTCTGCAAGATGAAGAACGAATCGGTTCGTTTATCAGAAGGCTGGAAGTCGAAGTCGACGTCAACGAAGTGGAAGAAGTCAACTTGAAAGCATCGCTCAGTTCGGTTCAGGATGCCGATTTAGCAGAACAACAGCTTGAATTGACCAAGCTAAGTATCCTGCAACAGGCATCGCTCGCGATGTTGGCTCAGGCGAATGCCGCGCCGCAATCGATATTGTCATTGTTTTAAAGTATAAACGTGCAACAAACCCAACACACAATACGGAGGCGCCTATGATCAATTAACCCTTTGGCGGTGGTGGAAAATACAAAAAATGTTCAGGCATGGATGTCTGAACGCAAGCTCCAAGGAGGAAACCATGGGAGATTTAGCACGAGTAAACACAAACGTAGCGGCATTGCGTGCATTCCAAACGTTAACTGACATTAACGACAAAATCGTCAAAACACAGGAACGTATCTCGACCGGTAGAACCGTCAACCGCGCTTCAGACAGCCCGTCGGATTATTTTATCTCGCGGACACTGGAACGGCAGATTAACTCTGTTCAGCGGAAAAACGATAATATCGAACGCGGTATAAACTTCCTGCAAACCAATGACAGCCGCTTGGCACAAGTTGCAAATATTCTTATCGAAATGAGCGACCTTGCCAATCAGGCAAACAGTATTGCAGTAACGTCTGCGGAAAAACAGGCAATACAGCAAGACCTCTCACAGCTCAGCCTTGAAGTACAGAATATTCTTCAGAGCGGCGTGAGTGCACGGCTGTACACCGGTTTTACGCTGGGCGGATTAAGCAATGTCAGTTTAACCGGAAACCTGACGTCAAGCCCGCTCAGTTCCCTAACGCTTAATGGGTCTAACATCAGCGTAACAGGAACTACGAGTGAATTGACAACAACCATTACAAACATTGACAACGCGCTTAATGTAATCCTCCAAGACGAGGAACGAATCGGTTCGTTTATAAAACGCTTGGAAGTTGAGGTAGATGTCAACGAAGTTGAAGAAACGAACTTAAAAGCGACGCTTAGTTCGGTGCAGGATGCTGATCTGGCTGAACAACAGCTTGAATTGACTAAGCTGAGTATTCTGCAACAAGCATCGTTAGCAATGTTGGCTCAGGCAAATGCCGCGCCGCAATCAGTATTGAGCTTGTTCTAATCACCCTAACTGGAATTGGAGTTAAAAATCACATCTGGATGTGATTAGCCGTTCCAAGGAGGGGATTATGGCACTGTTCAATAAGGACCCTGTCGCTCTCAATAAAGAGTGGCAGAACACATTGTGTAGAGTGGTTGCTCAATCATCGCTCGACAAATTCTGGAACGCAGACGACTTTAACCGCGAGGAAAAAGAAGCTCTGCGCCAAATGTGTGAAATGTCTCAGGCGCTTCACATAGGCACGAAAGAATCGAGCGGTTACACACAGGATGCCGATGATTTGAATATGCTTGCTTCAAAACAGCATACCGCATGGTTCAATCATCTGGCGGCGGTTCATAACGACATCGACTTTATGAAAGCCGCCGAGATTATGGACAATCTCGGTACTCTGTAACACAGAACAGTGAGTCGTAAACTCTCACATAACCCATGGGGAGACAGGGGTAAAACCCTGCCTCCCCATATTTTTTATTGCATCATTTCAGGAGGCAGTTTACACTATAAAAAACAATGGTTCCTCTAACCTTTTTTAGGTATTGCCGTGCCGTGGAAAAAACGCATCCAGAATAAAGCCGATGGGCGGTCTTTTAGCAAATTTGACCTGTTTTTTGAACAAAACGGAATTGCCATTTTTCTCTGTCTCGGCATTTTATTCCGGATTTATTGGATATTCTGTTCCCCCTGCGAGTATAATGCCGATTCGAGTATCATCTATCTTATGGGAAAACACATTTTACATACCGGGGACTTCCCTCTTTTTAATTATGGGCAAGCATATATGAGCGCTTTCACATCGTATGCTTTAGCATTCTTTTTCCTCATTTTCGGAATTGGCGAATTGGCGATAAAAATGTGTGCCATAACATTCAGTGTCATTTTTTATGTACTCCTGATTCTTATGATCAACTCTGTAATAAACCGAAAAACCGCTTTGTGGGCGGCATTTTATTCTGTTGTTTTTCCCATCAATTTTTATTTTATTCCTCTTGAATACAACCTTTTTATGATTGCCGGCATACTGTTTTTATGGATACTGGCACACTATCTCATTAAAAAAGACCGGTTTTCCGCAGTTCGCGTTGCAGTACTGGGAATCATAGCGGGAACAGGATGGTACTTCCATCCGCTTTTCTGTTATTTTCTTGTTCTGTTTTTTGTCGTAATGGCAATACGAATCCTCTTTATCACAACACGCAGGCTCAGAGTTTTCGAAGAATTTCTTATAGGATGCGCCTGCTTTCTAATCGGCAGTATCCCTTATTGGTACGGTTTATATACTCTCCATGGATTGCATGACCCATTCAACGCTTTCCAAATCAAAAAAATTACATACGCCGCAGAAATGGCACAGACACTCGCACGCACACTTCCTTCTTTTTTAGTTGCGAATACCGGTACACAATTAACCCAATTTATTGCACTGTTGGTATACATGAGCGTTATTACCATCAGTTTATTTTCACTTAAATCAACCATTCGGAAATGGAAACATGGGTATTTCAGGGCACGCCTGCTGTTTCAATTCTTATTTGTAATCGTGCTGATTCTCTTTTCCAGCCACACATCTGCAAAAGATGCCGCGGCTTTCCGTTATTTAGCTCCGCTTATCATCGTATGGCCTGTGCTTATTGCCGATGTTTTAGAAAAAATACCTTTGCAGATGCAGTACGTCAAATATATCCTCGCCGGACTGTTTCTGCTCCATAATACCTATAGTGTGTACACCTATAACCCACAGCCTAACAATCTGCCGACGCTTATCAGCTCTATTCAAAAAAACGGAATAGAACAAGGGTTCACCGATTATGAAAACGCCTATAAAATGGTTTTTTTATCGAACGAAATATTGACTGTTTCACCATTCTGGGGCGTTGACCGCTACATTTCCTATACACATAATATCATGAAATCCCCCAACAAATTTTATTTGTTCGACCGGAATAATCATACTCAAAATGAACGTTACGAAAAATTTTTAACCGCTTTAGACATCGCAGGCATAACATATCAGGAAGAACAGTTCGATACTTTTGTTATGATACATACGCTCATTTACGAATCGGAGGGTATGCGCATTCCGGTACGCTATTTCAGCCCTATTTTCATCCATCCAAATGAAAAATCTCCGCATCAACAACCGGAAGACGATTCGCAAATCTTTGAGTTTCCCCTCGCTTTGCCCGCAGGAGAATACAGCATCATTACCTCAGTAACCGGAAGTTATTCGCCTGACATTAACCTTGACTACCCCACTGCGGAATTTGCACTGATTGATATTCAAAGTGATGCCCTCATCGGCAAATCCCGATGCACCAACGGTGATTTTCAAGTGAACCCCGTAAAGTCCCTTCGTTTTAAAATATTACATAAATCGTCTTCGCCCGTTTTATTCCATTATTCCATGGAAAACGAATCATTTGTGCCGAAATATTTGATTATCTTGTAAAACAAGTACCGCCCTATCTGGCACATGACGCAAACGATTGTGTGACATTTTGACTCATATCCTCAATCACACCGTGAAAATAAATGATTTTTTTGATCTTACTATTTCGAATTGTATCTATATACATAACTGGTATAAAATGTGTTTAAAGAATAAAACATGAAAGGAATAAATACATGAATACTCTTAAAACAGCGTTACTATTAGGATTATTAAGCATCCTGCTTATTTATACGGGAGGATTTATCGGCGGCAGTCAAGGGGCAACTATTTTTTTCCTTATCGCGCTCGCTATGAATTTTTCCAGTTATTGGTGGAGCGACAAAATTGTACTCGCCATGTATCGAGCACAGCCTATCGAAGAAAAATCCGCACCGGAATTGTTCCGCATGGTACAGTCTCTAACAGATAATGCAGGGATTCCTATGCCGCGTTTGTATCTGATTCCCGACATGCGCCCGAATGCGTTTGCCACAGGGCGCAATCCGAACAATGCAGTGGTTGCAGTTACCCAAGGCATTTTGAAGATGCTGAACACAGAAGAACTCAAGGGAGTCATCGCGCATGAATTAAGCCACATAAAAAACCGCGACATCCTCATCGGTTCAGTTGCGGCTACTATCGCGGCAACGATTACATTGCTTGCACGAGTAGTCGGCTATTCCGCAATGTTCGGTGGCGGGAACGATCGGCGCGAAGGCGGAAACCCTCTGCTGATGATGATCCTTGCCCCTATTGCGGCAATGATTATCCAGATGGCTGTCTCGCGGTCACGCGAGTTTCAGGCAGACGCCAGCGCGGCACAACTTATCGGATCGCCTAACGGGCTTGCCAGCGCATTGCGCAAACTTGAAATATCTGCACAAACGTATCCGATGCATGGCGGTTCTTCCTCAACAGCACATTTATTTATTGTAAATCCATTCCGTTCTTCTCTGTTTCAAAATCTGTTCAGTACACATCCTTCAACTGAAGAACGGATAAAACGTTTACTAGCAGTACATTGAGAAAGGCATTACTATGCGGTTCGACCGGTTGACACAAAAATCTCAAGAAGCAGTACAGACGGCACAGCAATCCTTGCGCAAGTACGGGCATCAGGAACTTACCAGCGCACACTTGCTTAAAGCTTTTGCAGAACAACCTGAAGGAATTGTAAGCGAAATCGTCAAGCAACTGCGCATGGAGCCGGCAAAAATTCTCGACTCGATTCAAAAACAGCTCATGCGGATTCCGAAAGTGCATTCCGATTCGACGCAATTATATATCGCCGCAGAACTGCAAACCGTTTTTGACCGTGCAGAAAAAGAGGCAAAAAACCTCCATGACGAGTTTATAAGCGCAGAACACTTTTTACTCGCTATGTCAAACGATACCGATTGCACAGCGCATCGTATTCTTGCGGAATGCAGTATTACAACTGATAAAATTAGAGAAGTCTTAAAACCGATTCGCGGCGCACAACGGGTAACAGACCAAAACCCCGAATCAAAATATCAAGCGCTTGTTCGGTACGGAAAAAACCTTAACGGATTAGCGAACGCAGGAAAACTCGATCCAGTCATAGGGCGCGACGACGAAATACGGCGGGTTATGCAGGTTTTGTCGCGCCGCACGAAAAATAATCCTCTGTTAATCGGAGAACCGGGCGTAGGTAAAACCGCCATCGTTGAAGGATTAGCACTCCGTATGGTAAGCGGCGACGTACCGGATGGGCTCAAAGACAAAATGCTCTTCGCCCTTGATTTGGGTGCGCTGGTTGCCGGCGCAAAGTTCCGCGGAGAATTTGAAGAACGCCTCAAGGCGGTTTTAAGCGAAATCGAAGCGGCAGACGGCAAAATAATCCTGTTCATCGACGAGCTCCATACGCTTGTCGGAGCAGGAGCGGCGGAAGGCTCGATGGACGCATCAAACATGCTCAAACCGAAATTGGCGCGCGGCGAACTGCGCTGTATCGGCGCTACCACTCTCGACGAATACCGTAAATACATAGAAAAAGACGCCGCACTCGAACGGCGGTTTCAGCCGGTGCTCGTCGATGCACCCAGCATCGAAGACACCATATCGATTCTGCGCGGGTTAAAAGAAAAATACGAAGTGCATCACGGCGTGAGGATTACAGACAACGCTCTCATTCAAGCGGCGGTTCTCTCCGACCGTTATATCTCAGACCGTTTTTTGCCGGATAAAGCCATCGACCTGATCGACGAAGCCGCATCTTCACTGCGCATTGAAATTGACAGCATGCCGACCGAAATCGATGAAATCCAACGCAAAGTTATGCAACTCGAAATCGAACAGCAAGCATTATCGAAAGAAAAAGACACCGCGTCAAAACAGCGGCTGGAAAAGCTCAACGAGGAACTCAAATGTTCCAAAGAAACGCTTGCCGCCCTCAAGCTCCGCTGGCAAGGCGAAAAGAAAGTTATCGAAGACATCCGCTCTATAAAACAACAGATTGAACAGCTTCATACGCAAGAACAAAACTACGAACGCCAAGGCGACCTCGAAAAAGTTGCACAAATCAGGTACGGGTCTCTGCCGGCTCTCCATAAACAGCTTGAAGGGAAAAACAACCAGCTCTTAGCCCTGCAAAAAGAATCAACAATGCTCAAAGAAGAAATCGACTCGGCAGATATCGCACACATCGTTTCAAAATGGACAGGCATACCGGTATCAAACATTCTTGCAAGCGAACTTGAAAAATTAGTCTCTATGGAAGAACATCTCAAAAAAAGAGTCATCGGACAAGACGATGCCGTTGAACTGGTGTCAAACGCCATTCGCCGTGCACGCGCCGATATTCAAGACCCGAACCGCCCTATCGGATCGTTTATTTTTCTCGGACCGACAGGCGTCGGCAAAACCGAACTTGCCCGCACCTTGGCGGAATTCATGTTCAATGACGACAAAGCAATGATTCGAATCGACATGAGCGAATATATGGAAAAACATTCCGTAGCTCGCCTCGTCGGCGCACCGCCGGGATATGTAGGTTACGAGGAAGGCGGACAACTCACCGAACAAATAAGGCGCCATCCATATTCTATCGTTCTCTTCGACGAAATCGAAAAAGCGCATCATGATGTCTTTAATATTCTTCTGCAAATTCTTGACGACGGTCGCCTTACCGACAGCAAAGGACGCACTGTCGATTTCAAGAATTCGGTACTTATTATGACTTCGAATATCGGATCGGATACCATTCACGAAATGCAGGGGATGCCTTCAGCTGACATTAAACAGCGTGTCATGAACCAGATGAACGCTTATTTCCGCCCTGAATTTTTAAACCGGATTGACGAGATTATCCTGTTCAACGCGCTGACAAAGGAAAACATAAAAGCGATTATCGATATTCAGTTAATCATGCTTGACGCTCGCCTGCGCGCTAAAAAGATTTATATCTCGCTTGAGGAGAACGTGAAAGATTTCCTCGCGGAAACCGCGTTCGATGCCGTGTACGGCGCGCGCCCGTTGAAACGAGCGATACAGCGCGACATACTCAATCCGCTTGCCATGGAACTGCTCAAAGGGACAATCGCCGAGAACACCCGTGTTTCAGTGTGCATGAAAAACGGTTCCATCGGTTTCGAATATTCCGCGCTCGAATAACTCAGCTCAGCAGAGGCATATTTTTGCGAAGATAAATGACATAGTATTTATGTCACCTATCAGTGATATTTCGTCTAAAATATGTTTTTCTTAAGTATTAGATTTCCTTTTACTGCTTCGCCGGAAACCCATCGGTTGAGGGGCGTGCGCGAACCGCCTGAAGAAAAGTTCTTTGCGGTAATCCACCAGATATACCACGTATCGCTATCGGATTCTTTCAGCGGTACGGCAAATTTGAACTCCTGCCACTTATAGTTCCATGTGGTTTCGGTGCCTGACATTGTTACGTTGCCTCCAAACACCTCTGCGTCATCTATTTCTATTTCGCTCTCAGTGCGTTCACGTTCGACAATTTCGCTGGCGGTTAAGACGATTGTGCCGTGCTCGCCGTATTCATAATTAGGGTTTTCAAGTATCTCTTGAGCAATGGCAAGCATCTTTTTGTCTTTAGATTTCGGTTCAGGCAATCGAGACGCTTCGAGAGCGGCATCGCGTTTTTCCATAAATTCTTTTTTTGCCCGTTCGATTTTTTCAGCCATTGCCAACGCATCGCTCGGATCGCGGTTCAAAGCTTTTTCTAAGTAGACTGCGGATTGAGCAATAGCACTGTTTTCATCATACCATTTTAAAGCTTCTTCTTCGGCTCCTTCGCCAATAAAAAGCCATTGTTTATCGCCGGACGGATCGTCTTGAAAACGAGTGCCAAGTTCCTGCTCGATCTGAGTCAGCCTATTTTTAAGGTTCTCCGCCATAACGCCATATGCGTTTTCTACATTTCCGATCATATCGGATGCGTTTCTTTTTAACCGGTCGATATCTTTCGAATCGTACGGCGACCCTGTTTGAGGAGTGCCCGGGTTATCAGGCAGATATGCGATGGGAGCAATCTGGGCAAGCTGTGTGAGGTTATGTTCTGCAACTGTCCGTGCATTGCCAGCGGCTTGGATCCATTGATTCGCGTCTTCCTCGCTGAATGGAATGGCAAGCGGCTGAGGCACAGCATAGGTTCGGTTGTTCTCCTCCATCGTTGCCAACCGTTGTTGCACATCGCCTAGCTGAGCCAGCTGTTCCTTGGCGCGTTCGTATTCTGCGGAAAGTTTTTGGCGGAGTGCATCATATTCTGCTTGTGCGGTTTTTACGTCCGGATCGTCTATTTGCGGATAGCGGCTTAACGCTTCTTCAAATTGCTGTAGCCCTTTTTGATATGAGGCGACTTCGTCTGGGTCTTGGAGCGTCGACGGGCCGGTGGTATTCAGTCCGTTTTTCACGCTTTCCATATCGCGTGCCAGTTTTTTGACGCGCACCCGTTCGCCCGATACAAGAGGCGCAATGGTGTCATTAGATGGTGACATCGTTTCTACCGTACCGCTTTCCTGTTGAGGCGATGCAGTTGCGCTTTGAGTGTCTGCGGGTTGAACGGAAGTGGGCTGAAGAAACGTTTCGAGTTGTGCTTTCAGTGCAAGATACCGCTGATTGACTGCCTGCCACGACGGATCGGATTGGTTATCTGATTCCTGTAAACGCGCATACGATATGTTGAGCAGGTTTAGAATGCGTTGAGCGTTGGAACGGCGTGCGGGTGTCAATCCGTTTGTCTGCTGTTCGAAGCGCGCAATATCCGCCTCTGCGTTTCTGATTACTGTATCGACTGCGTCGGAGGCGCACGGTGCGCTCATAAGCCACAAGGCGGCAACGAGAAATGCCATTCTTTGAAAATGTTTCATAAAAATTCTCCTATTGGCTAATTGAATATGTTATTACGAGGTTTTCTCTTAACAAGACTATCACATAGGACGCATTTGTTACA
>JACKPL010000014.1 GCA_024233545.1 bacterium
TTGGAAAGGCCGGAAGGTCGCGTTGGTTGGGTAAACGTCCTAAAGTCCGTGGTGTGGCAATGAATCCAGTCGACCATCCGATGGGTGGTGGTGAAGGTAAAACGTCTGGCGGGGGGCATCCTGTGAGTCCATGGGGGCAAAAGGCTAAAGGTAAGAAAACGCGCGCATTACATAAATCTAGTAATAAATTTATTGTTAAGAAACGCAAATAGGTTGAGGATAGATTAAATGGCAAGATCAATAAAAAAGGGTCCATTTGTTGATGGAAAATT
The DNA here is from genome assembly GCA_024233545.1 of bacterium. Classification (GTDB taxonomy): domain Bacteria; phylum Auribacterota; class Auribacteria; order Auribacterales; family Auribacteraceae; genus JACKPL01. The sequence goes on from JACKPL010000014.1 coordinate 273, forward strand.
GCTGGTAAAAGTGCAAAAAATGAATCAGCAAAATCAGAAAAATGTAGTTAAAACATGGTCGAGGCGCTCAATGATAGTTCCTGATTTTATTGGTCATACGTTTAATGTTCATAATGGACGGAAATTTATCCCTGTTTTTGTATCTGAAAATATGGTTGGTCATAAGCTTGGCGAGTTTGCTCCAACCAGAACATTTAAAGCGCATCCAGGTGCAAAGTAATTGTCAGGAAATTAAAAGGAGTTATAGAATATGCAGGCCAAAGCAGTTTGGAAATTTGCACGAATGTCACCGCGAAAATTACGTTTAATTGCTGATGCGATCCGTGGAAAAAATGTTAATACTGCAGTTAATATTATACGCTTTACTAACAAAAAAGCCGCTCCGATGGTTGAAAAAGTTTTGAAATCGGCGATTGCGAATGCAGAAAACTTGAATGAAGCTAATATAGATTCTTTAGTTGTTAGTAAAATATATATAGATGGCGGTCCTATGCTTAAAAGGTTTAGGCCGCGTGCAATGGGGCGTGCTGCGCGAATACGAAAGCGGACTTCTCATATAACTATTGTTCTTGAGAGTAATGCGTAAGCTGGAGATAAAGGAGCGATAAATGGGTCAGAAAGTTAATCCCATAGGTTTTAGAGTAACGGTGACTAAGGATTGGGAATCCAAGTGGTATGCATCGAAAGCGGATTTTGGTACTATCCTTAATGAAGATATACGTATACGAAAATATCTTAAACAAAGATTGCTCTTTGCGGGTGTCCCGAGAATCGTAATTGAACGGGCGAGCAATAAAATAAAGATTACGATTCATACAGCGCGACCGGGAATAATTATCGGACGAAAAGGCGCCGAGATTGAAAAAATAAAAAAAGACCTTATTAAGTTTACAGATAAAGAAATATTTATTGATATATTCGATGTTAAGCAACCTGATTTAAACGCCCAGTTGGTAGCTGAGAATATTGCCATGCAGTTAGAAAAGCGGGTCTCTCATAAGAGAGCAATGAAAAAAGCGGTAACGACTGCAATGAGTTTAGGTGCTACTGGAATAAAAATATTATGTTCCGGCCGGTTGGGTGGTTCTGAAATGTCCCGGACAGAAGGTTATAAAGAGGGTAAAACGCCTTTGCATACATTGCGTGCAGATATAGATTATGGATTTACTGAAGCACGAACGACCTACGGTGCAATTGGTGTTAAAGTATGGATTGGCAAGGGTGAAAAATTGCCCGCTAAAGATATAACAAATGATGAGTAGACGTAGGAGGTTTTACATACAATGCCGCTGATGCCCAAAAGAGTAAAATTTCGTAAATCGCAACGTGGTTCAAGAAGTGGTGAAAGCCAGCGAGGAAATACCATTAGTTTCGGTGAGTATGGAATGCAGTCATTAGGACGCGCATGGGTGCAAAATTTTCAGATTGAGTCAGCTCGTGTTGCGTTAACGCGCCATGTTAAACGTAAAGGGAAAGTCTGGATTCGTATATTTCCGGACAAGCCGGTTTCGAAAAAACCAGCAGAAACACGTATGGGAAAAGGAAAAGGAGCGCCAGAGCAATGGGTGGCAATCGTCAAACCCGGAACAATCCTATTTGAAATGGAAGGCGTTCCGGAAAGTATTGCGCGAGAAGCAATGCGTAGGGCGGCTGCAAAATTTCCTATAAAGACGCGTTTTATTTCCAGAGATAGTATGAAAGCTTAATTAAATATCAGCAGGTAGTTTATTAAATGAAAGCAAAAGAGATTCGTTCGAAAAATTTAGATGAAAAACGACAGCTTCTAAATGAATATAAGCTAGAGTTATTTAATCTGCGTATCCAGAAAAAAACCGGACAGATAGAAAAAATTGGACGGATACGTGTTGTAAAAAAAGAAATTGCCCGGTTATTAACAGTATTAAACGAAAGCAATAACTGAATATATATCTGGGGAGCAACTAATAATGACTGTGGAAAGAACATCGCGAAAACGAAGAATAGGCGTCGTTAAAAAAGACAAAATGGAAAAGTCCATTGTTGTTGAAGTTGAGCGGCGTGTTTCTCATCCTATATATAAAAAAGTAATTAAATTATATAAGAAGTTTATTGTTCATGATCCAAATAATGAAGCAAAAGTGGGCGATCTCGTTGAAATAGCAGAGACGCGTCCTTTGAGCAAAACAAAAAGATGGCGATTGTGTTCCATACTTCGCCAGGCACAGAGATAGTTGAAAAGGTGACTGACGATGATACAGATGCAAACAAGGCTTGATGTAGCTGACAATACCGGTGCTAAAAAAGTACAATGTATTAAGGTGCTTGGTACCGGGAACAAAAGATATGCTCATGTAGGAGAAATCATTATCTGTTCTGTTAAGGAAGCAAGCCCTGACGGAATGGTAAAAAAAGGCGAAGTTGTCAAAGCAGTAATCGTGCGAACAGCAAGTGACATTAGACGAAAAGACGGATCAATATTGAGGTTTGATAAAAATGCGGTCGTGATCATCGATAATCAGCTCAATCCCCGCGGTACACGTATATTTGGTCCGATCGCACGTGAATTACGCGACAAAAATTTTATGAAAATAGTTTCGTTAGCTCCCGAAGTTATATAAGGTGGTAGAATGATGAATAAATTATACAAAGAGAAAATAAAAATAAGACTAAAAAAAGCAGATCAAGTGCAAGTAATTGCTGGGAAAGACAAAGGGAAAATAGGTAAAATTCTCGAAGTTTTAAAAGAAAAAAACCAAGTGATTGTTGAAGGTGTGAATTACTTAACAAATTATGAGCGCCCAACTCAGCAGAATCAAAAAGGTGGTCTTTCAAAAAAAGAAGGTCCGATTCATATATCCAATGTGTTGTTGTACAGCCCGCATTGTGAAAAAGGTGTAAGAATTAGGAATAAAAAAGCTGAAGATGGCAGTAGATTGCGAGTCTGCTCTAAAACAGGCGACGTGATTTAACTGACTAACACAGAGAAGGTATGATAAAATGGCACGAATGCTTGAAAAATACAGATCATCGGTCATTAGTGACTTAAAAAAGAAGTTTAATTATAAAAATGATTTGCAGGCGCCGAAACTTAAAAAGATCGTGTTGAATATGGGAATCGGTGCCGCAACACGTGATAAGACATTACTCGATGATGCGGTACAAGAATTGGCAAGTATTGTTGGGCAAAAACCAGTAATCACTAAAGCAAAAAAGAGTATTGCAGGCTTTAAAATTCGTGAAGACATGCCGGTCGGTTGTAAGGTTACATTGCGAGGGAAAAGAATGTATGAATTTATGGATCGGTTGATTCATGTAGCTATCCCGCGTATTAGAGATTTTAGAGGTGTGCCGAATGAGTCTTTTGATGGCTTTGGCAATTATTCAATGGGCTTGGATGACCAGTCTATTTTTCCTGAAATAAACCTTGATAAAGTAAAAAATACTCAAGGAATGCATATAACTTTTGTTATATCGGGCTCTAGTGATGAAGAATCGTATGAAATGCTCAAGTTAATGGGAATGCCTTTCAAAACGAAATAAGACTTTTAAATATAGAGGAGTAGTAAACTGTGGCAAAAAAGGCATTGGTGGAAAAATCTCAAAAAGAACCGAAATTTAAGGTCCGTAAATATTGTCGTTGTCTCAATTGCGGCAGGGCTCGCGGATATTACAGAAAATTTAAATTATGTAGGATTTGTTTACGAAAATTAGCTGGGGAAGGTAGAATTCCCGGTATTATTAAGGCAAGTTGGTAAGCCTCGAGTCGGTAAAAAGGGAGAAATTTAAAAATGACTATGACAGATCCTATAGCAGATTTATTAACGCGTTTACGAAATGCACATACAGCAAAGCATGAAACGACAATAGTGCCTTTATCTAAAATAAAGCTTGAAATAGTTCGAGTTTTGAAAGAAGAAGGGTATATTGAAAATTATGAAATACTTCAAGCACCAGATGATGTGCAGGGCGCTATTAAGATAAAATTGCGGTATATAAAATATAATTCCGGTGTGGTGAGAAAATTGATTCGTATTAGTAAGCCGGGGAAACGACAGTACGCGAATCTAAAAAATATGCCGCGAGTGATGCGTGGGTTGGGTGTTGCAATTTTATCTACATCTAAAGGAATACTGACTGATAGGCAAGCACGCAGAGAAAAAGTCGGCGGCGAAATTTTATGCTACGTTTGGTAGGATAACAAGAGGAGATTACAATGTCACGCATAGGAAATTCACCGGTAAAAGTGCCGGTTGGAGTAGATGTTAAAATTGATAAAAAAACTGTTACGGTAAAAGGACCGAAAGGTACTTTGGATTTTTCAATTCCTGCCCCCATCAGCATTGAACTAAAAGATTCACTCCTTTGTTTTAAGCGAAAAAATGATTTACGGGCTGTTAGAGCGTTACATGGGTTGGTTAGGAGTTTGGTAAATAATATGGTGATTGGCGTTACAAAAGGTTTTACGAAGAACCTGGAAATAAATGGAGTCGGGTATAGGGCAAAAGTTGAAGGAAAAACATTAAATTTAAGCCTTGGTTTTTCGCATCCCGTATTGTATCCAATTGATAATGGAATATCAATAGCCGTGGAGGCAAATACAAAAATTTCTGTCACCGGAATAGATAAACAGCGGGTTGGTGCTGTTGCGGCAGATATTAGAGCGTTCTACCCACCCGAACCGTATAAGGGAAAAGGGATTCGATATGTGGGCGAACAGGTTCGCAAAAAAGCGGGTAAAAGCGTAGGTAAATAAACACTGAAAATTTTATATAAAAAGTAGGGCTGAAATGAGCAAAGTAAATTCAAGAAACGAATTGCGGAAAAAAAGGCATATTCGTAATCGCGCTAAGGTTTACGGTACGCTGGAGTGTCCGCGTTTAACCGTTTTTAAAAGTTTAAAACAGATATATGTTCAATTAGTTAATGATGAAGAAGGGCGGACCTTACTTGCATCTTCTACTTTATCAAAAGATTTTAAGTCAGCATCAAAAACGAAAAGCAACTCGAATATTGATGCGGCAAAAGAACTAGGAAAAATCATTGTAGAAAAAATCAAAGAGAAAAGAATTGAAAAAATACGCTTTGATCGTTCCGGCTATAAATATCACGGTGGCGTTAAAGCTTTGGCAGACGCTATACGAGATGGAGGTATTATATTCTGATGGAGATTCGCAATTTGGAAGATAAAACTACTGAATATACTGAAATTGTTATTAGCGTGAACCGATGTGCCAAAGTCGTTAAGGGTGGTAGACGGTTTAGTTTTAGCGCCCTAGTCGTTGTTGGTGATAAAGCGGGAAACGCTGGTTATGGTTTTGGCAAGGCCAACGAAGTTGCTGAGGCGATTCGTAAAGCAATTGATAAAGGTAAAAAAAGCATGGTGTCAGTTCCGCTTGATGGAGCAACAATACCTCACGAAGTGATTGGAGAATATGGAGCAGGAAAAGTTCTATTGCGCCCCGCGGCACCTGGTACAGGTGTAATTGCAGGAGGCGCCGCTCGATCTTTATTAGAGGCGGCGGGTGTCCATGATATTCTTTGCAAATCTCTCGGATCTGATAATTCCATTAACGTTGTTAAGGCAACAATGGAAGCTTTAAAATGTTTACGAAGTAAAGAACAGGTATTTAAAATGCGGGGGTTATGGTCTGATGAAGTTGAGTGATTTACGCCCCAATGAAGGCGCGAAAAAAAGTTCGATCAGAGTCGGTAGAGGGAACGGGTCGCGGGGAAAAACGGCAGGACGCGGTGTTAAAGGACAAAAATCTCGTTCAGGATATTCTCAAAAAATTGGTCATGAGGGTGGGCAGATGCCTCTTCAAAGGCGTTTGCCAAAAAGAGGGTTTAATAACAAAATTTTCAAGGTTCAGTATTCCATAATAAATGTTGAAGAATTAAACCGAATTGAAAATGATTCTCCGATAACACCACAATTTCTTGTTGAAAATAACTATATTAAACAATACAAAGGTAAACTCAAAGTTTTGGGTGATGGCGACATCGAAAAAGCACTAGAAGTGCATGCCCATAAATTTAGTAAATCAGCGATGGAAAAGATAAAATCTGCAAAAGGTACATGTCAGGTTTTAGAATAAATAACGATAGGGATTGTTATGTTACAGGCATTTTCAAATATATTTAAAATTCCGGAATTGCGCCAGAAGGTTCTAATAACAATCGGTTTATTAGCGGTTTGTAGGTTTGGGGCACATTTGCCAACTCCCGGAATAGATGGAGCCGCGCTCGCTGAATTGATGAGACGTATTGAAGCGAGCCAAGGTGGAACAATTTTTTCTCTAATCAGCCTTTTTTCAGGCGGCGCACTTCAGCAATGTACTTTATTTGCTCTTGGTATAATGCCGTATATTAGCGCATCGATTATTCTGCAATTGTTGCAAGTAGTATTTCCGAGATTAGAAAAAATTGCGAGAGAGGGAGAAGCGGGTCGTAGGAAAATCAATCAATATACACGTTATTCGACTGTTTTCCTTGCAATGTTTCAAGCCTTTTTTATTAGTGCGGCACTGGAAAATCCTGAGAGGATAGCGCGTGTTTTCGAAGGTGTTATAATTGTCCCTAACCCAGGAATTCTATTTAAAATAACATGTGTTATTACATTAACCACTGGTACACTGCTTTTAATGTGGTTGGGTGAGCAGATTTCACATAAAGGGATTGGGAATGGAATTTCATTGATCATTACTATCGGGATATTATCTCGATTCCCGAGTGCTGTGGGTTTATCGTGGCAGTTATTTGCTCCAGGAAATGTTCAGGGAAAATCTCCATTTATTCTTTTGTTGCTCTTTTTGATGATGGTAATTGTTATAGTTGGCATTATTTTAGTGACTCAAGCCCAACGAAAAATACCTATTCAGCGTGCCCAGCAAATACGCGGTAGGCGGGTGTATCAGGCGCAAAATACGTATATGCCCCTTCGCGTTAATTATGCTGGGGTGATTCCCGTGATTTTTGCATCATCTCTTTTGCTGTTTCCTGCAACGATAGCAACGATGATTAGCGATGATTCGTTTTTTTCTTTTCTAAAGGTTTTTGGAACTTGGTTAGCGCCTGGACAAGGGTTATATAACATCCTTTATGTATTGCTTATCATTTTCTTTTGTTATTTTTGGACGGCAACACAATTTAATCCGATTCAAATTGCTGATGATATGAAGCGAGGTGGAGCTTTTGTGCCGGGAATACGTCCTGGAAAAAATACCGCCGAGTATTTTGAAAGTATAATGACGCGAATCACGTTGGCTGGCGCAGTTTTTCTTGCAGTAATAGCAATATTCCCAACATTGATGAGCGACAGGCTCAAAATCCCTTACTTGGTAACTCAATTTTTAGGTGGTACAGGATTATTAATTGTAGTTGGCGTTATGCTTGATACAATGCGTCAGGTGGAATCGCATTTGATCATGCGACATTATGAAGGGTTTATGAGTAAAGCGCGTTTAAAAGGAAGATTTTAGCTGGAGGATACTTGATGCGTTTAGTTATACTTGGCCCTCCGGGAGTAGGAAAAGGCACACAAGCTAAAAAAATATCGGAGCTATATAATATACCTCATATATCGACCGGTGATATATTAAGGCAAGCAGTTGCAAATAAAACTCCTATGGGATTAAAAGCTGACGGATTTATGAAAAAAGGCGAACTTGTACCTGATGAAGTTGTTATAAAATTGGTAGAAGAGCGTCTCCAGCAAAGCGATTGCAAACGAGGTTTTCTTTTGGACGGTTTCCCTCGTACTATTCATCAAGCGGATGAATTGAATGAAACACTAGAGAAGATTGGTATACCACTTTTAAAAGTTATACAGCTTGATGCAGATGATGAAGAAATAGTTATGAGACTGACAGGAAGAAGGTATTCTCCGTCTTCCGGCAAAGTTTATCATATAGCCTTTAATCCGCCTAAAGTGCCGGGTAAATGCGATGTTGATGGCTCAGACTTAATCATACGAGAAGATGATTCAGAAGGAACCGTTAGAAATCGATTAAAGGTTTATAAAGAAAAAACAAAACCGTTGATAAATTATTATACGGAAAAAAATTTGCTGGTTAATATCAATGCTGAATCTTCGATTGACGATATAACGCGCGATATTATACAGGTGTTACAGGGCATTATTGCGATAAAATGATTCTACTAAAGTCAGACCGCGAACTAGAGAAAATGCGAGTTAGTGGGCAAATAACTGCTGAAGTTCTTAGCGAAGTGACTCAGATAATAGAGCCCGGGATTGAAACAATAGAGCTTGATCGTTTTTGTGATAAATTGGTACGCCTAAAAGGTGCAATACCTGCATTTAAAGGCTATAGAGGGTTTCCTGGCAGTATATGCGTATCGATAAATGAAGAAGTTGTGCATGGTATACCCAAAAAAAGAAAATTAAAAAATGGTGATATAGTATCAATCGATTTTGGCGTTCTATGTGATGGGTATTATGGTGATAAGGCTATAACGTTGGCGGTTGGTTTGATATCCCACGAGAAACAGCAGTTGCTTAAAGTAACTGAAGAAGCTTTATGGAAAGGAATTGAACAGGCAATTCCCGGAAATAGGCTGGGCAATATATCAAATGCAATTGAAAAGCATATTTTAATGCATAAATTTTCAATTGTGCGCGATTATGTTGGGCATGGAATAGGACGGAGTATGCATGAAGAGCCTCAAATACCAAACTACGGTGACCCTGGCGAGGGACCTCTATTAAAAGAAGGGATGGTTTTCGCGATTGAGCCGATGGTTAATATGGGGACGCATGCAGTTAGAACATTAAACGATGGCTGGACGGTTATAACGCGCGATAAAAAGCCATCTGCTCATTTTGAAAACACTGTTGCTATCACAGAAAGCGGGCCAGAGGTATTAACATGCCTAAAGAAGAGTTGATTAAAACTGAAGGTGTAGTATCAGAACTTTTACCCAATACGATGTTTCGTGTTGAGTTAAAAAATGGACACAAAATTTTAGCTCATATTTCTGGTAAAATGCGAATGAATTTTATCAGAATATTGCCAGGTGACAAAGTTATGATCGAAATGTCCCCATACGATCTTACTAAAGGGCGCATAATATACCGGCAAAAATAATTTATTTAAATAGAGCGGGAGAAAAAAATGAAAGTTCGTGCTTCAGTAAAGCGAGTTTGCGAAAAATGTAAGGTTATTAAGCGTAAAGGCGTAATACGCATAATTTGCTCTAATCCAAGACATAAACAAAGACAGGGTTAATAATAGACAAAGTTGGAGGATCCCGACCGTGCCGAGAATTGTTGGTGTTGACATACCAAAAGAAAAGCGAATAGAAGCTTCGTTAAAGTACATTTATGGAATATCTCTAGCAACATCGCGAAAAATTCTAGAGATGGCGGGCATCAATCCGGATGTTCGAGCCAGAGAATTGACTGAAGAAGAGATTAGTAAACTTAATACGGTAATTTCTCAAAATTTCAAAGTTGAAGGCGATCTTAGAAGAGATGTTACCGCTAATATTAAGCGCTTAATGAATATAGGCTGTTACAGAGGATTGCGGCATCGGCGTGGGTTGCCGGTACGTGGACAACGCACAAAAACTAATGCGCGTACCAGAAAAGGCCCCAAGAAAACAATGGCGAATAAAAAGAAATAATTCTTAAGGAGATATACCAGTGGCAAAAGGTGCAGGGAAAAAAACAAAAAAAGTAAGAAAAAAAGTTCTTAGGACTGTTCCTAAGGGAGTTGCGCACATTCAATCAACATTTAACAACACGATTGTTACAATAACTGACCTGCAGGGGAACACTGTTTCTTGGGCAAGCGCAGGAAGAGTAAAGTTTAGCGGAGCTCGAAAAAGTACTGCATTTGCCGGTCAGGTAGTTGCTAATGAAGCCGCCGAGCAGGCGAAAGAATTAGGAATGAAAGAAATTGAAGTGAATGTAAATGGACCAGGCGCTGGTCGTGAGTCTGCTATACGTGCATTGCAGGCCGCTGGATTATCGATAACTGTTATTAGGGACGTTACACCTATACCGCATAATGGATGCCGTCCTCCAAAAAGAAGAAGAGTATAAAACTATTTTATATAATATATGTAACAAAGAACGCGAAAGGAGATACATAGTTCATGGCACGATACACTGGGCCAGTATGTAAGTTGTGTAGAAGGGAAGGAGAAAAGCTTTTTCTTAAAGGTTATCGCTGTTACACACCCAAGTGCTGTATGGAACGACGTAATTTTGCTCCCGGTATGCATGGAAAACGGCGTACCAAACTTTCATCGTATGGTGAACAGTTACGGGAAAAACAAAAACTTAAAAGAACTTATGGGATGCTGGAAAAGAGTTTCCGTCTGCTGTTCGAAAGAGCAAATCGACAACAAGGAATTACTGGTGAGAATTTACTCCGGTTGTTGGAACTCAGGCTTGACAATGTTGTATACCGTTCAGGATTCCAGCCGGGAAGAATACCAGCAAGGATGTATGTATCTCATGGGCATGTAAGCGTGAACGGGCGCACTGTTGATATCCCTTCATACACATTGCGGACCGGCGATGTAGTAGTAATTCGTGATAAGGAAAAGAGTCGCAAAGCCGCTTCTGAGTCGTTAAAACTTACTGAATCCCGAATTATACCATCATGGTTATCCGTCGATAAAGATGCATTTAAGGCGGTGATTGAAAAATTGCCTGAACGAGATGAAATCGATACACCTGTTAATGAACAGTTGATAGTCGAGTTATATTCTAAATAACATTATACCTAACGAAGAGTTAGATTTTTAAGGAGAAAAACAAATTATGACCTTAAAAATTGGGAAATTTGAATTGCCGAAAAAACTCCAAAGAGATGAAAATCTTTCTGGCGAAAATTATGGAGTTTTCATTGCCGAGCCTTTCGAAACAGGCTATGGATATACTGTGGGGAATTCGTTGCGGCGTGTGTTGTTGTCATCGCTCGAAGGTGCTGCAATAACGTCAATCAAAATTGACAACGTTCTACACGAGTTTTCGACTTTGCCGGGCGTATATGAAGATATATCTCAGATTATTATCAATCTTAAAGGAGTGCTCATAAAAGTTCAATCGAGAGAAAATAAAAAAGTTCGTATTGATGTAGATAGGGAAGGGGTGGTTACAGCAAAAGACATTGCTGTTGATCATACCATGGAAATCGTCAATCCCGATCACCATATTGCGACCTTGGCTGAGGGCGGTTCGCTCCATATGGAGTTAGAAGTTAAAGTCGGGCGCGGTTATTGGCCTTCCGAACGGAATAAAGATGCAGATCATCCTATTGGAGTTATTCCTATTGACTCAATATTTACGCCTGTAATCAAAGTGAAATATGAAGTCGTTGATACTCGTGTCGGACACATGACCGATTATGACCGATTGATATTGCATATCTGGACAGATGGGCGTTTAACGCCTGATGATGCCTTATCGCAAGCAGCCGCAATTTTTAAAGAGCATCTTAACGTTTTTGTTGAATATACCGACCAAGCATACGAAATAGAGAAAGATGATGATCGGGAAGAAAAAAGCGAAACGGAAGAGCTTGAGAAAATGTTGCTGATGAGTATTAACGAAATCGAGTTGTCAGTTCGCTCAGCGAATTGTATTGCAAGCGCAAATATTGCAACAATTGGCGAGCTTGTTCAAAAAACCGAATCCGAGATGCTTAAATACAGGAATTTTGGAAAAAAGTCCCTCAATGAAATTAAGGCGATTCTTGACGGAATGGGTTTAAAGTTAGGTATGACTATCCCTAATGATGTTATATCAAAACTTGATGATAGAAAGAAAAAGCAACAACAGTTTCCTGAAGTAGAAATGCAGTCGATTGATGTATAACAAAAGTCGCGCTTGAGGATAAAAAAGGAGTTCTGGTAACAATGCGCCATCGTAAACTAAACACTCAATTAAATAGATCAAAGACCCATCGAGCCGCAACACTGCGTAATATTGTTCAGGCGTTGTTTACTCACGAGCGTGTGACAACGACGGTAAAAAAAGCAAAAGTCAGCGCTCGATTTGCTGATAAAATGATCACTCTTGCAAAGAAAAACAATCTGGCGGCAATACGACGGGCAGTTTCTTTATTGCATGATAAAGATGTAGTAAAAAAATTATTTAATGAAATAGGGCCCCGTTATGTGTCTCGTGCGGGTGGTTATACGCGAGTTTTAAAAATTCAGAACCGTAAAGGCGACGGAGCAGAAGTTGCAATCCTTGAATTAACTGAAAAAGAAGTTATGCCAGTTGTTCAAGGAGAATCGAAAAAAACAAATGTTGCTAAAACTTCTGTTCATCAGTCTGATTCACGGAATAAAAAAGATATTGAAGATGTTGCTGTAGTAGAAGAGCTAGAAACGGCTAAAAATGACAAAAATGTTCTTGAGGAAGATTCCGAAAAGAATGCGTCAAGTAATACCAAATCTAAAGATTCTACTGAAAATACCGAAGATACTAGCAGTAAAAAGGTATAAGTGGTTGTGCAATAGGCAATCGCTTGCCGGGTGGAATGAACTGCAATTTTTACCGCAAGTAGACTAGAGTTGATTTGCACGTATTTTTATGAATTAATGGAGAGTATTCTTGAGTATAGTGCCACTAAGAACTCTGACTATGTGTTTTATTTTGTAATGGGTTCGATAGCAGTTGTTTTAAGCATAGTACTCTTATCATTGCTTTTTTGTAGAAAAAAAACGATCGTTAAGAAGAAAGCTCATCACGATTTAAAATTAGTGAAAGAATTATCTGCCGCCAGAGGGCATTTGCGTGTGGCGGAAGAATATTACGGACGCAAACTCTATACTCAAGCAATAGAAGAAGCAAAAAAAGTTCTCGCCGTGTATCCGATGGTAAAAGAAGCGTATACTGTTATTGGTCGGTCGTTTCTTTTTACTGGACATTTCAATGAAGCGCTATATAATTTACTCAAATCGCTTGAAATAGACGAGCAACAACCGGATATATACGTAGATATCGGAAAATGTAATTTTGAACTGGCTTTATTTGATGTTGCGCAAAAATCTTTCCTAAACGCTCTAAAATATAATAGTAAGCACGACGAAGCGCATTATTATCTGGGGTATATTTATGGAGAAATCAATAGCGATTATAATAATGCGTTAAAATTTCTTGAAAAATACACACTCTTAGTTCCGTTTTCACCACGGATTAAGGAAGTTAAAACATTAATTTCAAAGTATAAAAAATTGGCGAATCACAAGGTGCTTTACAATGAGCAATGACGAATTAAAGAAAGCAATACTTGATATTTTAGTGACCGATGCAAAACGATCTGTTGACGATATTGCCGCAATGCTCCAACAACCGAAAAAGAAAATCAAAGAATTGATAGAAAAAATGGAGCAGGATAAAACAATCCTTACCTATAAAGCAGTAATTAACCGTGCCAAATTTGATTCGGACAGGACAACCTGTTTGATTGAAGTGCAGTGCAGTCCACAGCGTGGGGTAGGATTTGATGCAATTGCTGAACGCATTTATAAATTTCCCGAAGTCCGTTCACTCTATTTAATGTCGGGCGGATGCGATTTGATGTTGCTTATTGAGGGGGAAACAATGCGTGACGTTGCATTTTTTGTTGCTGAAAAATTAGCTACTCTTGATCATGTAAAAAGCACAACGACGCATTTTTTATTGAAACGTTATAAAGAGGATGGATTTATTCTCACCGGCCAAACGAATCCTTCTCGGTTGGCTATCACACCGTAATTGAATAAGGCGTACCCTTTTTATGAAAGACTTTCGAGCGGAACTTATCAAAACTATACCGCCTTCAGGAATTCGTGCCTTTTTCGATCTCGTGATTGGCATGAAAGATGTCGTATCGCTTGGAGTTGGGGAACCGGATTTTGTGACCCCGTGGCATATTTGCGAATCTGCCATATTTTCCATAGAAAAGGGGATGACATCGTATACATCCAACCTCGGTTTACTTGAGTTGCGGCATGCGATAGCTGACTATCTTTTACGCATGTTTTCTGTAAAGTATGATCCCAAACAAGAACTGATCATTACTGTTGGAGCGAGTGAAGCGATGGATATTGCTTTTCGTGCGGTTCTTAACCCGGGCGATGAAGTTATTATTCTTGAACCGTCATATGTTGCGTATGCGCCGCTGGTTACTTTAGCGGGTGGGGTTCCAGTCAATATATCGCTCATTCACGGCGATGAACTTGTGGTTGATTTTGAGAAAATCGAATCAAAAATCACGAATAAGACAAAAGCGATTTTTATTAACTATCCTAATAATCCTACAGGGAAAAGTTTTAGGAAAGACGAATTGGTGCGGTTTGCTCTATTGGCAGAGAAACATGATTTATTAGTTGTTTCGGATGAGATTTATGGGGAATTGACATATGATTATGATCATATTTGCTTTTCCTCATTGCCCGGCATGAAGGAACGAACGATACTTATTTCAGGATTTTCAAAAGCATTTGCTATGACAGGATGGCGTATCGGTTATGCCGCCGCTCCCCATGATGTAATTGAGGCAATGATGAAAATTCATCAATATGCTATGCTTTGTGCGCCAATATCCGGTCAAATTGCCGCAATTGCCGCTTTAGAGCGAGGAAATAAAGATGTAAAAGCAATGAAAAAAGAATATAAACGGCGGCGCAATATAATTGTTGAGGGATTTAATAAATTAAATCTCTATTGCGCTAATCCTGAAGGAGCGTTTTATGTTTTCCCCTCTATAAAACGGTTGCCGTTTTCTTCAGAAGAATTTTGTATCAAATTGCTGAATGAAGAGAAAGTGGCTGTTGTCCCCGGCACGGCATTTGGCAGTACCGGTGAAGGATTTATCCGTTGTGCATATGCGGCAAGCATTGAGAATATTAAAGAAGCATTACGGCGTATCAAAGATTTTCTGCAACGGCATGATGCACTATAAGTTGTTTACCATATCCCGTTTTTTAATTCAGTTTTAACTTTTTCATTCGTTTCCGTTTCGTAAAAAGATTGTAAAATCGGTTTTAAACTCGTATGTTGTTTTGCAAGCAAAGCAAGTGTGCGGGCGGCATAAAACCGTTGGATGAGAAATCCGTCTTTCAAAAAGCCAGTGATGATACGGATGTGCTCATCAGTACTATTTTGTCCGATCAAAGCGTAGACGGCACACCATCTGAAAGGAGACCTTTCATTCCTGATGATATCCGTAAGTTGGTTGAATGAATCCGATTGGCTTAACAACGCGTTGCAGATAATGAATGGTTCAGTGCGGGATGCAGGATCAATTCCAGTTAAATCCTTATATGATAGCAGTGATTCTTGGCGCCACTGATTAAAAAGAGGCAGGATATGGGCAATATCTATCGGTGATGCTTTCGGCAGACGTTGGATTAGTAGCCTTTGGGCTGTTTCAACAGAAGCGCTTTTAGTCAGTGCATGAATAGCGAATATACGGTTTATCGGGTCATCATGGGCAATCAATTCTCGAAGTATTGTTTCAGATGAAGGCGTGCCGAGATCGGCAAGCTGTGTGATGATGCGCGATGGGTGGTCTAATAAATGAAGATAGCTCTGAATTTCTTCAAGGGAATAGAGTGCGCAGATAGTTTCAATTGCGGCATATATCCGTTCTTGGTTTTCAACTTCGAAACGTTCGGACAAGGTTTTAAACAGAGGGTAAATTGCGTTGCCGTCTCCTAAATACTCCAATGCCTTTATTGCGGCATGGAATAAAGTTTTGTCATCAGATTGAAGATATTTAATAAAAACTTGATAATGTTGCTCTGATTCTAACTGTCCTAAACTGCATAAAATAAGGGCTTGGTTTTTAGTATCGGAAGTAGTGGTAAGGAGTCTATCCAGAAAATCAGTTGCGGAGGGTATTGAGCGGCATTTTCCAAGTAATTCTAGTATGAGATTTTTTGAATTCTCCGGAGCAGAAGGATAAAGAGCGGTTAATTTTTCTATGGCAGGTGCGGTTCTCATTTTCCCTAGAGCGGTTAGGGCGCTATAACGAATAGAATACGAATTTGCGGATGTATAAATAGAATAAATAAACGTACTCGAATCTGCATTTTCCAGTTCTCCAAGGGCAAGTAATGCGGTACAAACGATTGATTCTTCATTTTTGGTGATGTCGCATTTATCCCTCAAGCATTTCGCGAATTGGGCATTTTGTGATGTGCCAAGCGCTTTTATTGCTTCAATGACTACCTCTGCGTCGGGATCTCCTAAAAAATGAAGAAGAAATTCGTAGTCAGAAAGCCTGTTCAGTTCAGCTACGGCGTGTATAAAACACACTTTTACGAGGAAGTTTGATGAAGATGAATATTTCTCAATACTTGCAGGGTTTGTCATAATCTCATCTTTGATACGTCTTGTTAATTTGTCTTTTAATGCATAATCTGTTTGTGATAAGTCTTTTAAATATGATTCAAATGATATTTCATTTGCGGTGTCTTCAGCATCGACAGGAAAACATAGCCGTATACCGATACCCAAAAGCAGTAAAAATCCCTTAAAGGCTTGATTGCATAATGTGCGGTGTTGTTGTACCGAATTGCAGGCATTAAATTTTCGATATGGAAAAGTAGAGTATAAAATTGACATGCTGATAGAATTTTTGATACTATGTTACTAATTTTGTTTCACAACTAATAAATAGCGTTAAAGTAATGACTTATATCAATATCAATCGACCAATATACCTTGCATTGCGTGATAAATGCTATCTGAAAGCGATAAACCACCTTTACGAAGATTTCCTAGAGTGGCCGACAGTTGAATGCCACAAGAAATTAGATTGTATTATAAAACTTTTTCAAAAGACAAGTGAAAATGCGGTTTTTGCTTTGCGCGGCGAGAAGAAGAATCCTCACGAAGAGAACTTTATACATTGTATTTCATTGATAGTCGATTACCTCAGGGCGGCATACAGCATGATCCATCATGCTCTTCTTCTCGAAGAGGGAAAAAGTTTTCTTCACCAATTCCTGAGAGAAAATATCGCGAATGTTAATAAAGATGTGGATTCATCAAAACGCGTTGCAGAACAAGTCGTGGAACGCTTAAAAGAATTGGTTGTTAAAGTTACTGATACCTTCGAAACATTGCGCAATTATAATTTTAATAATCTCCCTGATGACCAAAAGAAACGCTATCACCGTATTTTTAGCGAGGAAAACTCATCTCAATGAAACAGAGAAAAGCATTATTTGATGTTTTTGAAGAAATAACACAAAAAGATAACCGATACGAAATTGAGGCTTATAATTTTGTCCTTCTCGGTTTGAATTATACGATGAGCACTCTTGATAAACCGCGGCATATTACAGGAAAGGAATTACTTGAAGGAATTCGTGTGTATGCCTTGGAACAATTTGGCCCAATGGCACGCACCGTTCTTGAACATTGGGGTATTACCTGTAGCGAAGATATCGGAGAAATCGTATTTAATCTTGTTGAACACGAATTGCTCGGCAAAAACCAAAACGACAGCAAAGAAGATTTTCGCGGCGTTTATGATTTTCACGAAGCCTTCGATAAACCATTTAAGTTATTTAATTCTTGATCTTTATGATAGGGGAGCTATAAATGAGTACCAGTGAACCACAACAAATCGAAGCACAATTTATCGGTTTAGTGTCTATTCTTGCCAATTCCGCTTTACAACGGCTTGGAAAAGTGATGAACCCGCTTACCGGAAAAATAGAGCGGGACATTGAAAGCGCTCGCATGACCATAGATTGGTTGCGGATGTTAAAAGTAAAAACCGCTGGGAACCTTAATTCTGATGAAGATAGAATTCTAACCAGCTATATTTCAAATCTACAGTTGAATTATGTTGATGAAATTGAAAAAGACAATTTGTCAGCAAAAGAAAAGGCTAAAGAACAAATAAAATCGCCGGAACCGTCCGAATCCGCTAATGAAGACAATTCATCTGAATCGGAAAATAATGCGGCAAGCTAAAATATTTTTAATGGAGTAAGCAGGGTTTTTTATGTATAAAGAATATTTTGCGTTAAAAGAAAATCCATTTAACCTAACTCCAGATTCCCATTTTCTTTTTCCAAGTAAAAAACATCAGGAAGCTCTTGCTCATCTTACGTATGGTATTGAGGCGCGGAAAGGGTTTATTCTTATAACGGGCGAAGTGGGCGCAGGCAAAACCACGCTTTGCCGCGCGTTATTGAGCCGTGTGGAAAAGAATATTGAAGTAGCATTTGTCCTTAATTCTTACTTAAATGCTTTTGAAATCCTACAGGCAATTAACGAAGACTTTGGTATCAAAACCACTGCTCAATAGAAAAAAGAATTGATCGATGAATTGAATGAATTCCTGTTGCAGCAAAAGCTCAGTAACAAGAATGTGGTTATTCTCATCGATGAATGTCAAAACCTGCCTTTTGAAACACTTGAACAGTTGCGGATGTTATCAAATCTTGAAACTGAAAAAGAAAAACTTCTCCAAATAATCATGGTCGGACAGCCGGAACTGCTTGATATTCTCAGTTCTCCCGAATTGAGGCAACTCAATCAGCGCATTACCGTACGGTATCATTTATATCCCTTAGATTATAAAGAGATGGTAGAGTATATATACCATCGCTTGCGGGTAGCCGGTTCGGATGGGAGCCTTCTGTTTACTGATAAAGCTTTAAAGCGAATATATAAGCATTCAGCCGGTGTGCCGCGTATAATCAATGTGGTATGCGATAATTCGTTATTAGCCGCATATGTGGCTGAATCTAAAAAAGTTACATTGCCGATTGTCAATAAGGCAATCAAAGAAATTAAAGGGAAAAAGCCGTTAAAAGACCTTGAAACTAAATTTTTCTCTTGGCATTTTTCTGTAAAACGGGTGATTAAATATGCGGTATTAGGAAGTACGGCTCTTTTTATCTTGTTTTTCTTCGTGTATTTTAATGATTTCAAAGAGAGTATTGGCATGCATTTTCAAATTGTTTCAAATACGCGCCAATTGTATGAAACAGCTTTGTCCCGTTTACGGATGGAGAAAGTAAAACTTGAAACCATCTCTGATTTAGTAAAACGCGAATCAGCAGTTAATTCACAGGCTTCGGCGATAGGCGTTTCAGTGCAACAAGGGCTTGCTATAAATCCAAACCCATCATTAGTGCCTGTACTTGAATTGTTATCGTTATGGAATGTAAATAAGAAGTTTGTTTCCACAATCGAAACAAAATATCAGTTTGCCGATACGCTTGATTTCGAGCAAATTGCTTTGTCTGTTGGATTATCTACGGTCTTGTCGTGGGCGGATTTTAATGTTTTGTTGGCATTTAATATTCCGGTTCTTCTCGAAGTGTCTGATCCCGATGAAATCAGAAAATATGTCTTGGTAAAAAAAATACAAAACGGACAGATTACTGTCGTCGATGGAAAAGAAGAGTTTGTTATGAACCGAGAAGCTTTAAAAAATATTTTCATCGGAAATGCAGTCTATTTTATACGTGGCGTAATCAATTCCGATGAAATTTTTTACCGTTCAAGTGTTGGCAAAGCAGTTGAAGAAATCCAGTCGCATTTAAAAGACACAGGATACTATTTAGGAGCCATAGATGGAAAGTATTCTGATGCTGTGTCCACATCAGTTCGTTCTTTTCAGCAGGCAAAAGGGCTCAATCCCGATGGAATCGTTGATATCAATACACGGCTTGCATTGTATGGGGCAGTTAAGTCAAATAAAATACCTCATTTGCAGGATTAAAGGATGAGCATCATAATTCGTGCACTAAAAAAAGCTGATAACATCCGCAAAAATGAAAAAAAACGGATTGCTGTGCGACAGCTTCCGTTTTTATCTACATATGGTTCGAGAAGAGGGAAAAAGACATTTGTGTTAGGGCTTGTTGCGGGCCTAGGAATAGTGGCTCTGTGTACTATATGCTTTTTTGTCGGCGGATTTGCCATGAAAGATAACTCAAAAAAACCTTCAACAAACAATCTCCAGCTTTCTAAAACGGAAATAAAGACATTTGATCAAGAATTGCTCGAACTTGAAGTGGAACGCGAGTTGATTTTACAGAACGGTTTGGATATTGAGGAAGAACTTGCTCTGGAAGAATCCTCAGCGATAAACATAGTGAAAAAACACGCGGTGGAACAAAAACAAATTATTCGCATTTATGATGAAACAACCGATGATACAAGCAGTTCTGACAATGCCGCAGTCAATTTTCCCGATTTTTTCATATCGGGAGTGGTATGGGATTTTACCAAAGCCTATGTCTTTATCAATGGCGTTCCTTATACAGAGAATGAAGTATGCAATGGGATAAGAATTGATAAAATTTCCGTTTCTCAGCTAGTTGTAACATATAATGATAATGAATATGAAATAGTTCTACAATAAAATGGTGGGTATGCAATGAAAAAAACTGCCTATGGAGTGTTAATTGCGGTCATTGCCTTTGGCATCCAAGGGTGTGCAGGAAAATCGAAAAAAGCCAGTGTTTCTGCAGAGAGCATTCCATCAGCTCTCTTTTCGGATGTAAATCCATTACATATTGCCCAATATTACTTGGACAATTTGTATCGTCCTGAAAAAAGCCAAGAACTCTATGATTTACTTGCTCACGAGACACGTGAAAACATATCGTTTGACCGTTTTACCGATTACGTGCATACCCTGAGAGTATCAATCCCCGCAGATGCGTATTATACGGTAATGCCCTATGATGCATATGTTTTTGAAGATAAAGTATTGTGTTATTATATCGTTGTATATGAAAAAAATTCGGTGGGCGGATATGCATTAACTGAGTTATCACTGATAAGAACTCAAGGAATCTGGCAAATAGCGATTGATCCGGGTACAGAAAAATTTTCTCCTATGCCGGTACTGGAAAGCGGTGATATAACGGAATTTACTCGTCGAGATGTAGCATCTTTTAAAGAGACTATCAATCAGCGGATAACCGCTTTTCTCAAAGCAAAACAATTGCCTGAAGAAAAAGATGAGTTGCTTATTGAAGAACCAATCAAAGATAAGATTTCAAAGAAAATAAAGAAAGAAATGGTTGTTGGGCAAGCGTATTTCGAAGTAGGGAATTTTGAGAAGGCAAAAGAGTCGTTTGAGAAAGTTTTATCCTATGATCCTGAGGATCAAACAGCCAGTGAACTTCTGCAAAAATCAATCCAAGGGATGGCTGAACAAGAAAAAGCAAGACGAGAATCAACGGAACAGTTGCGGCGTGAAAATGATAAAGCGCGCAATGCTATGGAAGAGCGTATCAGGCAAGAAACGGAAATGAAAATCCAGCAAGCTCTCGAGCAAGTGAAGCAAAAGGAGCGAGAACTTGAATCGCTCAGGTCGCAACAGCAGAATGTTGTTGTTCCTCAAAAACTTGAACCTCTTAAAGAAATACCTACAATTGAAGATGAACTTTTGAAGAATGTTTCTCGCAGGGAGAAATTTTTATAATTCCGGAGACTATCGGAAAGCAATGGTTCAATTCCAAAAAGCACTTGGGTTCCAGCCAGAGAATCAACTTGTACAAAATTATATAAAAAAGTGTGAGCGGGCAATTCAGGTAGTTGAATAAAAAAGCGCTTGTTCATCAATTGATGAACAAGCGCTTTTTTATTAGTGAAAAAAATAGTTATCGTGTTGCTGTGCTGAAAAGAGATTTTCCTGAATCTTTTTGAGTTTCATCTTGTTTGGATGAATCGATTTTTACTTCTTGAGGCTTCTTTTTGTCTTCAGTTTTTAAACTCTGCTGAGTTGTCGAAGGTTGTTCTGTACGATGCGGGTTGACGTCAGAGTTGCCAACAAATGTTGCTCCTTCACATATAACAAGCCGCTTTGCGCGAATATCTCCATGAAGTTCTGCGCTTTCTTTCAGCTCGATTTTATCATCAGCATCAATATTTCCCCATACTTTTCCTTCGATGATAATACTGCCTACTTTTACTTCAGCTTTTACTTCGCCTGTTTTGCCAACAGAAAGAAGGCCTTTGCTTGTGAGGGTTCCTTCAAACTTTCCGTTAATAGTGAGCTTGTTCTGAAAAGCAAGAGAACCTTTAAATCGGGTATCATCGCGCAGAATTGTTTCGCTTTCTGATGAAAAACCGGGAGATATTCCTGAATCTTTATCTCGGTCAAACATATAAAACTCCTTACTGTTGAGGGGTGGCTATAATCAATTATCTTCTTCTTTTTGGATATGAGAGAAACCGACAAAAGTAGCGCCGTCCGCTACATAAATTTTCGGTGCATGTACTTCACCATACAATTGTGCCCCGGGCATAAGTTTCACAACGCCTTCAGCAATTAAATACCCATCGAATTTTCCATCAATTACCGCGTCTCCAACATTTGCGTTACCCTTAACTTCTCCGGTGGCGGTAATGAATAGGGTGCCTTTTGTTACTAAATCGCCACGGAAAAAGTCATTTTTTTTATAGTCTTGCAGGTTAATTCTAACGCCGCATTTTTTACAAAATGCCGAGATGGCAATCACGGGTACATCTTGCTTAACATTGCAGGAAGGGCACGTGATGCGCCTTGTTGCAACGCTGTAATCGTCGCTTGGTGCATTTTCCTGTTGGGAATTCTGTGGCGTTGTTATTTTTGGTGCTTCAAGTGTCTTTTTCGGTGATGAGTCTTGTTTTTTTTGTAAAAAAAATCCCATGATTCCTACTTACCGTGAAATTTGTGCTTTGCCGACAAAATAAACGCCGTCTTCAACTTTTAATGTTTTTGCTTTGATTGTCCCTGAAATTTCTGCGCTGGATAAAAGGTGAACATTTTCTTCTGCCGAAATAGTCCCGTTGAATTTTCCGCGAGCAACTAATGTTTTTGTATTTATATTGGCGGAAATATCGGCGCCTTGTTCGAGGGTTACTGAACTTGATGTTACAATTGACCCTTTAATATTGCCGAAAATGGTAATGGGTGATGAACACTCAATATCTCCCTCAAATGTTACGTCTCGGGTAAGAAGGCTTGTCGAGCCGTTGCGTTGTTCTTTCGGTTGAGTAATGGTTGATTTCATCACATCTTTCAGTGTTGCATTAGGAAGCGGTGCCGGAGTGGTTTTTTCATGAGAGGCATTGCTGAGCCTTTTCAAAATATTACTCATTACTATAGTCCCTTATGTTATAAAATTTCAGCAATTTCTGGCAAAACAGTGCATATATACATTATGTTTTAATTTGTATGCTGTCAAGAAAAATATCCCTTCATTTAGGTTCAAACAATGTTCAAACTCACTACAATTGCGTCCTTTTGAACAATATAATAGCACCTGATAGGATTCCTGCCAGTATATAAAAATAGTCGCGATACGTTTTCAGTATCATTTACTATGCTCGAAAAGCATGATGCAAAGAATGAACAATATCGGATGCGATCATACTTCGAGTGCCGAACGTTTTGGCGGCAAATTCTCCTGCCATACCGTGATAAAATGTTGCACAGCATGCCGCTTTGATAGACGGCAATCCCAGCGCAAGAAAAGCACCCAGCATGCCTGCAAGCACATCTCCGGAACCGGCGGTTGCCAATCCGTTGTTGCCTGTCGGGTTAATAAACCGTGGCGAGTTTTTTGCAGTAATAAGCGTGTTTTTCCCTTTTAGAATGAGCGTTGTGTTGTGATTTTTTGTAAAATATTCGGCGTAGCTCAGCCGATGAGATTGAATGTCGTCGGTATCTTTATGGATCAGCCGTGAAAATTCGCCTGGATGCGGGGTGATAACGGTAGGAGAAGCGGTTTTGTTTAAAAGGTTGGTATTAACCATCGCAAGTGCATTGAGCGCATCTGCATCAATAGCGAGAGGATAGGGGCATTTCTGAATGAAATCAATTACGAATTTTGTTGTCTGCGGATGTTTGCCTAAACCGGGGCCAATCAATACTGAGGAACACCGTCTATCTTTCATGACAGGAAAAAGCTGTCCTAACGCGAGGTGGTGAATGGTTTTTTTGTCAGTTTCGGGAAGAGAGCATGTGATTGCTTCGGTGAATCCTGATTCAATGACGGAATTGACGCTTTCCGGACAACAGACGGTTACCATTCCGCATCCTGAACGCAAAGCGGCTTGTGCCGCAAGAATAACCGAACCGGTTAATCCGCTGGATCCGCCAATTATAAAGAGGTGCCCAAAAGTATTTTTATGCGAATTTTCTTGTCGTTCGGGAAGCAGTCCTTTAATCCAACGCTTTGTTAAATAGTGCAAATTCGATTCGACAGAATTTATGGCTTCAGTAGGAAACCCGATGTCAATTACCTGTATTTTGCCGGTATATTCAGGGCCGTCTGCAAATAGGAGGCCATATTTGGGCAAACCGATAGTTAATGTAATTTGAGCTTTTACTGCAAGCGATGCTTTTCCCGTTGTACCATTTACACCTGAAGGAATATCTATTGCGATAATAGGCTTGCGGCAACTGTTGATAAATTTGATCGCTTCTGCAGGTTGTCCGATTGGTTCTCCCAAGAACCCTGTGCCGAAGATACCATCGATTATAACGTTAGCGCTTTGTACGTACCGTTCAGTTTCTTTCAATTGTTCAGGTGTATCGGCGTGGATGATGGAAGAAGGATATTTCTCCAGAAGGCGGGAATAATGAAATAAGGCATCGCCCTGCAGTTTATCGATTGGTGCTAGATAAATGAGTTTGAGGTCAATGGTTGGGTCCTTGTCTAACAGACAGTGGGCGGCTACTATTGCATCGCCGCCGTTATTGCCTTTCCAAGCAAAAAGAACGATACTTTTTTTATTGGAGGGTATTTTTTGCAAAAAAGCATGTACATATTCCGCAACCTTTATACCTGCTGTTTCCATAAGGTGAGCACTAGGGATGCCAAGTTTTTTTATTGCATATTCATCAATTTGTGCCATTTGCTGAGCAGTTACGACTTTCATGAGTATTTCTCCAGAAGTTGTTTCATCTCAATTACCGCTTGTCTTAATCCGATAAAAACGGCCCTGCTGATGATGTGATGCCCGATGTTAAGTTCTTCAAGATAGGGCATTGCGCATAGAGGGATGACATTTTTCATTGTTAATCCATGCCCTGCATTAACGCGCAGGTTTAAAGAATGAGCATATGATGATGCTGAAAAGAGCCTGTCCAGTTCTTTTTTTGCTTCCGATTCATTCTGTGTATTTGCATATTTACCAGTATGAAGTTCAATAAAATCGGTTTTGGTTTGTGCGGCGGCGGAGATTTGTATTTTGTCAGGTTCTATGAATAAACTGGTAGTTATACCGGCTTCTTTCAGTTGTGCAATTGTTTGTGTAAGGCTTTTTAAATTTTTTGCAACGTCTATGCCACCTTCAGTGGTTACTTCTGATCTGCGTTCAGGAACAATAGTTGCCTGATGGGGTTTAATGCTACATGCACTGGATATTATATCCGGATAGTTTGCCATTTCGAGATTAAGTTTGGTCTGAACGGTTTTTTTTAGCAGTTCGAGGTCTCGGTCTTGTATGTGCCGCCTATCTTCCCGAAGATGTATGGTAATACAGTCAGCGCCGGCAAGTTCGGCGATTGCCGCCGCCCAAATTGGGTCCGGTTCATAGGTTTTGCGTGCTTCGCGTATGGTTGCAATATGGTCAATGTTAACTCCAAGGGTAATCATGTTGAATCCTTTTTATTGTTTTTCCGAGATAGTTGCTTCAATTGTTGCAGGTTTAATATCCAAGATTGTAACTCCCTGCAAAAGGTATTTATCAGGAATTCTCCCTTCGAGAGGCAGGTCGTATACTCCTATTGCGAGATCGGTAATATCAAAAAATATTTTTATATCCGCCGGACGAATTGCATCAAGGGCTTCTTCCTTGCCGCGCAAGGTGATATCCACTTCGGTTGAGCTTATTTCTATTTTATAAAGTGTTTTTACTGTGCCGAGGGCTTGTACCGGTATTTTTAAAAAAGAACGGTCAATATTTTTTTCCAGAATACGTATGGTAACTTCAACAAATTTATCGTTATTTAAGTCGATATCCGAACGAAAGGGTTCAAGGTGGACGGCAGTAAATTTTTTAGATGCGACGAGACCGCTGATATCGATCGGCACAGTATTTACCGTATCTTTGTCTTTAAGTAATTGTTCGGGGCCTTTGAGGGTAATTACCGCAGGATTGATGCGATGGCTGTCAAGAAGCGTAAACCCGGGCGAGGGCGACCCGGTTGTAACAACATTCACCTTGAATTCTTTTTCGATAATCTGATCTAACTTGATGGTCATCCGCGTTGGAAAAAAATCTTCAATTGTAACATGTTTTGGAAGGGTGATGTTCATGTCCTGTACCGGAATAGTAATAGTTCCCGGTTGGTGAATATCAATTAAATCTTTTTCAATAGTGAATGAATCGGCGTTGATTATATTTATAACTCCTGCAGGGCCTTTGACTTTAAGGGTAAGAAAATCCATACTGCGTGAGGTTACGATCATAGTGTCGGCGTGAAGGATTTTTACCGGAATTTTAAAAAGCTTTTCTTTGCTTGCCAAGTCATTCACGAATGTCCATGTTGCAGTGGCTAGGGCTAAAGCAAGCAGTTTGAGCCAGAAATTATTAGTAAACAATTGTTTATTCATTATGCCGTTTTCATTTTTATTTGGAATGCTGATACATTGCCTGTAACAGCGATGTTATTTTTTCAGGTTCAACTTCTCGGATTAAGTTGCCGTTTTCAGCAATAGAGACTGTACCGGTTTCTTCTGATACAACTATAATAAGCGCATCGGTTTCTTCACTTAGCCCGACAGCCGCTCTATGTCGTGTTCCCAATGACTTACTGATTTGATGGTATTGTGAAAGCGGAAGCAGGCAGGCCGCCGCCGCGATACGGTCTTGTTCCACGATCACTGCACCATCGTGAAGGGGGCCTGACGGCATAAATATTGAGCAGAGCAATTCTTTTGTAATATAACTGTCAAGCGCAATACCGGTACTTATATAATTTTTTAATCCGATTTCCCGTTCGAAAACAATGATCGCTCCGATTTTCCTATGCGAAAGTGTTTGTACGGCGTCCACAACCATATCGGGTATTTTTATATCGGAAGTAAGCGAAAGGAAGAAAGGGCTTCTCCCGAGGCGTGCAAGCCCGCGGCGAAGTTCCGGCTGGAATATGATAACTAAGCCCAGAATTGCTATCGGGGTAAACATTTTAAGTAACCAATTAATTACGATGAGGTCAAGCTTTTTTGAAATAAAGAATGTGATAATGAGCAGGAAAAGTCCTTTCATTACCTGTACTGCACGTGTTCCTTTAATAAAAAGAACGAAATAATAAATAAAAAGCGTCAGGATAGTAATTTCGATAACTGCTTTCCAGTTATCCTGCAGAAAAGTATGAACAATAGGCAGTGATGCAAAGAAAAATGTCAGCATGCAGGCGTTGTTTCCTTCAATCGTTGTTTGATTGCCGATAATACGTTCTTTATTATAGCCATGTTATGGACGTTATGTACACGAATAATATCAATACCGGCAGTCAGTAAATATGCGGTTATTCCCGCAGTGCCCCACATTCTGTCTTCAGGATTAGCGCTGGTGAACGGCTGAAGAAAACTTTTATTCGACGGGCCGTAAAGGACGGGAATGCCGAATTGCTTAAAAATGTGTGCATGAGCAATAATGTCGAGATTGTGTTCAATCGATTTCCCAAAACCGATTCCCGGGTCGAGAATAATATGGTTTTTCTGAATTCCTTGAGATTCCAGATAAGAAATTCTTTCAGTGAAAAACGAACAGATGTCGTCGACCACCCATCCTGTATAGTGCGGGTTGTTCTGCATCGTTTCCGGAGTTCCACTCATATGCATCACTACGATATCTGCGTGATAGTCTTTTGCAATAGTTACCATTTTGGGGTCAAAACGCAAACCGGATATATCGTTGATGATGCATGCTCCTGCTTCAAGCGCCTGACGGGCGACTTCGGATTTGGTTGTGTCGATAGAGACCGGAATGCGCGTCATTTGAGCAAGTTGTTTAATAACCGGAATTACTCGTTCCAGTTCTGTTTCAAGAGAAACAGAACTAGCTCCGGGACGTGTTGATTCTCCGCCGATATCGATTATGTCTGCCCCGTTGTCAATAAGTTCCCGAGCATATTCAACAGCTTTTTGAGTTTCAAGATATGTGCCGCCATCGTAAAAAGAGTCGGGGGTAACGTTTACAATACCCATAAGGAGAGATTTTTTTTCTAAAAGCATATTAGACAGATGCGGCATTGCGAGTTTCTTTTGCTTTTTGAGTAATGATCTTTTTTATTTCTGTTTCTTCGACAATTTCTTTGGCTAATAAGACATCCGCAATCGCTTGAAGTATAGGCTGATTTTGAGTGAGCAATTGTTTTGCGTGCGTATATGCGGAATCAATAATTCGCTTTATTTCGCTGTCGATTTCCAGTGCTAAAGTACTGCTGAAAAAGGTTGTGTTTGGGGATGGAGGCATGACAGTGTAAGATACGGGTTGTTGAGGCGATTGATTCAATTGAACCGGCCCTAATTTGTCGCTCATTCCCCATTCGCATACCATCATGCGCGTCAGATGAGTAGCTTGTTTAATATCGGCGTATGCGCCGGTGGAGATATCGCCGAATATAATCTCTTCTGCCGCGCGTCCTGCCATAAGAGCAGTAATATGGGAGATTATTTTTTTGCGGGTATGTGCATGAGTATCTGTTTCCGGCATGAGCATTGTCATGCCGAGAAACCCCTGTCCGCGCGGAATAATAGAAATCTTTTGGAATGGATATGTTTCGGGCAGAAGCGAAAGAGCAAGCGCATGCCCTGCTTCGTGATATGCGGCTATTCTTCGGTCTTGCTCATTCATAATGCGCGAACGGCGCTGGGTTCCCCATTTCACTTTATCGCATGCTTCCTGCAAATCATTTGTTTCTACCGCAGTTTTTTTAAGGCGTGCGGCAAGGAGAGCTCCTTCATTTATTAAGTTTGCCAATTCTGCGCCGGAGAATCCTGCTGTTGCTCGCGCAATGAGGTCAAGATTAGCGTTTTTGGACAATACAATTTTACGAGCGTGCGTTTTAAGAATGTCTCTTCTGCCGTCGAGGTCGGGTAAATCGAGCTGTACTTGCCGATCAAATCTTCCGGGGCGCAATAAGGCGGGGTCAAGAATATCAGGGCGGTTTGTGGCGGCGATGAGAATTACTCCTTCCTGTGTATTAAACCCATCCATTTCAACAAGAAGCGCATTTAGTGTCTGGTCTCGTTCACCATGTTCGCCGTCGGAATAAACGCTCCTTGACCTTCCGACTGCATCGATTTCGTCAAGAAAGATTATACATGGCGCATGCCGTTTTCCTTTGGAAAACATATTTCTGACACGCAACGCGCCGATTCCTGCGAACATCTCGACAAAATCGGATCCGCTGATGCTGAAAAAGGGGACGTTTGCTTCTCCTGCAATTGCTTTTGCAAGCAGTGTTTTGCCAGTGCCGGGCGGTCCAACAAGCAATACGCCTTTAGGCATTCTGCCGCCTAATTTTTGAAATTGTAAAGGGTCTTTAAGAAATTCAACAATTTCCTGTAATTCTTCAAGAGCATCTTCTACCCCTGCCGCGTCGGAAAAGGTTACATCTGTTTGCCGGGTTGATTTTAGGCGCCCCCTATGTTTGCTGAATGAAATGCGGCGTGAGCGTCGAGGAAATAGATGAGCGGAAATAAAAAACCAGAACACACCCGCAAGTATTGTCAGCGAAACTATCACCGGAATAACGATAGTGGAGAGCAGTGCATTGGTATGTTGTATGCGGTAATCGGGAATATGAGTGCGGAGGGCTTCGTAAATATTCGGGTCTTGGGCTGGAATCTGCACAATAAAATTTTTACCGGTTTTGTATGAAGGAATGTATGTGCCTTTGAGCTTTGTCCCGTTTAAAACGGCTTGACGTATATTCCCTTGTATCACTTCCTTATAAAATACTGTATAAGGCGGCCTTTCGTTATAGAGAATGTTATTCTGCCATAGTTTAAGCAAAATCAAGAGGAATGCGGTGGCTACACTCCAAATCAGTACAGACCTTTTTAACGGGGCGTAGCGAATATGTTTAGGTATATGAGATTCTCTTTTTGTACTTTTCATTCACTGCAATGATATCGGTTCAGTTTTATTTGAATAAAAGGAAATGTTGTCAAACGAAGGTTGAAGTGTGATTCATACTTTTTCTGAATATAGTATAATTCACCACGCAACTCAATAATAAAAATGTTTGTTAGAACTTTAGTAAGTTAGTTTACGAAAACCATTAAAAGTTCATTTTTAGGGTAATGTGCATAATAAATGTTTGAAGGTTTTCGGCAGGCGTCGGCGCAACTTGCGTGACCGGTGTCCAAATAATATTTTCATTGTGAGTAATCACCGGGAGCAGATTGCGCAGGAAGAGGGGGATTTTATAATCGATATAAAGCTTCTTCAGCTTTCTGGTTCCGTGCGGTGTGAGTATGATATCTCCGTCATTGCGCGAACGGGCATGAAGTACAGAAGAAGGCTCAAGCATGATAACCGCAGTCAAATCGATTTCTCCGCCGGCATACAACGTGTC
>JACKPL010000015.1 GCA_024233545.1 bacterium
ATATTTTTTTAAACTCTATTTTTAGCCATATTCAAAAACAGAACAAATAGTAATATATTTAGTTACTTTTATTAGTAGTTTTATCTCCTAACAATATGTTTTGCCGTGTTTTATTAAATACTGCTGATGGTATTCTTCCGCCTTCCAGAAATGAGGTGCCGGAGAGATTTGAGTTACGATTACTCTGCCTAAATACATAGGTGATTCTTGCAGAACCTGTTTTGATTGTTCCGCAACTGATTTTTGATCCGGCGAATGATAAAAAATGACTGACCGGTATTGTACGCCGACATCAACCCCTTGTCTGTTAAGTTGCGTAGGGTCATGAATATTCCAAAATAACTCGAGAAGTTTTTCGTATGATACTCGCACAGGGTCAAAACTGATTTGCACCGCTTCTGCATGTCCTGTGGTTTTGGAACATACATCGTGATAAGTAGGGTTATCCGTTGTTCCTCCAGCATATCCTACAGCGGTTGCGATTACACCGTTTAATCGGCTGAATGCCAATTCAACGTGCCAAAAACATCCTGCTCCAAAGGTTGCAATGTCCATAATTATTCTCCTTAACACTCTTAAGATTTCCATTATCCGGTTTATTTGATTGACCACTTGAACATATAGTTCATAAAATACAGTATGATTATGGGTGAATAGAATAGAATAGTATCATGGGATGTCAAAATGTAAAACCAATAGGTTAAATCAAAGAACAAAGAGGGCATAAAAGTGAAGTCGATAAGATTATCCGCAATTGCCGCTTTATGCGGAATACTCTGTATATCAGGATGTGGACTACAGGGAAAACTTGGCGAACCTGCACCGAAACTGCATATAGCAGAGTGGGTAAAGGGAAGTCCGGTGATGCTCAATCCCGAAAAAATTTTTGTCGTTGAATTCTGGGCAACTTGGTGCCCGCCCTGCCGGCAGACAATACCTCATCTAACCGCCTTGCAAAAAAAATATCAAAACGAGGTCATTTTTATCGGCATAACACAAGAAGAACCCGCTGTTGTCCGTCCATTTGTCGAATCGCTTGGCGGAACTATGGATTATACTGTCGCAATTGATGACCACGGCATTACCGGCAGGGAATATATGATTCCATTTAAAGTCAATGGAATTCCTCATGCATTTGTTATTAAGGACAGTAAAATTATCTGGCATGGGCATCCAATGGACGGGATGGCAGAGGTAATTGAAAAAGCGCTGGTAAAATAGTGTGATGAATTATGGTATCATGCAAAAATAGAACGCTCATTAGTTTTGTCCTGTTTATATTGAGTTTATCGTATGAAGATGACGCTCTGTCCTCGGATGACTATAATTTAACCGTTGATTTCGGTATACTTTCCATCGGAGAATCAGTGCGGCGCACTTTTGTTGTCGAAAACAGCACCGACCGAGATGTGCGTTTTCGATCAGCTGAATCATCGTGCGAGTGTGTACGGATTATTTCGTATCCGGTTTTGCTTCATCCTCATAGCAAAGCGGTAGTTCAACTCCAGATTGTTCCGCCGGTGATTGGCGAATACGCATTTGAAGTTTTCTTAAAACAAGATGAACCCACTCAACCGGATTTCCGTTATTTGATTCTTACTTCCATCGTTGGCGAATCAGAAACAACGGCTCAAAACACAATAAAACCGTTAGATTCCCGTCCTCGTATATCCAAAAATCCCCTTTTTTTGAAATCGGCTCAATGGGTAAGAGAACATCGTGATTCACCTGATATCATGTTAATTGACATTAGGCAAAACGACTCGTCAAATGCATTGCGCATTGCAGGAGCGGTTCGCATGCCGATGTCATCGCTATACCGTAAAACGTCGTTACGTGCGAAAAGGTTAATTCTCATCAATAATGGATTGGAATATTCTTTACTTGAAGAAGAATGCAGTCGCTTGCGTGAAAAAGGCTTTTCAGTGTGGATACTCGATGGCGGAACCGCATACTGGGATAATACAGGAATGTCAAAAGAAACTGCGAAGCAAACATCTCTCGCATTACCTATTCAGCATATCCTTCCTAAAGATTTTTATACGGAGAAAAATTTTGATAATTGGGTTATTATCAATGCTTCGGAACACATCCCTGTTACTGCTGAAATGTTGTTGCCGACACCATACAACATTGTGCTTAGCAAAGATAAAGATCGATTTACCCATGATATACAATCAATAGTGCAAAGCTTGCCTGATACGCCGTTGCCGTATGTATTGTTTTATACAGAAGATGGAAACGGATATGATGATTTAGCTGTGAGGCTTCAGGGAATGAAAGGCGCTGTGTTCTTTTTTCTCGATGGCGGCTTGAAAGGGTATCAACTGTTTTGGGAGCAGATGGCCGGCAGTTTGATATCTGTAGAGGGTATTGTGAGGCAACCGTGTCCTGATTGTCCGAAAAAGAATCTTGAAAAAAAGTATTTATCAAACGAGTAATCTTTAGTACAATGCGTGCCGAAATGCAGGATACCACTTTTGACCCCATCGTCTAGTCAGGCCTAGGACACAGGGTTTTCATCCCTGCAACAGGGGTTCGAATCCCCTTGGGGTCGCCAAATTTGATCGACGGAAAAAATTATTTATAACATCCAATATACCAACGAGTTGAGGGGGTTCAAAGTTGACTCCGTCGAAGTATATCTGAGCAGGGAATACAAAGTTTTGTATTCTCTGCTTTGTTTTTATAGCCGACTTACGCCAGATATCAGATATGTTCGTCAAAAAATATGTGCTGAATTTCAAGTACGCTTCCAGATCGTAGTCAATGACCTTTCCTTGAGATACATTTTCCTGAAGCATCAGAATTTCATTCTGAAGAGCGTCTACTTTCTCCTTGTAGGTATCATCATCAATCACACCTTTCAGCAGTTTATTGAGCAGATTCTCTTTCATACTTTTTAATTCGGTGAGTTGTGTCTTGTCCCGTTTCAGTTGGTTCTTGTGGTGCTGGTTCTTCTCTTTCCAGTGATGCACGAGTTTATACTCCAGCAGTTCCATGATTTCCGGTTTCGGCTGAATGTTGTTCAGGTATTCGCAAAACTGGTTCTCGATAATTTTTTGCTGGGTCATCGGGATACAGTTATTCTTCCAGCACCAATAATAGGCGATGCGTGTTGTCTTCCCCTTGCATACGCTCGCTGTAAGCGGTGAACCGCAATCCGGGCACAGGACAAATCCCCGGAGCGGAAAATCGGGGTTGTCTTTGCGTTTGGGAGCGAGTGACGGTTTATCGCCCAATAAAATTTTCTGCACATTGAAAAAGGTTTCTCTGGATATCAGCGGTTCATGGATTCCCTCTATCAGCTCAGGATACCACTTTGTTCTGATCAGTCCGGCATAGATAGGATTGTGCAGAATCTTGTTCATGGTTTGGGTGGAAACTTTGAATCCTTTCCGGGCAAGAATCTCGGTGACTTCTTTCTGAGAATAAAATCCCTGTTCAATAAGAGTGAAAGCCTCTTTGATGAACTCGCTTTCAGATGAAGGATGTAAGAGCGGTTTGCGGAACTGATCGTTTTGGAAATGGTAGCCTGTTGGGGCTTTCCAGCACCATCGCCCTTCTTGCACGGCTTTTTTCATCACATCTTTAACCCTACGAGATTTTTTGTTGTTATCGTATTCCGCCTGCGCTGAAATAATTGATGTGATAAATTTTCCTTCCGGGGTCTCGTCGATATTCTCCGTGACAGACTCAATCCTGATTCCAATCAGATTAAATTCATAGAAGAAATTCAAAGTATCGCGTTGGTTTCGGGAAAGGCGGTCGAGCTTATAAACGATCAGAACGTCTATATCCGATGCGTTCTGTTTTGAGAATGCTGTCAGTAATTGGAGTTGCGTGCGGTTCAGAGTTTTTGCGCTTTCTCCCCGTTCTACGAATGTTCTCAGAACATTATACCCTTTGTGTTGAGCGAAGTTCGCGCAATATTCCTGTTGAGCTTCTAAGCTGAATCCGGTTTCTGCCTGTTCCTGAGTCGATACCCTGCAATAGACTATGGCGTTCATCTTATCCCCCGTCTTATTGGTTATTTTTTATATGTTGTTTACCACAAAGATTTTTCTCTGCCAATCTTTTTTGTTCTGTGTAGGCGGTGTATGACAACTCGGCGAACAGGGCGATGTTCCGGGATAGGTCGGCGATTTCCTGATCGGTTCGCCCGTATTTTTCTCTGAGTGATTGGAGTATTTCATTCAATGGGCGCATTGCTCGAAACTCCCTGAGAAAAAAATTCCCGGATATCACAGCCGTAATAGTGGGCGATCAAAAAGAGGTGTTTTAAATTGAAGTGCTTGTTGTGGGTGAAATTCTCGGCTGAATTATAGAATGATGTTGAATTGTGTTGCAGAGCATCATAAGCAATATCCTCTACCGTTTTGCTGGCACGGATTCTCTTTTGCCGGACATTTTTTGCAACTGCCCGGACAAAATCTTTATAGATGTTTTCGCTCTGCTCATCAATCCAGTCCATAATGCGCACATTATGAATTTTTCAATGAATAAACACATTCACCCATAGGTGATTGTTTTACGATAAGAGATTTATTTTAATTCCCCTGTATGGGGAGTACCTCTTGGATTCTTCTTCGGATTAGGGTTCTTGCCTGCGGATATCAGGTAGTCAAGTCGAGAATGGGTCGAAAAAATAACTCGTCGGAGACTTGACGGGGATTGCGTCGAGAAACTTTAGAATCGGAAAACGCATACTATCACTGTGAACGTCTTTTCCCATGAGAAGAAATATCCATGATGCTCATCACGCTGTCTAGCTTCTACTACACATGATTCTTTATTGTTTCATGCGAGTAGTGGTTCCGACAGTCAAGCAGGATGGTACGGAGTAAATCGGGAGGTT
>JACKPL010000016.1 GCA_024233545.1 bacterium
CTCCATGATTCCGAATCAGATTTTGTGCACTGAACCTTTCCGTTGCACTGGCATCGCAGATGCCTACTCACACCCTGACACCGCCCCAACGAGAATATGAACTCTGTCGCCCCACTAGATGTCTCTCAAATATTACAAAATTTGAAATATACAAGAGCTTATTCTTCATTTAAAAGCCTTATTTTAAGTTATTGGAGGTTAAAAATTTCACTGTTTCGTCTTCTTCAAACTACACTTATAATTAATATTATTGACCATCTTGCTGTTCCAGTTGCTAGATCGCCGCGTGCCGAGTGATGAAGTTGAAGACGAATAGGTTTCATAAGTTCATGACACTGCCATGGCGTGGAAAATGGCTGTACTGCAACACGGCACTCTGGTTGATTGCGGTGAAAGTAGGGCTTTGCCTGCTGCCGTTTGACCGATTGTGCGGGTGGATAACCGCCGCCAACAAGCCTGCTGGTCAACCGGTGGCCATGAAGGATCTGTGGGAAATCACCGACGCCATCGCGCACCTCAGCCGGTTCTTGGCCTCGCTTCGGATCAATTGTCTTCCCCAAGCGCTGGTGGGGCAGAGGCTGTTGAACCGCAAAGGCTTCGATGTGCAACTGAAAATTGGCGTGTTGAAGAATCTCGATGACCGATTCTCCGCCCATGCCTGGCTTGAGTATCGGGGCCGGGTCATCCTCGGCGATTTGCGGGGATTAAGGCAATTTACCGCTTTCCCCTCCTTGGACTTGGTCCGCCGATGAGCGCGATTGTAGGTTTCCTGGGCTTGGATGGTCGACCCGCCAAGGCGGAAGAGCTTGAGCGCATGGTCGAAATCCTGGCGCATCGAGGACCGGACGGGCGGGCTATCCGCGTCAAGGGGTCGGTGG
Source organism: bacterium (assembly GCA_024233545.1). Lineage (GTDB taxonomy): Bacteria > Auribacterota > Auribacteria > Auribacterales > Auribacteraceae > JACKPL01. The sequence continues at coordinate 879 of JACKPL010000016.1, forward strand.
GACTAGGTCATTGCATGCTGCATACGACTCCTGAGTCACTTAACGAACATTTACCCTTCGAACGAGATGGATTGGCAATCACCGCCGATGCCCGGATTGATAACCGGGAAGAATTAATCAACTTATTAATACTTAAAACTCACCAGCCGGAGCAGATCAGTGATAGTGAATTGATACTTTACGCTTATCGGCGTTGGGGTGAGGAGTGTCCGGAACATTTGTTAGGCGATTTTGCCTTTACTGTCTGGGATCCGGTAAAACAGCATTTGTTTTGCGCCCGAGATCATTTTGGCGTTAAGCCGTTTTATTATTACTATCAGTCTGGGCGGCGATTCGTATTCGCCACGGAGATTAAAGCGATTTTTTGTTATGAGGATATTCCTAAGCAGCTGAATGAAATTAAGATTAGCGACTACATGCTGGAGATGTTTGAAGATAAGGCCCGTACTTTTTATATGAATATCAACCGATTGCCACCCGCATCGGTAATGATGATCAACAAAAGTGGCATTCGTCAGCGTGAGTATTGGGCCTTAGACTCAAAGCAAGAGGTCAAATTAAAATCAGACACTGAATATGCGGAGGCCTATCGAAGTTTATTTATTGAAGCCGTGCGCTGCCGCTTGCGTAGCGCCTTTCCAATCGGGTCAATGTTAAGTGGAGGTTTGGATTCTTCATCGATTGCCTGTGTTGCTCATGATTTATTGATGGATTGCGATAAAAAAAATTTACATACTTTCTCGATTATCTTCAATAAAATCAAGGAAAGTGATGAGCGAGAATATATTTACAAGGTTCTTGAGAAGCGAAATTTCACAGCTCATTTCATTGAAGGAGATCAAGTAACTCCATTTGATGATTTAGATAAAACTCTATGGTTTCAAGACGAACCTTTCTATGCGCCGAATCTTTTCTTGAATTGGCAAGTATGGTCTACTGCACAAAAAAGTGGGGTGCGCATTCTTTTAGATGGAATTCTTGGCGATAATATTATATCGCATGGTATTGAATACTTACATGAGCTTGCTAATCGATGGAGATGGTTAACGCTAGCGCATGAACTCAAACAACTCATTAATCAGTCGGACTTAAATATATCGCTCGGCAGGATCCTGTGTGACTACTTCCTTCAAAAAGGAATAAAACCGTACATACCTGAAGTTGGGTTGCAGTTATGGCGTTATCTACGGGGCTATCCAATAGATCAGAACGTGAACTACTTGCGAATTTTTCAAGGTGATTTTTCGATTCGCATCGGTTTAAGAGAGCGCCTAGAAAAAAGATACAAATACGATCGTGCTCAAAAATCTGGGCGGCGAGTACATTATAATTCACTGAACAATGGAATGATTCAGACTGCGCTAGAGGTTTATAATAGAGGGTGTAATGCGTTTAATATTGAAACTTGTTTTCCCTTCAGCGATAGGCGGCTTGTGGAATTTTGCTTAGCTCTTCCAGGCAACCAAAAAGTAAATAGAGGACATACACGTATCATAGCAAGAAGAGCAATGCATCAAATTCTGCCGGAGGAAATTAGCTGGCGAGCTAATAAAGGTAATCTAGGATGGAATTTTCGAAATGGAATCAAAAATAGTAAAGAGATCTTGTGTTCTGCTCTTGAATCTTCAGACAGTATTTTAGGTACTATTCTCGATATAAGAACATTGAAAAAAATGCATACTCGTTATGAAAAAAGCTCAGCTGTTGAAGTTGAATCAATGATTCTATTTCTTTTTGTTGTTCTGACAACTTGGAGAAATAGACTAGAAACAATAACAGCCCGACCAGATATCTATAACTAAAGGAGGTGAGCATAACAGACTCTTAAACCATTCGTTTCATTCAATCTCATGAGGCATATCAATGAAAAGGAAATATGTCACTCCAGAAATCGTAGTGCATGGCACAGTCGAAAAGCTTACCCAAGGCCAAGGGATTTGGGGATCAGATGACTTTTTTACCTTCTCAATAGGTAAGCTTACGATCTCTGGTAGTTATGGCACGAACCCGATCACCACCGGTTCGTGAATGTGCACGTTGAAGAGTCCTAGGTTGAAATACTATTCCACCTACGGTCTGACACTGGCATCCACATTACCTTTTCCAGAGTTGTCATCCGGCAAGGGTAAGGTGGATGTCAATATCATTATTGCCCAGACAGAAGGTGCCGCTTCCCACGAACATTCACCCATTCTATGCGTGGATGTATCACCCACTCGGGTCCATCTGATATGGGGTGGAGTTGGTGATCTGATAATTGAGGATAGCCAACGAATTACCGTTCTGCCCGGCCCAAACGCCGATGAAGATGCGTTACGTCTTTTTATCCTTGGTGCCGGCTTGGGTGTATTACTGCATCAACGTGGGTTGTTGGTCCTTCATGCCAGTGGCGTAGTCATTAATGATCGAGTAGTAGGTTTCATCGGTGCCAAGGGTTGGGGAAAATCAACCACAACCGCAATCTTGCATCAACGCGGATATGCCTTGATTTCCGATGAATTGCTGGTAGCACGCTTTGATGATCAAGGCCAACCACGAGTTCTACCAGGCTCCCCTCAAATCAGATTATGGTCTGATGCGTTGGTCAGTACTGGAGGAAATCTTGATTCCGCTGTCCGAGTAAGATCCGGTATCGATAAATTCAACATCAATGCTTTATGCATGGCTCCAGAAGATCTACGATTACACTGCCTGTACCTACTTGATGCTGGAGAAGAACTTTCCATCCGGCCGATGTCACCCAGTGAAGCGTTTTTTGGGGTCGTTCCACATCTATACGTCCACCGATTCGGAACCTCTTTTTTAAAAGCGATGGGTATGGAGTACACGTTTCAGCAACTGAATCAATTGTTGAAAAAAATTAATGTTAGGCGCTTGCTACGCCTGAAAAATCTCAACCAACTTCCCGATATTGCCCAACGGGTCGAACAAGATATTTTCCAGGAATTCAAATCGGAAAAACCATGAAAACCAATATCGATATTAATTCGGTGCTAGTGGTAAGCCAAAATCAGGTTTCAGCGGACCTCTCATCCGATGCAGATGGGAGTGTGGTAATTTTAAATTTGAAAGATGGTGTGTACTATGAATTGAAAGAGGTTGGGATGCGCGTTTGGAATCTGATTCAACAACCTCATTCTATCCAATTGATCAAAAATATATTACTTGAAGAATATGAAGTGGATGCTGAGCAATGCGAAGCAGACCTACTGGCCTTGACCGAGCACTTAGCTAAGCTTGATCTAATTCAAGTTAAATAAACGGAAGCGACCCAATAGATTACTTTGAAAAAAATATTATGTTTACTGGATGGACTCCGCATTGATCGAGCCATCGGCTTTGTCTGGCAAGCTGCCGCTAAGTGGACGATTGCTAGTACAGTATTACTGATCATTCAAAGCATGACCATGTTGGCCATGCTTTATTTTTTCAAGCTGATTGTTGACCAATTCACGAACCCCGCATCCGAGGTCGCTTTTGCCAACCTGATGGTCCTGATCGGCGGCGCCCTCGGTTTGACCGTGCTGGGCAACCTGTGCAACGCCTTGGTGGGGTATACCAGCACGATGCAGGCGCATCTCGTCGCCGATCACTTGCAAGGTCTCGTGCAGGTCAAATCCATCGTCATGGACCTCGCCTACTACGAGAACTCCCAGTACTACGACAAGCTGCACCGCGCCCAGCGCGAGGCGCCCGCTCGCCCCCTGCGCATCATCCAGAGCCTCACCGATCTGGGTCGCAACGGTCTGACCCTGCTGGGGGCCTTTGTCATTCTGCTCGCGTTTCATTGGGGCGTGGTCGTGGCCGTATTGATCGCTTCGCTACCCGTGCTCGTCTACCGGCTCAAGCAGGCCGATGCTCTGTACCAGTTGCATCGCGAGAAGACGGCCAGCGAGCGTCTGAGCGGCTATTTCAATCAAGTGATCACCACCGCCGCTAGCGCGAAGGAAGTGCGGGCGTTCGGATTCGGACCGCTTATGATCCACCGGTTTGGCGAACTGCGGGCGAAGATTCGCGCCAGCCTCCAACACCTCTCCGCCCAAAGCTATCGCCGGCAATTCATCACCGAGTCGGCGGCCACACTGGCAGGCTATGGGGCACTCGCCTTCGTCGCCCACGCCGCCGTGCAAAAATCCATTACCATCGGCGAAATGGTGATGTATTTTGGCGCCTTCCAAGTCGCGATCGGCTCACTGCGACCCACGCTGAGCGCTCTGGCGGAACTCTATGAGAATAATTTGTTTTTATCCACACTCCATGAATTTCTCGCCGTTCAGAAACAGGTCCCTGAACCAGTTCAGCCGAAGGATATGCCGCGTCCGTGGCGATCTGGTCTGCGGGTGGAAAACTTGGGCTTTCGTTACCCAGACACTGATCGGTCGGTTCTTGATGGTATTACCTTGACCATCCGTCCCGGCCAAATCGTCGCCCTGGTCGGGCGCAACGGCTCGGGTAAA
>JACKPL010000017.1 GCA_024233545.1 bacterium
ATTTATAAATTAGGAATAATTTAATTAAATGGATATTAACTTTATAGAGTCAAATAATGTGAGCCAGAGTAAAAGATAAAATCACTTAAAGTGAGCCGTGATATTTTCAGTGTCAATTAAATCGAGCCAAGGTGAATTTATAAAATCATTTAATTTGAGCCCGTTTTTATCGACGAAAGCGAGCCACTCTCATTTCGAAAGCAAGCCGCTACACTTACTAATTAGTGGCACACTTACCATTTTGTGTATTAGTGCTATCGTCAATACCAGTTACTATACTGTAAAACCAGAAGAAATCACCTTTGTAGGAAATCCAGACAATCATAATGAAATCAAGGAATTATCTACTGGAGATCACTTTCTTCCGTTATCAAAACATCTACTGCGTAACTTATATACTTTTCCTCAAAAGGAAACTTATAACTGGAAATTCAGTATTAGACCAGATAAGGATGCCTTACTAAATAGTCAACAGAATTTCGGATATTTTTTTGGCATAAATCTAATTTTTGATATTGCTCTAACAAAAGACAACGCCTTGGAATTGCTAATAACTCACAAATCGGACTTAGAAACAATTGTAAAAAAAGTAGTCCAACCTAATATACAAAACTCTCTTAATCAATTAGGTCAAACACTTAGTTTAGGCAATTTTTCTAATCAAAAAGAACAAATTGAAAAAGAAATCACTAATCTCGTGAATAAAGAATTAAATTCTGCAGGATTATCTGACCATGCCATTTTGTGGTTAAAATTAGGAGATTCACCAAAAATCAAATTGACCAGACAGAAGATAAAAGATGAAGTAAATAAATATTTTTAGGTTATGCTGTATAGTTCTCTGTTATTTTTCTTCATTAGTTATGATATTATTAAGCAAGAAGCCAACCGCTCTTTAAGGTGTTGGGTAATTCACGAAAAACTGTTGTTAGAGTTCAACTTTTAGTATATAATCCGCAATGTTTAATTATGGGATACAGTTATGAGTCTAAATCTTAAGATGCAAATACTTTTATCAAGATATTTTCCATTTTCCCCCTTTTGGATTTCTCTTCTAACAGGATTATTCTTCTTTAACAATATTTTAAAATACCATATATTAAACGATTTTAACGCCGGCTTACTTCATGCTTTAATTTGGGTGAATATCTTTGCATTTTTTCTTTTTAAATACAAAAGATATGAACTGAAAATCAGTAAGGAAGAATGGCAAGAAATTTGTACTTTTCTTAAAAGAAAATTCCCTCAATACAATTTTAATGATGATTTTTACTGCACCGAAGTTTCTGACCAGAATAATAACTTCAAATACACCGAACTTTTTTTAAATCTTGGTAGTGATTATCGAGTAGTGGTGGAAGAGTTTAAAATTAGTGAATTTAAATCATCTCCTGAGATTTTAAAAATTTTTAATTAACCATATTCAGCATAGAAAAATTGAATTTGATACTAGACTTTTCAACTGCCTAAAATATAAGCAACACTTCTGGAACTTACATGGATTCCTTAGTCAAGGTTTTCTACAATCTTATCAACAATTTTGTGAATAAGTTATTTAGTTTCCTTTATTCTGTTTCTCGTGATGTTCTAGAACCTTACGTATTGTGTAAGCCTTATCCATTAACTGCTCAAAACTTTCTTTTTTTCCGCTGCTGCCTGTTCTGTATGATCAGTCTTGTTGAGTATATTAAGTTTTGCTACAAGCTAAATCAGCATTACTAACGTGCTACGTTAAAATGTAATCATTATTTATTGATTATCGTTGGTATATAATCTCTAACAGCAGTTAAGATTTCAACAAGGTAGTAATCCATTTTCTGCCATTCTTTTTCTGAAACACCATAGAAAACAGACAATCTTAGCCACCCGCTAAATAAAACATTAGCAATTGCTTCGGGGTGGTAACCCTGCTTCAGGTAATCAGATGTTAGTACATGAATAGCCGTATTAACCCTAGTGCTTTGGTACTGCACCTTGTCTTCCGTACATTGTCCAAATCCTCAGGAGTAGGTAACTTTTCTTTTAAACGCTGCATTTTGCTATTAAGCATTCTTAGGTTAGGTGAGAATTCGGATCCGCAACTCAAAGGTAGTTTTTCTTATCAGACTCACAATATTTCCAATTTCTTCAAATGGTGACAATCTGGCAAGAGACCCAGGGATATACCACGCAATGGGGCATCCAAGGTAAACCAGAAATAAAAAGACTCATATAAATAACTTTAACTTCCATATGCTCTGCTATTAACTCAATCAAAAGCTTTTCTAGTTCCGTTTTAACAATAGCTGTTTCTTTCTGAAACCCTGTTATTGCTTGAGATATTCTAGGGTGAGTCTTTTTAGATAATTCTTGAATTTCATCGAATAACAATGCCGTTTCTATGTCATCTATTGGCTTTTTTATTATTTGTTGAAAGTTGTATACTTGTAAGTATTTTTTCCTTTGGCAAGCATGGCCTGTAGTAATTTATTAGTATAATCCATATAGAGTGGAATACAAGGTAAGCCATATTCTAAATATGAATTTGCGTTTGGCTTGCTATCTAAATAAGAAAAATAACCTACAAGCCAACCTACCTGTATCGCCAGCTGATTAATAGCATGATTAATTGATACCCCTTCTAAATCTTCCTGCCATTTTTCATGCTGTTCATTCACTAACGGTATTAAGAAAGCAAAGAATTCATTTTGCGGACAAATTAAATCTTTTTGTTTTTTTAAAATACTACTTCGAGAATTTGATAAATTCTCTATCATATCCATAATAATTCGACCTAAACGCAAAGTTTGAATCACAATGCTACCGGTGTGTCTTCCTTTAATTGATCTAACAGCAAGGATCGATTATTAGTATTTGAGTTAGAAAGGTAATGATTAAATTTTGATAGTGCCAATTGGGCATGTCGTCGTAAAAGGTTATTAATCTCCGGTTCCAAATCTCTTGATTTATCCTGATTATAAATAGCAGTTGTAGCTCCCAAATAACAACAAAGGTGTACCACAACCATTTCGGGAATTTGAGCCATTTTGCACTTAACAGGGCTTGTTCTAACTTTTCCAGAAAATCCTACAGTTTTGCTACTACTTTATATTCAAGATTCGTTAACGAAAAAAAGCCTATAAGTTATCATAATCAACGCTACTTAGCATTGGTTTTGGGTACGGTATATTTTTTTTTTAATCATAAACCATTCAGGGAATTTTATACCTAGCGTTAGCAATAGCACAGGCGGTAGTTTCCAATATTTTCATGTATTGACAAAATCCTTCATGAAAATTGCAATATTCATTTTAGATAATAATAAATTTATTACTGTTGCTTAACAAGTAAATACTTTGTTTAACTATCTTTCCAAACACGACATCGTCTTTATATAAAATTATTTAGTCTTTATCTCTTATAGCACTAACATTAGATATCGGTGATAGTACATTATGATTTTTTATTGAATTATTAACTTTCAGTGTATATATTCTGTCCACTCCTCTAGGTTAAATATCTTAGAGGAGACTAAACCCATAAGTGTACCAATTCTTCTATTTTTTATTATTTCTTTACATTTCATGTAATCTTTTTGGGTGATTTTAGATAGTTTTTATTCGAAATTACTTTTTGACCTGTTTTATCTTCAAGTTCCAATCTTGCGGTCTTTGCAATATTACCACCTACCTTAGCTGCTTTCTTATTTTCCTTCATCCCTATAGCGTTAAGATTTTCAGCAACTTGTTTTGTCGATAATTCGGCAAGTGCCGTAAAAATTAACTCTGCATTGCTCATATGGTCACGTAAATTATGATTTTTTAAACCTTTAATCTGTTTATGCTTCTTTACACTTACTCCTGCCCATTCTTCATGGATAATATTTGTTAACGTAGCAAACTCCTCACCTTCCTTAATTTCGTGATCTCTCCAGTAATCGGTTAATTTATTACGAGTTTCTTGCCCAAGCATACGTTGCTGTATCCATTCATTGCTACGACCTTGCTTTTTCCAGTTATCTCTTGCTCTATTAAGCGATCTTTCGGGGTCAGCAATTTCTTGTATACGCTCATAACCAACTTTAGCAAGCCATAGCTTTAAAGGCTCTGCCTTAGGTGATGGAATTGACTGAATTAACCTTAACAAGCTCTCAACATTAGCAACATCAGTTAAGTATTTCTTACCATCTGAAGCTTCCAATTTCAGTTGGTGACAAATTGTCACCAACTCACTGCCTTCCTTTCTTAGACGTTCCTTTAATTTATTCCAATATTTTCTAGCAGTTTGATAATCTGTTTGCTGTGTTAACACTTGCACTACATCAATAACCGAGAAAAACCATGTATCAGATTCTTTGTCGTAGATTCTACGAATTTTGTGATCTTCAAAAATAGCTAAATCATTTTCTTTCATATATTACTTTTCCACTGATTACAGTTACTTTACTTTTTTTATTTTTTTATGATGGATATTAAGATTTTTGATATATCCAATTTTACAGTGAGATTCATTTTGTAAAAACTTCAAACCCTCATACAATTGAACTTGCCTGCAATCAAGTATTTTACCGGCAAATGAAACTGCCTGACTTGTTAAACCCTTATGTGCCAGTTCAAATAAAGCCTCTGTTGCTTTGTTTCTATTGATAATGGCATAATCCGCAACAGGATTATTTTTTTTAGTGTTTAGATATACTTTATTTAATGACAATACTTCCTTGAAGTTACCGAAGTAATCAAGTTCTTCACTAATTGTTCCGATAGTGGCTTTAAAATGTTGGTATTCATTTTTAATCATAATTAGTAACCTCTTTTTAGGTCAGAGCTACTAAACAATTCTTTAAGCTCTAATCCTAGTTTTTTAATAATATTCCTAATTCCCTCTCCGTAGTTAGTTTCCACCCATTGCTGAATAAATGAATTAGGTGCTTTTAGTTCAACTGTTCTAGCATCATCGTCAATAACAGGAGTTAAGTTACTAAACCAGTTATTGTATATATGAATGCCATACGTTTTTATCAACTGGCGGCAAATATCCCCCCATGCGTCTTGTTTTAATGTCGGTAGGACTGTAGTTCTTTTTTCCCGCACATCGCCATGTTCATTTATAGACTTAAGGTTATAGACATCTTCTATAACGTACTCTACACCTTCAATATCAAACTCAGAGTTGGAATAGATCGACTGAACCTGACTTAAAACTAGATCAGTTTCAAACTCACTTAATTGAACTAAGCTTTTAAAATAAATTTTTATAGTATTACCTACTACTTCAAAATTTTTAATATTTGACAGTAGCTCGTAGCTTCTGAGCGACTCAAGAACATTAGCAAGCCTTGCTTTTAGTTGATTCTTAGGGCAAACATGGGTAATTGCCCTTTGTTCTACCTCGGATAGGTATTGCTCTATCTCCTTTTCCTTGTCTATTTCCCTTTGTGTTGTTGGCGTAATGTTTGTTTTTATACGGAAGTTATCATTGCCTGTTTTTACTGCATCCCTCATTTCAAATCGCAGGCATTTACCAAAATAAGCCATGAACTGGGCTTTTGAGCAAAACCTGTTATCAAGTCGTTTTGACATATCAAAAAGTATTTCATTCATTGCCTGCAAACTAAAATCACGACCTGATAGGCTTTGTAATTGACTAGCATCCTCTTTGGTCAATGGATAGTGATAGCTTAAACCTTGGGGTTCTTTGTACTGGTTAAAATGGTAAACTCTTGCCTTACGCTTGGCATTAGTTAGCTTTTTCCGTTCGTTAGGTAGTCGTTTTTTAAGTTTAACAGGTTTAACAGCTTCTTGCGGAAAGATAGCTACTTGAGGCTCTGTATTTTCTACAATTCGAACTTCTTCAGAATTTTCTGAAAAATTAGATTCTAGATCTATATATTTATCTTTGTTAAAGATATTCCTATTAGTATATGTGGGCCGATTTTTTTCGGGGTAAAATTCTGAATTATCATGACCTGTATCCTTTAATTCATCTATTACTGTAGGATGTAATTCAATATAATAGTGACGGGAAAATTTTGCACCTTCATTATTAGTATAAAGCCTATAAAATTGTATTTTTAGTATTCTTTCTAATTCTTTTAAAATAATGGTATTTTGATCGGATTTACACCTAGTAGCCTGAGTAATATATTTATGATTTATTAAAGCATATCTATTACTAAAAAGTTTTTTTAATATAGTTCTAAGTAACTTTTTAGCTTTCTCTCCAAGATATACAGTTTTTTCTGTAAGTTCTTCTTCTGGAGTGATATTAGCTCTAATAAGCTTGTCCAGTAGCTTATAGCGGTTAGGTGTTCTATGCTTAAAGCTTAAAAATACTTGTGTTTCTAAGGATAATTCTGTTTTCGACTTGTGATTTAAATACTCGTCTACTTGTTTGTGTTGCTTTTTTACAATTGACATTTGTTCTCTTAATTTCAATTAATTTTTTTTAAGAGAATTGTTGACTTTTAAGTAAAGAAACACTATTCTGAAGTTGTTGCGGTTCTTCAGTTTTTGTGTGGTTTCTGGCTTTACTTAAAAAACTTCACATTCCCTCTATACGAAATAAGCCAAATATTAGTTATTTTTTAAAGAATTAAATCATATTTATTGCCAATAATTTGTTTAATTTTTATTATTTCAATAACTGTTGTTCTTTTTCTTCTTTTATTTCAGTGAGCAATATTTTTTCTTGAGCTAGTTTTTCTTTTGCAGCTTCAAGAATCCATCTACTTCTGTCAGTAAGAGCAAAATTCTTTAAGTGAGAATCTAAATCTTTTAAAAAAGATTTAGGTACTGAAAGTGTGACTCTTTGTACATCACCTCTTAATACAGCCATATATAAAACCTGAAATTTTTGTTAGTATCTTTACACTTTATAAGGTAAAATTATTCTTTGTCAAGATCAAAGTAAAAAATAAAATGTTTTTTACTGTGTAATTAATTGTTGTGTTGATTCCTAATTATACTAATAATATTTATCATATATTAATAATTGGATAATCATTATATAAGTGTTGTTTAATAAATAAATAATTGTTATATATTAATGATATAACTATTATTGAATAAACGTATATATGTATATAATCACCGTTGCGAGCACAAAAGGCGGAGTTGGTAAATCAACATTTGTTTTAAATTTTGCTACTGTTTTATTGAATCAAGGAAAAAAAGTTGCCGTTCTAGATGCTGATTCCCAAGGTACAATAAGTAAATGGTCTAAAGTTCGGGATTACATGATAGATTCAGGTGAAAAGATTCCTAAACTTTTTGTTGCTGGTGTAAGAGGCGAAGCACTATTAGAAATTGCAAATGATAAAAAACAACAAGGGTATTTTGTTCTAATAGATAGCCCAGGGGTAGATGATTCAAATATGCGTAGCTCTTTACTTAGAAGTGATATAGTAGTTTCCACTTGTCCTACTTCTGCTATTGATTTATGGGAAATAGAATCGTTAATCAATATATTAAAAAAGTTACAAACAATTCAAAATAGAAAAATTCCGCTAGTGTTATTATTTAATAAAGTACCAAGTATACATTCAAATCTAGCTGTAAAAGAAGCGTTAGATTTTTTTGATCAAAATAATATAAATCCAGATTATATTTTAAAATCTATAATAAAAGAAAGAGTGGCATTTAAGCATTCTATAAAAAGTGGGAGGGGAGTAATAGAGTGTTCTCCTCAAGACGAGAAAGCAATAAATGAAATAGAAGAATCTGCCAATGAAATTATTGCAATATTAAAAGAACGTTATTCAATAAATATATAGTTAGTATATATTCATTATATAATTATTAAATATTATGACACAACAAAAAAGATATATTCCTAATCCAAATAAAATATCTAACAATGAACAAGATTTTATTGAAAATGGCAATACTTTTAAAAATTTAACAGAAAATGCTAATAAAAAAGATAAATATAGGGGGCGTATGATTTCTATGTCCGATTCGTTTTATGAACAATTAAATGCTTATTTAAAGAAACATCCAACAGAGGGAAGCAGATCAAGCTTTATAGTAAGGGTAGTTGCGGAGTATATAAATAATAAACAATAATTATTATAGACAAGTTTTGAAAATATAGGTTCATTATTAATGGCTTTGGGCTTAAAGCTTAAAGTGGAAAATGACTAATCAAGATTTTTGTTGAAATATTATTAAAAATGCTATACACCAGTTAAAATTCTTTGTAGAATTAATTCTTATGGACAAGATAGAAATAATAAAAAAAGCAATAAGTGAGAGTGGGTTATATTCCAATAACCAATGCAAAGTATTGAATGTATTGCTCGATATTGCTGTTAACAATGTAGCACAAGCAACTGTTCGGTTTATTGAAGAGAAAACTGGAGTAAAAAAACCTACAATTTATTTTGCTTTAAAAATTTTTCAAAAAGATGGATTGATAATAAAAAATGAACAATTAGGAGGTTTTGAGATTCAACAATCTAAACTAAATTATTTTTTAGAATCTTACCAAAAAAAGCAATCTATATAATTTTTTATAACTATTTTTCAATAATTTTATAATAAAAATATTTGACAATATAATTTCCATACATTATACTAATCTATAAGCAAGGCATAAAAAAAACGCCTGAAGCTAGGAACTTCAAACGTTTTTATGTTTTGTGATTGAGAATATTTAGACTTTGAACGGACTGGATATTCTCAAGCTTTTCAACTCACCTTTAACAGGAGAATCATATGCATAATAGCAACAATTCCGCCTTGAGTAAAGATATAATCTTTGAGGCATTAAATCACACTAATATCAATTCCACATTTAACATTCCATCAAGTTTAGAAGAACTAAGTGTTTCTAAAGCAAAAGAAGTTTTAACAAAGAACCTACTTGCGCCAAGAGAAGTAATACAAGTGCTTTCTAATTTAGAAGCTGCTAAAGAGGCTACTGATATATTTAATAAGCGTAAAGCTAAAGAATTACCAGCTAACATAACAGAAACTCCAAAGTTTCATGAGGCTAAAAGCGAAAGTGTAGAGTTATCTAATTCAGCTAAAGAAACTTTTGCTAGAATCGGAGCAAGAGCTAGAGAAGCGTTTATAGAGGAGCAAATAGAACGGGCTAAGGATTATAACATTCCTTATGAGCGTTATAGTGATGATTACTATAGACTTATGCAGGATATTGACCAGTATGAGTTTTTACTAGAGAAAGCTGATGAACTAGATATCAATTGGGATGCTAGCGAATACGACCCTATAGCCTTAGAGCAGCTAATTGAAGAACGGCAAGAGCAAGCAAGAAATGAAATAAACGAACTTCGCTGGGGCTATTTTGCTTCAAGGGGGGTAGCGGTATGAATAAGCAAAACTATACTGCTATATTTAGTCACTATGTTCCGATTAATTATGAACCTTACTATGTTTTTACTACTGATAAGGCACTTTTAGTTAAGTGTAATGATTACCCCGATATGATCGGGGAATTAAATGCCTATGAAAGGGTAAATCTAGCTGCAGAAATCCAAAAAATATGTAAGGACGGCGTGATACTGAAAAACGTAGAATGGAGGCCTGCAGATGAGTAATAGAGAACAATTTTTACTTGATCGTAAGCTTGGTATAGGGGGGAGTGATATTGCTGCTATCATGAACCTATCACCATACTCCACGCCTTTAGATGTTTACAGGGACAAGATGAACCCAGAAGTTATTTATGAAGAGGAAACTGAGGATTTAAAACGTGGTAAAAGGGTTGAGCGATATATCTTGCAGGAATACTGCGAGGTTAATGACTGTAAGCTTGAAGTGAATTTACCTACCGTGATTCACCCAGAATATCCGTTTATGAGGAGTAATATAGATGCCAAGGTAGTCGGTCAGAATGTTATTGTTGAGGCAAAGTCTACAAAATGCCCAATTGCTAAATGGGAAGAGGGAATACCTGAGTATTACCGAACCCAAGTTGCATATTATGCAATGCTATCAAAAGCCGATAGGGTAGACGTTCCCGTACTGTTTAGTAATTGGCAATATGCGTGTTTTACTTACTGGCGGGATTATGAGTATGAAGCCCGTATCAAGAAAGCGGTTATAGATTTCTGGAATAATCACATTTTAACGGGTATTCCGCCTGAGCCGTCAAACCCTGCTGAACTGCAAGCCGTTTATCCAAAAATAGAGGATACAAAGACAATCAAAGCAAATAATGAAATAAGGGAAAAGGTTAGCTTATGGCAAGAGGTCTCAATTAAACGCAAGGAACTTGAGAAACAGGAGGAAAAGCTAAAAATTGAAATTCAAAGATTTATGGGTGATGCGGGTATTCTAGATAGCGGTTTTTGCAAAGTAGCCTTAAAAGAAAGAACAGCAAGCAGGCTTGATATCAATAGTTTAAAGGCAACTATGCCTGAGATCTACAGGGAATATTCAAACGATAATACATACAGAATTTTACAGATTATAGGGGGATAAAATGAACATAATTGAAGCAGTAAAAGAGGCTATGGAAGGTAAAAAGATAAGACGTAAAGAATGGTTTTTTATTAGTGAAGATGACTGTGTTTATGTTGCAGGAGTACTTAATCTTAACGGGGAAATATCACATTTATATAAGTTTGGTATAGGTAGAGAACATGTATATAAAGAAATTGCCACTTTTCTTGATATAGATGTGTTAGCTGATGATTGGGAGGTAGTAAAATGAACATAATTGAAGCGATGAAAGCAGCTTTAGGGGGAAAAGGAATAAAACGTAAAACTTCTTTGGGATTTTTCGCTTTTAGTGAAGAATCAGGAATAAAAGATTTATATTTTTTTAGGCCACAACACTTATACGCTTTACCAAATAAAGAGCAAGCCAGATTCATTGTTAATGACATATTAGCTGATGATTGGGAAATAGTGGAGGCGGCGCAATGAGCACAGTTATGACAAACGATAGTCATTTGGTATCGGAGCAGCACAATATAGCATCTTTTCCTCAGGAAGATTTAGCTGTAAGTTCAAATGTTAGTATATTAAATGCTTCAGGTGAATTAACGGAACAGGAAAAAGTAGTCGAAACAGTGCCAAAACCAAAAGACGGAATTTATGAGCTCTGTAATGCAAGGAAAGACAAGTTATTGCCGTTTCTAAATAACAACACCCTGCTTTTTGAAAAGCTGGCTAGGTCGTTTGCGTGGGAAATCAATACCAATGATAAGTTAAGAATATGTAGTCAGTTATCGATCATCAATGCCTTTTATAAATGCTGTGAATACGGACTTGATCCTGCTGCGTCACTCGGACAGGCATGGCTTATTCCTTATAAGTCAACGATTGACCTGCAAATAGGCTATAGAGGATGGCTTAAACTACTCTTTAGCAATCCATTAGTATCTAATGTTTATTCTTACGGAGTTTATAAGGATGATTTCTTCGAGTATGAACTTGGGATGAATCCGAACATTAAACATGTTCCGTCTAAAGAGAAGCAGCATAAGGATAATCTTGTTGCAACTTATGGAGTGGTAAAGCTTAAATCAGGTGAAGCGCAAATAAAGGTGTGTTTCAGGGACGAGATTAACGAGAGCATGGAAAGCTCCCGTAGCTCACATAAACCCGATTCACCATGGGTAACTCATTTTGAAGCGATGGCGTTAGTAGTTCCTATTCGAAAACTGGGAAAGAATCTAGGCTTGCCGCTAAGAGTTGAAGACTTTGACGAAGGATTAAATCACGAAATTAAAAACATATAGGAGGTAAAAATGCTAACTACAGTAGAAATTGAATTAATAGGATATGTCGGCAAAAACCCAATATTTCCAAAACCTAATGAATACCCTAACTTTGTAACTTTTCCGGTAGGAGTATCCAGAACATGGAAAGACAAAGAGGGTAGAGAACAAAAAGAAACTACATGGTTTGATTGCAACACCAATTCGGAAAACTTAGCTAAAGTAATTAAAGCATATGTAACGCAAGGGATGGGAGTGCTAATCAAAGGTTATCCGAAGACAAAAACTTACATTGATAAATCAGGTAATGCAAAAGGTTCTATTGAAGTAAATATTAATCACATAAACCTTTTAACAAGTAATAAAGAGAAGACAAGTAATAACCATATTTCAAAGGAAAATTATATAACTGAAATAGAAGAACTATCAAAGTTTGATGATGAAATTCCTTTTTGAAAGTGTTTACATGAAGTTAACTAATTGATTATCATTTTATAATATATAACAAATCGCTGTAAGTAATATGAAAACAAACTTTCTTGCAAATAAGGAGTTAAATTTAAAGTTAAAAAACGAAGCCATTAATACTTTACCACAATACTTGTCAGAAGCTCTAGCTTTAAAGGTCGATTATATTGGATATAGGGAATTTTATGATGACGGGACTAGTATGGCATTCTGTTCAAATGAAGAATGGTACGATCTTGTAGAGGATAAAGAAACTTTTGATAGCATGGTAATACATTATTCTCAGGAATTAATGTCTTTAAATAGAAATGGCTTCAATTATGTGATCAGAACCCCAGCTTGCATAAATAATCAATTTTTAAGGGAATTATTATTACGTGACATGTGCAATAGCTTATTGATCTATAAAAAGACCAAAAAAATAATTCGAATGTATGCATTTATAGCTAGTGCTTCTAATCTAGCTGCTTTGAATTATTTTTTTAATAAGTGGCAATCATTTGAAATAATAGTTAATACGTATAAAGATGAATTGGCCAGTATTTTTGAGAAAGAAGAGTATCAATCGCTAAGGCAACCCTTATTTGATCAAAAAATCTTAAATAATATTTTTAATCAAATACCAACTTCTGCTGATGTTACTTGTGATATTTTAACTCAGATAGAGATGGAATATTTACCGCTATTAGCAACGAGAGCAAGTAATAAGGATATTGCAGTATTATTTAATGTGAGTACTAGAACGGTCCAATATCATGTTTCAAATATAAAAAGAAAATTGAAACTGAATAACCGATTAAATATTATCGGTATCACCCAAAACAAATAATTCATAGGATTATCATGTATAAGAACAATTTATCAAAAAAAGTAGTATTTTCCTGCTTTTTAGCTGCTTGTCTAGAAATGTATGATTTTGCAATATTCGGTTTTTTTACACCGGTTTTGCATAAAAACTACTTATCCTTTTTAGATGAGGCAAATGCTACAATAATTGCTTATTTACTGTTTGCAGTAGGGTTTTTATTTCGGCCTTTAGGTTCTTTGATTTTTGGGTATATAGGGGATATATATGGAAGAAAAAAAGCATTGATCCTTAGTGTTGCGTTAATGGGTTTTGCTTCTTTAGGGTTGTGCGTGCTTCCTCCATTTGCTGTTATTGGGCTAATATCATGTTATTTAATAGCTTTTATTCGGGTGTTGCAAGGAATATCTGTAGGTGGTGAATATAGCGGGGCTCTGATATATGCAGTTGAATATTTTGATCAGAAAAAAAGAGGAGCTATAGGGGGATTGGTTATTTGCGGGTGTATAACCGGAGTATTACTTGCAACAATAGTAAGTAATATAGTTCAGAATCCAGCTTTACCTGACTATAGTTGGAGGTTTGCTTTCTTACTTGGGTTTTGTCTTTCTTTTGTCGGTTATTTTGTTCGAAAAAAACTGGTAGAAACCCCGGAATTTTTAATGCTACGAAAATTAAAAAGAAAGATTCCGTTAATCGAAGGAATAAAAAATAACCCTTATGAATGTATAAGTAGTGTTTTCACAGCTGCTGCTAATGGTATAAATTTTTATTTTATACTGGTTTTTCTGCCTAAATATGTAAATAAAATAACGGCTCTAGAAGTTAGTTATTATCCATTAATTACAACCATCATATTAATTATTCTATCGCCTGTATTTGGTTATTTATCAGACAAAATTAATCGACCAAACCTTATAAAGAACAGTTTATTGATCTTGGCTATTTATAGCTTTATAGGATTAAATCTGGTTAAAATTTATCCTAGCAATGTTTCTGCAATATTATTCTTTATAGGCCATGCTATCATTTTTTCTACGCAAGCTGCTACGGTAAATATTTTTATTATTGAAATGTTTCCAACAGAGTACAGGTTTAGCTGTTCTTCTTTCTGTTACAGCATAGGGCTCGGGGTCATAGGCGGTACATCTCCGCTTGTTGCATCGTTGATAATGGAAAAATTTACTTATAATGCTACTTTTTATATTAGCTGCTATATGAGCGCAATTTGCTTTATCGGTTACTTGAGTATTTTAATAAGTAAAAAAAAGCGGGTTAATTACGATAAAGTCACCGTATAAAAAGGTATTAAAGGTAAAGATATTAATACAAATTAAAGAAAATTGCTAAAAAAGAAAAGTAAAAAATTGCCAATTGTTAGTAAAAACCTAGTACTTTACGAAATATACAAGCAAATAAAAATAGTTTATTATACGGATTAAGTTTTAAAAATTATGAAATAAAAAATTTCTAGCAGGATGCAAGGACAAGATACCAAGATTGAAATAATAAATTTTGATTTATATCATAAAGGCGAAATTGGCATAAATGCAAATTTGATTACCACGGAATCTGTGGTGAAAAACTATGTGCCTAAGCAAATTCGTGATGAAATCCCAACTTTAAACAGGATGGGGTACATGAAAACTGATATTGATCCTTTTTCACAAGAATACATTGAATATTCATCAAGTATTGATTTTCCGGTTTTGGAACTAGGTTGCGCTTACGGGGCTGTGGTACAAAAAGTTTTAGAGAAGGGTGGTAGGATTATAGCAAACGATTTGAGCAAGGAACATCTATCAATTTTATTTCAGCAAACCCCTAAGCGATTTTTAGAAAACTTATATCTTTACCCGGGAGCTTTTCCTAATGAAATAGATATACCGAATGAGTCCGTAGGAGCGGTATTAACCGCAAGGATGTTTCATTTTTTAGATGGAGCTATTATACAATATGGATTAGATAAAATTTATAAATGGTTAGTACCTAACGGTAAACTTTTTTTCATAGTAGTTACCCCTTATCATGCTGCAATTCGGGATGGTTTTCTCTCTGTATATCAGGAACGGGTTGAAAGTGATATAAAGTGGCCGGGGGTAATAAAAAACCAATGGGAAATTAACCCTGATCATAAGGAATATGTACCGCCTTATTTACATGTTTTTGATATTCCTGAGCTTCAGGAGTTATTACCAAAGCATGGTTTTAAAATAGATAAAATTAAATTATTTGATTATCCTAATGACGTTGATAGCGGCAATAAAGGCCATGTCGGATTAATAGCAACTAAAGTGTAAGTTAAGAGAAAAAAAAGAATGTAATAGGATTAAGTAAGAAAAACTCCGGTGAATACTGTAAGAATTGCACCCCTTATATATTCACCGGAAATACCAATTTGCTAAACATAAGTTCAAACAAAAAGTAACATGAATATACCAAATAAAACTTACCGGTACAATAATATATATGTAACGGTTCTTAAATTAAATCGAATTTTATCTGATTTAGCAGGAATTATCCCTGTTTTATTTTGTCAATTATTTCAATCAAGCGTCAAAAAACAGCAGCATTTATGCGGTTGCCGGTTTTTCCGGTTAGTAGGGGGTGCTGTATGAATTCCTTTTTTAGGCAAGCTCTTATAGCTCTTGTAATACCCACTCTGATTATAGCGGGAGTTAACGGCATGGTATTTGGTGCCGGAGTTAATCCGCAAATTGCCAACATCAGTTACTGGTACGCCGATGACGACATTAGAGCGGTCATTAAAAGCCGTCTTGGTGATAGTGTGTATATTGCTCCTGCGGTCCCAAACAACGCAGAATTAATCAAGGCCTCAGCAATTGCAGCTTTGCTTGAGGCACAAGCAGGAAGACCAGCATTGATTCCGGTTAACTTAAATAATAATCACTGGACGGGGATTGCAATCAGGACAAAGGCTGATGGTAACATTATCGTATTTTACAACGATTCATTTGGTACTTCTGTTGGGGGAGAAAGTAGTGAAAGCGGTCAGTATATTGCTGCCATAAAGAAGATACTACCTACTGCCGAAATAGTTGATTTGCGGGTTCATCAGCAGAATGACGGATCAAGTTGTGGAGCATTTACCGCTGAGAACTTGATAGCTTTAGCTGGCCTAAATCAGGTAAACCTAACCCCTGAAGCAGCAAGAGCTTTACTTGCTAATATTAAGGACGCACGAACCATCCGTCTCCTACAGCTTGGAAGCCTCGAGGCAAAAATAATAACGGCTAGCGAAATAATAGCAGCAAGCCTAACCGGTAAGTATGTGGAAGCAGTCAGCGAGGTTGCCTTTTCTGACATAGTTAATGTTGCCGTTGCTACAGCGGACAGGCTTACTCATTTGTATCTGATTGATACCGGTAATATGGGTGTATCCGGTGGAGATGAGGAATCCAGTTACGGACTGTGGGTTCGGGGAAGTTGTGGAAACGGGATATTAAAACCTCAGAATTCGTACAGGATAAAGCAGAAATCTACTGGAGGATCTATCGGTTTTGATAGCAAGTTGGATGATGATACCATTATTGGTATTGCCTTAAACCATAACCAGACAAAACTTACGCCAAAATCCAGTTCTGAAACCGTAGTAAGCAATATCAGTAACAATACCGGTAGCAAGTTTAGCGGTGATATCAGATCAATTATTGGAAGTCTTTACGGAAGTATCAACATGAATGAAAGGCTAGTACTCGGTGGTGAGATTAGGCTTGGTCAGGTTGATGCTAAAGTCAACTATTACTCCCTGATTAACGGCAATAACAGATTCAAATTAAAAGGGGAATTACTCGGGGGATCTCTAGTAGCTGATTATTATTACCCTATAGCTAAACTTTTTCTAGTACCAAATCTTGGGATTTCTTATGAGACCATAAGGTTCAAGGGCAAGGATCAGGGAAATCTGAAGATTGAAAAGCTTGCTATTCGGAGACCTGCAATCACCGGAGGAATTGCTCTAACAGGGATTTTTGAAATTGGAGAATGCCAATTGATCCCTGAAATCAGAGCAAGTTATGAAGTAGGGTTTTCCCCTAAATCAAACGGACTAAAGATAAAAAATAACGGCGGTATGGTTCTTTCCGATTATAGAATCCCTGTGCCAAAGGATACATATAGACTTGGAGCAAGCATGGGGATTGCTTTTTCAAGGTTTGAGGTAAATGCAGGTTATGAGCAAGCCCGCTACAAGCGTTACTTAGGGAACAGCTTTTATGGAAAGCTGCGGATCAACATTTAACCAAAGAAAAAACAATTATGGAAAACAAAGGAGAAGAAATCAAGGATTTACTTACTCATATTCTAAACCAACTGGATCGGCTGGAGCAGAAAATAGAAAAACAGAATGAGGATGTAAGAATCTTTCTTGCAGGTAAAGATTCGAGCTATGAACCGAGTAGCCTCCTAATTGCGCAACAGAAGGCAACAAGGACTTCAGTAGAGTTGCTAAGAGAAGAGATCGAGGAGCTGCATCAAATAATTAAGGTGATTTTGAAGTGAAAATATTAAACAAAAATAATGCAAAAACGGAGAAATAATATAATGGGAAGAACAAACAATCAGTTAGACAATATCGATAAATCCATAGGTCATAAAATCTATTCTTTAAGGTTGGCAAAAGGATTATCCCGTCAGCAATTATCAAAAGTAATTGGGGTGACTCACCAACAGCTACAAAAGTACGAAAACGGAAGTAATAGGATTTCTGCTTCAAAGCTAGCATTAATCGCTAAGGCTCTTGATCGGAGAATATCATATTTTTACGAAGGTTTTAAAGCAGCTGATAACGTCCCGCTGGAAACGGAAAATCAACGCCTTTGTATTGAGGTAGCAAGAAATTTCAGACGTATTGCTAATAGGGAACATCAGGACGCAATCAATACTCTTGTTAAATCTTTGCTCAAGGGAATCCCTGCATAAATTAATCAAATTAATCAGAAGATAAAAATTAAACCTAAAGGAAAACATGAGAAGAAACAATCAACAAAGTTTATTTTGGTCGGTATCAAGACCAATAAAATATCTTGGTTTAACGGGGGATGAATGGCTTGTTGCTTGCTTTGGTGTATTGCCGGGTATTGTGTTTTTAAATAATTCAAATATTCGCTTAGGCGGTAGTTTTTTAATTGGTGGTATTACTTTGTGTTTTTTATTCAAAAAATACAAACGATTAGCACAGAGTTTTAAAATCAAAAGCTTCCTGATTTCAAAAAATGTTTTGAGAGCTCCAAGTACATACCCAAAACTGCTGAATAAAGAAAAGGTAGGAAAATGAACCATAAATGGAAAACAGCTTCTTTGCAGGAAGTAGTTAAATACAACAAGTATCTATTAATGACTACAGTTGTTTTAAGCATTTTGTGTTTACTACAAAGCTTTGCTCTTTTCGGCAAAGAAGAAAAATGGGTCATTATTCCGAGCAATGATATAGATAACAAAATGGAGATTTCAAATAGCAGGTTATATCCAAGTTATTTAAAGCCATGGGCAAGGAGTATAGCAAGAGAAATGTTCACTACTTCTCCTGATGAAATTGTAGAGCAACATGCACAGATCAGGAAAATCAGTTCCAGCAACAATGAGTTAAACAAATTCTTTGCAAAGCAAATGTCATTCATTAAGGGAAGCAATGCAAGTTCAGCATTTTATACGAAGAGTACAAAAATGGTGGATGGCGGAGTAATTGTTACCGGGACGTTACATTATTGGTTTGCCGGCTCTGATGAGAAAATAGCATTAGAGAAGAGTTATTTGATTTCATACAAGGAAGCAGCGAAAGGGTTGATTTTGCTTAAGAACATTACTGAGGTAGATGTTTTGCCTAAGGAAGAAGTTAATTAAAAAGAGGATTTACGGAAGAGATGAAATATTTACAAAAATTATCTGTAGTTTTGATAGCTGGTGTTGCATTAAGTGGTTGCGCAGGAAAAGGATCAAGAGTTAAGCAAATCAAAAAATCCCCCGAGCCAAGACAAACTAGCGAATTAATAATGCCTACAAAAGATCATCCGGTGGGAGAGATGTTTAAGAGCACGATCAAGCAGACGAATTACAAGGCATTAAAACCCGAAACCGGATTATCAAATAATAGTTATTTAATAGATGAAGGGAAGTCTTTTGAAATAGCGATTTCAGAACATGGATATACAAGATTTTCAATTGAAGATGAGAGAATCACTGATGTATTCATTCATCCGCAAGAAAATATCCAGTTAAAGATACACGACCAAGGATATTTGATCATTGTGCCAAACCAGCTGGAGGAGAATTTTGAGGAGAATGGGGAAATAGAAAAAAACCACAGCTGTGAAAAAATATACGTAACCATTACCGGTGAACACGGAACAACGCAAGATTTTTCCTTGCGTTTTACGGGCAAAACCCCGGAGCCTGTAAAGTTTGTAAAATCAAATCCGGGAGAAACTAATTTAAACAAAGGAGTATAAAATGTTTAAAAAACCAAGGTTAGATCAACAAGCAAATAATAGTGGAGTAAGCACTGATTCCATCACCTTGCTGGCGTTTGCAGCTGCTGTAATATTTTGCATGTATCCGGAGGTAACCCTAGCTACGAGCCTTGAAGGTCAATTGGATAAGATTGGTAGCGTAGCGTCCGGAAAGTTTAAAACTGTTGGATTATCTGCTGCAACTATTGCTGCCGGTATCTGGTCAGTACTTAAGGGCAACTTAAAATTAACAGGAATCGTTGTTGCCATAGGTGTTAGTTTAAGTATTTATCTCTCATGGCTTAGTGGTGGCATGGTGATATCTGCTTAAATGTTGATTTAACAAAGAGGATTAAGAAAATGATAATTAACAAAAACACACAACGCCAATTTTTAACAAAAGCATCGGCTTTAAAAGATGCTTTAAAAAAGCGTCCTGCATTCGTTGCCGGATTCATTGGAGTTATTTTAATCCTCTTTGTAGTTAGTGGGGGCGAGAAGAAAAAACAACCTCACTTAACTACAAGTACAATCCCGTTTGAAGAAGATATACAAATGACAGGCGTTAAAGAATCAATTGACCCTCGTGATGTTTGGACGGCAAAAGTAGAGCAAAAAGTTGAGATGTCCAGTGAAGAATTCAACAAAAAACTAGAAGAGATCAAAGAGACCCAAAACATTGAAGTGATCAAAGTACAAGAAGAATTATTGCAATTAAAAGGGTTAGTGACCCGCCAACAAGAGATGTTACAAAGAAAAGAATTAGAAGAAAGTCTGGCAAAAACCAACTCTCCCGTAAGCAATCCTGTTAATAGCAGAAAAATCTCAACAAAGACGCTTGGTTCGTTTTCCAAGGAATATGGAACAAAAAAGAAGAATTTCAAAGATTATATAACATCCGGAACTTTTTCAAGGGCGGTATTAATGACGGGTGTTGTGGTTGGAACCGGTAGCAATAGTCAATCAAATCCGGAGCCTGTAGTTATGCGTCTTACTGATGCCGGGATATTCAGCAAGGGCAAGCGCACGGAGCAAATTAAAGAAGCTATCCTGATTGGTGATTGTAGCGGGGATTTATCAAGTGAGCGTGCTAAATGTCGCCTGCAAACTTTAAGTTTAGAGAATTACAACGGTGAGATTGTAGAAAGACCGATTAAAGGCTGGATAGTTGGTGAAGATGGAAGAAATGGAGTTAAAGGGATGGTAGTAGACAAATCATCTGACATGCTCCGTATGGCTATGTTAAATGGCTTGCTTGGCGGATTCAGCAATTTCTTGCAAAATCAATCTACCAAAGGAGTTTTTCCAATATCACCAATAACAGGTCAGCAAAATGCTCTTAGTGGGGTGTCGCAATTAAAAGGCGGTATGGCAAGTGGAGCTAGTGATGCGTTTTCAAAAATGGCTGATTTTGTAATGGAAAGATTTAACTCAATGTCACCGCAGATAGTAATAGCGTCCGGTAGAGAGGTCGATGTGGTGTTTCAGCATGGTGTTGATTTAAACGGAGAATTTAAATCTGAACCAATTCAATCATCGGATGGGAATTTAGGAAACGGTTATAATAACCCTCCGCCGGCAAGAACCGCTCAGTCAAAAGCTTTTCAAGAAACCATGCAGGAAATGAAAAAGGCTATGGAGAAGGAAGAAGCTGGAAGCAACTTTTAAAAAAAGGAAAATAACAATCAAGAAGCAAGGATTAAACAAATGACATTTAAAAATATAGCAACGTTAATAGGGGTATCAATAATCACGAGCGGTTGTTCTTTGTGGCCGTATAAAAAGGATTTTGATTGTCCGGTAAAAGAGGGGCTTAAATGCAAATCATTGTATGAAATATCAGTAATGGCTGATGAGGGAATGTTCGGACCTCATGCAAAGAAACCCGAAGATAAGAATCAAAAGGAATCTAAAAAATCAAAAAAGAAAAGACAAGGTATATGTCATGCTTGCTAAAAATATTCACCCTGATTTTCAAAGAGAAAGACTATCTCCGCATTTTGTTTACGAGTCGTTTGATGCAGAGAGCGGATTATTTTTCAATCGTGGAAGCGTAGGATTTGTTTTAATAGCAAACCCGATGCCCGGGGCGGAGTTAACGGCTGAAACTGAAATTGCCGATTTCATTGCAAATAGCGAGAATTTACCGAATGGGGCGTCAATACAGATACTACTGATTGCCTCAAACAACGTTAAATTTCTTTTGGATCGTTGGGCTGGGGAGAGAAAAGGAGAGATCTACAGGGAAATGGCAAAAAGACGTTGTGATTTTCTAGAAAAAAAAGCAAAAGAAGAGGGGGTAGTTAAAGATTCTCATGTATTGATTTCAGTAACAGTACCGGATCTTGGAACTGATTTAATAGCTATGGGACAAAGAATTGAGGCTTTAAAGTCGACATTTCAAAGTATAGGTCTCTGGACGCAAAGCGTTGATGATACACTTTTATTATCTATTTTGCGCAAGATATGGGGTAGGGAATCATTTGGCGGAACAACAGTTAATCAATATGCCAAATTGTCAGAGCAGATATTGCCGGGGGATTTTTCCTTATATGAGGAGAATGACATTATACATCTAAAAGATGATGAGTGTTTCATTGCGCTTGATGCGGAAGACAGACCGGCAAGATGGAGTTTGGGTTTGATGGATTTGTTTATTGGGAATGAAGCAAGAAAAGGTGAATATATAGATACAGAATATTTTATCCATGTTGGTATCTGGATGTTACCGAACCAGGCAATGGCAAGAGCTAGAATTTTTGCTAAGAGGGAGGCGCTAGAAAAGAATATCAAATCCGGAATAGGTAAGTTTTTTTCTGATTTAAGTGAAGAGCTGGCAGATATTGATGGAGCAGTTAAGGCGCTGCAAGATGGAGAGAGAGTAGTGCATATCCATACAAATGTTATTTTAAAGGGCAAAAAAGAAAAGGTCAAACTAGCCTCTAAAAGATACGCCGGGATGATGCGCCGTAATGGTTGGAATTTCATTCCGACAAAATATGATCATTTGGCGCATGTATTAACTGCAATGCCCATGAGTATGGTTGAAGAAGAAAGGGGATTATTTAAAAATAACATAACAGGCGCTGGGGTAGCACTAAGTATTATAGGTCGTGGCAAACAAACAGTTTCCGGTGAGAGCAAGGCCTTAATGCCGTTTATTGGTGAATATAAAGGTGATTTAAATGCTCCCGGTTTATTACTTACCGGCCGGAGAGGTCAATTGAAGTTTTTTTCTCAATTTGGAGCGGATTTCACGCCCCATTTGGCCACAAATACCGGTAATCTTGGCAATCCTAATGTTGTTATCGTAGGTGTTGCAGGTAGTGGAAAGTCGGTGACAATGCAAGAAATGATGTTGTCAGTACTTGGTGTTGGTGGCAAGGTTTTTGTCGTAGATTACGGCAAAAGTTTTGAGAAACTTTGTCATGTGCTTGATGGAAACTATATCGAGTTTGATCCGAGCAATCCAATTTCGATAAATCCTTTTTCCGGAGTGCCTACCGGTGACGATGAAGTTTCCAGCGCAGCAAGAGCTGATTTTCTGGCAAGCTTTCCAATAACTCTTGCTACGATGGCTGCTCCAAAACACGGAACAACTGATTTACAACAAACAAATCTGGAAGAGGCTTTAAGAAAATGTTGGGATGAAAAAGGAGTTGATTTGCAAATTGATGACATAGCTGATTGGTTGCTTGCGCAAGAGAACAATCCTGTAGCAAATGATTTGGGACGGATGTTGTTCAACTATACAAAAAATGGTGCATATGGTGGATTTTTCCAAGGTAAAGCAGAAGTAACACTGGATGCGGATATTGTAGTTATTGAAACTGACCATTTACGGAACTTTCCTGATTTAATGGCGGTTGTGACGCAAATAATGATGACGCATATTAACAATAAAATGGCTAAGGGAAAAACGGACAAGCCAAGTCTTTTGGTGTTTGATGAAATTACCAAGACTTTGGAAAATCCAACTGCTTTAAAGTTTGTTTCAGCGGTTATCAGGATTGTAAGAAAATATAAAACTTCAGTGGTATTAGCTTCGCAATTAATTACAGATTTTCATGATTTAGGAAAAGAAGCTATGAGTATTTTTGCAGGAGCTGATTTCAAGCTGATAATGAAACAGAATCCAGACACATTAACTACTATGCGAAGTTTGCCGTTATTTCAGAGTTATGTTAAGGATGACGAGCGGATGCGCAGGATGGGATCGATAGAATCCAAAAAAGGAGAATATGGAGAGTTTGCGCTATGGGCACCCGGTATTAACGGGGATATTTGCCAATTAAGAATAGATCCGTTCACATTGCTTTTAATGACTACCAATCCAACTGAAAAGGAATTAATCAAAAATCATAGGGAGAGTGGCTTAAGCCTAGCAGAAGCGATTAATACCATATTAGCAGAAAGGGGTCTTTAATGTTGATACCACCATTCTCAAAAGCACACCTTACCTCGAAGGTATTAAAAACATTCCTGCTAGTAGGAACCGGTATATTAATTAACAATGGAGCTAGCGCAAGAGGTTCAAGCATTCCAAGAGAAAAAACCAATTCCAAACCAATAATAAAAGATTATGGCACGCATGGACAAGTTTTTAACATAGCCGAAGAATGTCTTCTTGAGGAAATCATGAGCAGATTGGAGCTTGCAAAAGAGGATGGAACACTGGACCTGTTACAGAATGAATTTACCGAAAAAATAAAAGCCAGAGTACTTCGTCCATTACCGGTTCCAACCTTAACAAAAGCGACTATTAATAGAAGCTGGACATATAACCCAACTTTTACCCAAGAAACCGATATTGTCGATGATAAGGGTAGGGTGATTGTTGCAGCGGGAACAAGTATAAATGCGCTTGAAAAGTTAAAATGGGGTGAGCCATTAATTTTAATTGACGGTGATGATCAAGAGCAAGTGGAGTGGGCAAAGGGAAAAACCGGCAAGATTGTTTTAACTAATGGTGCGCCAATGCTACTTGCAAAGCAATTAAAACGTCCGGTGTTTTTTGATCAAGGCGGTATACTTTGTCATCGTTTTAAAATAGAGGCAACTCCTGCTGTTATAGAGCAGGGTGGGTTATTACTGAAAGTAAGTGAGGTGAGTATATGATTACCTTATCTTGCACTCTGAAAAACTTCAAAAGCTTAATTAAAGATTTAACCATCCTGTATTTAAGCGCATTAATCATAATTTCGATATGTACCTACAATAATTCAGCAAAAGCTGCGATAGGATGTACCGGCAAGATTGTCAATCCTATTACTGATGTATGCTGGAACTGTTTATTTCCAATTACCCTTATTGGGATTGAAATAGTTGGCGGGGGCGGTGTTGACACTAAATCTACCAAAGACCCTATTTGTTTTTGTTCAAGACCCGGCATTCCGGTACCGGTGCCGGGCATTCCTGTTGGATTCTGGGAGCCGGTGCGCCTTATTGACGTGACCAAATCGCCTATGTGTATGGTTAGTATGGGCGGAATTTCACTTGGGACTAGTCCGCAAAAAGGGTTTAAGAGCGATGAAAGTACGGCTTTCTATCATGTTCATTGGTACATCTACCCTGTTCTTTATTGGCTTGAGATCCTGCTTGATTTTATTTGTATAGAAGCAGCGTCGGTTGATGTTGCTTATTTGACTGAATTTGATCCTATGTGGGGAGATGATGTCAAGACAAGCATATTAAATCCGGAAGCTTTGTTGTTTGCTGCAAATCCTTTAACAACAGCTTCATGCGTGGCTGATTGCCTAACCTCAAGCACGGGTTTGTCAAATGATTATATGTTTTGGTGCGCCGGTTGTCAGGGTTGTATATATCCATTTTCCGGAACTACCTCTTATCACAATGGGGGAGTAGGCACGGCTCAGTTGGTGGTTTCCAAATTCATGGCAAAGATGCATAGGGAGCTAATGCTCTGGGGTTATTATGGCAAATCGGCTATGTGCGGCAAATATCCAATGCCGATTATCAAGAAAAGTCAGTATCGTTTGCAGATGACTTATCCAATTCCTGAAATGAGTTCTTGCAAACGTATCGGTCAAACGGAAGTGTTGTGGCAAGCAGGACGAGAATTTCCGGTATGGGGTGAGGATTTTAGTTTCTTGATATGGCGCAAGAGAGATTGCTGCGTGCTTTAAAGTGATGGAAACAAAGCAAACAAATAAAAAACTAAAACAAATGAAAAAAATGTTTAAAAAAACCTTATTCCAAATATTGGCATTAATGATATTAGCTACGGCAAGTAGCTACAGTAGTTTTGCCTTGCCAAAGCAGGAAATACAAATAGAGCCCGGCATTTATATCTTGGTGTCATTTGCAATTAATGATGAATCACTGCGTAGTTATTTTAATGAGGCAAATTGCTACGGTGCAAAATTGGTAATGCGTGGTCTTGTAGGTGAAAAGTCTGGTCGTAATCGATTTGCAGAAACCAAGACAAAATTGGAGAAAGTAGGAATTAATATTGATATTAATCCAAATCTTTTTAAGCAGTTTGGGATTTCGCAAGTACCTGCGGTGGTGGTAGTTAATACTGACAAAACAATCAAGAAAATCAGCGGTCATATAACATTGAAAAAAGCTCTAGAGATCATGGAAGTTAAGGCGAGCGGCAAAAGCACATGAGAATATTTAATATAATATCAATCTTAATATTAATAAGTTCAAACGCAAGCAATGCTGTATTTGCAAGCGGTGTCGGCACAGCTTTTAATCAAAGAGAGAAGTTTAAGAATGTAACTGTTCTTGGTAATCCCGATGAAGCAAAGACCTTTATTAAGAAAGATGGGGATGTTTCAAATATCGGTTCATTAAATGATGCAAGTTTGACCGGTGAAGGCAATAATGCTTTGCGTAGTAGTGAGCTTGGAGAGTTCTTGCAACATACTGAATTAAAAAAGATGGATGCAATTAATCAGCACAAGATTAACCCGGATAACTCGCTCTTAAAGGAATCTTTGAAGATAGAACAAAACCCAATGGCAAAAACCGGCGGTGGCTTATTAAGTGCTAGTGAAACCAGTACTACCAGCTTTATTAATAAGAGTTGTGTAGAGGGAGTGGATTTTAATGTTGATGTTGGTTTGGAACTGGTTCTGGAAGCAGAGGAGAAGGAAGAGATAATCAGAAAGCCTCAAACAAGTATAAATCTGCCGGCCAGACTCATACCGGAGATATTCTGGGAGAAGAAACCTGAGAACTACAGGACTACCGATAATGAGCTGATGAGCGGGGTAAAGTACGTATTATTAAATACCGTGGAAGCTCATAACGCAATCAAGGAAGCAATTAGTCAATCGGTAGGTAATTTATCTCCTGAATTTATTGAGCTTCCATCGCAGAACGTATTTATTTTTTATCCCGGTTCAAACAATGTGATAATTCCAATGGGAGCAGAAATTTTTAGAAATCCCGCAATCAAGTACCGGACTTCTGCGGCGGAATTAGCCCGTTTAGCATATAATCAAGTTACAGCGATATTATATTATAGCACCTTTGAAATAAGAAAAAAGTTTATTGAAAAGGGTGAATATTGGCAAGTAGCAACAACTCCGGCGGAGAAATTAGTTGAAGAAAACGAATGTTACGAAACAGCAAGAGTTTGCACTAGAAAAGGAATTAAAAAGTTTTTTAATAAATATAATATAACTCGCCCTTGTTGGAGTGAAAAGATTAGCTATGAGTGTACCTCAAAGCCCAAAGATGGATGCGCTCATTTAACAAAACAGAATTGTCGTTTAGTCGATTCCGAGTGTGAGTATCGAATTGGTAATATATGTCTTAGGTGGAAAAGAAACTTTACTTGCCCGATTACAAGAAAAGAAAGAAATTATTCTTTAGCTGATTCTTCTATTTATTGTCTTGGCGGCAATTGTCACACCCCAACTATTGAAGAGAATCAAGATTTTGGCAATGTAGCATATCTTGCTGCCATTAATGAAGCTCAAAAAGATTGCGATAAAGAAAGTAGCGGAATCTGTAAAAAACCTATTACTGTATTTGCTGGTAAAACTAATGGTTGTGATAACGCAATTGCAGGTTTTATCAATTGTTGTTCTGCAAACAAAGGCTGGGGCAAAGATATGAAACTATCAAGTTGCAGTCCTGAGGAAAAGGGATTGGCATTAAAGCGTGATAAGGGATTGTGTCATATGATAGGTACATATTGCGAAACGAGAGAATCTGTCACAAAGGTTTGCCTAGTTAAGAGAACAAACTTTTGTTGTTTTAACTCAAAACTTGCTCGGATATTTCACGAGCAGGGAAGAAGTCAGTTAAATATTGATTGGGGTAGTAGTGAGTTTCCAAATTGTCGCCCTCTTACATTAGAAGAATTAACAAAATTAGATTATTCCAAATTTGATATGGAAGAATTGTTCGCTGAAATGCTTGCTAAAGGCAAGAGCAATATGTTTAAAACTTTTCCAAGCATAGCCCCTAAGAAATTACCGAAACTCCAACAAGAGCATATGAATACTACTCCTGCGGAGAAAAGAGATATTTTAAAACGCAAAGCAGAGGAAGAAGAAAGAGCCCGCAGGGCGAAGGAAGAAGAAAAACGATTGGCAGAAGAGGCTCGCCTTAAAGCGCAGCAGGAAAAGGTAAGGCTTGCAGAAGAGTTGCGAGCAAGGGAGGAACGTAAAAAATTCCTGGAAAAGGAAAGAATCAGGAGAGAGCAGGAACAATTAAGGATTGCCGAGGAGAACCGTATTAAACGCCAGCAGGCACTAGCCTTACATAAGCAGAATGAGCTTGTAAGGCTGCGTCAGGAAAAACAAGCTTGGTATAATAATTATATAGCAAATATGAGGGCAGCAGGTAATGCAGAGTTTGATACAATAATATTGTGGTATCAATTTTTTAGTATAACTCCACAGGAATATATAAATAACCCGAATTATACTGCAAATACTGCTATTAGTAGGTATGGCGTTAATATTGTCCCTCCTTTTGAATTTAAACAAAGATTATTTACTGAATAATTAAAAAGGTAAAACATGGTAGGAGCTAAACAATATAAGTTTAAAAGCGATGGAAAGAGAAAATAACATTCGCAGTCGGTTAATCGTTTTTGTTACTTTGCAAATGGTAACCTTGGTGATTAACTCAAATATCAGTTTTGGATCTGACCGCATTAAATCTTTACAGGGTTTTAACTGGTATAATGAAAAACCTGAACAAAAAAAAGAAAAAGTTGAAAATACACAAAAACAGGACATGGCTCAAACTGCGCCGGCAGAGGACTTGCCTGTTTATGAAAAGAATATCCGCTCTTTGCAAGAAAGGCATAGAAAAGCTCATCGCCAAGCACTGGATAATCCGACACCTGAAAATATTCTAACAGAGATGTATATAGAAAAAGAAATGATGCGAAAAGCACAACTTTACGGGGAACGAAGAGTTGCGATAGCGATGATGAGTAGTCAATTCACGGACATGAAAGCACATAGCAATGTTTTACATAAGAGAGTTCAAGAAGAGATTGAAGACAAAGAGATTCATCAAAAGCTATCAAAGTTAAGTCAGGAATGGGGTTTGATTCTACAAGTATCGGAAGATTGCCCCCATTGCCATGCATTTGCGCCGATAGTATTGGAATTTGCCCGGAAATATGGGTTTCAGTTACTTGCTGCAAACAAAGAAGGTGTGGATTTCAAAGGGATCAAAGGAATTGATGATAATGGTGAGATGTTAATGTTCAATCCTACTAGAGAAACCCCTTTATTATATTTAATTAAAAGCAATGGACGCCAGGTGCTTCCTATATCAAGAGGTATTAATAGTGCCAACCAGATTTTAACTAACATCAAGAATATTGATAAGCATATACAGAGGTTGTTTTAATGAAAACTATTTTAAAGTCGGTAAAGCTGGTAGCATTAATTATGTTTTTAGGCATTTCTTTAAGTGCAAGCCATGCTATGGGCTGGGCTTTGGGCGATGTATTTAAAAATTTGCATACTAATACCACCGTTCCCGGTAATTTTCAAGATGCATCGGCCGGTTATTATAGCGGTGGTGGAATGGCTGTTAGAACCAAAAACACAGCTATTAATCCATTATCTATGACGCCGCCATCTTTGAGTACCGGCTGCGGTGGTATAGATGCGCATCTGGGATCGTTCTCAATGATTTCCGGCGAGGAGTTAATCAACGTTGCAAATAATATAGGATACGAGGCTTTAGCATATGGCTTCCATTTGGGCTTAAAGACTTATGCACCTCAAATAGAACAAACTTTAACATCGTTTCGTGATTTAGCAATGTCATTAACTCAACAGGGAATAGGGCATTGTAAAACTACACAAGCCGCATTTGCCGCCCTGACCCCTCAAAGCTCTGCAATGTATGAAACAGTATGTCAAGAAATGGCCAATTCTGATGGTTCTGTTGATCTGGGCGGTCAGCGGAAGAAGTGCAATAATTTCTTAAAGCAAAAAGCTGCGGTAGATGCGAAGCAAAAGAAAGACCCTGAAATAATGATGGATAACTACAATATCTTTATCAAAGCAGCAACTGCCGTTGGTATACCAAAAGAAATGCACGAGCAATTAATGTCAATGGTTGGGACTATTGTTGTTAGGGACACAACAGTAATACCATATCCAAGCCTTGCTAATGATACGGAGAGCTGGAACGCTCATATTAACGGCGGAACAAATACCAGTATGTATAGTTGCGATAACGCTACTTGCCTTACGGTTGGCATTAATAATAGCATCACTATCACTGAAGCTAATTCTTATTCAGGCAAAGCAAAAACAAGATTAAAAGAATTGGTAGTAGGGATTATTGCGCAAACAAGTGAATTCACAGAAGAAGATAAGGGATTTTTGGATTCATTGGGTCAAGCTTTTCCAATCTTTGATCATTTGATGCTTGATGCAGTTTCCGGTATGTCAATATTAGAGCCGGATAGTCATTTAATAGCCAGATATATGCTAGTGAGTCATTTGGAGAAAGTAACCAATGAGATTAAAAAAGGTGTTCACTATTTAAAAAACAAACAAATGACAGCACAGATAATCAAGGATTATGAAAAACAATTAGACGATGTATTGGTTTTTGCTCGCAGGGAATGGGCAAAAGTAATGGTTGACGCCGATAGGGTTAATGATCGAGCAGACAAAATATGGAAACATTTAATGGCAAGAGAGCGGGGCTAGGAACATGGAATATATAATCTATACTTACGGCGGCGGCGATTTACTGATTAGCGTATTTAATGCAGTAGCAATGATTTTTGAAACTGATAATAAATATTTAACGCCGGTTGGTACAATGGCTTTAACACTTGGCGGCGTATATGCCGGAATAAAAGCAACGTTTAAAGCTGATATAGCAATTCTCGGCAAAAACTGGATGATTCCGTCAATGATTGCTTTCTTTCTATTGTTCTCGCCAAAAACTACAGTGTGGATTAAGGATGAAGTAGCACTTAATGCGCCAGTCAAAATTGATAATATACCATTTGGCATTTCGTTTTTCACTTCTGTCGGTACGAAAATTTCACATGGTTTATCAAAATTAATTGAAGAAACAATGTTACCCATTAATGCGGGTCGTTCTACAACGGGCGGTATATTGTATGGAGCAAAGGCGGTAGCTAAGATAAGGGATATACAAATACAAGACCCTATACTTCTTCGAAACACCAAAGAATATTTGCGTCAATGCTATATGTTGCCGTATGTGATTGGAAATTTCGGGGGGCATAAAGCGGGAGCTCAAAAAGCAGAAGATCTACTTAATTATTTAAACACAAACCCGGTAAAGCGTCTTGGCATTAAAGCCACAAATAAAGATGGATCTATTGGAAGCTTTATGACTTGCAGCGAAGCCGGCAAAATGCTTAAAGCGGCAATTCATGATGAAAGTAGATCACCTGAATTAATGAAACAATTTGCTGCTGTTTTGGGTATTTCAACAACAAATGAAGCATTGATGAATAGACACATTAAAGCAATGACAGGAGATGTTTTTAAATATCTAGAACAAGGAACAGAGGATGTTAATGCTTGGATGCAACAAGCGATGATACTTAATGCCAATCGTGAATCTTATGATGATTGGCGTGAGAAAGTCGGTCATCCCAGAGTATATCCGGATTTAGTCAGAATGCAGGCAACTCGTGGATTATTCCAGCAATCAATGGGTTCTATTATTGGCGGAGAAATGTCCGAGGCAATGATTCCGGCGGCCGCTCAACCAACCATGCTAGCTTTGGTGGTGATGTTATTTGTTATTATTTTACCGTTTGCAATGTTGCCTGGCGGATGGGTATTCATTAATACGGGAATTAAATTAATGATCTGGGTTTGTACATGGCCGGTATTCTATACAATCATTCATGCAATAGCGATGATACAGTTAAAAGATAGTATTGGTGGCTGGGGACTTAGTGGATTAAGTGCCATTGGACAAGCTGGATTTACTGAATTAATCATGATGAAATATGCGACTGTGCAATCATTAATCACGGCAACACCCTTAATTAGTTTTGCAATAGTTTTTGGTAGCCCATATGCATTAAGCAGCATTGCCGGCGGACTGGCTAATACTAACACTGCAATGCCAATTGGCGGCGCAATGGCTGACGGTAATTTGCAAATGAAGCAGACGTCATATGACAATACCACCAAAGGACAGCATAATGTATCACCGACGCTAATTATGGGAAGTAGTGTTGTTGACGGTGCAAATAGTGTAAAAATGGGTCAAGATGGCGGAAACGTGATTTTAACCGAGCAAGGAACGCAGTTAATTAACAACCATACGGGAACGGAAGATCAAGCTGCTACTGTGGGCGACTCCTACAACAGGGCACAAAGCAATCTAGCGAGTTTAACCGATCGCCATAGCAAGATCAGCAATCTCACCGAGGCTCAAAGCATCGATTTTGTCAAAAGCCTTATTAACGGCACGGTACAAAGCGATAATATATCGGATACAGATATTGCGTCCATGAAACAGGTAGTTGGTGACGGAAAAACCTTAACACAAGGAACTGATGTCACTAAAGGTCAATCAACAGGTACGCAATCAAATGTTACGGCAGGCGTAAGTTTTTGGGGTTCTGGCGTTAGCACTGGTACTAACGCTGCAAACATCGAAGATATCCGCAAAAATATGAGTGAGCAGGATAGGCAAACATATGATAATTTCATGGAGAAAG
This sequence comes from bacterium, assembly GCA_024233545.1. Classification (GTDB taxonomy): domain Bacteria; phylum Auribacterota; class Auribacteria; order Auribacterales; family Auribacteraceae; genus JACKPL01. The sequence continues at coordinate 32,592 of JACKPL010000017.1, forward strand.
CCAAAACAATTGCAAAAAATCAAAACTTCACTACGAATAATAGCCAAGACCAAAAACTTGGCGAGAGTCTAGGATCAAACTTAAACCAGCAGGAGTCAATCGGCAAAGAAATTGCTAAAACCGCTCAAGATGTTGAAACTTACGGCAATCAATTGTCATATCTACAAAAGAATTCCGGAGCAATCAACAGCAACTTGAATGATGCATTCTTAAACGAGGTGATGGCAAGAAACCCAGAGCTTGCAAGCAAAGCACATGCACAACGTTGGGTAACAAATCATCCGAAGGAAGCAAAAGCAATCGGGCAAGATGTGATCAGGGTTAATGACCCGCTTAAAAGCCCTGAATATCAGGCTTACGTATCAAGAATCCAAAAAAATGCTCCGTCAGTCCAAAACACAGAAATTCCAACTGTAGATAGATTAAAATCCAAATTCGAACAAAACGCTCAAAACATCAGGGAACAAGCTGTCGTCAAGGATGCCACAGGCGCAGAAAAACCACTGAAAGAAGTAGTCAATAATGCGGTAAATAATCCCAACTTGCAGTATAATAAACCTGTAGAGGAAACTCTTAAAAATAACCTCAATCCAGAGCAATTAAAGATCGTGCAGAATTTGGAGAATGAGAGGGTTCATGGGAGTAAAAGTAAGTCTAAGGAAGCGTTAGAAGAAATCGACAAAGGCAAAGAAAAGTTTGATTCACTTACCGGAAAATATACAGGATTAAGGGTGCTTAGAGAGCTAGGAAACAATACCGGTGAAATAGTAGGTATAGAAAGAGATGACAAAAAAGAGGGTAAATAAAAATGATTAGTATAATGAGCAATCAGGATCAACCGCAAAGTTTTTTGGTAAAATATAAGAAATGGCTAATAGCTTTAGGTAGCTTATATTTAATCCCAAGAATATTAATGATTAGCGCAATAATAGCTGGTTCTATATATCTCTATGTTAATAACGATACAAACTATCATCCTTTTAAATCCTATATATTATCAGGGGTTAGAGAAGGGCATGCAGATGGATCAAAAAATCATGTTAGTGGTCAAATTCCATCAAGTACCCTTTGGAGCGATTATTGGTGGGAAACCAGAAATTTAAAAGAAAAAGTAGCTTTGGAAAAAGAGGAATATTTAGCACAATTCCCAGAGAGCGAGCGAGGTTCGAAACTTGCTGAAATGAAGTTGGATAATATTAAATTACCACTTCAATTAGAGCTGGATAAAAGATTTAAAACCGGTTTGGATTTTTATGCTGATTATGTTCAGCAGAGAGTTAAAAGAGAATCTTTTGCAACAGAAGAGGAATATCAAAAAGCTTTACAAGATGAAGCTTGGAAAGTTGGATATGCACATGGTTATCGAGAGGGACTTGCTGGAAGAGATTATGACACAGCACGTAGCTTACTAAGATAACAAATCAAAAATTTCAAAGAAAAAAATAGAATATTATGCTGATTAAAAAGCGAGTTAAATCTTTGCTTCTAGTTATATGTTTGTGCATGGCGAGCAATAATGCCTTAGCATCAAATAACCACATTCAAGGAACAATAAAGAGATTAATTCAAGCGACTGAAGAACAATATGGAATTCCAAGTGGATTGCTTGAGGCAATAGCTTTTGTGGAATCTGGAATAAACAACCATGCTATCAATGTTGCAGGTAAAGCTGTAATTGCTACGAATAATAAAGAAGCTTTAAAAATAATTGCTGATGCTCGGGAGAATGGCATTAGAAACATTGACGTAGGAGTGATGCAACTGAATTATCGCTTTCATTCAAAAGCTTTTACAAATATTCAAGAAATGTTAAATCCTAAGAATAACATAGAATACGCCGCCAAGTTTTTACTACGTCTAAAAAAACAACATGGCACTTGGTACGCTGCTATTTGCAACTACCATTCATCAAAACCAAATCACCAAAGAAAATACTCCTACAAAGTGGTGATGAAATGGGGGCAAAGATATGCTTAAATATAAATCAACAATTTTAAATAAATAAGAGGTAAAACACTATGAAAAATAATACTTGTTTCAATACATATAGATTAATTAGCAAAGTCTTAAACACTCCATATAACTGGAGTTTGGCGTTAATGACAGTAATAATATGGGCTTTTTCCGGTAATTGGTTTTCTTATTCTACAAACCAAAATTTTGACATGCTAATATACTCTCAAGATTGTATAAAGTTACTAAGTTTATCTTTAATAATTTTTGGTCTGTTAAAGAAATCATCTGACGAAACAGAAGAAAAGAATAATGTATTAAAACTTGGTATCATAACTTATGTTTTATCTTTGTTCACAGTTCTTTCAATAAAAAGTATAAGTTATTCTCTTTGGCTTGGAATATGGATATTTCAACCATTAAGTATTTTTCTATTTTTAATGATAATTCAGCAGCTATGGAAAATAGCAAGTAAATAAGAGCAACACAAATAAATAACAAAGATAACAATTAAAAATAAAATCTCATGGAATCAGTAGAAGTAAACACAAAATCATACGCAAGTTTATTACAATCTTTAAAAACACAAATCACCCAAGCTAGAATACGTGCGCATCTATCCGTTAACAAGGAAATGATAAGCCTATATTGGAATATTGGCAATCAGATATTAGAACGCCAAAAAGAAGAAGGTTGGGGTAGTAAAGTAATTGAGAATATATCTAAAGATTTAAGAGCAGAGTTCCCTGAAATGAAGGGTTTGTCAGCGCAAAATCTAAAATATATGCGGAAGTTTGCGGAAACTTATACTAAAAATGAAATTAGTCAACAGGCTGTTGACCAAATTCCTTGGGGTCATAATGTAAAAATATTTTATGATATAGAAAGCCAAGAAGCAAGGTTTTGGTATATCCAAAAAACAATAGAAAATGGTTGGTCTCGTAATGTATTAAATATGCAGATCAAGACTAACTTATATGCAAGAGACGGCAAAAGTATAAATAACTTCTCAAGCACATTACCAGCATCTCAGTCTGATTTAGCAAAGGAGATTATTAAAGATCCCTATAATCTCGAATTTCTTGATATTCAAGGAAAATTCCATGAACGTGAGTTGGAAGAGAAACTAATAGATCATATTAGAAAGTTCTTGCTGGAGCTTGGACAGGGCTTTGCCTTTATAGGTAATCAATATCATCTGACATTAGATGATGAAGATTATTATTTAGACATGCTGATGTATCATGTCAAGCTCAAATGTTACGTAGTTATTGAGCTAAAAACAGGAAAGTTTAAGCCTGAATACGCTGGAAAGATGAACTTCTATCTTAATTTAATAGATAAACAGATTAAGGATAAGTCTGATAACCCAACTATTGGTCTTATATTGTGTGAAGACAAAAAAAATATAACTGTTGAATATGCAATTGAGGGAATTAACAAACCTATGGGAGTGTCGCAGTTTAAACTAACCGAAAAACTCCCTGATAATTTAAAAGAATTTCTCCCTAGCCCAGAAGAAATAACAAAAATTAAATAAGCAAGAAAACATCATGTCATCAGCAAGTAACAGCAATTTCACAAGAGGAGCGCAATTATGGGCGCATAATATGCGGATGATTATGCAAGGTGTAAAGAACATATGTTTCTTTGGTCTTGCTTGCATATTTGGATTAATCGCATTTCGTCTTAGTCAGCATACGACCTTTCAAACAATCTATTATTTTATTATTAACTGTTATGTTGATTTAAAATTAAGTATAGGTGCGTTTTTCTATGGCAAACACCAGATAGTGATAGATTTCTATTCGATCAGTAAAGGACATTTTGTCCATATGAGAGCCGAAGAATATAATTATTTGTTCTGGAAAGTAATGCCTTACGGAGCAAGGATTAACCAAGTATTATTATGGATTAAGCAAGATGCTTTTTTTGAGGTGGTTGCTAGTTTTGCAGTAGGATGCTTTCTTGCATTAATATTATTTATTTATAGGGGTGGTGGTATTCTGGGAATAAAAAAACTACGTGGTAGTGATTTAGTTACGCCAAAACAACTTGCAAAAATCCTAAGACGAGCAAAAGAAGCTTCAAAGATTATCATTAGCGGTCTACCACTAGTTAAAGATTCAGAAACCCAACATCTATTACTAACCGGCACAACAGGTGCAGGAAAGACTAATATGTTAAAGGAGTTGATACCTCAAATTAGGAATAGTGGCGATCGAGCAATTATTTTTGATGTTACCGGTGAATTCGTAGACCGCTTCTACAATCCTGAAACTGATTTAATCCTTAATCCACTTGTTGAAAATAGCGTCAGTTGGTTACCTTGGAATGATTGCCATACTGATGAGGAATACAACAACTTAGCCGCTGCCTTTGTTGACGGAGAATCAATTAAGACAGACCGCTATTGGGAAGATGCCGCAAGAACCGTATTAGTAGAAGCTTTAAAAAAACAGGAATCAACTAAATCAATTGAATCAATGCTCCATGTGATTAATAGAGCAGACTTAAAAGACTTTTGTAAATATTTTTCAGATACGGATGCGGCAGGTTATGTCTCTAGAGAAGCAGAAAAAGGAACGGCTTCTGTTAGATCCACCTTAGCTAGCAAAGTAAAAGAATTGAAATATTTAAAAGACAAAGGAGATTTCTCAATTAAAGACTGGATTAATGGAGAAAACAGGAAAGGTTGGTTATTCGTCTCGATTAAACCTAATGATCTAGATACTTTAAGACCCTTGCTATCGGCATGGGCAAATATTGCAATTAAAGGTATGCTGGATCGTCCTCATTCAGGAGAGAATGAAAAAATGTGGTTTGTCATGGATGAACTACCAGCTATGCAAAAAATACCTTCACTTGCCATGGTTTTGGCGCAAGGTCGAAAATATGGAGCTTGTATGGTAGCAGGAATTCAGAACATCGCCCAGTTGGAGCGGATATATGGACCTGCTAGTTCGCAAGAATTGCTAGATTTATTTCGGACAAAGTTTTTCTTTGCAGTCGGTGACAATACTATAGCCGAATACGCCTCAAAATCACTTGGCGAAATAGAAATAGACGAAACCAAAGAAAGCTTATCGTATGGGTCTAATACTATACGTGATGGGGTTAATATCAATTCCTCAATAAGGATGAAAAGACTAGTGCTACCTGATGAAATAAAAAACCTAGAGCCAAATAGCTGTTTTGTAAAACTTTGTGGCAACTATCCGATTACCAAGCTTAAGGTGGCACTACAGGCTAGAACTACCCAAGAAATAACAACAAAAAAGATAACTATTGACTAAAAAGAGTCAATTCCAACTCTTCCATTTGCCAATAATATTAATAACGGAAGGCTTTATCAAAAATAGTTAATTAATGAGGAAAACAATATGACTACAAAAGACGATATCGATAATTTAAAAACTGAAGCCAAAATACTTGCTGAAGCAATAGAAATTGAAACTAATAGCTTTTCTGAGAGTATGAAGCAACATAAGTCAACTATGGAGCAGGAATTATATAAGTTAAAAGAGTATAATGTTATGTTGCAAACTGTACCTAAAAAGCTTGATAGTCAGATTCAGGAACTAATCCCTAAAATTGCTATGGAACTAGACACTATTAACAGCAAAAAAATAGATGATATTAAAAAGCATTATGCCGTCCAAACACAAGAGCAAATGAACTCACTTAAGGAGGCTCAGCAGAAAATATATCAATTGACAGAAAATATTAAAAAGATAGATAGAAGAAGAATATTAAACTTTTTCCTAGGTATCGTTATCTCTTCTGGGATTGCAGTGGGAGGCGCAACTTATGCCGCATCCTATATGATGCAGACATTTCCAACAAGGGTTGTTATCAATACACCGGAAAACATCATATTATACGACAGCGATGTATCGCTATGGGGTACTGATAATGTTAAGGTATTACAGGGATTAAGGAAAAATGACAAGAAGAACCCCAGAAAGTTTTAGCAGTTAAAAAACTGGCATAAATAAACTATGGGTGATATAATAACGTACTAATTAATGTATTTTTGATTATGGCATCACAGAAGTTTCTTGACCCTAAGAGCGATATAGTATTTAAAAAAGTTTTCGGCTCAAACCCGGAGCTAGTTAAAAGCTTTCTTAATTCAGTAATGCCTTTGCCAGAAGAAGGACTAATTGAAACCATAGAATATTTAACACCGGAACAGTCGCCTCGTATCCCTTCAATGAAGAATACCATTGTGGATGTAAAATGTACTGATCAGAAGGGGAGAATATTTATCGTTGAAATGCAGATGCAATGGACTGAAAGCTTTAGTAAAAGGTTGTTATTTGGAGCATCCAAGGCTTATGTACAGCAGATGCAGAAAGCTGAAGACTATCATAGTCTTTGTCCGGTATACGGTCTTGGTATAATTAATGATACATTTGACAGAAATTCAGAAGATTGGTTTCACCATTACAGACAGGTTAACGTTCAGAAACCAGAAAGGGTACTGGAAGGACTGGAATTAATATTTATAGAATTACCTAAATTTAAACCTCAAAGTTGGGAACAGAAACGTATAGGAGTATTATGGCTAAGGTTCTTGAAAGAGTTTAAAGGTGAGCAACTGGAAGTACCTGCGGAGTTCAGAAGTGTTCCGGAAATATCAAAGGCGGTTGAACTAACACAGGAATCAAGTTATACCCCACTTGAACTTGAAGCTTACGACCAATACCTTGATGCTCTCCGTACCGTAAAAACAATTGAGGTAGACTCCTTTATTGCCGGAAAAGCTGAAGGAAAAGCTGAAGGAAAAGCTGAGGGTATCCAAGAAATCGCCTTGAATTTGCTACGTCAGAATCTATCTCTTGACGTAATTTCTTCTGCTACCGGTCTTTCTCATGATGAACTAAGCAAGCTTAAAGCTAAGCTATAAGCTCATCCCACGGTCTCTATCAATCTTGATTTCGTTCTGTTTCTCTGTTTCCTTCTGTTGTTCTTGAGTAGTTTTTAACTCCATAGCTTTGTGAGCATCACACCTAAATTTAACTTCATGGTATATACTCTTTATTCCACCGCCTTGCTCATTTATTTCTTTCATTATTTTTTCTTGGCTTACAATGTGATTTTTTGCAGCATAGCCTAAAAGACTAATTGCTTTACTAGTTGAAAAGTTAGAGTTAATTTTACAGGCATCACTGGTGATGGTAGAGAACTTTAAATTGTCGTTCAGTTTATCTAATGCACGAACAGCAAAACGATGGTTATTTCTTAAACCAATATAGGCTTCCTGTTCTTTTGTAACTACATTTAAGAATTCCTTGAAATTACCAACATTAGCACGCTCATCAGCATACTTGTTAAATATAGGTTCAATATGTTTCTTAGCTGCTTCTCCAAGTATTTTATTTCCGTACTCTTCTCGCTCCTTATATGACATTGATTTAAGTGTTTCCGCTAATTTAGCTTTATCATATTTGATTCCTAATTTATCCAGCTCTTTTAATTCAATACTGATAGCTTCCAAATACTTGTCTTTTTCTTTTGTACCCAGATCACGTACCGGCTCTTTGCCCAGTTTTTCATGACTAGCTTTTAAATCAGTTGTATCTCGGTTAGTGTATTTATTGCCCTTAAAGCCAGATACTTCCGTATTTTCTTCTTTAGCCTTATCGAGTTGGGTAAGATTTTTGCTAATCACATTATCGATAAGTTTTTCACTGGTTTTTCTAGTAACTTCTTCCTTATGGGCAAGCTCTGCTTTCTTAAGCCCTTCCTGCCACTCCTTACTGCTGATAAGATTGTAAGCGTTATCTGCTATTATTTTGCGATCGCTATCACTCATGGCTTTTTCAGATCCCTTGTAGCTCAAACTATGACCCTTGATGATTCCGGCTAAATCCTGACTTAACTTATCCTGATGTACTTTATTTAACGATTCTATTCCTGACTGTTTTTGATGCAACCATACAAAATCTTGCATTAATTCATCATGAAGCTTGGCTTTAGAAGGATTTAGCTCAGCAAACTCCTTGCTGTTGGAGTTAGTCTCTCTACCAGCATCAAAATTATTGTTATTCCTGCTATTTCTACTACTTTCGTAAAGCTCTAGAATAACACTGGCAAGTTCAGGCATGTTTTTAACCGGTTTCTCAAGCATCTCCTTTATTTCTAAAACTTCTTTAGTATTACTATTTCCTTGCATGAAGGAAACTACAGAAGTAGTCAGCATTTCCCTATAGAGAGTATCCTTCAAGTCCAGATAATCATGCCCTAGGTCAAGTTTTCCTCTTTTTACGCCGTAATTAACATAATCGCCGAATTCCTTATCGCAAAGCACCGCTCTTATCTGATTTGCAAGTTCCTTATCGAGCCTGTTTTCATTTTCCGGTACTTTAGCATTGCTAATGGCCGCAGATAAATCTTTTCGTGTTAAATGAGGCGGTAATTCATCGGCTAGATCCCACTTTAGCGGTAGATTCAAAGCATGGATATCAACAATACTTGCTGCTCCTCTGAACCCATTTACTTTATCGATTTCTGCAATTATCGCTTTTGCTGCCTTTTCCCCTGCTGCGTCATTATCCGGCCAAATGGTTACTTCCCTACCGCCCACCGCTTTCCAGTTTGCTTTGCTTGCTGACGCAGAGCCGCCCATCCACGATATTACCGTATGTTCCGGAAAGATCTTTGTAGCTACGTCAGCTGCCTTTTCACCTTCAACAATTAAAACCCTTTGCAGCGGTGATTGGCCAAGTTTTTCTGCTCCATATATCGGTTTATAACCGTTATCGCTAAAACCTTTCAGCCACCATCTGTCAATATTTTGTTTGGTGTTATGGCAATAACTGACAGGTAATGTCTGTTTCTTGCCCTTTTCATCTAAAACCCGAACAACATAGCCAAGTAGTTTTCCATCCGTGTTTTTGTATTCATAGGTAGCTCCAAGACGCCAATTGTTCTTTTTTAAAGTGTATGATAAATCTTTTTCTGGATTAAATGCTAGAGCATTTTCCGGTATTTTATCCAAAACACGCCATGTCTCTTCTTTCTGCAACGCTTCAGTTTTAGCTTCTTTAAGAGCGGTTAAAGCAGGATTTTTAAACGAAGAGAGACCGGCTGATGCCTTCGGACCAATTCCCGCATGACCTGCTATTATTTCAAACGCCCCTTTGGTATCAACTCCTGCTGCTTCCTTAACAAGTGCAAAGATGTCCCCTTTTGATCCATCAGAAAAGCGATACCACCGGCCGTCTTTTAAATTGATGTTCAGACTACCGCAGAATAACTGGTTGCCTTTTTTCTCCATCTTGCCGTCAGGATTTAAAACCTGACCGTATTGCCTAAAAATGCTTTCTATCAAATACGGATTAATAGCCCTCTTGACCTCTTCAAAATCGAGCCTTGCTTCTTTAGCAGTGTCCTGTTTTTTATTAGGCTTATTATTATTGACAGCGGTAGGATTGATATCAGTTTCTTCCTTCTTCAGTTTTTCTGCACTTTCTACTACTACTTTTACTTCCTGTGCTTTAGCTGCCTTGTTTTCTTCTATACTTAGGTGTGCTGTATGCTTCAATCCCTTATCTGTCTCTAACGGCTTAGAAACAGATAATTCTTCACTGGAGCTTTTATCAACATTTGCAACAACAATATTTTCTGCTTGTACCTCAGGTGCTTTTATTAACGGGTTTGCTTCTATCGGTACTTGTTCTTCTTTGGATTTCTGCTTTGTTTGAGTAGCTCCTGCTGCATCCTTAGTTACATATCCTCTTTTTAGGTCTGGTTGTTCTGTTATTTCTTCAGCAATGATAATATCACTTACCGCTGTTTCTAATTCCTTATTCCCCTCTAGTTTATTAAGTGCTGATAGTTCTTCATTAGCCCCTTTATCAGCATTTGCAACAATGCTACTTTCCTTTTTAATGGACTGATTTGCCATAACAGCTTCAAACAATTCAGATTTCTGCAAATCTCGCCAATCAATATTATTGCCTTTAGATTTTTGTAATTTGTTTTCTACTTCCTTTAAAAACTCATTATCAATATCTGCCGGCAATAAAGACCTTAAATGTTCAATCTCCTCAGTCAATGCAACTAACTTATCAGTAAAACCTGCTTCCTCCATAGCCGCTTTATATTGCTCTACCATTTCTCCGCTCCTGTTAAATCCATTTAAATATCTCTCCAGATTTTTACATAGAGCAATAGCACCCTTTCTATCGTTAGTTAAACCAAACAGTTTACCAATCCCATAACCTTTAAGCTCACCCAAGATAGCCGGATTTCCCACAACCATTTTTGTCGCTTGCTCCTCTCCATGCTCTTCTACCAAACCCTCATATAATTTTAAACTTCTTGCTCCAGCGTTTTCTTCTCCCTCTTTAGAGCGATAAATACGATTTAAATATTCCGGTGTCAGGATTTGGCGGTAATGTTCTTCTTTCTCTGTAGCATCAATTAACTCCTGCCTATGGTCTTCAAGCCCACGTACTTCCTCTATCTTTTCTTCAATAGCAACGCTTGTCTCTGCAATATGTAGATTGACCTGAGCGTAGCTATTACGTACATATCCACTCATACCACCGGCTACAGCTTGTACTAATTGTTTAAAAACATCCTGATCGTGTAATATTGTTGCTTTCTGATTTACTATTACTTTATCAATCTCAGAAGTTTTAAGCATCTGGCTTGCGTGTTTTTCAACAGTCGCATAATTCATATTAAGCTGCAGGAGACGATCTTTGAATTTTGCATAAGAAGCTATTTTGCAGTTCGTATTGAATTCTTCAAAAGATAAATGTTCATAATCAGATTTTACCAAACCGGCTAGCGTGCCATTTTCCGCAAATCCTGATACAATCAGACTGGCAGCGTGCGCCCTTTCTTTTCTTGCTTCCTTAAATTCTTCCCATAATTCTTTGTTCTCCCACATTTGCGGTTTATTGCCGGTCTTGCGTTGTTCTATTGACTGCCAAGATGTAATCTTGCGGATAGTTGTAATGGTTTCCTCACACTTATCCAGATAATCTTTGATATACTTGTCTTCTTCAAGTAACCCCATAGTGCGATAATCACTTGCAAAACTCGTATTAGTCCGCTTTGATACCATTTTTGCTAAACCGCCTTTCAAAATGGTTTCTTCTTCCGGACTATCTAAATCAAACCTGTTTCTTGCTTTACTTGCCGTGCTATCGAGACTTTCATAAAATGCATCATATAGAACCTCTTTGCTGACTATGACTGTCATTTCTTTCTTGTGGCGGGTTAACATCACGTTTGTTACTTCATAGCCTGAATTCTTTTCAAGACGAGGTATAGTATCTTCAATTGTTGCGCCCTGTATCTTATGGGACGTTACCGCATAGCCGTAATCAATAGAAATCCCATCATGAAAATATTTACCGGTAAATCTGTTGTTATAAACTTCGTTTAAATCTAATCTTACTTTCTCCTTTTTTCCATTTGCCCTATGTACTAGAATATCAATCTTACTTAGCCCATCTTTATTTGGTTTGGATATTTTTAATATCGTTCCGACTTCACCGTTAAATATTCCGCCCCTGCCAAGACTATTAGCATTCCTTGTAAATACTATCTGCTCCCCTTGACACAGATTTAAATAGTACTTCTCTTTTTTACCGTCCTTGATAGTTGAACCAACAAGCACCCTTTGCTCTATGCCTTTTAATATACCGGCTTCTTTTAGCTCTTCTCTTACTTGATTATTGAGTATTTCTCTCGTTTTGTTTTCAAATACCGTGATTGCTTTTGATCGAATGGATACTAAATCATCTCTCTCTATAGCCCGTGCCTTTTCAATATATGAATTAACAAAACTGCGCACTGCTATACTGTTAGCTTCGGACTCATTCTCAGCTACTTTAATAACTCCTTCCTCCCAATAGATATCAAGAGCTTCTCTTATCCGATACTGATTTAGTAACTTGGTAGCCTGTTGATGATTGACATTTTGTTGACGACGGGATTGGTTCAATACTTCAGAACCGCATATTGATACGGTTTTCTCAAGTCCCCCTGCCCAACCGACAGGAGATAACTGGTTTCGATCTCCTACAAACAGAATTTTAGCTCCCCCAAGCCTTGCCTCAGATACCAGATAATCCATATTTGCAAGCTCTACCATGGAAGCTTCATCAACAATCATTACATGCTTCTTGGTTAATGATGGGTCATTATCCTTATACAAATCCTCTTTGTAATAATCCCCTCGTAGGACTAGATCAAATTCCTTCCCCTGTGCCGTTAACCACTCCTTACGCCATAAACTGGCATTCTTGCATTTTATTCCGGTAGCTTTTGCCAGTTCCAAGCTTGCACTACTACTTGGCGCAGCACCAATTACCGTGTATCCGGCTTTTTTATACTGACGTACTATCTCTTGCATTGCAGTTGTCTTACCTGCTCCCGGTATTCCTTCCAGTACTGAAATATCAGAACCATTCAGCACATTTATTACCGCCTTTCTCTGCTCTGCTGTTAAAACTACAGGTTGTTTTGGTTTCTCAAGATCAAGACCTGTGTTCTTATTAACAAAGTCAATCGCATCACTCTTAATATCTCTTACTTTCGCCCCAATCTTTTCAGAAAAAGATAGGTGATCAAGATCGCTATCAACAACCCCTAAAGCATGATTATTTCTCTCATGCATCAATTTCACATTCTCAGTAAATCGTTCTTCAAGTTCCAGTCTTTTTGTAGTCGTATATAATGCTCTTCCTTTTAAATCTACTTCTGTTACTTGTGATATTTCAGGGCAAACTAGTATCTTCTCATATAATGAAATGAATGTAGACGATAGCTCTTTTTGTATCGATTCAATATCCGTCTGTTTTGTAAAATCTACCCCTGCATATAGTCGTTTTTCTAATTCGATAGCGATTTGCTCTTTAGTAAATACCGGATTATTTACCGCCAAAACATCAAGAATAATACTTGGTTTTTCTTTGATCTTTTCTGCATTCTCTAGGGCAATACGGTGGTTTAATTCACTTAGTTCTGCATTTTTAATGCTTCGTGCCGGTCCTTCATGTACTCCGGGAATTAAATCAATATCAAGGTCTCTGTACGATTTGTGCGTTACAGCTAGCGTTAAACCGTTCATTTTATAATGCTTGTTGATTGTATCAGCTACATACTCCCTGTATTCTTTAATCCACTTTGGTCCTCTAAATTCCCTGTTTTTAAACCTGGAAAATTCCATTTCTCCATATCTATTTTCGACCAGTTCACGCAAGGAATGCTGACCATGTAAATGTGGATTATTTGCTCTATCATTATGAATATTTACGTCTACCACCAACCCACCATCAATCATTGGTCGTATAAGTTCTTCAGCAAGGGCTATATTCTGCTCTTCTGTAAACTCTTTTGGTAACGCTACCATAATTTTTCCTGCAGTTTCGGCAGTGCATCTATTTTCTGCTTGTTCACATTTATTCCATAACTTCTCTCTATCATATACCCACTCCGGAGCATGATCGGGCGCATATATTTTACTGTAAGCAAGGCCGCCTTTTGAGGAATAATCAAATATCAATGTATTGGTAATACCTGTGACTTTATCAAATACGGTTAGTTCCAGTTTAGCACGGGAAATGTACGCAGCTGAGGCAACGGCATTCTGTCCAATGCTTCTTCTAACTGTGCCAACATGTACGCTATAATGTGCCATTTATCTTAGGTTTTATTACTTCTATTTGTTATACATTAATTTTTTACCTGCAAATCCTTACTTTAAGCGACGCATAGAAAATAAATTTTCTATGGATAAGTGCGCATTTAGCAAAAACTACAATATTTCAGTCTTTTTGTATATCAGAAAATAAGGGGCTTAGGGAAATGCTCCCTTTATATTAAAAAAGATGGTCAAAGTTTATTTTTTTATGAAATAAGCTGTTTTTTTACCATAAAAAACAGTATAACAACATCTTTGACTTGGCTAAGAAAGCAGCGATGATTGATTATGGTTATCGGATATCATATAATGCTACTTTATATACTTAAAATAGAATGGATTTATGGCTACTAAAAAGATTTCGATACTTGAAAAAATTAATCAAACAGAACTAAGAATAAAGGAACTTGTTAAAGAGCGAAATAAGGAATTATTTGATATTATTACCCGCTTTAATGCGATTTCAATTGATAACAACCTACTTAGCGGGTTCATTATTTTTGCTTTGAATCCCGATAATAAAGACCACCCTATTTTAAAGGAATTTAAAGAACTCGGCAAAAGGCCGAAACTTCCCAGTAAATCCAAGTAATAAAATCTTAAGGGAACTAAAAAAGTTAGTTAGAAAAAAGTTTTGTTTGAATATGCAGTTGAAAATTCTATCACAACAAGCACGAAAAGAAGATGCCCGTAAAAAGATCATACTTGGAGGATTATTTGTAAAGGCGGAACTTGATCAGTTTCACCCGCACGATCAAGATATCTTATATGGCATGTTACTCGATGCCAAAAGCAGAATGCACGACGACCCTACCCTGACTAATAAATGGCGTACTTTAGGGCAAGAATTAATGAAAAAAGATACCCACAATTAATGATTTATAGGAGCGTATTGTTAAAAAACTTGAAATTCTTGATAATGATAAAACTTTTACTGAGTAATTTGACAAAAGCTAATTAATGCCGGTGCTAAAATTCAGAAAACATAATCGATACTATCATCTTCACCGTCAGAATAATTTATTTGACGGTATTACGCTTATATGTAGTTGGGGTGCTTTTGATAGTAAAAGAGAAAATCACAAATTCATTTTTTGCAAAAACGACTTGGATTTTAACATTAATCTTGGCAAAATCACAAAAATTCGCTTTGCTAGGGGTTATAAGATATATGTTTAGATGCTCAATTATCTAGAATTCCATAGCGTATATTAGCTACTTATGATAGAATATTTATACAGAAGATGAGAATTAGAATGGAAAAAATCAGCATAAGCAATCAACAATTTACAAAAAATGGATTGGTCTGGCACATGTTAGGAATGGTTGTTGTGATTTTATCCCGAATATTCCAAGTTATAGCATATATATTTTGGATAGGATTTGTTTGTTTATTAATTACATTGAACATCGCAATATATCTAATATTAAGCATACTGGAAATCTTAGTTATTTTAATTTTCCTAGGCTTAATCCATAATGCAATTTAATTAATAATGTTACAGATTAAAAAATGGAAAACATTTTATTGTGCCAATCGGCAATCTGTGCACACAAAGCATAAGTAATATAGAAAATCCGGATTATTCGTAAGGATTCAATTTACTAAATACAATATAGCTCTTAGGATTTTTGAAGTTTAAGGTTTTTAGCTAATTAATAAGAAAATATTATGAACAAAGCAGAATTTATTGCCCATATCGCTAACCAATACCAATGTACAAAAGTAGAAGCTGAGAAAGCAATCGACATGTTTACCTCCTCAGTAATTGATGCAATGGGACAAGGGAAGGAAATATCCCTTGTTGGCTTTGGTAATTTCAGCATCGGTAAAGTAGCAGCAAGGTCAGGACGTAATCCTAGAACTGGTGAAAGCCTGAATATTGCGGCTTACAACCAACCTAAGTTTAAGGTTGGACAGAAGTTAAAGGATGCAGTAAATCAACAATAACAATTATCAAGGGAGTTATATATATGTTAAAGCAATTCAATTTCATAATGATTTTAGGTGTCAGTGTCTTTCTTACTGGTTGTGCAGCTGATTCAGGTAATACAAAACTCGCTAAAACCAGCAATGAGCAAATAAATTCTGCTTTTGTAAAAGGAAAAACAACACAGGCTGAAGTTAAAGAAGCATTTGGAGAGCCTAACGATACAGATATAATGAGTGATGGCCAAGTAAAATGGGTATACTCTCATATCAAACGTTCTGCAATGGCTAGAAACTATGTACCCGTTGTAAATTGGTTTTCAGCAGGTACAGACGATACCACTAAAAAATTAGTTCTAATTTTTAAAGATGGTATATTAGTAGATTTTTCTTCATCTACAGCTAAAGGAGAGACCAAAGCAGGAGTGCTTAGCTAATTTCATCTGATAAGCTAGAAGACGATAAGGATTTTTTAATATCTGATATCGTCTTTTTGGTAACAATCAATTCCTTACTAATCCAATTATTCAATACTTGTAGAATCTTCCTGTACCGAGCTTCGACCCCCCGGTAAATATCGATACAGAGTAGAAGGATCAACTTTTAATCTTTTAGCGACTTCCTTAACTGTTATTTTCTTATTTCTGAGTAAAGCTTTAGCATCTCTTAAATCTTCAGCTTCTAAAGCTTGCGGTCTTCCTCCTTTTTTTCCCATAGCCTTTGCTGCTTTAAGTCCCGCCATGGTTCTTTCTTTAATTAAAATACGTTCAAATTCAGCTAATGCTCCAAATATATGAAAAACTAATCTTCCACCTGAAGTTGTAGTATCAATGTTTTCAGTAAGTGATTTAAAGCCTATTCCTTTTTTTTCTAATTCCTCAATAGTATCTATTAATTGCCTAAGTGATCTAGCTAACCTATCAAGTTTCCATACTACTAAAGTATCATCTTCATTAGCACGCATATATTCTAATGCTGCTTTTAATTCAGGGCGATCACGTTGTGCCCCTGAAGCTTTTTCTGTAAATATTTTTTTACATCCTGCTGCTTGTAGAGCATTTATTTGTAATTCTAAGTTTTGTTCCTGTGTTGAAACTCTGGCATATCCTATTAACATTTTCTCTATTTTTTCTTATAACTCATTAGCTACTATACATTTTAAGAGACTTTATTTCAAGAGATAGTTTTAAGATGAAAATTGAGCAATTTAGCAAAAATTTTTCAATTTTTTTATTTACAATAGGGATCTCTTTAAAACGAGGGTTTTTAAGAGGTAATAAGATTATAGTTTTTGTCAATAATTAATTATTATACACTAATTTATGTTAGTGACATGTATTAAGTAATATGATATAAACTCTTTATGTATAAATTATAAAGAATAAAGCCATATGAAAGCTATAAGGACAAAATTAGGAAAAGGTGGAAGGGTAATAATTCCTACAGCTTTTCGTCAATATCTCCACCTAGAAACCGGAGATGACATTATATTGCATATGGAAGATAATCTATTATACCTTACTACAGCAGAGCAAGCTTTACAGAAATTACAAAAGAAGGTAAGGAATTATATAAAAACCACTGATCAAAATATTTCACTTGTTGACGAATTAATAACTATGAGACGAAACGATGCTAAATATGAATAATAGAGTTATATTGGATGCCTCTGCTTTATTAGCTCTTATTCAAGAAGAAACCGGTGCAGAAATCATAAAACCATTGTTAAAATTTTCTGTTATGTCAGTTGTAAATGTCACGGAAACTTTAAGCGTATTACAGAGAACCAATATTTCCCCGGAAGAAGGACTTACCCTAATTACGGATATTATTACAACCATTGTGCCTTTTGACTTAGAACAAGCTGAACAAGTAGCGAAGCTACATCCTCTTGTTCAACCTCAAGGCCTTTCTTTAGCTGATCGTGCCTGTATTGCCTTGGGCATAAAACTACAGATTCCAATTTATACAGCTGATAGAATATGGAGCGAACTGCAAATAGACAATGCTAATATTAAATTGATTCGTTAGCTTCTCATAATTATAAAAATAGTATTATCCAAATATCCTTTGTGCTATTTATTTATATAAAATTCCCGCCATTTAATTATAAAACTTACAGTTTTATATAAATGTTGTGCGCCAGGTATTTTCCTTAACTTAATGGCAGTGACTAGTATACCTGGCGCACAACAATGATTCGCCTTTATATCAATTATGCTAAACTCTTCCTTAATTTTTCTCTGATACTCACCGAGATAAACTTTACATCTAATAATCAGATAAGTTATTAAATAACCCAAATTATAGAAGTAAACCGGTTTAAGTAATAACATAACTCTAGCGTATTTCTATTTTTGAAATAAAATTAATGTTAACTTTATTTATACATGATCAAATTTGCATGTTCCATACCTAATTTAATTTTAGTTGTAAGAGCATGGAACTTGTAATAACCTGTTTAGATTCGTTAGGTACTTCGGTACTTTAAAATACATTGAACTATTTTTAGAAGATGCAACACGAGGATATTGAGAATCTAGCTACTATTTTAAATAATTCAGGCCATTACAGAGTCACTAAAAAATATCAGAGGCCGGAATATTATAATACCGGCGATGAAGATGATAAAATGATCGCTGTTTTTCTGGATATTGAAGCATGTATATTGAAAATAAGCTCAAAAAGATATAGCTAATCTTAATGAGTGGGGAGAGAAGATCCTGTATTGAAGCTAAGATTTTTAATCTGTCCTAGTTGATTAGAGCTCTCTCCCTAGAATTGTTAGCTGTACAGTATCTTAGAAAAGCTTAAGGCAGCTTATTCTGTATTTGCATGCTTAGCTAAAGATTCAAAATACAACTTTATTTATAAGGTATTATAATGGAAAAATCAATATTAGGTATAGACGTCTCAAAAAAAGAATTGGTTGTGGTATTGCTCACCAATAACAAAAAGAAAGAATCAACCTTTAGCAACGATCAAGAGGGTTGTAAACAACTTCACAAATGGATTCAAAAAGTTGAAACAAATAAAGTACTTGCATGCGCTGAAGCAACCGGGCAATATTCGGAGAAAGTAGCGGAATATTTATATTCTAAAGGTTACGAAGTAAGTATAGTGAACCCTTTTTGTATAAAGTCATATAGTAATAGTATATTGGCCAGGCATAAAAATGATCAGGTTGACGCTTTTGTGATTGCTAAGTATGCACAGTTACACAATGTACCACTTTATAAACCAAAAGATCCTGTTATAAAAGAATTACAATATTTGTACAGATGCCTACAGGATTTAAAAAACATGCGTACTCAGGTTGGAAATCATCTTGAAAGTGAAGTACCAAGATCTGTGAGTAATACTTGGGAAAGTGTACTAAAGGAAATAGAAGAAAGAATAATAAGTATTGAAGAAAATATAAAACAAATAATATTTGAATCTTCTGAGTTGTTAGAACACTATAATAATTTACAAAGTATACCTGGAATAAGTAAAATCACAGCAGTAGCAATACTTGCAGAAGTGCCGGACGTATCGTCTTTTAGAAACGCCAGACAATTAGCAGCATATGCAGGTCTGACACCAAAACATAGGCTTTCCGGCTCTTCTCTTAAAGGAAAAAGCAGAATATCAAAAATAGGATCGGGAATATTACGTAAGGCTCTCTATTTTCCTGCGGTTGCGGCAAAAAGACATAACCCTGTAATCAAGCTATTTTGTGAAAAACTCGATGAAAAAGGTAAGAATATTATGGCTATAATTTGTGCTGCCATGCGTAAACTTATTCATATAATTTATGGAGTATTAAAAAGTAAAAAACCTTTTGATAAAAATTTAATTACTACCTAACGAATAGAAAATGCCAAAATTATTATTGACACTTAACACAGTATCAACAGGCCTATCCTACACACAGGATAAACTGATAGAACTGGGAATGGTCAAGTTTGAATATAACAGGCACGGCTCCATATTTCACCTACTGGATGATTTTAGCAGCTATCAAGATCCGGGCATCCCGATAACTGGGTATATTACAGAACTTACGGGAATTAATGATGATATGGTCAGAGGCCAGAAAATAGAAGAACATGCAGTTGCTAATTACTTGCAGGATGTTGACCTGATTATCGCTCACAACGCTCAGTTTGATAGTACATTCCTTGAAATTACCTTTCCTTCGCTACCACCAAAAGCTTGGGGTTGTTTAATGTACGATGTTGACTGGGATAAAGAAGGAATCTCAAGTCGTAAACTAGAATATATCGCTTATAAATTCGGTTTTTTCCATGAAGGCCACAGGGCCATAAATGATTGCCTTGCCGGGGTTCACCTTTTAGCGCAACAGTT
>JACKPL010000018.1 GCA_024233545.1 bacterium
CCAAGGCGTCGAGTACGAAGTTGGTCTGCATGTGGTGACTGACACGCCAGCCGACGACGCGTCGGGCGAAGACAGCTAGGTCGAAACGTAGGTGAAGTCCACCGAGGTGATCTGACGACCAATAAAGCCGCTGGCGCCGGTGACTCAACTAACGTGTTGAGCTTGCTGATGGCATTAAAAACCACCTGCTGACATCGGGGTTCGTAAGCATGAAACGCCTGATAGGCTGCAAAGCGAACCCACGTCTTATTGGAGTCCATGATCGCGATGCGCCCGGCCCAGCTACTTAAAATTTTGGAACTCGAGTTTCGTAGTACGCGCGGCGGGCATCACACGCCGGTAATGCTATGGGGGCCGCCAGGTGTCGGAAAGTCGAACATCGTCTCACAGATTGCGGTACGTCATTCGGTTCCGGTTATCGATGTGCGCTTGTCGCAGATGGAGCCTTCGGACCTGCGCGGTATCCCGTTTCGTCAGGGGAGTAAGGTGGAATGGGCTATCCCCGCGATGCTGCCAGATGCTGATCGCCACGGCCCCGAGGGCATACTCTTCCTGGATGAGATCAACTCGGCGCCGCCGAGCGTGTCCGCCGCCGCCTATCAGCTGATCCTCGATCGCAGGTTGGGCGAGTACGAAGTGCCGGATCATTGGGCGATCTTCGCGGCCGGCAACCGTCAGGGGGATCGGGGCGTGACCTATCAGATGCCGGCGCCGCTGGCGAACCGCTTCTCGCACTACGAGGTGGACGCCCATCTCGACGACTGGGTGGCCTGGGCTTACGCCAGCGGCATCGACGAGCGCCTGATCGCCTTCCTGCGCTTCCGCCCGGAACTGCTGTTCGATTTCGATCCGGCGCACAACCCGGTTGCGTTCCCGTCACCGCGTTCCTGGGAGTTCGCGCATCGCGCGCTGCAGAAGTTCGGCGACAGCACGGATCTGCTGCTCGGGACCTTGCAGGGCTGCGTTGGCCCCGCCGCCGGCATCGAGTGCAAGGCCTTCGTCGACAACCTGGATCAGTTGCCGGACATCGACGCGATCCTTGCCGGCGAGGACGTGGCGGTGCCGAAGGAGATCGACCTGCAATACGCGGTCGCCGCCGCGCTGGTCGGTCGCGCGATCCGTGCGAAGGGCGCGGGCAACAAGCTGGAGGTGTGGGGCCGTATCTTCGACTACGCCGGCAAGTTCCGGCAGCGCGAGATGGGCGTGATGCTGATCTCCGACATGCACCGTGCGGTCGGCAACGAGGTGTTCCAAGTGCCGCAGTTCGCCAGCTGGGCCAAGGACGTGGCCGACGTGATGCTGTTCGGCGATTGATCCGGCCATGTCCGAAGCCGTCGATCTCGACGAACTCCAGATCAAGCTGTCGGCCGCGCGTACACGGCTGATCCTGGAGAAACCGTTCCTTGGCACGCTGGTGCTGCGCCTGCCGATGAAGCCGGGCGACCCGAGCTGGTGCCGGACCACCGGTACCGACGCGAAGGCGCTCTACTTCAACCCCGAATACATCGACGACCTGAGCCTGTCGCAGACGCAGTTCATGCTCGCCCACGAGGCGCTGCACTGCGCGCTCAGCCACTTCGCCCGCCGTCAGCACCGGCTCAAGTGGAAATGGGACCTGGCCTGCGATTTCGCGATCAACCCGATCCTGGTATCCGAAGGCCTGACACCGCCGCCGGACGCGGTTGTCATCCCTGCCTACGAGGGTATGACCGCGGAAGAGATCTATCCGCTGATCGACGACACCATGGAGGATCAGAAGCCGCTCGACGAACACCTCTACGACGAGTCTGACAGCGACAAGGACAGCGAGCAGAAGCGCAGTCTCGGTGGCGGTGCGTTGAAGGAAGGCGATCTCAGGGGCGATGGACGCTCGCAGGAGCCCGATGAGTCTCAGGCCGGCGGCTCGCAACAGAACGAACAGGGCCGCGATCAGCAGGGCAAGGGTGGTCAGGGCCGGCAGGAGGAGGATCGCGATGGCGAGGGTGCGCCGCCGCCGCCGCTGACGCCGGAGGAGCGCTCCAACCTCGAGGTGCAGTGGCAGCAACGCCTGGCCGGTGCCGCACAGACCGCGCTGCAGACCGGCAAGCTGTCCGGTTCGCTGGCGCGCATGATCGATCACATGCTGCAACCTCAACTGCCGTGGCGGATGCTGCTGGCGCGCTACATGTCGGTGACTGCACGCAACGATTACAACTGGAGCCGCCCATCACGTCGCGAGGGTGAGGCGATCATGCCGTCGCTGCGTTCGTCCGAGGTCGATGTGGTCGTGGTGCTGGATGTGTCGGGTTCGATCGGCGCCAGCGAACTGAACGAGTTCGTCGCCGAGGTGAACGCGATCAAGGGGCAGATCCGCGCGCGGATCACCCTGCATGCCTGCGACGCGACGTTGGTGAAGAACGGCCCGTGGAGGTTCGAGTCCTGGGAGGAGTGCGTGTTGCCATCCCGCTTTGAATGCACCGGCGGCACCAGCTTCAAGCCGCCGTTCGAATGGCTGGAGGCGGAGGGCAAGCGCCCTGATCTGCTCGTGTATTTCACCGATGCCAAAGGCAAGTTCCCGGCGCGGGAACCGGACTATCCGGTGCTGTGGCTGATCAAGGGTCGCGAGAAGGTGCCCTGGGGGCAGAGGATTCAGCTGAACTGACGGTCTGCCCCGCCGCGTGTGATCCGGATCAGGAACCGTCTGCTGCCGTGTATGGCGCGGAGGTCGAAGTTGACGATACTCGGGACGTTTTCACTCGCCGCCCAGGAGCTCACCATGTCCGCACGCCCCGCCGTGAAACTCTCCCGCCTGCTTTTTGCCACGCTGCTTGCCGTGGGAGTCGTCCTGCCTCAGCCGGTGCTCGCCCGGAGCGCGGATGGTGCTCTGGACATGATGGACAAGGACGGTGATGGTCGGCTCAGCAAGGACGAGTGGCGCAAGAAGAAGATGTTCGATCAGCTTGACCGGGATGGTGACGGTTATGCGACGCGGGAGGAATTGCAGGTCTTCTTCGGGGAGGAGGCGGGGGGCGGCGGCGCCACCGACACCGCGAATGCGGAGCGCCCGGACGAGGCCACCATGAGGGCGATGCTGCGTGACAGCCGGGGTGACTTCGACGCGGCACGAGCGCGCGGCCTGGTTGCGACCGGCCTGCATCCGGT
>JACKPL010000019.1 GCA_024233545.1 bacterium
TGCTTTCCATGTTTTTCACCCTAGCCCTCTCCACCTATGCAATCTACACCAAACATGCAGGGACCGAACACGCCCGCGCCAAAATCCTCAAAGAAGTGGGCATGATGGTACTCACGCTTGTCATCGTTATTTTCCTCGGTGGGATTGCATCCATGCTGGCGAATGCCCAAGTGGGTTTGCGGTGGGGCGTGACGGCAGGATTGGTCTCAGCCATTGCTGCGAGTTTTGGGGTAGGGTATCTTGTCCGCAAGGGGATGGGGCGGTTGGCGAAGTAAGAAGCGGAGATGGACAAGGTGAAACCTGTCACACCGTGTGAGGCGTCCAGTTACTTGGATAAGGAGGAGGAGACGTGGCTGAAGGGGGTGGCGAGTCAAGGGGCGTGGGCGGCTGTCAAGGAAAAGGAGGAAAAGGCGGTAAGCGGTGGAAAGTCGCTGGCTATGCCTACCAGCCAAAGTGATGGTTGGTTACTCAATTATGAACGAGAAGCTGCACTGGAAATGCATAGAATCGGTGAGCAGAATCCAAACTTCACTTTTGGTGATATTGTGGCGACTCTTGCATTACGGAAATTCGGAACAAACGATCCTAATTATTTTCGTTTTGATTTTGATAACGATAATTGGGGCGGGGTCGATTTTCCGGGACAAAGTAATTGCTCAAATTTTCTATCCCAAATCTGGTGGCAAGCAGGCATTAGGTTTCCTTCAGAGGGAGATCAAATTTGGGATGGGCAATACCTTCAAAGAACGCCGGAAGGGATCTTTCGCTTTACAAACAACCAACAAAATCACAATAAGTTACAAACATGGTATCAAACCCCGAAACAACAGGCATTGTTTTCAAACAATCATGGTGAATTCCGTATTGTTTATGAAAATATTGTGACACCTCCAAATGCATTAAGAAACAATTTAAGCTTTGGAGAAATTATAGATAGGTATCCGCAGATATTTCAGAATGGAAGTGCTGTGTTTTATTATGATAGCTCTTATGAGGATTGGAGTCACACAGGGGTAATTGTCAGGCAGCCACTTCCAAGTACAAATCTACTTTATCCTGACTCCCCAACTGTTGGAAATCGCCCTGCTGTAGTTGAACAAGATGGTTGGTTCGATTACATTCTTGATGAAAAAGGATATCTTATTAGAAATCCCGATCCCGTCCGCCAGATTCGCTCAATTGATGATACGCCAAATCAGAATCTTACGCAAATCTCCATAGTTCCTTCTGCTCTAATTGAACCAAGATTGTACAATTTAGATACTTCGACATTGCCAACCACATCTACTAATGATGGAAATACATGTTTTGTAGTAGATCAAGGTGGAACAGGTGAGTATTCCTTGTTGTATTGCCCTGAAAGTCAGCCTGGGGTAATGCCATGAACAAGAAAAATATTATATTGGTAACTGTATTAGTGCTTTGTATACTGTTTGTCTTGTTTGTTGAAAGTTTCGACAAACAAAGCACTTCTGATTACATACTCCAAGAGACAGGTTTAGTGACAAATATTGAAGAAACGTTAGATGTTTCCGATTCGAAAGAACCAGTCTCTATCATTCCCTCATACCCAACTTTAGATAATGCCAGCGTTTCTGGAAAAATTGCCTATTGGGATATTAATCAACATGCTCTTGTAATCGCAGATGCAGATTTTACCGACCAGTTATTGATTCCTTATAATACAAAAAAAGGGCTTGTTCCTAATTTTTCCATTTCTCTTCAGTGGGCGCCAGATGGGGAGATGATAGCTTTCGGTTGTTTAGATGCAGCCAATAATGATTTGGCAGGAATTTGTATTCTTGACCTTCTCGAATATATAAAAAACAATAAAGGCGAAGATATATCAAAAAATATAGATTTGATTGAATTGCCTTATGGATATATTACGGACAGGTTTAATTCTCGAATTACTTCGTTAGAATGGACTTACAATGGAGATTATATTGTACTTACACCATTTTGTTTGTTGGATGTGGATAAAGCAGACCTTGGCTGTTCAAATCAACAAGAAATTACTTCAAACAATAGTTTATTTCTTGAAAATGCGTATTACATTGCCCCGTCACCAGCAGATCCGAATCTATGGGCAGTTTCCGTTGAAAATCAACTCTACTTAGGCGATCCTGCTGGCGAAGATTTTCAGCTTATTGAAACTGAAAAATCAAGTCGCTTTGTTGCTGTTTCGTGGTCACATGATGGAGAGCAAATTGCTTTTCTTTCCGAATCTAATATGACAAGCAGCAAAAACACCTCGTCGCTTGGAGTTATTAGCAAAAATGGGGTAAATCTTAATAAGATGCTCGCTGTTATTGATTTGAAAGACAGAATTGACCCTAATCTTGTTATTACCCAGCAGAGCCCAATCATTTTAGGTAACTTTACTCATATAAACAGGTACCCTCCTCGCCAAAATTTGTCTTGGTCACCCGATAATCGTTATATAGCTTTAAGTGTTTTTTACTACTTTCTAAAAATGGATCCGGTTTTGCTTGATGCTGCTGGAATATTCTATTTTGATACTAACTCAGAAAAATTATTGCCTGCAAAAGTTGACTTTAAAGACCTTCAACTTTATGCTTCTCCTGATTGGTATGCCTGCAATGACATTGAGAATGTTTGTGAGTTGTACAAATGAAAAAATACACACCATTCATTTTTGTTTTGCTGTTTCTGCTCGCTTTACTCTCTATTGCACTATTTCCAGCATTCAGCTCTATTTTAGGGACAATTACCCTTCTCCTTACCCTCTCCCTTTCCACTTACACCATCTACACCAAACATACAGGGACCGAACACGCCCGCGCCAAAATCCTCAAGGATGTGGGAGTGATGGTACTTACGCTTGTAAGCGTCATCTTCCTTGGTGGGATTGCGTCCATGCTGGCGAATGCCCAAGTGGGCTTACGCTTTGGTGAACTTGCGGGATTATTATCAGCGATTGCGGCGAGTTTTGGGGTGGGGTATCTTGTCCGCGTGGGGGTGGGGCGGTTGGCGGGGTAATGCTCACGTCCCTGCTCGGTGCGACTTTGGCGGAGTGGCAAAAGAAGCGCGAGGAGGAGGATGCCGCTAGACGAGCATCCATGCAAAACAGCGGAGGCGAAGAAGAAGATGATAGACCGAGAAAGAAGACGCCGGGACAGATTGCCTACGAAAAAAAGCAGCAGCAGAAGCGGATCGTAGCAGAGTCACAGGCATTGATGAATCAAAAGAAGGCGACGCAGCAAGCTCAAAGTAAGATTGCCAAAGACAAGAACCTCGCCAAAGCCGAATCGGAGATGGACAAGGTGAAGCCTGTCACGCCGTATGTGGCGTCCAGTTACCTGGATAAGGAGGAGGAGACGTGGCTGAAGGGGGTGGCGAGTCAAGGGGCGTGGGCGGCGGTCAACGCGCGGGAGGAGGCGAAGAAGGCAGAGCAGGAACGACTGAATAATGTCTACGCAGCACGATGGGCAGGGTTAGCGTCCGTGGCGCAGGAGAATAACGGGGGTTTGCTATCTATGCTTTGGAATGCGAGTATATCTGCTTTAGGAACCATTGCATCGCCATTGAAGAATATATATTCGAATAAAGGCGACAATCCAACAGTTGGAGAAACATTAGTTCCTCGACCTTCAAGGTGGACGATTTACTACCTCCCTGATCAAGCTGTTATGAAGACTTATCTTGCGGCATCGATAAATGTCCAATCTGATGGGAAAAATGTTGATGAGAAGGACAAAAACTCTCATTTAGGACCTGCCCAATTAAGTAGAAATGAGTTGGATACTCCCTATAAAACAGGTTTTAATGATGACGGGAGTATATGTGAAAGGGCAAATTGTCGTGGTTATGGTTTAGGTCTGCCAGGTGAAGATCCAAATGATAATGTTACAGCTGTTCGAGGTATGGGCAGGCGTATTCAACAGGTTTTTGATAGAGCTGAAAACCTAAGCGAGAAATACAATATTATATTGACGAATACTGATAAATATATTATTGCTGCTATGGCTCAGAACGGGCCTGGTTTCGATTACAACGATATTAATAGGGTAATGACACCTGAAAATGGTTTTATTACGGATAGTCAAATAAACTGGGAAGCATATTTTGAAGTTAAGCAGGGCGAATGGGAAGAGAGGGTGAATCAGGCTAACAAGAATCCGCTTACTAAGGAAAGCGCAGAAGTAATCCTTTATAACAGTTTGTTTTTTACTAATGGCGCTGATTTTGACACAAGATATAGCCTCGAAAAATTTTATGACGAAACATCCAATTTAGAAGATAAAGGTTACTCTCTGCCGCAAGATTTGGATATTGAGAGAATTAAAGAATTAATAACGAATGATCTGTCTACAGGGGTGAGGGAATGAAAAGACAAACTTGGTTGATTTATCTGTTAGTTCTTGCCATAGTCTGCGCTTGTGGTTTTGTTCTATTACGTTATTTGTGGGGCATAATAATGGGGATGTCGGGGCAAATGGATCCACTTGATAATCCTCCTGTATCAGGCGGGGAGTATTACGAAATAGAGCCTGACGAGATTTTGACAGATATTGCAAATGGCAAAAAAGACATTTTTCGTTTCTATGAGGAAAGGGAAATTATCCCGGATCATCCACCGGGTAGTTTTGCGTGGACTTCAGCAGATTATTTTGTAATTGCTAGCTCTCACCGTGTATACCGAACTAGGGAATTTACTAGTGGGGGATGGAAGTTGTTTGCCCCTGGATCCTTTGAGATTGACCAATGCGGGGACGATATGCTGGGGTTTGATCGTGCAACGATTATTTTCTATAAACGTGAGGCAAAGTCGTTTCCAGTTTTGTATATGGAGATTCGCCCATTAAGAGAAGCCATATACTCTGTAAATATAGAATATGCTCGTATACCAGAGGTCACCTTTTTTGATAAATTCTTTAATAACCCCGATGCCTCTTTTCAAGAGGCTTTATCAGTTCAGGGCGCCATTACTGCGGATGAAGCGTTGCAAATTGCAGAAGAGGCAGGTGGGGCAGAACTACGGCAACGATTATCTAATAATTGCCGAATACGCATTTCATACTTCACAGATGATTGGGTAGTTATGTATTACCAAGGGATGGATTTCTTATTAAAAGTTGATATTGATGCCAAAGATGGCACATACAAAATTGATTACAAATAAATGCAGGGAGATTGAACAAATGAGCAACAAGCTGGTTATTGTTTTACTTGCGCTTTCCCTTTTGTCTATTGTATTTTTCTGGATAAGTCCACTTCTTACTTCTATCTTTGGGA
>JACKPL010000020.1 GCA_024233545.1 bacterium
CGAGCGGGTCGAGGGAAACCAACAACTGCCCCGGGACTTCGTTCCGGAAGCACGAGGGCGAACACCGAATACCGAACACCGGTTAATACACCACCACCCGCCCACTATACACCATCCGCCCCTCCGACCGCAATACCACCCAATACACTCCTTCCGGCAGGCTGCCCCCCCTATCCAGCAAAAGGCGCTCCTGCAAAACAACGCCCACATCCCGCCGCATCCAAGCCCTTCCCAGCGCATCCAGCAGGAACAGTTCTACCGGTGCCGGTGCCGCCAGCTGCAAATCCAGCCACAGCTCCCCGGAGGTGGGGTTGGGGAACAGGCGGGCGCTGCGGACGAGCTCCGCCCCGAAGGCCGACGTGATCGTTACGCCGGCCGTCTCCTGGCAACCCACCTGGTCGGTAACGGTAAGCATGTAGGATGACCCCAGGGAGACGGAGATCGCAGCGGTAGTGTCTCCCGTATTCCAAAGATAACTGTACCCCGGAACGCCGCCCGAGGCGGTGGCGGTGGCCGTGCCGTCCTGCTGCCCGTTGGGCAGGCTGAGATTGATCGAAATGTCGATCTCTTCGGGTTCGGGAAGCTCCAGCTCGTACTCCCGGACGCAGTTGTTGCTGTCCCGGAGGATGACTATATATGCTCCCCCCGCCAGCTCGTCCAGGAAGTTGGTGTCCGGCGTGGGGATCAGCATGCCTTCATAATACCATTCGATGGAGTAGGGCGGGTCTCCGCCGCTGATGCTCGCCTCGATGGCGCCGTCCTCCTCCCCATAGCAGGTGACGGGGTCGCCCTCGACGGCCACCTGCAGGGCCGTAGCGGGCTGCCCGACGTTAAAGGGGCCGAAGATCGCCTGGCAGCCATCGCTGTCGGTGACGGTCAGGGTATAACTGCCGGGCGGCAGGTTGTCGATATCGGGGGTGGCCAGCCCGTTGTTCCATTCATAGTCAAAAGGCGGCGAGCCGCCCAGCACGTCAAGGCTGATGCCTCCGGTGCGCTCTCCCCGGCACGCCACATGCCGCACCTCGGCCAGCGTATCCCGGATGGGCGGATTGGCAGAGGGCACGGTGCCGGTCACCGTGGCGGTACATCCGTGATGGTCGGTGACAACCCCTCGGTACCGCCCGGCGGGTACGCCGGTCAGGTCACCCTCGTCGCCGACCACCTCATCCTGGGCGTTGTACCAGGCGTAGGTGTACGGCGCCGTCCCTCCCGAGGTGGTCGTGTAGACGCCGCCGTCGTTGCCGGCAAAGCAGTCGACCCCCCCGATGCTGTCGCGGCGGAAGAAGAGGGGCGGCGGCTGCGTGACCGCCAGCAGTACCGAGGCTGTTATGCAGCCGTTCACCTGGTCGGTCACCGTCACCCGGTAGTTGCCCGGGGAGAGGCCGCAGATGGTGACGCTGTCGCCGGGATTCTGCCGGATAACCCCGTTGCTGAAATGGAAGCGGTAGTTGGAGGAGCCGCCGGAAACGATGGCGGTGGCGCAGCCGTCGCTGGCGCCGCTGCAGCTGACGTTATCCACGTAGAACGTGTCCAGCCGGAAGGGCGCTATATCGTCGTCTACCTTGACGGAAGGGGATTCGGCCAGGCAGGCGTTCGCGTCTTCTACATAAAGTATATAATCGGCCGGGGCCGGCTGGTCCAGGCAATCGCCGGTAGCGCCGTTGCTCCACAGCAGGTTGTAGGGAGGGGCGCCCCCGCTCACTTCTGCGCACAATTCCTGCACGGCGCCGCCCTGGCAGATATCTTCGGCGGTTACCTCCACGGCAACGCTGAGCGGCGGCGGCTGGGTGAGGACGAAAGTAGTGTCGATCGGGCAGGAGTTGTCGTCCTGCACCAGCAGCCGGTAACTGCCGGCCGGAATATCGAACAGGTCTTCCCCATTGTAGTCTTCACCCAACCAGTTGTAGGCGTAGGGCGGGGTGCCGCCCCGCACGGCCACCTCGATGAAGCCGGTGGTGTCTCCGAAGCAGTTGATCCGGCCGATGCCTTCGATGCCCAGCTCCAGGTGGGGCGGGCTCTGTATGGTGATGGGCGGCGGCACGAGGCGGCATCCGTTGGCGTCGCTGATGGTGAGGTGGTAGTCGCCGTCCGGCAGGTCCAGGCGGGGGACGCCGGTGGCGCCGTCGCTCCAGCGGAAGCTGATCGGCGGCATCCCGGATCGTATCAGGTTGATGTCGATCAGCCCGTCGTTGGTGCCCGCGCAGGTGGGCTGCACGACGATGGTGTTGGTTTCGAATACCTGTATTGCGTTCAGCACGATGGCCGTATCGTAGAGGCAGCCTTGCCCGTCTTCGATGCGGACGCAGTAGTAGCCGGTGTCCAGCCCGTTGATGGTTGGGTGGTGTCGCCCCGGCACCAGGCGTAGGAGAAAGGCGGGATGCCGTTCGGCTGCAGGCTGATCCTTCCGGTTTCCAGCCCGACGCAGTCCGGTTCCTTGACGGTGATGTCCAGGTCGATGAAGGAAAAGGCGGTCAGTTCGACCTCCAGGGTGTCCGGCGGGCAGTTGTTGGCATCGGTAGCGTAGGCGTAGTACGTACCCACGGGCAGGTTCAGGAGGATGCTGTCGGTGCCTGTTTCGCTCCAGCTGTACTGGTAGGCGCCGTGCCGCCGGAATCGCACGATGATCTTGCCGTTTTGTCGCCCACGCATTCCGGCTGGGTGGCTTCGAGCAGGGAGAGGCTGACCGGCGCCGGCTCACGGTATGATCGCACGGCCTGGCAGCCATTGAAGTCGGTCAGGGTCAGGGAATAGCTGCCCCGGGCCAGGTTGATGATGAGGGGGGCGGTGCTGCCGTTGCTCCAGCGGTACTGGTAAGGGGGCGTGCCGCCCTGGCCCGTCACTTTGATGCTGCCGTCGGCCAGGCCGTGGCAGCTCAGGGCGGACAGAGAATCCAGGGTGATGCCCACGGGGCTGGGTGCCGGCAGCATATAGGTCCGGATGAGGGTGCAGTTGTTGGCGTCGGTGATGGTGACGGTATAGCTGCCGCCGGCCAGGTTGAGGGCGTCTTTCTGGATGCCGCCGTTGCTCCAGCGGTAGGTATAGGGAGGTCTTCCGCCGAAGGCGTCAAGCATTATGGCACCATCGCTGAGGCTGGAGCAGGAGGGGAGCTGCAGGCTGGCCGCCGCCCGGAGGCTGTCCGGCTCTTCGATAAGTATATCTTCAATCACGCTTTCGCAAATGCCTTCCGAGACGGTGACCGAATAGGTGCCGCCGGGCAGGCCGCCGGCGCAGCGTTGGGTATGGCCGCTGCTCCACAGGTACTGGGGCGTGCCGCCGAACACTTCCAGGCAAGCCTGCCCGTTGGCCGCCCCGGCGCAGTTCACGTCTTCAGTCGTTATATCCTGTACGACCGCCCCTGGCCCGTTGACGATCAGGGAGCGCAGGATGAGGCGGCAGGCCTGCTCGGAGTCGTCGGTCACGGTGATGCGGTAGGAACCCTGGGAGAGGTTGAGGATGCGCAGCGTATCCGCTATGCCGGTGGTGTCGCCGCTGATGCCGTTGCTGCCTAGCCACTGGTAGGAAAAGGGGCTGGCGCCGTTGAGGGGCACCAGGGTGATGCTGCCGTCGGCCCCGGCGCAGGTGCTCACTTCGGTGACGAAGCTGCGCAGGGAGTCGATGCTCACGGTGGTATTGACCTGGACGCTGTCGATGCTCAGGCACCCTCCCGCATCGGTCACGGTGACGGCATAGAAATCCGTCGTGCCCGGCGTTTGGTTGGCCTGGATGCTGGTGCTGCTGCCGGTGGCGCCGGTACTCCAGAGGTAGGAATAGGGCGGCTGCCCGCCGCTGGCCTGCACGCTCAGCAGGGTGCTGTTGTCCCGGCAAAGGGAAAAGGAATCGGCGGGGGAAAAGGCGAGGGCGGGCCCGGGCAGCACCGCCACGTTGACGCTGCCCACATCAGCACAGCCGGCATCGGTCGTCGCTTTGAAGTAATAGGTGGTATTCTGGAGCGGGCTGACGATGGTCGACGGCAGGAGGTTGCCGTCCGTTGCCGGCAGGCCGTCGTGGAAGGTGATGGTGCTGCCGGTAAAGTTGGCGTCCTGGATGTCGAGGCTGGCCAGGTCCAGCATTGCGCCGGGGCATACTGTCGGGCGATCTGCCGTGCTGACATCCGGCAGGGGGTTGACCACAACAGATACTGCTGCCCGCTGGGCAGAAAAGCAGAATCCGTCGGTTTCCTCGGCGTAGTAGGTGACGGTTATGGGTGCCGGGCCGTTGTTTTCCAGCGGCAGGGCGGGGGTGAAGAGCTCGCCGGCAGCGATGGGGTCGCCTCCGTCGGGGCGGTCGTACCAGAGGATGAACTTGTCGAAGCCGGGCGTGGCGCGCAGGAAGGCGTCTTCGCCGGAGCAAATGGTGTCGTTCAAAGCGGCCGGGGGCGGCAGGATGGGGTCGTCCGCCAGCCCGTTGCAGTTTTCGTCCTGCTCGTTGCAGGGGGTTTCCGCCATGCCGGGGTTGATGTTGGGGTTGTTGTCGTTGCAGTCGCCGGGCTGGCTGGCGTAGCCGGCCGGGGGCGCCCCGGAGCAGCTGCTGATGGTTTGGTTGCTCCGCCCGTAGCCGTCGCCATCGTTGTCGGCATAGTATTCGAAGGTGGGCGGGCCGAGGTCGGCGGAGCCGTAGAAGAGGATTTCGTCCAGGGCGATATCTCCCCGGGAGCTGATGGTCTCGGTGCCGGCGAAACGGAACTGCAGCACCTGCCCGTCCGCAAAACCGCTGAGGCTGACGTAGGCCCTGTGCCAGTCCGTGCCCTGGTTGCCGCTCTTTTGCCAGAGGGTATTCCAGGAGAAGCCGCCGTTGTCGGACACTTCGAGCTTCAGCGTGCCGATGCCGACGCCGAACATGTGGTAGAAGAAGGACAGGTGGCAGGTGTCGCTGCCCTGCTTGTCCAGTTGTATGCAGTTGGACAGCAGGTAGGCCGTCTTGTTGGGCTGGCAGATTTCGCCGGATGTTTCCAGGTAGATGTAATTGCCGCCGCCGCTGACGTCGTCGGAGGGGCCGGTGCCAACCGTAGGCGTTCCTCCCGCGTCGACGAGCCAGTCGAAGCCGTCGTCGCGGCTGTTGCGCCAGGTGCCTGCGATGTCGCATTCGGTATCGCAAAACAGGCCGCAGGCGGGCAGGTCGTCAAAATGGGTGCGTTGGCTTTGGGCGGCCGGCAGGCATCCCGTTTCGAAGAATACCGGGCAGGAGTTCCCGGAAAAGGAGCCGCCGCAGCTTTTGCGGACGTACAGTTCATAGGCGGTTTCCGGCGCCAGGCCGTCCAGGGTGAAGGGCGGGCAGCCGTTGACTGTCATTACCGTGCCCTGGCCGGCGGCGGCGCCGGTACCGGGGGTGAAACCCGGTGGGCCGTATTCTATTATAGAAACCCCGCAGCTGTTGAATGGCGACCAGTTGATGGTGGTGGCGTTGGTATCCTGGGCGATTACGCTGACGGTTTCCACCGGCAGGCAGGAGATGGGCGAGAAGATGAGGTTGATGTAATCCAGCCGCCCGGTATGCACCTGGGCGTCGTCGCAGATGTTGAGCCGCCACAGGCCGTTGGGGTCGGTGGCGCCGTCGTTGAACTGAAAGAGACTGCCCTCCGGCCGATACGGTTCGGCGGTAAAGGGCGGCTCGCCATCCTTGACGGAAACGCAGCTTTCCATGTTGAGGCGCACGGGCGCGCCGCAGTTCGGCACGGCAGGGTCGCCGTAGTTGTCGTCGCCCCCGCCGTTGTCGCGGGTGAGCGGTATGGTGATGCCGCCCGGGGAAGTGAGGGTAATGTCCAGGTCGTTGGCCCAGGGATGGCGGATGATGAATTGTACCTCCCGCAGGAAGACATCAACCCCCAGCCGGCTGCCCGGCGCGTTGTTGACGTTGACGACGACCTGTTCGGGATCGGGTACGACATTGACATTGGGGTCACAGCCCGCATCCGGGATGTTCAGCCCGATGGGGCACTGGGATGGGTTGTTGACCACCACGCTCTGGGCCGGGCCGCAGAGGGGCAGGAAGAGGGCGAAGAGCAGGGGCAGCGCGCACACCGGCAGATAAGCAGCCTGGCTTCTTCCAGGCAAAACGCATACACGAATGCACGAATGTACGAATGCACAAAGGTTTGAGCGTAAGGGCAATTCTCTCATTAGTAAGGGTTTGGTTCTGTTTTGGGATCGCGGACTGGCCTAGCCACGAAGACACCAAGTCACTAAGATGCACAAAGACTTAGTGGGTTCTTCGTGTCTTTGTGTCTTTGTGGCTAGATAAGCCAGTACAGGACAGCGCACTCCAAATATAGCGTGTTTACGTAACTGTTTGGGCATTTCGGTGTTGCGGTTTTCCGATATAGAACCGGTGCCTGTGGTAGTCAGGCTCAAGGTTAGCCATATTTACCCTGACGAATGGACGGCCGCAGCACCATAACACCGAAATACCAGAACACCAAAATACCTAAAGTAGTGCGTGTTTACTCGTAAAGGCATTGCGTTGACAGCAAAATGCTTTGCCAAACCGCAATAAAGTAACCAAATATGGCGGACATTTTGAAAAAAAAGTAACTATTTAGCAGTCCTCCGCTTTTTAGCCACGAAGACACCAAGACACTAAGATTGCACAAAGCCTTGGTGCGATCTTGGTGTCTTGGTGTCTTCGTGGCAAAGGCATCAGGCTCACCTAAACAGTTACAAAAAAAGTTGAATTTAGAAGGCAGCGCCGGGCGGTTGACAGAAAGGTGGGCGGCTGGCAGGGGTAATGTAGGGTTTGAGGTGAAGGCTGAGGCTGAGGTTTAGGATGGGGAACAGCCGGGGGTATTCCCCGGGAAAACGCTTCAAACCTCAACCTCAACCTCAACCTCATCAAGCCTGCAAAAGGCAGGAAAGCTACCTCTGTATAGCTATTTTCCTCACCACCTGTCCCTTTTCCGTTTCCATCAAAAGGAAATAAATCCCGGCGGATATTCCGGAGGCCTCCAGCCGGTTGGTTTCCCGGCTTGCCGGCCATTGGCGGAGTTCTCTGCCCTGGCTGTCTATGAGCCGGATAGCGCGAAGCAGGTTCTTCGGGCTGTGGACAAAGATTGCCTCGGTTGCCGGGTTGGGATATATTTTTACGTCCGGCCCGGAATCGGGTTGCGGGATAGCGTTTGTGGGTTCAAAACTGGCTGTGCTGGTAGTGGTATACAGCGCATCGCCGGTATTGGTGCCATTGTTGTTGGCATCCAGAACGGAGGCATAGAAGGTAATGTCTCCTGCGTCTTCCTCCGGGGCGGCCCATTCCATAGACCAACTGGCCTGCATATTGCCTGCGGCGCGGTGGGTGACGTAGCTGCGGGGCAGCCCGATGCCGTTGATGACCTGCATCTGTTGGGGCGCGGTGAGCACCCAGGTGCCGATTTTTCTGGTTGGCGGCATCCGGGGCGGTGATCTGGAAGCCGTTGCGGGGCGACTGCGCCCCTTCGATGGAAACGGTGACCGTCAGGGTATCGCTACCTGATAGGTGCCGGCGCCTCCGTCGACGTCGATGCCGATTTGGGCGGATCCCACATTATTCGGGATATTGTGGCAGGGGGCGCGCCCGCAGGTGAGTTCTCCGGGGGCGTTTGTATTCTCCGGCAGGGCGCCAGTGCTGTTGCTTAACCAGAGGAAGCTGCCAAAAAACAAGGCAACGACAGAAAGTTGGGTGATTTTCATACGCTGTGATTTTGGGTGATTCGACAGGCCCCAAAATACTGAGCTGCCGCCGCCGGGATTGTAGGTTGGATGACAATAGGAGTTGTTTGGAGGCTGCTTTTGTGTGTATACGTAAATAAGTACTTCTTTTCTCTCATTGGCATGATAATTTGGTTTCATGCTCAGAGAGAGCGTTACATTGTTTCCTTCCGCTTGAATAGTATTTCAATAACGCTCCTGGCCTGGTTTGCGGAATTACCAGTATCTCTACCTCCAACCTTTCGGAATGCGATTCTCTGAACACGCTGGATTATACGGACGATATTTTACCGCCGACGTCACCGTCGAATTCACGGATATGCCTGCTACGGGCGACTTGATATTAAGCGGGCCCAGGCTGGCAACCACTGTATCCGTGCCAGTAGCGCCGACACCCCATGGAAATCCATGTACAACCGGCTGGGGTGCGATTTTGAAACCCGCTGCGCCCTTACCCAATGCCTGATGGGGCGCATGCACCTAACCCCGACGAGCTCCGCGCGCCCGGCTTTCAGGCTTTCCTTTATGCCGAGCTGGATGAAGAGCTGGTGGACGGCTATCAATATGAGCTTACGCCAAAAACACCCCAGGGAGGGCACCAGAGGCCTGCGGCGCCCTCTGGCCCTGGAAACAACGGCAAACCCGCCGGCGCCTACCAGCCATTGACAGCAATGCCCAACCCCGCCAGAGACGCGGTTGCCTTCTATTACAATTTGAGAGAGGAAACGGCCGCGGCGATATTGCGGGTTTACGACATCAACGGGCAAGCGGTCAAAACATTTGAGATGGAAGGCCCAAAAGGGCATATCGGCTGGGATACCGGCAGTTTCGGCCGCGGCGTGTATTACTGCAAAATTGAGCAACAGGGCAAGGCCTACCCTGCTTTGAAGCTGGTTTTGATGAAATAAGGTAATTTTTTTATCATTAAGGATGGACATAATAAGGTTTTACACATAATTTCCACCCCCCGGCCCCCGCCAGCGGGGGAGAACGCACCGCTAAACTCGGGAAAATATCCCCCGCTGGCGGGGGTTAGGGGGTGGATCAAAGCCAAAGCCATAAGTTGGCATTATGCCCTCCCCACGAAAACTAATCTTTACCATGAAAAAGCTCCCCTTTCTCCTCCTGTGGTTCTGCCTGGCCTCCCCTGCCTATGGCCAGATCACCTTCAATCACCAATACAACTTCGATTTTCCCTTCAAAGTGCTCACCAGTATATTGCCTACCGACAGTTGTTATTATGCCA
>JACKPL010000021.1 GCA_024233545.1 bacterium
ATTTGTGCATGGCATACGCATTGGCCGCGCCCAACTATCAACTCCCATACATTCAACGCAACGAGATGGAAACTGTACAAGATTATTTTAACCATTTACGTCCCAAGTGGGGACGAGGTCCCATATTGAAACAATCCACGTTGGCGCGAGATGTTTACAATCAGATTGTGGGTCATGAAACTAACACGTACTCCCCCACATTGAAAACCTTTCAGTATGATGCGGAAAGAATTATCAGCGCAGTCAATTGGGCATGTGGTATTGCCCGCATCCCCCGCTACGACGCACTCATGATTCTTCCACTTCGTTTGAAATATGGCGTCAGTCAAGAGTTGATTCAACTGGTACAACTCCCCGGTGTCGGAAAAGTCCGAGCGAAAAAGTTATCTGCGATGGGCATTACCACATGGGAAGATGTCATTAAGCATCCCACTAAAGTGCAACAAGCAGTTGGTGCAAAGAACATTCAAAACGTGTTGAAAACCGCCCGGTTATTGTTGCGGAGTCGTCGAGAGGAGGACGTGGCATAACGGGATTCAAATCAACATTCACCAAGATCTATATTTATCATGGAGAATCACATGAAAGAAGTTAAAATTGGTGATTATGTACTTGGAACGGTGTGGAGTGATGGATTGACAAATGATCCATGGGCTGTTGGATTTTTTGCAGGAACATTACAAATTAACGGACAAACCCGCTACCTATTAGTCAATTCCCAAAACAAACCAATTCGTGAAGCCGGATACCGACGTATACAGAAGATTTCCAAACAACACGGACAATGGCTAATCACCCATGGCAACGCAATTGAAAACAGTGGCCAATCACTGTTTGAAATAATCCGCAAAAAAGGAGATCTAAATGCGTGAAGAAAAAGTCACTGTAACCTTCACTCGTTACATCAACAACGAAGAAGAGCCCACATGTGCAATCGACTTTTCTACCGGAAAGTTTTGTGAATTTTACGCTACCAAGAATTTTGGTATACATGAAGTGTGCTTTCTGTTTCCCGAACAACTATTGGAGCGTCGTCGTAATGGTTATGGCAACCTCATACCTCACAAACATTGTCCACTTTGGAGATCATAGTGTTACAAAAATAACAAAAATCAGAAATTAACAACCAATAAATAACACTTGTTTTACCATTTTTTTAAATTTCCGGTAATGTATAATATATTATTATACATTACCGGAACCCCACATCGATCTACCGCCGTTTAATCGTTGCACGAAGATTTGTTTTCCATCGTGTTTTCGCTTCAAGAGCTTGATCTTCCGTCACTTGACCCACCGGATTAAGATCTAAATCAAATCGATCTGCGTTGGCTTTCAATGTTTGCAAATACTCCAACGTGTTACAATATCTTTCTAAAGATCGGCAAATAACATGGTGTGCCGTATCGGGATACATCTTGTTAAGATCTTTATTGACTTTCAATTTCAATGGCCGATACTGCTGAAACAACGCTTGTTCAGATTTTAATCGCACTAAAAACTTTTCCGCTCGCTCTTGTGGCGTCCCATCGGGATGGGGCACCGGAGCCGGACCTTTCACTTTGGGGGGAGGTGGTGGTTGCTTCACCTTTTTTGGTTTAGCCACTTTGGGTGGCTTCACTTTTTCCGGCTTAATAATCTTCGTGATGGTGGCCGATACAATCGGCGATTTCCGATCATTCACCACTACCACCTTTTTCTTTTTACGATGAATCACGGGTTCGTTGAGTTCGGGCATATTAAATTCTCCATGGAACGCTGTTAAAGTTTGTTATACCTGAGTTATTTACACCAATCATCCCGTAATGTATAAATATATTTATACATTACGGGATGCACTTTTAGGAGATCAAAATGAATTTTTACATCACATACCTGTTAGCATTCATAAACGAACGATATGAAGATCATTATTGGCAACATTGTGATCTGTCGGATCGTTTCTGGATGCATGTTTTTGACAAACTAAACATGAGATCAAAATAATGAGATCAAGAGATCAATGGTTAAAAGAATTAAGACCAGGAAACCTGGTGATTGAAAGTACCGCGACCGCACAACGCACGGTGCGCATTGTACAAATCACTACAAATAAAATCTACTATGCGGGTTTTTATAGCGAAACAGATCTTGAGGCTTTTGTATGGTTAGCAACGGGAGCCAGCAGCGCATACGACCGACACATCTTACCAGTGTCTCCTGAATATCCCATGGTGACGCCCATCTAAAATTAAAAACCCCGCAGAAGACTTTGCATCTTCGCGGGGCTTACTGGAGAATTAGCATGAAGTTGTGTCAACCACCACTTCATGACCCACAGTACCACCACACACCACTTACGTCAAGACATTTCGTTTCAATTAAAAACATCCATCAGAACATGAGTGAAAAACTGATGGATGTTGACGGGTAACGTTTATGCCCGATCATTATACCTCAACAAAATGGATGTCGCAATAAATTTTAAACGCACTGTGAGCCGATTTCAGCCGTTTTTATTTGGACCCGCTACCCAACTATGACTTCATCGAAAAAGTGGCTGTACGGGGCTTACAAGTGGGTTTCCAGACGATTTTGGGGTCATGGGAAAGCGGCGGAACGCCGCGTGACCCGGAACCGATGAACTGGAACCGAAAGCAGGAGAAGTTTCTGGTGAAATTTGCGGCGGCACGGATTTCAGTTCACGAAGCATGTGTTAAGTACATCTTCTGAAGACTTATAAAGTCAACGAAGAATATCTTACATGGGTCAGTTTCGATGACAAAGATACTTTTGTGGACTTCAATGAATAAAGAACACTCATCTGTATCTGCTGGAGCGGAGCGAAGCGTAGCGTAAGCAGATACAGATCATTATTCATTGAACACCTCAACGGAGGTGTCCAGTGAATGTTGACCGTGTAGATATTTTTAACTTCAATCTTTGATTCATTTTCGGATTTCGCATTTTTGGAACTTCCAGCGCGGTAACACTTGGGGGTGTTACCGCTGGAAAAGACTCTTGGGAAAACCCAAAAACTCTGCCAAAAAATCTGAAAAAACGTCAAAAATCTCCAAAAAATACCCCCGATTGGTTCCGTACTCTGGCAATTATTCCCCCGATTGGTTCCGTACTCTGGCAATTATTCCCCCGATTGGTTCCGCGTACTTTGCAACTAAGTGCCAAAAATCTCCAAAAAATACCCCCGATTGGTTCCGTTTTTAAAAATATTCCCCCGATTGGTTCCGTTTTTTGTAACTTGTTGATAAACCCATTTAAAAAATCACAAAA
>JACKPL010000022.1 GCA_024233545.1 bacterium
GACTTCCTGAAAGGCGGCGCGAAGACCGGCGCGTTCTTCGTGCTTGGCGATCCCGCACATGCCGACGTGATCTACATCGCCGAGGGCCTCGCCACCGCCGCCAGCGTGCTGGACGCCGCCGACGGCGAGGAATCCTGGTGCGCAATCATGGCGTGCGACGCCGGCAACATGCGGCCCGTGGCGGAGGCCGTCCACGCGCTGTATCCCGGCAAGCGTATTGTCATCGCCGCCGACAACGACCGCGCCACTCCGGGTAATCCTGGACTCACCAAAGCGACCGCTGCCGCCAAGGCGATCAAGGCGGACCTGGCGGTTCCTGAGTTCGCGGAGGGTGAGGCCGGATCTGACTTCAACGACCTGGCGGCCTTGCGTGGGGTCGAGGCGGTTCGCGATGCGCTGTTGAAGGCCAAACCCGCACAGACGCCGCGCGCGGGAAAGGCTAGAAAGTCCGTCGATCCAGGATCAGGCGGCATTGCCGCCTATCGCGGCACCGATGAAGCCAACGCCGCGCTGTTTCTGAAGGAGCACGGCGACAACGTTCGGTACTGCCCGCCGTGGGACAAATGGCTCGTCTGGACCAACTCCCACTGGCGGATTGATGACTCGATTAAAGTGCGCCAGATGTCAGCCGACTTGCCGCGCGTGTTGTACGGAAAAGCGTGCGATGAAATCGATTCGAAAACACGCGACACCATTGCGGCATTGGCCCACGACCTGGAAAGCGGCAAGCGCCAAAGCGCGTTACTCGACATGGCGAAATGCCGGGTTGTCGTTCATAACTCGGAACTGGACCACGGCCGCTTCCTGCTCAATGCCGCGAACGGCACCATCGACCTTTCAACCGGCAAGCTGCGTAACCATTCCCGCGCCGATTTGCTCACCCACTGCGCCGCGATTCAGTACGACCCGGCCGCCACCTGCCCGACCTGGACGCGGTTTCTGGAGGATATTTTTTCCGGCGATGCTGAGCTTATCGAGTTCGTGCGCCGCGCCATCGGCTACAGCCTGACCGGCGACGTACGGGAACAGATTCTGCTGATTTGCCACGGTTCCGGCAGCAACGGCAAATCCGTGTTCCTCAACATTCTCAGAAAGCTGTTGGGCCGGCTGGCCTTGCAAGCGGCGCCAGACTTGCTCATGACCGACCACAACCGCCGACATCCAACGGAACAAGCCGACCTCTACGGTCGTCGCGTCGTCATCTGCCAAGAGACCGAAGAAAACCGCCGGTTCAACGAAGTGCTGGTGAAGCAACTCACCGGCGGCGATTCGGTACGCGCCCGGCGAATGCGCGAAGACTTCTGGGAGTTCGAACCGACGTGGAAGATTTGGCTATCCACGAACCACCGCCCGGAAATTCGCGGGACGGATCACGCCATCTGGCGGCGCGTCCGGCTGATCCCGTTCAACACCACCTTCCACGATCCAGGCAAGGGCGATCCGGTGAAGGACCCAAGGATGGAAGAGAAACTCACCGCCGAGTTGCCCGGCATTCTCGCGTGGGCCGTCCAGGGCTGCCTGGCGTGGCAGAAGGACGGATTGACGCTGCCTGACGCTGTTCAAGAGGCAACCGAGGCGTACCGGCAACAGCAAGATATTCTGGCCGCTTGGTTGGGAGAATGTTGCGTTATCAAGCGGTTAGCCGATGCCAAGGCCGCCGACCTGTATGCGAGCTATTCCGCGTGGTGCGAGGCGAACGGCGAACGCCCGGAGCCGCAACGCCGGTTTGGAATGCGCCTCACCGAGCGCGGTTTTCAGCGTCAACGTCGCATGGTAGGTATCTGGTGGCTGGGTATCGGACTGCTCGAAACCGGCGCCCATGAACGATATGAACGAAATGAACCTGATTTGGCTATAAATTTGGCTATAAACGCCTCATCGATGGCAACCCAGACAGAAAGCAACGGCAAATCAAGCACTTCGGCGGACAAGGCGACGGGCGCACCACTCGAAACAGACCGCCATGAACGATATGAACGAAATGAACCTGATTTGGCTATAAACGCCTCGAAGCGCCCTCACGAGGCGTTTATAGTCGAAAGTGGTTCATATGGTTCATATGGTTCATGCGAACCCGAAAAAACGCCAGAA
>JACKPL010000023.1 GCA_024233545.1 bacterium
TACAGTCTTCAGGCAAGCGTCGAAGAAGCCGTCGGTATTGTTGTAAAATTTCAGGCTTTTCTCGCTTTGGTCTATCAAAAAGACTACTTTGCCAGCCTTCTTCAGGTATCTTTTTAATTGGCCGCATCCATAATCCCGGGGGATCCAATAATCATCCGGATTAAAAAACATACAATTGTATTTTCTTTTCCGGAAGATTATTTCCAGGCTTTTGGAGATGTGCGGGCAGCTTTCAGGGTTAGGGTTTCCTATAAAAAGTATATTCTGGTACCTCGGCTTTCCTTCAAAAGCCTGAATGGTGGATAACTCCCTCATGAAACCAAGAAGAGAAAGGTCCAGTAAGCCTTCTTTTTCTTTCAGGTAGGAAAGCCCATAAAAAGGCTCGCCCGGTTCATGGTCAATATCGAACCCTCTTGTCCTTTCAAAAGGATGAAACTTAAATTCCTCTGTATCCTTAAAGGATGCCAACACTTTTTCTGCCGACTGGCAAGCCTCCCGCAGCGTTTTTCCTTCTACGAGAACCCTGAAAAACTCGACAGCGAATACTTTTGCATCCGCATCCTTCACGCTGGTATGGGTGGCGATGACGACAGGAATTCCTGCCCTGTGGAAAAACTCGACTTGTTCATGAGTATTACAGCCATTGAGCAAAATGCATTTCAAGTTTTTGCATTCCTGAACAATCCCGGCAA
Organism: bacterium; assembly: GCA_024233545.1. Lineage (GTDB taxonomy): Bacteria > Auribacterota > Auribacteria > Auribacterales > Auribacteraceae > JACKPL01. The sequence continues at coordinate 693 of JACKPL010000023.1, forward strand.
AACCCTCCGCCCGGGCGGGCGTATGTTCCAGTTTTAAAAACTCCCCGTCGGCATGGCCGCTGTAGGAAAGAAACAAAAGGTCCTCCTTCCGCTTTTTCACAGCCTCAATCAACCTGTTGCCATCTTCAATGTGGGGGTCGGTAAAACTTCTAATCCCCAAATTATGGAGTATTTTTTCGTCAAGCCTGGCGCAGACGTCTCTTTCCTCTTCTTTGAGATGGACTAAATCTCTGCCATAAGCATACAGCAACAGAATACTGGCTAAATGGGATTTGCCCCCTCTGTGAAATGGCGTCATAGTTCCCATTTTTCTTTACTCCCCTTTTTCACCCGTATTATAGCCCGGTTGAGCTGCCTGTAAAGAATGGATTCGCGGGGGGGCGCGCCCAGTTTCATGGCCGCCTGATAGTTCCTTTCTGCTTCTTCCAGGCACTGGTTGCGCAATTGCTCATCCTGGATAAGCAAAAATTCCCGGAGGTAGTACCATCCCAGGGTGTCGTAAAAGCGCCCTTGCCATTCGGGGCGCCCTTCGTAGCCTTCCAGCTCGCTGACCAGTGGATCAAGCGCTTTGAATTCTTCTCTGGAGGCGGTTTTGGTGGTGTAGTAAATAACGTTGTTGAGGGCATAGAGGTAATTTTGCAGGCGAAAGTTGTCCTTATGTCCTTCGTCGCCCTTCTCCGATTTCAGGAACTCATAAGCTTTGGTAGCGTATTTGATCGCTCCGTGGAGTATATATTTTTTGTAATCTCTGCTTTTACGCTGGTTTTTCCAGGCGTCCAGGAACATTTCCGGCAAGTCGGGTTTCAGAGAAGTTTTGCTTTCCCATAACCTGAAATACAAAAAGCCCACGCCCAGCCAGACTTTATAATTCTCGTCGGTATGAGACAGGACGCAGTCAATGATCTCTTCCGTTCGCTTTATTCCCTGTTTGTTTCGATTGATCGTGATGTGAGAGGCGCCGTAGAGCAGTGCCGTTTCATAGCGTTTTCTCAAATCTTCCCGGTTCAGGTCGGAGCAGAGGGTTACGATCAGTTCATGCTTGTTGAGCAGCCAGGCAACGGTGAGGGCGCTTAGAAATTTCTCTGCTTTTTCCTTGTCATCCGGTTGCATCATCAAAGACGAAATAACCTCGTAGATGACCGGGGGGTAGTCGGCATGAACTTGTTTGAAATCTATCAATGAATCGACCTTGTCCTGCAACTGGGGCAGTTTCCGGCGGTCCAGGCCGAACTTCATCAGGGCGAAGTCCAGGAAAACGTCGGAACTGGGCACATTGCCCAGGCAATTATCGATATCTTTTGAAACGTTTTGGAAATTATCAATAATGGCGCTCAACTTCCGGGAAGCACTTAGGTCGATCTTTGCTTTGGCCAGTGTTTCGTCCAGTGTTTCCTGGATTTTTTCTTCCACTATCGGAAGGTCGCTGTCTTTAAAAACAAAAATGCTCTTTAACTCATCGACTAACTGCTGGTAGGCTTTTTCTTTGATCCAGATTTCCTGGACGAATTTTACGTTTATTATTTCTCTGACCTTCTCCTCAAACTGCTTCCTGGCGTGTTCGATGCTGGTGACGACTGCTTCGTCTGTGTCAAACGTTTTTTTGTACTCTTTCTGGACCAGGGCCCGGAGGTCTTCTTTAGCCTTTTTAAGGTCGCTGAAAAACTCGGACGTATGGTCTTCCAGCGTAAAAACGGCTTCCAGCACGAAAAACAGGGAGTCCCGGACAATGGGGATCAGTTTATCTTCAGATGAATAGGCAAATAATTCAGGATTAATCGACCGGATATCGGAGACAGCCTCTTTGATTACCGGAGAGCTGGCATAGAAAACCGGAAGCGTTTTTTTTGTAGCCGTCGACTTTTTAAAAGCATTTAATTGCTCCTGCAGATAGTAAAAGGCAAGGGCATCATAGTGGTTATTGGTTGGATAGCCCGGCCGTATTTTATCGAAAACGCCTCTTATCAGATTGAGCAGGCCAGGGTCGTCTACTTCCGCCAATTGACGGGTTGGCTGATCCAATAGGAGGATTTTTTCCTCTATCAGGTATTTGAACCTCCTTGCCCAGGTATACTCCCTCAGCAGGTAATTGGCTTTAAATAATTTCGCTCCATCCTGCAGGAGTTTTTCCGTAAACTCATCGATATTTGAAGAGTCGAGTTCCCGAACGGTTTGCTGATCTCCGAGTTTCAGGGCGTGAAGAACTTCCTCATAGAGCCTTTCATACTCCTGGCGGTTGTCAGGGGCTTTAAAAAAAGCATGAGATTTGTCGAGTTTGCGGATGAATTCCAGGCGGTGAGGAGGAAGCATGCGAATCCCCTTGAAAAACTTCTGGAAAGCCAGGGCATAAACTGAGTTTTTCCTTTCCTCTCTTTTCAACGCATCCCGGTCGAACTTGAACCCGGTTTCATAAGCCATCGCCCCCTGCAACATATTGATGATATCGAAAGAATCGAAATAATAGTCTAATTCCAGCTTTTCGTCTTTTCTAAGTTGCTCTTCTTCTTCCTGAATGAAATAACTATCGGCAACATCCTCCAGAAGGTTGGTATAGCCCTCAGAATTTTCAACCTCTAGGCTTTCATCCAGATTCAATATTTTTTCCTGGCTCATAAATGGAGATGATTTGAAAAGCCGGTTATCCTGGAATAAATTCGAGTTTTCCGTGTTCCTCTGCTTCGCTCATAGCCTTGCCAATCACTTTGCTTTCATCTTCCTGAAATTCATTTTCCGCTTTAGAGGTTTCCAGTTCCGGATATTTCCTAAGGTCAACGAGCCGATATGGATCAGGAATAAATTTCAGCTTCCAGCCTTGCAGCTCTCCGGATAGGTCAACAGATGAATTGTCTTTCAGATAAATCAGGATGGCTCTGGCATTCTTTTCTCCTCTTTCGTTATCCTTCCGTACTTCACGAGCAATGGCTTCATACAATTCTCCCCGCTTTCCCTTATCGGCCATTGCTGCCATCGCCCAACGGCGCATTAGGGCCGGGGCGGGCTCGGTTGTAAAATCAAAAGGTTCGGAAAAGGCCGCACCTTTCTGAGAGATGCTCGGGTGCGGGGGCCCTGAGGTTTCGGTTTTCGCTTGCCCGGCTTTTTTTTGCTTTTCCAAAGACGAAGATTTTCCTTCTTCTCCTTGCCTGTTTTGTTTCCCCGTTACCTCCACCCCCAGTTCTTCCGCTACCAACCCCCGCAGCCACCCATTCCTGATTTCCAGTTCCGCGTCGGCAAAGCTCGC
>JACKPL010000024.1 GCA_024233545.1 bacterium
CAAAGCCGATTCATAGCGATCCTGAGCCCGTCGATAGTCGGCCTTGGCCTCGTCGACGAAAGGCCGGAGCGGCTGCTGATGTTCGCGAAAGGGATGATGCACGGCGAAGCAGAGCGGACAAGGTTCTCCTTCGACCAGTTTTTCGCGATCCTTTTCGTAGTTGGCGATCAGTTGTTGTTGCTCGAAGATCTGCTGCTTATAGTCGCGCTCCGTGCGGAACTCCTCCAGGACTTCGATGGAGTTGAGGAGATCGTGGCTCAGGGCCATTTCCCGGGCATGCAGCGAATCGATCCGGTCACGGCAAGACGACTGTTGCCGCAGGAGGTCCAGGTATTGCTCCTGCAACTCTGCCAGGCGCACGAAGCGGTCCTTTTCCCGTCGAAACTGTTCCAGTTTTCGGGCCTGCCAGTCCATCAGATCGGAACGGGAGCGTACGACCTCGGTGGGCCGCAGCTCGTCGAACTGGCGCAGCTTCTCTTCCAGCGTCCGGCCGGTTTCCTCCAGTTCGGCGCGCAGCCGTTCCAGTTCCTTGCCCACCCCGGAGGCCTCGGCTTGCAGGGTTTTGATCTCGGCAGCCAGCTTGTCTTCCAGTTGCCGGGCTTCGTTCCAATCGAGAAAGGTCCGTTCGAGCAAAGCGGCATCTTGTCGCCATTTCTCCCATTCTGTACGGGTCGCCAGCCAATCGGCTTCCTGCTTACTTTGTTCCTGCAGTTCATGTTGGCGGCGGATCTGAGCCTCCAGTTGTGTTTCCCGCTGTTGTCGTTCTTTCTGCAACCGCGACAGTTCTCGTTCCCGTTCCTCCCATTCCGCCTTCTTGCCGTCGATCCGCACATCGAGTCGGGAAATTTCGGCGAACAACTTCTCCTGATCCCGGAATTCGGAACGCAGTTCGGCAAGGACGGCCGCTTGTCGCTCAAGTTGTTCCTGCCGTTCGGCCAGCTCGGCGGCGAGCTGTGGCAGCTTCTCGTTCAACTCGGCGATTTGCCGGTCGGCTTTGGCCTGCAGTTCCAGGGAATGGTCCAAAGCTGCCAGGTCCTTGCCGAGGGGCAAAGCCCGCTGATGCCGGGCAAAACGCAGTTGTTTCGGCTCGAGAGATGTTCCTTCCTCCTGCAGTTTGCTTTCGGCAAGGCGGAGTTTTTCTCCTTGTGTTTCCAGGAGGATCCCTTCCTGCAGCCAATCGAGTTCAAGGCGCAGCTGAGCGATCTGCTGATGGCGACCGGCGATCTCCTCCTGTAAAGAGCGTTGTTCCTGGCGGAGGGCTTTCTTTTCGTCCTTCGTCAGCAAGCGCAAGCGATGCCGGTCGGCCTGCAGTTCCTCGAGCTGGCGGGCCTCCAGATCATGTCGCTCATGGGCGGCCTTGGAAATCCGGGAGTAGATCTCGGTACCGGTGATCCGTTCGAGCAGTTCGCTCCGCTCCTGGTTCCTCGATTTGAGGAAAGCGGCAAAATCGCCCTGTGACAGCAGCACCGAACGGCAAAAGCGATTGAAATCGAGCCCGGTGATCTCTTCCAGTTTCAGGTCGACCTCCCGCTGGATCCGTTCGGCGATCCCGAAGAACGCTTGTTTGCCTTCATCCCACAGAGAAAGCTTGCGCGACACCGGTTGAAAATTGCCGTCGGGACGGTTGTGGGCCCGGTGGAGGTTCCATTGGGCCAAATAGCGTACTCCTTTCACCGAAAACTCCACTTCGGCATAGCAATCGCCCGTGCCGTGCGACATGATCTCGTTGGTTTCCTTATTGCGATGCACTTGTCCGTACAGGGCGAGCGTGATCGCGTCGAGCAGGGTGCTCTTTCCTGCGCCTGTATCGCCGACGATGGCGAAGAGCCCGGTCAGTCCCAAGGGCGGCTCGGAAAAGTCGATCTCCTGCTCCAGGCGCAGGGAGTTTAGGTTCTTGAAGCGCAATTTTTCGATCCGCATAGGTTACTCTTCGCGTTCGTTCATCCAGCTTTGCAGTTCGCGGAAGGTGGCGACCAATTCCTCCAGTTGCTCCGGGGGGCGGCCGGCCGTTTCGCATCGTTTGACGAACACCTCTTCCGGAGTCAGTTCCTGGAGGTCGACAGCCTCCATTTGTTCGTCGAGCGCAAGGAATGCCTGATTGGTCTTGATCTTCAGCAGTTGGAGGTTCATCTCTGCCGTGAATTCATGAAGCTCCTCGTCGAGATTGGGCAG
>JACKPL010000025.1 GCA_024233545.1 bacterium
TCTCAAAAATATCTGTTAAAGCATTTGGTGTAGAAGGTTCTGCCGAAACAAGACAATTACAAGCGGAGAAAGACGCAGCAACAGAGCTGGAAAAATTTCAATCTATATTGGACGCCTTGCTAATAGAAACGCCAAATCTAAAAATAATGGTTCTCATTGACAAAGCAGATGAGGTATGGAATCAAACACAAGAATCAGAATTAATGATTATTGGACTAATCAGGGCTGTTCATGATTTGAATTCCGAATTACAAAAGGCTCACTTTATACTCTTTCTAAGGTCAGATATCTACGATATTTTGAAATTTAATGATGCAGACAAACTCCACAGTATGGAAGAACGATTGGATTGGCAATATGACGATCTCAAACATCTAATCTCTACTCGTGGAAAAGTTTCTGCAAACTTAGAAGAAAACCACCCCGATCAAATCTGGCAGAGGCTTTTTGATGATAAGGTTAACGGGATTGATTCCTTTGATTACATCATTCAACGCACACTGAAACGGCCCCGGGAACTTATTCAGTTTTGTAACAGTGCTCTTGCAAAAGCTCAAGACAACAAGCATACATACATAACAACTCAAGACGTTCTCGATGCTGAGAAGCAGTACTCAAATTGGAAACTTAAAGATATTGCAAGTGAGTTTGCAATCCAGTACCCATATTTAGAAGAACTTCTTGCCTTGTTTCAAGGATTTAAAGCGGGTTTCATATATTCTGAATTCGATACTCGATATAAAGAAACTAAGGCACGATTAGTTTTCCCTGAATTAGAAGCAATCAGCACAGACAAGATTCTGCAAATCTTATATATTATCGGATTTTTAGGAGCTGCCACACAAAATCAAACTATTTTCGTCTATGATGATCCACTGCTTTTACTTGCCAAACAAAGTTGTATTATTGTACACCCTGCGTATTATCTAGCCCTGGGATTAAGTCAGCCAACAAACTTTCCGTGTAAAGACAGTATCCTAATTACCACAGATATCAATGTTTCTGGGGACATAATCACTGGGGACAAAGTAGTTCAAACGCGATATGAACCGCTCTTAAGTCATAGCAGGGAATTGGAAAGCTTTTTTTTACAACAGGAGGAACTAATTGAGGAAAAAGCGGGTATGGAAATGAAGTTGACCTCTCTTCAAGATACTGAAACGCCCGAAAGTTTGCTTATACGGTTACAAGAAATTGAAGAACAGCTTGAAACAATTAATGAAAAAATCAAAACAACCCAACAAAACTTGAAATTGCATCAAAGCAGCCGTTATCAAGTCCTGGCAACCACAGCAACACCTGGGTTAATTATCTATGTAATAGATGTTAGTCAATCAATGTCATCTCTCATAGGAGAAAACACTCGAATCAATGTTGTCGAAAAATCATTAGAGGCGGTAATTACAGACTTGGTTTTTCGTTCGACCAAAGGGCGTACAATTTCCCCTCGCTATAAACTTGCCATGCTTGCCTATTCTAATGAAGTTTATGATGTGTTAAATGGCGTGAAAACAGTAGAAGAAGTGGCAAAAGCAGGGTTACCAGTATTTACTAACGCGCAAGGAGCAACTGAAACTGCAAAAGCTTTCAACAAAGTTGCCTCGCTTTTGCGTCAAGAAATCCCCAAAATGCATAATGCACCAGCTCCTATAGTTTGTCATATTACTGATGGGATATATTCAGGTGAAGATCCATTACCAATTGTAAAAAAAATAATGGACATGTCAGTCAATGACGGGAATGTATTAGTTGAAAACATTTTTATTAGCGATGTCGCTCTAAGAAATCCGATTGCGTCAATCACCCAATGGCCTGGAATCACCAGCAAGGCAGATTTGACCGACATGTATGCAAAAAAACTTTTTGATATGTCTTCTACAATACCTGAGACTTATAGAGAAAACATGCGGGACAGAGGCTTGTTCCTTGCACAAAATGCAAAGCTGCTTTTTCCTGGAACACATCCAGAATTTATACGTTCTGCAATAATATATTCTGCAATGACAATGGCGGTT
>JACKPL010000026.1 GCA_024233545.1 bacterium
CAAGTCTTGACTATTACAGCTTATCTCGTATGGGATCTCCTTGTTCCCCAAATAGGGAGTATGCTCCCTGCAATTGATCTCCACCTTGATCTTTCTCATGGCGTCAATCGGTCCTTCCGGTTGAAATTTGAAGTAAAAGGTGAAGATATCCCCTTTCTGTTTATAGGCAGGCTTTTCGTCCAGCCACCCCATAACCGATCTGATCTGGTCGCAGATAGGTTTGATGGGTTCAGCAGTTTTCTGAATCAGATCGAGATCTTCCGAATACCGGGGAGCTTCCCGTGAGAATAGCTTGTGCAACGCTGTTCCGCCACGAAAGGCCAGCTTCTCAGCCAGAAATTCATCAGAGAAAAGGGCTATCATGGACCGGCTGATGAGGAGGTCTTGCTCCACCATGATATCATCCTGCCACGGCACGGACTGTCGCCATTCGTCGATGTAAGCTTGCGGTATCAAAATTCAGCGGTTAATTCGGTGTTTACTTTGATCTTCCACTTCGAATTGATAGCTGTCGTCTCGTCGCCTTCAACTGTAGAGAGCAGCAGATAGTGACGTAGCCGAGATTCCAGTGCGAGATCTATGGTGGATGCCACTTCTTCGTTCTCCAGAATGCATTCAAAGATGTAGCCCAGGCGTTGCAGGGTTGCCGTGCTGGGGTACTGCCTGGCTATTTCCTGCAGCTTTTTCGGATCGATGGTTTCCTGTAGTTCTTCCAGCACTTCGGTGGTGCGTTGAAGCCCTCCCACCTGTTTTTCGAATTTGACGAGGTCTAAAGCAGTCAGTTCGGGAGAGGAGACCTGGAGATAGCCGGTCTGGGTTTTCTTTTGCTCCATCCCCATTTCCGGAAAATCACGGGTATGGACAAACCGGATGAATAGCTTTTCATTTTTCACGGGGCGCAGGGTCGGTAGTTCCGTAACGACAAAGACCTGTTGCGGCGCTTGATGAGAAGCGCCATGTATGCTTGCTGCAGACAGTAGCCCCAGGTAATACCGATGCTGCAAGAATTGCATCAGATCGTCGATGAAAAGGCTCGCCGGAAGCATGCCTCCTTTCCGGTATTCCGGCGGCAGATAAAGGTAGAATCCCCTTACCAGCGACTTGATCACGCCTTCTTTCGACAGGCGCATCAAGGCTGATTTCAGGGCTTCCTGGCTCACGTCGAAAGCACTTCTTGCCTCTTCCAGGCTGAAACTCAGTCTGCCATTTGCGCGGAGGCTTTCCACCCAGGTTAGGAGGTAATCATATTCTTTGGTTTTATGCATTTGTCTGCGTTAAGTATCGCAATGTAATGCTTATTGCAGACAAAGACAACAAATTGCTCAACCTTCTTCCTCCTCCTGCTTTCTCAAATACTCCTCCGACATCCTGTTCTCTCCCGCCAACAGCAAAGCCTCTTCGCCGGAGGATGGAACGTCTGCATGCTGCCCATACCACCACTCCTGGTTAGCGTCCAGTTTAAGCTCGATGAGTTTGTGAATGGTGATGTCGTTGAAGCCGCCTTCATACCCCGCTACGACCACGCGGGTGTCGGGTGGGTATTGGGAGAGGAGGGTGGTGAGTTGTTGGATGGTCATTACGATCGGGGTTTAAGGGGATCTATTTTTTATTCAGTAAATGATTCAACAAACGTTGTTGTTCCTCTAAAAGACTTTGTTGTTCTTGGATCAGCTCTGTCAATTGGTTGTTCAAATGCTCTAAGAGAAG